>NZ_WLCM01000005.1 GCF_013317235.1 Leisingera sp. ANG59 | reverse complement strand
GGCCTGGGCCAGCATATGCAGGAAGCTGGGGTTCGGATTGTCCCATTCGTAGATGACCGTGGTTTGGTCAGGGAAACTGACCCGCGGCAGTTGTCCCATCACCCGCAGAAAGTCCGGCGGGCCGGCAGGACTAAGCAATACGTTGTTCGCGACATCGTCCCACCAGTAGCGGAAATCGTCCGATGTGAAGGCGTCGCCGTTGGACCAGCGGTGACCGGGCCGCAGTTTCAGCGTGTACCTGCGGTTCCCTTCGTTTTCGTAACCCAGCAGGATGTCCGGTTTTAACTGGTACTTCTCGTCATAGCCCGCCAGCCGGGCATAGCCATAGACCACCATCTGCCGGATATCTTTGGAGCGCGTGACCATTGTATTGAGGGTGCCGCCCTGAACGCCAAATTCCCGGCCCTTGGCAACCAGATCCACCACAAGCGGCACCTCGGGCAGGCGTTTGGCAGCAGGGGGCAGGTATCCTGCCTTAACTTCGGAACTCCAGAAACCGCTTTCCTGTACCGTGATGTCTGCAAAAGCACCAAAAGGCGCAAGGCAGAAGGCGGCGGCTAGGAAAAGTTTCAGGGCTTCAAGCATGGCAGCGCACCTTGTGGCCGGGTTCCAGATTTTTCAAATTCACAAGGGGCGGGGCATCGACGCCACTGAACCGAAACGCTTCGGGCCAGCACTCGGGCGCACCCGCACCTTGGGCCACGAGTTTCAGGTCGATTGGCCGGTCGATGTCCGGTTCCGGCTGGGCAGCGATCAAAGCCTTGGTGTAGGGATGCTGCGGATTATAAAACAATGTTTCCGGCGGTGCCTGCTCGACGATCAGCCCGCGCCGCATCACCGCGACTTCATCTGCAATCCGTGCCACCACGGCCAGGTCATGGCTGATGAACAGGTAGGACAGGTTGTGCTGGTCGCGGATTTCCTCCAGCAGCCTGAGAATCTGTTCCTGGACCGAGACGTCCAGCGCTGACGTCGGTTCATCGCAGACAATCAGAGCAGGGTCCAGCATCAAGGCGCGTGCGATTGACAGACGCTGGCGCTGACCGCCTGAAAAGGCGTGGGGATAGCGCTTCAGCATGTCAGGAGACAGGCCCACCAGGCGCAGCATCTCCGCAGCCTTATCGCGGCGCTCGGCCCGCGTGCCTATGCGATGGATGTCCAGCGGTTCCATCAGCGTGTCCTGTATGCGCATTCGCGGCGATAGCGACGAATACGGGTCCTGAAACACCATCTGAGCTTGTTTTTGAAAAGCCGTTCGCGTTTCCCGGTTCATGTCTTGCACTGCGACTGGGGGGCGGTTGGGGTCAGGCCGGAACAGTACCTCGCCACCGGGATCTGGTGGCTCAGCCCCCAATGCAATTCGGGCAGCCGTTGTTTTGCCTGAGCCGCTCTCTCCCACAATCGCCAGTGTCTCACCGCGGGTCACCCGCAAGTTGATTTCCCGGCAGGCATGAATCAGTGTCGGTGATTGCCATCCTTTGCCAGCCCGCAGCGTGTAGGTTTTGGAGACAGATTTCATCTCCAGGATCAGGTCATCGCGCGAAGGCGGGATCGCGACAACTGCCGCATCCGGAATCTCCGGTGCGGCGTCGAACAATGCCTTGGTATATGGGTGAGCCGGCGCACGCAGCATTGGTTCGGCGCGCCCGGATTCCATGACCCGGCCCTTGTGCATCACCACCACTTGTTCTGCCATATTGGCGACCACGCCCAGATCGTGAGTCACCAGGATCATTGCCATGCCGGTTTCGCGCTGCAGGTCCTTCATTAGCCCCAGAACCTGCGCCTGTGTGGTCACATCCAGTGCTGTGGTCGGTTCGTCTGCAATCAGCAGGTCGGGTTTGGCAACCATTGCCATGGCAATCATCGCCCGCTGGCGCATCCCTCCTGACAGTTCGAACGGGTAGGAGCGATAGGTGCGCTCTGGTTCAGGAAACCCTACCCGCTCAAAGCATTCCAGGACCACATCGCGTGCTTCGCGTTCAGATTTGCGCCCATGCAGCCACAGCACTTCGGATACTTGATTTCCGATCCGGTGCAGCGGCGACAAGGACCGCATCGGCTCCTGAAAGATCATTGAGACCGTGTTGCCGCGCACGTCGCGCATGAGACGTTCGTCAAGCGAGGCAAGGTCCAGCTTCTTGCCGCGGCTTTCCAGTAGAATCCGCCCGGAACGCAGTTGAGCCACCTTCGGAAGGATACGCAGCACTGCCCGGCAGGAAATTGTTTTTCCCGAGCCGCTTTCCCCAACCAAGGCCAGTGTTTCGCCGGGCTGGACGGCAAAGCTGACGTCATTGACAACGGATTCTCCTTTGCCAAATCCAATGCTGAGGTTTTCGACGGACAGCAGCGGACGCATTCAGAATTGCCCGCCCAGCTGGTTCAAGGCGCTCATGAGATCGTGTTTTCCCCTGTTTTTTCTAACACCTTCGCGCGCCAAAGGCTGTTTAGTCAAACCCCATTTGGCCAGATGCCGGTTATGCAAGGGAAATTGGCATAGACGATGAAAGCATTGCGGGTCCAGGAAGGCTTTGCAACAAGCATTGAAACCGGTGGAATGGGCGGTCAAAGGAGTGCGCCAACGCCCCGTCACGATTGATCATGTCCACGTATTGGCAGCTTCAATCGGTCAGAAGTTCCCGAAGGCCTGGCTGTCAGTACGGTGTGTCGCTGCAGCCACTCAAACCTGATAGCAATTCGATGCAGACTGAGGTGCCGTGTTGGCGCTGGCTGCGGGCCCGGCGTAGACTGACGAAAATGCAACCGACCTGAAAGGCCTCCCATGGCGCAAAAACCTGTCCTGCACCGGGATGATCCGGAGGCTGAGCCGCTGGTCGGCAACATCAAGGTCACCCGCAACGACTGGCTTAATGTAGCTATGGATGTGCTCATCTCTGACGGAGTTGAACAAGTTAAAGTATTGGCGCTGGCAGAGCGGATGAATGTCTCCCGGTCTTCTTTTTACTGGTACTTCAAATCACGTCAGGACTTGCTGGATGCGCTCTTGAAAACATGGGAGCAGACCAACACCGCAGGTATGGTGCGGCAGGCGGAAGCTCCGGCAAAGACTATCACAGGGGCCGTGTTGAACGTTTTTCACTGCATCACCAACCCCAATCTGTTCAATACCGCGCTGGATTTTGCGGTGCGGGACTGGTCGCGGCGATCAGGCAAGGTGCGCAGCTTGCTGGACCGGTCCGACCGGCGCCGGGTTGAAGCTTTGACCGCAATGTTTGCCCGCTATGGCTACCCGGAACGCGAGGCAACGACCCGCGCCAAGGTGCTCTACTATATGCAGCTGGGCTATGACATGGCGGACCCCAACGAGAGCCATGCCCACCGGCTGGAGGTGACACCAGAGTATCTCAAGGTATTTACCGGGCGGGAACCGCTGGCCGAGGAGATGGAAGCCTTCACCGCGTTCACGCGCCAGCACTGGGACATCTGAAGTCCCAGTGCTGGCAGTCGATAGAGCTTTTAGAGCTTGCGCAGCATCTCATCTGCTTTTGCCCTGACCGCCTTCGCGGCCTCCAGGCGCACCGGACCGTAACCGCGGATTTCCATCGGCGCTTTCAGTATCTCAAGGCAGGAGTCATGCGTGTCCGGGCTGCAGCGCTGGGCAACCTTGCTGAGTGCGGACTCGTACCAGGCCAGCAGATCGCGGTGCAGCCGGGCCTCCTCGTGATAGCCGAAGACGTTGAAAGCGGTGCCGCGCAGGCGGCGTGCTTTGGCCAGCAAGTTCAGTCCTGGGCGCAGCCAGGGGCCGAAGGAGCGCTTCCGCGGCCTGCCGCGGCTGTCCCTCCTGCGGTTCAGGACCGGCGGGGCAAGGTGGTAATTGACAGTGAAGTCACCCTCGAATTCGTCCTCGATCTGGTGACGGAACTTCTCGCTGGTCAGCAGGCGCGCAACTTCAAATTCGTCCTTATAGGCCATCAGTTTGAACAGCGACCGGGCCGCCGCTTCGGTAAGCTGCTCCTGTGCATCAGCCGGGAGGGCGTCGCGGAACCGTGCGAGTGTTTCCCGATATCGTGCTGCATATTTGGTGTCCTGGTATCCGCTCAGGAAGGTCGCGCGCCGCTCGACCAGCTCGGTCAACGTCTCGTCATAGTCCGAAGTTTCTTTGTACTTGTCCTCAACCAGTTTCGGGTTTGCAGCCATGGCGCGGCCGATGGCAAATGCGAGGCGGTTTTTGTCGATAGCCACGCCGTTCAGCTCAATCGCCTGGTCCAGGGCGTTTGCACTGACTGGCACCAGTCCTTTTTGCCAGGCAAAGCCCAGCATCATGACATTCGCAAGAACTGCATCTCCCAGCATTACCTCAGCGGCTTCGTTGGCATTGAAACCGGACAGGTTCTGCGGACCTACCGCTGCTGCAATGGTTTTCTCGCGCACCCCGGCCATCAGGTCGGCATCGCGGCGCAAAACCAGATCGCCCGTGGGCATTTCCGCCCGGTTCAGTACGACTTTGGTGCCTGCGCGGTAATGAGCTGATGCCTTCGGCGCTGAGCTGACGACAAGATCGCAGCCAATGACTGCATCTGCACCGCCTTGATCGGTCCTGACCTGGTTCAGCGTGTCAGGGGAATTGGACAGCCGGATGTAGCTCAGCACCGTGCCGAACTTCTGGGCAAAACCGGTGAAGTCCAGCACACTGGATCCCTTGCCTTCCAAGTGCGCTGCCATGGTGATCAGAGCCCCGACGGTAACTACGCCGGTGCCGCCCACCCCGGTTACAAGCAGATCGAATGGTTCTGCCAGGGAGGGAAGGTCCGGGGCGGGCAGCTTGGCCGCCAATTCGGCGGCGTTCAGCCCGGCAGGTTTCTTCTTGCGCCGGGTGGCTCCTTCGACGGTGACAAAGCTGGGGCAGAAGCCGTTCAGGCAGGAAAAGTCCTTGTTGCAGGTGGACAGGTTGATCTTGCGCTTGCGCCCGAACGGCGTCTCTTTCGGCTCCACGCTCAGGCAGTTGGATTCGACCGAGCAGTCGCCGCAGCCCTCGCAGACCAGATCGTTGATGAAGGCAAAGCGTTTCGGGTCCTCCATCTTGCCGCGCTTGCGGCGGCGGCGCTTTTCGGTGGCGCAGGTCTGCTCGTAGATCAGCACGGTGACGCCGGGGATTTCGCGCAGTTCCCGCTGGACCGCGTCCAGCGCGTTGCGGTCGTGGAACGTGGTGCCTGCCGGGAAATCCCCATGGCTGAACTTAGCGATATCGTCCGAGATCAGGGCGATCCGCTGCACGCCTTCGGCGCGGCAGGTCTGGGCTATGCCATGGACAGAGACCGGTCCGTCCACCGGCTGGCCTCCGGTCATCGCCACCGCGTCGTTATACAGGATCTTGTAGGTGATGTTGGTGCCGGCCGCGACCGCCTGGCGGATCGCCAGCGAGCCGGAGTGATACCAGGTGCCTTCGCCGAGGTTCTGGAACACATGCTTGTTGCCGTTGAACTGCGAGGCAACGGTCCACGGCACGCCTTCGCCGCCCATCTGCGCATAGCCGGCGGTTTCGCGATCCATCCAGCTCGCCATCACATGGCAGCCAATGCCGGAGAACGCCTTCGAACCCTCGGGCAGCTTGGTCGAGGTGTTGTGCGGGCAGCCGGAGCAGAAATAGGGCGTGCGGGTGGCGCCGGGCACGTTCAGCACTTTCGGCGGTTCAGCCGTCAGCGCAGCGGCCTTGGCCGGCAGGTTTTCCTCCGGGAAAAACTTGTCCAGCCGCGCCGCCACGATGGGCGCCAGCAGCAGCGGGCTCAGCTCACCGGTCCACGGGATTAGCGGCTCGCCCTGGCTGTCGTATTTGCCGACCATCTTCTCCGGCTTGCTGCCGGGCCAGTCATAGAAGTTTTCCTTGAACTGACTCTCGATGATGCCGCGCTTTTCTTCGACGACCAGGACTTCCTGCTTGCCCTTCACGAACTTCAGCGCATCGGTGCGGTCCAGCGGCCAGACCATGCCGACCTTGTAGATATCGATCCCCAAGCGGCGGCAGGCGGCCTCGTCCAGCTCCAGCAGGCGCAGCGCCTCCATCAGGTCCAGGTGCCCCTTGCCAGTGGAGACGAAGCCGAAGCGCGCTTCCTTGATGTCATAGATCCGCTTGTCGATCGGGTTGGCCTCAGCAAAGGCGCGAACCGCGGCGAGTTTGGCATGGATGCGTGTCTCGATCTCAGGCGAGGGCAGGTCGGCGCGGCGGATATGCAGCCCGCCAGGGTAGTCCGGCAGTTCAGGGTAAGTGAACTGGCGATCCGGCTGCAGTTCGACCGAGCGCGCGCTTTCCACGGTTTCCGACACTGCCTTGAAGCCGACCCAAGTGCCGGAATAGCGGGACAGGGCAAAGCCGTATTCACCGAAGGTCAGGTATTCAGAGACATCTGCCGGGTTCAGCACCGGCATGAACCAGGACATGAAAGCCACATCCGACTGGTGCGGCATGGAGGAGCTCACGCAGCCATGGTCGTCGCCCGCCACCACCAGAACGCCGCCCTTCTTCGAGGAGCCGTAGGCGTTGCCGTGTTTCAGCGCATCGCCGGAACGGTCCACGCCCGGACCCTTGCCGTACCACATGGAGAAGACGCCCTCGACCTCGCAATGCGGGTCCAGCACTGCCTGCTGCGCGCCAAGCACCGCGGTGGCGCCCAGGTCCTCGTTTACCGCGGGCATGAACTTGATGCGGTTCTCCTGCATCCGCTTTTCCGCTCGCCAGAACTCCAGGTCGACCCCGCCCAGCGGCGAGCCGCGGTAGCCCGACACAAATCCGGCGGTGTTCAAACCCGCGGCGTGGTCTCGGCGGGCTTGATCTAGCATCACCCGGGCCAGCGCCTGGGTGCCTGTCAGGAACACCCGGCCTTTGGTCATGTCGTATCGGTCGTCCAGCTTGTAGCTGCGGAAATCGTGGCTCAGCTCGGTCATCGCGGCGGAATCCTTGCGCGGAAAAGTAGTATACGGAAAAGTAATCCCTATAGCTTGAAAAGATTTGCCCGATTTGTTGGTTTTGCGGTGAATCGTGGTTAAGTTACCCTTCGTTAAGCAGTGAACTGGGAAAAGTGACCGGAAAATGGATCTCAACGACCGCGACCGCCGAATTCTGACGCTACTCCAGGAAGATTCCCGTATTTCCAATGCCGATCTCGCAGAAGCTGTAGGCATGTCGCCGTCCGCCCTTTGGCGCCGGGTCAGGGCGCTTGAGGAGGCAGGCATCATCGAACGCTATGGCGCTGTGGTGAACGCTCCAGCAATGGGGCTTGGCTTCCAGGCAATCGTGCATGTCCATCTGACCCGTCATGACCCGGACAAGCTGGTGGAGTTCATCCGCGCCGTTGAAACAAACCCGCTGGTGCAGGAGTGTTATGCCACAACCGGCCAGGCGGATTATCATCTGCGGGTGCTGGCACCGGACCTGGAAGTCTATAACCGGTTTCTTGAGGGCTTCCTGTTCCGCCTGCCAGCAGTCGCCAGTGCGCAGACCAACGTGGTCCTTCGCACGATTAAGAGGGATATGCCTGTGGTGCCCTGAATGAAGCTTCTCCAACACGGACCTCGTGCAAAAAACTAAAGTGCTCAGCAGTGATGTGCGGGGGAATTCTTCGCCGAGAGTGTTCCGGGGGCTGGTTCAGCTCCCAAGTTCGGATCCGCTGCTCAGGTTGCTGCGTATTTCACCCAAGCCCAAGCCATTGCGATGTAGGTCAGCTGGTGCAGCGCCTGGTCCGATCCCATAGCCTGCCAGAACATTGGCTGCTGCGGGTTAAGTTTCTTGCGTTCGGAGAAGCGGGCTTTGCCGAAATCGATGTGGAAATGGACCACCCACTCCAGCACGGCCAGCACAAAAATAAAGCTGAGCGGTGCGCCGAAGAGCAGAAAAATCACTGCTGAACCGACAATGTGGACACCAGCATGCTGCGCGCGCCCCATGTGGGCATAGGCGCAGCGGCCTGACAGCATCTTGGGTGTCTGCAGGAAGAAGTCGGCAAACAAGTGCTTGACCTGCAGGGCGCAGAGCAGCAGCAGAACGGATCCGACGTATTCCGGCAAACCAATTAGTCTCCTGAAAGTGTACTTGGCTGGAACCTTACGGATTTTTCGCCGTCTGGCAAATGTTGCAACTGCAGGGTGCCGCAACGGGATTGGGCAGGTTGCTGCCCATTGCCTGTGCCGGCCAAACCGCGCTACCCATAGAAAAGCCTTGCCTGATGCCGCCAATTACGGAGCTTTCCCATCGAGCGCTCTCTGTTCCGCTTCATCTGGAAATACTCAAAACGCGACCAGCTGGTGCTGCTTATCGTGACCGCATGCCTGTTTCCGTTGCTTTACCTGACGCTTGAGCTGCCGAAACG
This sequence comes from Leisingera sp. ANG59, assembly GCF_013317235.1. GTDB lineage: Bacteria > Pseudomonadota > Alphaproteobacteria > Rhodobacterales > Rhodobacteraceae > Leisingera. The sequence goes on along the minus strand of NZ_WLCM01000005.1, from coordinate 194,487 downwards.
GATCATCAACGACGCGATTGGTGCCGAAAGCTCGACCATCACCGTGCTGGGCCAGAGTTTCGATCAGCTTACGTTCCTCTGGATTCTTTGCGGCGCCTTTCTGCTATCGGTGCTGTGCCACGGTTTGTTGAAGATGCGGATCAACACCATGAAAGGGGTGCTGGCGGAACGGATGCTGCGCCGTTTCCGGTACCAACTGATCGCCCGTGTCTTGCGCTTCCCGCAACCCTACTTTGAGCGGGTAAGCCAGGGTGAGCTGGTGTCGATGGTTACATCGGAATCCGAACCGATGGGCGGGCTGATGGGGGACGCGGTCAGCCAGCCGGTGCTGCAAGCCGGGCAGATGCTGACCATCCTGTTCTTCCTGTTCTTGCAGAACTTCTGGTTCGGAATGGCGGCGATTGCATTGATTCCGTTGCAGGGCTGGCTGATTCCGATGCTGCAGCGGCAGATCAACCTCTTGAACAAGAAACGTATCAAGCAGGTGCGGTCGCTGGCTACTGAAATCGGGGAAAGCGCGGCAGGCGCTTCGACGCTCAGGATCAATGGCGGCTGGCGTTACCGGATGGCGATCATCACGGCCCGGCTTGGGCGGCTTTACGACATCCGCTTCCAGATCTACCAGAAAAAGTTCTTCATGAAGTTTCTCAACAACTTCATTACCCAGCTGACGCCGTTCTTCTTTTATGCGGTCGGCGGCTATTTGGTTCTTCAGGGCAAGGTTTCGCTGGGGGCGCTGGTTGCCGCGCTGGCCGCGTACAAGGATCTTGCTTCCCCGTGGAAGGAGCTTCTTGCCTATTACAACCAGACCCAGGACATGAGCTTGCGCTGGGATGTGATCCTGGAACGCTTTGCCCCGCAGGGGATGGTGGATGAAGAGCTGCTCACCGGAGAGCCAGGCGAGCTGCAGCAGCTGTCCGGGGACGTGGTACTCGATTCCGTCACCGTGCGGGACACTGATGGCAATCTGGTGCTGGAGGAACTGAGTGCAACCTTCCCGGCCGGTCAGGTAATCGGGATCGCGGCGCCATCCGAAGAAGACCGCAGGGCGCTGTCGGAGCTTCTGACGCGGGAGATACTACCGTCTTCGGGGACTGTCACTGTGGCAGAGCAGGATTTGAGCGGATTGCATCAGGCCGTTGTGGCGGCTCGGATTGGCTATGCCACATCGCGGCCGGTTCTGTTCCAAGGGTCGTTTGGCGACAACGTGATGATGCCGATGCGGATGCGGCCTCAGGGCGAGGCGCAAAATCCACAGGAACTGGAAGTTGCCATTCAGGCGGGGAACAGCCCGGACCCATTCGACGCGCCATGGCTGGACCCCAAGTTGGCTGGATTTTCCAGCGAAGCAGAACTGAGGGGCTGGTGGCTGAAAGTGGTGGAGGGCATCGGCTCAGACACAGCCCTGTTCCGGCGCGGCATTGAGCAGCGGTTCGAAGAAGCCACACATAAGGAACTGGCAGAGCAATTGGTCAGGCTGCGCCCATCGGTGCGTGAGGCGATTGAAAGCGCCGGGCTGGATGTGCACGTGCATTTCTTGGACCCAGAGAGCTACAATCCGGCCCTCCCGGTAGCGGAAAACCTGCTGTTCGCTGCCTCGCACGAGCCGCTGACCGGTGAGATGTTGCACCAGCAAAGAGATTTCCTGGACCAGTTGAAGCAATTGGGCCTTGATGAAAGCCTGGTTGCACTGACTCGCGACGTGGTCGAAATGCTGCGGCAGATTTTTGGCGTCGATGGAACCGGCCATCCGCTATTCCGTAAGCTTGGTCTGGATGTTGCTGCATATGAGGCCGCGCTGGCGCTGGTTGACCGGTCCGGCACTGCGGAAGCATCTTCGCTCAGCCGGGAAGAACTGGCGCAGCTGCTGATCGTGCCTTTCACCATCTCCGCGGAACAGATCGGGCCGGCTTTTGAAGATGATATGAAGGAGCGTATCCTCGGATTCCGGCGCAGTCATGGGGATGGCCTGCTGAAGTCCCTGAGCACAGGCTTTGTGCCTTTTCAACAAGAAGCAATTACCCCCAGTCTCACGGTTCTTGAGAATGCGCTATTCGGCAAGATATCCGATGCCGCCGGTGCCAAGGGCGACGAAGTGCGCAAACTGGTTTCGGACTTGATGGTTCGCGAAGGTTTGCGTGATCAGGTTGTGGAGCTGATCTTCGACATGCCTATTGCCGTCGGCGGGCAGGGGTTGGCAGCCAGTTTTGCGGAGCCGCTTGCCTTCTGCCGAGCTACAATCAAGCGCCCCGACATCCTTATCCTCGACTCCGCGATGGCGAGCTATGACCTGGAAACCCGCGTTGCAGTGCACAAGAACCTGCGTAATCTTCTGCCTGGCACGACGCTGATCTATCTGGCACCCGGGTTTCAGAGCCCGGACGTCTTTGACGTCTATTTTGAGTTGCGCCAAGGCAGGCTGGTCAGTGATGAGGCGCAGGCTGTGTCTGCTGAAGACGGCGCGGCCAGCCAAGATCTGGCGCGCAAGCTTCGTGCGCTGGAACAGACAGAGCTTTTCTCCGGCCTGAACCGCCGGCAGCTACGCCTCTTGGCTTTTGGGGCGCGCTGGTACGATGCCAAGGCGGGCGAGGTGGTTTTCCTTAAAGACGATGAGGCCTCGGATGGTGCTTACATGATCTTGTCGGGTGAGGCAGATCTTCTGCTGCCGCAGGAAGGGAACGAGGACCGGCTGATTGCGCAAGTCGGGCCAGGCCGATTGGTCGGAGAACTGGGACTGATCCGCCAGGAGCCGCGCTCACTAAGCATGGTTGCAGCCAGCGATTTGCGGTGCTTGCGGATCGGCGAGGAAGAGTTCCTGGCAGTTGTCGAGAATGACGCGTCGACCGCTTTCAAACTTCTGCAAGTGGTGGCAGGCTATGTTTCCAACTGATCTGATTGCCCGCGGGAGAAAGTGAAATGAAACTGCTTCGATACCGCATGGGTTCAGAGATGCGCCCGGGGCTTTTGGACAGTTCGGGCGCGGTCCGGGACTTGTCCGCCTACGTGCCCGATATTTCAGGAGCGGCGTTAAGCGATAGCGCGCTGGCCCGGCTGGCTGCCTTGGACCCTGGCAAACTGCCGCTGGTGGAGGGCACACCGGACCTAGGTCCCTGTGTCGGGCAGCCTGGAAAATTTCTTGGTATCGGCCTGAATTACACTGATCACGCCGAGGAAATGGGAATGGCTCTGCCAGAGCACCCGATCCTGTTCCTCAAGGCAACGTCGTCGATCTGCGGGCCGGACGATGACGTTATCCTGCCCCGCGGCTCCGCCGCATCTGACTGGGAGGTTGAGCTGGGCGTGGTGATCGGCACCGAAGCGAAATACGTGACCGAGGCCGAAGCGCTGAAGCATGTCGCAGGGTATTGCGTGATCAACGATGTGTCGGAAAGGGATTTTCAGACCAAGCTTACAGGTCAATGGACCAAGGGCAAAAGCTGCGACACTTTTGGACCTATAGGCCCATGGCTGGTTACCCGGGATGAGGTGCCTGATCCGCAAAACCTTTGGCTGACCTGTGATGTGAATGGCTCTCGGCGGCAGACAGGCAATACCAGTAGAATGGTGTTTACTGTTGCGGAGATCATCTCTCACCTGAGCCAGCTGATGACGCTGCATCCCGGTGACGTGATTGCAACCGGAACGCCGCCGGGCGTCGGAATGGGGGCTAAGCCTGAGCCGGTTTATCTAAGGCCTGGCGATGTGATGCAGCTGGAGATCGAAGGGCTTGGAGTTCAGACGCAGAAAGTCAGGGCAGACGATGTATAATCAAATAAACTGACGTTACAGGCATCTCCCCTGCGACTGAAAGGTAAAGCGCCGCTGGAGCATGTTGGGAATTTAGACGCGGTGCAAACCGGGCCTCCATGAAGAAACAATTCTTCAAATCGCTGCCCCGCAAGCTGTCAGTTTAAAGAATTGGCACTTAGCCGCCATCGCAGAATTGCTTGTGGAGCAGGGCAATCATCTCTTCTGTGTTGTCGTTGCTCAGAGAAAAAAACACCGCTTTGCCATCGCGCCGGGCTTCCACGAGCCCGCCCTCCCGCAGCCGGGCCAGCATTTGGCTCGCTGCTGCTTGGCGCAGGTCCAAGAGCGCTTCCAGTTCGCTGACTGATTTCTCCCCGGAGCTCAGATGGCAAAGGATCATTAGCCTGCCGTCATGCGCGAGGGTTTTCAGGAAAGCCGTCGCAGCTGCAGCTCCTTCCCGCATGTTGGTTTCTGGCGGGTAGCGGTCACTCTTTGTAGGTGGCACTGCTTCAATTCCTGCTGTCTTCCCACAGCCTGCCCGTTGAAGCCGACCGAGGCATCCAGAAGTTGCGTTTCGCTCCTGTATCGGCGGAGAGCCACCGGTAGGGTGCCTGCATGAGCATAGCTGCGCTTGCCAAGGCCGAACCCGATGGGACCGGCAAATTGGTCATTGACCGAGGGCGAGAAAGCGCGCGCAAAACTGCCGGCGGCCTCTAAGGTGGTCCTCGCGTCAAGTCAGCCTGCTGTGCTGCCTTGGTTGAATACGATGACGTTCCGCTTGGCGCTTCCGGTCTTGGTGTCAGCGATAGCCTCGTTGATCTGCTCCAGAGACCAGCGGCCGGAGATCAGCTCTTCCAGCTTCAGCCGCCCCTGCTGATACAAATCAACGATCCAGGGAATGTCCCGCTGGATCACGGTATCACCCATCTTGGAGCCGGTCAGACCCTGGCCCAGGGCAGCCAGAACAACCGGTTCGTACGCGGCCGTTGCCCCCGAATGCGGCATGCCGATCAGGATAGCCTTGCCGCCGCGCGCCAAATAGCGCAGCGCCTGATCATAGGCGGGAATTGCGCCAACTGTAACCAGGACAGCATCAGCGCCGCGTCCGCCAAGTGCCTCCTGGGCGGTTTTCCAGGGTTTCGCATCAGTTGCGAGCACCCCGTGGGTGGCGCCAAACACCTTGGCGGTCTCAAGTTTCTCTGGGCTCATGTCAACGGCGACGATGCGGCGGGCGCCAGCAATCCGGGAACCCTGAATGGCGTTGAGGCCTACACCGCCTGCGCCGATGACCACCACGTCCTGTCCTGCACGCAGCCGGGCCGCATTGACTGCCGCACCCACACCGGTGATCACTCCGCAAGAGATCAGAGCTGCTGCATCCTTGTTCATTTCTGCGGGGATCCTGACGATCTGCCGCTGGTCCACAACCACTTTCTCGGCAAAGGCACCGCACGCCATCGCTTGGTCCAGCGGATCGCCCTTGGCCGTTTTCAAGGGGCCATTCAACGTGTCAAATGATGTTTCGCAGATAACCGGCTTGCCGCTTGCGCAGGAGGGGCAGGTGCCGCAGCTGCGGATCAGCGTGACCACTACGGAGTCACCCATGGCAAAACCCTGCACGCCTGCGCCGACCCCGGTGATCACTCCGGCGGCCTCGTGGCCGTAAACCGCAGGCAGATGCCCGCCCCAGGCGCCTTCGGCAAAGGAAATGTCGCTGTGGCAGATCGCAACTGCGTCCAGCGTGACCTCGACCTCCCCCATTCTAGGCGCTGCCAGTTGCACCTCTTCAATGACCAGAGGGGCGCCGAATTTATGGCAGACAGCGGCTTTGATGGTTTGCATGATCTTCCTCCCCGTTTGCCGTCAGGGTGGCGTGCCAAGGTAGCTGCATCAAGCAGCAATGTGCCAGCCGGTGCGTGTAGTAACGTCACGGAATAACGCGACACAAACCCAGGTGAAATCCTTTCAGGAGTCTCACAGGCTGTCGGCACGCTTGCTGAACTGCAAAGCGTCCCACGGGGCAAGGCCCATCTGCCTGGCGGGGGAAAACAAGGCATCCGTATCCAAGTCCGGATAGCCCCGCGCCACAAGGTCCCGCAGTGGGGTTTGCGAGGCCTGAGCCTCCTGGCACAAGGCCTTCACCGCCGCCTGGGCTTCAGGCCGCGGCATTTGCGCTGCCAGCGAAAAGCTCAGTGCCTCTGCGTGGATCAGGCCCAGCCCCGCCGAGAGCGCTGCCGCCATTGCCTCAGCGCGCGGGGCAATACCCGCGCACAACTCTTTGCCGGTATTTGCGGAGGTGGCAGCGCCCAGAACAATCTGCGGCAGGCACATCCATTCGGTGAACCAGGCCGCGCCGTCGCGCTGATGCTTCTGTATTGAGGCGTGCTGAAGAACCGCGAACAAGCCGCTGCTCTGCCGGGCCAGCGCCGCCAGCACCGAAGGCGCCACCGGGTTCTGTTTCTGCGGCATGGTGGAGGAGGCCCCCGTTCCACCCAGCGATACCTCTTGAATACCGCTTTGCACAAGTGCAGTGCAGTCCTCGCCGATCTTGCCAAAGGCCAGTGTCACACGGAGCAGCCAGTCCGCGATGCGCAGAACCGGAGTGCGGTCGGTATGCCAGCTGCGCCCGGGATCCTGCAGGGCCAGCCCCTTAGCCATGGCAGAGCGCACCTCCGCCGCCTTCGCTCCCAAAGCGCTGGAGGTTCCGGCCGCACCTGATAGGGACACCATCAGGCAGGACTGGCGCAAGCCGGGCAGCTCTTCCAGCAGGTTCAGCAGCGGGGTGCCCCAACCCGCCGCCACCGCGCCAAAGCTGGTCGGGGTCGCGTGCTGTCCGTAGGTGCGGGCAGCCATCGGCCGCTCGGCATGCGCCTTGGCCAGTTTGCCCAGCGACTGGACTGCGGTCTTCACATCCGCCTCAACCAGCGCCAGTGCCTGGCGCAGCCGCAGCATCAGCGCGCTGTCCATGATGTCCTGCGAGGTGGCCCCCCAATGCACATACTGCGCATGCTCGGGCGCCTTCATTTCTTCGCGGAATGCGGCCACCAGCCCCGGAACCGGCACACCGTTCTGCCCCGCGGGCCGTTTCAGAACACCCGGGTCGACGGCGATCTCGACCACAGCACGCCCGATCGCAGCCGCGCTTTCCGGCGGGATCACACCTGCTTCGCCCTGCGCCTTGGCCAGCGCGCCCTCCACCAGCAGCATGGCGCGCACTTCGGCGCTGTCCGAGAACAGGCGGCTGGCCTCGCCGCTGCTGAATAGGCCGCCATAGATTTGGCTGTCAAAGACAGTACCTGCCATCAGAAGTCCTTTGCAATCTGCCCCATCAGCTCTGCCAGACCTTCAGGGTCGGCGAAGAAGGGCGAATGGGATGTGTTCATATCATGTGCCCGCCGGGGCGGCAGGCGGGCCGCCATCTGAGCCTGGTATTCCGGCGGAATGACCCGGTCTTCGGTGCAGCGGATGTAGGCCTTGGGCACGCCCTCGAACCGTTCGCTCAGGTGGACCGGCGTGTCCTGCGCCAGGATTGGCTGTTCACAGAGGTTTTCCATGGCAAAGCGCACCGCTTCGGCCGGGCAGTCGTGATAGAATAGGTCCGGCGTGGTCTCCGGCACCAGGCTGTATGCGGTGCCTGCCTCGTTCTTCCGGGTTGCGCCTTCCAGGGTCTGCCGGGGCCCTGCCTTGCGCATGCCGATAAGGGACATACCGCTGACCGGCAGATAGGCGCAAAGATAGATCAGCCCGCGCGATCGCTCTGGATGCGCCTCCGCGGCCGCAGAAATGGGAAAACCGCCCCAGGAATGCCCGACGATCAGGGTGTCCGGGGTGGAAGCCGCGGCGACTGCCTCCGCCGTTTCGGCCAGTGTAACCCCCGCGGGATCACGCCCGTCGGCATGGCCGGGCAGGCTGATGGTGCGGGCAGTGTGGCCCCGGGCCTCAAGCGCCGGGACCACGTCGCGCCAGCACCATGGGCCGTGGCAGGAACCGTGAACAAGAAGAAACTCAGCCAATGTGCCCGGTCTCCCTCAGGAAGGCCGCCAGGCGGTCAGCGAATTCATCCGGCTGCTCGACGCAAGGAATATGGCCTGCGCGCCGGATCAGATGAAACTGGCTGCCGGGGATCAGGTCCACCGTTTCACGCACCAGGTCGGGCGGGGTGGAGCCGTCCTCGGATCCTGCGATGCCAAGGCAGGGCAGCCGCAGACCGCTGGTCGGCGTGTAGAAATCGGTGCCCGCAATCGCCGCGCAGCAGCCCGCATAACCATCGCGGGATTGCTGAATCAGCATGTTGCGCCACAGTTGCAGCGCCGGCGCTGACCGGAAGCCGCGGGCAAACCAGCGCTCCATCACCGCATCGGCCAGTGCCTCAATGCCGTCGCTTTGAACGGTCCGAACCCGTTCTTTCCACATCTCGGTGGTGCCGATCTTGGCGGCGGTGTTCGACAGCACCAGCGCACGGATTTGGTCCAGCCGCTTCACCGCCAGCCCCTGCGCGATCATGCCGCCGATCGACAGGCCCACGAACATGCAGTCGCGCACTTCCAGGTAGTCCAGCAGCCGCTCCGCATCCCGCACAAGCGCGCCCATTGAATAGGGGGCAGGCGGGCAGGAGGACAGCCCATGCCCGCGCTTGTCGTAGCGGATGATGCGCAATCCTGCGGGCAGCCTTTCCACCACAGCATCCCAGACTCTCAGGTCCGTGCCGAGTGAATTGGCAAACACAATGGGGGCGCCGCCTGCGTCGCCGTCAATGCGGTAGTGAAGCTGGACGTCGCCCAGGTCTGCGATCTGCATGGGGTACCTCATCTCTGCTCCGCCGCAGTCTACCTGTTCCGGAGCTGGGAGGTAAAGCAATCGGCAGGGTTCAGCTGCGCAGTTCCATATGGGCCATGATCTGGCCGTGATCGGAAGCGAGTTTGTTGTATGGGGCTTCCGGGTGGCTGCCATCGGTAAGATGGTCGTTGAAGACGCTGTAGTAGTGCATCTTGCCGACCGCTCCGTGCCAATCCGGGTCAAAATGGCGGGACATGTAGATCTGGTCTATACTCTCATGCACGCCGCCAAATGCAGTAGTGTAGACCACATCGCGCAGGGATTTCCGCAGGAACATGTTCTCTGCCGAGCGCAGCCGCACCCGGTCGATAGCTTCCCGGATCTGCACATCCTCCTCCTCGCTGTAACGGTCGCCCGGATGCTCGGCGTTATGCCTCAGCGTCCAGGCATAGTTCCTGAACGGCACCTCACCGGAGATAATCTCGCTGCTGACCGCATGTTCGCCGTCGTTGAAATCCCCCAGCACCATCACGGGGCGCCCCTGATCCAGCTCGTCCAGCACCGCGCGGCGCAGTACCCAGGCTTCTCCCATCCGCCGCAACGCCGCGCGCAGCGCACCCATAGCCCGGCCCGCAGCATCATAGGCCGTCAGCACGGTCTCGGGCGGGTAGGGGGCGCCTTGCGGCTTGATGTATTCACCAAGTTTCGACTTCAGATGACAGTTGAATACGCTGATCACCTGATCGCCCACGGGCACCCGCACCTTCAGGATCGGGCGCGACAGCCGCCGCAGGGTATAAAAACCTGCATCTTCTTCCTCACCGAGACAGGCCATAGGTATGTCCAATGGCTGTGCCAGATCCTGAATTACCTCAGGCTCGCCCTCAAACCCGAATCGTGAAAGCACCGCCAGTCCGGGCCGCCGCTTGCCCGGCTTGCCGGTGTCATTAAGGTTGGGGGCAAAAGCAAGCTCCGCCTCGGCATAGGAGCCATAGGCCAGTTTCTGGAAAATTGCCTTGCGGTGATAGCGTTTCGCTGGATCCGGGATGCTGGCCGCATTGGCCTCTGCCCCGCGGCGGTCCGCCTCGGCGACCACCTGCCGCAAAGGCGCCTCCTCGAAAATTTCCTGAAACCCGACGATGTCGGCGTTCAGCGTCAGCAGCTGGTCGGCCATCCAATCCGCCTTCCACGCGTACTCTTCAGGCGTGTAGCTTTGAAAGCGGTAGTATTCCCGCTCCGGGCCGATCAGGTTTTTGACGTTGAACGAGGCGATGGTGAAACGTGTCATGACGTGTCCCCTTGGCTGCCGCGCGGACCATCGCGCGGCCAGGTCTCAAGCATAACGCGAGAGCGCTTCCCGGAACAGCTCTGCATCGACGTTGCCGCCGGTTGCCACAGCAATCACCGCACCGCCTTCAATCTGGCCCGCGTGGAACAGGGCTGCCGCCAGCGATGCGGCCCCGCCGGGCTCCAGCACGATCTTCAGCCGCAAGAAGGCCAGCGCCATGGCCTGCAGCGCCTCGTCCTCTGTGATCACAATGCCCGGCCCGCACAGGCGGTTGAGGATCGGGAATGTGATATCCCCCGGCTGCGGCGTCAGGATGGCGTCGCAGATGGAGCCGGACAGGCTGGGGTTTTGCTGCACCTCACCCGAGGCCAGGGAGCGGGTTACGTCGTCGAAACCCTCGGGTTCCACCGGCCGGACACTCAGCCCCGGCGCACGGGCTTCAAGCGCAAGGGCGATGCCCGAGGACAACCCGCCGCCGCCGCAGTTTACCAGCACATCCGCCGTGCTGACGCCTTCCGCCTCGGCCTGTTCGGCAATTTCTAGCCCGCAGGTGCCTTGACCGGCAATCACCAGTGGTTCGTCATAGGGTTTGATCAGCGTCAGCCCTCGTGCTTCCGCATGCAAGGCGCCAACCGCCTCGCGGCTTTCGCCGCCCGCACGGTCATACAGCACCACCTCGGCGCCCAGATCGCGGGTGTTCCGGATTTTCAGCTGCGGCGCGTCCGCTGGCATAACGATCACTGCCGGCGCCTCATGCGCCTTGGCTGCGGCGGCCACGCCCTGCGCATGGTTGCCGCTGGAGTAGGCGATCACGCCGCGCTTACGCTCTTCTTCGCTCAGCGCCGAGACCGCCGACCAGCCGCCGCGGAACTTGAAGGATCCAGTGTGCTGCAGGCATTCCGCCTTCACCAGCAGGCGCCGCCCGGCAATCTCGTCCAGGAACGGCGAGGACAGAAGCGGAGTCTTGCGGGCATGGCCCTTCAGCCGCTCCGCCGCGGCTTCGATCATGGCAATTGAGGTCATCTGATCTGGTCCAGAACTGAATGGATGAGGGCGAGCGCGTCCGGCTCGTCCAAAAAGGGCACATGGCCGCGGTTCGCTATTTCGGCGGCCTGCAACGCGGGCAGGCGGCGCTGCATCTCCGCGAAGGTTCCGGCGCCCAGAATATCGGAGTTCGCGCCGCGGATCACGCCGCAGGGCAGGCCGTCCAGCGCCAGGAACAGTGGCCAAAGATCCGGCGGCGGGCCCGCTTCTGCCTGCGCCAGCAGCGCGTCGCGCAGGCGCGGGTCATAGCGCAGGGAAAGCCCCTCCGGCGTTTGGTCATAAAAGGCTTCTGCCTCCTCCTTCCAGCGGGCAGCGGGCACGTCAGGAAAAGCGGGTGCCATCAAGGCGCTGAGGGTCTCAGCAGCCTGTTCCCAGGTCTTTGCCGCCGGGCGGCGGCCCACGTATTCCATGATCCTTGCAATGCCCCCGGGTGGGATCTCCGGACCGACGTCATTCAGGATCACCGCCGAAAGCCTGTCCTTGGCCATCGCCGCCAGCGTCATCGCGACCAGCCCGCCGCGGGAGGTGCCAAGGATGGCAGCTTGGCCGAGGCCCAGATGATCCAGCAGCGCCAGCACGTCCTGTGATTCGCGCAGAACGTTGTAATTCAAGAAGTACGGGTCATGATCCGACTGCCCGCGTCCGCGCGCGTCCAGCGTTATCATCCGGTACCGTGCGGCATGCGGCGCGAAGTAGCGGAAATCCCGGCTATCCCGGGTCAGGCCGGCGAGGCACAGAAGCGGCGAGCCTGAGCCCGCATCTGAGTAATGCAGCCGCAGTCCGTCAGAAGTGTCAAAATGTGGCATGAGCGCTTCAGTCCTTGGCGAGGTCAGGGATAGTCGTCAGATCCGGCAGGATATGCGCGGGTTTCCAGGGCAGCCGGTCCACTGGCTCGCCGGCTCGGTTCACCCAGGCGGTGGCGAAGCCATAGCCGGAAGCGCCCGCAGCATCCCAGCCGTTGGAGGAAACGAACAGCACGTCTTCCGGTGCGCAGCCAAACCGCTTTCCGACCAGATCGTAAACCCGGGCGTCGGGTTTGAAGATGCCGACGCTTTCCACCGACAGCACATCATCCAGCACGCCCCCCAGTCCCGCTGACTGCACCGCGCCATCCAGCATCGCGGGAGAACCGTTCGACAGGATTGCAGTGTTCATGCCCGCGTCCTTCAGTGCTTGCAGCATCGCAGGGACTTCCGGGTAGGCCTGCAGCTCCCAGTACAGATCCAGGAGCCGCTGGCGCAGCGCCTTATCGCCGTGAAGCCCCGTCGCCTCCATAGCCCAGTCCAGCCCGTCCTGGGTCACGTCCCAGAAATCGGCGTGTGCATTGGTGATGGCCCGCAGCCAGGTGTACTGCAGCTGTTTCAGCCGCCAGTGGCTGGCGAGCTCCGCCCAACTGTCCCGCAGGTGCGGAAACTCGGGTTCGCCAGCGGCCTGCCTTGCCGCAGCGGCGACATCGAACAAAGTTCCGTAGGCGTCGAAGATACAGGTGGTAATTGGCATGGTTCGCTCCCCTGCGGCGAGACTTGCATGATGCGGCAGGAGGGGCAAAGCAGGAAATTGTACCCATACGGGTTTACATCGCGTCCGGGGGCGCTAGGCTGCGCCCCTTTATCAAACCGTAACCGATTGGAGGTCTCATGACCGGGGTAAAGAACGGCGACACCGTGCGCATCCACTACACTGGCAAGCTGACGGATGGCACCGTTTTCGACAGTTCCGAAGGGCGCGACCCTTTGGAGTTCACCGTTGGTGCAGGCCATGTGATCGCGGGCATGGATGCAGGCCTTGAGGGCATGAGCACTGGCGACAAGAAAACCCTCGAAATCCCCTGCACCGAAGCTTACGGGCCGATCAACCCTGCTGCGCGCCAGGAAATCCCGCGCGAGGGCATTCCGGCGGACATCCCGTTGGACCTCGGCACCCAGCTGCAGATGCAAAGCCCCGACGGACAGGTGCTGCCGGTGACGGTGGTTGAAGTCAGCGACGAAACCGTGACGCTGGACGCCAACCATTTCCTGGCGGGTAAGGACTTGGTGTTCGATATCGAGTTGGTTTCAGTAAACTGAACCAGCAAAAGGAAAAGGCGCCCAGAGTGGCGCCTTTTTTGTCGATGCCGGAGCAAATGAGGGCCGTTACAGGTGATCCGGCTGCGGCATCCCCAGGATGTGGAAGCCGCCATCGACCCGGATGATCTCGCCGGTGGTGCAGGCGCCTGCATCCGATGCCAGATAAACCGCTGTGCCGCCAACGGCCTCCAGCGTCGCGTTGTCACGCAGCGGCGCATTTTGCGCGGTGTGCTTGAATGTCTTGCGCGCGCCGCCGATGGCAGCTCCGGCCAGTGTCTTCATCGGGCCGGGAGAGATCGCGTTCACGCGGATTCCTTCCGGGCCCAGGTCGTTGGCCAGATAACGGGTTGCCGATTCCAGCGCTGCCTTGGCCACTCCCATCACGTTGTAGTTCGGAACCACCTGGTTCGAACCTTGATAGGTCAGGGTCAGCAGGGTACCGCCGTTATCCTTCATCAGCGGATAGGCGCGGCGTGCGACTTCGATGAAGGAATAGGCGGAGATATCCAGTGAGTTCTTGAAGTTCGCCCGGCTGGTGTCCAGAAAACGGCCGGTTAGCTCGTTCTTGTCCGAGTAGGCAATCGCGTGCACCACAAAGTCAATCGCGGGCCAGCGTCCCGCCAGCTGCTCAAACGCAGCGTCCAGCGAGGCATCGTCGGTCACATCCACGTCGACCATGAAATCCGATCCAACGCTCTGCGCCAGCGGCTCCAGCCGCTTGCCGAAAGCCTCGCCCTGGTAGGTGAAGGCCAGCTCGGCCCCTGCGTCCGCCATCGCCTTGGCAATACCCCAGGCGATGGAGCGGTCGTTGGCCACGCCCATAATCAGGCCGCGTTTGCCTGTCAGCAGTCCTGCCATCGTCGCTTATCCCTTGTACTTGCTCAGAACCATCGACCCGTTGGTGCCGCCAAAGCCGAAGCTGTTGGTCATCACCGAGTCGAGGCCGGCGTTTTCCACCAGGCTGGTGGCAATCTCACCCGGCTGGATGCCGTCGGCGAGGGTGTCGACGTTGATCGACGGGGTGATGAAGTCATTGTCGAGCATCAGGAGGCAGAAGATCGCCTCCAGCGCGCCGGCAGCGCCCTGGGCGTGGCCGGTCATCGACTTGGTGGAGGAGATCGGCGGCACATTGCCTTCGCCGAACACCCGGCGGGCGGCTTCAACTTCGCCAACATCGCCGACCGGGGTCGAGGTGCCGTGCGCGTTGATGTAATCCACCCTGCGGCCCTCGGGCAGGGTCGACAGCGCCAGCCGCATCGCCCGCTCGCCGCCCTCGCCGGACGGCGCCACCATATCGTGGCCGTCAGAAGTTGCGGCAAAGCCGGTCACCTCTGCATAGATCTTGGCGCCGCGGGCCAGCGCATGCTCCAGATCCTCCAGCACCACGATGCCGCCGCCGCCGGAGATCACGAACCCATCGCGGTCCTGATCAAAGGCGCGGGAGGCTTTCTCCGGGTCGTCGTTCTTTTTCGACGACATCGCGCCCATGGCGTCGAACAGGCAGCTGAGGGTCCAGTCCAGCTCCTCGCCGCCGCCGGCAAACATCACGTCCTGCTTGCCCATCATGATCTGCTCGGCTGCATTGCCGATGCAGTGCAGCGAGGTCGAGCAGGCCGAAGTGATCGAATAGTTGATGCCTTTGATCTTGAAGGCGGTCGCAAGGTTCGCGGAGATCGTCGAGGACATGCATTTCGGCACTGCAAAGGGACCGATGCGCTTGGTTGCACCGGATTTCAGCACGGTCTGATGCGCGGTCAGCATGGCAGAGGTCGACGGGCCGCCGGAGCCTGCCACCAGGCCAGTGCGCTCGTTGACCACCTGGTCTTCGGACAAGCCCGCATCGGCAATCGCCTGGCTCATCGCAATATGCGCGTAGGCGGCACCGGGGCCCATGAACCGCAGGGTGCGTTTGTCCACATGCTCGGCCACGTCGATCTTCAGCGTGCCGGCCACCTGGCTGCGGAAGCCGTGCTCAGCCATTTCCGGGCTGGCAACGATACCGGATTTCCCGGCCTTCAAAGAGGCGGTGACCTCTTCGGCATTGTTCCCGATGGAGGAGACAATCCCCAAACCGGTGACGACGACGCGGCGCATGTGCGTACTCCTGTTTCTGTGACTTTTGTCCTGCCGGAAAGCGTATCAGCTTTCGGACAGGGCCACTTTCATATCTTTGACCTGGTAGATCACATCGCCGTCCGCCTCGACGATGCCGTCGGCGACACCCATGGTCAGGCGGCGGGTCTGCACGGCTTTGGTGAAGTTCACGCGGTAGGTCAGCATCTTGCGGTCCGGGCGTACCATGCCGGTCAGCTTCACTTCGCCCACACCCAGCGCGTAACCGCGGCCCTGCCAGCCGCGCCAGCCCAGGTTGAAGCCGGTCAGCTGCCACAGGCCGTCCAGGCCCAGGCAGCCGGGCATGATCGGGTTGCCGGGGAAATGGCAGTCAAAGAACCACAGGTCCGGGGTGATGTCGAACTCCGCAATCACATGGCCCTTGCCGTGCTCGCCGCCGTCACCGGAAATCTCGGTGATGCGGTCCATCATCAGCATCGGCGGCGCCGGCAGCTGGGCGTTGCCGGGACCGAACAGCTCGCCCCGCGCGCATTTCAGCAAATCGTCCTTGTCAAAGCTGCTGGGGTAATCGGCCATTCGGGCGCATCTCCTGCCTGAGGTTCGTGTATATATATCTGGATCCCTGTAACACCCGGCCAAAGGGTCCTGCAAGGGTACCCCGCGTCACTTCCTGCACTGAATGTGCCACAGGCGCATCGGATCTGGCCTGCCAGCTGCGAATGAATTTCATTTGAAAAACCCTGGGTGTTGCTCCTATATATACGGTCAGCAACGCGAAGCAGGACCTGCTCATGACGCCGAACAGCGAAGAAGTGGCCA
Organism: Leisingera sp. ANG59; assembly: GCF_013317235.1. GTDB lineage: Bacteria > Pseudomonadota > Alphaproteobacteria > Rhodobacterales > Rhodobacteraceae > Leisingera. The sequence goes on along the minus strand of NZ_WLCM01000005.1, from coordinate 178,674 downwards.
CACGCTGGCTGACAGATGCCGGGCTGAGACCCACCCGGCAGCGGGTTGCGCTCGCCGAATTGCTGGTGGGCGACGGCAAGCACCGCCACATTACCGCCGAAAGCCTGTTCGAGTCGGCCAAGAAAAACGGGGCTGCGGTGTCTTTGGCCACGGTTTACAACACGCTGCGCGCCTTTTGCGATGCTGGCGTGCTGCAGGAGATCCCGTTGGACGGCTCGAAAAGCTATTTCGACACCAATACCCACGACCATCCCCATTTCTTCTGGGAGGATGAGGGCCGCGTCAGCGATGCCCCCGCGCAGGACCTTGTGATCCACAAACTGCCGGAAGCGCCGGAGGGGATGGAAATCGCTTCAGTCGACGTAGTGATCCGTTTGCGCAAGGTCTGACCGGGCGGCATTCAGCGCTGATTTTAGTATGCAATGCGCCTGATGCGCCGCGGACGTCTCGGGCAGATCCGCATGCGCAGCCAGAATCACCGGTTCTTCAGCCCCCGCATCCGTGACCCGTATTGCGCTTAAGGCTTTGCCGTCATAGCTCATCCTGCCAGGCGGCAGACTGTAGCTGATGCCAACGCCCTCACCGTTGGCCGCAAGACTGCGCAGAAGCTCCAGCGAGCCGGCCCGGTGCGCAATCTGCGGCACCAGCCCATGCGCCTTGAACAAACCCAGCATATGATGCATCGACAGGCCCTCCTGCGACAGAACCAGCGGGTGCTCCGCCAGCTCCGACAGGGATATCCCGCTGCGTGCAGCCAAAGGGTGGTCCGGCGGCACCAGCGCATGCGGTGACAACCGCTGCAATTCTGCCCGGCTAAAGCCTGCGTCAAGCCCCAGGTCATAGGTGATCGCCAGGTCCGCTTCTCCTTCAGAAAGAGCATTTATCAGCGGCTCAAACCCGCAGGCCTTGTGGCTGATTTCCACTTCGGGCAAGGCCTCGCGCAACGCCTTCAGCGCCGGCGCCAGCAGAAAGGGGGCAAGGTCCGAGAAGCAGACCAGCGCCAGCCGCTGCTGCCCGGCGCCCGCAGCATTTGGATTCTCCAGAAGAGCAGCCTGTTCCAGCAGCGCCTGGGCTTTTTCCGCAAACCGCCTGCCCAGCGGCGTCATTGCCAACGCCGCCCCGCGGCGGCGCAGGAACAGCGGGTGGCCCAGGTGGTCCTCAATCCGGCTGAGCGCAGCGGAGAGCGCAGGCTGGCTCACATGCACGGCATCAGCCGCGGCTGACAGGCTGCCGTGCCGGGCCACAGCACAGATGTATTCATAGTGGCGCAAAGTTAGGTATAACATGGGGCGAAGGGTATATTAGAAAGATATGATTTGAAACTATGCCATGGGCCGCGGCAGGAAGAGCGCATCAGAATTGCATCAATCAGCAGCGGAGGCAGCAATGGTCCATCCCCTCATCACCCCGGAGCATGTCGAACAATTCCAGCGTGACGGCGTGGTGCTGATCCGCGGCCTGTTTGCGAACCAGGTCGAGCTGCTGCGTGCGGGCGTCGCCGCCAACATCGACAACCCGGGCCCCTATGCCTCGAACAACGAAAAGGCAGGCCAGACCGGACGCTTCTTTGACGATTACTGCAACTGGACCCGGATCCCTGAGTTCCGGCAGGTGATTCAAGAGTCTCCTGTTGCAGAAGTCGCAGCCGATCTGATGAAATCCACTTCGGTGCAGATGTTCCATGATCATGTGCTGGTCAAGGAGCCGGGCACCTCGATGCCGACCCCCTGGCATCAGGACGGGCCCTATTACTTCGTCGAGGGTCAGCAGACCATCAGCTTCTGGTCGCCGCTGGATGAGGTGAAGGAGGCCACACTGCGCTGTGTGGCCGGCTCGCATAAATGGGAGAAGGAAGTGCTGCCGACCCGCTGGGTGTCGGAAGAGGATTTCTTCCCGGATGAAGGCCAGTACATGGCCGTCCCGGACCCGGATGCCGAGGGCATGACGGTGCTGGAATACCCGATGCAGCCGGGCGATGCGGTGGCCTTCAACTACAAGACCCTGCACGGCGCCCGCGGCAATACTTCCACCTCGCGCCGCCGCGCATTCTCGCTGCGCTTGGTGGGCGATGACGCGCGCTATGTGGAGCGCCCGGGCCGCACTTCGCCGCCCTTCCCGGGCCATGATATGCAGCCTGGCCAGCGCTTGCGTGAGGATTGGTTCCCGATCCTGCTGCAGCGGTAGAAGGGAGGGGGTGTTGCCCCCTCAGGCCTTCGGCCTTCACCCCCGGAGTATTTTCCAGAGAAGAAGGGCCGGGCGGGGCTACTTCTTCAGGTCGCGGCGGATGCCCATATTTTCGGCGTTTGAAAACGAACACGTCTTGCAGATGCCGAACTGCTTGAGAAAGCCGCGCTTGCGGGCGCGGGCGGCCTCGTCAGAGCGGTAAGCGGCAAGGAAGCCGTCCTGTTCGACGTTCGGCAGTTGAATCACTTGGTCGTAGTCAATGCAGCAAAGGCCCAGATCGCCATTCCAGAAAACCACCGACTGGAACAGTGGCACTGTGCACATGGCATGGCTGGTGTGACGCGGGTGGCGGCGCAGTTCCTTCTGGCGCGGCAGGAAATGGGCAAATTCGCGTTTCTGGTCGGCTGAGGTGTAGGACCCGATCGAGAAGGTTTTGAACCGGACCCGGTCGAAACCGGCATCTTTGGCCCAGGCCTCCATTTCGTCCATTTGCGGTTCCGAATAGCTGGTCAGCAGCGTCTGCAGCACGGTGACAGGCGACTTGGAGCCGATCTGCTTCTTGATGCTCAGGAATTCTTCGATGCTGGCCTTGACGTTGTCGAAGTCGGAGTTGACCCGGTAGGTCTCCTGCGCTTCCTTGGAAAAACCGTCCATGCACAGGTTCACCCGGGCAAGGCCGGACCGGATCAGCCGCTCGCTCATCTCGGGCGTCAGGCGGGTGGCATTGGTCGATAGATAAGTGTCGTGGCCGTTTTCATGGGCGTAGGCTATAAAGTCCGGCAGATCCTTGTGCAGGGTGGGTTCGCCCGAAAAGCTGAAGTAGATCGCAGGCTTTTCCCGCTGGTCTTTGAAATCGTCGATGATCTTGCGGAACACATGCGGCTTCATCATGCCGCGCTTGCGCTTCATCGCAAAGGTCACCGGGCAGACCGGGCAGCGAAGGTTGCAGCTGTTGGTTGCGTCGATGATGATGATCTTGGGCGGCCGCCGGAAATAGGCAAGCGGCAGGAACCGGGCCAGGAAATGCAGTGCCCGCTCGTGCAGCCCCGGAGGATTGTCCGGCAGGTCAGGCTGCGCAGAAACCGGCTTGAGGTCCGGGGCGGGAGTGAGGTCTTGCATCTGGCCGTCTCCGATTAGTGCGTGCACGAACAACCTTAATGGCCGCGGCCCGCATGGCAAGTGCTTGCCTGGTAACGCGGCGTGAGCAAAGCGTGAGTCTTGGCCGCAATCGGAACTGCAGTCTGAGCGGGCCGGTGGAGTTGCCGGCAGCATGCTTCTGGCCAAACAGGGCGGATGACGGCTCGCCCGGGAGGCCATCATCCGGCCGCGCATTCGAGGGATTAAAGTCGCCGGAACGAAGCGTCAGAACAGTGTTAAACGGGCGGCTTGCCCTTCACTACGCGCGCAACCATTGCGACAACGAAGAGGATCAGGAAAATGACGAATAGGATCTTTGCGATGCCGGCAGATGCGCCGGCAATGCCGCCGAATCCAAGCAGAGCTGCGACCAGTGCGATCACCAGAAATGTTATTGCCCAACCAAGCATGTCTCTTCTCCTTTTCAGGGGCTGCCGGAAGCAGCAGTCAGAATATCAACCCCCGGACACGGGTTTTGTTCCCTGGCCGCTCGCCCAGCGGCATCAGATGGCTCATGATCATCCGGGTTGATACCGGTCTGGCAAGCACTGGCCACAGCAGCAGTTGGGATTGCCTTTCCAGTTCTCTCTCGGCTTCACGGCCCATCAGGACCAGCCTGCCGCCGCGGCTGCAAGCAATCTGGTCAATCCTGAGGCCAGCTACCATTTCAGATCCGCATTCCATGAAGGCCACTGCGATCCCGCGGTAGCGCGACAGGGCTGGCAGGGCCGCTTCCTGGCTCCTCAGCACGCTGATTTCCGCGGCAGGATCAAAGTCCAGTATGGCGTCGCAGATATCGCAGGTGACCAGATAGTTCCTTGACGCAATCAGGTAGACATGCGGGCACCCGCGGTTCAGCCGCTCCATTGCTTCGTTCCCCTTATGGCCTGCTATTCTGGAACTATTCGGCCTCGGGCGCATTAAACTGTGACATAGATCAGAAGGGGAATGATGATGTCTGCGACCGCCTGACAGAACTGCCCGCTGCGCAAGCGTGGTGTTTTCAAGCCACTGTCACGCGAAGAAGTCGCCTTCACCCAATCTTTCAAAACCGGTGAAATGGTGGATGCAGGCACCACCATCCTTCTGGAAGGATCAAACAGTCCGCAGCTATTCACTGTCCTCAAGGGCATGGGGCGCGCTGCAAAACCTTGGAAAACGGCAGGCGGCAGGTGATTAATTTCCTGTTCCCGGGCGATTTCGCCGGTCTGCAGGCGGGGCTTTTGGGCGAGATGAAGCATTCCGTTGAAGCAACCACCAGCATGACGCTCTGCGTGTTCCGCCGGTCTGCGCTGTTCGAACTGTTCCAGCACCACCCCGAGCGGGCCTACGATCTGACCTGGATTGCCGCTGTAGAGGAGCATTTCCTGGGGGAAACCATTGCTTCGCTTGGTCAGCGGGACGCCCGGCAGCGCATCGCCTGGGCGCTGGTTAGGATCTATGAGCGGCTGAAGGCAGTCGGGATGGAGGTGAAGAACGCGGTGCCGCTGCCCTACCGCCAGCAGGACCTTGCCGATGCGCTTGGTTTGTCCCTGGTGCACACAAACAAAATGCTGAAGACCTTGCGCGACGCCAAGCTGGCGGAATGGCAGGACGGGATGCTGAAGATCAAAAACATACCAGCGCTCGCTGAAATTGCGTTGATCGAAGACCCCGCCCCGGATATCCGGCCGCTGATCTGACGAGCCCGGAAGCGGCCTGCCCGTTGCTCATTCTGAAACGGCAACAGCCTAACCCGCTGTCCGGCAGGACCAGCACAACAATCTCCAAATAATGCAATGCCAGTGGCATGGAACATTTTCAACGGCTGCGGGTTGGGTAGGTGAAATCCGCAACAGAAAGGTATAGGCATGCTTTACTGGGCAGTAGTCTTCCTGGCCGTTGCAATCATCGCCGGCATCTTCGGATTTAGCGGCATTGCCACGGCCTCCGCAGGGATCGCACAGATCCTGTTCTACATCTTTTTGCTTCTCTTCGCGGCAGCCTTGATCGTCCGGCTGCTTCGCGGCGCTTCCCGCTGAAGGCGTTCTGCGCGTGACCTCTTGCAGACACCGGGCATTTTCTTGCTGGCCGGGCGGAACAATCTGGCCCCGCCTGCGTTTCCGCTAACGTACGTAACCTGCAACAGGAAAAGGAGTATCCCATGACTGGCGCACTAACCGCCGTCCCAAGCCCCGACAAAGTTGAAACCGGCGTCAGGGACACCGGCGCAATCGCTGACGGCTTGGCGGATGTGCTTGCAGATACCTACCGACTGGTCTTCAAGACCCATGCCTGCCACTGGAATGTGGAAGGCCCGGCCTTCTACTCGATGCACAAGCTGACGGAAGAGCAGTATGAGAACATGTTCTCCGCGGCCGATGACCTGGCAGAGCGCATCCGCGCCTTGGGGCACCTGGCGCCATCGCGCATGGACGAAGTGCTGAACCGGTCCAAGATCGAAGATCCCGGCGGAGAGCTCAGCGCCGGTGAGATGGCCCAGGATCTGGCTGAAAGCCATGCGCGGATCGCACTGCGGATGCATGCGCTTGCTGAACTTGCAGGCCGCCGCCGCGATATCGTGACAGAGGACCTGGCAACCGCGCGGTCTGCCTTCCATGAACAGGCCGCCTGGATGCTGCGGGCAATCGCCAAGTCGTAGTCTTGAATTTTTCCGCTGCCCTGCCTGCGTATTCTGGGCAGGGCAAGTCAAAGCCCCCGGCCGGACCTTCGGCTGGGGGCTTTTTGGTAGATATCAACAGCAAGCCGGACCGCAGTAACGGTCCGGACAATTCTGAGGAAACTAAAGAGCAGTCTTCAGACCTTCAGTGTTTCCGTCGAAGAGAAGAACATCGCCTGACTGACGGCAGAACGGACTTGCTCCTCCGTATAGGGTTTGGAAATCAGAAAGGCCGGTTCAGGACCTTCCCCTGTGAGCAGCCGTTCGGGGTAGGCGGTGATGAAAATAACCGGGCGATCGCCGTGTTTTTCCAGAATGCCGTTCACGGCGTCAATGCCGCTGGAATTGTCGGCCAGCTGGATATCAGAGAGCACAAGGTCGGAGGGGGCGCCGGATGCAAGCTCCATTGCCTGAGCCTCGGTCCGGGCGATACCGGTGACACTGTGGCCCATACCCGTGACGATGGCTTCCAGGTCCATGGCGATAACGGCCTCGTCCTCGATGATCATCACCCGCCCGGCAGTTGCGCGCGACATTTCCTCGTAAGCGATTGAAATCAGATCGGATGCCTCATCTTCGCTGACCCCCATGATGACGCCGGTGCTGGCGGCGCTGAATTCTTCAATGGTGTGCAGCAGCAATGCTTCACGGGTGTTCGGCGTCAGCTGGCGCAGATGCCTTTGCGCCTTGGCGGCAAGCCCGGTGTCGGTCTCATCTTCGCCTGCCGGTGCCCCGGTGGTAGACCAGATTGCATGGAAGACCCGGAACAGGGCGGCCTTGGGTGACAGGCTGCTGTCATACTCGGCTTCCCCGGCCAGGATCGCCTCCAGCGCCGCCAGGGCATATTTGTCGCCGCTGCTCTGGCTGCCTGTCAGCGCACGCGCATAGCGGCGCAGATAGGGCAGGTTGGCGCCAATCTGGCTGGCGATCAGTTCTCCCGATTGAGCGGTCATTGTGCGACGTTCCCTTTTTTACAATATATATGGAACTATACGCCCCGCCGCGCGTTTGGTTCCAGAAACTGCGCAAAAATTTGATGGATCGCATGACACAGCCTCAACGTGCCCGGCCCCGGAATAAGCAGGCCGACCGCGAAATCGATGAAAACCTCAAGCGGGCGTTCGAGCAGGTCGCCAGCGAACCGGTGCCGGACCGGTTCACAGACCTGCTGAAACGGCTGAAGGAAAAGGAGGCCTTGGAGAAGGCGAAGCAGTCAGGGGAGAGTACCTCAAATGACTGAGACACAGCTTGACCCAAGGGACGACCTGATCAACCATCTGGGCGCCTTGCGCGCCTTCGCCATCAGTCTGACCCGCAACAGCGCCACTGCCGATGACCTGGTGCAGGAGACTCTGGTCAAGGCCTGGACCAATATCGAGAAATTCGAAGCTGGCTCCAACATGCGTGCCTGGCTGTTCACGATCCTGCGCAACACCTTTTATTCGCTGCGCCGCAAGCGCAAGCGCGAGGTCGAGGATGCCGATGGGGCACTGTCGGGCAGCCTGGCGCAAAAACCCGATCACGACGGGCGGCTGCATTTGCGCGATTTCCAGACGGCCTTTGCCCAGTTGACCGATGAGCAGCGCGAGGCGCTGGTGCTGGTCGGCGCAGGCGGTTTTTCCTACGATGAGGCCGCCGAGATGTGCGGCGTTAAAACCGGCACCATCAAGAGCCGGGTGAACCGCGCCCGCGCCCGCTTGGCTGAGCTGATGGACCTGGACGAAGACGGTCAGATCGAGCTGACCGACTCCGTTACAGCAGGGATTGTCGCGCAGCAGAGCGCCGCATGATTGCAATGCCGCGGTTGCAGGCAGGGGGGCTTTTGGTCCGGCTCGCAGCGCTGATGACATTTGCGCTGCTGCCGCTGGGCTTGATCGCGCTCTACCAGACCAATGCCGTTGTAGATGAAGCCACCCGGCTGTCGCATGCGTCCTTGCTTGACCAGACCGAACGCGCGGCATCCAGGGAACGCGAATTGCTGCAGCGTGCGGGCGGCGCCACAGAAGGGGTCGCGGCGGCTATACTTCCAGTTCTGCAAGATCGCCGCGCCTGCAACGATCTTCTTAAAGCCTTCACAGAAGGCCCAAACCCGTTCACTTTCGCCGCCTTCATTACGCCGGATGGCCGGATGGTTTGCGCATCAGACGGCAAGGCGCGGGATGTGTCTGATCGTTGGATGTACCTGAAAGCCCGCCAGACGTCGCAGTTGTCTTTTGCTCTGGGCCGGGACCTGTTGGGGGAAGGCGGCTCGTTCCTGCTGGCCACCAGCCCGGTGCAAGGCGACGGCATTTTGCTGGGCTATGTTTCCATTGCCATCCCGCACAAGGTGGCCGGAGCCAGATCCGGCAAGAACTTGTCCGAGCGGGGCATCCAGTACGTGACAATCGACGCGCAGGGCGAGATCCTTTCCTCCAGCGTTCCGGAAGAGGAGGCTGCGCAGGTGTTGCCGGTTTCGGTGCCGCGGCGGGATCTTCTGGAGCACACCGGGGAAACATTTTTCGAAGATGACCGTTCAGGCGACGAACGGTTTTTTGCTGTCAGCGACATTCTTTCCGGCCAGGTTTCGGTTGTCGGCAGCTGGCCGGTGGAAAACGCCATGACCGCGGCCAGAAACCCCGCTTCGCTGATGACCCTGGCATTCCCTGTGCTGATGTGGCTTGCCGGGATCTCCGTGGCAGTCCTCGGCCTGCAGCAAATGGTCATCCGCCACCTCAGCGCGCTGCGCCGGGCCATGCGCCGTTATGCGCTGGGAGAGCGCGAAGACCCTCAGCTGGAACTCATCAACCCTCCGCGCGAGTTTGAGGAAGCACAGCAGTCTTTTAACAGGATGGTTGTCATCCTGAGCGAGGCTGAACGGAGGCGCGAGCTGGACTTGCAAGAAAAGACGATCCTGCTGCGCGAGGTGCACCACCGGGTCAAGAATAACCTGCAGCTTGTCGCCTCGATCATGAACATGCAGGGCCGCACAGCACAGACGCCCGAGGCCCGCCGGATGCTGTCGCAGCTGCAGCGCCGGGTGCGGGGGCTGGCCACCATACACCGCAGCCTGAACACCAACCCGGATATCACAACCGTTGACAGCCGCGACCTGATTCAGGAGCTGATCTCGGAAATCGGGTCGATGACCGCCGGTACAGGGCAGGAGATTGTGATCGAAACAGACCTGGCGCCCGTGCCGCTGAGCCAGGATCAGGGTGTCACGCTTTCGATGCTGGTGTCGGAAGCAATGACCAATGCAGTCAAATATCTGGGTGTGCCTGATGGCGGACGCCCGCGGATAGATGTCCGCCTGCGCGAAACAGCGCGGGACTGGCTTGAGCTTGAAATCTCCAATACCAAGGGGCAGCCGCTGGCCACTGAGAATGAAGCCGTTGAGGGTACCGGTATTGGTGCACGGCTGATGATGGCTTTTGCGGCTCAGCTTGACGGCGTTGCCAGTACCGACGAGACGGAGGCGGCTTACACCTACCGGCTGGGATTTCCCGTTACCGCTGGCGCGGTGCCGCCAGCCGCACAGGAAAAAGAACAGTATCATGACGCAGAAGAACCCGCAGCGTGATGACTTCACCTGCCCGGAATTTTCAGTTCTGGTCACGGCTGAACAGGCCTGGCCGGCTTTTGAGCGCACCGTGCTTGAAGCCCGGCAGGAGATCACTGCCAGCTTCCGGCTGTTCGACTTCGCTACCCGGCTGCTGAGCCCGGAAGCCAGGAAAACCGGAGAAACCTGGGCAGAGCTGATCGCTGATGCCCTGCGGCGCGGCGTGCATGTCCGCCTGATCGTGAGCGACTTTGACCCGGTGATGGCGGCCCCGCTGCACGCGGCTGCGCAAAACACGCTTGCCCAGGCCAAGGAGATTGCCAGCGGGCTTGCGCCGGAAGAGGCCGCGCGCCTGTCGGTGACCGCGGCGCTGCATCCAGCGCGGGCAGGCATGCTGCCGCGGCTGGCGTTTTCACCCTTCGTGATCCGCAAGCTTCGCAAGCTGCCGCGGCGTCTCAGGCCTTCCGCTGCGAACCGCGGTCTGCCGCAGCTCTATCCTGTTTCTCACCATCAGAAGGTCGCGGTGATCGACCGGCAGGTTCTCTACATCGGCGGGCTGGATCAGAACCTCCGCCGGTATGACACCACTGCCCACAATCAGCCCGCGTTCAAAACATGGGCGGATGTGCAGTTGCTGCTGCGCGGCCCGGAAGCGGAGGAAGCCGCTGATCATCTCGACAGCTTTCTGGATGACATTGCCGTCCGCAGGCCTCCGCCTGCCCGCAAGCACATCCGTCGCACCTTGTCGGTTCCGCGCCGTGCAGGCTTTTGGGCGCTGTCGCCAAAAACCGTTCTGCGCGAAATCGAACAAGATCATCTGGCCGCTTTTGCCGCTGCCCGCCGCCTGATCTATCTGGAAACCCAGTTTTTGCGATCCAGCGTTATCGCTAAGGGACTGGCGGATGCCGCCCGCCGCAATCCCGAACTGTCGCTGATCCTCATTCTTCCCGGCTTGCCGGAAGATGTCGCCTTCGACGGCAATCAGGATCTTGATGCCCGCTATGGCATGGCGCTGCAGGCGGAAGCGATTGAGACCGTGAGCGCAGCTTTTGGTTCCCGCGCCTGCATCGCCAGCCCGGTGCAGCGCCGGATGGCCGCGCGGGATGCGCCCTCGACTCTGGCGGGCTCTCCGCTGATTTACGTGCACAGCAAGGCGCTGATCACCGACCGGGATTTTGCCCTGGTGGGCTCGGCCAATCTCAACGGGCGCTCAATGCGCTGGGATACCGAGGCAGCATTGCGGATCACCCGCAAGGACCGGATCGCGCAGCTCTGGCAGGCGCTGGCCCGGCACTGGTGGCAGGAAGACCTGCCGGAGGAGGCATTGGATCCGGCCAGCGCCGCCGGCTGGTGGCAGCAGGAAATACGCCGCAATCAGGTGCGCCGCCCCGAGGCACGGCGCGGGCTGCTGGTGCCGCATGATCCGGACAGGATGGCAGAGCTGCAGCAGCCCTTGCCGGGTGCAACTGAAGACATTGTCTGACCGGGACCGGCTTCTGCCACGGTTCCCGGAAGGTTTGAAGCCATCAGCCAAGTCGCATGGAAAGGCCCGGTGCAGTCCTGCACCGGGCCTTGGCGACGGGAGGAAACGCTACAGGGCTCTATTGAGCTTCCTGCGATTCCTCGGTGATTTCGTTGCCAAGCTTCGACACATCCCTGCCGAAGCCTTCGGCAGTCTCGCAGGCGGCCAGGCCCGCCACTGCCAGCAAAGCTATCAGGATACGCATGCGGGCCTCCTTATTTCAGTTTCGAGGCCACATTTCCTGCAAAGGCATCAATGACGGCGTTATAGAACAGATCGCTGTCAGCGGTCACCGATGCTGGGTCGGTGCCTTCGGGGTAATAGGCGTTAAGCTGGTCCGCGGACACGGTCAGGTCATAGCGCATGTCCTTGGAGGAGTCGGCCATGTCGATGTCCACATCGCCCTTCAGCACCCATTCTCCGACACCCAGCGCCTGTTCGAAATTGCTGGCCAGAGACACCGAGTCGATCTCCACATGGATATCCGCCGCGTCCTCAGCGCCGGCTTCAGCGATCTGGCCCACCAGCTTCTCGGCCAGGGCGGTTTCCAGGTCGGTTTCAAGGCTGGTCCAGACCTTGGCCGCCGGATAGTTCTCGATTGCGCTCAGATCGGCTGTCACGTCGATTTCGGAAACCATGGAACCGGCAGAGGCCGCAGTGGCAATAGCTGCAACAAGGGTTGTGGTGCGGATCAGATGTTTCATCGTCGAAGTTCCTTTCCAGTTGTGCCCCTCTTGGGGATGCACCTGCAGAACGCATCGGGCGAAGGAAAGGTTCCTGCTCAAATTCGGCAGGCGGGCAGGCTATCCTTGCATCGGCGGATTTCTGCGGAAAGCAGGCATTTGGAACCACAGGCAGGCGGGCGCGTTGCCCCTTGAACCGGAACAGCCGGAGAGAGGGAGCAGAATGACATCAGCAAAGCAGCCCGTCGAACATGTGCTGAAGGAAACCAGCAGCCTTGCACGCAGGAACCGCGGCGGCATCACTGTCAGCCGGTTTACGGAAGAGCTGGGACAGACGTCGCTTCCGGCCGTGCTGGCAGTCCCGGCGATGGCTGTGGTCACGCCGCTCAGCGGAGTGCCACTGTTTTCTTCTGCCTGCGGCGCCCTGATCTGCCTGATCTCTGTCCAGATGCTGATGGGACGCCGGCACCTGTGGATCCCCGGCTGGCTGGGCCGCCGCAGGATCAAGGCTGATGCCGTGCGCAAGGGGGCGGCAGCGTTGCGCCGCAGCGTGCGCTGGCTGGACCGGCATTCCGGCAAGCGGCTGGCAATGCTGACCCGTCAGCCCTTCCTGACGGTGATCCAGGCTGTGTGCCTGATTTGCGGCGCCATGATGCCCTTGCTGGAAATAGTCCCGTTCTCCTCGTCAGTTCTGGGCGGCGTTGTCAGCCTGCTGGCCGTGGCCATGCTGACCCGCGACGGGCTGATCGCCTTGCTGACGCTTTCCGCACTCTTTGCCGCAGCCGCCGCGCTTGCGGCGGGATTGGTCTGATTGCCGAATGCCTCAGCCGGGCGCCAAAAGACCGGATTCCTTTCGGAACCCGGTCGTGCAAGCCACTTGGCAGTGACGTCCGCCAAGGCGCCGGTACGAGGCAGGAAACCGGAGACCAGGCAGGCAAACAAGCGGCGGTGATCATGGCGGCCTGCAGGCCGCCACGACCCCCAGATCTTATCCCGGCTGGTAGTCCGGCAGCGCTTCCAGCTGCTCGCGGGTCAGATGGGTGATGACGCGCACATCGTTTGCGGCCTGGACGATCTCGATGTCCCCCATTGTTAACTCGACCGGCTTTTCGCCGATCCCCAGAAACCCGCCTACATCGATGATGACTGCTTCGACGCCGCCGTTTGTGTTCACCACAACCTGCGAGAGCTCGCCAATATGCTCGTCCTTGGCGTCATAGGCAGGGGCGCCGGTCAGTTCTGACGCATTGACTTCATTCATGCCCAGGGGTTCCATCGCTGGCCCGTCGGCGTCAGGGATCAGGGCCGACAGCCCTCCCTCGGAAGCGGTGCCGCCGCTGAACGGGCTGCCGGCGGCGTCAGAACCGGTTTGCAGCGGTGCAAACGCCGCCTTGGCTTCACCCATCGCGCCGCCGTCGGCAGAGGCGCTGGCTGCTGGCGTTTCAAGCTGGGCACCGCCTTCAGCACCGCCGGAACCGCTGCCTTCCGTGCCGGCAAAACCCGGAACCGCAGCAGCGGCGATCAGTGAAGCCGAAAGCATAAGCTGTTTCATAATTTGACCTCCTGAATGTTCCGCACTTCAGCGCGCGTGAACTACAGCCACCCAACCCGCGCCAACCCGAAAGGTTCCCGGCAAACTGCATTGTCTCATGGTCCGTGCAAACACCAGGCGCCTTGGGAAACCGGCGCCGGCTCCTTTTCCGGACTCTGCGGCAACTTGCCTCTGGCAGGACAGGAGGCACCGGCATAGGTGGCGGAGTGCCGCTCCCGGGGCGCAAAATCGGGCCGGAAAACATGATTGTGTGATGCGCTTTTTGATCCACGTCAAAGTTCCGGCACTTTGCTTCTGTGACAAGGGCGGCAGCAATGCCACAAGACGGAGAGAGTCCGTGAGCGATTCCAACCCGGCCCCCAGCCTCTATGCCGCCAGAGAGCCGATCTTCCCGCGGCGCGTGTCCGGCAAGTTCCGCAATCTGAAGTGGTACATTATGGCGGTGACGCTGGGGATCTACTACCTGACCCCCTGGATCCGCTGGGATCGCGGCCCCTCGCTGCCGGATCAGGCGGTGCTGCTGGATCTGGCGAACCGCCGCTTCTATTTCTTCTGGATCGAGATCTGGCCGCACGAATTCTACTTTGTCGCGGGCCTCTTGATCATGGCGGGGCTGGGGCTGTTCCTGTTCACCTCTGCTCTGGGCCGGGTCTGGTGCGGCTATGCCTGCCCGCAGACCGTTTGGACCGACCTTTTCATCCTGGTGGAGCGCTGGATCGAGGGCGACCGCAACGCCCGCCTGCGCCTGCACCGGCAGAAGAAGATGGATTTCCGCAAGGCGCGCCTGCGGGTCACCAAATGGACAGCGTGGTTCCTGATCGGCCTCGCCACCGGCGGCGCCTGGGTGTTCTATTTCGCCGATGCGCCGACGCTGGCCTATGACCTGGTGACGCTGAACGCGCACCCGATTGCCTATTCCACCATGCTGATCCTGACCGCGACCACCTTCCTGTTCGGCGGTTTCGCACGCGAGCAGATCTGCATCTACGCCTGCCCCTGGCCGCGCATCCAGGCCGCAATGATGGATGAGGATACCCTCACCGTCGGCTACCGCGAATGGCGCGGCGAGCCGCGCGGAAAGCTGAAAAAGGGCCAGGTGGCGGAAGGGCAGGGCGACTGCATCGACTGCATGGCCTGCGTCAACGTCTGCCCGGTGGGGATCGACATCCGCGACGGTCAGCAGATGGAATGCATCACCTGCGCGCTGTGCATCGACGCCTGCGACGACGTGATGGCCAAGATCGGCAAGCCGCGCGGACTGATCGACTATATGGCGCTGTCGGATGAGACGCTGGAGCGGAGCGGCAAACCGCCCAAGAACATCTGGAAGCACATCCTGCGCCCGCGCACCATCATGTATACCAGCCTGTGGTCGCTGGTCGGTGTGGGGCTTCTATTTGCGCTGTTCATCCGCTCCGATATTGAGCTGACTGTCGCGCCAGTGCGCAATCCGACCTACGTTACCCTGTCTGATGGTTCGATCCGCAACACCTACGACGTGCGCTTGCGCAACAAGCATGGCGAGGCGCGCCCGTTCCAGTTGTCGCTTAAGGGCGATCCGGAAATGCAGATCGGGCTGGAAGGCGTCGAAGGCGAAACCGTCACCGTGCCAGCCGATACCGCACTTTTACAGCGGGTCTACATCGTTGCGCCGAAAGATGCCGCGCCGTCCAAGTCGGGCTCGACTCCGGTGCGCATATGGGTGGAAGATCTGAACAGCGGCGAGCGTGCCCACAAGGACACCAGCTTTAACGGCAAGGGGAACTGAGCCATGGCCAAGCGCGAACGCGAATTTACCGGCAAGCACGCCCTCCTGCTGTTCGGCGGCGCCTTTGCGGTGATAATCGGGGTAAACATCATCCTGGCGGTCAATGCAGTGAAGACCTTTCCGGGGCTGGAAGTGAAGAACTCCTACGTTGCCAGCCAGGAGTTTGACCAGCGCCGCTCCGCGCAGGAGGCGCTGGGCTGGTCGGTCTATGCCTCTTCGGCAGGGGATCAGGTCAAGCTTGAGATCACCGACGCTGACGGCAATCCCGTCGAGGTCGCCAAGCTGAGCGCGACGCTCGGCCGCGCAACCCATGTGCAGGACGACCAGAAACCGGAGTTCACCTTTGACGGCCAGGCCTATGTGGCGCCGGCTGATCTTGGCCCGGGCAACTGGAACATCCGAATGGTGGCACGAGCCGAGGATGGCACCGAGTTCACCCAGCGGGTGATCCTGCATGTGAAAGGCTGACCGCGATGACCGCGCAGCTCCGCCCCTTGCTTGCCGCCTGTCCCGCCTGCGTCGCCGCCCCGCACGACGGTGCGGAGCAGGCGCCAACCGAGGCGCGGCTGGCGCTGTCCTTGCCGGGCATCCACTGCCAGGCCTGTATTGCGACGGTGGAGCGGGAGCTGAACGCCCATCCCGGCATCCATTCGGCACGGGTGAACCTGACCCTGAAGCGGGCGCTGATCGAGGCGGACCCGGACGTGCGCGTGGCGGACCTGATCCCGGTGCTGGAAAAGGCCGGTTTTGAGGCGCATGAACTGGATCTCGCGGCGCTGGCGGCCACCCAGAACGACAAGGCCGGGCGGGATCTGCTGATGCGGCTGGCGGTGGCCTTCTTCGCCTCGATGAATGTGATGCTCCTGTCGATTTCGGTCTGGTCCGGCGCGTCTGACGCGACGCGGGACATGTTCCACTGGATTTCGGCTGCGATCACATTTCCTGCCATCATCTTCTCGGCGCAGCCCTTCTTTGCCAATGCCTGGACAGCGCTCCGGGTCGGGCGGCTGAATATGGATGTGCCGATTGTCCTGGCGCTGGTGCTGGCGCTCGTCACATCGCTATGGGAGACCTTCCTGTCAGGCGAGCACGCCTATTTCGACGCGGCGCTGACGCTCACGTTTTTCCTGCTGGCGGGCCGCTATCTGGACTACCGCACCCGCGCGGTGGCCCGGTCGGCAGCAGAGGAGCTGGCGGCATTGGAAGTGCCCCGCGCCATCCGGCTGCTGGACGGTGACGAATACGAGGTGCCGGTGGCGGATTTGGCCATCGGCGACCTGATCCTGGTGCGCCCCGGCGGGCGGATGCCGGTGGATGGCGAGATCGTTTCAGGCCAGTCGGAGCTCGACCGCTCGCTGCTGACCGGGGAAACCCTGCCGGTCTTTGCGGATCCCGGCCTGGCGGTTTCAGCGGGTGAAGTGAACCTGACCGGCCCGCTGACCATCCGCGCAACCGCGGTGGGCGAGGACACATCGCTGCACCGCATGGCCGATCTGGTCGCCATCGCAGAATCCGGCCGGTCCCGCTATACTTCGCTCGCCGACAGTGCTGCGAAACTCTATGCCCCCGGCGTGCATATCCTCTCGGCGCTCGCCTTTGCCGGCTGGTATCTCTACACCTTCGACATCCGCACCTCGCTCAACATTGCCGCTGCGGTGCTGATCATCACCTGCCCCTGCGCGCTGGGCCTTGCGGTGCCTGCCGTGACCACGGCCGCCTCGGGCCGCCTGTTCAAGAAGGGCATGCTGATCAAACACGCCACCGCTTTGGAGCGGCTGGCGGAGGTCGATACCGTGGTCTTTGACAAGACCGGCACGCTGACCGCCGGCACGCCGCAAGTCACCAATCTGGGCGACCATGCCCGCGCGGATCTGGAGATTGCCCTGGCGCTGGCCGAAGGCTCCTCGCACCCTCTGTCCGTGGCGCTGTCCCGCGCGGCCCGCGAAGCCGGGATCAAGCCCGCCAGCGTTCAGGACATCACCGAGGTGCCCGGCTACGGCGCCGAAGGCTTGTACCGCGGCAGCCGTGTCCGGCTCGGCAGGGCGGCCTGGGTCGGCGCGGAGCAGGGCAGCCAGACGGCGGCCTGGCTCGATACCGGGGCAGGGGAGGCCAAGCCTTTCGACTACACTGATGCCCTGCGTCCCGGTGCGGCGGAAGCGGTGGCGGCGCTGAAGGCGGCCGGCAAGGATGTGCTGCTGATCTCCGGCGACACCACCGGCGCGGTGGAGGACCTGGCTGGGCGGCTGAACATTTCCAAATGGGTGGCTGAGGCGCTACCTGCGGATAAATCCGCCCGCGTTCAGTTGCTGGCGGATCAGGGCAAGAAGGTGCTGATGGTCGGTGACGGCCTCAACGACACCGCAGCACTGGCTGCGGCGCATGTCTCCATCTCTCCGGCCTCAGCCCTGGACGCGGCGCGTGTCGCCTCCGATATCGTGCTGCTGGGGCAGGATCTTGAGCCCATAGCCGAGGCTTGCGGCGTGGCCCAGAAGGCCACCCGCCGCATCCGCGAGAACTTCCGCATTGCCACGCTCTACAATGTGATTGCAGTGCCGCTGGCGATCGCCGGGCTGGCAACGCCCTTGATTGCAGCGCTGGCGATGTCTACCTCCTCCATAACCGTTTCCCTCAACGCGCTGCGGCTGCGCTGAGCCCGCGCCCGCAAGACTGGTACCAAACCTATGAGCGTCCTTGCCTATCTGATCCCGATTTCGCTGATCCTCGGTTCAGTGGGGCTTGCAGCCTTCTTCTACACGGTGCGCAGCAACCAGTACGACGACCCCGAAGGCGATGCCCGCCGGATCCTGAACGACGAGTGGGACGACAAGCCCAAGCCCTGACGGACTGTTCAGCAGTCAAGACCTCCCGCCCCCGCAGGTGCCCTGGCTGACGCCGGAACACCTTGGCGGCGTTGGGCGTGGCACCGCGCCATGCGCGGTGCCACGCCCAACGGGAGGATGGGTTTTCGAATGAAAAGCCTGACGACGGGCGGGAGAGCCCGCTGGAAAGAGACGGCAGGGCAAGAAAAAAGGCGCCTCAGGGGCGCCTTTTCTGATTTGAGGTCTCACCGCACTCAGGACGGGCCGATCGGCGCGCAGGTCACGTTGCGGGCGTTCAGGCGGCGGCAGGCCAGTTCCGCCTGCTCCTGGCTCATGCCCAGGAAATTGGCCTCGAACCCGCGGCGGGTCTTGGCCACTTTGCGCAGGGTGCCGTCCAGTGTTTCCAACTCCGACAGCGCCGTGCGCAACAGCACCTTCTCGGCCTGGTAGCGGCTGGTGTAGAGCCCAACATTGACGCCCCAGTAGCGCCCGCCGGAGGTGGACAGGCGGGTCACGACGACGGGCTCCGGCTCCGGTGCGGCTCCGGTCAGGCTGGCGGGGCGGGCCACGGGGCGAAGGCCGGTGAAGGGCACTTTCTGCACGGCAGCGATGATGACCGGCTCCGCTGTCTCTTCTGCAGGCTGCGGTTCGGCTTCCGCTTCGGCAAGGGCAACTGCAATGCTCTCACGCAGGGCATCACCCTGAACAATGCTATCCGCACTGACGGTCTGAAGGTTCTCAATCTGCTCCTGCGGGCTGTTTTCCACCGGGTTTCCCGCCGTTTCAGAAGCTGTTCCTGCGACGGCCTCAGCAGAGGCAACGGCTACAGCCGGAGCGGTATCCTCTTGCGGCTCTCTAACCGGTGTCTGAAGTGCTTCCTCAAGCGCGGCAACCAGCACCGGCGATTCGCTGCTGCCCGGGCGGGTTTTCGGGCGCAGGCTTGTGTTTACCTGGCCGCTCACACGGAGGGTCTTGCCTGCCACCTCATGCGAGGGACCGTCATCTGCGTCGGCAACCACCACATTGCCCGAGCCCTGATAGGCCGGCCGCTGCGGCTTGCGCAGGGCCGCGCGTGAGGGCGCCCGGCGGAAGCCAAGGTCCAGCAGTTCCGCCACCTTGGCATTGCGCGAGGCGGTGGATTTGCCGCCGAACACGGTGGCGATGATCCGTTCGTTGCCGCGCTTGGCCGAGGCCACCAGATTGAAGCCGGCGGCGCGGGTGTAACCTGTCTTGATCCCGTCGGCGCCGCGGTAGGCCGCCAGCAGGCGGCGGTTGGTATTGGGAACCTCGCGGATGCCGGCATTGGTCGATCGGCGCGAGAACAGGTTGTAATACTCCGGATAGTCATACAGCAGGTGCCGCCCCAGCGTGGTCATGTCGCTGGCGGTCGACAGATGCCCGCTGGCAGTCAGCCCGTGAGCGTTCTTGAAGGTCGTGCGGCTCATCCCCAGCGCCTTGGCGGTGCGGTTCATCCGGCGTGCAAAGGCCGCCTCTGACCCGGACAGGGTCTCGCCGATGGCGGTGGCGGCGTCATTGGCGGACTTCACCGCCGCAGCGCGGATCAGGTAACGGAAGGCGATCTTCTGCCCCGCCTTGAGGCCCAGCTTTGACGGCGGCTCGGCGGCGGCGTTGCGGCTGATCCGGACTTTGGTATCCAGGGTGATCTCGCCGTTCCGCACCGCTTCGAATGCGATGTAGAGCGTCATCATCTTGGTCAGCGATGCCGGGTGCAGGCGGGTATCGGCATTGCGCGAATGCAGCACTTCGCCAGTGCGGGCGTCGATCACCATCGCCGCATAGGGCGCAGCTGCGGCCCGCTGCGGCTGGAGCGCCACTGTAAAAACTGCCAGAAAGAAGACCGCGGCCGCCCATAGGAGCCGGGTACGGGAATACCGGCCAGACGCCGGACTTACCTGCGTGATCACTGCCATGTTTGCCTCGTGCCGCCGGTTTTCCGGCTGACGTTTTTGCCTGTGCTGAAAAGCGTAACACAGGGTTTACGAGGAATAAACAGGTGCGAAAGCGCCCTGTTGGGCGGTTCGGGCAAACTGTGCCGGCATCTTGTATGTGGGCCGGGTCTGGCCGCTAGATGCGGCAAGTCCTAACGAAATGTTATCAAAAAAAGTTGCCGCTGCGGCCGGAGGCAGAGGCCGGAGGCGCGTGCCACGGGGGCTTCTGCCCCGATTTCCGGTCATCCGGTGTGCAAATTGGTCACATAGAACGGGGTGGAATAGCTAAGGCCGAGGGAGAATTCGCAGGGCTGATGCAGCCGCGCTTTGATGCGGGATTCGAGGTCCGCCAGCAGCGCCTTGGAAAAGGCTTCATCCCGGTGCGGCTTGGTCAGCAGGGTCACGCTGACGGTGACATGCGTGCGGTGGAACCGGCCGGCAGGGTAGGCGCGGCCTTTGCAGGCGCCCGCGCCGCCGTCATGCTCCAAGATAACGGTTTCGATTTCAGCCAGAATGGCCTCTGCATCGACGTCCAGGTCGCTGGAGTACTTCAATTCTGCGTGCGGCATCTGTCCGGGGCTCCTCTGGCATTCCCCGAAGCGATAACGCCGCTCAGCCCAGTTTGTCCACCAGGTCTGCCAGTGCGCCCAGATCGGCGATTTCCGTGTAGCGCGGGCTGTGCTCCGGCGCTTCGGCGTGCTCGACCTCCCAGACCAGCCCGTGCGGCACATAGGTGCCCCAGCCGCCGGCCTCGATCACCGGCACCACGTCGGAGCGCATCGAGTTGCCGACCATCATCGCGCGGTCCGGGCCGTCGCCATGGCGGCTGAAAATGTCCATGTAGACTGCCGGCGTCTTTTCCGACACCACCTCGACCCCGTCGAACAGCTCGCCCAGGCCGGACTGTGCCAGCTTGCGCTCCTGATCCAGCAGGTCGCCCTTGGTGATCAGCACCACCTTGCAGCGGCTCGCAGCAGCCTCCACCGCCTCCCGTGCATGCGGCAGCAGTTCGATCGGGTAGGACAGCATCATCTGGCCGGCGGTGATCAGCTCTTTGATAACCGGGGCGGGCACCCTCTCGCCGGTCACTTCGATCGCGGTTTCGATCATCGACAGGGTAAACCCCTTCACCCCGTAGCCATAGCGCCCCAGGTTGCGTTTTTCAGCCTCCAGCAGCTGCCGTTCCAGCTGCTCCGGGCCGACGTCCGCGGGGGTGTGATCCTGCAGCAACTCGGCAAACCGTTCCTGCGTGACGCGGAAGAACCGTTCGTTGTGCCAGAGGGTATCGTCGGCATCAAAGCCGATTGTTGTCAAATTAGGTGTCAATCTGCCGGTCTCTGTCTCTTTTCCTCTACGCCATAGACGCTATATAAGCGTCACAGTTAATTCCACGTATCACTGGATCAAATTGCCTATGCCGCTGCTGCCGACAATGATGACCGATCATTCTGACGACGACACGGAATCCGGCGTTCTGACCAAGACACGGCCCAAGACCAAGCGCCCGCCGCGCTACAAGGTGCTGCTGCTGAATGACGACTACACCCCGATGGAATTCGTGGTGATGGTGCTGGAACGCTTCTTCGGCATGACCCACGCGCAGGCGTTTGAGATCATGCTGACAGTGCACAAGAAGGGCGTTGCCGTGGTCGGCGTGTTCAGCCATGAGGTGGCGGAAACCAAGGTGGGCCAGGTGATGGACTTCGCCCGACGCCACCAGCACCCGCTGCAGTGCACCATGGAAAAAGAAGAATAAAGAGGCCCTTAGATGTCTGTCCGCTTGTCCCTGGCCGCCCAATCGGGCGGCTTTGCTGTGCCTGCCGAGGGCCGCATTGCCGTGTTCCACCCGCGCAGCGAACACGATCTGTCGGTGCTGCCCAAGGATCAGGTTCTGATCATCCAGCCGCTCCGCCCGGACCATGATCATTTCGAGGGGCAGGGCTACACCTGCGCGCCCGCACTGGAAGCAGGGGCGGAATACGCTGCCGCCGTTGTCTTCCTGCCACGGGCCAAGGCACTGGCCCGGATGCTGGTGGCTCAGGCCGCTGCCGTCACCGCGGGGCAGGTGCTGATCGACGGCGCAAAGACCGAAGGCATTGATTCGGTGCTGAAGGACCTGCGCAAGCGCTGTGCGCCCTCCGCGCCGGTCTCCAAGGCGCATGGCAAGGTGTTCTGGATCGAGGGCGGCACCGATCTGTCCGATTGGCTGCCCGACGGACCGCAGCAGGTCGAGGGCTTCATCACCGCCCCGGGCGTGTTCTCGGCGGACGGCATCGACCCGGCCTCCCGCATGCTGGCGGCGGCGCTGCCGCAGAAACTGGGCCGCTGCGTGGCCGACCTCGGCGCGGGCTGGGGCTATCTCTCGGCGCAGGTGCTGCAGCGCGAGGGCGTCGAAGAACTGCATCTGGTTGAGGCCGACCATGCCGCACTGGCCTGTGCCCGCCTGAATGCAGCGGATCCGCGGTCGCATTTCCACTGGGCTGATGCCCGCACATGGAAGGCGCCGGGCGTGGTGAACACCGTGGTGATGAACCCGCCGTTCCACAGCGGCCGCGCAGCCGAACCCGCGCTGGGGCAGGCCTTCATCGCCTCGGCCGCTTCCATGCTGGCCGCCAGCGGCAGCCTGTGGATGGTAGCCAACAGGCACCTGCCGTATGAGACCGCGCTGGCGGAAAAATTCGCCCAAGTGCGCGAGGAGGGCGGAGACAACCGCTTCAAGATCCTGCATGCAGCCAAGCCGAAGCGCGGGCGCAAGTAACCGCGCGCGGGGCGCAATGGCGGTTTCCAAACCGGCAGACGCGGTCTAACGTGCGGGCCAAATGCCATAGGGGAGCACCCTTTCATGTCCTTTTCCATTTCCGGAAAAACTGCCATTGTGACCGGCGCCGCCAGCGGCATCGGCTTGGCGATCGGCAAGCAGTTCGCCGATGCCGGCGCCAATGTGATGTTTGCCGACATGCACGAAACCCAGCTGGTTGATGAGCTGGGAGAGCAGGCCGACGAAAGCAATATCCGCTATTTCGCGGGCGATCTGCGCGAGCGGCTGACTATTGCCAACCTGCTGTCGGCCACCATCGACGCCTTTGACGATATCGATATTCTGGTCAACGGAGCGCGGCAGGTTGTGGCCACCGATGCGCTGGATCCGCAGGACCAGACTCTGGACCAGCTCCTGAACCAAAGCCTGCTGCCGTCGGTGCGCCTGTCCCAGCAGGTTGCCAAGCGGATGATCAAGCAGGCGGAGGAACGCGAAAACGACGCCGGCCCGCTCGGCAGCATCATCAACCTGTCATCGATTGCGGCCCGCCGCACCCACCCGGAACTGATGGCCTATTCGGTGGCGTCTGCCGCGCTGGACCAGGTCACGCGATCTTTGGCGGTGGCGCTGGCGCCGCACCGGATCCGGGTCAATTCGATTGCCTTTGGTTCGGTGATGAGCGCCTCGATGCAGGAGACCCTCAAGGAAAACCGCAGTTTCCGCCAGGATATCGAGGCGCACACACCGCTGGGCCGGGTGGCCTCTCCGACGGAACTGACCGAGACGGCCCAGTATTTGGCTTCTGACGCCTCCGGGTTCATGACCGGGCAGGTGCTCACGCTGGACGGCGGCCGCACTCTGCTGGACCCGGTGTCCGCCCCGATGCACTGATTGGACAGACCATTGACTGCTGAAATGAAAGAAGAAAAGGCCCGGGCAGCTGCCTGGTTCCGGGAATTGCGCGACCAAATCGTTGCCGCGTTCGAGGGGCTGGAGGACAGCCACAGCGAGGGCCCGTTCTCGGAAATGGAACCGGGCCGGTTCGAGGTGACGGAAACCAAACGCACCTCGGACGACGGTTCCGACGCCGGCGGCGGGCTGATGAGCGTGATGCGCGGCGGCCGCGTGTTCGAGAAGGTCGGTGTCAACATCTCCGAGGTCTACGGCACCCTTGGTGAGCGCGCGCAGGCAGCGATGGCCGCGCGCAAGGGTATCCCGGGGATGAAGGACGATCCGCGTTTCTGGGCCTCCGGCATCTCGTTGGTCGCCCACATGCGCAACCCGCATGTGCCTGCCGTACACATGAACACCCGAATGTTCTGGACTCCGCACGCCTGGTGGTTCGGCGGCGGTTCGGACCTCAATCCCTGCATCGAATACGATGAAGACACCGCGCATTTCCACGGGCAGCAGAAACGGCACTTGGACCCGCACGGGGCAGAGCATTATCCGCGGCTCAAGGAATGGGCGGATGAGTATTTTTACATCCCCCACCGCCAGCGCGCCCGCGGGGTGGGCGGCATCTTCATGGATGACCGGAACTCCGGCGACTGGGCCGCGGATTTCGCCCTGACCCGGGACATCGGCCGCGCCTTCCTGCCGGCCTTTGTGCCGCTGGTCGAAAAGCGCCGGGTGCAGGCTTTCGATGAGGCCGACAAGGACGCGCAGCTGATTCACCGCGGCCTCTATGCGGAATACAATCTGGTCTATGACCGCGGCACCAAGTTCGGGCTGGAAACCGGCCACGATGCCAACGCGGTGCTGATGAGCCTGCCGCCGCTGGCCAAGTGGGTCTGACCCGGCAGTTTTCCTCGAAATCGCAGCGCGCCGCTCCCAGCGGCGCGTTTTTTCTTGCGGCGGATTTATGCTGATCTGCGTCCTTCGGGGCGCGACTTTGCTCCGCCCTGCGCTAAGATGAAACTCAACAGGCAAAGAAAAGAGCAGTTGTAACGAAACGAGGCAGGGAGCACATCACATGCGCAGACTGGTTCTTGGGGCATTGGCATTGGCACTGGCATTGGCGGCGGGCTGCGGCAGGCCGCCGGAAAGGGATGCCGGCGCGCCGGCGGTCACCCGCACTGAACCTGCCAACGCGCGGCTTGCAGGGCTTTCCACCTATCCCCGTTTCGGCGACCGCGACCCGCATGACTGGGAAGGCCGCAAGCCCTGGTCCTACCCGGTCCACGGCATTGACGTCTCGCGCTATCAGGGCGACATCGACTGGCACAGAGTACGCCGCTCCGGCGTATCCTTCGCCTATATCAAGGCAACCGAGGGCGGCGACCACGCTGACGCCAAGTTCCGCGAAAACTGGCGCGGCGCGCGTGCGGCGGGACTGAAGCACGGCGCCTACCACTATTACTACTTCTGCCGCCCGGCGGCGGAGCAGGCCCGCTGGTTCATCCGCAATGTGCCAAAGGACGCAAACGCGCTGCCGCCGGTGCTGGACATGGAATGGAACCACCGCTCCCGCACCTGCCGCACCCGGCCTGACGGCGCCACTGTCCGGGCCGAGGCGCGCAAGTTCCTCAGCATCCTGGAGCGCCACTACGGCAAGCGCCCGGTGGTCTACACCACGGTGGATTTCTACCGCGACACCGGCATCGGGCGGCTCAGCGGCACCGAGTTCTGGCTGCGCTCCGTCGCGGGCCATCCGCAAAAGGTCTACCCGGGCAAGGCTTGGAGCTTCTGGCAGTATTCCGGCACCGGCCAGGTGCCGGGGGTGGCGGGCGACGTCGACCTCAACACCTTCCGCGGCAGCCCGGAGAGCTGGCTGAGGTGGTCCGGTCAGATTTGAACTGTTTCGAAGGCGCTCATTGGGCTGGGCAAAAGGCTCTTAGTTTTTCCAGTCGAAGAAGCCCTTGCCGGCCTGTGCCAGCAGTTTGGCTGCCATCTCCCGGCCCAGCTCCGCGCCGTCCTCGACTGCACAGGTCTGGTCGTCATTGATCGCCTCCGACCCGTCCGGCCGCAGCACCTCGCCGCGCAGGCGCAGGGTGGGGCCGTCCAGTTCCGCCAGCCCGGCAATCGGCGTCTCGCAGGAGCCGTCGAGCGCCGCCAGGAACGCCCGCTCCGCCGCCAGCCGCTTGCCCGTCTCATGGTCATGGATCGCCGCCAGCATGTCGCCCGCGCGGCTGTCATCCGCGCGCCGTTCGATGCCGATCGCGCCCTGCGCCACCGCGGGCAGCATGTCGCTGGTCTCGATCGGAGTGGCAGGCACATCCGCCATCGCCAGCCGGTTCAGCCCGGCCATCGCCAGAAAGGTGCACTCCGCCACGCCCTCGGACAGCTTGCGCAGCCGGGTCTGCACATTGCCGCGGAACTCCACCACCTTCAGGTCCGGGCGGCGGTTCAGCAGCTGCGCCCGGCGGCGCAGCGACGAAGTGCCGACCACCGCGCCTTCAGCCAATTCATGCAGTGACTTCAGCGACGGCGAGATAAAGGCATCCCGCACATCCTCGCGCGGCAGATAGGTGCCCAGCAGCAGCCCCTCGGGCTGGGCCACCGGCATGTCCTTCATCGAATGCACCGCGATGTCGATGGCGCCCGACAGCAGGTCCTCTTCGATCTCCTTGGTGAACAGCCCCTTGCCGCCCAGCTCCTTCAGCGGCTTGTCCGCCGCAATCAGCGCCTGATTGTCGCCGGTGGTCTTGATCACCACGATCTCGAACGCCTCCTGCGGCAGATCGAAGGCGGCGGCGAGGCGGCTGCGGGTCTCATACGCCTGGGCCAGCGCCAGCGGCGATCCGCGGGTGCCGATCTTCAGGGGCGAAGCGGGGGAGGGCAGAGTCAGTGTCATGCAGAAAGCCTTAAATCAGATTGCGCCCCGGAGGAAACCGGTTTTTGCGCATCTCACACGGGCGCCGCGCGCGGACTTTGACATAGGACAAGGCGCGTTTGCCCGGGGCGCGGCAGATCGCCCCTGCTCTTGACATTCGCCTTCGCAGGCGTGACCTCAGGGGCGAACGATAGCGAGGATGACCATGGCCGGACAAAAGAAGCTGCTGCGCGCATTGGCGGGTGAAAAACAGGATGTGCCGCCGATCTGGATGATGCGCCAGGCGGGCCGCTATCTGCCGGAATACCGCGCCACGCGTGCCGAGGCCGGGGATTTCCTTTCGCTCTGCTATAACTCCGATCTGGCCGCCGAGGTGACCCTGCAGCCGATCCGCCGCTACGGGTTCGACGCGGCGATCCTGTTTGCCGACATCCTGCTGGTGCCGCAGGCGCTCGGCGCCGATCTGTGGTTCGTGACCGGCGAAGGCCCGCGGCTCTCGACCATCACGACTGATGCGGACTTCGCCAAGCTGGGCCCGGCGTCCGATATCCACGAGACGCTGAACCCGATCTATGAAACCGTCCGCATCCTGTCGCGCGAGCTGCCCGCGGAAACCACGCTGATCGGCTTCGCCGGCGCGCCCTGGACCGTTGCCACCTATATGATCGCGGGCCGCGGCACCCCGGACCAGGGGCCCGCGCACGCCCTGCGCGAGGGAAATACCGCCCTGTTCGAGGCGCTTCTGGCGCGCATCACCGAGGCCACCATCGACTACCTCTCCAAGCAGATCGAGGCCGGCGCCGAAGTGGTCAAAATCTTCGACAGCTGGGCCGGCTCGCTGAAGGGCGAAGCATTCCGGAAATACGCGCTGGAGCCTTGCCGCCAGATCACTGCGGCGCTGAAGGAGCGCCACCCGGGCATCCCCGTCATCGGCTTCCCGCGCGAGGCGGGCGAGAATTACGTGGGCTTCGCCAAGGCAACCGGCGTCGACTGCGTGGCGCTGGACAACTCCGTGGATCCGGTCTGGGCTGCCGCCAACGTGCAGGCGGACGGCTGCGTGCAGGGCAACCTCGCCTCCCGCCACATGGTGACTGGCGGGCAGGATCTGGTCAATGAAMCCCGCCGCATCGTCGAGGCATTCAGGAACGGCCCGCATATCTTCAACCTCGGCCACGGCATCACCCCGGATGCCAACCCGGACAATGTGCAGCTGATGATCGACACGGTCCGCAACGGCTGATCTTGTGTTATCAAATAAGATGCGGCAATAGCCGCATCTTCGGATACATCCAGAGGTCTCACGATGGACTACAGCAGAATGGGCGGTGCCCGCATGGGCAGCAATAAGCCCCGTCATTCGGAACATAATGCCAAGGGCACCAAGAAGAACCCTTTTGGCAAGCAGTCGGACAAGACTGAACTGCTCAAGCGTATGAAAGCCGCGGCTGAAAAGGCTAAGAAAGAAGACTGACCCTACCGGGCCAGTTCCGCCAGGATTTCCTCCGTGTGCTGGCCGCGCCGGGGGATTTCCGGCGGCGTCCAATCCGGCTGGCCGGAAAACCGGGGGGCAGGGGCGGCTTGCAGCACGCCGTCCTCCTCCAACCAGGCACCGCGCGCGTTCATCGGATGCGCCAATGCTTCCTCCGGGTTCAGAACCGGGGCAACGCAGGCATCCGATCCTTCAAACAGCTCCGCCCAGTGGCTGCGCGGCTGGCTGGCAAAGATCCCGGCAAGGCGGCCGGTCAGGGCAGGCCACTTGGTTTTGTCGAACTGCTGCTGAAATTCAGGATCTTCCGCCAGCCCCAGCTTCTCCAGAAACAGCGCATAGAACTTCGGCTCCAGGCATTGCACCGAGACATAGCCGCCATCGGCGCAGGCATAGGTGCGGCACCAATGCGGCCCGTCGAGCAGGTTTGCTCCACGTGTGACGCCAAAGTTTCCGGCCTGGCGGATGCTCATCAGGAGGTTCATCATATGGGCCGAGCCGTCATAGATCGCGGCATCCACCACGCAGCCCTGTCCGGTGGTCCTGGCCTTTAGGATGCCTGCCAGTATCCCGGCCACCAGATACATCGCCCCGCCGCCGATATCGCCCACCAGCGTGGCTGGTGTCAGCGGTGCATCACCGGCGTTCGAGGCGTACCACAACGCCCCCGACAACGATATGTAATTGAGGTCATGCCCCGCAGCATGGGCCAGCGGGCTATCCTGGCCCCAGCCGGTCATCCGGCCATAGACCAGGCCTGGGTTCACTGCGTGGCACTGCTCGGGCCCCAGCCCTAGCCGCTCCATCACACCCGGGCGGAAACCTTCGATCAGCCCATGTGCGGTTTCGGCAAGTTTCAGGAAGGTTCCGGCATCGCCCGGGTTCTTCAGGTCGAGCGTGATCGACCGTTTGCCCCGGTCCAACAGAGAGTTTTCCGGCATCCCCGGTGTACGCCCGGTGTACCGGCGGTGCACGCAGATCACCTCCGCCCCGAGGTCGGCCAGCGTCATCGCGGCAAAGGGGCCGGGGCCCAGGCCTTCGACTTCCAGAATGCGAACCCCTTGCAGCATTTGGCCTCTCCTTTTGCTCTCCGGCACGGCCAGTCTGCGGCGGCTTAAGCGCTTCCGGCAAGCCGCTGCCGGAATTTCCGTGGCGGCATTCCGGTGCCCTTGGCAAAGACCCGGCTGAAATGCGCGGGTTCGTTGAACCCCAGTTCATAAGCGATCTGGGCAGCCGTCAGATTGGTGTAAATCAGCAGCCGCCGCGCCTCCCGCAGCACCCGGTCATTGACCAGGGCGGAGGCCGGCTGTCCGGTGGCCTGCCGGGCAATGCGGTTCAGGTGTGTTGGTGAAACAGCCAGCTCCGCCGCATATTCCGCCAGCGGGCGGCGCAGGCGGAAATCCCGCTCCACCAGCGCCTCGAAGCGGGCAAACAGCGGGCTGGCAGCGGAATGCGAGGCGGCGTCCTGACCGGCGGCGATGGCGCGTGCAGCCGCCGCGGTGAGCGAAAGCGCCAGCCCGCGCAGCATCTGCGCCCGGCCGAAGTCGCGGTGGCCATACTCGTTGAAAAGCTGCTCTGCCAGATCCTGAAGCCCCTCCGGCAGCGCTAGAACGGCGGGCAGGTCCAGAACGGCCCGGACCCCTTCGCCCGCCGTCAGGTTCTGGTCCAGCAGGTCGGAGGCCAGGGTAATCACCCAGCCGCTGGTGCCCGCGCCAAACCGGAACCCATGCACCACGCCGCGCGGCACATTGATCAGGCAGGGCGGGTGAAGGGAATGGCTGATACCGTCAATTTCCGCCGCCCCGCCGCCGCTGGTCAGGATCAGAAGCTGATGAAGCCTGGCATGCCTGTGCGGCCGCAACTCCCAGTCATGCAGCTCCGAACGCGCACGGATCGTCTCTATGTGCAGCACATCAGCCAGTTCAGCGGTTTCGCCGAACAGGTTGTAGCTGTTTATGCTCGGTGAACGTGTCATGTTTGATATGTACAAGTATTGGCGCGCTTGGTCCATTCGCAGGCACCAGCGGTTGGTGCATAATCCTTATCGCACGAATACAATCAAACGATCAGGGGGGCGCGCATGCCCACGCATCAGACACAGGTTGTCATCATCGGCGGCGGGCCTTCGGGGCTGCTGCTGTCGCAGCTCCTGCACCGCAAGGGGATCACCTCGATCGTGCTGGAGAAGCACACGCGGGAGCACGTGCTGGGCCGCATCCGGGCAGGCGTGCTGGAGCATGGTTTCGTCAACCTGATGCGCGAAGCGGGCTGCGGTGAACGCATGGACCGCGAGGGGGAAATCCACGAGGGCTTCCATATCGCCCATCAGGGGCAGCTGGACCGGATTGACCTGGCAAAGCACACTGGCAGCGACACGGTGATGGTCTACGGCCAGACCGAAGTGACGCGAGACCTTTACGAGGCGCGGGATGCGATGGGCGGCATGGTCATTCACGAGGCGCAGAATGTGCAGCCGCAGGCGCTGACCGAAGCGCGCCCCTATGTGACCTGGGACCATGGCGGCGAGGCCAAGCGGGCTGAGTGCGACTTCATTGTCGGCGCCGACGGCTTTCATGGGGTCAGCCGCAAGTCGATACCGTCCGATGTGCTGAAAGAGTATGAGAAGGTCTATCCCTTTGGCTGGCTGGGGGTTCTATCGGAAACACCGCCAGTGGCTGAGGAACTGATCTATGCCCGCCATGAGCGCGGCTTTGCCCTGTGTTCGCTTCGCAGCCGGGTGCTGAGCCGCTACTACATCCAGGTGCAGTTGACCGACCGCGTGGAGGATTGGAGCGATGCGGCGTTCTGGGAGGAGCTGAAACGGCGGCTGCCGCAGGACGTGGCGGCTGGCCTGCAGACCGGGCCTTCGATCGAGAAATCCATCGCCCCCCTGCGCAGCTTCGTGGCCGAGCCGATGCGGTACGGCAATCTGTTCCTGGCGGGTGACGCAGCCCATATCGTGCCGCCCACCGGCGCCAAGGGGCTGAACCTGGCGGCATCCGATATTCACTACCTCTACCATGGGTTCCTGGACCACTACCTGAACGGCGATAGTGCCAGGCTGGACGGCTATTCGGAAAAGGCGCTGGCCCGGGTCTGGAAGGCGGAGCGGTTCAGCTGGTGGATGACCAACCTGCTACACCGGGCGCCGGAGGGGTCGGAGACAGACCTGCGGCTGCAGCGGGCCGAACTGGACTACCTGTTTTCCTCAGAGGCGGCACAGGTGTCGCTGGCGGAAAATTACGTCGGGCTGCCCTACTGAGGGCGCTGTCCTGCGGCTGATCCGGTCATCGGGCGAGCGAACGGCACCCGCGGCTTTGCCCGGCAAAGCCGCGGGCCCGGCGCCGCGCTGGCGCGCGGCGCTGCAGCACGCGGCCGCGTGCTGCCCGGCCCAACGCTGGCCCAAGGGCGGCGTCAGCCGGCCGCCAGGGCGGGGGCGGGAGCACCCCACGCAACGGTAAGCTTCTGCCGGATGCCGCGCGGGGTTTCGGCCAGATCCAGCAGCGCCGCACCGAAATCGGCAAAGGAAATCTGCGAGTTGCCCTTTGCATCGGTGACCAGCGTGTCGGTGCCGAAGCGGTAGCTGCCGGTCTGCGGCCCCTCCGTCAGCATCGCGGGCGGGCGCAGGCAGGTCCATTGCGCCTCTGTTTCCGCCTCCAGCAGCGCGTCCTGCGCGGCGCAGGCCTCTGCAATCGGGCGGACGCTGCCGGGCAGGAAGCCCGGTGCGCTCAGCACCGTGTGGCCGCTGCCGTCTGCCAGTTTCAGCGTTGCGGCGCCGCCGGTGACCAGAACCGGGATCCCGGCTTGCCGTGCCGCCGCCAGCGCAGTGCGGGTCAGCGGCACCATGTCCGGCTCGCGCCCAGCGGGCGGGCGCAGGGTGCTGATGGCCAAATCGTGGCCCGCGGCGGCGTCTGCTGCAGCTTGCGGCTCTGCCAGCAGATCCAGTGCCAGCGGTGTCACCAGCGGGCTGATCGCCGCCAGGGCCTGCGGGCGGCGTGCAACCGCGGTGACCTGGTGGCCGCGGGCAACGGCCGCCTGCAATGCTGCACCGCCGGCGTCTCCGGTGGCGCCAAAGAGAATGATCTTCATGGTGTGCTCCTGTGTTGGCTTTGCATTTATCTTGATGTCGAGATAATGGCGCAAAATCTTGACGTCAAGATAAAATCGGCTAAACCGCCGCCGGCAAGAAAGCCGGGAGCGGCCGCAAGATGCCAGAATGTCACTGCAGGCTTGGCAGGGGCGGAGCAGGGGGCTAGGTCTGGAACAGTCCGCAAGCAAGCGCCAGGGAGGCTTCACCATGCAGATGAGTGACCAAAAAGAGATCGCCGCTGACCCCGCAACCGTCTATGCGGCGCTGCTGAGCCCGGAGGTGCTGCAGGCCTGCGTGCCCGGCGCGCAGGAAGTGGTCGGCACGCCGGAAGACGGGTTCGAGGCCACGGTCACTCAGAAGGTCGGGCCGGTCAAAGCCACCTTCAAGGGGAAGGTTACGCTGTCGGATCTGGCTGCAAACGAGAAGCTGACCATCTCCGGCGAGGGCAAGGGCGGCGCGGCGGGATTCGCCAAAGGCGGTGCGGTGGTGACGCTGGCGCCGTCGGAAACCGGCACATTGCTGTCCTATGACGTGGAGGCCAAGGTCGGCGGCAAGCTGGCGCAGCTGGGCAGCCGGATCATCGACGGCTTTGCCAAGAAGATGGCGGATCAGTTCTTTGCCAACCTGCAGGCGCATCTGGCGCCGGAAGAGGAAAGCCAGGATGGCGATACAGCGGAAGAGGGTGAAGAAAAGAAGGGCTGGTTCAGCAAGGTGACAGGGCGCGGCTGACCCCTGCACTGGCGCACAGGCCATTCTGCGGACCGATCCACGGCGCAGGGCTGGCAGATGCGGCAGACCGCCGCTAGGGTGGCCCGGATTTGAGACCATCCCGGAGGCATCATGGCAGCGATCCTGTCCATCCGCGATCTGCGCAAAACATACGATGGCGGCTTCCAGGCGCTGAAAGGCGTCTCGCTGGATATTGAAGAAGGTGAAATCCTGGCACTGCTCGGCCCCAATGGCGCGGGCAAGACCACCCTGATTTCAACCATTTGCGGTATAACCACCGCGACTTCCGGCAGTGTCAGCGTTGGCGGGTTCGACAATGTCGGCCAGTTCCGGCAGGCGCGTGCCCTGATCGGGCTGGTGCCGCAGGAGATCACGCTGGAGCCCTTCACCAAGGTTCTGGACACGGTCACCTTCTCCCGCGGCCTGTTCGGCAAGCCTGCCAGCCCGGCGCTGGTGGAAGACGTGCTGCGCAAACTGTCTCTGTGGGAAAAGCGGGACAGCCGGATCATGGATCTTTCGGGCGGCATGAAAAGGCGCGTGCTGATCGCCAAGGCGCTGGCGCATGAGCCGCGCATCCTGTTTCTGGATGAGCCGACCGCGGGTGTCGACGTCGAATTGCGCAAGGACATGTGGGGGATCGTCCGCGAGCTGAAGGCGGACGGGGTCACCATCATCCTGACAACGCATTACATCGAGGAAGCCGAAGCGATTGCCGACCGGGTCGGGGTCATCACCGGCGGTGAGCTTCTGCTGGTCGAGGAGAAGGAGCAGCTGATGGCCCGGATGGGGCAGAAGCAGCTGGAGGTGCAGCTGACCGCACCGGTCACCGCGATCCCTGCGGCGCTGGCGCAGCACAACCTGCAGATCGTCAACGGCGGCGATGCGCTGCTTTACACATATGACACCCGGGCGGAACGGACGGGCATCACCACGCTTCTGAACGATGTGGCGGAGGCCGGTCTGGTGCTGGCAGACGTGCAGACCCGCGAATCCAGCCTGGAGGACATCTTTGTCGGCCTGGTTTCAGGCGGAAAAGCCTCAGGCGGGGCTGTTTCGGGAGATGCAGCATGAACTGGACAGCAGTTGCCACCATCTACAGGGCGGAAATGGCGCGGTTCTGGCGCACCTTCCTGCAAAGCTTCATCTCGCCGGTTCTGTCCACGTCGCTGTACTTCGTGGTGTTCGGCAGCGCCATCGGCAGCCGCATTCAGGAGGTCGACGGGGTCGAATACGGCGCCTTCATTGTGCCGGGGCTGGTGATGCTGTCGGTGATCACCCAGAGCATCTCGAACGCCTCCTTCGGGATCTACTTCCCGAAATTCATCGGCAATATCTATGAGATCCTGTCGGCGCCGATCAATTTCCTTGAGGTGGTCGCGGGATTCGTCGGCGCGGCGGCAACCAAGTCGCTGTTCATCGGCACCGTGATCCTGTGCACGGCGTCGCTGTTTGTCGATCTGTCCATCCAGCACCCGCTGGCAATGGTGGCGTTCCTTGTGCTGACCTGTCTCAGCTTCTCGCTGATGGGCTTCATCATCGGCATCTGGGCGGGGAACTTCGAGCAGCTGCAGCTGGTGCCGCTGCTGGTGGTGACGCCGCTGGTGTTCCTGGGCGGGTCTTTCTATTCGATCTCGATGCTGCCGCCGGTGTGGCAGACGATCACCCTGTTCAACCCGGTGGTTTATCTGGTGTCCGGCTTCCGCTGGGCCTTCTTCGGCCAGGCGGATGTGCCGGTGCTGCTGAGCCTCGGTGCAATCGGCGGCTTTACCCTGGCCTGCATGGCAGTGATCTGGTGGATCTTCAAAACCGGCTGGCGCATCCGGGCCTGATCCGGGCATTGCAGGCAAGACAAAGCGCTCCCGCCCGCTCCGGACACCCGCAGGGCGCCCGTCACGGTTGGGCCCGGCACGCGTGCCGCGTGCCGGGTGTTCCGCGGGCAGCTAGGTGCAAGCGCCGCGTGACTTGATGGTAAGGCGGCAGCTGCAAGCTGCAGGACTGGCGGGCAGGAGAGCATCCGGGCTATTTGCAGGCGCAGACCAGCGTTGCAATTATGCCCGCGGCGGGGCGGTTTTTGCATTTCACGCCAATTCCCAATACCGCGCACCTTGTTTCACCCCGGGCGGCCCTCTACATCGGCGCCATGAGATTTCGCCTGCCTTTCCTGAAAAGACAGCCGCTGGTGGCAGTCGTGCGCCTCAATGGCGCCATCGGCATGCCAGGCCGCGGCTCCCTCAGCGATACCGCGCTGGCCCCGGTGCTGGAGCGCGCCTTCCGCAAGGGCAAGCCCGCCGCGGTGGCGCTGGAAATCAACTCTCCCGGCGGCTCGCCGGTGCAAAGCTCGATGATCGGCGCCCGCATCCGCCGCCTGGCCGAGGAAATGAACATCCCGGTCTATGCCTTTGTCGAGGACGTGGCCGCTTCCGGCGGCTACTGGCTGGCCGCGGCTGCGGATGAGATCTGGGCCGACGCCAGCTCCGTGCTGGGTTCGGTCGGGGTCATATCGGCTGGCTTTGGCGCCCATGTGCTGCTGGCCCGCCAGGGCGTGGAGCGGCGGGTTTATACCGCGGGGGAGAGCAAGTCCATGCTGGACCCGTTCCGTCCGGAGAAGCCCGAGGATGTCAAACGCCTCAAGGTGATCCTGAACGACATCCACGCCAACTTCATCGACCATATCACCGAACGCCGCGGGTCCAAGCTGCACAGCGATGAAGACCTGTTCACCGGCGAGATCTGGCTGGCGCGCCGGGCCGAGGAGCTGGGGCTGATCGACGGCATCGGCCATCTGAAACCCAAAATGCAGGAACGGTTCGGCGAGAAGGTCCGCTTCCGCCGCTACGGCCTGAAAAAACCGTTCTGGAGCCGCTTCGGCATGCAGGTCGCGCAGGACGCGCTGGCCGGGATCGAGGAGCGTGCCGAATACGCGCGTTTCGGTCTCTGACGTGCTGTTCAAGATCGTTGCAATCTTTCTGGTGGTGATGGCTGTGCTTGCGATGTTCGGCAAGCTGCGGTTTCCCGGCCAGAAGCAAATCAATTCCAGGCGCTGCCCGTCATGCGGCCGGTTCAAGATCGGCAAGGGGCCGTGCGCCTGTAGAAAAGGAGATCGTGGCAAATGATGCCATGGCTGTACTCGGCGCTTGGTCTGGTGATCCTGCTGCTGGCGGGTGACGCGCTGGTGCGCGGTGCGGTGAACCTCAGCCTGCGGCTAGGGGTGCCTGCGCTGATCGTGAGCCTTACCATCGTGGCCTTCGGCACCTCGGCGCCGGAGCTGCTCATTGCCATCAGTGCTGTGCATGAGGGGGCAGACGGTATCGCGCTGGGCAACGTGGTGGGCTCGAACACCGCCAATATCCTGCTGGTGCTGGGCATTCCCGCACTGATGCGCGCCCTGCACACCAGCGAATGCAGCACCCGCAAGAACTACATATTCATGCTCGGGGCCTCCGTGCTGTTCATCGGGTTGGCCTTCTGCGGCACCTTCACCATCTGGTCCGGCCTGATTCTGCTGGCCGCGCTTGCCGGGGTGCTGGGCATAGCCTTTCACGAGGCACGCAACCACCGGCGCAACGGCAAAGGCTGTGCCGCGGATACGGACCTGGAAGAGATCGAGGAAGCCGACCCGGACATGCCGTACTGGCGGGTCTGCATCTATCTGCTGCTGGGCCTGATCGGCCTGCCGCTGGGGGCTGACCTGCTGGTGGACAATGCCAGCATCATTGCGCGCACCTATGGGATCAGCGAAACCGTGATCGGCCTGACACTGGTGGCGATCGGCACTTCGCTGCCGGAGCTGGCCACTACCGTGATGGCGGCCCTGCGCCGCCAGGCCGATGTGGCGTTGGGCAATGTGATCGGTTCCAACATGTTCAACCTGCTGGCCATCATCGGCATTGCCACCTTTGTCGGTCCGATCAGCGTAGACCCGGAGTTCCTGCGGTTCGACCTGTGGGTGATGCTGACTGCCTCGCTGCTGCTGATCCCTTTTGTCTTCTTCAAGCAGGACATCACCCGCATCTGGGGCGGCATTCTGACCGTGCTGTATCTGGCCTATCTCTTCGTCCTGTTCTAACTCTGTTTCAACGGCAGCAGCAGGGAGGCGCAGATGCGGGCATTGGTGACCGGAGCGGGCAGGCGGCTGGGCCGGGCCATGGCGCTGGAACTGGCGGCGCGGGGGTATGACGTGGCTGTGCATTATGCCACCTCGGCGGAGGAAGCTGAGGCGGTGGCGTCGCAGATCAGCGCGATGGGCCGTCAGGCTGCGGCATTGCAGGCGGATCTTCAGAAGGAGGATCAAACACAGCCTCTGCTTCCGCGCGCGTCCGAGGCGTTGGGTGGACCCATCACTTGCCTTGTAAACAATGCCTCCGTGTTCGAGCATGATACCCTGTGCACGGCAACCCGAGGCAGCTGGGACCGGCATCTGGACAGCAACTTGCGGGCCCCTTTCGTTCTGCTGCAGGCGATGGCAGCGCAAGAAGTCCCGGTAGAAATGGATGCGGGCGGCGAGCCGCGCGCCTGGGGGCTGGCGGTCAACATGGTCGACCAGCGGGTGCGCAAGCTGACGCCTGAATTCATGAGCTACACCCTGGCCAAATCGGCGCTGTGGACACTGACGCAGACGGCGGCACAGGCGCTGGCCCCGCGAATCCGTGTCAACGCCATCGGCCCAGGCCCGACCCTGCAGGGACCACGGCAGAGCGTGAAGCAGTTCTCCCGCCAGCGCAGGGCTACTATTCTGCAGCGCGGGGCAGATGCAGAAGACGTGACAGCAGCGCTCAGCTACCTGCTGCAGGCCAAGGCGGTGACGGGCCAGATGATTTGCGTGGATGGCGGCCAGCACCTGTGCTGGAGGACCCCGGACAGCGATGGGCTTGAGTGACGCAAACAGCGATAAAACCGCCCCTTTTGCTGCAAGTTTTGCACCGGCTCACCTGCCGTCACGGAAGCGTTACAAAAGTACCTTTCTTTTCAAAACCTTGACAGGTTGCGGGAAAAGTTTCCCATTGAATCAGCAGCTTAGTTCAGCGCCTAAATTTTAGGCATTCGTCCAAAACTGCTCTGAAATAAGAGAAAAGGCGGGATAGCCCAAAGATATCTCCGTAGTTATCCACAGCTTCCGTGGATTTTCCCGCTCTTGATCCTGACAGGCAAACATTGCAGCCAGGGGCAGGGAATCATATGTCTGGGCGCATGATCGACCAGCCTTCCGATACAGCTCCGGATTCGCCTGCACGCACTGGCTATGCAGTGATCCAGGATTATGTGAAAACTCTGGACGCTTCGCCCGGTGTCTACCGGATGCTGGATGCGGACAGCCGGGTGCTCTACGTGGGCAAGGCGCGCAATCTCAAGGCGCGGGTGTCGAATTATACCCGCCCCGGCAACAGCCCGCGGATCGAGCGGATGATCGCGCTCACCGCCTCGATGATGTTCCTGACGACCCGGACCGAGACCGAGGCGCTGCTGCTGGAGCAGAACCTGATCAAGCAGCTGAAGCCCAAGTACAACGTGCTGCTGCGCGACGACAAAAGCTTCCCCAATATCCTGGTGGCCAAGGATCATGCCTTTCCGCAGATCAAGAAACACCGCGGTGCCCGCAAGCAGAAGGGCAGTTATTTCGGCCCCTTCGCCAGCGCAGGCGCGGTGAACCGGACGCTCAACCAGCTGCAAAAGGCGTTCCTGTTGCGCAACTGCTCGGATTCGATGTTCGAGACCCGCACGCGCCCCTGCCTGCAGTACCAGATCAAGCGCTGCACCGCGCCCTGCACCGGGCTGATCAGCGAAGAGGATTACGCCGCCAGCGTGCGCGACGCCGAGCGTTTCCTGTCCGGCCGTTCCACCAAGATCCAGGAGGAGCTGGCGGAGCAGATGATGGCAGCGTCTGAGGCGATGGAGTTCGAGCGCGCCGCCGCGCTGCGCGACCGGATCAAGGCGCTGACCCAAGTGCAGACCTCGCAAGGCATCAACCCGCGCGGCGTGGCAGAGGCGGATGTGATCGGCCTGCACATGGAGGGCGGCCAGGCCTGCGTGCAGGTGTTCTTCATCCGCGCCAACCAGAACTGGGGCAACCAGGATTTCTATCCGCGGGTGGATGCAGACATGAGCCCGGCAGAGGTCATGGAGGCCTTCCTCGGCCAGTTCTACGGCAACAAGGAGCCGCCGCGGCAGCTGATCCTGTCAGACGGTATCGAAAACGCCGACCTGATGGAGGCGGCGCTGAGCGAGAAAGCCGAGCGCAAGGTCGAGCTGCTGGTGCCCCTGCGCGGCGAAAAGACAGAGCTGGTGGCCTTTGCCGTGCGCAACGCCCGCGAAAGTCTCGCCCGCCGCATGGCCGAAAGCGCGACCCAGGCGAAACTGCTGCGCGGGCTGGCGGAGGCCTTTGGGCTGGACGGCCCGCCGCAGCGGATCGAGGTCTACGACAACTCGCATATCCAGGGCACCAATGCGGTGGGCGGCATGATCGTGATGGGGCCTGAGGGCTTCATGAAGAACGCCTACCGAAAGTTCAACATCAAGGGCGACGACCTGGTGCCGGGCGATGACTTCGGCATGATGAAGGAGGTTCTGAACCGCCGTTTCTCGCGCCTCTTGAAAGAGGACCCGGACCGGGACAAGGGCCTGTGGCCGGATCTCTTGCTGATTGACGGCGGCGCCGGCCAGGTTTCGGCGGTGGCGGAGATCATGGAGGAGCACGGCGTGCAGGATATCCCGATGGTGGGCGTGGCCAAGGGCGTCGACCGCGACCACGGCAAGGAGGAATTCTACCGCCCCGGTGAAAACGCCTTTGCGCTGCAGCGCAACGACCCGGTGCTGTATTTTATCCAGCGGATGCGTGACGAGGCGCACAGGTTCGCCATCGGCACCCACCGCGCCAAACGCGCCAAGGCCGTAAGCGCCACGCCGCTGGACGAAGTGCCTGGCGTCGGCGCCTCGCGCAAGCGCGCGCTGCTGGCGCATTTCGGCAGCGCCAAGGCGGTGAGCCGTGCCAATCTGGCTGACCTCAAGGCTGTGGATGGAATATCTGAGGCGCTGGCAGAACGGATTTACGACCACTTCCACGCGCAGGGCTAGGCAGTTGATTTTGGACTAAAAGGAAACCGTGCTGTGCCTGAAGGGCTGCGATTTTCTGCCCGGGGGAATTATTCCCGTCTCGCAGACTGTCAATTCCGTTGTCTATTACACCTATCTGGTGTCAGGAAAAAACACTCCCCCACATTGCCAAGAGCATCAAGAAGAGCGGGCCGAGAAACCCCAGCGACAACAAGAAAGTGGCCTTTCTCACCACCACGGAATTGGAATGCCTGACCGCCACGGGCAAAAACGAGGCGGACGGTAGGCCCAAGATTGACAAGAAATCCGGTTGGTTCGAGGCGACGGTACAGGTCTCAGCGCTGAAGCTGACTTTGCATACGGCGTCCAAATGCCCGAAACGCTCTGATAGCGGGCCGCCGCCGCAGGCGCTGATCGAATGCTGCCGTTTCTATGCCTGCTGCCTGGACCATGAGGCGCAGCATTTAGATAAGGCCAAGAAGGAATGCGAGAAGATCGCCAAGGAGTTGAACAAGCTTACGGGGAAAGGCCTGGCTGACACTGAGGCGGACGCGCTGGGGATGGCCAAGGAAGATCGGATGCGCGAGAAAGACAAAGACTTCGTAGTCGACCGGTACCGGCTGAGCGAGATGCACCGGACGTTCCGCCACTCAAGCCTCCGTGGCGAATAATATAGGGCGCTGCCGTATCCCTCCGAAGGAAGAAGAGAACACGCCTCGCTTGTGCATTGGTCTGATTACCGCCTGCCGCCGCGGCTTCGCGGTGCCCAGCTATTACCGAATTTTAGCCAAGCCCGCTTTCCACTTTTGAAACAGCCGGATAATGTGCGCGGCATGAAGTGGACTCTGCCCAATATCCTCACGCTGCTGCGGCTGGTCGCAGCACCCGGCCTGGCCGTGATGTTCCTGTATTTCACCCGGCCCTATGCGGACTGGTTTGCCTTGCTGCTGTTTGTGACTGCAGCGGTCACTGACTGGTTTGACGGCTACCTGGCGCGGGCCTGGAAGCAGGAAACCAAGATGGGCGCGATGCTGGACCCGATTGCCGACAAGGCGATGGTGGTGATCGCGCTAATGATTCTGGTGGGATACTCCGCCGAGCACTGGACACCCTGGCTGGTGCTGCCGGCCACGGTGATCCTGTTCCGTGAAGTGTTCGTTTCGGGCTTGCGTGAATTCCTCGGCGACACCGCCGGCACGCTGAAGGTGACCAAGCTCGCCAAGTGGAAGACCACGGCCCAAATGATCGCCATTGCCACGCTTTTCTCGCAGGGCATCTTCGAGCACTATCTGGTGATGTCTTCCTTTGGTATGGATCAGGCGCTGATCGACCAGATCATGACGGGGCAAGTTTCTGATGAGATGGGCCTGCGCTGGAAGTTTGACGGCATGGTCTGGACCGGCCGCGTCGGGCTGTGGCTGCTTTGGATTGCCGCGGGCCTAACGGCTATCACCGGGATCGACTACCTGCGTAAGGCGATGCCGCATCTGAAGGAGGCGCACTGATGGATGTTCTGTATTTCGCCTGGGTGCGCGAGCGCATCGGCCTGCCGCGTGAGCGGGTGGAAACGACTGCCGCCACGGTCGCGGATCTGGTCGAGGAGTTGCGCGGGCGCGAAGACCGCTACGCCGCCGCCTTTGCCGATCTGTCGGCGTTGCGGGTGGCGCTGGACCAGGAGCTGTCGGAGTTTGACGCCCCCCTGGACGGCGTACGCGAGGTGGCCTTCTTCCCACCGATGACAGGGGGGTGAAGCGATGCGGATCTCGGTGCAGGAGGCTCCGTTTGAGCTTGGGGCTGAAAGTGATGCCTTCGCCGAGGGTGTCGAGAATGCGGGTGCGGTGGTGACCTTCACCGGCGTGGTGCGGGACGCCGATCAGGGCGGCCTTCAGGCGATGGAGATTGAGCATTACCCGGGCATGACCGAGAAGGCCCTGACCGAAATAGCGCAGGAGGCCATGAAGCGCTGGTCGCTGGCCGATGCATTGGTGATTCACCGCCACGGGCGCCTGGCCGCGGGCGAGCGCATCATGATGGTCGCCACCGCGGCGCGCCACCGCAAGGATGCGTTTGAGGCGGCGGAGTATCTGATGGATTACCTGAAGTCCCGCGCGCCGTTCTGGAAGAAAGAGATTCTGGAAGGCGGCGGCACCGGTTGGGTCGAAGCCAAGGATGCCGACGAGGACGCCCTGAAGCGCTGGTGAGGCCGAGGCGGAGCAGGGGCTCCCGCCAGCCATTCAATCATCAAGAGATGATTTCCACCTGTTGTGCCGGGCGCCGCGCTCTGCGCGGCGTTTTCCTTTTGCTGAAAGGGCCTGACAGGGCAGGTCAGCCGATCAGGCCCAATTCGAGCTTGTTTGAAGACTGGCGCGTCAAGGGCATGCGCGCTTCGCGGGGCCTGCGGCCTCCTTGGCCCGCCGGAGCCTGCAGGCGTGGCAGAGGTCTCTTCCCAAGGTCAGTGCGGAATTTGGGAGCGCAGCTCCTCAGCCTCGCGACGGGCCTCGCGCAGGCCTTCCATTGCCGCCTGCAGCTCCGCTTCGGTCTGGGTCAGCTGGTTGGTCAGCTCCGCCTCGCGCTGCTGCAGATAGGTGATCGCCTGGTCGCGGGTTTCCTCCGCCTCATGCAGCTCCTGGCTCATCCGGTCGAGGTCAGCCACGTCGCTTTGCCGCACCCGGGTGAAACGATGCACCAGCCAATTGGCAAACCAACCCATGGCAAAGGCCGCAAACAGGATGATCGCGGTGGTGATGATGAACTCCGTCCTGTTCATTCCTCTGTGGTCTCCTGTGCGTCATCTGCGCTTTCGGCGGCCTCGCCGCTATTCTCGTTTTCCGTTTCCGCTTGCTCAGCCGGGCGGACCAGCTTGAACTCGATGCGGCGGTTGGCCTCGCGGCCTTCTTCGGTGCCGTTGTCGGCGATCGGTTCACTCTCGCCATAGCCCTTGGCGGCAAAGGTCGAGGTCACCACCCGGCGCGCGCGCAGCTCGTTCAGCACCGATTGCGCCCGGGCCTGGCTCAGGTTCTGGTTCATCACTTCGCGGCCCTGGCTGTCGGTGTGGCCCTGGATCTCCAGTCGCACCGGGCCGCACCGGCTCAGCACCTCTGCAATCCGGTCCATGGTGCCCGCGCTTTCGCCGGCAATGGTGGCAGAGCCGGGTTCAAAGGCGATTTTGGCCTCGGCTTGGGCACCGGCCAGCTGCGCCTCGCAGAGTTCCGGCGGGATCGGCTGATCCTTCGGGGCGGGCGGCTCCTCGTAAGTGATGTCGAGGCTATAAGTCTCTGCCTCGCCCAGTTTGGCGGACAGGAAACGGGAAATCTCGGAGAGCGCATCCTTGCGGTAGCTCATCCCGCGGAGTTCCAGGTTTTCCGGCGTTACTGTCACTGATCCGCGCTGCAGATAGGAGAGCGCCTCCAGCCCGGCTAGCACGCGTACCGGCCAGTCGGCGGGCAGGTCGGCGACAACCCGGGTGGCGGTGTGCACATTTGCCGAGCCGAAGCGTGCTTTGGCATAGCTGTCCGCCACGGTCCGCAGCGCCGCGTCGCTCAGCCGTCCGCGTAGCTGTACCTGGCCTTCAGGGCTGAGGGTGGCAGTGAATTCGGGCGGCCCGGCAGTGGCGCTGGTTTCCGGCACTGGCAGCACCGCATGCAGGGCAAAGACCCGGGGCAGGGCGCTTTCCAGTTCGCCCACCACATGGTCGAAGGTGCCGCTGGCAGTGCCTTCTGCGGCCACCAGTGTGATATCGGCATTGGCGATGGTGACGGAGCCGCCGCCCAGCTCGTTCAGGCTGGAAATGCTGAGTTCCGCCGCTCGGGCCCAGTTCGGCGAAGGGACACCCATGCCGATCACGCAATCGGCCTCGCCTTCCAGCCCCGCTGTGCGGGCCGCGGCGAGGATTCGCTTGCGGCTTTCCTCGCTCTCGGCGGAGCAGGCGTCGAACTGGGCGCCGTCCTTGTCCAGCAGGAACCGCAGGGTAAAGGGAGTGATCACCGGGCGCGGCGCCGCAATGTCCATCGCCAGCCGCAGCCCCGGCGGCGCCAGCCGGCCAAGCTGCTCCTCCAGCTGGTGCTTGGCCTCTTCGCTGCCGGAAATTGCGGTGATGGACACCTCGCCGGCTTCAACCGAAATCTTGGCGCGCGGCAGCAGTTTCAGCGCCTTGACCGCGAAATCCAAGGCCTGCTGCCAGCCTTCGGGCTTGGTGTATTTGGCTGTTTCCAGGAGGTCCGCCACGCTGCCTTCACCGGCCAGGGCGTTCAGCTGTTTGA
The DNA here is from genome assembly GCF_013317235.1 of Leisingera sp. ANG59. GTDB lineage: Bacteria > Pseudomonadota > Alphaproteobacteria > Rhodobacterales > Rhodobacteraceae > Leisingera. Next base: position 134,719 of record NZ_WLCM01000005.1, on the reverse strand, counting down.
CCATAGCCGCACGGCCGGAGCCTGCCGGGATCAGGCCGATGATGGAAATGCCGCTGTCGTTGCGCAGGATTTCCGCGGAAAACCGCGGCGGCGCCAGCCCCTTGGCCGGGGGAACCTCCATCCCGTCGATGATCCGGGCCGCGTCCACCACGCCGCCAACCAGCGAGATCACCGAAAACCGGGTTGCCTCGTCGGGAGCGGTGCCTTCGAGCAGCACCTGCAGCCCGTCCGCCGTGACCTCAGCCCAGTTATGCCCGGCGCCGTCAAGCGCCTGACGCACCCCGGTTTCGGTGCTGCGTTCCACCGCGGTGACGGCAAATCCGGCAGCAACAAGGCTCAGCCCTGCGGCGGCGGTGAAGGCCAGGCCTGGGATCAGCAGAGAGGACAAGCGCATATGGCGGCAGTTTCCCTTAGTCAGTTAGTGGCTCTTACCCTGCACGGGGCCGTGGTTCAATCACACGAACATAGCGAGGGTAAAGAAGATCAGCGGGATCAGGCCGGTATCGCGGTTGAGCCGGAACAGCTGCAGCAGCCGGGCATTGTTTTCCGCGTCAAAGGCGCGCAGCTGCCAGGTCATGTGCCAGCCCATCGCCCAGGGCCCCGCCAGCGCCAGCACCAGCGCCAGGACAGAGGCGCTCTCCAGCATCGCGCCGATCACTGCCATCGCCATCAGGCAGACAAAGGCAACGATGAACCGGCGCAGCCACATCGGTGTTTGGCTGCCGAACAGACGGGCGGTGGACTTCACCCCGATCAGCGCGTCATCCTCAGTGTCCTGATGGGCATAGATGGTGTCATAGAACAGGGTCCAGGCGATGCCGGCCAGATACAGCAGCACGGGCGGCCAGCCCATGGACCCGGTATGCGCCACCCAAGCCAGCATGGCGCCCCAGTTGAAGGCAAGGCCCAGAAACACCTGCGGCCACCAGGTGAACCGCTTGGCAAAGGGATAGACCGCCACCGGCAGCAGCGACAGGATGCCCATGGCAATGGCCGCCTGGTTGAAGGTCAGCAGGATTGCAAGGCCAGCCAGGCACTGCAGCCCCATCCAGGCCAGCGCGCCCTTGACCGTCACCTGGCCCGAGGGGATCGGGCGTGAGCGGGTGCGCTCCACCTGGCCGTCGAAGTTGCGGTCGGTGATGTCGTTCCAGGTGCAGCCGGCCCCGCGCATCAGCCAGGCGCCGGCCGCGCAGCCGATGGCAATCCAAAGGTCGCTCCAGCGCGGGCTTTGATCGGCCAGGATCGCCAGTGCCAGCCCCCACCAGCAGGGGATCAGCAACAGCCAAGTGCCGATCGGACGGTCGGCGCGGCTAAGGCGCAGGTAGGGCCGCGTCCATTCCGGCGCATATGTGTCGACCCAGTTTCCCTTGACCGCATCCGCGACCTGACCCTCTGGCGCTGGCTTCTGGCCTTGCATATGTAGGACCCCATGAGTGCAAAAATCAGACTGTATGTAGAGCACCCTTTGGGGGCAGGGCAATCGGTTCCCTTGGATCGTGATCAGGCGCATTACCTGTTCGGGGTGATGCGGCTGTCTGCAGGCGCCCATGTGGCGCTGTTCAACGGCCAGGACGGCGAGTGGCTGGCCGAGGTTGCCGAAGCCGGCAAACGCGGCGGCATGCTGATCTGCCAGGAGCAGACGAAGCCCCTGCAGCTGCCGCCGGACCTGTGGCTGATGTTTGCCCCGATCAAGAAGGCGCGCACCGATTTCATTGTCGAAAAGGCGGCGGAGATGGGCGCCGCCCGCATCCTGCCGGTGCAGACCGAGTTCACCAATTCCGAACGCATCCGCCAGGACCGGCTGCAGGCTCATGCGGTCGAGGCGGCAGAGCAATGCGGAGGCACCTATGTGCCGGAGGTGTCGGACCTGCAAAAGCTCTCCCGCCTGCTGGACCAGTGGCCCGCCGAGCGCCAGCTGATGTTCTGCGACGAGGCTGAGGTGGGTAATGCGCTGCAACTGGCCGCAGAGACGCAGAAAGACGCGCCTTGGGCCATTCTGATCGGCCCTGAAGGCGGATTTTCCGAGGCAGAGCGCAAGCGGCTGCACGCGTTGCCGCAATCCCATGTGGTCAGCCTCGGCCCCCGTATTTTGCGCGCGGATACCGCCGCCGTGGCCGCCATGACCCTATGGCAGCAGGCGCTGGGGGACTGGTAGAGGCGGAGCGTGTGTTTCTGGTTACAGACTGGAAACCCTTTTCTGTTAACCTTTTAGCGTGCGGCAGCGGCAGGCAGCCATTGCATCCGCCGCTCCGGCTCCACAAGTAAAGAGGACAAGGCAGGCCGCTTCGTCTGCCGGACGTTTGAAAGAGGCGAAACACATGAGTTTCATCCGCCCTGAAGCCCGCGAAACCCTGTGGCAATGGCGCGAGGTACTGGCCGCTGCCCTGATGTTCCTGCTGGGGCTGAAATGGGCGTTTTCCTCGGCTGGCTTTACTGCGATCACCGGCTGGGCGCTGGTTGCCACCGGGCTGGTGACCGCAGTGATCGGCGCCCAGCGGATGCGGTTCCGGCGCGGCACCGGCGGCCCTGGCGTGGTGCAGGTGGACGAGGGGCAGATTGCCTATTTCGGGCCGCTCACCGGCGGCGCCGTGGCAGCCTCAGAACTGGAGCGGCTGGCGCTGGACCACACCTCCAAACCGCCGCACTGGCTGCTGGAACAGCCCGGCCAGCCGCCGCTGGCAATCCCGGTGAATGCGGAAGGCTACGAGGCGCTGTTTGATGTCTTTGCCGCCCTCCCGGGCCTCAAGACCGAGCGGATGCTGGCGGAGCTGCGCCGCCGCGGCCCTCACCAGGTCGTGATCTGGGAGCGTGCCGCCAGCCGTCCGGAACATCAGCGCCTGCATTGACACCGGCGGCGATTCCGCCCACGACTGACCGTTCAAGACAGATCTAACAGGACGGAGTGCCAGGCATGTCCATTCCCCAGTCCGGCGGCGGGCCGATCGAACGCCACGAGCAGCTTGCCCAGTATCTTGCCGACGGCTGCAAACCCAAGGAAGACTGGCGCATCGGCACAGAGCACGAGAAGTTCGGCTTCTGCAAGGACACGCTGAAGCCGCTGCCCTATGCCGGCGAGCGCTCCATCCAGGCGGTGCTGGAAGGCCTGCGCGACGGCCATGGCTGGGCGCCGCTGACGGAAGGCGGCAACCTGATCGGCCTGACCAAGGACGGTGCCAACATCAGCCTGGAGCCGGGCGGCCAGTTGGAACTGTCCGGCGCGCCACTGGAGACCATCCACGAGACCTGCGACGAGGTGAACGCCCACCTGCGCGACGTCAAAGACATCGCTGACAAGATAGGCGTCGGCTTCATCGGCCTGGGCGCCGCCCCTGTGTGGCACCATGAAGACATGCCGCTGATGCCCAAGGGCCGCTACAAGCTGATGGACGGCTACATGCAGGAAGTCGGCACCATGGGCACCACCATGATGCGCCGCACCTGCACCGTGCAGGTGAACCTCGACTTCTCGTCTGAGGCCGACATGGTGCAGAAACTCCGGGTGGCGCTGGCGCTGCAGCCGGTCGCAACCGCGCTGTTTGCCAATTCTCCGTTCCTGGACGGACAGCCCAACGGCCACAAGTCCTGGCGCGCCCGCGTCTGGCGCTCGCTTGACGCCGACCGCACCGGCATGCTGCCGTTTGTGTTCGAGGAGGGTTTCGGTTTTGAAGCCTGGGTGCAGTATGCGCTCGATGTGCCGATGTATTTCGTCTACCGCAATGGCGAATACATCAATGCGCTGGGCATGTCCTTCCGCGACTTCCTGAAAGGCGAGCTGCCCGCGCTGCCAGGCGAAACCCCGACGCTCAGCGACTGGGCGGACCACCTGACCACCATCTTCCCCGAGGCCCGCATCAAGAAATTCATCGAGATGCGCGGCGCCGACGGCGGCCCCTGGCGCCGTCTGTGTGCGCTGCCCGCCTTCTGGGTGGGGCTTACCTATGATCAAAGCGCGCTCGATGCCGCCTGGGACCTGGTCAAGGGCTGGGACGCGGAAACCCGCGACGCCCTGCGCGTTGCCGCCTCCGAGCAGGGGCTGCAGGCCAAGGTGAATGGCATCAGCATGCACGAGCTGGCCCGCGAAGTGGTGGCAATCTCCGAAAGCGGCCTCAAGGCCCGCGCCCGTCCAGGCGCAGGCGGGCTGGTGCCGGATGAAACCCACTTCCTGAACGCGCTGAAGGACAGCCTTGAAACCGGCAAGGTGCCCGCGGATGAATTGCTGGAGCGCTACAATGGCGCCTGGGAAGGTGACCTTAGCCGGATCTACGGTGAGTTCGCCTACTGACAATGTGCAACCTTGCACCTGCAAAACCCAGCTATTCCGCAAAGGAAGGGCTGGGTTTTTCCATACTGCGGCCCCGGCACAGCCTGCGGCTTTCAGCGCGGGTAGGGCGGTGCTTGACCAGGGTTGTTTTGCGGCTTGCCGGCAAAATTGCACACGGATATTCAGCCGCTGTTCATTGAAACAAAGGTTTGAACTATGCGCGATTTTTTCATCTCGGCTTTCGAGAAACTTGTTGGCCTGATTGTCATTCTGATGGTTGTCGGTGTGCTCGGCGGTGCCGCTGCAATTTACTCCGATCCCTTCAAGGGCGGTACCCTTCCCGCCCTATTGGTACTGCTGGGCGGGCTGCTCTATGTGATCATGCTGGGCGGAATGCTGTACCTGTTCCTTGGCATCTACCACAACACCAAACGCACCGCTGAGGCCGTGGACCGTCAAGCGCGGAGCTGACGCTTCTGTAAAGAAAACCGGCGGCAGGTTGCCCCGCCGCCGGTTGTTTGCACGTGAGTGGCGGCTTCAGACCTTACTGCGTCTGTAGCTCCGCCGGGTCTTTGTCCGCAATATCGGTCCAGTTGGCGTTGGCATTCTGGATGAAGCCCGGAATGTCGCCTTCCCAGCGGTCCTGAATGTCCTGCGACAGGTTCAGGTACAGGGTGTTGTCGACGATCTTCCAGTGGTTCGGATCGCCGTCGAACTTGAAGCCCATCGCGGTGCCGAAGGCGCAGTAGCCGCCGTAGGCCGGCACGTAGGCTTCGGGATTCTTTTCAAAGGCCGCTTTGTGCTCTTCCGAGGCAAAGCGGTAGGTTGCGTCATTGTAAATGGAAGTGATTTTGTAGCTGCCCTTGGTCGGGGCGCCGTCGGTGAAATATGCGACCGGGTCATAGCCCTGCATGGCCAGGCCGGTGGAGGATGCGTTGATCTCAACGCCCGCCGCCAGTGCCGAGGTTGCCATTGCAACCGACAGAGCCACACCGCTGATCAGTGCCTTTAGTTTGTTCATGGTCCCGTCCTTTCAAATCCCGGCCGCGGCGTTCCCAATTGCTTGCCCGGCCGGCGTTTCACCATGTGTGCCGCGGTATGCTGCGGGTCACGGCACCGATGTGGAGAGCCGGCCGATCACATTCAAAACAACTCAAATTGACTGTGCGCGCGGCGGCAGCTGGCTGTGCATTGCCGCGCAGAACGGGTGACAGGCTGCACAGATGCGGTCAGAGTGAGGGCAGGCCAATTGGAGACTTGCATGATACGCCCATTCCCCACCCGCCGCGCAATTCTGGGCGGCCTATTGGCGGCAGCAGCCTTTGCAGGGGCGGCCGCAGCCCAAAGCATCAGCGGCAGCTACCGCGCAGAGGGGCGCAACCCCGACGGCAGCACTTATGCCGGCACGGTGCAGATCCGCGACAACGGCGGCGCCATTGAGATGAACTGGCAGGTCGGCAGCCAGACTTATGCCGGGACCGGCACCCGCAACGGTGATGTGGTCTGGGTCAATTGGGGCGATACCTACCCGGTGGTCTACGTGCGGATGCCCAATGGCGAGCTTCACGGCACCTGGTCCAACGGCCGCGCGCTGGAGCGGCTCATTCCGTGACCTGCAGCGCCAGAACGAAGCGCACAACCTTTTCCGCAGGCATCTCGCAGGGCTTCAGCCGCGCGCCGGAGGCCAGCCGGTAGAGGTTGAGGCTGATGTAGTCCGTGCCGCCCAGCTCCCGCGCCACGAGTTTCTGAGCCTTGCCGCCGGCCAGATCCAGACGGACCGCCGCATAGCGCCGTCCGTCAGCGTTCCCTGTGAAGGCGCCCAGCGGCAGGGCGTCAAAAGCTGCAAGGAAGGCCTGCAGCTTCTCCGGTGTCACTTCTGGCCGATCCGCGGTTCGGTGCCCGCCCGCAGCCGGGCGATATTGGCCGAATGACGGACATAAACCACCGCCGCCAGCAGCACCGCCAGCACCGCAACCGGCTGATATCCCAGCAGCAATGCCCAGACCGCACCGGAGGCGGCCGAAACCAGCGCCCCCATGGAGGAGATCCGGCTGACCGCCGCCGCCGCAAGCCAGGTCAGGCAGCAGGCAATGCCCACCGGCCAGGCCAGCGCCAGCATCAGGCCCAGGAACGTCGCAACCCCCTTGCCGCCCTTGAAGCCCAGCCAGACCGGAAAGCAATGGCCGAAGAAGGCCAACAGCCCTGCCGTTTGCGCCGCATCCTCGCCGGCCAGAAAACGGGCCAGCAGCACCGCCGCCGCGCCCTTGCCGCCATCCAAAAGCAGTGTCAGCGCCGCGGCGGCCTTGCTGCCGGTGCGCAGCACGTTGGTGGTGCCGATATTGCCGGAACCGATTTCCCGCAGGTTGCCGAGCCCGAAGGCCTTGGTGACCACCATGCCAAACGGCACCGAGCCGAGGCCGTAGCCGATCACCGCCCACAGGAGCAGAGCGGTGGCAGAGCTTTCGAGTACTGGCATCAATCCCTCCGGTAGACGGACTCGCCCGCCACATAGGTTGCTTCAACCCGGCCTTGCATCCGCTGGCCGTCATAGGGCGTGTTCTGCGATTTCGAGCGCAGTTTGAAACGGTCCAGCACAAAGGGCACATCGGCATCGAACAGCACCAGATCGGCGGGCGCGCCCGCCGCCAGGCGGCCGCTCTCCAGCCCCAGCCGTTTGGCCGGGTTCAGCGCCATGGCGCGGAACAGGGCGGGCAGATCCAGGAGTTCCGCATGGTACAGCCGCAGTGCCGCAGGCAGCAGCGTCTCCAGCGCCACCGCACCGGCTGCGGCTTCCTCGAACGGCAGCCGCTTGCTTTCCTCATCCTGCGGCGTGTGCATCGAGGAGATGATGTCAATGAGCCCTGAGCGCACCGCTTCAACCACCGCCAGCCGGTCGTCTTCCGAGCGCAGCGGCGGCTTCACCTTGAAGAAGCTGCGGTAACCCGCAACGTCCAGCTCATTCAGCGTCAGGTGGTGGATTGAGGTGCCCGCGGTGATGTCGAGCCCGTTGGCCTTGGCCCGCTCCAGCGCGGGCAGGGCGCGCGCGGTGGTGATCTGGTCGGCATGGTATTTGGCGCCGGTCATCTCCAGCAGCGCAATGTCGCGGTCCAGCCCCATCCGCTCTGCCATCGGCGACACCGCGGGCAGGCCGTAGAGCGCCGCAAACTTGCCGCTGGTGGCGGCCGCGCCCTTGCTCAGAACCGGCTCCTGCGGGTGGGCAATGACCAGCGCGCCGCAGGAGCGGGCATAGGTCAGCGCCCGCTGGAACACCTTGGTGTTGCTGACCACGTGGTCGCAGTCGGAAAACGCCACCGCGCCGGCATCCATCAGGAAGCCGATCTCGGTCATCTCGCGGCCTTCCCGCCCCTTGGTCAGCGCGGCCATCGGCAGCACGTTGACCGGCGCATCGGCCTGGGCGCGGCGGGTGACAAATTCCAGTGTCTCCGGGCTGTCGATTGCCGGGGTGGTATCGGGGCGGGTGACGATGGTGGTGACACCGCCCGCCGCTGCTGCAAGCCCGGCGGTCTTATAGCTTTCCTTGTGCCGCTCGCCGGGCTCGCAGACCTTGACGCCGATATCCACGATCCCCGGCGCCAGGCATTTGCCGCCGCAGTCCACCTCGGTCACATCATCCGGCGTGAGGCCCTGCGCGCGCAGCATCCGGGCAGGATCGGCGGCATCCTTTTCAACCGCTGCGATCCGCCCGTCCCGCACGAGAACCGCGCCCGGCGTGTCGGTGCCTGCCTCGGGGTCGATCAGGCGGGCGTTGATGAAGAGGGTGGTCATGCCTTGGCTCTTTCAATTGCGTTGAGGGTCGCGGCCGGGTCGGCCTGGTATTTGATCAGATGCTTGTCGCCGGTCTTTGTGACCACCTGCACATAGCTGCCCATGGTTTTGACAGCTTCGATTTGGGAAACCGGCACCGAACGCCCGGCGGGGCCTGAGAGGTTTTCACGGGTCAGGGTCCAGACCACCGCCAGCTCCTCGCTGGCCATATACCAGCCGCGCAAGGCGATGGCGGCCAGCCCGCCCACGGCGCCGGTCCAGATGTGGGGGCTGTCCATGAACCACAGAACGGCCATTGCGCCGCCCATGCCGGCCGCTGCCATCCAGGCATGCGCGCGGACATAGGCGCTGCGGTCGGGCTTGAACTCGGTCACAACCATCAGAACACCAGAGCCCAGACCAGCAGGGCAATCAGGGTCATGACAATGGTAAACAGCGTGGCGCCTATGCGGCGGGCCTGGCTGCGGGCCTCGCGCGGGGACAGCTTGGGGGCGGAGTAAGGCTTGGCGCTCTCGGCGGTGGCAGGGGCGGCGCTCCAATTGGTCCGCCGCTCGCCATAGGTGCCCTTGAGCTCGATCTGATCCGCGGGGGTGAGCCGGGTCTCTTCTCCGCCGAAGGCGCGGGAGCGGATCAGCAGCACATGGCCTTCCAGTGCCTGCAGCATCCCGCGGTCCTCCTCGACCTGTGCCCGCGGCACCCCGCAGCCTTCGGTGAGGTAGCCGGTCAGGCCGATGTCTTCCAGGTCGGAGACCGGGAAGATTTCCACCTGGTCCATGTCCAGGGCTTCGATGCCCAGAACCTGCACCAGCGCGCCGGGCTCCTTCAGGAACGCCGCCTGCTCGGGCCGCATGTCGAGCGCAAAGAGGCGGATCACGCTGCGCTCGCCCGCCGGGATATGGATCACGCCCTGCAAGCGGCTCAGCCTGCCTTGGCCTGGCGTTCGGCACGCAGGTTGCGGGCCAGCAGGTCCATTGCCGCCATCCGCACTGCCACGCCCATCTCGACCTGCTCCTGAATGACCGAGCGGTTGATGTCATCGGCGAGTGTCCCGTCGATCTCCACCCCGCGGTTCATCGGGCCGGGGTGCATGACGATGGCATCGGGCTTGGCTTGGCGAAGCTTGTCGGCATCCAGCCCGTAGCGGTGATAATACTCGCGCTCCGACGGGATAAAGCCGCCGTCCATGCGCTCTTTCTGCAGGCGCAGCATCATGACGACGTCGACATCTTTCAGCCCTTCGCGCATATCGTCGTAAATCTCAGCGCCGAACTCGGCGAACTGGCCGGGCACCAGCGTCGGCGGGCCGATCAGGCGGATGCGGTTTTCCATCTTGCCCAAGAGGATCAGGTTCGACCGCGCCACGCGGCTGTGCGCTATGTCGCCGCAGATCGCGATGTTCAGCCGGTGCAGGCGGCCTTTGGAACGTCGGATGGTCAGCGCGTCCAGCAAGGCCTGGGTCGGGTGCTCGTGCTTGCCGTCGCCCGCATTCAGCACAGCGCAGTTAACCTTTTGGGCCAGAAGATCTACCGCGCCGGAATGCGGATGGCGCACCACCAGCAGGTCGGGGTGCATCGCGTTCAGCGTCATCGCGGTATCGATCAGCGTTTCGCCTTTTTTGATCGAGCTGGCCTGCATCGCCATGTTCATCACATCGGCGCCCAGCCGCTTGCCCGCCAGCTCAAACGAGGCCTGGGTGCGGGTGGAGTTTTCAAAGAACATGTTGATCTGGGTGAGGCCGGCCAGCACGTCGGAGTGCTTTTCCGGGCGGCGGTTCAGCGCCACATAGTCATCGGCCAGATCAAGGATCGCGGTGATCTCATGCGGCTTCAGCGGTTCGATGCCAAGCAGGTGGCGGTGTTCGAAGGACATATGGGGCGGCTCCGCTTGATTTGCGGGTTCTTATAGGCGGCGTGTGCGGAGCGGGCAACGGCTGCGTGGGCGCGCACCCCGGGTATTTTGAGTATTTGCAGTAAGATGATGGCGGGGTGTTCCGCTTGGGCACCGGGCGGAGTAGCTTGGGCGCATGGAATCGGCATTGGATTACTGGAGCGCCCGGGCGCTGTTGGAGTGGCAGGCAGAGCTTGGCGCTACCGAGGCGCTGTGCGACGACCCGGTCGACCGCTATGCGCTGGAGCAGGCCGCGCCGAAGCCGAAACCGGGCGCTGCCCCCGCGCCGCCGCCCAAGCCTAAGGAAGTTGACCCCGTTGACGTGGCCAAGAGGGCCGCCAGGGGCGCTGCCTCCCTGCCTGCCCTGCGCGATGCGATGGACGGCTTCAGCCACTGCGACCTGAAGCGTGGCGCCCGCAATCTGGTGTTCTCCGACGGCCAGGCGGGTGCCCGGGTGATGATCATCGGCGAGGCGCCGGGCCGCGACGAGGACCTGCAGGGCAAACCCTTTGTGGGCCGCGCCGGGCAGCTTCTGGACAAGATGCTGGAAGCGATCGGCCTCAGCCGCGCGGAAAACGTCTATATCACCAACGTGCTGCCCTGGCGGCCGCCGCAGAACCGCGACCCGCTGCCCGCCGAGATCGCCATGCTGACGCCTTTCCTGGAGCGGCATGTGGCGCTGGCGGAGCCGGACATTCTGGTGCTGATGGGCAATATCAGCTGCCAGGCGGTGCTGGGAAAACGGGGCATCACCCGGCTGCGCGGGCAATGGGATCAGGCCTGGAAGAAGCCGGTCATCCCGATGTTCCACCCGGCTTATCTTCTGCGCCAGCCGCAGCAGAAGCGGCTGGCCTGGGCCGACCTGCTGGAACTGAAAGCGCGTCTGGGGAGCTTGTCCTGAGGTAACCCATGAAAATTCTGGCGTTCTCCGATCTGCATCTCTCGGCCTCCCACGCCGCGGATATTGTCGCTGCCAGTGCGGGCGCGGATCTGGTGATCGGCGCCGGCGATTTCTGCAACATGCGGATGGGGATGGACAGGGCCGTCGCCATGCTGGCAGGGCTGAAGGCGCCGATGGTGGCGGTGCCCGGCAACGGCGAAAGCGCCGATGAGCTGCGCGCGGCAGGGTTTGCCAATACCACAGTGCTGCATGGCGACGGCACGGACTTCGAAGGCCTGCGCCTGTTCGGATTGGGCTGCGGCGTGCCGGAAACACCGTTTGGCGGCTGGTCCTGCGACCTGAGCGAAGTGCAGGCGGGGACGATGCTGGCGGCCTGCGATCATGCGGATATCCTGATCTCCCATTCACCGCCCAAGGGGCTGGGAGATATGACCTCAAGCGGGCTTTCCGTCGGCTCCACCGCGGTCAGGGCCGCGGCGGAACGGGTGCAGCCGCAGCTGCTGCTCTGCGGCCATGTGCATGACTGCTGGGGCTTCCGGGGCAACCTGGGCAAGACGCAGGTGGCCAATCTCGGCCCCGGAGTCAGCTGGTTCGAGGTGGAGCCGTGATCGACCCTGTAACCCTGCTGGCCTTTATCCCGGCAGCGCTGGCGCTGAACCTAACGCCGGGCGCGGATATGATGTTTTGCCTCGGCCAGGGGCTGCGGTCCGGGCGCGCTGCAGCGGTGGCGGCAAGCGCAGGGATCTCAGCGGGCAGCTTGGTGCATGTGACACTGGCGGGCCTGGGACTCGGCGCCGTGATCGCTGCCATGCCAGGGCTGTTTGACGTGATACGCTGGATCGGCGTGGGATATCTGTTGTACCTCGCCTGGGGCGCCCTGCGCAGCGGCCCGGTCCGGGCTGACGCGCCATCCGTGCCGGCCCGGCGGGCGTTCCGCTCCGGCTTCCTCGTCAACCTGACCAACCCCAAGGTGATCCTTTTCGTGCTCGCCTTCGTGCCGCAATTCGTAAGGCCCGAGGCCGGGCCGGTGCTGGGGCAATTCCTGATCTTCGGGGTGATCCTGGCCGCGGGCGGGTTTGTCATCAACGGACTGGTGGGCATCTTTGCAGGCCAGGCCGGGCGGCGGCTGACGGGCTCGCCGGTGTTTGCGCGCTGGCTGGGCCGCGTCTCCGCCGGAATTTTTGCAGGGCTGGCCGTGCGGCTGGCGGTTATGGAGAAGGCTTAGATGTCCCGTATTGACGAAAGCATGGAATTCATCCCGGTCCGCATTGCGGTGCTGACGGTCTCGGACAGCCGCAAGATGGAGGACGACCGCTCCGGCCAGGTGCTGGTCGACCGGCTGCGCGATGCGGGCCATACCCTGGCCGACCGCAAGATCATCCCAGACGAGCGGGCAGATATCGCCGCGCAGCTGCGGGCCTGGATCGCCGACCCCAAAGTGGATGTGGTGATTTCCACCGGCGGCACCGGGCTGACGGGCCGCGACGTGACGGTGGAGGCGCACCGCGACGTCTATGAGAAGGAGATCGAGGCCTTCGGCACTGTCTTCACCTGGGTGTCGATGCAGAAGATCGGCACCAGCGCGGTGCAGTCCCGGGCCACCGGCGGCGTTGCGGGCGGCACCTACCTGTTTGCGCTGCCCGGCAGCCCCGGCGCTTGCAAGGACGGCTGGGATGAAATCCTGTCAAAACAGCTCGATTACCGCCACCGCCCCTGCAATTTCGTGGAAATCATGCCCAGATTGGAGGAACATCTGCGGCGGAAATAGCGCCGGCCAGCGTGTAACCTCGCAAACCTGCGCGGAAAATCATATATTTCCAAACGGGCACAAGGCATTTGCGCTTTGGCTGGCCGCACGCGGCCCCGGCAGCAGCCGCCACCGGAAGGGAGAGACATGCGCTTTTTGCGTCAGAGTATGATGGGGCTTTTCCTGGCGTCGCTGACGGCGGCCCTGCTGCTCTATGCCGGGCAGCTGATCTTTGGCGCCATCGAGGCGCAGCTCAACGCCGAGCGTAAGGCGCCACCGGTGCGCGAGCGGGTCTTTGCGGTCAATGTGGTGACTGCGGACTTGCAGACTGTGGCACCGGAACTGACCGCTTTTGGCCGCGTGGAAAGCCGCCGCACACTGGAACTGCGCACTGCCGCAGGCGGCCGGGTGGTGCAGCTGTCTGAGGATTTCGAGGAAGGCGGTGCGGTCCGGGCGGGCGAAGTGCTGGTGCAGATCGACCCGGCCGACGCCCAGGCGGCGCTGGACCGGGCAGAAGCCGACATGATGGACGCCCGTGCCGAGGAACGCGATGCGGGCCGGGCGCTGATCCTGGCGCAGGATGAATTGCAGGCCACCCAGGACCAAGCCCAGCTGCGCGAGCGCGCCTTCCAGCGGCAGGTTGATTTGCAGGAACGCGGCGTCGGCACCGCTGCCACGGTGGAAACCGCGGAACTGGCCGCGGTGCAGGCCCGCCAAACCGTGATCTCGCGTCGCCAGGCGGTCAGCCAGGCAGAGGCGCGCGCCGATCAGGCTGCCACCCGCGTGGCCCGGGCGCAGATCGCGCTGGACGAGGCCCGCCGGGATCTGGAGGACACCACCATCAAGGCAGGCTTTGACGGCACCCTGCAAGCGGTAAGCCTGGTGCAGGGCCGGCTTGTGTCGGCAAATGAAAAACTCGCGGATCTGGTCGACCCGGACCTGCTAGAGGCGGCATTCCGGGTTTCCACCGCGCAATACGCCCGGCTGCTGGACAGCGACGGCCATCTGCTGAAGGCCCCGGTGCGGGTGACGCTGGATGCGGCAGGTGCCGGCCTCAGCGCCATCGGGCGGATTTCGCGTGCCAGCGGTGCCGCGGGTGACGGTCAGACCGGGCGGCTGGTCTACGCGAGCCTTGATGCCGCGCCAGGGTTCAAGCCCGGCGACTTTGTCACCGTCCGGGTAACGGAACCTGAAGTCCGTGCGGTCGCGCGGGTTCCGGCCTCTGCGTTCGGGGCAGACGGTTCGGTCCTGGTGCTGGGAGAGGGAGACAGGCTGGAGGCGTTGCCGGTGGAACTGGTGCGCCGCCAGGGCGATGACGTGCTGATCCGCGGCTCGGGGCTGGAAGGCCGCGAAGTTGTCATAGGCCGCACGCCTTTGCTGGGCGCCGGCATCAAGGTGCGCCCGCTGCGCCGGGGCGCAAAGACGCAGGCGCTGCCGGAGCTGATCGAACTGACGGACGAGCGCCGCGCCCGGCTGGTGGAGCTGGTTGAGGGCAACAGCCGAATGCCCTCCGAGATGAAGGCGAAGATGCTGCAGCAGCTGGCGGAGGCCAAGGTGCCGGCACAGCTGGTCAGCCGGATCGAATCCCGGATGGGAGGCTGAGGGTAATGGCGCGCAGGCTCCCCCGGCCGGCCCGCGGGCTGTTCAGCTATTTCACCCGCCACCGTACGGCGGCCAACCTCCTGCTGGTGATCATGCTGGTGCTGGGCGCGGCAGCGATGCCCAACATGCGGACACAGTTTTTTCCGGATGTAATCGTCGAGCGCGTTACCGTTTCCGTCGAATGGGAGGGCGCAGGCCCGGAGGACGTGGACAATGCCATCGTTCAGGTGATGGAGCCTGCGCTGCTAGCGGTTGACGGCGTGGAGGAAACCTCCTCCATCTCCCGCGAAGGGCTGGCCTCGCTGACCTTGGAGTTTGAGCCGGGATCCGACATGGGGCAGGCCACCGACGATGTGCAGACCGCGGTGGACGGCATCACTACCCTGCCGGATGAGGCGGAAGAGCCGGACGTGCGCCGCGGCGCCTGGCGCGACCGGGTGACCGACGTGGTGATCTCCGGGCCGGTCGGGGCAGGGCAGCTGGGTCTTTTTGCCGATGAACTGGTGGTGCGTCTTTTTAAGGCCGGCGTCACCCGCACCACCATCCGCGGCGTGGCGGCTCCGGAAACCATCGTCGAGGTGCCGACCGCCAAGCTGATCACTCATGACATCACCATGCGCGAGATCGCAGAGGCGATTGCGGCAGAGGTTGATGCCGACCCTGCAGGCGATGTGACCGGCGCCAATGCCCGCGTGCGGACCGGCAGTGAAAAGCGTAAGCCGGATGAGCTGGCGGCCATCGTGCTGCGCACCAATGCCGACGGCTCTGTGCTGACCATCGCTGATGTGGCGCAGATCCGTGTCGAAGGGGTGGACCGCAACCGATCCTACTTCGTGGATGACAACCCGGCGATGTCAATCCGGGTGGACCGCTCCGACCAGGGCAATGCCATCCGCCTGCAGGCACAGGTGCAGGAGGTTGTGGATGAGATGCAGGCAAGCTTGCCGCAGGGAGTGACGGCTGAGCTGATCCGCACCCGCGCCCAATCCATCACCGACCGTTTGGATATTCTGGTCGACAATGGCCTGATGGGGCTCGGCCTGGTGCTGTGCCTGCTGTTCCTGTTTTTGAACACCCGCATCGCCTTCTGGGTGGCAATGGGCATACCGGCCTCGATGTTCGCTGCTGTGGCGCTGATGTACGCCGCCGGGATCACCATCAACATGGTCAGCCTGTTCGGTCTGATCATCACCCTGGGCATCGTGGTGGACGATGCAATCGTGGTGGGCGAACATGCCGATTTCCGGGCCAGGCGTCTGAGCGAAAGCCCGATACAGGCGGCTGAAAACGCCGCCAGGCGCATGGCGATGCCGGTCTTCGCCGCAACCCTCACCACCATCATTGCCTTCTTTGCCCTGGTGCTTGTTGGCGGGCGCTTTGGCGAGCTGATCCGCGATATTCCTTTCACCGTGATCGCGGTGCTGGCGGCCTCGCTGGTGGAATGTTTCCTTATCCTGCCCAACCACTTGGCCCATGCGCTGACCCACGCCCAGGTGCGCCATTGGTACGACTGGCCGAACCGGATGGTGAACCGCGGCTTCCGCTGGCTGCGCGACCATGCCTTCCGGCCGCTGATGGCCTGCATCGTTACCGCCCGCTACGCGGTGCTGGCAGGCGCGCTGGCAATCCTGGCCAGCCAGACCGCACTGTTCATCAACGGCGATGTGCAATGGCGCTTCTTCAATGCGCCGGAGCGCGGTTCGGTCACCGGCAACTTCGCCATGGCGGAGGGCGCCAGCCGCGCCGACACCCTGGAAATGATGCAGGAAATGCAGCGCGCGACAGAGGCGCTTGGCGCCGATTATGAAGAACGCTATGGCCGCAATCCGCTGGATTTCGTGATGGCCGAGGTGGGCGGCAATGCCGGCCGCGGCCTCAGCGGGGTGGAGGCCAAGGATGCCGACCTGCTGGGCGGCATCTCGATCGAGCTGATCGACGCCGATTTGCGCCCCTATTCCAGCTTTGCCTTCGTGGCGGAACTGCAGGAGCGGGTGGTGCGCCACCCGATGGTCGAAACGCTCTCCTTCCGCAGCTGGCGGTCCGGGCCGGGCGGCGACGCGCTGGACGTGCAGTTCTCCGGCCCCAGTGTGCAGGTGCTGAAAGTTGCCTCCGAAGACCTGAAAACCGCGCTGCTGCGCTTCCCGGAGGTCTCGGCGGTTGAGGACAATCTCGCCTATGACAAGGAGGAGGTGATCCTCGACCTGACCCCGCAGGGCCAGGCACTGAACTTCACCATTGGCAGCCTTGGCCAGGCCCTTAGGGCGCGGCTCAACGGTATCGAAGCCGCAACCTACCCCGACGGCCCGCGCAGCGCCACCATCCGGGTGGAGCTGCCGGAGAACGAACTCACCGCCGATTTCCTGGAACGCACCCTGATGCGGGCGCCCAGCGGCATCTATGTGCCGCTTGCCGATATCGTCTCGGTCACCCAGCGCACCGGCTTTTCCACCGTGCGCCGCGAGAACGGCATCCGTGTGATCAGCGTGACCGGCGACATATCCGAGGACGACCCCGCCCGCGCCGAGGCGGTTACCCAGGCGCTACGGAACGAGATTCTGCCTAAGATTGCCAGCGAACGGCAGGTGGAATGGCGCCTGTCGGGACTGGCGGAGCAGGAGCAGACCTTCCTGCAGGAGGCAGGCACCGGGCTGATCCTATGCCTCACCGGCATCTACCTGGTGCTGGCTTGGATCTTTGCCAGCTGGACCCGGCCGCTGGTGGTGATGGCGATCATCCCCTTTGGCCTCGTCGGCACCATCTGGGGCCATTACGTTTGGGAAGTGCCGCTGTCCATGTTCACCGTGGTGGGCCTGTTGGGGATGACCGGGATCATCATCAATGATTCCATCGTGCTGGTGACCACCATCGACCAGTATGCGCAGGACCGCGGCCTGGTCCCCTCGATCATTGACGCGGCGGCAGACCGGCTGCGCCCGGTGATGCTGACCACCATGACCACGGTGCTGGGGCTTGCACCGCTGCTGTTTGAACGTTCTCAGCAGGCGCAGTTCCTGAAACCGACAGTGATCACACTGGTCTACGGCCTAGGTTTCGGCATGTTCCTGGTGCTGCTGGTGGTCCCGGCGCTGGTTGCGATGCAGCGCGACCTGTCGCGGCCGCTCACCTCCCTGCGCCGCGCGCTGCAGCAAGGGGCGGGGCGCCTGCGCTGGCTGGTGCTGGGCACGGCTCTGACGCAGCTCGGCTGGCTGGTGCTGACGCTGGGCTGGGCCATGGCCACCGGTGCCTTGCACCCGGCCTTGCGGATGCTTCCGGCTCTCGCAGCGATGGAGCCGGTGCGGGCAGGGCTGGTGGCCTTCCTCGCAGGCGCTTTGGTTCTGGCGCTGCTGGCTTATGCGGCGGGCGGGATCGCCTACAGGCTCAACGCCCGCCAGCGGGCCTGAGCCAGCCGCGCAACGTCACCGACCTGATCCAGCAGCCGCAGGCCGCGGGCTTCGATCTCTGCAATGGGCACCCAGTCCGCCTGTTCGGCGTCATCATCCGGTACCGGTTCGCCGCTCAAATGCTCGCACAGCACCACTGTCAGCAGATACTGCCGTTGCGTCAGGCCGGAGGCATCGCGCGAGATCACATCCACATTGGTGACGTACTCCAATGGCCGGGCGGTCACGCCAGTCTCTTCCATCAGCTCCCGCGCGGCGGCCTGCAGGGCAGTCTCGCCCAGTTCCACATGGCCGCCGGGAAAGCCCCACCAGCCCGCGTTCGGTTCCTTGCCGCGCTGCACCAGGATCACATGATCCTGCCCGCCGAAATGGCGGCAAACCACGGCAATGGTGCCCAGAACCGGGCGGGCAGGGCCGTCAGGCACGCTCATCCGGCGCTGCAGCCCTGAATATCAACCGCGTGGTTTTTCCCCAGCACCGTGATCCGCAACTGAGAGCGGTCGATGGCATACGGCTTGCCGTCCGTCGGCAGAAACTCGGTTTCCGCCACCAGCTGCCCGCCTTCGCGCCGGGAGGTGGTTTCACCGGCATAGAGCTTGGGGTTGCCCGGTTCTATCACCGCTACCTCCTCGCCGCCGGCCGAGGGCATCGAGATGCGGGCAGTCACCTTCATCCCGTACTGCGAGGGCTGCAGGCTGCAGGACGCCTTGCGCACACCGGCTTCCTTGGCCGACCAGGGGCGGCTGGCCAAAGCCGCGGCAATCGCCGGATGGCGGCCGGCGCTGCTGTCCAGCTGGTGGTCGAACATCAGCTCGGCAGGCACGCAGACATCCCTGCACACCCCCAGCTGCATCCGCCCCTTCAGGCGCACCGGTTTGCCAGGGGTTTCAGGCGTGATCTCCACCGGCAGCACTAGCTGATCATGATAGCCGATGGTGCGGTAGCCGGAGGTCAGGAACACTTCCGGTGACGGCCAGGTGATTGACAGACTGCGGACATTTCGCGCCCCGCGCCAGGAGAAGCTGGGCGGGATGCCGGCATCGCCGGGCGCGCGCCAATAGGTCTTCCACCCCGGCTGCAGGGTGATCCTCAGCGCGCCCAGATGGGTGCCGCGCGGTGTCATGCCGCCATCCAGCACCTCGACCTGCACGATGTCGCCATCCGCGGCGCCGGCAAGTGCAGGCGACCCGGTTGCGACGGCCAGCAGGGCTGCGGCGGCGGCAGTGGTTTTGGTCAGCATTTCTTTCATATGGGAATAAATGCGCCCGTCAGCCCGATTTGCCAAGTCACGATCCGGTCATAGCGGTCCCATCTCCCTGTGTTTGCGGCAAATTTGCCGGAGCCTGCGCGGAGTTGCGCCGATGCGCCCCTTGCGCGGCAAGCGGGTGCGCGTCATGGTGGGGGAAGGCAGCAGAAAGACGGAAATTCATGGATCTGACTGGCAAGCTTTTGATTGCAATGCCTGGAATCGGCGACCCGAGGTTTGAGCATTCGGTAATCTTCCTGTGCTCGCACGGCGAGGAGGGCGCAATGGGTTTGATCGTCAACAAGCCCGCGGATGGCGTGGCGCTGGGCGATCTTCTGGAGCAACTGGACCTGGGCGGCGACGACAACGCTGCAGCAGCGCTGCCGGTGCGTTTCGGCGGGCCGGTGGAAACCCAGCGCGGTTTTGTGCTGCACACGCCGGATTATGAATCGGATGTGAGCTCCCTGAAGGTGCCTGGCGGCTTCTCGATGACCGCGACGCTGGATATTCTGGAGGACATCGCCCAGGGGCAGGGGCCGCAGGACCTGCTGGTGCTGCTGGGATATGCCGGCTGGGGGCCGGGGCAGCTGGAATCGGAAATCACCATGAACGGCTGGCTGACGGCCGAGGCCAGCCCCGAGCTTGTGTTCGGCCTTGCCGATGACAGCAAATGGGGCGCGGCGCTCAAGACCCTGGGGGTTGATCCGCTGACTCTATCGTCCAGTGCCGGCCACGCCTGAGTGCTCAAGTCCGGGCCGCACAGCGGAACGGCTCCCGCGGGATTTCTGATTATCAGAGATAACCACAAAACCCTTGGGCCGTGCGCGCTTCTGTGATGGGCGCGGGTGTTTTGCGGTTTGCGGCGTTCAGTCCCGCGGGGCGGCGGCGCGGCGCAGGCGGTCGTTGATGGCCTCGCCCAGCCCATGCGCCGGAACCGGTGCAACGGCAATCGGCTTGCCAAGGGCATCCAGCTGGTGGAGATGGCCGAACAGATTGGCGGCAGCCTCCGCCAGTTCGCCGGATTCCGAGAGGTTCAGATCGCAGCTGCCGGGGCCAAAGCCAAGATACAGCTCGCCCTCGCCGGGCGCGTCAGCATTCAGCCGTACCGGCGCGCCAGGGGCATAATGCGACAGCAGCTGGCCGGGGGCGGTCAGCGGATCATGCACATCCCGCTGCACCAGCTTGCGGCCCAGCACTGCCTCGATAACCTCTGCAGCCAGCCCGCCAGGGCGCAGCAGCATCGCATCCGGCCCTGCCAGACCGATGATGGTGGACTCGAGGCCAACGCCGCAGGCGCCGTCATCCAGGATCGCGGCAATCCGGCCGCCCAGCCCGGCCTTCACATGTGCAGCCGTGGTCGGGCTGATCCTGCCGGAAGGGTTCGCCGAGGGCGCCGCCACCGGCCCGTCCAGTTCCTGCAGCAGCGCCTGCGCCGCGGGATGCGCAGGCACCCGCACGCCCAGGGTGTTCAGCCCGGCGGTGACCAGCGGCGAAATCCCGTGCCCCTCCCGCAGCGGCAGCACCAGCGTCAGCGGGCCGGGCCAGAACGCTGCTGCCAGCTGTTCCGCAACGTCATTCCATTCCACATAGCGCCGTGCCGCCTCTGCCGAATGCACATGCGCGATCAGCGGATTGAACGACGGCCGCCCCTTGGCCTCGTAGATCGCCGCCACCGCTCCGCCCTGCCGGGCATCGGCGCCCAGGCCATAAACCGTCTCAGTCGGGAAGGAGACCAGCCGCCCTTCCTGCAGAAGCTGGGCGGCGCGGGCAATGCCGCCTGCCGTTGCGGCAAGGATTTCAGTGCTCTGCTGGGGCATTTGGGGTGACGCGGCGTTTTGGTTGATTGAAATAAGTGCCCGGTTAGGTAATCGGACAAGCCACAGACCATAATGGGCCAGCGCCGGGAAGCCAAGACTGCCCGCGCCCGCACGCCCCAGAAACCCCCGCCAGAGGACGCCCATGACCTTCCGCGCCCCCGTTTCCGAGTATGAATTTCTGCTGAACCACGTCGTTGGGTATGACAGCATCCCGGCCACAGACCGCTTTGCCGAGGCAACCACCGACACCGTAAGCGCGATCCTGACAGAGGCAGGCAAGCTGTGCGACGAGGTGATGGCGCCTCTGCAGCGCAACGGCGACCTGCATCCCGCGCATCTGGAAAACGGCGTGCTGCGGACCTCGCCCGGATTTGCCGAAGGGTATCAGGCCATCATGGACGGCGGCTGGGTTGGTATCAGCGCGGCAGAGGAATTCGGCGGCATGGGGCTGCCGCAGACACTTGCCGTTGCGGTTTACGAGATGATGGCCGGCGCCTGCCTGTCGCTGCAGCTGGCACCGCTGCTGAGCCAGGGCCAGATCGAAGCGCTTGAGCATCACGCCTCGGATGCCATCAAGGAGCTGTACCTGCCCAAGCTGATCTCCGGCGAATGGTCGGGCACCATGAACCTGACCGAACCGCAGGCCGGTTCCGATGTCGGCGCACTCAGCTCCAAGGCAGAGTCGAACGGCGATGGCACCTATGCCATCTCGGGCCAGAAGATTTTCATCTCCTGGGGCGACAACGACTTCTGCGGCAACGTCTGCCACCTGGTGCTGGCGCGGCTGCCGGACGGGGTGCCGGGAACCAAGGGGATCTCGCTGTTCCTGGTGCCGAAATACCTGCCGAATGCGGACGGTAACCCGGGCAAGGCGAATGATCTGAAGGTCGTGAGCCTTGAACACAAGATGGGCCTGCACGGCTCCCCCACCTGTGTGATGCAGTTCGACGGTGCCACCGGCTGGCTGGTCGGGCCGGAGCACGGCGGCATGGCGGCGATGTTCACCATGATGAACAACGCGCGCCTTGGTGTCGGCGGCCAGGGCGTCGGCGGGGGCGAGGGCGCCTATCAGCATGCGCTGGCCTACGCGCTGGAGCGCAAGCAGGGCAAGACGCCCTCGGGCACCATCGCCGACCACGCCGACGTGCGCCGGATGCTGATGGAAATGAAGGCGGACCTCTTTGCCTCCCGTGCGATCCTGATGGCCTGCGCCCGCGCCATCGACATGCACACCGCCACCGGCGGCAGTGACTGGTCGGCCCGCGCGGCCTTCCTGACGCCGATCGCCAAAGCATTTGGCACCGACACCGGCATGCGGGTGGCCGAAACCGGGGTGCAGGTCTACGGCGGCATGGGCTTCATAGAGGAGAGCGGCGCCGCGCAGTTTTACCGCGACGTGCGTGTCACCGCGATCTACGAGGGCACCAACGGGATCCAGTCGATGGACCTGGTGGCGCGCAAGATGATGGACGGCGGCGACATGGCCTTTGCCCTGATCGACGAGATCGAGGAGCAGGCCGAACGCGCCCGCGCCAGCCATCCGAACATGGCCGAAGCCGTCTGGCAGGCCTGCGAATCCCTGCGCGAAGCAACCGAATGGCTGGTGTCGCAGCAGAACATGCAGGACCGCTTCGCAGGCTCCGTGCCGTACCTGCGCGCCTTCGCCCGGGTGCTGGGCGGCCATTACCACCTGGCCGCCGCGATGGCGGATCAGGGCGGAGCGCGCGAGAAGCTGGCAAGGTTTTACATCACCCGGATGCTGCCGGAGCATGCGGCTCTGCTGGCGCACGCCCAGGCCGGCGCGGCCGGCACCTTCGCGCTCAGCCTTGATGAACTGGCGGGCTGACACCGTGACCGATATCCCCGACGTCTCCCCCCGCACCCCCTGGGAAGAACCGCCGGCGCATGGCGAAGCCATCGAGGTGGCCGAGGGCGTCCTGTGGATGCGCCAGCCGCTGCCGATGAAGCTGGACCACGTCAACATCTACGCGCTGGACGAAGGCGACGGCTGGACGGTGATCGACACCGGCTTCAATACCCGCAAGAGCCGCGGGATCTGGGAGAGCCTTATGGCCGGCCCCCTGAAGGGCAAGCCGGTGACACGCGTTGTTGCCACCCACCACCACCCCGACCACATCGGCCTGGCGGGGTGGTTTCAGAGCGTCCACGGCGCCGAACTGGTCACCACCCGCACCGCCTGGCTGTTTGCCCGCATGCTGACGCTGGACGTGCAGGAGGTCTGGCCGGAGGAAACCCTGGCCTATTACCGCAGCGCCGGGATGGCGCCGGAGATTTATGAGAAGCGTGTCAGCGACCGGCCCTTCAACTTCGCCGACACCGTGCATCCGATGCCCTTGGGCTTCACCCGCATCAAGCAGGGCGACGTGATCCGCATGGGCGGGCGCGACTGGGATGTGCACACCGGCAACGGCCATGCGCCTGAGCACGCGACCTTCTGGAGCCGCGACGACAATCTGGTGATCACCGGCGATCAGATCCTCTCGACCATCAGCCCCAACATCGGCGTCTACGCGACCGAACCGATGGCCGATCCGCTGGGCGAATGGCTGGAGGCCTGCGAACGGCTGGCAAAACTGGCGCGTCCCGATCACCTGGCGCTGGGCGGCCACAAGCTGCCGTTCTCGCGCCTGCCGCTCAGGATGCAGCAGCTGATCGGTAACCACCACGGCGCGCTGGAGCGGCTGATGGATCACCTTTCTGTGCCGCGCACCGCCGCCGATTGCTTTGCGCCGCTGTTCAAGCGCACAATCGGCGAAGGTGAGTACGGGCTTGCACTGGTTGAGGCGGTGGCCCATGTAAATCACCTGTACCACACCGGCCAGGTGACGCGATGGAAACGCGAAGACAGCGCCTGGCTCTATCAAAGCAAGGGGTGATCCGCGCCCCGGAAAGGGGAGGCACCATGAGCGACGAGATTTCCACCAGCGCCGAGGCGGCAGAGGCGGCGGTGCTGCCCTGCGTGCATGAGGTCCACTCCGACCCGGAGGCCTGCGCAGGCCTGAGCAAGGTGCCGGAGAAGCTGCAGAAACCGGATGCCGCCAAAAGCCCGGCCCGCTGGGCCTATGAACGGCTGATCCTTTATATCCAGAACTTCGAACAGCAGCTGGACGCCGAACACGAGGTCGCAATGGGCTTCACTGGCGGCAATACCGGCGTGCTCAGGATCGAGGGCATGGGCTATTTCGATCCCGACATCATCACCTTCTACGGCAGCGAAGGCAGCGGGTCGAAGACCCAGCTGGTGCAGCACGTCAGCCAGCTCAATGTGATGCTGCGCGCGGTGCCCAAGCCCCGTGAGGAAGAGCCCGCCAACCGGATCGGCTTCCGCCTCGCCTCGGACCTGCAGCAGGAGTGAGCCGCACGATTCGCCGCCCGGGCCGCAGCCGCCGGATCCCCGGCGGTTTTCTGTGGTTTTCGGGCGGCATTTCCGCCGGATGCGCCCGAATGACGTGGTGACAGGGGATGGCAAATCCGGTAATCACCGGGAAAACGCACGTGAATTTGAGGGATAACTCACATGGCTGAACATCAGCACGGCAGCATGGACATCACCGTTCAGGAGAAGATGTTCGCGAGCTTCATGACATTCGTGACCCGTTTCTGTATTGCGATGGTCTTCCTAGCGCTGTTCCTGGCAGTTTTCGCCACCTGATTCCGGGAACCAATTGATGCGTAATCTGCTCTGCCTCGGCGCGGTGATGCTGGCGCTTGCGGGTTGCGCGGCGCCGCAGCAGCCCAACGCGGATGCTGAAACCCTGGCCAAGGCGGCTTACCGCCATTCCGGCCCGCCGGCACTCACCCTCTACACGATGATCAACAACCGCACCGGGCGGGGCGGCCACACGTCGCTGATGATCAACGCGTCCGAGCGGGTGATTTTCGACCCCGCAGGGTCCTTCTACGCCTCGGTGGTGCCGGAGCGTAACGATGTTCTTTACGGCATCACCCCTGCGGTTGAGAAAGCCTACCGCGGCGCCCATGCGCGCAGCACTTTCCATGTAGTGGTGCAGCGGGTTGAGGTGACGCCGGAGCAGTCCCGGAAAGCCTATCAGCTGGCGGTGACCAACGGCCGGGTGCCGGGTGCCTACTGTGCCCAGGCGACCATCGGCATCCTGCAGCAGATCCCGGGCTTTGAGAGCATTGACCGCACCTTTTATCCGGAAAAACTGGCGGAACAGTTCGGCCAGCTGCCGGGTGTGCGGACCGAACGCTACTATGAGAATGACAGCGGCGATCTGCAGGCGGGCATTTCCGGGGCCAACGTAGCCCTTACCTCCTCCGCAGATTAACTTATCTCCGGCGCGGCGCGTCAGGCGGCGAGATACAGCAGCAGCAGCGACAGCCCGCCGGTTCCCAGGCCAAACAGCACGTTCCTGGTCAGATATCCTGCAGCAAAGGTCGCGGCCGCGGCGGCGAAATGCATCAGGCTGGGGTCGCCTCCCGTCGGCGCAGGCCAGAGCACCAGAGGCGCGACCAGCGCCGGGATGATCGCCACCGCCGTATACCGCAAATGCCGCATCAGCCAGTCGGGGATGGGGCGCCCGCCCATGAAGCCGATGAAGGCAAATCGCAGGGCATAGCTGCCAACCGCCAGCCCGATGATCACGGTCCACAGAACCGGTGCGGGAATACTGCTCATTTCGCGGCCTCCGATTTTGCCTTTTGCCGTTCCAGCCACAGCTCAGCCTGCGCGCCCGCAACCATACCGGCAATCCCCGCCACGATCAGTCCCAGGTTATAAGGCAGGGCAGAGGCCGGCAGCGAGGCCGCCACCGCCACGAAACACGCCGCCACATGCGCAGGGGTCCGCAGCATCGGCCCGATCATCGCCAGAAACGCCAGCGGCAGCACGAAATCCACGCCCCAGCTCTCCGGAATACGGGTGCCCACCAGCGCCCCCAGTGCGGTGGCAATCACCCAGGCCGGAGTGATCAGCCCGTTGGTGCCAAAGAAATAGGCCATCCGTTGCGGCAGCGGCATTTTCGGCTCAGCCTCGAACTGCACGATCGACAGCGCATAGGACTGGTCCACCACGAAATAGGCGGCCAGCGCCCGCTGCCACATCGGCGCATCGCCCAGGTAGGGTGTGAGCGACGCCGAATACATCGCCATCCGCAGGTTCACCGCCAGGGCCGAGATCAGGATGATGATCAGCGGCGCGTTTTCCTGCATCAGCTGCAGCGCGGTGAACTGGGCGGCGCCGGCAAAGACCGCCAGTGAGAAGGCAAAGGCCTCCGGCACGATCAGCCCGGCCTCCGCCGCCAGCACCCCGAACAGAAAGCCGAAGGGCGAAGCCATGAACAGGAAAGGCGCGCTGTCGCGAAACCCTTTCCAGAAGGCCGATTTGGTGGTGGTGATTGCCATCTGCGCGTCCTAGATTGCGTTGACCCGCACTACGGCGGACGCAGAAGGAATGCAATTGGTGAGTATGGATATCACGTCGGAATATCTGATCGCCCCCGGCGTTGCCGACCCGCGGCTCACGCGCGCCGTCACCGGTGTCGACCAGAATGGCGAGCAAAGCGAGATCGCTGTGGTCGAGGAACGCCCGCTGACCATCTTCCTGAACTCGCAGGAAATTGTCACCGCGATGACTATCGGCGACTACCCGGAATATCTGGCGCTCGGCTTCCTGCGCAACCAGCGGATGCTGCGCGACGAGGATGAGGTGACCCGCGTCGATTATGACGAGGACCTGGAAACCGTGGTGGTGCGCACCGCGGTGGAGACCAGCCACGAGGAAAAGCTGAAGAAGAAGACCCGCACCTCCGGCTGCGCGGTGGGCACCGTCTTTGGCGACATGATGGAGGGGCTGGAAGACGTGCGCCTGCCTAAGGCGGCGGTCCGCACCTCCTGGCTTTATGCGCTGGCGCACAAGATCAACCGCACGCCCTCGCTGTATCTCGAGGCCGGCGCCATCCACGGCACCGTGCTCTGCCGGCAGGACCGCCCGCTGGTCTATATGGAGGACGTCGGCCGCCACAACGCGGTGGACAAGATCGCCGGCTGGATGCTGTCTGAACAGGCACAGGCCGCGGACAAGATCCTCTATACCACCGGGCGGCTGACCTCGGAAATGGTGATCAAGACCGCGATGATGGGCATCCCGGTGCTGGCGTCCCGGTCGGGCTTCACCGCCTGGGGCGTGGAGATTGCCCGCGAGGTTGGCCTCACCCTGATCGGCCGCATGCGCGGCCAGCGGTTCATCTGCCTCTCCGGTGAGGAACGACTGGTGCGGGACATGGACCCCAAGGAAGCTCCGGTGGAAGAAAAGAAGCACCGGCGGAAGAGCTCGGGATGAAAAATTTGATTTCTAAAGGTGAGGGCAGCGTCCGGCCCGGCGGGGAGGGCGTGTCCTTCGAGATCGGAGTACATGCGACATGACCAAGCCCCTCGGCGTAATCCTCGCAGGCGGTCTCGCCACCCGGATGGGCGGCGGCGACAAGGGGCGGCTGCAGGTCGGCGGCCAAAGCCTGATCTCCCGCGTCATCGACCGGCTGGCGCCGCAGGTCGCAGGCCTCGCGCTCAACGCCAATGGCGATCCGGAGCGGTTCACCGATCTGGGCCTGCCGGTCATTGCCGACTCGATCGAAGGTTATGCCGGCCCGCTGGCGGGCGTCCTGGCGGGTCTTGACTGGGCGGCCGAGCAGGGGGCGGACACCATCGTCACTGCCGCCGCCGACACACCGTTCTTCCCGCAGGATCTGGTGGCCCGGCTGACCACAGCAGCCAAGGGCATGGACCAGCCGCTGGTGCTCGCCACCACGCCGCGCACCGGCGACGAGGCGCTAAAATCCGGCGGCGGCAAACGCGTGAACCGGCACCCGGCTTTCGGCCTCTGGCCCGTCGCCCTGCGCGACGACCTGCGCGCTGCCTTGAATGACGGGCTTCGCAAGGTGGTGCTGTGGACCGACCGGCACGGGGGCCGCGAGGCGCTGTTCGAGGCCGATCCCTTCGACCCCTTCTTCAACATCAACACGCCGGATGATCTGGCCAGGGCAGAGGCGCTGCTGAAATGAAGATCTACGGCGTTACCGGCTGGAAGAACAACGGCAAGACCGGGCTGATGGAACGGCTGGTGGCGGAGTTCTGCGCCCGCGGATTTTCCGTTTCCACCATCAAGCACGCCCATCACAGCACCGATGTGGACCAGCCCGGCACCGACAGCTACCGCCACCGCGCGGCCGGCGCGTCTGAGGTGGTGCTGGCCTCGCCCAACCGGGTTGCCATCATGCAGGAGCTACGCGGGGCGGGGGAGCCATCCTTCACCGAACTGCTGGCGCGTCTGCGTCCCGTCGATCTAGTGCTGGTCGAAGGCTTCAAGCGCGAGGCCCACCCCAAGATCGAAGCTTACAGAACCGCCGCGGGTCAGCCGCTGATCGCGCCGGAAAATGCCACCATCCGTGCCGTGGCCAGCGACGTGCCGCTGCATCTGGACCGCCCGGTATTCGATCTGGATGACACCGTGGCTATTGCGGATTTCATCCAAAAGGACTTGGGGATGTGAGCCGCTGGCAAACCTTTGCAATGGTGGACTGGTCCGGCGGCAACGACCGCGGGCCAAAGCCTTGCAAGGATGCCATCTGGGCCTGTGTGGTGCGGGAACGGGCCGCGGAGGAACCGGTTTACCTGCGAAACCGGCAGCTTGCGGAGGACTGGCTGTCGGGATTGGTTGAGGGGGAGCTGACCGCGGGACGGCGGCTGTTTCTGGGCTTCGATTTCCCGTTCGGCTACCCCGCCGGTTTCGCGCAGGCGCTCACCGGCTCAGAGGACCCGCTGAACCTTTGGGACTGGTTCGAAGACCGGATCGACGACAGCCCCAAATCCAACAACCGCTTTGACCTTGCGGGCAAGATCAACCGCAGGTTCGGCGGGCAGGGGCCGTTCTGGGCCAACGGCTTGAAACGGGACATTGACGGTCTGCCCCGCAACAAGGCCACCTACAGCAACCCTTTCCCCGACCGCCGCGCGGTGGAGCATCTGGCCAAGGGCAGCTTCACCTGCTGGCAGATGGCTGGTGCCGGGGCGGTGGGCAGCCAGGTGATGATGGGGCTGCCGGTGCTCGCCCGCCTGCGCCGCCGCTTTGCCGGGCAAGTGGCAGCCTGGCCGTTTGAGCCCTTGGATAAGCCGGTCGCGCTCATCGAGATCTGGCCCTCGCTGACCCTCGGCCAGCCGCCTGCAGGCTTCATCAAGGATGCCTGGCAGGTACAACAGGTCGCACTGGAACTTTGCCGCCGCCCCGTGGCAGAACAGGAGCGGCTTTTGAACGTCCATGCGCCCGAAGAGGGCTGGATTCTGGGAGTGGAACCGCAATGACCCTGACACCGCCGCCGCTCAGCAACGACTGCTTTGCCCTGCCTGCGGGCGTGGACTGGACCCCGGTGGATGACGCGCTGGCGCTGCTCAGGGACAGGCTGGGGCCGGTCACCGGTGCGGAAACCGTGCCGCTGGCTGATGCGCTGGGCCGGGTGCTGGCAAAGGAGGCGGCGGCCAAACGCTCCAACCCGCCGCTGCCCAATACGGCGGTGGACGGCTATGGTTTTGCTGGCGGCAGGGCAGATGGGCCGCATGTGCTGCCGCTGGTGCAGGGCCGGGCCGCAGCCGGGGTGCCCTTTGACGGAACCGTGCCCGCAGGCAGCGCAATCCGGGTCCTGACCGGCGCCGCGCTGCCCGAAGGCGTGGACACGGTGATCCTTGAGGAGGACGTCAACACCGACGGCAACCGGATCGCTTTCAACGGCCCGCTGAAACAAGGGGCGAACACCCGCAAGGCGGGTGAGGATGTCTGCGCAGGTGAGGTAATCCTGCCCGCGGGCCGGGTCATCACCCCTGCCGATCTCGCCCTTGCCTCCGCCACCGGGCTGGCAGAACTCACGGTGCGGCTGCCGCTGCGGGTCGGGGTGCTTTCCACCGGCGACGAACTGGTCGAGGCCGGGCAACCCGCCGGCAAGGGGCAGATTTTCGATGCCAACCGCCCGATGCTGCTGGCGCTGATCCGCCAGCTGGGCTTTGTGCCGGTGGACCTGGGCAAGGCGGCGGATGACCGCGAGGCGCTGCGCGCGCATCTGGATGGCGCCGCGGCGCAGACCGATGTGATCCTGACCTCCGGCGGCGCCTCTGCCGGGGATGAGGATCACATGTCTGCCCTGCTGCGTGAGGCGGGGGCGATGCAGGAATGGCGCATCGCGCTGAAACCGGGCCGCCCGCTGGCGCTGGGCATGTGGCAGGGCACGCCGGTTTTCGGGCTGCCGGGCAACCCGGTGGCCGCCCTCGTGTGCACGCTGATCTTTGCCCGCCCTGCAATGGGGCTGATGGCGGGGGCAGGCTGGCAGGAGCCGCAGGCGTTTGAAGTACCTGCCGCGTTTGAAAAGCGCAAGAAACCGGGCCGCCGCGAGTACCTGCGGGCGCGGGTGCGGGTCGGCCGTGCGGAGGTGTTCAGATCCGAAGGCTCCGGCCGCATCAGCGGTCTCAGCTGGGCGGAAGGGCTGGTGGAGCTCGGCGACGGCGCCGCGGATATCAAGCCGGGCGATTTGGTCCGCTTCCTCCCCTACGGCAGCTTCGCGATGTAAACGCGGCGCTTCCGCCCGCGGCCCGGCGCATCAAAGATGCTTGCCCGCCATTGGGCCGGGCGCCACGCTGGTGCGCGGCGTGCCACCGCTAGCTGCTTCTTTCTGGTCAAAAACACCCGCGCCGCAGGCAACAGCCCGACCCGGCCGCCCTGGTCAGTCGAATGTCCCGGCCACCCGGCCAACCAGCATGAAGGCCCGGGCGGTGCGGGTGTTGCCAAGGGCGGAAATCTCGCCGTCGGTGGCCTCTGCCTCGAAATCCGCAAACATCTGGTCGAACCGGCGCAGGAAGTGGTGTGCGGCATCGCGGAAAATCGGATCCTGCTTCATCCGCGCCGCAGTCAGAGCCAGGGACGTCCGGTCGCGCACACCGCCAAGCGCTGCCACCGCCCGGCCGCGCGCCCCTTGTGCGAACTGGCGCCAGATCTCCGGCCGGGCCATGTCGGGGCGCAGGTCGTCCATATAGATGCCGTCCTGGCTGAGCAGCGTCAGCACGTCCTGCGCTGCCTGGATCACCTGCGCCGCCTTGCGGTCGCGCAGTGCCGCGCGAAGGGCGGCAAATCCTTCCTCGTCCTCGGCGGTTTCCGGGAAGTTCAGCGCCCGGATGAACTGCTCGGCGGGCAAGGGCGGCGCGGTATCCGCCGCCTGGGTGCCAAGCGCCAGCGAGCCCTGTTCAGCCGCGGTCATCTCTGCCGCCGCTGCCGGGATCGCCGGGCGCAGCGGGTTGGCGCGGCGGCTGGTGTGGAAGGTGGCCAGTGCGGTCTCGGTCTTGCGGGTGGCCTCGGCGATTTCCTCCAGCCGCTTGGCGACCGAGGTCTCCGCCACCGCTGCATGCTGCTGGGACTGGGCCAGGTAGCTCTGCCGCAATCCGTCGATGGCGGCCTGCAGCTGCTCGCTCTCCTCGCGCATCACCCGGGCCGAACGCGCGGCAGAGGCCGCAACCCACAGCATCGCCAGCGGCAGCACCAGCGCCAGCACGCCGGTGATCAGATCCGCCCACTGCGACAGGCCCGCATCTTCCGGCGCAAACAGATAGAACCCGGCCGCCGCCAGCAGCCACAGCGCGCCCAGCCCGATGGCCACCAGCTCCGCACCGCCCAGGCCATTGGCGGCCGCGGGGCCGTCAAGGCGGCGCGGCGGCTGGCTGCCGCCTGGTTTCGGGCTGGAACCCGGACTGCTGCTGGAGCCTGTCATGACCACTCTGCCCTTGCGGATCAGGAATAGACGATCTTGAGAATCTCATAGGCGCGCTCGCCGCCGGGCGTGCGCACTTCCACACTGTCGCCTTCGTCCTTGCCGATCAAGGCGCGGGCGATCGGGGATTTGATGTTCAGCAGGCCCGCTTCGATGTTGGCCTCATGCTCGCCGACGATCTGCCAGGTCTTCTCCTCGTCGGTGTCCTCGTCCACCACCGTCACCTTGGCGCCGAACTTGATGGCGCCGGACAGCTTGGCCGGGTTGATCACATCGGCCAGCGACAGGATGCCTTCCAGCTCCTTGATGCGCCCCTCGATAAAGGACTGCTTTTCGCGGGCCGAGTGGTATTCGGCGTTTTCCGACAGGTCGCCCAGCTCGCGCGCTTCGGCAATCGCCTGGATGATGGCCGGTCGCTCGACGGATTTCAGGTTCTTCAGTTCGCTTTCCAGGGCGGCGAAACCCGCCGGGGTCATCGGGATCTTTTCCATGTGATTGGTCCAGGTCGCTCTTTTGTTCTTGTCTCTATGAAAACCGCAGCCCCGCAGCATGTGCCGCGGGGCCTCCGGTCCGGTTGACAAATACCTGACCCAATCCTGCGCCCGATTTCAAGTGGCCGCAGGGGCCGGTTGCCTGCAATTCCGCCTAACCGGGCAGATTATGCGGGTTTTCCACAGGTTTGCGCGGAAAAATGCCGTGAAGGGCGGCGGCCATCGGCGCCGCCTCGGGCAGATCAATCATATTGGACCGCCTCGTATTCGATGCCGTTTTCGTCGTGGAAGTAGAACCGGCGGCCCGGCTCGTAATCGCCGTGGTTCATCGGTGTGAAACCGGCTGCCTTCACCGCCGCCTCGGTCGCGTCCAGGTCCTCGACGATGACCGCGACGTGATTCAGCCCGCCGATAATGCCATAGCTTTCCGGCGCTTTTGCGGCCGCGGTGCGCGGGGTGTAGAGCGCCAGATAGCTGTTCTCCTCGCCAACATGCACGGTGTAGCCGCCGTTCTTCGCCTCGCCCTCCCAGCGCACATGCCAGCCGAATACTTTCTCCATCCAGGCGGCGGTGCCGTTGGGGTCGGCGACGGTGATGTTTGCGTGCTCCAAAACTGCGCTCATCGGAAATCTCCTTTTCGGGTTGAGCAAACCTGTTGATGCGACTCACCGTAATTCCTAAACCTAACTTTAGCTCAAGATATTTCTTCAGGGAGGCTGCCATGCCCCAGTCCGCCGGGATTTCCATCGGCTATCTGGCCGAACGCACCGGTCTCGCGGTGTCCGCGATCCGCTACTACGAGGCGCAAGGCTTGGTGGAGCCCTGGCGCAACGCAGGCGGCCAGCGCCGCTTTCACCGGGCCGACATCCGGCGGCTGAGCTTCGTCATGATCGCCCAGCAGTTCGGTTTCTCGCTGCCGGAAATCCGCGGCTTTCTCAAAAGCCTGCCGGGCAGCCGCACCCCGACCAAGGAGGACTGGGCCTGCATTTCGGACACCTTCCGCAGCCACCTGGACCAGCGAATCGAAACCCTGGTCAAACTGCGCGACAATCTGGACGGCTGCATAGGCTGCGGCTGTCTTTCGCTTCCGAATTGCAAACTTTACAACCCCGAAGACCGGGCGGCACAGAAGGGGCAGGGACCCCGATACCTGATGGGAGACCGGCCTGAGACAGAAGCTGAGGCGGAAAATGCTCCTTGAGTGACGAAAATGGACGCACTTTTTGTCTCAGTTGCCTGTTTTACAGGTGTTTGACGCGGAGTTTGGATTGACCCATGGGGGCGCCAAACGCTAAGCACCGCGAAAGAAAATTGCGCCCGCAGACTGTTGTGGGGCCGGTAGCGAAAAGAAAGCCAAGGAGCGCCGCAAATGGCCGAGATTGAACGCGAAGCGATGGAATACGACGTGGTGATCGTCGGGGCCGGCCCTGCCGGTCTGTCTGCGGCCATCCGCCTGAAACAGCTGGACGCCGACCTGCAGGTCGTGGTCCTGGAAAAAGGCTCCGAGGTGGGCGCGCACATCCTGTCCGGCGCAGTGCTGGACCCCTGCGGCCTCAACGCGCTGATCCCCGACTGGAAGGAAAAGGGCGCGCCGCTGAACGTGGAAGTCAAGGAAGACAACTTCCTGATGCTGGGCGAGGCCGGCAAGGTCCGCATTCCCAATTTTCCGATGCCGCCGCTGATGAACAACCACGGCAACTACATCGTCTCCATGGGCAACGTCTGCCGCTGGATGGCAGAGCAGGCCGAGGAAATGGGCGTCGAGATCTTCCCGGGCATGGCGTGCTCGGAACTGGTCTATGGCGACAACGGTGAAGTGAAGGGTGTGGTTGCCGGCGAATTCGGCAAGAACCCCGACGGCACCCCTGGCCCGGCCTATGAGCCCGGCATGGAGCTGCACGGCAAATATGTCTTCCTGGGCGAAGGCGTGCGCGGCTCGCTGTCCAAGGAAGTGATCGCCAAATACGGCCTCTCCGACGGCAAGGAGCCGCAGAAATACGGCGTCGGCATGAAGGAAATCTGGGAGATCGACCCGGCCAAGCACAAAGAAGGCACCGTCACCCACACCATGGGCTGGCCGCTGGGCTCCAACGCGGGCGGCGGGTCGTTCATCTACCACCTGGACAACAACCAGGTTTACGTCGGTTTCGTGGTGCACCTGAACTACAAGAACCCGCACCTGTTCCCCTACATGGAATTCCAGCGCTTCAAGCACCACCCGGTGGTCGCTGACCTGCTGAAGGGCGGCAAGCGCGTGGCCTACGGCGCCCGTGCCATCACCGAAGGCGGCTGGCAGTCGATGCCGAAACTGGTGGCGCCGGGCGTGGCGCTGCTGGGCTGCGCTGCGGGCATGGTCAACGTGCCGCGCATCAAGGGCAACCACAACGCGATGCTGTCGGGCAAGGCCGCGGCCGAAGCCGCCTATGACGCGATCAAGGCAGAGCGTTCGGGCGATGAGCTGACGGCTTACGAAACCGACGTGCGCGAAGGCGCAATCGGCAAGGACCTGAAGATGGTCCGCAACGTCAAGCCGATGTGGTCCAAGTGGGGCCTCACCGCCTCGCTGGCGCTGGGCGGCCTGGACATGTGGACCAACAACCTGTTCGGCTTCTCCTTCTTCGGCACCCTGGGCCACGGCAAGAACGACGCCCAGTCGACCGAGGAAGCCTCCAAGCACAAGCCCATCGACTATCCCAAACCCGATGGCGTGCTGTCCTTCGACCGCCTGACCAACGTCAGCTTCTCGATGACCAACCACGAGGAAAGCCAGCCCTGCCACCTGCGCCTGGGCAATGAGGACACTCCGATCTCGGTGAACCTGCCGAAGTTTGCGGAACCGGCGCAGCGCTACTGCCCGGCCGGCGTCTACGAGGTGGTGGAAAAGGACGGCAAGCCGGAGTTCGTGATCAACTTCCAGAACTGCGTCCACTGCAAGACCTGCGACATCAAGGACCCGTCCCAGAACATCACCTGGACCACGCCGCAGGGCGGCGATGGCCCGAACTACCCGAACATGTAACGGGAACGTTAGGTTTCCGGCGGGCTTTTGCCGGATTTTATGGGGCGGTCCTTGGGCCGCCCCATTGCGTGTTGACGGGCGCCGCACTACCCTTTCTTACAAGAGCAAGAGCAGTAAACCGTAAGGGGGTCCCGCGTGCCCGTATCCATTCTTCGCACCCTGTCCTGTGCGGCCCTGATGGCCGCCGCCGCCGCGCCTGCCGTGCAGGCCGAAGGACTGGCGGGATCCTACCTGGCCGGACGGGCCGCGACCTATGACAGCGATTTCGCCGCTGCGGCGCTTTATTACACCCAGGCGCTTGCGCGCGACCCGCAGAATCCGCTGCTGATGGAAAACGTGGTGTTCGCCCAGCTTGCCATGGGCAAGGCGGATCTCGCCGTGCCGGTGGCCGAACGGCTGCGCCAGACCGGTGCCCGCAGCCAGGTCGCCAATATCGTCCTGGCGGGCGGTCTGGCCGCCAAGGGCGACTATCAGGCGATCCTCGGCCGGGATCTGGAACAGGAAGCCATTCACCCGCTGGTGGACGGTTTGCTGGAGGGCTGGGCGCATGCCGGTGCAGGCTCCGTGTCCAGCGCGCTGGAAACTTTTGACCGGCTCGCCAAGGACGGCAGCCTGAAGCCCTTCGTGCTCTATCACCGGGCCTTGGCGCTGGCCTCTGCCGGCGACTACGGCGGCGCTGAGGACCTGTTTGCCGCCGAGGATGGCCGCCTTGCCACCCTCAGCCGCCGCGCGGCTGTGGCGCGGGTGCAGATCCTGTCGCTGCTGGGCCGCAACGAGGACGCCCGCGCGGCGCTGTCTGCCGCCTTCGGCAGCAGCCTCGATCCGGGGCTGGAGGCGCTGGACGCGCAGCTCGCCGCCGGTGAAACCCTGGCCTACACCATCGCCCCCAGCCCGCAGGACGGCATTGCCGAGGTGTTCTTCACCCTCGGTGCGGCGCTGAACGGCGACACCGCCAATGATTACGTGCTGATGTATGCCCGCATGGCGGCCTCGCTGCGCCCGGACCATGTGGACGCTATCCTGCTCAGCGCCAGCCTGCTGGATCAGCTGGGCCGCTACGAACTGTCGGTTGCCACCTACAAGCAGGTTCCGGCCGGCCACTCGGATTACCACGCCGCCGAAATGGGCCGCGCCGAGGCGCTGCGCCGCGCCGCCAAGCCGGACGCGGCCATTGAGGTGCTGGAGAAGCTGGCCCGCGACTTCCCGGAACAGCCCAGCGTCTACATCAGCCTCGGCGACCTGTTGCGCCAGCAGGAAGACTATGCCGCCGCCGCCCGCGCCTATGACAAGGCGCTGGACAAGACGCCCGAGGATTCCTCCAGCCGCTGGTTCCTGTTCTACGCCCGCGGCATCTGCCACGAGCGCCTCGACCAGTGGCCGCAGGCCGAAGCCGACTTCCGCGCCTCGCTGGACCTGGACCCGAACCGGCCCCAGGTGCTGAACTACCTTGGCTACTCGCTGGTGGAGAAACACAGCAAGCTGGACGAGGCGCTGGACATGATCGAACGCGCCGTTGCCGCGCGGCCCGATTCCGGCTTTATCGTCGACTCCTTAGGCTGGGTGCTCTACCGCATGGGCAAGTTCGAAGAGGCCGTCGCGCATATGGAGCGCGCAGTGGAACTGATGCCGGTCGATCCGGTGGTCAATGACCACCTCGGTGACGTCTACTGGGCCGTGGGCCGCGCGCGCGAGGCGGAGTTCCAGTGGAAGCGGGCGCTCTCCTTCATCGACCCGGAGGACACCGACGGCGAAGCCGACCCCGAGCGCATCCGCCGCAAGCTGGAAGTGGGCCTCGATGCGGTTCTGGCCGAGGAAGGCGCCCAGCCCCTGAAGGTGGCCAATGGCGGCTGAGGTCGCAGCACCCGCCAAGATCAACCTGACCCTGCATGTGACCGGCCGCCGCGAGGACGGTTACCACCTGCTGGATTCGCTGGTGGTCTTTGCGGATACCGGCGACCGGCTGCAGCTTGAGCCGGGCCCGGAGCTGTCGCTTGAGGTCTTCGGCCTGTTCGCAACGGGCGTGCCTGCGGACGCGCGAAATCTGGTCTGGAAAGCTGCCGAGGGCGCTGGCTGGACCGGACATATCAGCCTCGACAAGCAGCTGCCCCACGGGGCTGGTATCGGCGGCGGCTCATCGGATGCCGCTGCAGTATTGCGCACGCTGGAGGGGCAGGGCGCCGGCGTCCCCGCAGACCTGCCGCTGAACCTTGGCGCCGACGTCCCGGTCTGCATGGCGGCGCGCGCGTCCCGGATGCAGGGCATCGGCGAGCAGGTCACGCCGGTGGAGCTGCCGGAACTGCATGCGCTGCTGGTCAACCCGGGGGCGCATGTCCCGACAGGCCCTGTGTTTTCCGCGCTTGCCTCCCGCAACAACCCGCCAATGCCGCAGGACATCCCCGCCTTCACGTCCGGTGAGGACTGCGCCGCCTGGCTGGCAGAACAGCGCAACGACCTGGAAGGTCCGGCCATCGCGCTTGCGCCGGAGATCGAGCGGGTTCTTTCGGACCTGCGCAGCTCCCGCCAGGCCTTGCTCGCCCGCATGTCCGGCTCCGGTGCCACCTGCTT
The DNA here is from genome assembly GCF_013317235.1 of Leisingera sp. ANG59. Classification (GTDB taxonomy): domain Bacteria; phylum Pseudomonadota; class Alphaproteobacteria; order Rhodobacterales; family Rhodobacteraceae; genus Leisingera. The sequence continues at coordinate 97,215 of NZ_WLCM01000005.1, read as the reverse complement.
TGCGCTCTACCCCACAAAGAAGGCCGCCCATATGGCGGCCTATGAAATCGGCGCAGCATATCCCGAGTGGTGGTGCAGCGCGGTTACCCTGACCTGAACCGCCCTTCGTCCAGCGCCGTGCTCCCGCCCGCGGAGCAGCGCATCAAAGATGCTTGCCCGCCGTTGGGCCGGGCGCCGCGCTGCCGCACGGCGCGGCACCGCCTGCCCGCTTCTTCTTTGTAAAAATACTCTGGGGTGAGCGCCGCAGGCGCGAGGGGCAAAGCCCCTTAGCGCATCAGTTCAGCCGCGACACCACGTAGTCTGCCAGATCGCTCAGCATGGTGCGGATCTCGTGATCGGGCAGCAGCTCCAGCGCCGCGCGCGCCTTGGCGGCCCAGCCATAGGCATCCTCGCGGGTGGCTTCCAGCGTCTTGTACTTGGCCATCAGCGCCAGTGCCTGCTCCAGGTCGCCGTCTTCCTGCTTTCCCTTCTCGATGGTGCGGCTCCAGAAAGCGCGCTCCTCGTCCGTGGCCTGCGCCACTGCCTTGATAACCGGAAGCGTCAGCTTGCGCTCGCGGAAATCGTCGCCGACATTCTTGCCGGTTGCCTTGCTGTCGCCCTGGTAGTCCAACAGGTCATCGGCAATCTGGAAGGCGATCCCAAGCGCGTCGCCGTACTGGAACAGCGCCTTCACCTGCGCCTCAGATGCGCCGGCAATCACCCCGCCCACCTCGGTCGCAGCGGAGAACAGCGCCGCGGTCTTGCCGCGCACCACCTGCAGATAGACGTCTTCATCGGTTTTCAGGTTCGACGCCGCGGTCATCTGCAGCACTTCGCCCTCGGCAATGGTGGCAGAGGCGTTCGCCAGAATGTCCAGCACCCGCAGGCTTCCGGTCTCGACCATCAGCTGGAAACTGCGGGCAAACAGGTAATCGCCCACCAGAACGGAGCTCTTATTGTCCCACAGAAGGTTCGCAGTCGGGCGGCCGCGCCGCTGGCCGCTTTCGTCGACCACATCGTCATGCAGAAGGGTGGCGGTGTGGATGAACTCCACCGTCGCCGCCAGTTTCAGGTGATGGTCGCCCTCGTAGCCGCACAGCCGCGCCGCCGCCAGCGTCAGCATCGGCCGCAGCCGTTTGCCGCCGGCCTCAACCAGATGCGCGGTCACTTCTGGGATGCGCGGCGCGTGCTTGGAGGCCATCCGGGTGCGGATCAGCGCGTTCACCGCGTCCAGTTCCTGGCTCAGCGTCGCGGCCAGCATCTCATGCGGTTTCCTGGTCATCACTTGGTCCATCACTTTCCCGCTCGCAAGTCTCGACAACGCCTGCGCCTTGCCCTTAGATCCATCCCCATGAAAGAGCTTCTGCGCAGCACCGATCCGACGATCATGGCCTTTGCCTCTGCCCTCCTTGAGGGAGAGGATATAGACTGCTTTCAAATGGACGTAAATATGAGCATCCTGGAAGGCGGGATCGGAATTTTCCCGCGCCGTCTGATGGTTCACGAGGATGACTACGACGCTGCCGTGAATGTGATGCGCGATAATGAAATCCCGCTTGGCCGGTGAGGCCCGTACGATGACAGCCTTTTCCGATGATGAGCTGACCCGCAATGGTTTCCTCGGCGGCAGGGTGCAGCTGTGGCAGCCGGCGCGCGGCTACCGTGCCGGGGTCGACCCGGTGCTGCTGGCAGCCGCCGTTCCCGCGCGGGCCGGGGAAGCGGTGCTGGAGCTGGGCTGCGGCGCCGGTCAGGCGCTCCTGTGCTTGGGCTGCCGGGTGCCGGGGCTGTTGCTGGCGGGGGTAGAGCTGCAAGCGACTTACGCGGATCTGGCCCGCCGCAACGCCCAAGCCAACAGCCAGGATGCCGAGGTTTTCGAGGCCGACCTTTCCGCCCTCCCGGAGCCGCTGAAACAGCGCCAGTTCCACCACGTCATTGCCAATCCGCCTTACTACAAGGCGGGTGCCCACAGCCAGGCCCGCGACGACGGCCGGAAGGTGGCGCTGGGAGAGGGCACACCGCTGGCGGACTGGATCGCCGCTGCGGCCCGCCGCCTCGCGCCCAAAGGTTATTTGCACATGATCCAGCGTGCCGACCGGCTGCCGGACATGCTGGCGGCCTGTGACGGCCGCATTGGGTCGGTCGAAGTCTTGCCGCTGGCGCCGCGCAACGGACGGGCTGCAGAACTGGTGATCCTGCGTGCGCGCAAGGGCGGCCGAGCGGATTTCCGTCTTCATGCCCCGCTGATTCTGCATGAAGGCGCCCGGCATGAGCGAGACGGAGACAGCTACCGCCCCGAAATCCGCGCCATCCTGCGCGATGGTGCCGACTTGCCCTGGCCGGGTTAGGGCGGTTTTCCCGGCGGCGCAAATTTAGGGGCGGCGCGTGCCGGATTCAACCTTTGGAGAATCCAAATATGCAGGTTTCTGCAAAAACGCGCTCTGCCCTGCGGCAAAATGCGCGGCGCATAGCCGATATGAAAATTTCATGACAAAAATCGTGCGGCTGCAGCGTGACAGACGCGTGAACATATGCTCCACTCCTTAAGTCAAACACATCTAGCTCAATAAAGGAGGGTTGCCATGAGCCTCAGCTCGCATCTGACCGAACTTAAGAAGAAGCACGAGCATCTGAGCATGGAAGTGGAACAGGCCCAACGATCGCCTAGTACCGACGATCTGGAAATCGCAGCAATGAAAAAGCAAAAGCTGAAGCTGAAGGAAGAAATCACGCGCCTGTCAGCCGAAGCCGTCTGAAGAGTTCCCGCCGGGGCATAGCCCGGCACAGTCAACCGGAGGGCCTGCCAATGCGGCGGCCCTCCATTCGTTTGAGGGGTTACTTGCCGGCGCTGGCCCGGGCTGCGATCAGCGCTCCGCCGGTGATCAGCGCCGCCGCCAGCGCTAGGCCCCAGGACGCCGTGGCAATCCCCGCCAGCACCAGGATCAGTGTCGACATCAGGGGCGCGGCGTAGGAGCTGGTTCCCAGCATCTGGATATCCCCCTGCTTGACGCCGATGTCCCAGACGTAAAATGCCAGTCCCACCGGGCCGAGGCCCAGCAGTACGGTCGAGATCCAGCCCAGGGTGCCAGCGGGCCACACGGTCTCCTCCAGCATGAAATGCAGCCCCCAGGAAGCCACGGCAGTGGCCAGACAGAACACCGCAACCGAACTGGTCGGCGCCCCGCCCACCAGCCGCGACAGCACCGAATAGCCGGACCATGTGAGTGCGCACAAGAGCGCCAGACCGTAGCCCGGGAGGTACTGCGCCTGAAACCCCTCACCACCGCCGGAAATGATGGTGGCCGCCCCGGCGAAGCCCAGGCCTGCCCCGGTCAGATGCCCCGCTTTCAGCCTCTCGCCGGGCAGCAGGCCGGAAAACAGCACGATCAGCAGCGGCCACAGATAGGCAATCAGCCCGGCCTCCGCCGCCGGGGCCAGCCGCAGCGCCGAGAAATAGAGCGCGTGATAGCCGAACAGCCCCAGTGTGCCGAAGATATAGACCCGCACCGGCACATGGCGCAGCTGCTTCAGCTTGCCGCTGGCCGCGGTCCAGATGATCCCCAGCGTGCCGCCGATGGTGAAGCACAGCGCATTCAGCAGCAGCGGCGGCGTGGGGGCAGAGCCAACGGTCAAGAGCGCCAGCAGCGCCCACAGCAATACAGCGATGAAACCAATGGCGGTCGCGCGGGTCTTGGTCATTGGGATTGGAGGTCCTGAATCGGGATGATTTTAATGTCGCCCCACATATGCGCGGTTTTCTCGATCTCTGCAAAGTACCAGTCGCGGAAGGCAGCAATCTGCGGCCGGTCCTTGGCTTCCGGCAGGCACAGGAAGCGGAACCGGGCGTCGGACTGGATGGCGATCTTGTAGGGCGCCACAAGCCGCCCCTCGCGTACGTCCTTGATGATCAGCGGCCGCCGCCCCAGCGCCACGCCAAGACCCGCACAGGCGGCGTCAATGGCATGGTCGGGGGCGGAAAAATGGGTGCCGCTGGTTGGTGTAAAGCCGACCCCCGCCGCCTGGAACCAGGTTGGCCAGTCGCAGCCCGGGGCCACCTTGCTGATCGAATCGTCAAAGATCAGCGGCGCGCTCATCAGTGAGTCCGGGGTGGGGAATTGCTCATGCAGCTCCGGCGTCATCACCGGTGTCAGCCAGTCCGGCCTTGTGCCATAAGACGCAAGGCCCACATCGTCCGAGACGCCAAAGCGGATCGCCACATCCACATCGCCGCGGCGCAGGTCCACCACCTTGAGAGAGGCCGACAGCCGCAGCTCGATCTCCGGGTGGGTGCGGGCAAACTCGAACAGCCGCGGCGCCAGCCATTTTGCCGTCAGCGCAGGCCCGGCTGTGACCGTCAGCGTAGTCTCATCCAGCAGCCGCCGGGTGCTTTGCCAGGCCTGCCCCAAGGTGCGGAAACCCTCTGCCGCGCCGGGGGCCAGCGTCTCGCCTGCCTCGGTCAGCTCCACCGCCCGGTTCAGGCGGCGGAACAGCGGCTGGCCCAGATGCTCCTCCAGCGATTTAATCTGAAAGGACAGCGCCGCAGGGGTTACGTTCAGCTCATCTGCCGCCTTGGCAAAGGACATGTGGCGGGCGGCGGCGTCAAAGGCGCGCAAAGCGGTGAGGGGCGGCAGGCGGTCAGTCATGTTCGCATAAGTATACCTTAACTGAAGTCCTGCAAAGTCTCGTTTGTGCGTTTGACGGAACGTCCTCATATTGGATGCAGGTAAAGGATACTGATCTGAGAAGGAGGTTTGAAATGCTGGAATATACTGCTGATGCCGCCGTCAAGTCCGCTATGGCCCGCGCCCATGCCGCGCGCGGCCAGGTATTGAAGACCGGGCTGAAACAGGCGTGGACCCGGCTGTTCGGCAAGAAGCCAGTGCCAGCCCTCCGCCCCAAGGTTTCCCGCTGGGCCTGAGCGCGCTCTTATTCGAGAGAAGGCACTTACGGGATAGGAAAAGGGCCGGTCCAGATGGACCGGCCCTTGCCGTTTCAACTGTCAAAACAGCTTAGACGAAGAACTGCGCGCCGTTGGCGGAGATGGTCGAGCCGTTGATGAAGCCCGACTCGTCAGACGCCAGGAAGGCCACGCAGCGGGCGATCTCTTCCGGCTCGCCGAGGCGGCCTGCCGGGATCTGGCCGATGATCGCCTCGCGCACCTTCTCCGGCACCGCCATCACCATTTCGGTGGCGATATAGCCGGGGCAGACCGCGTTGGCGGTGATGCCGGCGCGGGCGCCTTCCTGGGCCAGCGACTTCACGATGCCCAGATCGCCTGCCTTGGTGGCGGCATAGTTCACCTGCGCGAACTGGCCCTTCTGGCCGTTGATCGAGGAGATCACGATGACGCGGCCGAACTTGCGCTCGCGCATGCCGGGCCAGACCGGGTGCACGGTGTTGAACACGCCGGTCAGGTTGGTTTCGATCACCTCCTGCCACTGCTGCGGCGTCATCTTGTGGAACGGCGCGTCGCGGGTGATGCCGGCATTGGCCACAACGATGTCGATCGGGCCCAATTCCTCTTCGACCTTGGCGATGCCCGCAGCGCTGTCCTCGTAGCTGCCGACGTTCCACTTGTAGGTCTTGATGCCGGTTTCCTCGGTGAATTTTGCCGCGGCTTCGTCATTGCCGGCATAGGTTGCGGCCACATTGCAGCCCTGCGCCTTCAGCGCTTGGGAAATTGCTGCGCCGATGCCGCGGGAGCCGCCGGTGACGAGTGCAGTACGTGCCATTAAAGAATCCTCCAGTCATAGTCTCTTGGTAATCTTGCTACAGATTCCAGTAGGTGAGCGCAACAATATTGCTCAGCATAATTCTGCGTTGCCGCGAAAAAATTGTCGCACCTGCAGTATAGACCTGCAGTGTAAAAGAAAAAGGACGCCACGGGGGCGTCCTTCTCATTTTACGGTTTGTTGCCGGTTTTATGGGCGCTCGACACACATGGCGACGCCCATGCCGCCTCCGATGCACAGGGTGGCAAGGCCTTTCTTGGCGCCGCGGCGCTTCATTTCGAACAGCAGCGTGTTCAGCACCCGGCAGCCGGAGGCGCCGATCGGGTGGCCGATGGCAATGGCACCGCCGTTCACGTTCACGATCGACGGATCCCAGCCCATGTCCTTGTTCACGGCACAGGCCTGAGCGGCAAAGGCTTCGTTGGCTTCGACCAGATCCAGGTCATTCACCGACCAGCCAGCCTTTTCCAGCGCCTTGCGGGAGGCATAGACCGGGCCGACGCCCATGATCGACGGGTCCAGACCGGCGGTTGCGTAAGACGCAATGCGGGCCAGCGGCTCGATGCCGCGGCGCTCTGCTTCATCGGCGCTCATCAGCAGGGTGGCGGCGGCACCGTCGTTCAGGCCGGAGGCGTTGGCGGCGGTGACAGAGCCGTCACGGGTGAAAGCCGGGCGCAGCTTCTGCATTGCTTCCATGGTGGCACCGTGGCGGATGTATTCGTCCTGATCCACAACTATGTCGCCCTTGCGGGTCTTCACAGTGAAGGCCGCGATTTCATCAGCGAACTTGCCCGCCTTCTGTGCCGCTTCCGCCTTGTTCTGCGAGGCAACCGCAAATTCGTCCTGCATGTCGCGGGAGATCTGCCACTGCTCAGCCACGTTCTCGGCGGTCTGGCCCATGTGGTAGCCGTTGAAGGCGTCCCACAGACCATCGCGGATCATGGTGTCGATATAGCTCATGTCGCCCATCTTGTGGCCGGCGCGCAGATGCGCGGCATGGGGGCTCAGGGTCATGTTTTCCTGGCCGCCGGCCGCCACGATGGAGGCATCGCCCAGCTGGATGTGCTGCGCCCCCAGCGCCACGGCGCGCAGGCCGGAACCGCAAACCTGGTTGATGCCCCAGGCGGCGCTTTCCTTGGGCAGGCCTGCATTGATGTGCGCCTGGCGGGCCGGGTTCTGGCCCTGCGCCGCGGTCAGCACCTGGCCGAGGATGGTCTCGGACACTTCTGATTTGTCCACACCGGCGCGTTCCACCACGGCTTCCAGCACCGCGGCGCCCAGGTCATGGGCGGGGGTGTTGGCGAACGAGCCGCCAAAGGAGCCGACGGCGGTGCGCGCGGCGGATGCGATTACAACATTGGTCATTGATTTCTGGTCCTCTGCCATCAATTCAGGTCTTCCGGGAAAGCCTGGGCACACGCCTGGATAGGCGTCCGCGCAAGAATCTTTCCCGGTTACTCCGGTTCCCGACATAATCTATTGCTGCACGTGCAGCAATTGACAGCGTGTCTCAGGGGGTGCGGCAGAGTCAACCGCGAGATACGTCCAGAACGGCAGGATTTCCGTCAGCCGGGGGCGGTGATGCTGCAAGGCAGCAATGCTGCCCGCTGCGGGGCAGCCCCGGCGGCGCCGGCAAAGCCGTTGAAAAGACTGGCGCAAATGCCGGCAGGCAGGCCGGATGCTGAGGCTTTTGCTGTGCGGGCGTCAATTGCAGCCGCCTTGCTGTCAGGGGCTGGAACCGGCAGGCGGAAGGCCGCCGCACCACCCGGATACCCCAGGCGGCCCCCTCCGCACAGGGGCGGCGGCAGGGCTGCCGCGTCTTGCAGGCGCCAGTGTGCTTGAGGGTCAGCCGGCTTCCTGCCGTTTCATCTCTTCAATCCAGGGCGGGGTGACAGAGGGGGCGCCGAACAGGTAGCCCTGCAGGCAGTCGACGCCGTTTTCCACCAGGAACTCCGCGTCCGCCTGGCTTTCGACCGATTCCGCCACGACGAACATGTCGAACTGCTTGGCAATGCCGATCAGCGCGCGGACCACCGCCTGGTTGTCGTGGCTGGCATGGATGCCGCGCACGAATTGGCCGTCGATCTTGACCGCGTCAAAGAAGAACTGGCGGAAATGGCCAATCGCGGTTGTGCTGGCGCCGAAGTTGTCGAGCGCAAAGGCAATCCCGTGCTGCTGCATCCGGCTCATGAAATCAGTGACCAGTTCCGGCGCCGCCATGGCGGAGGCTTCGGTGATTTCCAGCACCAGCCGTTCGGCCAGGCTGGCATCACGGTTCAGGAAGCGGTCCAGCACCTTTTGCCAGCGCCGGTAGCCGATGGAGCGGGCTGACATGTTCACCGACAGGCGCACCTGCGGGTATTTCTCCAGCGCCTTCAGCCCGTGCTGCAGTGCCAGGCAGTCCATCTCGCGGCCGATCTCCTTGTCCTCGACCACATGCATGAATTCACGGGCCGGGATCACCCGGCCGGTGGGGTCCAGCACCCTGATGTAGCCCTCGTAGAAGGCGGTGCCATGCGGCGCCATCGCCTGCATGACGGGCTGGTAGGCCAGCACCGTCTGATTGTGCCGCACCGCGTCTTCCACCATGTCCAGTGTCGAGCGGTCGCGTCCGGCCACCGCCGCATTCAGCGGGCTATCGGCCCCTTCGGGAAGATCTGCCTTGGCGTTTCGTTTGTTCATGTGCTGCTGGAGCCCTGTTTGCCGCTAAGTTGGGGACAGTATGATGCTCCCCGCAGGTTGCCGCAAAAGGGTTGAGACGGGATTAAGGATCAAATTTGAACGATCCGGCTGCCGCAGGGCCGCTGGTCAGCCGCCGAAGCCCGGGGTGCCCGCGTCCTCGGGGTGGCGGGCCAGATGCGCAGCCTTGATACCGGCAGAGGTGTCGCGGCTGCCGTCATGGCTGTAGCCGGGCGGCGCAATGGCATAGAGCAGCCGCTGCTTCCAGGTCAGGCCGGGCTGGGCCATGTCCTGGAAAATGCCGATCCATTCGTGAAACGCGACCCGCAGCGGATTGAAGGTGGCGATGTTGTGCACCAGCCCGTAATCGGGGCGGTCGTGGTTCTGTTCCGGCACGAAGGTGCCGAACATTCTGTCCCAGATGATGAACACGCCGGCATAGTTGCAGTCCAGGTAGCGCGGGTTCCTGCCATGGTGGGCGCGGTGGTGGCTGGGGGTGTTCATCACCGCCTCGAACCAGCGGGGCAGGCGGGTGACCGCCTCGGTGTGGATCCAGAACTGGTAGATCAGGTTCAGCCCGCCGCAGAACAGCACCAGCGCCGGATGGAACCCCAAGAGAACCATCGGCGCCTTCACGACCATCATGAAGGTGAAGGTGCCGGTCCAGGTCTGCCGCAGCGCCGTGGTCAGGTTGTAGTGCTGGCTGGAGTGATGATTCACGTGCGACGCCCAGACCCAGCGCACCCGGTGGCCGAAGCGGTGCACCCAGTAGTAACGCAGATCGTCCAGCACAAAGCACGCCAGCACCGCCCAGATCGAGGTGCCCATGTCCAGCGGTGTCAGCTGCCACAGGGTCATCAGGAAGCCCCAGGCGATGAAGCCCAGCAGCAGCCCCTCGGCGACGCTGCCCGCTCCCATGATAAGGGAGGTGACGGCATCGCGGGTCTCATACCGGCCGCCGCGCCGCATCAAGGCGATCCACAGGAACTCGGCGAGGATGGCGGCGATGAAGAAGGGCACCGCCAGCTGCGTGGCGTCAGGGTAGGAGATATCTCCGGTCATGCGGCCTCCTCTGGGGGGCTGATCAGCGCCAGCCACTGCAGGCGCTCGCCATCGGACAGGGGCAGGGAGAGGCCGGGGGCGGCAAAGTCATTGAACTCAAAGCGCAGCCCGGTGGCAGTTTCGCGGATTTTGCTTTCAGCCAGACGGCGGCCCACGGTGTCGGCACCAAAAACCCAAAGCAGCCCGGGCCCGCCTTCGGTCAGCACCAGCACGGCCTGTCCGCTGGCGGCAGGCAGTACTTTCGAAATCTTGTCTCCGGGGAAATGGCGCAGCCAGCCGGTGCGGGCGGTCTCAGCGCTCAGCACAGCCAGCCGGGAGCGCCCGGTCAAATGCAGCAGCACCGCAATTCCAGATATCCCGCCCAGAACCAGGGCCAAGAGCAATTCCAGCGGCATGCGAGCCCTCCCGCGGGCAGACTGGCGGCCCGCTGGGAAGCTGTCAAAGGTGGCGTGGGGTCAAGCCCGGCCGCTTCTACCCCGCCATGGCGGCGCCGCGGGGGCGGCTCAGCACCTGCATCTGCACCACCCGCTCGACAAAAGGCACCAGCCCTTCGGGGCCGGAGGCCCGGTCCTTGAGGTGGATGCAAACATCGGGCCGCAACGCCGCGATGATGCCGATCAGATCGCCGCGGATTTGGTCATCCAGGCCCGCGCCCATGATCACGCATTCGATGCGCGGCTCGTTTTCCAGCTGGCGCACCACCTCGGGCTGATCATGCGCACCCAGCCAGTGGATCGGCAGATGGTCCAGCTCCTCAGCCACATTGCCGATCACATGCGGCAGCTTTCCGATCAGTAACACAACAGGTTTCATATCACTCTCCACCCTGAACGCGGGCGCCTTGTCCGGGCGTCCCTCAGGTTACAGGTAGTGCGAAATGAGCGGGGATCACGCGGGGCTCTCCCGGCCCCGGTGTCTCATGCTATCTGCCGATCATGGTCAGTGTTCTTTTTGTATGCGGCAAGGCGCGGATGCGCAGTCCAACTGCTGCGGATATTGCTGCCTCCTGGGCGGGCGTCGAAGCCGATTTTGCCGGATTAAGCCGGGATGCGGACGAGCGGATTTCAGTAGAGCATATCGCCTGGGCGGATGTGATCGCAGTGATGGAAAAGCGCCAACGGAGCAAGCTGGCGGGCCAGTTCGGAAATCTGCTGGCGCATAAGAAGGTCGCCGTTCTAGGCGTTCCGGACAACTACGGGTATATGGAGCCGGCTTTGGTGGAGGTGCTTGAGCCGAAGCAGCGGCACCTCCTGAGGCTCTAAGGTCAGCTGCCTTCGGTTTTTGCGATCATCGCACTGATAATCGCCTTGGCGCTCTCGGAGTTCCACTCGGCATCGCCCAGCAGCCGGGCGACCTCCTTGCCGTCGCGGTCCAGGAGCACCGTGATCGGCAGGCCGATCACCGCCATCTCCCGCGCCAGCGCCTGCTTCGGGTCCTGGTGGCGGGGCAGGCTGTTGATGCCGTTCTCGTCAAAGAACTTCTGGATGCCCGCGGGGGAGTTGCGGCCGGTGGCGATTGTCAGCACCTGAAAATCCTCGCCGCCGAACTCCTGCTGCAGCTCCTCCAGCTGCGGCATTTCCTTGCGGCAGGGGGCGCACCAGGTGGCCCAGAAATTGAGCAGAACGATCTTGCCCTGGTAATCGCCCAGAGTCGCTGTGCCGGCGCCGTCGGCCAGATCAAAGGCGGCGGCGGACACGTCGCGCGGCTCGGCATGCACGACCAGCTTCTTCATCGAGCCATCGCGCAAGCCCTCAAGCTGCGCGAGGTCCGCTGCAAAGGCGGCATTTGCACCCAAGGTCAGGGCCATATAAAGGGAAAGCTGACGAAACAGACGCATATTATCTCCGGGGTTCCACACCATGACAGATCAATCCTCGAACCAGATGTGGGGCGGCCGCTTTGCCGCTGGCCCGGACGCGATCATGGAGGCGATCAACGCCTCGATCGGGTTCGACAAGCGGATGGCGGCGCAGGACATTGCCGGCTCCAGGGCCCATGCGGCGATGCTCGCCGCCACAGGTGTCATTACGGATAATGATGCCGAGGCCATTCGGGAAGGGCTGCTCACCGTTTTGTCAGAGATCGAGGGCGGAACTTTCCAGTTTTCCACCGCGCTGGAAGACATCCACATGAACGTGGAGGCCCGCCTGAAAGAGATCATCGGCGAGCCTGCGGGCCGTCTGCACACCGGCCGCAGCCGCAATGACCAGGTGGCGACCGATTTCAAACTCTGGGTGCGTGACCAGCTGGACGCGGCGGAATCGGGGCTGCTGGCGCTGATCCGCGCGCTTCTGTCGCAGGCCGAGGCGGGGGCCGATTGGGTGATGCCGGGCTTTACCCACCTGCAGACCGCGCAGCCGGTGACCTGGGGCCACCACATGATGGCCTATGTCGAGATGTTCGGCCGCGATTTGTCCCGCGTGCGCGATGCCCGCGTCCGGATGAACGAATCACCCCTGGGTTCGGCGGCATTGGCTGGCACCTCCTTCCCGATCGACCGGGAGATGACCGCAAGCGCGCTGGGCTTTGACCGGCCGACCGCCAACTCGCTCGATGCGGTGTCTGACCGCGACTTCGCGCTGGAGTTCCTCTCGGTGGCGTCGATCTGCGCCATGCACCTCAGCCGCTTTGCCGAAGAGCTGGTGATCTGGTCCTCCGCCCAGTTCCGCTTCGTGACCCTGTCCGACCGTTTCTCCACCGGCTCTTCGATCATGCCGCAGAAGAAGAACCCGGACGCGGCTGAGCTGATCCGCGCCAAGGTGGGCCGGATCTTCGGCGCCAACACCGCGCTGATGATGGTGATGAAAGGTCTGCCGCTGGCCTATTCCAAGGACATGCAGGAAGACAAGGAGCAGGTCTTTGACGCCGCCGACAACTGGATGCTGGCGCTGGCGGCGATGGAGGGCATGGTCAAGGACATGAGTGCCAACCGCGAGTCGCTGGCCGCGGCTGCGGGATCCGGCTTCTCCACTGCCACCGACCTGGCTGATTGGCTGGTGCGGGTGCTGAAGGTGCCGTTCCGCGATGCCCATCATGTGACCGGCACCCTGGTTGCCATGGCCGAAAACCGCGGCTGCGACCTGCCGGACCTCACTCTGGAGGACATGCAGGGCGTGCACGCAGGCATTACCGAGGACATCTTCTCTGTGCTCGGCGTCGAAAACTCGGTAAGCTCGCGCATGTCTTACGGCGGCACTGCACCCGCCCAGGTGCGCGCGCAGGTGGCCCGCTGGAAAGAGGTGCTGGCAGGCTGAGCCTGCAAGGGCTGGCCGCGGCAAGGAGGCAGACAATGCGCAACATGATCTTTGCTTTGCTGGGACTGGCAGTGCTTTCGGCCTGCGGGGCGGACGGAGAGCCGGTGCAGCCGACCCTGAACGCCGGTGTCGGCGTCGGCAGCGGCGGCGTCCACGTCGGCGGTGCCGTGGGTCTGCACAAGGGGCCGCTCAGCGTTTTGCTGGGCTTCTAGCCCCCTGGCCCTTGATGCGGCCTTGCTGAACAACCATTTCGAAGCCGCCCCGTCGCAATGCCGGGGCGGCTTTTGATTTCAGGGATATTGCGATGAAAGCAGTTCTTGCCGTTCTGGCTCTTCTTGGCCTGGCCGCCTGCGACACCGGCGCCCCGGCGTCCAGCCCGCCGCAAAAAACCGAACCCGCCGCAACCGGGGTCAAGGTTTCCGGTTATGGCCGGGTTGGGGTGTCCACCACATTCTAGCAGACACGCGAGATGGCCGGAGCGGGCTTGTCTCCCGTCCGGTTGCCGTCTGCTTTGGTGTGTTCCGTACCTGATATGCTGTCTATCAGCGGTAAGGGGGGGCGGCGCCGCCAAGGGGCGGAGGCGGGACGGGAGGTTCCTCCCGCACGCTGAACGTTGTCTCTGCGCGCCCTTGCCAAAGGGCCCTGTTCCTGGGTGCCGGGGGTGTCAGGCCCGGCGAGTGACCGCGATCAGCAAGCATCCTGTCATATGGGGCTTAAGATGCTGTGACGGCGGCGTACGCATGAAGCGCAACACCCCGGGCATCGCCTTTGCCGCTGCCATTGCGCAGTGAGTATTTTTGCAAAGAAGTAGAGACGGGGGCTTCTTCTTTGCCCAAATACTCAAGACCCGCCGCGCGCCAGCGAGGCGCCGGACCCAACCGGCGCGACCGCATCCTTGATGCGTTTGCGGCGGGCGGGAGAGCGCCTTTGCTTCCGGCAGGGGCTGCGGGCGGAATCATTTGATCCATCTGCCCCTTTTGCCCTAAACGCGGGGCATGGACCATTTTCTCTACCGCGACGGCGCGCTTTTCGCCGAAGACGTTCCCATCTCCGAGATCGCCGCGGCGGTGGGCACTCCGTTCTATGTCTATTCCACTGCCACGCTGCTGCGTCATTTCCGCCTGTTCGACGAGGCGCTGGAGGGCACCGAGCATCTGGTCTGCTTTGCGATGAAGGCCGCCTCCAACCAGGCGATCCTGAAGACCCTGGCGCAGGCCGGCGCGGGCATGGATGTGGTCAGCCAGGGCGAATACCTGCGCGCCAGGGCGGCGGGCGTGCCGGGCGACAGGATCGTGTTTTCCGGCGTCGGCAAGACGGCAGAGGAAATCCGCGTGGCGCTCACCGGCGGAATCCGCCAGTTCAACGTGGAATCCGAACCGGAGATGGAGGTGATCAGCGCCGTGGCGCAGGAACTGGGCACCAAGGCCCCGATCACCATCCGGGTGAACCCGGATGTCGACGCCAAGACCCATGCCAAGATCGCCACCGGCAAATCCGAGAACAAGTTCGGCATCCCGATTGCCCGCGCCCGCGAGGTCTATGCCCGCGCCGCTGCGCTGCCGGGGCTGGAGGTGGTGGGGATCGACGTCCATATCGGCTCGCAGCTGACCGACCTGGAGCCGTTCCGGCTGGCCTATCAGAAGGTGGCAGAGCTGACCGAAACCCTGCGCGCCGATGGCCATGATATCCGCCGCCTGGACCTGGGCGGCGGTCTCGGCATCCCCTACGAACGCTCCAACACTGCGCCGCCCCTGCCGGTGGAATACGGCCAGATGGTCAAGGAGACCCTGGGCCACCTGGGCTGCGAGATCGAGATTGAGCCGGGCCGGCTGATCGCGGGCAATGCGGGCCAGCTGGTGTCGAAAGTGATCTATGTGAAATCAGGCGAGGGGCGCGATTTCCTGATCCTGGATGCGGCGATGAACGACCTGATCCGCCCGGCGATGTATGAGGCGCATCACGACATCATCCCGGTCGAGGAAGCCGCAGCAGGTGTGGAAAGCCAGCCCTATGACATCGTCGGCCCGGTCTGCGAGACCGGCGATACCTTTGCCAAGCAGCGCGACCTGCCGCCCTTGGCAGCGGGCGATCTGGTCTCCTTCCGCAGCGCCGGCGCCTATGGCGCAGTGATGGCGAGCGAGTACAATTCGCGCCCGCTGATCCCCGAAGTGCTTGTGCACGGGGATCAATTCGCGGTTATTCGCCGGCGGCCGGACTATGAAGAGATGATAAACCGCGATACCATCCCGGAGTGGCTCTGAAGCGATCCGGGCGCGATCCGGCGCGGGCCATCAGATCATGAGGCCCGAATGCCCTTTCTTCGCCGAACTGACCGCCGGGCCGGCCAGCAGGCCGATCCGGTCCTGAAACAGGTGCGCTGGCCCCTGCGCCTGACGCAGGCCGGGCTGGTGGCGGAACGTGCCTTGCGCAGCTTCTGGCCGCTGGCCTCGGTGCTGATGGCGGCGCTGGCGGCGCTGATGCTGGGACTGCACCAGATGCTGCCGGAGCGGCTGGTCTGGACCGGCGCGATGGCAGTGCTGATGGCTGCCACCGCGGCGCTGGGCTGGGGGCTCTGGCGTTTCCGCTGGCCCAGCAGGGCCGCAGCGCTGGAACGATTGGACCAAACCTTGCCGGGCCGCCCGGTTTCTGCCCTGCTGGATACCCAGGCCATCGGCGCAGAAGATGCCGCCTCAGCCGCGCTGTGGCAGGCACACCAGCGCCGGATGGCTGCGGCGGCTGCCGAGGCAAAGGCGCCCGCGCCCGATCTGAACATTGCATCTTCCGATCCCTACGGCCTGCGCTATATGGCGGGGCTCATGCTGGCAGTGGCGGTTCTGTTCGGCTCGATATGGCAGCTGGCCACGGTCAGGGACCTGGGGGCAGGCGGCAGCGCGGCACTGAACGGCCCGGCCTGGGAAGGCTGGGCGGAACCGCCCGCCTACACCCGCCTGCCGGTGCTCTATCTGAATGACCAGGACGCCGGCCTGCTAAAACTGCCGGAGGGCAGCCGCGTGACCCTGCGTTTCTACGGAGAGGTGGGCGCGCTGGAACTGGCCGAGACCGTCACCGGGCAGCAGGGCGGCGATGCGGACACCCCGCAGACCGCCATGGAATTCGACGTCACCCGCAGCGGCAGCTTTGCCATCGAGGGCGATGGCGGGCGCAGCTGGCAGGTGGAAGTGATCCCGGACAACCCTCCCATGGTGGCTGTCGCGGGTGAGCCGGAGCTGGAAAACGACGGCTACACCACCCTGGGATTTGCGGCGCAGGATGACTACGGCGTGGCGGCAGGCCAGGTGCGCATCGCGCTGGACCTGGCGGCGGTCGAGCGGCAGCACGGGCTGGCCGCGGAGCCTGACCCGCGGGAGGCGATTGTGCTGGATCTGCCGCTGCCCTTGTCCGGCTCGCGCAAGGATTTTACCGAAAAGCTGGTCGAGGATTTTGCCCAGCACCCCTGGGCCAACCTGCCGGTGGTCTTCACCTTCTCGGCAGTGGATGAGGCAGGCCAGTCGTCTGCCGCCGCGGGATATGGCGCTGAATTGCTGACCCGCCGTTTCTTTGATCCGCTGGCCGCGGCTGTGATCGAACAGCGCCGCGACCTGTTGTGGGCGCGCGCCAACGCGGTGCGGGCGGCGCAGGTGATCCGCACCCTGACGCACCGCCCGGAGGGGCTGTTCCGCGACTACGGCGATTACCTGCGGCTGCGCACCATTCTGCGGCGGCTGGAGAGCTACACCGTTGCCGGTACGATCTCTGAGCCGCAGCAGGAGGAGATCGCCGCCGCGCTGTGGGATCTGGCAATCCAGCTGGAAGAGGGCGACGTGGGCGACGCGCTGGAGCGGATGCAGCGGGCGCAGGAGCGGCTGAGCCAGGCGATGCGCGACGGTGCCAGCGACCAGGAGATTGCCCGGCTGATGCAGGAACTGCGCGAGGCCACTCAGGACTACATGCGCCAGCTCAGCCGTCAGGCAGAGGCAAACGGCGAGTTGATGAATCCGGGTGATATGCCCGAGGACATGATGACGCTCAGCCAGGACGACCTGCAGGCAATGATGGACCGCATCCAGGAGCTGATGGAGCAGGGCCGCATGGCCGAGGCCGAACAGGCGCTGCGCGAGTTCCAGGAGATGATGGAAAACATGCGGATGACCCGCTCGCAGCAGGGGCAGGGCCAGGGCAACGAAGGCCGCGAGGCGATGGAGGGGCTGGCCGAAACCCTGCGCGAGCAGCAGGGGCTGTCGGATCAGGCTTTCCGCGATCTGCAGGAGCAGTTCAACCCCGGCGCCCGAAGCGGCGAAAGCCAGGGCAATGAGGGCCGCGACGGCGGCTTGGGCCGCGGCCAGAGCCATCAGGGCGGTCAGGGCGGCGACCGCGGTGATGGTGAGGGCGGCGAAGGCGCCGAGAGCCGCAACCCGGACGGCCAGGGCGGCAACGGGCGCGAAGAGCCGGGACAGGGCGGCTCGCTGGCCGACCGGCAGCAGGCGCTGCGCCAGCAGCTGCAGCGGCAGCGTGAAGGATTGCCCTATCTGGGCGGTGAGGCCGGCGACGCCGCGCGCGAGGCGCTGGACCGCGCGGGCCGCGCAATGGAGGGCGCCGAGGAGGCGCTGCGCGGTGGCGACAATGCCGAGGCGATCGACCGCCAGTCGGACGCCATGGAGGCGCTGCGCGAAGGCATGCGCAGCCTGGGCGAGGCGCTGGCGCAACAGCAGCAGCCGGGGCAGCAGAACGGGCAGCAGCCCTCTGCCACCGCGCAGGGGGACCGGCTGGACCCGCTGGGCCGCAACAACGGCAGTATCAATGACGGCGGCAAGGTGGGCGAAGGCACGGCCTACCGCCGCGCCTGGGATCTGCTGGAGGACATCCGCCGCCGGGCCGGAGAGCGCGAACGCAGCGACCGCGAGCGCAGCTATCTTCAGCGGCTGCTGGACCGGTTCTGACCCCGGCAGCACAGGGGGCTGACAGGGGGCTGCCGGCAAAGCCGACGTTCAGGATACTTAGATGAGCTGTCTTATTGGGTGGCGGTGACGGACTTCACCTGGCTGTCCAGCCACAGCCGCGCCTGATCGACCCAGTCCACATAACTGCTGAGCGCCGGGTCCGCCTGCGGTAGCTTTTCGGCAATCAGCGGTGCCTTGTCATAGACCATCACCAGGATCAGCGCCGCAATCACCGAAAAGGCAAAGCCGCGGGCAAAGCTGCTCTTGCGCCGCACCGGCAGCTCCTCCGGATCCGCCTGCGGCGCGGGTGCCGAGCTGCCGGCAGAGCGCAGTGTGGAGTTGATTTCCTCGATGTCCGGCAGCAGCTCCTTGCGCGAGCCGCTTTCGGCGGCGGCCAGCTGGCGCGGATCCTCGCCGCGCATCCGCGCCATCCGGTCGCGGGCCTGGCGGCTGCGGCGGGCGGCTTCATCATCCTCCGCGGGTGCAGGGTCCTCCAGCCCCAGATCGGGCTGGGTTTCCAGGCTCTGGGCTTCTGCCTTGCGCAGCTCGGCCTCGCGCGCGGCTTCCTCGCGCAGGATATCGGACATTTCCGGATCCAGCGTGCGCCCGCGCTGCGGCTGCGGTGCTTCTTCGGCGTGAACGCTCTCGCCCTCGCCCTCATCCTCGCCCTCATCCTCGTCATGGCCGCCGGTGTGGTCATCCGCGTCCCCGCCGGGACGGTCCTGCGGTACGTCTGCGGCGGATTCTGCCTCATCCGCCGGTTCCAGCGCGGCTTCTTGCGTGCTGTCCTCGGGCTCCGGGTCCGAGGCGGCTTCCGGCTGCTGCCCGGCTTCGCGCTTGGCTTGCGCCGCTCTTTCCCGTTCGGTTTTCTCTTTCGCTTCGGCTTCCCGTGCGGCTTTTGCTGCCTGCTCCCGCTCCGCCTTCTCCTTTGCCTCGGCTTCAGCCGCGCGGGCAAAGGCTTCCTCGATCCCGATGTTTTCCAGCGCGTCCTCTGGCGCGGCTTCAGCGGCGCCTGCGGCTGCCTGGAACCAGGTCTGGCCGCAGTTGGAGCACTGCACATCGCGCCCCTCAGGCGGGATCACATCCTCGGGCACTTCGTATTGGGCTGCGCAATTCGGGCAGGTCAGGCGCATCATGCTCTCCTCGGCACCATCCCGCCGCCCCGCAGGCGGCAGATTGTTTTCCAAGGATTATAGGCATCCCCCACAGGTGGTGGAAGTGGCAATTGCGGCAACGCCCCGCACGCGGGTTTCCCGGCAACAGAGCCCCCATTGAAACTGCCGGCCCCATGGGGCAAAACAGCCGGGCGCAAACAGCAGGCGCGTTCAGGGGGCAGCAGTGATCGAGCTGGAAAATGTGGGCTACAACTACGGCGGCGGCGAGCTGCTGAACGCGGTGTCGGTGCAGCTGGCGCCGGGCTCGTTCCATTTCCTGACCGGCCCGTCGGGGGCGGGCAAGACCACGCTGCTGAAGCTTTGCTACGGAGCCTTGAACCCGACTGCGGGCCGGGTGCGCGCCTTCAACATGGATGTGCACGGACTGGACCGCGACCAGATGGCCTATCTGCGCCGCCGGGTCGGTGTCGTGCATCAGGACTGCCGGTTCCTGGACCACCTGCCGGTGATCGAGAACATTGCGCTGCCGCTGCTGGTCGCGGGGCGCGAGCTGAGCCACGAGGAAGCCAACCTGAAGGAACTGCTGAACTGGGTCGGCCTCAGCGAGCGCGCCCATGCGCTGCCGCCGGAGCTGTCGGGCGGCGAGCGCCAGCGGGCGGCGCTGGCGCGTTCGGTGATCCTGTCGCCGGATGTTATCATCGCCGATGAGCCGACCGGCAATGTCGACTGGGAGATGTCGCAGCGGCTGCTGCAGCTCCTGGTGGAACTGAACCGGATGGGAAAGACCATCCTGGTCGCCACCCATGACCTGTCGCTGATCCGCGCCGCCAAGAACCAGGTGCAGGCGCGGGTGCTGCGGATTTCCAACCGGCAATTGCAGCTGGCGGGGGCAGACCTATGAGCGAGGGCAGGCTGCGCAAGCTGATCCTGGGCGATGCCCAGGCCGACCGGGTGGTGCCGCCGAGCGGCTTCACCGCCCAGCTGACCCTGTTTGTGTCTGGGGCCATGGCGTTCCTGACGGTCTTTGCTCTGGCGCTGTCGATGGCGTCGGGGCGGCTGGCGGACCAGTGGGCCGAGGAGCTGGCCCGCGCGGCCACCCTGCGCATTAACGCTCCTGAAGCGCAGCGCGCCGCCCAGACCGAGGCGGCGCTGGAGATCCTGCGCCAGACCCCCGGCGTCGCCACCGCCCGCGCCCTGACCGGCGAGGAGCAGGCGGCGCTGCTTGCGCCCTGGTTCGGCGCCGGCGTGCCGGTGGGCGATCTGCCGCTGCCGCAGCTGATTGAGGTAACGGGCGATGATACAGGGTATGACGCCCAGGGGTTGCGGCTGCGGCTGCAGGCCGAGGTGCCGGGCGCGGTGCTGGACGACCACACCCGCTGGCGGGCGCCGCTGGTGGATGCCGCACAGGCGCTGCGCCGCCTGGCCTGGGTGTCGATCCTGCTGATCGGCGGCGCCACCGCGGCGATGATCACCCTGGCTGCCAATGCGGCGCTGGCGGCCAACGCCCAGGTGATCGAGGTGCTGCGGCTGGTCGGCGCGCTGGACAGCTATATCGCCCAGGCCTTCATCCGCCGCTTCACCCTGCGGGCGCTGACCGGCGCCGCGGCGGGCGTGGTGCTGGGCATGGCCGGGGTCTGGCTGATGCCGGAGGCCTCCGCTGAGGGCGGCTTCCTCACCGGCCTTGGCTTCCAGGGTTTCGGCTGGCTGGTGCCGCTTCTGATCCCGCCGCTGGGGGCGCTGGTGGCCTTTGCCGCCACCACCCGTGCGGCCACCAAACGTCTGGGGGAACTGTCGTGAAAAATCCTGTCCAATGGCTGCGTTCGTTTGTGTTCATCACGCAGATGTATCTGGCGATGCTGGTGCTGGGCATCCTGTTTGCGCCCTGGGCAATGGCGTCTCCCAAAGGCGCGCGCGTTGCCTGCAAGAGCTTTGCCCGCTGGGCGCTGTGGACCGCGAGCTGGATGGTCGGCATCCGCACCGAGGTGCGCGGCCAGGTGCCCACGGGCGAGGTGATCATCGCCGCCAAGCACCAGAGCTTTCTGGACATCATGATTATTTTCAACGCGGTGCCTTCGGCCCGGTTCATCATGAAGCGCGAGTTGATGTGGACGCCCGTCATCGGCGTCTATGCCAAGCGGCTGGGCTGCGTGCCGGTGAACCGCGGCAAACGCGGCGCGGCAATTGCCAAGATGGTCAAGGATGTCGCCAAGGAATGCGCGGAGCCGGGCCAGCTTATCATCTATTCGCAAGGCACCCGTGTCGCCCCCGGCGCCAGGAAACCCTACAAGATCGGCACCGCGGTTTTGTACGAAGGGTTGAAGCAGCCCTGCGTGCCGGCCGCCACCAATGTCGGTGTGTTCTGGCCCCGCACCGGCATCTACCGCAAGCCGGGGCTGGCGGTGGTGGAATTCCTTGAACCCATGCAGCCGGGGATCGCCCGCGACGATTTCATGGCAAAGCTGGAAGAGCGGGTCGAGAGCCGCTCAGACGCATTGATGCGCGAAGCCGGGTTCGATCCGGACCAGGCGGTCGTTCAGGCCTGATCTGCCGGCCTGATGGCCGGTCTGCCCGTGTGCCGGAGGCCTTGGCGCTGATTTGCCGGGGTGACGGTATGGCCGAAACAGGCTAGCCTTGCGGCAAGAATGCGCGGCTGCAGGGCTTGCCAGACGCGCGCAACAAGAACCAACAGCGGGCAGAAAACGAGCGGGCAGAAAGACGATGAGCGATTTCCTGGCTTCCTATCTGGCCTATGCCAGAGATGTTCTCTTGTATTTTCTCGACCCAGGGCAGCGCGTTTTCTACGTCTATATCGCGACCTCCGTTCTGGCGGCCTATGGGGTCTACCTGTTCCAGCGCAAGCAGAGCCGAAACGCCGGAGAGGGTTCCTTCCTGGCGTTCCTGTTTCCCAAGTCGGTGTGGTCGCACCCTTCAGCCTGGCTCGACGTGCGTTATTTCTTCTTTCACAAGCTGCTGGCGCATTTCCTGTTGCTGGGTCTCTTTGCCGGTACCGCAGCCCTGGTGTTCCGCTGGATCACCGGCCATGCGATCACCTCTCTGCCCGTCACTGCCGAGGGCGCCGCGGGCTGGGGCATCGTGATCGGCTACATGCTGGTCAGTACAATCGTCCTCGATCTGATCGGCTATACCGTGCACTACCTGCAGCACAAGGTGCCGATCCTGTGGGAATTCCACAAGGTGCATCACAGCGCCGAGGTGATGCATCCGCTGTCCAACTACCGCGAGCACCCGGTGGACAATTTCTTCTATCTGCTGCTGATCGGGGCGGGCTACGGGGCGGTTGCCGGCGGTGTTTACCAGTATGCCGCGGTGGTGCCGAGCGTCCCCAGCATTCTGGGCGTGCCTATCCTGATGTTTGTCTTCAACATCCTGGCCTACAACCTGCGCCATTCCCACGTCTGGCTGCGCTGGCCCGGCATCTGGTCCAAGGTCTTCCCGTCGCCCGCCCATCACCATGTGCACCACAGCTGCCATCCGGATCATTTCGACAAGAACTTTGCCTTCATGTTTCCGGTCTGGGACGTGATTTTCGGTACCTATGAAATGCCGGAGGACAACCGCGATGTGAAATTCGGTGTTGCGGGCATGAAATCGATGGAGATGGACACCTGCTGGAAGCTCTATTCCATCCCCTTCGTCAAGGCCGCGCGCCGCCTGAAGCGGAGCGGCAAAACAGCTGGAAGCAGCAGCCGGACGGACGCTGGATAACCGCCCGCCACGACCGCGGGGAAGGGCCGGCGCCCCGGTTGCGGGCGGTCAGCGGATCACGTCGCCGAGCAGGATTTGCGGCTGCACATCG
This sequence comes from Leisingera sp. ANG59, assembly GCF_013317235.1. Taxonomy (GTDB): domain Bacteria; phylum Pseudomonadota; class Alphaproteobacteria; order Rhodobacterales; family Rhodobacteraceae; genus Leisingera. The sequence continues at coordinate 74,643 of NZ_WLCM01000005.1, read as the reverse complement.
GTGAAATTCGGAATGTCGTCCAGCGCAGGCCCTGCGGCCTTCATCGCCGCATCCATCGCCGCTTGATCGGCAAAGACAAATGTGGCGATGGCAAAGAACGGCGGCGCGATGTCCGGCCCGCCGGCCAGCCCCTTGGTGACCACGATCGACTGCAAATGCGGCCCCATGTGCTGATTCACGATCTGCATGTGGGTGTCCGCGTAGTAGTGGTGGTCGAAGGTCTTGCCTTCGGCAGCCGGGTAGATGACTTGCAATGAAACGGGCAAGGGGATGTCTCCTGAAAAGGAATAGCTGCCCCAGTCATATGCTGATTTGGTTCCTCGCAAAACTAAAAGGGCAGCCCCGACGGGCTGCCCTGAACTGTCTGCCGAGTGGCGTGGCTCAGCTGTGGATCGGCCCGTCGCCGCAGGCCAGCGCCGCTTCGCGCACGGCTTCGGAATAGGTCGGGTGGGCGTGGCAGGTCAGCGCCACGTCCTCGGCCGAGGCGCCGAATTCCATCGCAACGCACAGCTCGTGGATCATGTCGCCGGCCGCCGGGCCGATGATGGCAGCACCCAGGATGCGGTCGGTTTCGGCGTCGGTGATGATCTTGACGAACCCGCCCTCGGCCTGGCCCACGGCCTTGGCGCGGGCGTTGCCCATGAACATGAACTTGCCGACCTTGACCTTCTTGCCTTCGGCCTTCAGCGCGTCCTCGGTGGCGCCGACGGTGGCCACCTCCGGCGTGGTGTAGACGACGCCCGGGATCACGCCATAGTTCACGTGACCGTGCTTGCCCGCGATGACCTCGGCCACCGCCATGCCCTCATCCTCGGCCTTGTGCGCCAGCATCGGGCCTTCGATCACATCGCCGATGGCATAGATGCCGGGCAGATTGGTGCGCCAGTGGTTGTCGGTGGCGATCTGGCCGCGCTCGGTCATCTTGATGCCAAGCGCATCCAGCCCCAGGCCTTCGCTGTAGGGTTTGCGCCCGGTGGCAACCAGCACCACATCGGCGTCCAGCGTGACCTCGCCGCCGCCCTTCTTGGGCTGGTACTTGACCTTGGCCTTGGTCTTGGAGGTCTCCACCCCCTGCACCGCGGCGCCCAGGATGATGTTGAGGCCCTGTTTTTCCAGGATCCGCTTGAAGCTGCGCTGCACGTCCTTGTCCATGCCGGGGCAGACCGCGTCCATGTATTCGACCACGGTCACCTCGGAGCCGAGGCGGGCATAGACCGAGCCCAGCTCCAGCCCGATGACGCCGGCGCCAATGACGGCCAGTTTCTTCGGGATCTTCGGCAGCTCCAGCGCGCCGGTGGAGGAGACCACGATCTTCTCGTCGATCTCCACGCCCGGTATCGAGGACGGCACCGAGCCGGAGGCGATCACGATGCTCTTGGCCTCATGCACCTCATCGCCGACCTGCACCTTGCCGGCCGCCGGAATGGAGGCCCAGCCCTTGATCCAGTCGATCTTGTTCTTTTTGAACAGAAACTCGATGCCGCCGGTGTTCTGGCCAATCACCTCGTCCTTGTAGGCCTTCATCTGGTCCCAATCGACCGAGGGGCTTTTGCCCTTGAGGCCCATATGGGCAAAGTTGTGCTCTGCCTCATGCAGCAGATGGGTCGAGTGCAAGAGCGCCTTGGAGGGGATGCAGCCGACGTTCAGGCAGGTGCCGCCGAGGGTCTCGCGGCCCTCGACAACAGCTGTTTTCAGTCCCAGCTGGGCGCAGCGGATGGCGCAGACATAGCCGCCGGGGCCGGCGCCGATTACGATGACGTCATATTGGGACATGGGTCTGTCTTCCTCTGTTCTCCCTGGTTCCGTTTTCCGGAACACGCGTTAGGGGATAGTGGTCTTAGGATCAGACGGGGGTCAACATCTTGATCGAGATATTGGTGACCCCGTCGCGTTCAAGGTGCATGGCCAGTTCCTCGGAGCCGAAGAAGGCGCGGGCCTTTTCCAGGTCGGTGATCGCGAACAGCGCCACGGCGTGGTTTTTGCGGTCCGGATCGCTCCAGACGTTCATGTCGGTGATGCCCGCGGCCTGCCGGTTGCGCTTGTCCTGCCGGAACACGGTGAGCCAGGCATCGAAATCGGCCACATCGGCCTGCCAGAGAACATGGGTTGCCATTGGTTATACTCCTTTTCCGTATTGAAGGCAGGATGCCCCGGTAAGGGTAAGGAGTGCTTTGATTCCACTCAAGAAAGGCGGGTGTTGCAGCAGCTTCCGCAGAATTGCGGCGCTGTCCCCGGCCCGGGCGGAGGCAATTTGAGTATTTCCGGAAAGATGAAAGCTCATGCGAGGAGCACCCCCGCGAGCATGGCGGCAAGGCCGCTGGTGGCAATCAGCCAGATGGCGGTGCGCAGGTAAGGCACGCCGCTGAGGTAGGCGGGCAGGTAGAGGGCGCGGCCCCCGAGATAGGTATAAATGCCGCCGGTGATCAGGGCGTCTTGCAGGCTGGCCAGCTCCGCCACCAGGGCGAGGCTGATGAAGACCGGGGCGGTTTCCAGAAAGTTGGTAAAGGCGCGGCGAGCCCGGCCCGCCAGCGCGCCGCGGGAGACGGAGGTGTCGCGCGGGCCTGCGGTCCAGGCATTGCCCACCGAGAGCTTCAGCAAGAAGCTATCGCAGCTCACGTGGATCAGGGCGAGGATCGAGAGGCAGACAAGGCCCCAGAGCGGGAGGGTCATTGGGTGTGTTGCATTTTTTGCTGAAAAAACCAATGGACGGAGGCAATTAATCCCATTGATAGGATTGTGATTGCAAATCTCTGACCGGCGTATTCATCGCATGTCGGACAAGGTACCAAAGTCTGCAATGCCATGACACCAGCCAGAGCAGTCCACCAAATTCCTGCTATCAAATTGAGTTTGCGGACCCCATGTTTTTGCCGGAAGGCATTTTGGGCCAGAAAACCGTAGAAAACTAGGAAGCCCACAGTTCCAGGAATGATCTTAATCATCGCAACCGAAAAATAGTCGGGAGCAGTTCTAAAAGTGAGCGTCCAAATCTGGTAGACGAGAACGAACGTAGCAAGACCAGCGCACCAAATTACCATTGCACGATTTAATGCGCTGATCTTTTTCATTTACTCTCGAGCCTTCTTACAGATCCATCAGCAGACGGCGCGGATCCTCGAGGGCTTCCTTGACGCGGACCAGGAAGGTCACGGCGCCTTTGCCGTCGACGATGCGGTGGTCATAGCTCAGCGCCAGATACATCATCGGGCGGATTTCCACCTTGCCGTTGATCGCCATCGGGCGGTCCTGGATCTTGTGCATGCCCAGGATGCCGGACTGCGGCGGGTTCAGGATCGGCGAGGACATCAGCGAGCCGTAGACGCCGCCGTTGGAGATGGTGAAGGTGCCGCCCTGCATCTCTGCCATCGACAGCTTGCCGTCGCGGGCGCGGGCGCCTTTTTCGGCAATCGCCTTCTCGATGGAGGCAAAGGACATCGCGTCGGCGTCGCGGATCACCGGCACCACCAGGCCCGTGGGCGTGCCTGCGGCGATGCCCATGTGGACGTAGTTCTTGTAGACGATGTCGGTGCCGTCGATCTCGGCGTTGACTTCCGGAACTTCCTTCAGCGCGTGGCAGCAGGCCTTGGTGAAGAAGGACATGAAGCCCAGTTTCACGCCGTGCTTCTTCAGGAACAGGTCCTTGTACTCATTGCGCAGCGCCATCACCTCGGTCATGTCGACCTCGTTGTAGGTGGTCAGCATGGCAGCGGTGTTCTGGCTGTCCTTCAGGCGCTTGGCAATGGTCTGGCGCAGGCGGGTCATCTTCACCCGTTCCTCGCGCGCGGCATCGTCGGCGGTGACGGGGCCGCGAACCTGGGCCGGGGCCGGGGCAGGCGCGGCGGCAGGGGCTGCCTTGGCAGCCGCCACGGCGGCGGCGACGTCTTCTTTCATGATGCGGCCGTCGCGGCCCGATCCGGTAACCTGATCGGCGCTGATGCCGGCCTCTGCCATGGCTTTCTCGGCGGAGGGCGCGTTGGCGACGTCCTTGGAGCCGGTGGCAGCGGCGGCCGGGGCAGCGGCTGCGGCAGGTGCGGCGGCAGCACCGGCGGCGCCGGAGGCGATCACGCCCAGCTGCGAGGAGGCCTGCACGGTGGCGCCTTCAGCTGCCATGATATCAGTCAGCACGCCGGCGGCCGGGGAAGGCACCTCGACGGAGACCTTGTCGGTTTCCAGCTCGCACAGCATTTCATCCTGCGCGACGGTGTCGCCCACCTTCTTGAACCAGGAGGACACGGTTGCCTCGGAAACCGACTCGCCAAGCGACGGAACCATGACCGGCACCGGGGCGCCTTCGCCGCCGGAGGGAGCAGCAGCCGGAGCCGGTGCTGCCGCAGCAGCGGCAGGGGCAGAGGCTGCGGCGGCGCCGTTGGCCTCGCTCAGGGTTGCCAGCAGCGCGTCTACGCCGACGGTCTCGCCTTCGCCGGCAACGATCTCGCCCAATGTGCCGGCCGCGGGCGAGGGCACCTCGACGGTCACCTTGTCGGTTTCCAGCTCGCAGAGCATTTCATCGGCATTGACGCTGTCGCCGGGCTTCTTGAACCAGGTGGCCACGGTGGCCTCGGTCACGGATTCGCCCAGGGTGGGTACGCGGACTTCGGTTGTCATGTCTCTTTATCCTCAGATGCTCAGCGCTTCGTTCACGAGGGCTGCTTGTTGGGCTTTGTGTTCGCTGGCCAGGCCGGTTGCGGGCGAGGCCGAAGTGGCGCGGCCTGCATAGACCGGCCGGGTGTGCTTGGCGCCGATGCGGGTCAGCACCCATTCGATGTTGGGCTCGATGAAGGTCCAGGCGCCCTGGTTCTTGGGCTCTTCCTGGCACCAGACCATCTCCGCCTGCTTGAAGCGTTCCAGCTCCTTCACCATCGAGATCGCCGGGAACGGGTAGAACTGCTCGATCCGCATCAGGTAGACATCGTTGATGCCGCGGGCGTCGCGTTCCTCCAGCAGGTCGAAGTAGACCTTGCCCGAGCACATCACCACGCGCTTGATCTTGTCGTCGGCCACCAGCTGGGTGTCGGAGTTGCCGTGCTGCGCGTCGTCCCACAGCACCCGGTGGAAGCTGGAGCCGGTGGTGAACTCCTCGGCCTTGCTGACCGCCATCTTGTGGCGCAGCAGGGATTTCGGAGTCATCATGATAAGCGGCTTGCGGAAGGTGCGGTGCAGCTGGCGGCGCAGGATGTGGAAGTAGTTCGCAGGCGTGGTGCAGTTGGCCACGATCCAGTTGTCCTGGCCGCACATCTGCAGGAACCGCTCCAGCCGGGCGGAGGAGTGTTCCGGCCCCTGGCCCTCGAACCCGTGCGGCAGCAGGCAGACAAGGCCCGACATCCGCAGCCATTTCGATTCACCCGAGGAGATGAACTGGTCGAACATGATCTGGGCGCCATTGGCGAAGTCGCCGAACTGCGCTTCCCACAGGGTGAGCGCATTGGGTTCGGCCAGCGAGTAGCCGTATTCAAACCCCAGCACCGCGTATTCCGACAGCGCGGAGTCGATCACCTCGTACTGCGACTGGCCCGCGCGGATGTTGTTGAGCGGGTAGTAGCGCTCCTCGGTCTCCTGGTTGACGATGCCGGAATGGCGCTGCGAGAAGGTGCCGCGGGTGGCGTCCTGGCCGGCCAGGCGCACCGGGTAGCCTTCCAGCATCAAGGAGCCGAAGGCGAGCGCCTCGCCGGTGGCCCAGTCAAAGCCTTCGCCGGATTCGAACATCTTGCCGCGGGCGTCCAGGAAGCGGCCGACGGTGCGGTGCAGCGGGAAGCCGTCCGGCACCCGGCTCAGCGCCCGGCCGATTTCGGCCATGGTCTTTGGCTCGATCGCGGTGCGGCCGCGCTGGTAGTCGGCATCCTTCTTGTCCAGATGCGACCAGCGCCCGTCCAGCCAGTCGGCCTTGTTGGGCTTGTAGTTCTTGCCGGTCTCGAACTCTTCGTTAAGATGCGCCTGGAAGGCGGCCTTCATGTCCTCGATCTCGCCCTCGGGGATCAGCCCGTCCTTGACCAGCCGGTCGGTGTACAGCGTCAGCGTGGTTTTGTGGCCCTTGATCTTCTTGTACATCAACGGGTTGGTGAACATCGGCTCGTCGCCTTCGTTGTGACCGAAGCGGCGGTAGCAGAAAATGTCCAGTACCACGTCCTTGTGGAACTTCTGGCGGAACTCGGTGGCCACCTTGGCCGCATGCACAACGGCCTCGGGGTCGTCGCCGTTGACGTGGAAGATCGGCGCCTCGACCACCAGCGCGTTGTCGGTGGGATAGGGGGAGGAGCGCGAGAAATGCGGCGCGGTGGTGAAGCCGATCTGGTTGTTCACCACGATGTGCATGGTGCCGCCGGTCTTGTGGCCGCGCAGGCCCGACAGCGCAAAGCATTCCGCTACCACGCCCTGGCCGGCAAAGGCCGCGTCGCCGTGCAGCAGGATCGGCAGCACCTGGCTGCGGTCATTGTCGCCCAGCTGGTCCTGCTTGGCGCGGACCTTGCCCAGAACCACCGGGTTCACCGCCTCCAGGTGGGAGGGGTTTGCGGTCAGCGAAAGGTGCACGGTGTTGCCGTCGAACTCCCGGTCGGAGGAGGCGCCGAGATGGTATTTCACGTCGCCGGAGCCGTCCACGTCCTCGGGTTTGAAGCTGCCGCCCTGGAATTCATTGAAGATCGCCCGGTAGGGTTTCTGCATCACGTTGGCAAGGATGTTGAGGCGGCCGCGGTGCGGCATGCCGATCACGATGTCGCGGACCCCCAGCGCGCCGCCGCGCTTGATGATCTGCTCCATTGCCGGAATGAGGCTTTCGCCGCCGTCCAGGCCGAACCGCTTGGTGCCGGTGTATTTGACGTGCAGGAACTTCTCGAAACCCTCGGCCTCAACCATCTTGTTGAGGATCGCCTTGCGGCCTTCGCGGGTGAAGGTGATTTCCTTGTCGTAGCCCTCGATCCGCTCTTTCAGCCAGCTGGCCTGCTCCGGATCGGAGATATGCATGTACTGCAGCGCAAAGGTGCCGCAGTAGGTGCGCTTCACGATCTCGACGATCTGGCGCATAGTCGCAACCTGCAGGCCCAGCACGTTGTCGATGAAGATCGGCCGGTCCATGTCGGCATCGGTGAAGCCGTAGGTCTTGGGGTCCAGCTCAGGGTGGGCGCCGGCCGCATGCATGCCCAGCGGGTCCAGATCGGCCGCCAGGTGGCCGCGGATCCGGTAGGCGCGGATCAGCATCAGGGCGCGGATCGAGTCCAGCACCGCACGCTGCACCTGGTCGTCAGTCAGCTCCACCCCTTTGGCGGCGGCCTTGTCCTTGATTTTCTTGCCCGCGCCCTTGGCCTCCGCCGGGGCCGGCCATTCGCCGGTCAGCGCGCCGGTCAGATCGTCATTGGGGGCTGGCGGCCAGTCGCCGCGCGCCCAGGAGGGGCCCTTGGCCTCTGCCTTCACGTCCAGTTCGGCGTCGCCCATCTGGCGGAAGAACTCAGCCCAGGCGGCATCCACCGCGTTGGGGTCATTGGCGTAGCGGGCATAAAGCTGCTCCAGATACTCCGCATTGTGCCCCTGCATGAAGGAGGAGGCGTGGAAGAGGTCGTTGGGCGATTGGTCGGTCATTTTGGTGCCTCTTGCGGGTTGGGACCGTATACGTTCTGGCCTTAGGCCGCTCCCGGCAGGGTGGTGCTCGGGAGTTTCAAATGAATGAATGAGCCGCAGAACCTTGCGGCCAGTCCGGCGGTGCAAACCGAATTGGCGGCAGGGTCCGTCAATGAATGAGCTGCCTTGGCGGGTGGGGATGCCCGGCGGAGACCGCCGGGCATGGTCCGCTTTGTGGTATGCAAAGCGGAAGGATGCATTACTTGCCGATCGCTTTCAGAACCGCCTCGCCCAGGCCGGCCGGGCTTTCGGCGACCACGATGCCTGCGGATTTCATCGCTTCGATCTTGTCCTCGGCGCCGCCCTTGCCGCCGGCGACAATCGCGCCCGCGTGGCCCATGCGGCGGCCCGGAGGGGCGGTGCGCCCGGCGATGAAACCTGCAACCGGTTTCTTGCGGCCCTTCTTGGCCTCATCAGCCAGGAACTGCGCAGCCTCTTCCTCGGCGGAGCCGCCGATTTCGCCGATCATGATGATGCTTTCGGTCTCGTCGTCGGCCAGGAACCATTCCAGCACGTCGATATGCTCGGTGCCCTTGATCGGGTCGCCGCCGATGCCGACGCAGGTCGACTGGCCCAGGCCCACGTCGGTGGTCTGCTTCACCGCCTCATAGGTCAGGGTGCCAGAGCGCGACACCACGCCGACCGAACCGCGGCGGTGGATGTGGCCGGGCATGATGCCGATCTTGCAGGCATCGGGCGTGATCACGCCGGGACAGTTGGGGCCGATCAGGATCGAGGAGGAGTTCTCCAGCGCCCGCTTCACCTTCATCATGTCGAGAACCGGGATGCCCTCAGTGATCGCCACGATCACTTCCATCTCGGCGTCGATCGCCTCGAGGATGGAATCCGCGGCAAACGGCGGCGGCACGTAGATCACGGAGGCATTGGCCCCGGTCACATGCTTGGCTTCATGCACGGAGTTGAACACCGGCAGCTCCAGATGGGTCTGGCCGCCTTTGCCGGGGGTCACGCCGCCGACCATCTTGGTGCCGTAGGCGATGGCCTGTTCGGAGTGGAATGTTCCTTGAGAGCCGGTAAAGCCCTGACAGATGACCTTGGTGTTTTCGTCGATGAGGACTGCCATGTTTCGGTTCCTTCAAGCGGTATGTGTGTGTTGGGTCTGCGGGGTGGCCAGGGAACGGCCGTCGAAGCGGATTTTTTCGAGGGTGGCCCGCCCCAGGACCACGCTGGGAAGTATTCGGAAGCCGCCGCGGAACTCGTAGATTCCGCGCCGGAGTTTCTGGCGGATCAGCGGCCAGCCCTTGGGCCGGTGGCGCGGCGGGCCGACGCCCACCTCGCCCGGGGCTTCATTGCCCTGTTCGGCAAGTGCCGGCTGCACCTGATAGACCTTGATGCCGCGCGCAGGCAGCGAGGCGTCAAAGTTGAACAGCAGGTTGTCCAGCGTGATGCAGAACGGGCGGCTGTCCAGCAGATGCTGCGCGGCCTGGCGCGAGATCACGTAAGCCGCACCGCCTGCGTGGCGGGACATCATCCGGCGCACCTCGCGGCCCAGATGGGTGAAACCATCCTTGCCAAGCGCCACCTGCAGTTTCTTTGCCCGCCAGCGTTCGAACTTGACGATGCCGGCATCCGCGGGCCACCAGGAGAGATTCGCCAGCCAGGCGCCGGTGTCGGGCGACAGGAAGACGTCATCCTCCAGGATCAGCGCCGCATCGGCATCTGAGGCCAGAAACGCCTCCCAGGCCTTGGCATGGCTGAGGGTGCAGGCCATGTCCTTGGTCTGGAAATAGCCCCAGTTGCCCTCAGGGGAGCACTGCTTGAGCATTTCCTCGCGGCTGACCTTGGTGCTGTCCACCGCATCGATGCGCGCAGCCGACAGCCCGGCCTGATCCAGCTCCCGCTGCATCAGCTCCGCCCGGCCCGTGGCCTGCCGCAAGCCTATGAGATAGACAGCCGCCTTCACCGGATCAGGTCCTTAGCCCTTGACCGCCTTCACGATCTTCTCGGCGCCGTCCTTCAGGTTGTCGGCGGCGATCACGTCGAGGCCGGAGGTGTTGATGATCTCCTTGCCCTTTTCGACGTTGGTGCCTTCGAGGCGGACCACCAGCGGCACCTTCAGGCCGACTTCCTTCACCGCGGCAACCACGCCCTCGGCGATCACGTCGCAGCGCATGATGCCGCCGAAGATGTTGACCAGGATGCCTTTGACGTTGGGGTCGGAGGTGATGATCTTGAACGCCTCGGTCACCTTTTCCTTGGTGGCGCCGCCGCCCACGTCGAGGAAGTTGGCGGGCTCAGCGCCATAGAGCTTGATGATGTCCATGGTGGCCATCGCCAGGCCTGCGCCGTTCACCATGCAGCCGATCTCACCATCCAGTGCGATGTAGTTCAGGTCGTACTTGGAGGCTTCCAGCTCTTTCGGGTCTTCCTCGGTGGTGTCGCGCAGTTCGGCCACGTCGGCGTGGCGGTAGACCGCGTTGCCGTCAAAGCCGACCTTGGCGTCCAGCACCTTGAGGTTGCCGTCGTCGCCGACGATCAGCGGGTTGATCTCCAGCATCTCCATGTCCTTCTCGACGAAGGCCTTGTAGAGCTGCCCCATCAGCTTGACGCACTGCTTGATCTGCTGGCCCTCAAGGCCGAGCGAAAAGGCGATGCGGCGGCCGTGGTAGGCCTGGTAGCCGGTGGCCGGGTCGACCGAGAAGGACAGGATCTTCTCAGGGGTGGCGGCGGCCACTTCCTCGATGTCCATGCCGCCCTCGGTGGAGCAGACAAAGGAGATGCGCGAGGTCTGGCGGTCAACTAGCAGGGCCAGGTACAGCTCGGTTTTGATGCCGGAGCCGGCCTCGATGTAGATGCGGTTCACCTGTTTGCCGGCCGGGCCGGTCTGATGGGTCACCAGGGTGCGGCCCAGCATCTTCTTGGCTTCTTCGGCAGCTTCCTCCACCGATTTGGTCAGGCGCACGCCGCCCTTCTCGCCGGCGTCGGCTTCCTTGAAGGAGCCTTTGCCGCGGCCGCCTGCGTGGATCTGCGCCTTCACGACCCACAGCGGGCCGTCGAGTTCACCGGCGGCGGTCTTGGCTTCTTCGGCCCGCAGCACCACGCGTCCGTCGGACACCGGGGCACCGTAGCTGCGAAGGAGGGCTTTGGCCTGATATTCGTGGATGTTCATCTGAAACTGTCCCGTCTGGCTGCAATTGTCTGCTGCTCAATAGGCCGTGTTAAAGCCAAGTGTTAAAGGGTTTTTTGACAGGCAGTCGAGAAATGCCGAAGATTTCCGGGTTTTGTGATCACGGGTTTTGGGGGTGTGATCACAAATTAACAAAGCCTTGATGCGGGTGATTCGAGCCGGGACCCAAGGGCTGCGCCCGCCGCATCATGGATCAAAAGCGGCAGCCGCAGGAGCGGTGGCGCCGCGGCAAAAGAAAAGGCCCGCCGGAAGCGGGCCTCTCTGATTTCCGGGTGCTGCGGGCCTCAGGCCAGCGAGGCGTCGATGCCTTTGCAGGCCTCGACCAGGCCCTTCACGGCGTTGACCGAATTGTCGAACATCGCCTGCTCTTCCTCGTTCAGCTGGATGTTCACCACCTTCTCGATGCCGCCGGCGCCGATCACGGTGGGCACGCCGACATACATGTCCTTGACGCCCAGCTCGCCGTCGCAATAGGCGGCGCAGGGCAGCACGCGCTTTTGGTCTTTCAGGTAGGCCTCGGCCATTTCGATGGCGGAGGTGGCCGGCGCATAGAAGGCGGAGCCGGTTTTCAGCAGGCCGACGATCTCGGCGCCGCCGTCACGGGTGCGCTGCAGGATGGCGTCCAGGCGCTCCTGGGTGGTCCAGCCCATCTTGACCAGGTCTGGCAGCGGGATGCCTGCAACGGTGGAGTAGCGCACCGACGGCACCATGGTGTCGCCGTGGCCGCCCAGAACGAATGCGGTGACGTCCTTCATGGAAACGCCGAATTCCTCGGCCAGGAAGTGGCGGAAGCGGGCGGAGTCCAGCACGCCGGCCATGCCGCAGACCTTGTTATGGGGCAGGCCGGAGAATTCGCGCAGGGCCCAAACCATCGCGTCCAGCGGGTTGGTGATGCAGATCACGAAAGCGTCCGGCGCGTGGTCGCGGATGCCTTCACCTACGGATTTCATCACCTTGAGGTTGATGCCCAGCAGGTCGTCGCGGCTCATGCCCGGCTTGCGCGGCACGCCGGCGGTCACGATGCAGACGTCGGCGCCTGCGATGTCCTCATAGGACTGGGTGCCCTTCAGGGAGGCGTCGAAGCCCTCGGAGGGACCGGATTCTGCGATGTCCAGCGCCTTGCCTTCGGGGATGCCTTCGGCGATGTCGAAGAGTACGACGTCGCCCAGTTCCTTGAGGGCTGCGAGATGTGCGAGGGTGCCGCCGATCTGACCTGCGCCGATGAGGGCGATTTTGGGTCGTGCCATTGGAAAATGTCTCCGGTCCGGTTGAAATTTCCTGATGCCTACGGCGTAAAACCGTGCCGTGCAAGGGCTCTGCGCTGCGGCATTCGGCGCTGTATGCTTGTGTATACCGTGCTGATACCGCTAAACCGTCTGTAATCTGGGCATTTCGGAGGGCGGGTGATGGCGGCGTTTGATGCGATGTTTTTCGTTTTTGCCATCCCGGCGGTCGTTTTTGCGGGCGTGTCCAAGGGCGGTTTCGGGTCCGGCGCAGCTTTTGCCTCGGCGTCGATTCTGGCGCTGGTGCTGGAGCCGGGCATGGCGCTGGCGCTGATGCTGCCCCTGCTGATGCTGATCGACGTGGCTAATCTGAAACCTTATTGGGGGCGCTGGAACCTGCGGGCGTCCATGCTGCTGATCGGCGGCGGGCTGCCCGGTGTTGCGTTGGGGGCGTGGTTGTATGCGGCGGTGGATGCCGATGTTATGCGGGTGCTGATCGGCGTGGTTTCCGTCGGCTTTGTGCTGTGGCAGCTGCGGGCGCGGCTGGGGCTGCGGCTGGCCGCGGAGGCGCCGCTGTCCACCGGGGCAGGGGCGCTGGCCGGGCTGGCGGTGGGGTTCACCAGTTTTGTCAGCCACGCAGGCGGGCCGCCGGCGGCGGTGTATCTCCTCAGCCTCAAGTTGCGGAAGACCGAATATCAGGCCAGCACTGTGCTGATCTTCTGGGCCATCAACATTGCCAAGGCGGTGCCTTATGCCGGACTGGGGATGTTCACCCGCGAGACCCTGACGCTGGATCTGATGCTGGCGCCCTTTGCCCTGCTGGGAGCCTGGCTGGGGGTGAAACTGCACCACTCGATCCCGGAGCGCTGGTTCTTTGCGCTCACCTATGTGCTGCTGACGGTGACCGGCGCCAAGCTGATCTGGGACGGGCTGACCTGAGTTCTATGCCCAGGCGCAGCCCGCTGCGCCATCCCCGGCCGCGGAACATGCAGCCTGGAAACCTGCCTCAACGCCTGTTCAGGCGTCGCTGTCGGTGTTCGGCAGGGCCTCTGCCAGAACTTCGTAGGACTGGCCGGAGGCCACCAGGCAGGTCATGCCGTTGGGGGTGGTGACGGTGATGGTCCAGCTGCCGGTGTCGGCAGAGGCAAAGGTCTCCATCACCATGCCCTGCTGGCCCATGCCGATGCTCTGGCGGCTTTCGCCGTATTTTTCGGCCAGCCGTTTCACCACCGCGTCGCGCGGGGCGCAGTTGCGGCTTTGCGCGGCGGCGGGAGCGGCGGCCATGGCAGATGCGGCCAGGGCCAGCGTGAGTGCAAGATAGGTCTTTTTCATCTCGTTTTACCCTTTCCGGAACGGCCGGACAGGGCGGGGTGCCGGATGGCGGCCCCCGGTGCCCCTGTTCGGGCCGGTGTGTGACGCGGTACGATTTTGCAGGCCCCATGCCTGCGGGCAGCAGGTGCGGCCTGGTGGGGCGGCGGGGTCCTGTGCCTTGGTGCCCTTCAGTGTGCCGGTCAGTTGCTGATAAGTGGTTAATCAGGCGTGCGCTGAAAATTCACACTTGTTATCAAGTGCTTGCTGCAAACGCGTGAAAGCTTACGCTGCGCTGCGGCGGAATTGTACTTGAAAGTATACAATCGAATCTGTACCGCTTTACGCAACAAAATAACTTTTGGAGAGGCTCTATGGATCCGCGTGCGCGCCCTTACCGTTCGGTTTTGTATATCCCCGGCTCCAACGCGCGTGCGCTGGAGAAGGCCAAAACCCTGCCGGTGGACGCGGTGATCTTCGATCTGGAAGACGCGGTCTCGGCCGATGAAAAAACCAATGCCCGCGAGACCTTGGCCCAGGCGCTGAAGGCCGGCGGCTATGGCACGCGGATGAAGATTGTGCGGATCAACGGGCTGGACACGCCCTGGGGCCGCGGCGATGCGGCGGCGGCCCGGATGGATTGCGACGCGATTCTGCTGCCCAAGGTGAACGCGCCGGAAGATCTGGACGCGCTGGCAGAGATTACCGGCGACATCCCGCTGTGGGCGATGATGGAGACCCCGCGCGGCATGCTGAACGCCGCGGCGATTGCCGCGCATCCCAAGCTGCAGGGCATGGTGATGGGCACCAATGACCTGGCCAAGGAATTGCAGACCCGCTACCGGCCCGACCGGATGCCGATGATGGCAGGTCTGGGCCTGTGCCTGCTGGCGGCCAAGGCCGAGGGGCTGGTGATAGTCGATGGCGTCTATAACGCCTTCAAGGATGTCGAGGGGCTGGCCGCGGAATGCGCGCAAGGTAGAGACATGGGTTTTGACGGCAAGACCCTGATCCACCCGGCGCAGGTGGAGACCGCCAATGCCGCCTTTGCCCCGACCGAGCGCGAGATCGACACCTCGCGCCGCCAGATTGCCGCATTTGAAGAGGCCAAGGCCGCAGGGCAGGGTGTTGCCGTGGTCGACGGCAAGATAGTCGAGAACCTGCACGTCGTGACGGCGCGTGAGATCCTGGCAAAAGCGGATGCAATCTCTGTGCTTTCCGCATAGGTGTTAATCAGCTTAACATCTAAGAGGGGCTGAAATGGCACTGTTGATCCTGGGACTTCTGCTGTGGTGGGGCGGCCACCTGTTCAAACGGCTGGCGCCGGAGATGCGCGCCTCCATGGGCAATGGCGGGCGCGGCGTTGTGGCGCTGGTGCTGGCGGCGGGTGTGGTGCTGATGGTGCTGGGCTACCGCGGCATGGAGTTTATCCACGTGTGGGCGCCGCCGTCCTTCATGGTGCATATCAACAATCTGCTGGTGCTGATCGCCATCTGGATGATGAGCCCGGCGCCCAAGAAAGGCGCGCTGCTGAATGGCATGCGGCATCCGATGCTAGCGGGATTCAAGCTCTGGGCCGTGGCGCATTTGCTGGTCAATGGCGATCTCGCCTCGATCATCCTGTTCGGCGGGCTGCTGGCCTGGGCGGTGGCTGAGGTCATCGTGATCAACCGCTCCGAGCCGGACTGGCAGCCGGGGCCGAAGGGCACCATCGCCAAGGATGCGATGTTCTTTGCGGCTTCGATTGTCCTGTTGGGGGTGATCGGCTACGTCCACGGGATGATCGGGCCGTCGCCCTTTCCGGGATAGGCCCTGAGCAGGATAGGAAGCCATGAAACTGTACAGATTTTTGTCCGAGGACGACACCTCTGCCTTCTGCCACAAGGTAACCGATGCGCTGAACAAGGGCTGGGAGCTGCACGGCAGCCCGACCCAGGCCTTTGATCCCGTCAAGGGGATCATGCGCTGCGGCCAGGCGGTGGTGAAGGAAGTGGACGGAACCTACACCCCTGAGACCAAACTGGGAGAACACTGATGGCCAAGACCAATCCGGGCCGGTTTTTCGAAGATTACACCGTTGGCGAGGTGATCCGCCACGCGGTGCCCCGCACGGTATCGGGCGGCGAGCGGGCGCTCTACCACGCGCTCTACCCGGCGCGCCATGCGCTCTATTCTTCGGATGAATTTGCCCGGGCCTGTGGTCTGCCTTCGGCGCCGCTGGATGATCTGGCGGCCTTCCATGTGGTGTTCGGCAAGACGGTGCCGGACATCTCCCTGAATGCGCTGGCGAACCTCGGCTATGCCGAGGGGCGCTGGCTGTTGCCGGTCTATCCCGGCGACACGCTGCGCTCGGAATCCGAGGTGATCGGGCTCAAGCAGAATTCAAACGGCAAGTCCGGCGTGGTCTATGTGCGCACCCGCGGGCTGAACCAGCGCGACGAATGCGTGATGGAATACGTGCGTTGGGTGATGGTGCGCAAACGCGACCTCAATGCCCCGGCGCCGGAGACGGTGATCCCGGAGCTGAACAAGGTGATCCCGGCGGAGCAGCTGGTGATCCCGGCGGGGCTGGATTTCAGCAACTACGATTTCACTCTGGCCGGCGAGCCGCACCGCTGGGGCGACTACGAGGTCGGCGAGACGATCGACCATGTGGATGGCGTCACCATCGAGGAAGCCGAACACATGATGGCGACCCGCCTGTGGCAGAACACCGCCAAGGTGCATTTCGACAATACCGCCCGCCCGGACGGCACAAGGCTGATCTATGGCGGCCATGTGATCTCGATGGCGCGCACGCTTAGCTTCAACGGGCTTGCCAACGCGCAGATGATCGTCGGCCTGAACGGCGGAGCGCATGCCAACCCCTGCCTGTCGGGACTGACGGTCCGGGCCTGGTCCGAGGTGCTGGACAAAGCCGACACCGCGGCATCCGGCGTCGGTGCGATCCGGCTGCGGCTGGTGGCGACCAAGGGCGGCGCGCCATTTGAGCTGAAGGGCGAGGACGGCAAGTACCTCCCCGATGTGCTGCTCGACCTGGACTACTGGGCGCTGATGCCGAAGTGACCTGAAGGGGCTTTCCCCTCGCAAGCTGTGCCTGCTCAGCCCTGGAATATTTTGAACCGGATCAGCCGGGGCTGGCAGAATTGTGATGACCCGCCGCGCGATTGCCGCTTAAGCTGGCGGCATGCGGGTTTTGCAGCTTCTGGTATTCTCCATGCTCTCCCTCTGGCCGCTGCGAACGGCGGCCTGCGATCTGGCATTGGTGCTGGCGGTGGATGTTTCCGGTTCTGTCGATGCCGATGAATACCGCATTCAGATGGACGGGCTGGCGGCAGGGCTGCGCGACGGGGTAGTGTCCGAGGCGCTGGTTAAGGCGCGCGCCCAGGTGCTGCTGATGCAGTGGTCCGGGGAGTCGCGCCAGGAGGTGACGCTGCCCTGGGCGGAGATCCGGACCTTCGGAGATGTCGAAGCGCTGGCGCGGGCGATTGAGCAGGCACCAAGGCCCTGGCGCAATTACTCCACCGCGGTGGGGGAGGCGCTGTTCCTGGGACTGGAGCAGTTCCCGGCCGTGGAGCATTGCAAGCGCCGGGTGATCGATATGTCCGGCGACGGGTTCTCCAACGAAGGGGTTGAGCCGCGCGCGGCGCATGCGGCGCTGGCAGAGGCGGGTGTGACGGTGAATGCCATTGCCATCGAGCAGAGCGAGCCGGATCTGACCGCCTATTTCTTTGAGAATGTGATCCGCGGCGAGGGGGCCTTTGTGGTTTCTGCTTCGAGCTTTGCCGACTACCCGGCGCGCATCCGCAAAAAGCTGGTGCGGGAGGTGGCGCGGCAGACTGCGGCACTGCCGCCGCAGGCGGCCCAGCGGCCCGCGGCTTTGCAATGATTTGCAGATTGCCTTGTGATTCTGTAAAAAATTTCCAACCGCAGGTTTTGTGATCACTAATTATTTGCTGTGATCACAAGCCGTGGCGTTTTAGCGCCAACAGGCCAGAAACCTGCCGTTTTTAACCGTTCCTTCGGGTGACACGCCGTAAAAATCGGCTAAAACGTCGTCAGCCAACCTGAAAAGGAGCCAACATGGCCGATGTCAATCGGGGCAACCGCCCGCTTTCGCCGCATTTGCAGGTCTACCGCCCGCAGCTGACCTCCGTGACGTCGATCCTGACGCGGATTACCGGCAACGCGCTGATCGTTTCCGCGCTGCTGATCGCCTGGTGGTTCCTGGCCGCCGCTACCTCACCCGAATACTTCGCCACCGCCAACGGCCTGCTGACCAGCTGGTTCGGCGATCTGGTGATGACCCTGTCGGTGCTGGGCCTGTGGTACCACACGCTGGCCGGCATCCGGCACCTGATCTGGGACAACGGCTATATGCTGGATCTGGAACAGGCCGAGAAGCTGGGCTGGATTGTCGTGATCGGCTCGGCGGTTCTGACCGTACTCACCATTATCATCGTCTAAGCTGGGGACACACGCGATGCGATATCTGACTGACCGCAAACGCGCCGTTGGCATGGGCGCTGCAAAATCCGGAACCAGCCATCACTGGTCGATGCAGGTGAGCTCCATTGCCCTGTTGATCCTGGTGCCGCTGTTTGTTTTCACCTTTGGTCCAGCGCTGGGCGGCTCCTATGAGGAGATCACTGCCTATTATTCCCGCCCGTTCCCGGCACTCGTGGCGGCGCTGACCATCTGGGTCGGCATGATGCACTTCAAATCCGGCGCCCAGATCATGATCGAGGACTATGTCCACGGCTTCAATGGCCGCCTGACGATCATCCTGGTCAACTGCCTGTCCTATGCCGTCGCCGCGACCAGCGCCTATGCGCTGATCCGCCTGGCCCTGTAACGCTCCGAGGTCTTTTTCAATGGCTGCTTACGAATACGAAACACATGAATATGACGTGGTCGTGGTTGGCGCCGGCGGGGCTGGCCTCCGCGCGACGCTGGGCATGGCGGAACAGGGGCTGCGCACGGCCTGTGTGACCAAGGTGTTCCCGACCCGCTCCCACACGGTGGCGGCGCAGGGCGGTATTGCTGCCTCCCTGGGCAACATGGGCCCGGACAGCTGGCAGTGGCATATGTATGACACCGTCAAGGGCTCTGACTGGCTGGGCGACACCGACGCTATGGAATACCTGGCCCGCGAGGCGCCCAAGGCGGTTTACGAGCTGGAGCACTACGGGGTGCCGTTCTCGCGCACCGAGGAAGGCAAGATCTACCAGCGCCCGTTCGGCGGCCACACCACCGAGTTCGGCGAAGGCCCCGCGGTGCAGCGCACCTGTGCGGCGGCTGACCGGACCGGCCACGCGATCCTGCACACGCTGTATGGTCAGAGTCTGAAGAACAATGCCGAGTTCTACATCGAGTATTTCGCCATCGACCTGATCATGTCCGAGGACGGGCAGTGCCAGGGTGTTGTCTGCTGGAAGCTGGATGACGGCACCATGCATGTGTTCAACGCCAAAATGGTGGTGCTGGCGACCGGCGGATACGGCCGTGCCTATTTCTCCGCCACCTCGGCGCATACCTGCACCGGCGACGGCGGCGGCATGGTGGCCCGGGCCGGCCTGGCGCTGCAGGACATGGAGTTCGTGCAGTTCCACCCGACCGGCATCTACGGCTCCGGCTGCCTGATCACCGAGGGCGCGCGGGGCGAGGGCGGCTACCTGACCAACTCCGAGGGCGAACGGTTCATGGAGCGCTATGCGCCTCAGTACAAGGACCTGGCGCCGCGCGACTATGTCAGCCGCTCTATGACCATGGAAATCCGCGAAGGCCGCGGTGTCGGCGCCGAGGGCGACCATATCCACCTGAACCTCAGCCACCTGCCGGCCGAGGCGCTGGCGGAGCGGCTGCCGGGCATCTCTGAGAGCGCCAAGATTTTTGCCGGTGTGGACGTGACCAAGGAGCCGATCCCGGTTCTGCCCACCGTGCACTACAACATGGGCGGCATCCCGACCAACTACTGGGGCGAGGTGCTGAACCCGACCGCCGACGATCCGACCGCGGTGGTGCCTGGCCTCATGGCCGTGGGCGAAGCGGGGTGTGCCTCGGTGCACGGGGCCAACCGCCTGGGCTCCAACTCGCTGATTGACTTGGTGGTCTTTGGCCGCGCCTCCGCCATCCGCGCGGGCAAGGTTGTGGACGCCGACGCGGCGAACCCGGTGCTGAACCAGGCCTCCGTCGACAAGGCGTTTGACCGCTTCGACACCCTGCGCAATGCCAAGGGCGGCATCCCGACCGCGGACCTGCGGCTGGAAATGCAGCGCACCATGCAGGCGGACGCGGCAGTTTTCCGCACCGACAAGACGCTGAAGGAAGGCGTTGAGAAGATGACCGCGATTGCGGCCAAGCTCGATGACCTTAAGGTGACCGACCGCTCGCTGGTCTGGAACTCCGACCTGATGGAGACGCTGGAGCTGACCAACCTGATGCCAAACGCGCTGGCCACCATCGTTGGCGCCGAAGCGCGCAAGGAGAGCCGCGGCGCCCATGCCCACGAGGATTACGCCACCCGCGACGACGAGAACTGGCGAGTCCACACCGTGTCGCGCGTGGAGGGCAACAAGGTTGATCTGTCCTACCGCCCGGTGATCGTGGATCCGCTGACCACCGAGGATGAAGGCGGCATCAGCCTCAAGAAAATCGCGCCCAAGGCGCGGACGTTCTAAGGAGACAGACCATGGTTCAATTCAGCCTCCCGAAGAACTCCAAGATCACCACCGGCAAGACATGGCCCAAGCCGGAGGGCGCCAGCAATGTGCGCAAATTCAAGATCTACCGCTGGAACCCGGATGACGGGAAAAACCCGCAGGTCGACACCTATTTCGTCGATATGGACAGCTGCGGCCCGATGGTTCTGGACGCGCTGATCAAGATCAAGAACGAGATCGACCCGACCCTGACCTTCCGCCGCTCCTGCCGCGAAGGGATCTGCGGATCCTGCGCGATGAACATCGACGGCATCAACACGCTGGCCTGTATCTACGGCATGGATGAGATCAAGGGCGACGTGGCGATCTATCCGCTGCCGCATATGCCGGTGGTCAAGGATCTGATCCCGGATCTGACGCATTTCTATGCTCAGCATGCCTCGATCATGCCCTGGCTGGAAACCAAGACCAACCGCCCGGCGAAGGAGTGGAAGCAGTCCATCGAGGACCGCAAGAAGCTCGATGGCCTTTATGAATGCGTGATGTGCGCATCCTGCTCGACCTCTTGCCCGAGCTACTGGTGGAACGGCGACCGCTACCTTGGGCCGGCAGCCTTGCTGCACGCCTACCGCTGGATCATCGACAGCCGGGACGAAGCCACGCCTGAGCGCCTGGACCAGCTGGAGGATCCGTTCAAGCTCTACCGCTGCCACACCATCATGAACTGCGCCAAGACCTGCCCCAAAGGCCTGAACCCGGCCAAGGCGATTGCGCATATCAAGAAGATGATGGTCGAGCGCACCGTCTGACCGCGTCAGGCGGTCCGCAAGGATCCGCCGCCCGCTGGCGATGAAAATTGCATGACCCCCGGTTTCCTGCGAAACCGGGGGTATGATTTTTGCAGGCAACGGATTTCGGGCATGAGACTTCTTGGATGCGCCTCAGGTGCGCTGGCTCTGATGGCGGGCTGTATGACGGCAACGGACCACGACCGGATCGGCGGCCAGCTGGCGGCGACGGATGCACGGATTCCGGGCTGTATCGCGGAGGCCGGGATCACCGGGGAGGTTCGCGTCAGCACCGAGTTCTTAGGCCATGGCGCGGGCGCCACGGTGCTGCGTAACGTGCAGCCGGGGTTGAATGTGACGGAGGCGCAGGCGGCGCAAGCGACCTCCTGCATCAACATCTGAGCTATATCGGTTGAGCGGCGCCAGATGCCGCCCTAAGGTACCGGGATGCAACCGCATTTCTATGCCATTCTGCTTGCCGGCATTGCCGGTCTTTCGATGCCGCTGGGCGGGCTGCTGGCCTGGTGCGAGCACATTGGCAATCCGGTGCTGCGCGACCGGGTCTTGCACACCATCGCGGCCTTTGGCGGCGGTGCGCTGGCCTCGGCAGTGGCGCTGGTGCTGGTGCCGGAAGCGGCAGAGGCGCTGCCCCCCGCCTGGGCTGTTGGCCTGTTTGCGGCCGGCGGCTTGGTTTTCTACCTGATCGATACCGTTCTGCAGCGCCACGGGGGCAGCGGCGCCTTGCTGCTGGCGATGCTGCTGGATTACCTGCCGGAGGCGATGGCGCTGGGGGCGATGCTGGTGGCGGATTCCGCCACCGCCAAGCTGCTGGCGCTGATGATCTTCCTGCAGAACCTGCCCGAGGGCTTTGCCGCCTTCCGCGAGGTCTGGAGCGGCGACAGCCCGGCCTGGCACGTGCTGCTGTTGTTTCTGGGGCTGGCCGCATTGGGACCTGCCTGCGCACTGGCCGGGCTGGTCTGGCTGGCGGATGCCCATGCGGTACTGGGGGCAATCATGATCTTTGCCGCGGGCGGCATCCTTTACCTGCTGTTTCAGGACATCGCCCCAAAGGCGCACAGCAACCGCAGCAGCGCGCCTGCGCTGGGCGCGGTCGCGGGATTTGCGCTGGGGCTGGCCGGGCATTTTCTGATCGGCTGAGCTGGGTGGGCTGAGGGGCGCCGGCTTGCGCTAACTGCATGGCAAGGCTGCAAAAACATCCGGTGCGCGCGAGGACGGCAGAAGTTATGTTGCCGGGCAAGGGAGGATGGTGCCGCAAATAAGGAGACCGCCCGATGAAACCCGTTGAAACTCTGGAAGAGCAGCAAGCCAAAGCCGCCCGCGCCGCGCTGGAGGCGCTGGAGCAGGCCTATGCCTACTACACCCCCGAAACACTTATGCAGAGCGGGCAGGAGCCGGAGCAGGACCAGTTGTTCGAATACTACCAGGCTGCGTGAAGCGGGCCGCCGCGGTCCTCGTGCGGGATTTGCATTTGAAGGGCCGCGCCGTCAGGGCTAGACAGGCTGCATGATACTTGTTGTTGCCCTTGCGGTTGGCGTCCTTTGCTACTTCCTGTGGCGCCATCGTGCGATGGATCTCACCCGCAATTGCCGCTGGCGGCAGGTCAAGTCCGAAGGGCACTGGCGTTGCATCTCTTGCGGTGCCGTGGAACCCGGGGAAGCCGCCCCCCGCATCTGCCGTAATCCGCAGCGCAGCACCTGACAGGGCACCGTTACAGCTGCAGGGGTGCCTGCTGCGCGAAGGGCTTGCGCCGGGGCGGGGATGAGGTCTTGATGGGGCAAACGAACAGGAAGGTTTGCCCCCATGTCCAGCACTCCCGCTGCCCCCGCCGACGCTGCGGCCCGCCGCGCCGTCAAACCGGTGATCTGCTACCCGAACGACACCCTGCCGGTGCCGGACCTGGCGCTGTACAGCCGGGCGCGGGAAAGCGCGGTGAAAACCGGCGAGGTGCGGGTGCCGCCCCGCGATGCCGCCTGTTTCGAGGTGCCCGCCGGGCATTTCTTCCGCATAACCTCAATCGAGGGGCCGCAGGTGGGCGATCTCAACCTGTGGAACAAGACCGATCTCAGCGAGCGGTTCTATTCCGGCAAGACCCGCGCCCTGCATGGCACCCATATCACCACCGGCGAGCGGATGTGGACCAGCTTTCCGCATCTGCGTCCGATGGCGACCGTCGTGGCGGACACGCTGGGCTGGTACGGTATCGACGAATTCGGCGGCTCGGTGCATGACGTTATCGGCACCCGCTGCGACCCCTATACCGGAAACCTGCTGGCGGGCAGCCAGTACCACCACTGCTGCCACTCAAACCTGACCCGGGCGCTGGCAGATCATCTGGGCGTGTCACCGGCAGAGGCAGAGCCGCATGTGCATGATGTACTCAATGTCTTCATGTGCACCGGCTTCACCCGCGGCACCGGCCAGTATTTCATGAAGGCAAGCCCGGTGCGTCCCGGCGATTACCTGGAGTTTTTTTCCGAGATTGACCTCTTGGGCAGTCTCAGCGCCTGCCCGGGCGGTGATTGCTCGGCGGAGCATTCCAGCGATACGGCCGCGTGTTACCCGCTGCTGGTTGAGGTCTTTGCCCCGGCAGAAGGGGCGCTGGGTGATTGGAAAAGCCCGCCGCCCAATGGCTATGACCGCAGCCATGGCCGCGGCTGAACCACGCGCATTTTGCATTTAACCGGAATGTGCTGCCAAATTTCTGCCGCTCGGAAAACAGCCGAGTTGCCGCCAGGCGCTTCGCAGTCATGAAACAATAAAGGGCAGCGGAGAAACCGCTGCCCTTTTCATTGCCAATAATGAATTTACGCAACGTCAGCTAAATGCTGCCTCCAGCGCAATTTCAGCCATATCACCAAAACTGCGTTCACGCTGATCCGAGGACAAAGCCTCGCCGGTGCCCAGATGGTCGGACACGGTCAGCACCGCCAGCGCCCGGCAGCCGTGGCGGGCGGCCAGCGTGTAGAGTTCCGCCGCTTCCATCTCAACGCCCAGGATGCCATGGCGCACCATCTGCTCGTTCAGGTCGGGGCGTTCGTCATAGAACACGTCCGAGGAGTAGATGCCGCCGATATGGGTGGCTGAGCCGCGTTTGGCAGCCGCCTGGGCGGCCGCCTGCAGCAAGCCCCAGTCGGCGCAGGGGGCAAAATTCAGCTCACGGAAAATACCGCTGGAGGGGCTGTTCACGGTGCTTGCGGTCATGGCCAGGATCACGTCGCGGACCTTGACCTTGTCCTGCATGCCGCCGCAGGAGCCGATGCGGATCAGGGTTTTTGCGCCGTAATCGCGGATCAACTCATTGGCGTAGATCGACAGCGAGGGCATGCCCATGCCGCTGCCCTGGATGGTGACCCGGTGGCCGTTCCAAGTGCCTGTATAGCCCAGCATCCCGCGCACTTCGTTGACCAGCCGGGCGTCCTCCAGAAAAGTTTCAGCCGCCCATTTCGCGCGGTACGGGTCGCCTGGCATCAGCACGGTTTCGGCAATGTCGCCCGGTGCGGCGCCAATATGAATGGTCATTGCTTCGCTCCGCTCAGGCGTCAGATTTCCAGGTCGGAAATATCCATGCCCGCGGTCAGCGCGGCATGCACCCAATGCGGTTTGCGGCCGCGGCCGGTCCAGGTTTCCTCGGGGTTGTTCGGGTTGCGGTATTTCGGTGCCGCTTTGGTTTTCTTGGCGCCCTGTCGCGATGCGCTGGCGATTTCATCCAGCGAAAAACCGTATTTAGCGGCAGCTTCTTCGGCGGCTTTCAGGGCTTCCTGACGCTCGCGCAGTTCTGCTTCCTGCAATGCCTTTCCAACATCGCTTTGCAGCTGGAGAAGCTCTTTTCTGCTCATAGCCGAAAGATCGAAGGTCATTTTGATCTCCATATAAAAATGACATACCGGAAAATCCGGTATGTCATTCTTTATGGCCCAATTTCCAGACGCGTTTCAGCATCTTTCTGGGCTATTTGCAGGAAGTTGCCTATTAAAAGTCAATTCACTGCAATTTTAGGTGGCTTTGCCAGGTCGACAATATCGCTCATGATTGAATTTAGCTCGAAATCCTTGGGGGTGTAAACTCGGGCTACCCCCATAGACTTCAGCTTTTGCGCGTCTTCGTCCGGGATAATTCCGCCGACGACCACGGGAATATGCTCCAGACCCGCGTCGCGCATACGCTGCATCATTTCCTCGACCAGCGGCAGATGGCTGCCGGACAGGATCGACAGGCCGACCACATGGGCGTCGTCCTTCTGCGCCGCTTCCACCAGTTCAGCCGGGGTCATGCGGATGCCGTCATAGGTGATGTCCATGCCGCAGTCGCGGGCGCGAAAGGCGATCTGCTCGGCGCCGTTGGAGTGGCCGTCCAGGCCCGGCTTGCCGACCACGAACTTGATCCGGCGGCCCAGCACGTCGCTGACGGCATTGACCGCATCGCGCAGGTCGTCCAGTCCTTCGGTCTTGTTGGAGACAGAGGCCGACACGCCGGTCGGGCCGCGGTAGGTGCCGTGGACCTTGCGCATTTCTTCCGCCCATTCGCCGGTGGTGACGCCCGCCTTGGCGGCGGCAATCGAGGGCTCCATGATATTGGTGCCGCTTTGTGCAGCTGCCCGCAGGGAAGCGAGCGCCGATTGCACTGCGACATTGTCACGCTCGCCGCGCCAGGCGTTCAGGCGGCTGATCTGTTCCTGTTCCACCGCCGGGTCGACCACCATGATGCCGCCATCCTCGGTCTGCAGCGGCGAGGGCTCGCCATCGGTCCATTTGTTGACGCCGACCACGACGGTTTCGTTCTTCTCGATTCGGTTCAGCCGTTCGGCGTTGGAATCGACCAAGCGGCCTTTCATGTACTCAATGGACGCCACCGCGCCGCCCATCGATTCCAGGTTCGCCAGCTCGGCGCGGGCGCCTTCCTTCAGCTCCTCGACTTTGGCATCGACCGCCGGGTTGCGGTCGAACAGGTCGCCGTACTCCAAGAGGTCGGTCTCATAGGCCAGTATCTGCTGCATCCGCATTGACCACTGCTGATCCCAGGGGCGGGGCAGGCCAAGCGCTTCGTTCCAGGCGGGCAGCTGCACCGCGCGGGCGCGGGCCTTTTTCGACAGGGTCACCGCCAGCATCTCGATCAGAATGCGGTAGACGTTGTTTTCCGGCTGCTGCTCGGTCAGGCCCAGCGAGTTCACCTGCACACCATAGCGGAAGCGGCGGAACTTGGGATCGGCAACGCCGTAGCGCTGCTCGCAGATCTCGTCCCACAGGTCGACAAAGGCGCGCATCTTGCACATTTCGGTGACAAAACGGATGCCGGCGTTCACGAAGAAGGAGATGCGGCCGACCATGGCCGGGAAGTCCTCGGGCGCGATGCGCGGCTTCAGCTCATCCAGCACCGCCTGGGCAGTGGCCAGGGCAAAGGCCAGCTCCTGCTCCGGCGTGGCACCGGCCTCCTGCAGGTGGTAGGAACACACGTTCATCGGGTTCCATTTGGGCACGTTGGTGTAGCAGTACTCCGCCACATCCGCGATCATCTTGAGGCTGGGCTTGGGCGGGCAGACATAGGTGCCGCGGCTAAGATACTCTTTGATCAGGTCGTTTTGCACCGTGCCCTGCAGCTTGGAGACATCCGCGCCCTGTTCCTCGGCCACCGCGATATAGAGCGCCAGCAGCCAGGGGGCGGTGGCGTTAATGGTCATCGAGGTGTTCATCTGTTCCAGCGGGATCTCTTTGAACAGCGCCCGCATATCGCCCAGATGGCAAACTGGAACGCCAACCTTGCCCACTTCGCCGCGGGCCAGCACATGGTCGCTGTCATAGCCGGTCTGGGTCGGCAGGTCGAAGGCGACCGAGAGGCCGGTCTGCCCCTTGGCCAGGTTGGCGCGGTAAAGCGCGTTGGATGCCGATGCCGTGGAATGGCCGGCGTAGGTGCGGATCAGCCAGGGGCGGTCTTTTTGCATCTGCGGCATGTCGGGCCTCGCGAGTCAGTGTGGCGGTAATTTTATTTCGTCACGCAGATGTAGACTGCAATTTTCGACCCATGTCAATTCGCTGCGTTGCGGCAATTCCGCTTCTGCGGCGGGAAGCCAGGGTGTCTTGGTGCTTGTCAAGGCGGAGGCCATGGGCAACTGTTCAACTATGACGCAAACCGTGGAACTGCCGCTGTGGCTATTCGTGCTGATCGTGGGCTTCGCCGCGGTGACCTTTGCCTCGCATTTCCTGTTCCCCTCGGTGCGCTGGTTTTTCCGGCGGCGGCTGGAACGGGCGGTGGCGCGGCTTAATCAGCGGTTGGAACGACCGATCGAGCCGTTCAAGCTGGCACGCCGCCACGACATGATCCAGCGGCTGATTCACGATCCGCAGGTGGCGCAGGCGGCGGCGGACCATGCCGCGGCAGAGGGTATCCCGGAGAACGTGGCATTCGAACAGGTGCGCCGCTATGCACGCGAGATCGTGCCGGGCTTCTCGGCCTTTGCCTATTTCAGCTTTGCCATCCGGGCGGCGCGGTTCCTGTCCAACGCGGTTTACCGGGTGCGGCTGGGCCACCAGGACGAGGAGGCGCTGCGGGCCATCGACCCCAAGTCCACCGTGGTTTTCGTGATGAACCACCGGTCCAACATGGACTATGTGCTGGTCACCTATCTTGCGGCGGAGCGCTCAGCACTGTCTTATGCGGTTGGCGAATGGGCGCGGGTCTGGCCGCTCAGCCGGCTGATCCGGGCGATGGGCGCCTATTTCATCCGCCGCCGGTCGCGCAATGATCTCTACCGCAAGGTGCTGGCAGCCTATGTGCGTCTGGCCACCCGCGGCGGCTCCACCCAGGCGATGTTCCCCGAGGGCGGGCTGAGCCTCGACGGTGTCCTGGCCCAGCCCAGGCTGGGACTGCTGAAATACATCGTCGAGGGCTATGACCCGGACCGGCGCGACGTGGTGTTTGTGCCGGTGGCGCTGAATTACGACCGGGTGCTGGAGGATAAGATCCTGACCTCTGCCGCCAAGGCAGGCGACCGCCGCTTCCGTGCCCGGATCGGGCTGGTGGCGCTGCGGTTGCTGCGGCAGCTGTGGCTGTGGCTGACCGGCCGCCACCGCCGGGCCGGCTATGCCGCGGTGAATTTCGGCCGCCCGCTCAGCCTGGCCAGGTTCGGGGCAGGGCGCGAAGGCGATATCACCAAACCGCTGGCACGGGAGCTGATGCAGCGGATCAGCGCCATTGTTCCGGTGCTGCCCGTGCCTCTGATCGCGGCCATCCTGCTGCGGCACGGCCCGCTCAGCCGCGCAGCGATTGAGCACCGGCTTGAGGATCTGGTTGCCGCAATGCCGCTGGCGCATGTCCATATTCCGCGGGACGATCTGTCTTATGCGGCTGAGGCGGGCCTGAGCCAGCTGTTGCGGCGCGGGCTGGTGATGGAAGCGGGAGGACGTATCACACCCATGGCGGATCGCCAGGATCTGCTGGAGTTTTATGCCAACTCGGTCCGTCATCTGCTGCCCGAGGACAGCGGTTTGCCCGGCGGCCGCAGTGATTTTTCTGCACCCGCTAAGAGTAATGCTGCATCCGCTGGGTCATAAAATTACTCAAACGCCGCGAAAGTGGTTGCAATATTACCTTCTCAATCCTATCCATCAGGTAACCGCTGCGATTCTGCACCGCGGCAAAGAACAGGATGCAAAGGAGGCCATCATGGCATTGGATACCCAGACTGACGTCATGTCGTACGAGGCGCCCGAGAAAGACCTTTACGAGCTGGGGGAAATTCCCCCGATGGGCTATGTGCCCAAGAAGATGTATGCATGGGCGATCCGCAAGGAGCGCCACGGCGAGCCGAATACCGCAATGGTGCAGGAAGTGGTCGATGTGCCCGAGCTGGACAGCAACGAGGTGCTGGTCCTGGTGATGGCGGCGGGCGTCAACTACAACGGCGTCTGGGCGTCTCTGGGCAAGCCGATTTCGCCGTTTGACGGCCACAAGGCACCTTACCACATTGCCGGTTCCGATGCCTCAGGTATCGTCTGGGCTGTGGGCTCCAAGGTGACCCGCTGGAAGGTTGGCGACGAGGTCGTGATCCACTGCAACCAGGACGACGGCGACGACGAGGAATGCAACGGCGGCGACCCGATGTACTCCCCCAGCCAGCGGATCTGGGGCTATGAGACGCCGGACGGATCGTTTGCCCAGTTCACCAATGTGCAGGCCCAGCAGCTGATGCCGCGGCCCAAGCACCTGACCTGGGAAGAAAGCGCCTGTTACACGCTGACCCTGGCGACCGCCTACCGGATGCTGTTCGGCCATGAGCCGCACGACCTGAAACCGGGTCAGAACGTGCTGGTCTGGGGCGCCTCCGGCGGCCTCGGCTCCTATGCGATCCAGCTGATCAATACCGCCGGCGCCAACGCCATCGGCGTGATCTCGGACGAAAGCAAGCGCGACTTCGTCATGGGCTTAGGCGCCAAGGGCGTTCTGAACCGCAAGGACTTCAACTGCTGGGGCCAGCTG
Source organism: Leisingera sp. ANG59 (assembly GCF_013317235.1). Lineage (GTDB taxonomy): Bacteria > Pseudomonadota > Alphaproteobacteria > Rhodobacterales > Rhodobacteraceae > Leisingera. Next base: position 45,416 of record NZ_WLCM01000005.1, on the reverse strand, counting down.
CCCACCGTGAACACACCGGAATATGCCGAGTGGTTTAAGGAAGTGCGCAAGTTCGGCAAAGCGATCTGGGACATTACCGGCAAAGGCGTAAATGTCGACATGGTGTTCGAGCACCCCGGCGAGGCGACCTTCCCGGTCTCCACCTTTGTGGTCAAGAAAGGCGGCATGGTCGTGATCTGCGCGGGCACCACCGGTTACAACCTGACCTTCGACGTGCGCTACATGTGGATGCACCAGAAGCGCCTGCAGGGCTCGCACTTTGCCCACCTCAAGCAGGCCGCGGCTGCCAACAAGCTGATGGTCGAACGCCGCCTTGATCCCTGCATGTCCGAAGTGTTCACCTGGAATGACCTTCCCGAGGCCCACATGAAGATGCTGCGCAATGAACATTTGCCGGGCAACATGTCGGTGCTGGTGCAGGCGCCGAAGACCGGCCTGCGCACCCTGCAGGATGTGCTCGACGCCTGAGGGCGGCTTGGCACTGAAATCTTAAGGCAAACAGGGGCTCCCGCGAATCGCTCCAGGCGTTTCGCGGGAGTTTCTATTTATCAGTCTTTCTTTCAGTAGCTTAGCCGCGAATGGCCCGCTATTTTTGGGGAGGGTTGCGCCGAAAAGTGCAAGTGGGATAAACCTTAGATGGCATGCGGCTGCTCCAGAACACCTATGAGCGGCGCCTTTTGGCCATTTTTTGACCAATGAGTCAGAAGTGTCATTGACTAGAGTAACTTAGCCGCTGCATGAAAAGCCGAAGTTGTATGCCATGCCTTAAGCAACGGGTATTGCGGCAATCACATTCAAGGCAGCGAATTACGGCGGCAAGCGAACCATGGCAGGCAAAGCGGAACTGGACCGTATTCTTGAGGCGCTGGACGCCACCGGTACCCTTGATGGTCTTCAGCAGATCATCGAGCAGGTCTGCACAGTGTTTGGCGTCGACCATGCCATGTACCATTGGGTCGACAGCGCCGGAGACCACTACCACTTCGGCACATATCCGCAGGCTTGGGTCGCACGTTACCAGGAAAGGGCCTATGTCCGCGTCGATCCGGTTGTGGCCGGCTGCTATCAGCGCTTTCACCCGGTTGACTGGAAACGTCTGGACTGGTCGCCGAAACCGGCCCGCGAATTTCTGAAGGATGCGCTGGAGCACGGGGTTGGCAACCAGGGCTACTCGATCCCGGTCCGCGGGCCCAACGGGCAGTTTGCCGTGTTCACTGTCAGCCATAACTGCGACGATGAAACCTGGGAAAAGCTGACTGAGCGCTACAGCCGTGACATGATTCTGATCGCGCATTACTTCAACCGCAAGGCGTTGGAGTTCGAACCCGACCGCAGCCCGGATCAGGCCCAGCCGCTGTCGCCGCGGGAGGTGGACGCGCTGACCCTGCTGGCGATCGGCTACAGCCGCGCGCAGGTGGCAAAGACCCTTTCGATCTCGGAGCACACGCTGCGCGTCTACATCGAAAGCGCCCGGTTCAAGCTGGGGGCAATCAATACCACCCATTCGATTGCCCGAGCGACGTCGCTTGGTTTGATTGTGGTTTAACGACCGGTTGCGAATATCATCGTAAATACCCTCTGAGATTGTGGTTAATAACCGTACCCTGTTCCCACTGTTCAACCAGAAGGGGACAAATCATGCTTCGTTTTATCTATGGCCGCGATCTTCACGCTCACGCTTCCCTGGCGCAGTCGATGTTCCGGGACCGGGCGGACCAGTTCCAGGCCCGGCTGGGCTGGGACGTGCAAGTGGACCGGAACGGCGAGGAACGGGATCAGTATGACGCGCTCGACCCGCTTTATGTGATCTGGGAAATGCCCGATGGCAGCCACGGCGGCTCCATGCGGTTCCTGCCCACCACCGGCCCGGTTATGGTTAATGAGATCTTTCTGGATCTCGCAGGCGGTGTGCCCATCAGCAGCCCGCTGATCTGGGAATGCACCCGGTTCTGCCTGTCACGCGAGGCTGGCCGAAACGTGGCCGGCGCGCTGACCCTGGGCGGGGTCGAGATCATGCGCAACTTCTCCGTCGCGCATTTCGCAGGTGTCTTCGACCGCCGCATGGTACGGATCTACCGCAGCCTGGGGTTCAGCCCAGAGGTGATCGGCACCCAGGGCGAAGGGCGGGACCGCATCTGCCTGGGCCTTTGGGAATACGCGCCTGAGGTCTACTTGAACGTCGCCGCCAAGGCGGGCATCGCGCAGGAGCTTTCGCAGCTCTGGTTCGACCGTTCGTTTGGCGGGGCAGGGGCTGCGATGCCCTTGGCGCTTACGGCCTGACAGATCCGCAATCCGGGGCCGCTGCCTCTGGCGGACCCGGCCCCGCGGCTGTAGGGTCGCGCCATGACAGCTCTGCCCGTACAGTTTTCCGATGACCAGGCCACCGCTTATAACAGCGTGACCGAGCTCCTGCGCCAGGCAGGGGTGGACCTTGATGACGGGCTGTTGCAACCGCCCCGCGGCGATGCCGGGGTGATGGCGGTGATCGGCAAGGCGGGATCAGGCAAGACCCTGCTGCTGGCTGAGCTTTACAAGGCACTGGAGCAATCCGGGGTCGAAGTTGTCTCCGGCGACTACGAAAGCCGCAAAAAAGGCGACGACCGCCGCACCCTGGCGATCCTGGCGCCGACCAACAAGGCCGCCAGCGTGCTGCGCCTGCGCGGGGTGCCCGCGACCACCATCCACCGCATTCTCTACACGCCGGTCTACGACCCTGAGTTTGAGAAGATCGCCGAATGGCTGGCCGGGCAGGGCGATCAGCCCGAAATCGAAGGGCTGACAGAGGAGGCGCTGGCCCGTGCCGCCGCCTTTTACGAGAAGAACAAGTCGATCCCCGGCGCCCTCGCTGCCGCCGGCTTGCGCGGCTCCGACTTCATCACCGGCTGGAAGCGGCGCGAGGAGCCGCTGGACATCGGCTTTGTCGATGAGGCCTCGATGCTGGACGACCGCCAGTTCGAGGATCTGAAGGAGATTTTCCCGAACCTAATCCTGTTCGGCGACCCGGCGCAGCTGGCGCCGGTGAACCAGTCGGGGTCGATGGTGTTTGATGCGCTGCCGGAGCCGCGGCGCCTGATCCTGAACCGCATCCACCGGCAGGAGGCGGGCAACCCGATCCTGGACCTGGCCCATGCGCTGGCCGACCCGCAGCTGGGCTTCGAGGATTTCGAGCGGATGATCGAAGACACCGCACGCCGCGATGACCGCGTGGTTTGGGGCCAGCGGGTGGAGGTCGACCTGATGGCGCGCTCTCCGGTGCTGGTCTGGCGCAACAATACCCGCATCCGGTTGATCAATGCCTTCCGTACTGTGCATGGCGCGCCGGAGGATGAACTGATCGCCGGGGAACCGCTGATCTGCGACGGCATCGAGCTGCCGGTGAAACACCGCAAGAAACGCCTGGACCTGGAGGCCCGCGGGCTAATCAAAGGGGCGCAGGTGATCTACCTTGGCGCGGGCCGCAAACCGGGGTTTTCCCGCTTGCATGTGATGGGGGCAGAGGATCCGCAGGTCTCCGCCGCCTCCATCGTCAAAATCGAGAAGCCGGATGAGGAAGAGCCCTTCATCCCCTATGCGGCCCGCATGGGCGCCGCCTTCCTGCATGGCGCGGCGGTGACCATCCACAAGGCGCAGGGCAGCCAGTGGGACACCACCCAGGTCTTTGCCCCCGATATCTATGCCGCTGCCCGCATGGGCCGGGTGGAGGCGGGGCAGCCGCTGTGGAAGCGGCTGGCCTATGTGGCGATTACCCGCGCGCAGGAACGGCTGATTTGGGTGGTCCGAAACCGGCTGGCCAAGCCCACCGGCCCGCTGCCGGTGGATGACCTGAAGGCGGTGCCTGCCGCGGCGCTGACGCTGGAAGCACAGGAGGAGACCCCGGCATGAGCAAATCAATCCTAATCACCGGCGCCAGCTCCGGCATCGGCCGGGCTGTTGCAGAGCTGTTCCTGGCCGAGGGCTGGCAGGTCGGCCTGACCGCCCGCCGGGCGGAAAAGCTCGAGGAGGTGGCGCAGGGAAATGCCAATGCCCATGTGCTGCCCGGCGATGTGACCGATCCGGCCGCGGTCGATCATGCGGTCAACAGCTTTGCGATGGCGGCGGGGCGGCTGGATGTTCTGTTCAACAACGCGGGCATCTTCACCCCGCCCGGCACCATTGAAGAGATCCCGCTGGAAGACTGGTTCGCCTCGGTAAATGTGAACCTCACCGGCATGTATCTGACTGCCCGCGCGGCCTTCAGGCAGATGCGTCATCAGGCGCCGCAGGGCGGGCGGATCATCAATAACGGCTCCATCGCCGCCCATGTGCCGCGGCCCCATTCGGCGCCCTACGCGGCCACCAAGGCGGCAATCACCGGGCTAACCAAAAGCCTGTCACTGGACGGGCGCCCCTTTGATATCGCCTGCGGCCAGATCGATATCGGCAACACCCGTACGCCGATGGTCGAGGACCTGACCCAGCGCCACGCCGAGGCCAACCCGGACGGGGAACCGATGCACACCTTTTCGGTGGAGGATGCGGCGAAGTCGGTGCTGCATATGGCCAATCTGCCGCTGGAGGCCAATGTCCAGTTCATGACGGTGATGGCGACCAAGATGCCTTATATCGGCCGCGGCTAGGCTCTCCCGCCCGTCGCTGGTGCATCCAGTATGCACCGCTCCCGTTGGGTGTAGCACCGCGCGTCTCCCCTCCCGGCGGCAAGGCCGCCTGCAGGGCATCGGGACGGGAGTAGTTTCAGAACGTAGAACCAGGGCCTTCTTCTGTGCAGCAAAATACTCGGAGTGAATTGGCTGTCAGGCCAAGAGGGGCAGCGCCCCTCTCTACCGGTTGCGCAGCAGGCTAAACGCGGCTGAGGCCCCCCAGCCAGCGGCAATTGCAATCGCCAGCGACATCAGGCCGTAGAGGAACGGCTGCTCGCGCGAGAGCGAATAGAGGAACCGTTCCAGCCCCACCTTGCGCACGTCGATGGTGGTCTCGTAGCTCGACACCACCTCGCCGCCGCGGGTGAGGAAGATGCGGGTCTGGTAATCGCCCTCTGTCAGGTCGGCGGGCATCTTGATCGCGGTGCGGAACAGGGTCTGTTCATCCACCGCCACGGTATTCTCACGCAGGGAATAGAGGCCGTTCTTCTCGCGGATCCGCATCACCGCATCGGCAAAAGCCTGGGCGCCACGGATGTGCATGGCCGCACCCACTGAGCGGATCGCGCGTTTGATGGACACCCGGTAGCGCAGGTCTTCGGTGTCGGTCAGCACCTGTTTAAAGGGGGCGCTGGTGGCCACGGCATAAAATGCCGGTGCCGAGTCGACCAGTACGCTGTCCACATTGACCCAGATCCCCAGCTTCTTCTCCTTGCGCCGCACCATGACGGAGGGGGCCGGGCCGGAGACCGCGACCACCACCTGCAGCGGCTCGTCAGAGGGGATCGGCGTCTCGCGCTTGACAGCGCCGAAGATCAGGATTTCAGAGCCATCGAATGTGGCGGTAATTGCCACGCGGTCCTGGCTGAGGCCCAGGACCACCTCTTCCTTGGCGGCCAAAGCCGCGGACTGCGGCAGCAGCGCCAGGGCGGCGGCGGTCAGGGCGGAAAGCAGCAGCTTGCGCATATCAGTGGCCCCCCGCTTCGCCGAGCGTGAACAGCTCGGAGGGTTGCAGCAGCAGGTCGAGACCCAGTTTCACGCAGACCGCGATGACCATCAGCGCCAGCAGAATGCGCAGCTGCTCGGCTTTCAGGTAGACGCCGATGCGGGTGCCGATCTGGGCGCCGACCACGCCGCCGATCAGCAGCAGGACCGCCAGCACGATGTCCACGGTATAGTTGGTGGTGGCGTGCAGCATGGTGGTGAAGCCGGTGACCAGGATGATCTGGAACAGCGAGGTGCCGACAACAACCTTGGTCGGCATGCCGAGGATATAGATCATCGCGGGCACCATGATGAAGCCGCCGCCGACGCCCATGATCGCCGCCAGGATGCCGACGCAGACGCCGACCAGAATGGGCGGGATCACCGAGATATAGAGGCCCGACGTGCGGAACCGCATCTTGAACGGCAGCGCATGAACCCAGCCGCGCTGGCGCCGGGCCGCAGGGGCGGCGCCGCCTGCCTTCTTGGATTTGCGGATCGCGTTCAGGCTTTCGATGAACATCAGCCCGCCGACCACGCCCAGGAAGACGACGTAGCAGAGCTTGACCAGCAGATCGACCTGGCCGAGCGCCTTGAGGTAGTTGAACACCACAACCCCCAGCGCCGCGCCCATCAGGCCGCCGGCCTGCAGCACCAGTCCCATCTTGATGTCGACCGTGCGCCTTCGGAAATGAGCCAGCACGCCGGAGAAGGAGGAAGCGACGATCTGGTTCGCCTCGGTGGCCACCGCCACCGCGGGCGGGATGCCGATAAAGAACAGAAGCGGCGTCATCAGGAAGCCGCCGCCAACTCCGAACATGCCCGAGAGAACCCCGACCATTCCCCCAAGGCCCAGGAGAAGGAAGGCATTCACTGAGACCTCAGCTATGGGAAGGTAGATCTGCATGTTCTTTGTTAAACCGCAGTCATATCAAAAATCAATGATCTATGCCGCTCTGCAGCGTGCAGGACTGATTTGCCGTTGCAAACTGGACTTATAGCTGCCGGCCGGCGATTCAGGGCAGATTGAGCACGGTCAAGGAAAACAGGTCGGTGGGTTCCAGCAGCAGCTCGAAGGCGATCTTGACCGAGACCGACAGCACCAGCAGGGCCAGCAGCACCCGCAGCTGCTCTGCCCTGAGCCTGGCGCCGATCAGGGTGCCCAACTGGGCGCCCGCAACGCCGCCCGCCAGCAGGAACAACGCCAGCACCACGTCCACCGTCTGGTTGGTGGTGGCATGCATCACCGTGGTGAACCCGGCGACAAAGATGATCTGGAACAGCGAGGTGCCGATCACTACCTTGGTCGGCATGCCGAGGATGTAGATCATCGCAGGAACCATGATGAAGCCGCCGCCGACTCCCATAATCGCTGAGAGGATGCCAACGCCTAATCCGACCAGGACCGGCGGGATCACCGAAATATAGAGCCCGGACGCCTTGAACCGCATCTTGTAGGGCAGGGCGTGCACCCAGGACCGCTGGCGCCGCTTGTAGGCGGAAACGCCGCCGGCCTTCCTGGCCTTGCGGATTGCGTTGACGCTTTCGACGAACATCAGCGCGCCGATCACGCCAAGGAACAGCACGTAGCACAGCTGCACGGCGAGATCGACCTGGCCCAGCTGCTTGAGCCAGTTGAAGACCGCCATCCCCAGCGCGGCGCCCAGAAGCCCGCCGCCAAGCAGCACGTAGCCCATCTTGAGGTCCACCGTGCGGCGCCGGAAATGCGCCATCAGGCCGGACACGGAGGAGGCCACCACCTGGTTGGCGGAGGTGGCAACCGCAACCCCTGGCGGAATGCCGATCAGGAACAGGAGCGGCGTAATCAGAAAGCCGCCGCCGACCCCGAACATGCCCGACAGCACGCCCACAGCGCCGCCGATGCCCAAGAGCAGCAGAAAGTTGACAGAGACTTCGGCGATGGGAAGGAACACGTGCATGGGGACATACAGCAATCAGAACGCAAGGGGTCAACCGGCCAGGCGGCACTGCGGCGGACAGGACCGACAGAGTGTGGTGAACTGGACCTAAGGGCAGGTGCTCCCGCGCCTGCAGGTGAAGGGCATGGCCCTTCGCCTTGGCGGCCTTGGGCCGGGCGCCGCACTGCGTGCAGCGGAAAGAGGTTCTGCTGAGAGGCCTCTGAGGGGCAGGGCTGCCCCTCAGATGGCCATGCCAAGTGTGCCTGCGTCTTTTCCGCGTCAAGGGTGAACGGCGCCTGTGCGCCGCCGCTGCGCGGCCCTTGACCCGGAAAAGACGAAGGCCAGGAAAGAGAAAAGCCCGGCAAAGGGCCGGGCGTTTCAACAGTTGCAGACGGCGCTTAGCGCTCTTTCACGTAGGGCTCACCGCCGGCCCGCGGCGGGATTGCCTTGCCGACGAAACCGGCCAGGATCACCACCGTCAGCACGTAGGGCAGGGCGTCCATCGCCTGCACCGGGATGGTGATGCCGCCGAGCTCGATGTTCTGGAACCGCAGCGCGATCGCCTGCAGCAGGCCGAACAGCAGACAGGCGCCCATGGCATGCCAGGGCCGCCACTTGGCAAAGATCAGCGCGGCCAGCGCGATGAAGCCGCGGCCCGCGGTCATGTCCTTGACGAAACCCGCCTGCAGCGCGGTGGCCAGATAGGCGCCCGCAATGCCGCACAAAAGGCCGCAGATCAGCACCGCGCCGTAGCGCAGGCCGACAACCGAGACGCCGGCGGTGTCCACGGCAGCAGGGTTTTCCCCCACCGCGCGCAGGCGCAGGCCGAAGCGGGTGCGGAACAGCACCCACCAGGTGGCCGGCACCGCCAAAAAGGCGATGTAGACTAGGATCGAATGGCCGGAGAGCAGCTCGGAATAGATTGGGCCAAGCACTGGCACGCCGGAAAGGCTTTCGGCGAAGGGCAGGTCAAACGGGGTGAACCGCCCGCCGCCGATCAGCGAAGGCGTCCGGCCGCCCTGCTGGAACCAGTCCTGGGCAATCAGCACCGTCATGCCCGCGGCCAGGAAGTTGATCGCCACGCCGGAGATCAGCTGGTTGCCGCGGAAGGTGATCGAGGCCACTCCGTGCAGCGCTGCCAGCACCAGTGAGGAGCCAATGCCCGCCAGCAGGCCCAGCCAGACGTTGCCGGTGACGGCGGCGACAGCGGCAGAGAAGAAGGCAGCGATCAGCATTTTGCCTTCAAGCCCTATATCGAAGATGCCTGCACGTTCCGAGAACAGGCCCGCGAGGCAGGCCAGCAGCAAGGGCGTTGCCAGGCGGACGGTGGAGTCCAGAAGCTGGATGATCGTCAGGAAATCCATCAGTTCTGCCCCTTCCGCATCGCCAGGAAGATCCGTTCAAGCGGCATCCGCACCATGTTGTCGAGCGCGCCGGTGAACAGGATCACCAGGGCCTGAATCACCACGATCAGCTCGCGCGGGATCGAAGTCCAGAGTGCCAGTTCCGCACCGCCCTGGTAGAGGAAACCAAACAGGATCGCCGCCAGGAACACGCCGAACGGGTGGTTGCGGCCCATCAGCGCCACCGCGATGCCGATGAAACCGGCGCCTTCGGTGGCGTTCAGCACCAGCCGCTCTGCCTCGCCCATCACGTTGTTCACAGCCATCATGCCGGCCAGTGCGCCGGAGATCAGCATCGCGATCATGATGGTCCGGACCGAGGAGATGCCGGCATAGCGCGCGCCCGGCTCGGACTTGCCGAGTGAGCGGATTTCATACCCCAGCGGCGTGCGCCAGATCAGCAGCCAGACAAACAGGCAGGCACCGACAGCCACCAGCAGGCTGACGTTGGCGGGGGCCGATTTCGAGAACTCGATCCCGATCGGAGCCAGAAGCTCATGCAGGGACGGCAGGTGGACGGCCTCGGGGAAGCGTTCGGTGGCCGGGTCCATTGAGCCTTCGGGCCGCAGCAGGTTCACCAGCACATAGTTCAACACCGCCGCGGCGATGAAGTTGAACATGATGGTGGTGATCACGATGTGGCTGCCGCGCTTGGCTTGCAAATAAGCGGGAATCGCGGCCCAGGCGGCCCCGAAAAGGCCCGCGCCAAGCGCCGCAAAGACCAGCGCCAGCGTCCAGTGCGGCCAGGGGATCAGCAGGCAGACCAGCGCAACGCCAAGCCCGCCCAGCATCGCCTGGCCTTCGCCGCCGATGTTGAACAGGCCCGCATGGGCGGCAATCGCCACCGCAAGGCCGGTGAACATGAAATTGGTGGCGTAATAGAGCGTGTAGCCCCAGCCATAGGTGGAGCCCAGGGCGCCATCGACCATCAGCTTGACCGCAGCCACCGGGTCTTCGCCGATCCCGAGGATCACCAAGGCCGACAGGAGTGCGGCCAGGATCAGGCTGATCAGCGGGATCAGGACCACATCGGCCCATTTCGGCATCTTGTCCATTTACGCGGCCTCCCCCGCGACACCGGCCATCAACAGGCCCAGTTCCTTCTCATCGGTCTGATCGGCGGGCCGTTCGCCCATGATCATGCCGTCAAACATCACCGCAACCCGGTCGGCGAGCGACAGGATCTCTTCCAGCTCGACCGAGACCAGCAGGATCGCCTTGCCCTGGTCGCGCAGCTCGACGATCTGCTTGTGAATGAATTCGATGGCGCCGATGTCGACGCCGCGGGTCGGCTGGCCCACCAGCAGCAGGTCGGGGTTGCGCTCGATCTCGCGCGCCACCACGATCTTCTGCTGGTTGCCGCCGGAGAAATTCTTGGCCGCCAGCCAGGGATCGGGCGGGCGCACGTCGAATTTCTCCATCTTGGCCTCGGTATCGGCCCGGAGCGCTGCGTTGTTCATCAGAACGCCGTTCTGATAGGCCGCGTCGCGGTGGTAGCCGAAGGCCACGTTCTCCCAGGCGTGGAAGTCCATGATCAGGCCTTCGCGCTGACGGTCCTCCGGCACATGGCCGATATGGGCGGCGCGGCGCGCAGCGGCATCGGAGCCCAGGCCGTGCAGCGGCAGGGGGGTGCCATGCAGCTTGATGCTGCCGGTGCCGGGGCGCATGCCGCCCAGAACCTCCAGCAACTCCGACTGGCCGTTGCCGGCCACACCGGCGATGCCGACGATCTCGCCTGCGCGCACCGTCAGGTCTATTCCCTTGACGCGTTCGACGCCGGCGCTGTCCACCACCCGCAGGTTCTCGATCTCCAGGATCGGCGCGCCGGGCTGGGCGGGCACTTTGTCGACGCGCAGCAGGACCTTGCGGCCCACCATCAGCTCGGCCAGATGCTCGGGGCTGGTCTCTGCCGTCTTGACGGTGGCGGTCATCTGGCCGCGCCGCATGACGGACACCGTGTCGGTGTATTCCATGATCTCCCGCAGCTTGTGGGTGATCAGGATAATGGTCTTCCCTTCGGCGCGCAGCCGGTCGAGGATGCGGAACAGCTGGTCGGCCTCAGACGGCGTCAGAACGCCGGTCGGCTCGTCAAGGATCAGGATTTCGGCCTTGCGGTAGAGCGCCTTGAGGATTTCCACCCGCTGCTGCATGCCAACGCCGATCTCATCGATGCGGGCGTCGGGGTCCACGAACAGCTCGTATTCCTCCTCCAGCGCCTTCAGCTCCTTGCGGGCGCGGCGCAGCGAGGGCATCAGCATGCCGCTGTCCTCGGCCCCAAGCACGATGTTCTCCAGCACAGTGAAATTCTCCACCAGCTTGAAATGCTGGAAAACCATGCCGATGCCCGCGGCAATCGCCGCCTGGCTGTCCGGGATCGCGGTGCGCTTGCCTTTGATCCAGACTTCGCCTTTGTCGGCCTTGTAGAAGCCGTAGAGGATCGACATCAGCGTCGATTTGCCTGCACCGTTTTCACCGATGATGCCGTGAATGGTGCCGGGGGCGACGCTGATGGAAATGTCCTTGTTAGCCTGGACCGGGCCAAAGGCCTTGGAAATGCCTTTGAGTTCGATGGCGGGGGCGGTCAATCGGGCTCTCCCATGCCTGTGAAGCCGATCAACCGCACCACCTTGCCGTCTTGCAGATCGGCAAAATACTGGCCGCGCACCATGCGCTGGCCGTCCTTCTCGAAATCCACCGTGGCGCGCGCATGGCCGTGGTGTTCCGAGACGGCAACGACCCTGGCGGCGGCGCCCGGCATCATCGCGCTGAACTGCGCGATATAGTCCAGGTAGGCGTCGCGCCTGGTGAGGGGGGTAGGGGTGTTGGGATCGGAGTAATAAAAACCGGGCCCGATGGCCGCGCCCGTCTTTTCGGCGCGCGCTTCGGGCGATGGGTCGCCCCAGGCCGCAAACAGAATATGAAGAGAATCCGTCATGGCCTGGGGCTTTCTGCTTAGAAGCTCAGCACAGGGCAGCTGTCGTCGGACATGTAGTCATGCACCTTGATCTCACCCGAGGCAATCTTGGTTGCAGCGTCGTCCACGGCGGCCTGCATCTCGTCAGAGACCAGCGGCGCGTTGTGCTCATCCAGGGCATAGCCGACGCCGCCGTTGGACAGGCCCATGACCGAGAAGCCGGTTTCCATGTCTGCGCCATCAGAGAAGGCCTCGAACACGGCGTTTCCGACGTTCTTGGTCATCGAGGTCAGCACCTTGCCCGGATGCAGGTGGTTCTGGTTGCTGTCCACGCCGATCGAAAGGATGCCCTCGTCTGCCGCTGTCTGCAGCACGCCAACACCGGTGCCGCCTGCTGCGGCGTAAACCACATCCGCGCCCTGGCTGATCTGCGCCTTGGTCAGCTCCGAGCCCTTGACCGGGTCGTTCCAGGCCGCCGGGGTGGTGCCGGTCATGTTGGCGATGACCTTTGCATCCGGGTTTGCCGCCTGAACACCCTGGGCATAGCCGCAGGCGAATTTCCGGATCAGCGGGATGTCCATGCCGCCGATAAAGCCGACGGTGTTCGATTTTGACGCCATCGCGGCCATCATGCCGACCAGATAGGAACCTTCGTGTTCGTTAAAGACAACCGAGCGCACGTTGTCGCCTTCGACCACCATGTCGATGATGGCGAATTTGGTGTCCGGGTAATCGGCAGCCACCTGGCCCAGGGCATCGGCAAAGGCAAAGCCGACCATCACGATCGGGTTGGCGCCGGCCTCGGCAAACCGGCGCAGCGCCTGCTCGCGCTGTGCTTCGGATTGCAGTTCGATCTCGCGGTAGGTTTCGCCGGTCTCTTCGGCCCAGCGCTGGGCGCCACCGTGCGCGGCTTCGTTGAAGCTCTTGTCGAACTTGCCGCCCAGATCGAAGATCAGCGCCGGTTCCGCCAGCGCGGCACCTGCGGTCAGGGCCAGCGACGCGGCTGCGCCCATCAGCGGTTTCATCAGGGTCATCAGGTTAACTCCCACTGTCATTATTTGTTGGATGCAGCGGGGGATTTCCGCTGCCCGGCCCCGTTCAGGCCTTAGAGGGTGCGGCAATTTAGCCTGCAGGGCAGGGAGGGGGTCAACCGCTTTTTGACCATTTGGTGCGAAATCCGCGCAACTGGCCTAGCGTAAAGACTTTCTCATCAGGATTGCATCTGCCGGATCAGCGTCTTGGCGGCGGTAATATCCCGCCCGCCGCCCGCATACCGCGAATCCGCAGGCGCGGTACAGCGCCTGCGCGGGCGCGTTGTCTTCAGCGACTTCCAGGAACATCTCTTCAGCGCCGCGCACGCGGGCCCGTGATTCCCAGGCTGCCATGCAGGCGCGGGCCAGCCCCTGACGCTGATGGGCGGGATCGGTGGCGATGGTCAGCAGTTCCGCCTCATCCGCGATTACCCGCACCAGCGCGAAACAGCGGGCGTTCCCTGCGGCAAAAACCAGCGGGCTGTCCAGCAGCGCGGCAAACTCCAGCGCTGACCAAGGCCGCGACTGGGTGAAAGCCGCAGCATGGGTGGCGGCCATCTGCGCGGCTGTCAGCAGATCACTCATCAATCAGCGCGGGCGGCACGTCGCTGGAGGGCGCGGCATCAGCCGCGCGCAGGTACAGCGGCGCCGGCGGCTCTGTCACGGTTTCAAACCGCCCGGCAGCGATACGTGCAATGGCTTCGGCAATACCGGCAGGGCTTGCCTCAGGCGCGAAGGCCAGCCCGGCACCGCGGGCGGCGTCCTCGGCTTCCTGGCGCGGCATAAGGCGCGGAGCTTCGCCGGGCAGGGCGGCATAGACCTGGTCGCGCGGCGCCGGCACCGCAGGCAGGATGCCCTCGGCGGCGCGGGCTTCAAACCCGTCGGCGCCCACAACCGGCACCTCCAGCCCTAGCGCCAAACCGCGGGCGGCGGAGACCGCGATGCGGATGCCAGTGAAATTGCCGGGGCCGATACCGACCCCGATTGCGTCAAGATCCTGCCATGCGGCACCGCCCTCAGCCAGCACCTCCTCCAGGAGCGGCATCAGCCGTTCGGCCTGGCCGCGGGTCATTCCCTCCAGCCGGGACGCCAGCACCACATCGCCGCGCAGCAAAGCGGCCGCGCAATGCGCGGCCGATGTGTCAAATCCCAGAACCAGCGGTTCGGAAGCCATCAGAAGTCCTTTCGCGAGCGGTCAGACGGCAACCGGGCGCACCTCGGTGACTTCCGGAATGTAGTGTCGCAGCAGGTTCTCGATGCCCATTTTCAGAGTCAGGGTCGAAGACGGGCAGCCGGCGCAGGCGCCCTGCATGTGCAGGTAGACCACGCCGCGGTCGAAGCCGTGGAAGGTGATGTCACCGCCGTCCTGGGCTACTGCAGGGCGCACCCGGCTGTCCAGCAGCTCCTTGATCTGATTGACGATCTCGGCGTCCTCGCCGGAATGCTCGGCATGGCCCGAAGCGGGGTCGGCAGAGCCGTCCGCCATCACCGGCTGGCCGGACTGGTAGTGTTCCATCACCGCGCCCAGGATGGCGGGCTTGATGTGGTCCCACTCGATGCCCTCTGCCTTGGTGACGGTCACGAAGTCGTTGCCGAAGAACACGCCGGTCACGCCCTCAACCGCAAAGATACGGGAGGCCAGCGGCGATTTGCCGGCGGCGTCTACGCTGGGGAAGTCGGCGGTGCCGACTTCCAGAACAGTCTGGCCCGGCAGGAATTTCAGCGTCGCCGGGTTGGGCGTGGATTCAGTCTGAATGAACATGTCGGGTCTCCGTTAAGCGTGCCCCCGATATGCGCCCTGCGGACCGCCAAGTCAAGATTTGGAACGATTCTAAATAGCGGTGCGTGCGGCGTGCTCCAGCGCCTGCTCCAGCCGGTCATCGCCCCAGAACAATTCAGTTCCGCTGGTAAAGCTGGGCGCGCCGAAAATACCTGCGGCAATGGCCTCGTCGGTCTGCGCCCTCAAAGCCGATTTTATTGCGGGGTTTTGCGTGCACTGCATCAGCGCCGCATTGGCGCAGGCAGTCCTTCAGGACGGCTTCGCTTGCGATGTCCGCACCCTCGCCAAACTGCGCCTGAAACACCGCCTTGGCGAAAGGTTCAATGCGGTCCTCGTCCGCGGCAGCCAAGGCCAGCCGCGCTGCCATCAGCCCGTTCTGGGGAAACACCTGCGGGCGGCAGAAGGGCAGGCCGCGGGCCGCGCAGGTCCGCTCCATGTCGCGCCACATGTAGCGCCCCTTGGCCGGATAGATATTGAAAGGAGAAGTGTCCCAGCCCTGGGCGGCAAAGATCGGGCCCAGCAGAAACGGCTTCCAAGTTACAGCAACGCCGCGAGCGGCGGCCAGTTCGCCGATGCGCATCACGCTCAAGTAGGAATAGGTGGAGGCGAATTCGAACCAGAATGTGACCCTCCCGATCATCGCCTCTGCCATCCGCTTCGGTCAGGTGATTGCTTCTAGCTTTTCCTTGCTGAGATCGCCTGGGACGATGGTGATCGGCACCGGAAGGGTGCCGGAGTTTTTAGTGAGCTGGGTGACCAGCGGCCCCGGCCCTTTGCGGCCGGTGCCGGCGCCCAGCACCAGAACACCGATTTCCGGATCGCCCTCGATATAGTCGAGGATTTCCGGCACCGGCTCGCCCTCGCGGATCACCAGTTCCGGGTCCACGTTCTGGCGGTCGCGCATCCATTTCGCAAAGACCTCGAAGTGGGCGTGGATGCGTTCGCGCGCTTCCTCGCGCATCACTTCGCCGACGCCGATCCAGTGGTTGAACTCATCCGGCGGGATCACCGACAGGATGGTGACGCCTGCGCCGGTATGCGCCGCCCGCATCGCGGCAAAGCGCATGGCATTCAGGCATTCGCGGCTGTCGTCCAGGACCACAAGGAATTTGCGCATCTTCGCTCTCTCGTTGTTGCACCGCGGATCATGGCGCAACCGGCGCCGTCAGGCAATAGAGCCAAAGCAGCGTCAACGCTGCGTATTTCTGGCCTTAGAGATTTGATTGCTCCGCCGGATCTCCCGCACCCGCAGGGTGGTCCGGCCGCCCCGGCCCCTCCTTGGCGGCCTTGGGCCGGGCGCCGCGTAGATGCTCGACCGGGCAGCCGCGTTTCGCAGAAAGGCCCGGAACGGGCGCGAGCACTTGCAAGCGGGGCCGCGCAGGTTACCGGTTGCTGGCAGCCCAGTCCCAGTAGAGGTCCCGCACCCGTTTGGCCACGGGGCCGGCCTGATAGCGGCACTCGTCAAATGCAGTGACCGGGGTCACCTTGCTCATGTTGCCGGAGAGGAAGATCTCATCCGCTTCCTCGAAATCATTATAGCCCAGCACGCATTCATGCACGGTGATGCCATCGGCGCGCATGTTGCTGATGTGGCGGGCGCGGGKGATGCCGGCCAGGAAGGTGCCGTTGGGGATCGGGGTGAAGACCTCGCCGTCGCGCACCAGGAAGACATTGGTGGTGGCGGTTTCAGCCACGTTGCCCATGGCGTCCAGCACCAGCGCGTTGCTGAACCCCTTGTTGCGCGCCTCCCGCAGCATCCGGGCGTTGTTGGGATACAGGCAACCGGCCTTGGCATTCACCACCGCGCTTTCCAGCACCGGGCGGCGGAAGCGGGTGCGGGTCAGCGTGGCGGCGGAATCGGGGGCTGCCATCGGGATCTCCTCCAGGCTGACGGCAAACCGGGTGCTCTCCGCCTTGGGCGCGATCAGCGTCTCGTCGCCGTCGGCGGCCCAGTACATCGGCCGGATATAGACCGCGGCGCCGGGGGCGAAACCCTCCAGCCCGTCGCGGATGATCTCCATCATCTGCGGCACCGAATGGGTGGGCTCCATCATCAGCGCCGCGGCAGAGGTATTGGTGCGGGCGCAGTGCAGGTCCAGGTCCGGGGTCACGCCGTCAAACAGCCGTGCGCCGTCAAACACCGACGAGCCGAGCCATATTGCATGGTCGGCAGCGCGCATCACCGCCGGATTGCCATCCTGCCAGCTGCCGTTGAAATACGTGCGGATTGTGCGGCCCACAGCCATGGTTCTGCCTCCCTGTGCTTGCCGCTAGGGTAGGCAGGGAAAGGTCAGAGGTCCAGACCTAACATCGCCCGCCAGTGCCGGTGGGGTGGCATCGGCGAAGCGTCTTTTTCCGTTTGGTTTCATGGGGCTATTCTGACACGGTGCAAAATCTGACGTCGCGTCCATTAAGTCAGTATATCTGACGAATTGTTTCGCGCGCGAAACATTCGGACAGGGTTGCTGACCTACTCAACCTCTGCGAGCAAATCTTGCAAATCCAATGGGTCAGACCGCATCTGCAGGCTGCCGTCCGGCCCGCGCGGCCACTCTTCCTCAGCCCGGTCGCGGTACAGCTCCACTCCGTTGCCGTCCGGGTCGCGCAGGTAGATGGCCTCGGAGACGCCGTGGTCGGCTGCGCCCTCCAGCGCGATGCCTGCGTCCAGCACCCGGCGCAGCACCGCGGCCAGGCTCTTGCGGTCCGGCAGCAGGATGGCGGTATGGTAGAGGCCGGTCATGTTGGGCGCCGGGGCAGGGCCGCCGCGCGACTGCCAGGTGTTGAGGCCGATGTGATGGTGATAGCCGCCCGCCGACAGGAAGACGGCGGAGCTGCCCAGCCGCTGGGTTACTTCGAACCCCAGCACGCCGCTGTAAAACGCGATTGCCTGTTCCAGGTCCGACACCTTCAGGTGGATATGGCCGATGCGGGTGCCTGCGGGCAGGGGGGCTGTGCCGGTGCTCATTGCTGTCTCCATCTGTCTGTTAAGGTGAAGATGGAGGGTTGCCGTTCAAAACGCTATTCCGCAGCGGTGCACCATTTCCCTGTGGTTTTGCACAGCGGCACGTAAGCAGCGCGGCCAGCGCGCCGTCAGGCGCGCCGGGCCCAACCGGGCCTGCGCATCAGTGATGCGCGGAAGCCCGGGCGGGAGCATTTCCGCTGGCGATCAGGCGGCGGGCTTCATGCCGGCCTTTGCCAGAACGGCAGTGGCGGCCTGTTCCCAGCGGGCTTTCAGCTCCGCGTTTGGCGTGCGGCGCAGGCCCATCGCCTGAAGGCCCTCGAATTTCTGCGAAGTCTCCGAACCGAAGCTGGCCGCCACCCTTGGCCACCAGTAGTCCGCCAGCTCCTGCAGGGTCTCTGCGCCTTGCGTCTCGACCAGCACCATCAGGCCTTCCTCGGCCAATTCCGCGTGGTGCGCCTCAATCGGCTGGATGGCGCGGAACGCCTCGGCCAGCGGCTGGTAGGAGACATGGCTCAGCTCTTCCAGCTGCACGGCAACGGCACTGCCCATCAGCAGGTTCATCACCACCGCATCCGCCCAGCCTTCCAGCGGGTAGTTGAACACGGCCAGCCGCATGTCGTGCTTGGTCCGGGTCTGGCCGATGTCGGCGTCCCGCTCCAGCCGCGCGGTCCAAGGGTGGTGGTCGGCGTAACGCTCTGTATCGGCGCCGAAATCGCCCATGATGCGCAGCACCTTTTCGGCGCTGTCGGATTTTTCCAGCACGATCTTGGCGGCGGCGATGCGCGCCTTGATGCCCGGCCCTTCGTTGATGATGTCGGCAAAGCCTGCGGCGCCTGCCAGCTCGCTGTCGACAAAGGTCGCCATCATCTTCATCAGCTCGGCACGGTAGCGCGGCGGCACGTTTGATGGATTGGACAGTACGCCGCCCTGGGCCAGATAGCTTGCGATGCTCATCTCGTCAGTCATGATCTTTCCTCCCTCGCGCAGGCGTTACTGGTCGTAATCGACCACGACGTTATCGGTCACCGGATAGGCCTGGCAGGACAGCACGTAGCCTTTTTCGACCTCGTAGTCCTCCAGCGCGTGGTTGGCGACCATCTCGACCTCGCCCTCCAGCACTTTGCAGCGGCAGGTCGAGCAGACGCCCGCCTTGCAGGCATAGGGCGCGTCCATTGCGTTTTCCAGCGCAGCGTCCAGCAGGGTCATGTCCTTGCCCATCTCGATGGTCTGGGTGGCGCCGTCCAGGGTGATGGCAGCCTTTGTCTGGTTGGCGCTAGAGGCTGCGCCGCTCGCGGCGGCCTTGCGTTTGGCGCGGCCCGGCTGGGCAGAGGCGAACAGCTCGAACTTGATCTGGCTGTCCTCCAGCCCGGCGGTGCGCAGGGCGGCGGCAATGCCCAGCATCATCGGCTCCGGGCCGCAGATAAAGGCGGTGTCGACCGATTTGATGTCGATCCAGTGCTCGAACAGCTGGGCGCATTTCTCCTCGGTCACCAGGCCGGTGAACAGGTCGATTTCCTGCGCGTCCGATTCCAGCACATGGATCACGTTGAAACGGCCCATGTAAAGGTTCTTGAGGTCTTCCAGCTCCTCGCGGAACATGATCGTGTTCACGCCCTTGTTGGCATAGACCAGCGTGAAGGAGGATTTGGGTTCCGCCGCCAGCGTAGTCTTGAGGATCGACAGGACAGGGGTGATGCCGGAACCGCCGGCAAAGCCCAGGTAGTTCTTCTCGGCCGCCGCATCGAGCGGGGTGAAGAAGGTGCCCATCGGCGCCATCGCCTGCAGGGTGTCGCCGGCCTTCAGCTCGGTATTGGCCCAGGTCGAGAACGCGCCGCCGTCGACGCGCTTGATGCCGACCTGCAGGATGCCTTCGTCCTTGCCTGCGCAGATCGAGTAGCTGCGGCGCAGCTCCTCGCCGTCGAAGTCGCGGCGGAAGGTCAGGTACTGGCCCTGGGTGAAATCGAACTCTTCAGCCGCGCCGTTCACAGGCTTCAGGGTAACAACCACCGCATCGCGGATGGTCTTGCGGACGTCGGTGACTTCAAGGTCGTGAAAGCGCGCCATCAGGGTCTCCTCAGATGCACTTGAAATAATCAAAGGGTTCGAGGCAGTCCTGGCAGCGCCAGTGGGCCTTGCAGGGGGTCGAGCCGAACTGGCTGACCTTGGTGACATGTGTGCTGCCGCAGTGCGGGCATTTTTCCGGGCCGCCTGCGGGCTGAGGCGGGGCGATGCCGTATTCCTCCAGCTTGGTGCGGCCTTTTTCCGACAGCCAATCGGTGGTCCAGGCAGGGGAGATCTGGGTCTTGAGCTTCAGATCTTCGATGCCGCGGTCTCGCAGGGCGGTTTCGATGTCCATGGCGATCACCGACGTGGCCGGGCAGCCGGAGTAGGTCGGGGTAACGGTGACCACCAGGGTGCCACCCTCCCAGGCGACATCTCGGATGATTCCCAGATCCACCAGCGAAATCACCGGGATCTCCGGATCCGGCACGGCGTCGAGCCACTCCCAGATCCGGGTGGTGCTTGGCTGTGTTGTCACTTGGCTCATGCGGTTACCCTCATTGGCTGTTCCGCCCGGCCTCCTTTGCGGAAGCTGGCCTCACCCCCGTCCAAGGTCGGGGATGCCCTCAGTTCCTTGACCGTGGCGTTACCACTTGGCGCCGGGATAGGCGCGCTGCAGCCATTGCATCTGGGTCAGCAGGTGGCCCAGGTGCTCGGTGTGCATCGCACCGGTGCGCCC
Source organism: Leisingera sp. ANG59 (assembly GCF_013317235.1). Lineage (GTDB taxonomy): Bacteria > Pseudomonadota > Alphaproteobacteria > Rhodobacterales > Rhodobacteraceae > Leisingera. The sequence goes on along the minus strand of NZ_WLCM01000005.1, from coordinate 25,046 downwards.
GCCCTTGTGGGCAAAACGGCTCTCCGGGATGGTCAGCGTCGCGTCGCCCAGGATGCGGGAGATCAGCGCGTCGTATTCTTCGCGCAGGGAGGCTGGATCGGGGGCGATGCCTGCCTTCACCATCTCGGCGTCTACATCGTCGGACTGGAACATCTCGCCCACGTAGGGCCATAGATAGTCCAGCGCCTCCTGCATCCGTCGGCGGCTTTCCTCGGTGCCGTCGCCCAGGCCCACCACCGTGTCGGCGGAGCGCTCCAGGTGATAGGCGACCTCTTTCGACGCTTTCTCGGCAATCGCGGCCACCCGCTCGTCCGAGGATTTCATCAGGCGGCCCAGCTGGATCGAATGCCAGGCGTCGAACAGGAACTGGCGCATAAGGGTGCGGCCGAAGTCGCCGTTCGGCACCTCGCACAGCAGCACGTTGCGGAAATCCCAGGCGTCGCGCAGGAAGGCGAGGTCGTCAGCGGACTTGCCTTCACCTTGCACTTCACCTGCCAGGCCGAGCCACATCTGGGTCTGGCCGATCAGGTCAAGCGCGGTATTGGCCAGCGCGATGTCCTCTTCCAGCACCGGCGCGTGGCCGCACCATTCACTGACCCGGTGGCCGAGGATCAGTGTGTTGTCCCCCATCCGCAGCAGGAACTGGGTAAATGCCTCTTCGCGGGTCATTACATCGCCCCCACTTCTTCGGGGATGTCGAAGAAGGTCGGATGGCGGTAGACCTTCGACTCGGACGGCTCATACAGCGGGCCCTTGTCGCTGGGCGAGGAGGCGGAGATGTGGTTTGCCTCCACCACCCAGATCGACACGCCTTCGTTGCGGCGGGTATAGACGTCGCGGGCGTTCTTGATCGCCATTTCGGCGTCCGGCGCGTGCAGGGAGCCGACGTGGCGGTGGCTCATGCCGTGCTGGCCGCGGATGAAGATTTCCCAGAGGGGCCATTCGTTTTTCATGTCTCAAATCCTCCTGGCTGAGGGGCGCGCCTGCAATGCGGCGCGCGGAATGCTTGGGATTATTCTGCCGCGTGCTTGCCGGCGGCTTTCTTCCTGGCGTGGGCGAGCAGGCCGTCCCGCACCCACTGGCCGTCGTCCCAGGCCTTGTTGCGGGCGGCGAGCCGGTCGACGTTGCAGGGGCCGTTGCCCTTGATCACGTCAAAGAACTCGCTCCAGTCCGGGTCGGTGTAGTCGTAATGGCCACGCTCCTCGTTCCACTTCAGGTCCGGGTCGGGGATGGTGAGGCCAAGGTATTCGGCCTGCGGCACGGTCTGGTCGACGAACTTCTGGCGCAGCTCGTCATTGGTGTTCATCTTGATCTTCCAGGCCATCGACTGGGCGGAATGCACCGAGTCCTTGTCGGACGGGCCGAACATCATCAGCGACGGGTACCAGAGGCGGTTCAGCGCATCCTGGGCCATCTTCTTCTGCTCCGGCGTGCCTTCGGCCATCTGGCGGATGGCGTCGTAACCCTGGCGCTGGTGGAAGCTTTCTTCCTTGCAGATGCGGATCATCGCGCGGGAATAGGGGCCGAAGGAGGTGCGCTGCAGCGGTACCTGGTTCATGATTGCAGCACCATCGACCAGCCAGCCCACCGCGCCGATGTCGGCCCAGTTCAGCGTCGGGTAGTTGAAGATCGACGAATACTTCATGCGCCCGTCGAGCAGCATTTCGGTGATCTCGTCGCGGCTGACACCCAGGGTTTCCGCCGCGCAATAGAGGTAGAGGCCGTGGCCCGCCTCATCCTGCACCTTGGCCAGCAGGATCGCCTTGCGCTCCAGCGTGGGCGCGCGGGTGATCCAGTTGCCTTCGGGCAGCTGGCCAACGATTTCGGAATGGGCGTGCTGGCCGATCTGGCGGATCAGCGTCTTGCGGTAGCCCTCGGGCATCCAGTCCTTGGGCTCGATCTTCTCGCCCGCGTCGATGCGCGCCTGGAAGGCGGCCAGCTTTTCCGGATCGTCCTGGGTCGCCTCGGATTTGATCATCTGAGCATACATGTCTGGGACCTCCTCAGGGTTTCGTTACACGCGTTCGAGGATCAGGGCGGTGCCCTGACCGACGCCGACGCACATGGTGCACAGGGCATAGCGCCCGCCGGTGCGCTGCAATTGGTAGGCGGCGGTCAGCACCAGCCGCGCGCCGGACATGCCGAGCGGGTGGCCCAGTGCGATCGCACCGCCGTTGGGATTAACATGGGGCGCATCGTCCGGAAGGCCAAGCTCGCGCAGGGTGGCGAGGCCCTGGGACGCAAAGGCCTCGTTCAGTTCGATCACGTCCATCTGTTCGATGCTGAGGCCGGTACGGGCCAGCACCTTGCGGGTGGCGGGCACCGGGCCGATGCCCATGATGCGCGGCTCGACCCCAGCGGCGGCCATGCCGACGATGCGGGCCATCGGTTTCAGGCCGTTCTTCGCGGCCGCGGCCTCATTTGCCATCAGGATCGCCGCGGCGCCGTCGTTGACACCGGAGGCGTTGCCTGCGGTCACGGATTTGTCCGGGCCGTTGACGCCCTTGAGGCCTGAAAGCTTCTCCGCCGAAGTGCCGGGGCGGGGGTGTTCGTCGGTATCCACCACCAGGTCATCGCCCTTGCGCTGGGGGATGGTGACCGGGGTGATTTCGTCCTTGAAGATGCCGGCCTCATGCGCGGCGGCCCAGCGGGCCTGGCTGCGGGCGGCGAATGCGTCCTGATCCTCGCGGCTGACACTGTAGTCCTCGGCCACGTTGTCAGCAGTCTGGGGCATCGAGTCGGTGCCGTACATCTCGTGCATTTTCTTGTTCACGAAGCGCCAGCCGATGGTGGTGTCATAAACCGCATTGGCGCGGGTGAAGGCGGAGGTCGCCTTGGGCATCACGAAGGGCGCGCGGCTCATGCTTTCGACACCACCGGCGATGGCCATGTCATAATCGCCCGCCTTGATGCCGCGGGACGCCATGCCGACCGCATCCATGCCGGAGGCGCAGAGGCGGTTGATGGTGGTGCCGGGCACCGTGGTTGGCAGGCCTGCCAGCAGGGCGGCCATGCGGGCCACGTTGCGGTTGCTTTCGCCGGCCTGGTTGGCGTCGCCCAGGATCACATCGTCGAGGGCGCCCCAGTCCACGTCCGGGTTGCGCGCCGCCAGCGCGGCAATCGGCAGAGCGGCAAGGTCATCGGTCCGCACCTGGCTCAGCGCGCCGCCGTAGCGGCCGATCGGGGTGCGGGTGGCATCGCAGATGAAAGCATCCATGGGTGTTCGCGTCTCCTGTGGCGGCGGCAGGAAAAGCCGACCGTTGGGTCGGTGATACGCCGGAAGATGATTCGCGGCAAGAGAAATGTAACGCAAAACGTCATGTTATGGAAAAACTGTAACGAATTGATGCTGCGGCTGCCGGGAACTTGCCGCAGACAGGGGCTGCCGCCCGCCGTTGCGCTTTGAAACGCATCGGGCCCAACGGGAGGAGGTCTTTCGCAAAATGATTGACGACAGGCGGGCGCGCGCCGGATCAATCAGCCCGGACGCCCGCTATAATGCGCGGAGCTGGAGAACGTCGTTCGGGTACCGGCTGCCGCCGATCCAGAAATGGGTCTGGCCTGTCTTCTCAAAACCGTTCCGCAAATAAAACGAGATTGCGCGGGCGTTGTCCGAATTGCTGGTGAGCCAGGGGGCGTCCCAACTGCTGTCGCGGCAGTGCTGCAGCCCGGCCTGCAGCAGGCAAAGACCAATGCCGCGCCCGTGATGCTGCGGCTGGACATAGAGTGTCGAAATTTCGGTGCGGGACGCACCGCCGGCCGGGCTGGGGTGCCCGTGCGAGATCCGGACATATCCATCGATGCCATCCCGGTTCTGCGAGACCAGCAGGCGCTCGGCCGGGTTTTCAAGCACCGCTGCAAAATGCGCCGGAGTATACTGGCTGAGCACGTAGTCCGCGAAATGCCCGCTGATCCCGTCGCGCAAATAGGTGCCGGTCCAGACCTCAATCGACAGGACTGCAAGGCTTGAGCAGTCATCCATAGCGGCAGGGCGGATTGTGGTGGAGGCTGAATTTCCGGTCATGAATGCCATTGGGGAAAGAAAAGACTGGGAGCATAGTTCAGATGGGAGCGGAAGGGGTCAAGAAGATCCCCTCGCCAAAATTGCTTCACTTGTTTATTAATGTGGCAGCACTGCTTGTTTTTAAATGTGGCAGCACTGAGCGGGAGGCGCCGATGAACATCCTCTATATCATGTTCGACCAGCTGCGGTTCGATTACCTCAGCTGCGCGGGCCACCCGCATCTGCAGACGCCGCACATTGACGGGCTGGCCGCCAAGGGTGTGCGCTTCACCCGCGCCTATGTGCAGTCGCCCACCTGTGGTTCGTCCCGCATGTCGAGCTATACCGGGCGCTATCCCTCCAGCCACGGGGTGCAGTTCAACAGCTACCCCTTGCGAGTAGGCGAGTGGACAATGGGCGACCATCTGCGCAAGGCGGGGATGGGCTGCCACTTGATCGGCAAGACCCACATGGTTGCGGATGCTGACGGGATGCAGCGGCTAGGGCTGGCGCCGGACAGTGTGATCGGGGTGCGCCAGTCGGAATGCGGCTTTGACCCCTGGGTTCGCGATGACGGGCTGTGGGCCGAAGGGCCGGACGGGTTCTATGACAGCAAGCGCAGCCCCTATAATGAATACCTGAAGGAGAAGGGCTATCCGGGTGAAAACCCGTGGAACGACTTTGCCAATGCCGGGGTTGAAGGCAACGACATCGCGTCCGGCTGGTTCATGATCAACGCGGACAAGCCCGCCAGTATTGCCGAGGAAGACAGCGAAACGCCCTGGCTGACCACTCAGGCGATGGAATTCATCGAACAAGCTGACGGACCCTGGTGCGCGCATCTCAGCTACATCAAGCCGCATTGGCCCTACATCGTGCCAGCGCCTTATCACAATATGTATGGGGTAGAGCACGTGTTGCCGGCGGTGCGCTCGGAGGCAGAGCGCGAAGACGCGCACCCTGTCTTTGATGGCATGATGAACAATCAGATCGGCAAGACCTTCAGCCGCGATGAGGTGCGGGAGAAGGTGATCCCGGCCTATATGGGGCTGATCAAACAGGCCGATGACCAGATGGGCCGGCTGTTTGCCTGGCTGGAGGAGACGGGCCGGATGCAGGACACGATGATCGTGGTGACTTCGGACCACGGCGATTACCTGGGCGATCACTGGCTGGGGGAGAAGAACCTGTTCCACGAACCGTCAATCAAGGTGCCGCTGATCATCTATGATCCGCGCGCGGAGGCCGACGTCACCCGCGGATCAACTTGCGACGAGCTGGTGGAGGCAATCGACCTGCTGCCGACTTTCCTCGAGGTGGCGGGTGGCGAGCCCGCGCCGCATATCCTTGAGGGGCGTTCGCTGATGCCGTTCCTGCGCGGTGAAAATCCTGCGTGGCGGGGCTATGCGGTGGCCGAGTTCGACTATTCCACCATGCCGCTGTGCGAAAAGCTGGGGCTGGCGCCGAAAGATGCGCGGCTGTTCATGGTTGCCGACAAGCGCTGGAAGTTCATGCATGCCGAGGGCGGCCTCAGGCCGATGCTGTTTGACATGGAGAATGACCCGGATGAGCTAGTCGACCTGGCCAAGGGCGGCACCCACCAGGAGATCATTGATCTGATGTATGACAGGCTGCTGGAGTGGGGCCTCAGGATGTCGCAGCGGATCACATTGTCGGATGCGCAAATCAAGGCGCGCCGCGGCAAGTCCGGGCGCAAGGGCATCCTGCTGGGGGTTTATGAGGCTGACGAGCTGGCGCCCGAACTGACCGAGAAATACCGCGGGCCGGTACCGCAATAGCCGGCCCGCATATTCACCTTTGGAAAATACTTCGGGGAACCCGCAGGGCGGGGCCGGGCGCCCCCTTTCTGGCGGCGCCCGGCCCTGACGGCCCGGGTGCAGATATATTTGGTGCCGGTGTCAGCTCACCGCTGCGAAGCCTGTGTCGAGCGCCGAGAGAATGGTGTCCGCCTCCGCCGCGCTCAGCACCAGCGGCGGCGACAGGATGATGTTGGGGCCGGAGACCCGCACCATCGCGCCGGCCTCATAGGCGACCTCCTGCAGCTTGCCGATGGTCTTCTTGTCCACGGCTGCCTTGGTGGCGCGGTCGGACACCAACTCCAGCGCGCACATTAGGCCGTGGCCGCCGCGGACGTCGCCGATCAGCTCGTATTTATGCTGCAGCGCCAGCAGGCCGTGGTGGATCTGGCTGCCGCGGGCGGCGGCGTTTTCCGGAATGTTCAGGCGCTGGGTTTCCGCAAGGCAGGCCAGGGCGGCGGCGGCGCCGACCGGGTGGCCGGAATAGGTGTAGCCGTGGCCAATGGCCGCCTTGCCCGTGGTGTCCTTCTCGAAGGTCTCGGTCATATGGTCCGCGATCATCACCGCGCCAAAGGGGAAGTAACCGTTGGTGATCGCCTTGGCGGTGGCCATCATGTCGGGCTGCACGCCCCAGTGGCGTGAGCCGCTCCACGATCCGGTGCGGCCGAAGGCCGTGATCACCTCATCGGCGATCAGGAGAATTCCGTGCTTGGTGCAGATGTCGCGCACGCCGGGCATGAAGCTCTTGTGCGGCGGGATCACCCCGCCTGCGCCCAGGACCGGCTCCATGATGAAGGCGGCGATGGTGCCCGCCCCCTGGAAGGCGATCTCATCTTCCAGCGCCTGCAGGCAGAGCTGGGCCAGCCGCTCCGGATCTGTTTCGTTGAACGGGTTGCGGTAGGTGTAGGGCGCCGGGATGTGGTGGCAGCCGGGTAGCAGCGGTTCGTACTGGGTGCGGAAATTGGCATTGCCGTTCACCGAGGCGCCGCCCATGTGGGTGCCGTGGTAGCCCTTCTTGAGGCTCAGGAACTTGGTTCGGCCTTCCTCGCCGCGGATCTTGTGGTACTGGCGCGCGAGCCGCAGGGCGGTTTCTACCGAATCCGAGCCGCCAGAGGTGAAGAAGGCGCGGGTCAGCCCGTCGGGCGCGAAGAAGGTGCGCAGCTCCTCGGCCAGCTGGATCACTTTGTCGTTGGTGGTGCCGCGGAAGGTGGAGTAATAGGGCAGCACATCAAGCTGCGTGGCAATTGCGTCCTTCACCACCTGGCAGGAAAAGCCGAGGTTCACGTTCCACAGGCCGCCGACCGCATCGACCACCTCATGCCCGTCGATGTCGGTGATCTTGACCCCTTGAGCGGAGGTGATGATGGCGGGCGGATTGGCCAGGCTGTCACCCGGGTGCGCCATCGGGTGCCACAGGGATTTGGCGTTGTGTTCTTTCAGAAAGTTGGAGTCTTTCATGGGGCAGCTCCTGGATGCGGCCCGGTCCGGGCCGGTGAAGGGGTCAGGCGGTTTCGTCCTGCGGGTAGTCTGCTGGGGCGGAACCGCCGATGCGATGGGTGAGGGCGGCGCCCGCGCGGCGCAGGGCCATGGGGATCAGCTGTTTCTGTTCCGCCGTCATGCGGGAGGCCGGCGCGGCCACCGCGAGGGCGCCGATCACCTTGCGGTCCGGGCCAAAAACCGGGACTGCATGGGAATGCACGTCAGCCTCAAACCCGCCAACCGAAACGGCAATACCGCTGCTGCGGATGCCGGCCAGCTGGGCGCGGATTTCCCGCGGGTCGGTGACGGTGTCCGGGGTGCGGGCCTCCAGCGGCTGCGACAGGACTTCCTCGGCGAAATCCGGATCGGCATAAGCCAGCACCGCCATGCCCGAACTGGTGCCGTGGAAGGTCAGGACCTTAGCGTCCTCCATCATCACTTTGGTGGCGGTGCGCGGCGAATAGGCATGCGACAACGAATTGAGCTGGCGGCCTTGCAAGAGCGACAGGTGGCTGGTCTCGCCGGTTTCGTCACTGAGGTCGCGCAGCACCCGGCGCGAAACGGAGAGGATCGGAACCGCCGCCTCGCGCAGGGCCGCGAGGCGCAGCACCTGAGGGCCGAGCCGGTAGGAGCGATCGTCGCCGGCCTGTTCGACATAACCTGATTCCTGCAGTTCGCTCATCAGCCTGTAGACGGTTGCCTTGTTCATGCCGGACAGGCGTGTGAGGTCGCTGAGCCCGATCCTGGTCCGGCTGTGGTCAAAGAAAGTTAGTAAGGACAAGGCTTTGGATACCGTTCCCATGCTCTTGCCGATGCTCCCTGCTGGTTCCTGCGGATGCTGTCTGCGTGAGAAGACGCACAGTGATGCAATTGTGTTGGCAGAAAAGGACAGTGCCTGTCAATAAAAAATCAAACCAATGGTTTGTATAATGAACCAATTGGGCGGCCGGTCGGAAGAACTTGGAGCTGAATATCGCTTCGAACGGCGCCGCAGTTGCGGCTGCGCTTGGCCCCGGCACTGCGGCGCAGGCCGGGGAGCCGGAAGAGCGGGGGAAATCCGCTTTGCCCCCCGTCGGCATGGGCGGGAGAGCTTGGTGAAGGGCGCCTTTGCTGCGGTGCCGGATGCTCTGTCAAAGCGCTGGAAATTCTGGACGGCGGGACCGCCAGCGGGCTGATGAAAACCGGCTGACAGGCCTGGCTGTTGTGCTGACAGATAAGGTGTTTCAAAAAGTTTCCATTTTCCATTCTATCTGTTACGCAATTGTCGGCATGACAGCCTGCCGGAGGCCGCAAGCACCGTGACGCGCGGTTTGCGGGCCTTCTGCTGTCATTGGGGCTTGGCGCCGGTCCGGCTGCCGTGCCTAATCTGTTTGGAGCCGGGCGCAGGCACTGCCGCCGCGGAAGAGAGAGGAAAACCGGATGAGTGAAGCCATTGCATATGAGCGCGTCGGCGATGTCGCCGTACTGAAGGCGCAGAACCCGCCTGTGAATGCGCTGGGCATTGATGTGCGCAAAGGGCTGCTGGCCGGGATCGAACGTGCCGAAAGCGAAGGAGCCAAGGCGGTCGTGATCTACGGCGAGGGCAAGACCTATTTTGCCGGTGCTGATATCCGCGAATTCGGCAGACCGCCGCAGGAGCCCTATCTGCCGGGCCTGTGCAGCCGGATTGAGGCCTCGCCGCTAATCGTCGTGTCTGCCATGCACGGCACAGCGCTGGGCGGCGGGCTGGAGGTGGCCTTGTCTTCGCATTACCGGATTGCGGTGCCATCTGCCAAGATGGGGCTGCCTGAGGTCAACCTGGGCATCCTGCCCGGCGCGGGAGGTACCCAGCGGCTGCCGCGGCTGGCCGGGACCGAGGCGGCGCTGGAGATGATTACCACCGGCCGCCACTTCGGCGCGGCGGAGGCGCTGGACAAGGGCATCATCGACCGCATCGAAGAGGGCGTGCCGCGCGAGATCGGCCTCGCCTATACGCAGGAACTGCTGGATGCAGGCGCACCACGCCGGGCGGTCGGGGAAATGCCTGCTCCGGAAGCCGTGGATTTTGATGCGGTCTATGAGGCGACGTTGAAGAAAGGCCGCGGCCAGTTGTCTCCTGCAACAGCCGTGCGCGCGGTACAGGCCGCGGCTGAGGCGGAGAGCTTTGAAGCCGGCCTCAAGCGCGAGCGCGCGCTGTTCACGGAGCTGATGGAGTCCGATCAGCGGCAGGGGCTGATCCATGCCTTCTTCTCGGAGCGTGCGGTCAGCAAGCTGCCGGAGCTGGAAGGTATCGAACCCCGCGAGGTTGCCGCAATGGGGGTGATCGGCGGCGGCACTATGGGCGCGGGCATCGCCACTGCGGCGCTGCTGGTCGGGTTGTCGGTGGTGCTGATCGAGATGACTGATGAGGGTGTTGCCGCCGCGCGCGGCCGGATCCAGGGCAACCTGCAAGGCGCCCTGAAGCGGGGCAAGATCACCCAGGTGCAATATGATCAGCTGACCGGAGAGGCGCTGACCGTGTCCACGGATTATGCGGCTCTGGGGAAGGTGGATCTGGTGGTTGAGGCCGTGTTCGAGGACATGGGTGTCAAGCGCGAGGTCTTTGGCAAGCTGGATGCGCATTGCAAGCCGGGGGCGGTGCTGGCGACGAACACTTCCTATCTGGATGTGGATGAGATTGCCGCGGCAACTTCCCGCCCGCAGGATGTGATAGGGCTGCATTTTTTCTCTCCCGCGCACGTAATGAAGCTCTTGGAAGTTGTGGTGGCGGAAAAAACCGCGCCGGAGGTTCTGGCCACCGGCTTTGCCCTGGGCAAGCGGCTGAAGAAGGTGGCGGTGCGCTCCGGCATCTGCGACGGCTTCATCGGCAACCGGATCATGAATGTCTACCGCAAGGCGGCGGAATATGTGGTGCTGGATGGCGCTTCGCCCTATCAGGTGGACAAGGCGGTGACCACTTTCGGCTTCCCGATGGGGCCGTTTGCGATGGGGGATCTGGCGGGGCTGGACATCAACTGGGCGGCCCGCAAGCGCCGCGCTCCCACCCGTGACCCGCGCGAGCGGGTGCCGCGGTTCTACGAGATGCTCTGCGAAGGCGGCGATTTCGGCCAGAAAACCGGCAAAGGCTTCTATGTTTACGAGGACGGTCCGCGGGGCGGCGGCGTGCCGAATCCGCAGGTGGCGGAGCTGATCGCCAAGGATCAGGAGCAGCAGGGCGTGGCTCCGCGGGAGTTTTCGGACGCAGAGGTTCTGCGCCGATACATGTGCGCTATGGTGAACGAAGCCGCCAAGGTAGTGGGCGAGGGGATCGCCCGGCGCCCGCTGGACGTGGATATGGTGATGCTGTTCGGCTATGGTTTCCCGCGCTTCTGGGGCGGGCCGCTGAAATGGGCTGATCTGCAGGGGCTGGACGGCATCCTGGCGGATATCCGGGCTTATGCGGTTGAAGATGATTTCTTCTGGCAGCCCGCGCCGCTGCTGGAGCAGCTGGTTGCCGATGGCAAGTCCTTCGATGATCTGAACAAGGGCGCATAAGCAGGCAGCCAGGGCGTACAGACGCAGCCCGCCTAAAGAAAAGCGCCGCGCAGAATGCGCGGCGCCCGGCCCAACAAGAGCGGCGCATTTCAGGATGCGCCCTGCGATTGGCGGGAGTTCCCGTCGCTTACGTCCAGGTGCCTTCAGTGGCGGCGCGGATTTTGCGAATATTCTCGCCGTAGACCTCCGGGTTGGCCACCGAGCCGCCCTTGAACACCGCGGAGCCTGCGACCAGCACATCGGCGCCGGCCTCGGCCACCAGCGGCGCGGTGGTGGGATCGACACCGCCGTCGATCTCGATATGCACCGGGCGGTCGCCGATCATCGCGCGCAGGCGGCGGATCTTGGCGGTCATGTCGATGAACTTCTGGCCGCCAAAGCCCGGGTTCACAGTCATGACGCACACGAGGTCAGTGAGGTCCAGCAGGTGCTCAACGGCCTCCGCCGGGGTGCCGGGGTTCAACGCCACGCCTGCCTTCATGCCTGCGCCGCGGATCGCTTGCAGGGTGCGGTGGATGTGCGGGCCTGCCTCGATATGGGCGGTCAGCACATCGGCGCCGGCATCCGCATAGGCGTTGATGTAGGGATCAACCGGCGCGATCATCAGGTGCACATCCATCACCGTTTTGACATGCGGGCGGAACGCCTTCACCGCCTGCGGGCCGAAGGTGAGGTTCGGCACGAAGTGCCCGTCCATCACATCCACATGCACCCAGTCGGCGCCCTGGGCTTCGATGGCCTGGATCTCCTTGCCGAAGTTGGCGAAATCGGCAGACAGGATGGAGGGTGCGATCTTGATCTTGCGGTCAAAGGACATCTGGCAGCTTCCTTTTGCGAACGGAAATGAGGAGTCGAAGGCCGTATAGACCGTCCGGCCCGCTGTGCACAGGGGCAGATTGCGCAGCGGGTCCGTTTCCTTGAATGCTGCGCCTCCGGGTTGCGCCGGGCCGCGTCACAAAACTTTCACGGCAGTGACACATGAGCTTTGAGCAGGGCCGATAGGCAATCCCGGAACGAGAAGGGAGCGCCCCGGTGCTGCGCATTGACAAACTTACCAAACGCTTCGGCGATAAGATTGCGGTGAATACCGCCACGCTGGACATCGACAAGCCCTGCATGATCGGCATCATCGGCCGCTCAGGCGCAGGCAAATCCACCCTGTTGCGGATGCTGAACCGGCTGGAGGACGCCAGCGGCGGCCGTATCCTGTTTGAGGGACGCGAAGTCACCGGGCTGAAAGGCAAAGACAAGCGGGCCTGGCAGTCCGAATGCGCGATGATCTTCCAGCAGTTCAACCTGGTGCCGCGGATGGATGTGGTGTCCAACGTGCTGCACGGCACATTGAACCGCCGCAATGCGGTGGCGACGCTGTTCAACCTGTACCCGATGGCCGACATTCACAAGGCAATCGACATCCTCGACCGGCTCGGCATTGCCGAACACGCGGCCAAGCGGGCCGAGGCGCTGTCGGGCGGCCAGCAGCAGCGGGTGGCGATTGCTAGGGCGCTGATGCAGGATCCGAAAATCATCCTGGCGGATGAGCCGATTGCCTCGCTCGACCCGATGAACGCCCAGACCGTGATGGAGGCGCTGCGCCGCATCCACGAAGAAGATGGGCGGACGGTCATTGCCAACCTGCACACGCTGGACACCGCGCGCCGCTATTGCGACCGGGTCGTCGGTATGCGCGACGGGCGCATCGTCTTTGACGGGCTTCCGGAGCAGCTGACCACCGGGGTGGCCCGCGAGATCTACGGCGCCGGGGAGGAATTCTCCGAAGCAGCCACCTCAACCGAAATTGAAACGCTGGAAAAGACGGACGCGATGCGCGCCGCCATTCCCGCTGAGTAACCCGTGACCCTGAATTCATCGACCCGGCGGGCTGCTCTGCCGGGACCCAACCGGAGAGACAAAAGATGAAGAAACTGATTGCTGCCGTTCTGGCAACCACCGCGCTGACCGCCCCTGTTGCGGCAGAAGAGATCAAGGAATTCCGCATTGGCATCCTGGGCGGAGAGAACGCTCAGGACCGCCTGAACAACAACGAGTGCCTGCGTGAATACACCGAGAAAGAACTGGGTGTTGAAACCAAGCTGTTTGCGCCTGCTGACTACAACGGCGTGATCCAGGGCCTGCTGGGCGGCACCATCGACATGGCCTGGCTGGGCGCGTCCGGCTATGCCAAGACCTATCTGTCCGACCCCGAAGCGGTTGAGCCGGTTCTGGTCAAGGTGAACACCGACGGCGGCTACGGCTATTACTCGGTCGGCTTTGCCCGCAAGGACAGCGGCATCACCTCGCTGGAAGACCTGAAAGGCAAGACCTTCGGTTTCGGCGATCCGAACTCCACCTCGGGCTACCTGATCCCGTCGATCGAGATCCCGAACAAGATCAATGCCTCCATGGACTCTGGCGACTACTTCGGTGAAGTGAAGTTCACCGGCGGCCACGAGCAGACCATTGTCGCGGTTGCCAACGGCGACGTGGACGGCGGCGTGACCTGGGCCGACGGTCTGGGCGAATGGGAAGACGGCTACCAGTCCGGCGCGCTGCGCCGTGCCGTGGATGCAGGTCTGGTCGACATGAACGACATGGTGGAAATCTGGAAATCCGCCCCGATCCCGGAAGGCCCGGTGGTTCTGCGCAAGGCTCTGCCGGCAGACGTTAAAGCTAAGATGACCGCACTGATGGACAACCTCAGCGAGATTGACCGCGATTGCTTTTATGGTGTTGCGGCAGGTGAGGCCAAGAGTTTCGATCCGATCACCCATGAAGCCTATGAGGTGATCATCGAAGCCCGCAAGCTGAAGTCCCAGTAATTTCAGCCCAGCACTTATTAAGTTGTGCTCTGCGGGGTTCCGGGCCGGTCTTGGAGCCCCGCAATTTCCTGGATGGACCCAGTATCACCCATCCCTAGAAGATCAGGATCCCCAAATGGCAGATTTGACAGCCGCCCGGCCGGGCATCGAGGACATCCGGCAGCACTACACCGCCCATACCCAGCGCAAGCGGCTCTATGGCGGTATTCTTCTGGCGGTTTTTGTGGCGCTGATGGCCGCGGGGTTCCGCACCGCGGACGCGCGCAATGCAGGCTCCTTTGCCGACGGGTTCACCCGCATCTTTGATTACCCGTCCGAGGTTCTTGCGGAAGCCGCCGAAAAGGCTGCGCAGTTGCCGGGGCATCTGGTGCAATTCTTTCCGGCACTGGTGGAGACGCTGAACATTGCCGCCGCCTCGACCTTGGTGGGAGCCGTGTTCGGCACGCTGCTGTCGCTTCTGGCGACCCGCGGCATGGCGCCGTGGCCGGTGCTTATTCCGCTGTTCCGCCGGATCAGTGATATCTGCCGGGCCATTCCGGAAATCGTTATCGCTCTGGTTCTGATCTTTGTACTGGGCGGCGGGCCGGTGCCAGCCATGATTGCCATAGCCATCCACACTGCCGGCGCGCTGGGCAAACTGTTTTCCGAAGTAAATGAGAACGCCTCCCTGAAACCCGTCGAGGGGCTGACTTCCGTAGGTGCCACTTGGGCACAGCGGATGACGCTGGGAGTGATCCCGCAGGTCGGTCCGAACTATGTGAGCTATGCGCTGCTGCGTTTTGAGATCAACATCCGGGCCTCCGCCATCCTTGGCTTCGTTGGCGCGGGCGGCATTGGCTACGAGCTGAAAAACGCCATGTCCTGGGGGCAGGGGCGCTATGACGAGGCCGCCGCGATCTTCCTTCTTCTGTTTGTCACTATCGTGGCCGTTGACCAGCTGTCCGGTCTGTTGCGTGATCGCCTGACCCATGGAGCGAAGGCATGACCACTTTTGACACCACCTTGACACCGGCAGACCTGAAGTCGGACATCTCGCGGCTGTTTCTGAAAAAGCGGCTGATGAATTTTGCCCTGCCCGCCGCGGTGCTGGCCTATCTCGCTTATGTCTTTGTGGTCTTCGACATGCCGGGACTGTGGGAGCGTGCCAGCCTGGACAACGCCAAAACACTGGTGAGCGACAGCTACAGCTACAAAACCCATGTCACCCGAGACAACCGCAGCGGTGAGGTGTCAGTGGCCATCGAGGGCGAGCGCAAGGGCGCCTATCCCGACGGCATGTCACCGGACTGGGTGGCCCTGGGCGAAACCACGGTCATTGATCTGGAGGACGGGCATCGGGTCACTTTCGGCTCCGAGACCATCGCATACGAGATCCCAGGCTATGGCACCGTACGGGCCACCCCGAGCCGCAGCGCGGGCGTGCAAGCGGAATTGCCTGCCGGTGATGTGCCGGAGTGGATCAGTGTTTCGAAGAACCGCCTGGCCGTCACCACAGAGGCCGGCCGCCTGACCGTGACCCGCAACCGGGCGGAAGTTTTCCGCTATTTCGCAGGCTGGGAGCTGTTCTTCTTTACCCTCGACAGCCCGTATTACGGCATGGGGGTAGGGGAGCTGATGCAGCGCGCTGCCACTGGAGAGGGCGGTGCGATCTTCCAAGAGTTCTGGACCAACAAGATGTGGCGCCATCAGGACGTGGCCTGGGCCATAGCTGAGACCCTGCTGATGGCCTTCCTCGGCACCATCGGCGCCGGCATCATCGCGCTGCCGCTGGCCTTTCTGGCGACACGGAATTTCATGCCCCTGCGCAGCATCCGCTTTGCCATGCGCCGCCTTTTCGACTTTGTGCGCGGCGTTGACTCGCTGATCTGGACGGTGGTGCTGGCGCGGGCCTTTGGCCCCGGTCCGCTGACCGGCGCGCTGGCGATCCTGGTGACGGACACCGGCACCTTCGGTAAGATCTTCTCCGAGGCACTGGAGAACGTTGACCAGAAGCAGATCGAGGGCGTGGCTTCAACCGGGGCCAAGCCGGTGCAGCGCTACCGTTTCGGGGTGATCCCGCAGATCACCCCGGTGCTGCTGAGCCAGCTGCTGTATTTCCTGGAATCCAACACGCGGTCTGCGACCATTATCGGCGCGATTACCGGTGGCGGCATCGGGCTCTTGCTGACACAGGCGATCATCACCCAGAAGGACTGGGAGGAAGTGGCCTATTACATCACCCTGATTATCCTGATGGTGATGCTGATGGACTGGTTTTCCGGCTGGCTGCGCCGCCGCCTGATCAAGGGCGAGGGCGGCAACGCCAAGCGCAAGCCGCGAAAGGCGGAGGGCGAAGCCTTCCTGCTGCCCTGACCCGGCGCCGGTTTTCGGAGAGGAGCTGACCATGTCCCGTTTGCAGGCAGAGGCACCCTTCATCCATCCCGGATGCACAATCACCGGAAGCAGCTTTGGCACCTATGTGGAGATCGGTGTTGGCAGCCGGGTGTCAAATGCGGTGTTCGGCAACTACAGCTACTGCGACCGCATATGCGACATTGCCAATGCGGAGATCGGCATGTTCGCGAATATCGCCAGCTTCGTGCGGATCGGCGCCTCGGACCACCCGATGGAGAAGGCGTCGCTGCACCATTTCCTCTACCGTTCGGCGAGCTACTGGGATGATGCGGAGGATGACGCGGCGTGGTTTGCGCGACGTGCCGCGCGAACTGCCCGTATCGGACATGACACCTGGATCGGCCACGGCGCGATGATCAAGCCTGAGGTTACCGTTGGACACGGCGCTGTCGTCGCGTCGGGCACGATTGTGACCAAGGATGTTGCGCCCTACACCATTGTTGGCGGCAATACCGCCAAGGTGATCCGCCGTCGCTATCCTGAGGCGATTGCCGCGCAGATGATGGAACTGGCCTGGTGGAACTGGGACCACGAGACCCTGCGGACCGCGTTGCCGGACTTCCGCAATTTGCGGGTGGAGGAGTTCCTGGAGAAGTATTCCTAATCCGGCGGGCGGTTGCTCACGTCTGTATCAGCGCATTCGAAGAATGCATTTCACAGTTCGGCGTGGCGCCGCTGCGCGGCGCAGAAGGGCTGCAGAGAAGCGCTTGAGGGGCAATTCTGCCCCTCAAGCGCCTTTCCTATTGTGTACTCTGCCATCCCCGCCTCAAGGGTAAATGGCGCTGCGCGCCGCCGCCTTGCGGCCCTTGACCCGGGGTTGGCAGGGATCAGGCGGCGCCTGCGTCCACAAGCTGGGTGGCGATGTCGAGGAACACCTTGGCCTGGGCGCTGCCAGGCTTGGCGGCCACGATCGGCGTGCCGTTGTCGCCGGCCAGCCGCACGTCCAGATGCAGCGGCACCTCGCCCAGCAACGGCACGTCGAGCTTCCTGGCTTCCTGCGCCACGCCGCCATGGCCGAACACATGCTCCTCATGTCCGCAGTTCGAGCAGATATGCGTGGACATGTTTTCGATCATGCCCAGAACCGGCACGTTCATCTTGCGGAACATGTCGATGCCCTTGCGGGCGTCGATCAGCGCCACGTCCTGCGGGGTGGAGACCACGATGGCGCCGTCCACATGGGTTTTCTGCGCCAGCGTCATCTGCACGTCGCCGGTGCCGGGCGGCAGGTCGACGATCAGAACGTCCAGCACGCCCCATTGCACCTGCAAGAGCATCTGCTGCAGCGCTCCCATCAGCATCGGCCCGCGCCAGATCACTGCCTGGTCCTCGCCGGTCATCAGCCCCATCGACATCATGGTGACACCATGGTTGCGCAGCGGCAGGATGGTCTTGCCGTCCGGGCTGGCAGGGCGGCCGCTGATGCCAAGCATCTTTGGCTGCGAGGGGCCGTAGACGTCGGCATCCAGCAGGCCCACCCTGCGCCCCTGCATTGCCAGCGCGCAGGCGATGTTGGCAGATACCGTGGATTTGCCGACGCCGCCCTTGCCCGAGGCCACAGCGAGGATCCGCGCCACGCCCGGCACTTTCTGCGGCGTCTGCTGCTGGGGCTGGGCTGCCTTTTTGGGTTTCAGGTCCGGCGGCGCCTTTTCCGAATGGGCGGTCAGCATGGCAGAAACCTTCTCCACCCCCGGCAGCGCTGCCACGGCCGCGTCAGCCTTGTTGCGCACCGGGCCGTAGGCCTCGGACTTTCCGGGGTCGATTTCCAGCACAAAGCGGACGGTGCTGCCTTCGACGCTTACGGCGCGGGCAATGCCTGCGCTGACGATATCGCTGCCGCTGACGGGATCGGTGATGGTTTTGAGCGCCTCAAGGACGGTTTCACGGGTGACGGTCACGCCGGTCTCCTGTAGCTGGTCATGTCTTGCGCCTGTTCTGGCGCAATTCGGCGGGTCATGCCAGCCGTACACAGCCAGGAGTTTGTTTTAACGCATCCTGGAGTCAGCTTTTTTGCGGGCTGGCCTTGCTGAAGGCCTGGATGCCGTGCGGCAAACGCAACAGCGCCGCGCGTCAGCGCGGCGCCGGGCCCAACGGGAGGAGGCCCATCGGGCCGAGGACGGGCGGGAGGATCCCGTCAGCTGGCCAAGGCCACTTCCGCGGCGTTCATCACTGCGCCGATGCGGCGACCGGTGTCCACCATGCGGTTGGAGAAGCCCCATTCATTGTCATACCAGCTGACCACCCGCACCAGCCCTTCGGCGGTGACGGCGGTCTGCGCGGCGGCAAAGCAGCTGGAATGCGGGTCGTGGTTGAAGTCGACGGAGACAAGCGGGTCTTCCTCGTAGGACAGAATGCCCTCCAGCCCGTTTGCAGCTGCCGCCTGCACCGCCGCGTTAACGGCCTCAACCGTGGCAGGGCGCTCTGGGACAAAGCTGAGATCCACCACGGAGACATTGACGGTGGGCACCCGGATGGCAGAGCCTTCCAGCCGCCCTTTCAGATGCGGCAGCACCTCGGAGATCGCCCGCGCAGCCCCGGTGGACGTGGGGATCATCGACAGCGAGGCTGCACGAGCACGGTAGAGGTCCTTGTGGCTGGTGTCGTGAGTCGGCTGATCACCGGTGTAGGCGTGGATGGTGGTCATATAGCCGGTTTTGATGCCAAAGGCCTCGTCCAGCACCTTGGCCAGCGGCGCCAGGCAATTTGTGGTGCAGGAGGCGTTGGAGATGATCACGTCCCCCGCCGTCAGATCCATGTGGTTGACGCCAAAGGCCACGGTGCGGTCCGCATCCTTGCCGGGGGCAGAGATCAGCACCCGCTTGGAGCCGTTTTGCAGATGCCGCGCTGCATCCTCGCGGGCGGTGAACAGGCCGGTGCATTCGTAGGCAATGTCCACATCCTGCCAGGGCAAGTCTTCCGGGTTGCGGACGGCGCTCAGGCGGATGCTGTGATGACCGACGCGGATCAGGTCATCTGCCAGAAAGACGGGAGTCTTCAGCCGCCCGTGCACGCTGTCATATTTCAGCAGATGCACCAGGGTTTCCGGCGGCGACAGGTCGTTGATGGCCACCACCTCGATATCCTTGGCATCGCTTTCAAGCAGCGCCCGCAGTACCCCGCGGCCAATGCGCCCGAATCCGTTGATTGCAATCTTCAGTGTCATCTCTGATCTCCGGCTGGTGTACCGGAACTTTCTCCGGTATCGATAACGGTTGCGAAACCGATATCGATAACGCTGACAAAAATCAACCCCCGTTGCAGCAGAGCGGCTCTTGCGGCTGCCCGCGATCTGCAGGAGCATGGGCGTATGACGAAGAAACTGCTTCTGAAAGACGTGGCCAAGCTGGCCGGTGTCAGCGAGATGACCGCCTCCCGCGCTTTGCGCGGTGCCCCGGATGTGTCCGCCAAGACCAAGGCGAAGATTGAGGAAATCGCCAGGATCCACGGCTATGTGCCAAACCGGATTGCCGGTTCCCTGTCCTCGCAGTCGGTCAATCTGGTGGCAGTGGTGGTGCCGTCGCTCAACAGCTTTGTCTTTCCGGAGGTTCTCTCCGGAATTTCCGCCGTCTTGAAAGAAAGCCCCTTGAAGCCGGTGGTCGGGGTGTCGGGCTATGATCTGGAGGAAGAGGAAAGCGTCATCCGCGAAATGCTCAGCTGGCGGCCCTCGGGGCTGATCGTCGCCGGGCTGGAGCATACCGAGGTTACCCGGCGGATGCTGCAGCAGACCGATTGCCCGGTGGTTGAGGTGATGGATGTCGATGGAGACCCCG
The DNA here is from genome assembly GCF_013317235.1 of Leisingera sp. ANG59. Lineage (GTDB taxonomy): Bacteria > Pseudomonadota > Alphaproteobacteria > Rhodobacterales > Rhodobacteraceae > Leisingera. The sequence continues at coordinate 5,251 of NZ_WLCM01000005.1, read as the reverse complement.
TACGCCATTGCGTCGGTATCTCGCATCTGCAGGCCGGCCGCGGCATGGCAGAGCAGATCCTTGCCCGCGGCTACCGGAATATCGGTTTCATTGGCACCAAGATGCCGCAGGATTTCCGTGCGCGGAAGCGCTTTGACGGTTTCACGGACGGGCTGGCGGCGCAGAGCTTGACACTTGCGGATTTGGAGCATTACTCCGGCGAAAGTTCGATCCAGACCGGCCGTCAGCTGACGTCACAGATGCTTGCGCGCAACCCTCGCCTGGATTGCATCTATTATTCAAGCGACGTGATGAGCGTGGGCGGGCTGATGCATTGCTTGGCCGCGGGACTGTCGGTACCCGGCGATATTGCTTTGGCGGGCTTCAACAACCTGCAAATCCTGCAGGGCTTGCCGCTGCAACTGGCGACTACGGATGCCTGCCGCCATGAGATCGGAGAGCGTGCGGCGCGGATCATCCTGAAATCCCGGGAAACCGGCGGGGCAGAGGGGCTGGTGTTCGACCGTTTGACACCCGCGATCAGCCTTGGGGAAACGCTCTAGCCCGGCGTAACGGCTTGCTGCTGCGACAGTCAGGCAACCGCCCCAGCAGCGAACATAGGCGATTTTCCTAGCTTTGACCGGCTGGCCGGGGCAACCTGCGGGTATGGTTCCAGTTCAGCGCGGGTTGGCCCGGTAAAGGAGTGCAGATGCCCAAGTACAATGACATGTTCGAGCTTTCGGTTGAGGATATGGACCTGATCGAAACCTCATTGCGCCACACAAGGGACACTCTGTCGGAAACCCACCCAGCGGCAGGCAGCGCTGATGCGGAAACCTTGCGCCGGGTCCATGCATTGCTGGGGCAACTGCACAATCAGAAGATTTTCTATTACCCCAAGGACAAGGTTTACGTCAGCGGCTGACACCTTGCCCAACTAAAAAAGCGCTCTCCGCTGGACGGAGAGCGCTGTAATGTGTGAACCGAGATTTTTACAGTGCAGCCTTGAACAGCTGGGCGAGGTTCTCCTCGGTCAGCTCAATGGGGTTGCCGCCGCAGGAGGGGTCAATGATGGCGCCCTTGACCAGCTCTGGGATCGCTTCGGCGGTGACACCGAGTTCGCCCAGCCTGCGCGGGATGCCCAAGGAGTCGTTCAGCTCCTGCACGAAGGCCCGGAACCCGTCGAAACCGCCTTCGATGCCCAGATAGGCCGCCGCCATGTTGAACCGGTCGGCAATCACNTTACAGTGCAGCCTTGAACAGCTGGGCGAGGTTCTCCTCGGTCAGCTCAATGGGGTTGCCGCCGCAGGAGGGGTCAATGATGGCGCCCTTGACCAGCTCTGGGATCGCTTCGGCGGTGACACCGAGTTCGCCCAGCCTGCGCGGGATGCCCAAGGAGTCGTTCAGCTCCTGCACGAAGGCCCGGAACCCGTCGAAACCGCCTTCGATGCCCAGATAGGCCGCCGCCATGTTGAACCGGTCGGCAATCACGGGGGCGTTGAACTCCAGCACGCTGGGCATGCAGACCGCATTGGTGGTGCCGTGGTGGGTGTTGAAATGGGCCCCTACTGGGTGGCTCATCGCATGGATCGCGCCAAGGCCCTTCTGGAAGGCAGTGGCGCCCATCGCGGCCGCCGACATCATCTGCGCGCGGGCCTCAATATCGGTGCCGTCTGAGTAGGCGCGCGGCAGATAGTCCTTGACCAGCCGCATGCCCTCCAGCGCGATGCCCTGGGACATCGGATGGTAATGGGGCGAGGAGAACGCCTCGACACAATGGGCAAAGGCATCCAACCCGGTGCCAGCGGTGATGAACCTGGGCATGCCGACGGTCAGCTCGGGATCGCAGATCACCACGGCGGGCAGCACCTTGGGGTGGAAGATGATCTTCTTCTGGTGGGTAACGCTGTCGGTGATCACGCTGGCGCGGCCCACTTCGGAGCCGGTGCCGGCGGTGGTCGGCACCGCGATGATCGGCGCGATCGCATCGGCATCGGCTCGGGTCCACCAGTCGCCGATATCCTCAAAATCCCAAACGGGCCGGGTCTGGCCGGCCATAAAGGCCACCATCTTGCCCAGATCCAGGCCGGAGCCGCCGCCGAAGGCGATTACCCCGTCGTGGCCGCCCGCCTTATAGGCGGCAACGCCTGCCTCCAGGTTCTTCTCATTCGGGTTCGGATCGACCTCGGAGAACATGCCGCGGCCGAGGCCCGCAGCCTCCATGATGTCGAGGGTGCTTTGGGTGACCGGCAGATCCGCCAGCCCCTTGTCGGTGACCAGCAGCGGCTTCTTGATACCCGCGGCGGCGCAGGCGTCCGCAAGTTCCTTGATCCGGCCTGCGCCGAACTTGATTGCGGTCGGGTAGGACCAGTTTCCAACGAGAGACATGTGATGTTCCTTTGATGCTGAGGCCCGCCCCGGGAGGAGAAACGGGGCGGGCGGGGCCGTCCGTCAGCCAGTGACCTTCTTCAGGTGATAGGATTTCGGACGGGTCAGATTGTGATAGCCGATGACCGACAGGCCGCCGCCGCGGCCGGTGTCCTTGCAGCCGGTCCAGCACAGGCCCGGATCCAGGTAATCGGCGCGGTTCATGAAGACGGTGCCGGTCTCGATTTGATCGCCCACGGCTTGCGCACGCTCCACATCCTTGGTCCAGAGCGAGGCGGTGAGGCCGAAGTCGCTGTCATTCATGAGCCGGATGGCTTCCTCATCTGAGGAGACCTTCATGATCCCCACAACGGGGCCAAAGCTTTCCTCGCGCATCACCCGCATGTCGTGGGTGACATTTGTCAGGATCTGCGGCGTCAGATAGGCGCCGCCGTCGTCTTCGGCAAAGGGTTCGATATGGGCCACGGCGCCGGCCTCAACCGCCTCGGCGATCTGGCCGCGCACTTCATTGGCAAAGCGCACATTGGCCATCGGGCCGATGGTGGTCTCCGCATCCAGAGGGTTGCCCAGCTTGTAACCTTTGACGATGGCAATGGCCTTCTCAAGGAAGGCATCAAACAGGCTCTCATGCACATAGATCCGCTCGATGCCGCAGCAGCACTGGCCGGAGTTGAACATTGCGCCGTCGATCAGCGTGTCGACCGCCGCCTCCAGATCGGCGTCTTCCATCACATAGCCCGGATCCTTGCCGCCCAGCTCGGTGCCGACGCCGGTGAAAGTGCCCGCCGCGGCGCGCTCCATTGCCTGGCCACCGCCCACCGAGCCGGTGAAGTTCACGAAGTTGAACGCCTTGGAGGCGATCAGTTCCGACGTGGTGTCGTGGTCCAGGAAGACATTCTGGAACACGTCCTGCGGCACGCCTGCGGAATGGAAGGCCTGCGCCATGCGCTCGCCCGCAAGCAGGGTCTGGGTCGCGTGCTTCAGCACCACCGTATTGCCGGCAATCAGCGCAGGCGCCACGGTATTGATCGCAGTCATGTAGGGGTAGTTCCAGGGGGCAACCACAAAGACCACGCCGTGCGGAATACGCTTGATGTAGCGCTTGAAGGTTGCGTCATCGCCAACCTCGATATCTGCCAGCGACTCTGCGGCGATCTTTGCCATATGGCCCGCACGCTCGTTGAAGCCGCCAAACTCGCCGCCATAACGCACCGGGCGGCCCATCATATGCGCCAGCTCCGGCACGATCTCCTCGTTCATCGCGCCGACGGCGGCCACGCCCGCCATCACCAGACCGATGCGCTCCCGCAGCGGCCGCGCCGCCCAGGCCGCCTGCGCCGCCCGCGCCCGTTCTGCCGCCGCGAAGGCGGCCTCGCGCGACAGCACCGCGCGCTCCGCAAAGACCGATCCGTCGATCGGCGAGATGCATTTCAGTGCCTGGCCCATGCCATCAACTCCATTCCAAGGGGCAAGCCGCCCCTGCTTCTTTCTGGTTTCAAATACCCCGGGGTCCGGGACGGCGCCCCGGCGCGTCCGGATCACGCCCGCTCGAACCCGCGGGCGATCTCGTAGTCGGTGACCACCCGGTCGAAATCCTCGATCTCCACTTCCGCCGCGCGCACGTAGTGGTCGACCACGTCATCGCCCATCGCTTTGCGCAGCATCTCCGAGCCTTTCAGCGCCGCGGCCGCATCGCGCAACGTGCCGGGGATCTTGCCGGTGTCGCCCTGATAGACATCGCCCCTGGTCGGTTCTTGCAGCTCCAGGCCTTCCTCGATGCCCGCAATGCCCGCCGCCAGCATGCCTGCCATCGCCAGATAGGGGTTCATGTCGGAGCCCGGAATACGGCATTCGACCCGGATCGCCTTGGTGCCGTCACCGCAGAGCCGGTAGCCCGCGGTGCGGTTGTCCACCGACCAGATGATCCGGGTCGGGGCAAAGGTGCCCTTCATGAAGCGCTTGTAGCTGTTGATGTAGGGCGCCATGAAGGCGGTGTAGTCGGGCGCGTATTTCAAGAGGCCCGCCATGTAATTCTTCATCAGGGCCGACATGCCCAGATCGTCCGCCTCGTCAAAGAACGCGGGCTTGCCGTCCTGCCACAGCGACTGATGCACATGGGAAGAGGAGCCGACCTTGTCGTGGCTCCACTTCGGCAGGAAGGTGACCGCGTGGCCTTGGCTCTCGGCGATCTCCTTGATCGCGTGCTTGGCGATGGTGTGGTATTCCGCCGTCTCCATCGCCGCGGCGTATTTGATGTTGAGCTCCTCCTGGCCGGTCTCCGCCTCGCCCTTGGAGTTCTCGATCGGCAGCCCCGCATCCCACAGGTGGTTGCGGATCGGGCGCATCACATGCTCCTCGCGGGTGGTCTGCAGGATGTTGTAATCCTCGTTGTAGCCGGAGATCGGCTCCAGATCGCGGAAGCCCGAGCGACGGATCTCGTCAAAGCTCCTGGCGAACAGGAAAAACTCCAGCTCGGTGGCGCACATGGCGTCATAGCCCATCGACTTCAGCCGGTTCACCTGTTTCTTCAGGATCGCGCGGGGGGAGTGGGAGACTTCCTCGTGGGTGTGGTGATCCAGCACGTCGCACAGCACCATCACGGTGCCCTCCAGCCACGGCACCGGGCGCAGGGTGGAGAGGTCGGGCTTCATCACATAGTCGCCATAGCCGCGCTCCCAGCTGGTCGAGGCATAACCGTCCGGCGTTGCCATCGCCAGGTCGGTGGCCAAGAGGTAGTTGCAGCAGTGGGTTTCCTCCCAGGCGCCATTCACGAAATGCTTGGCGTGGAAGCGCTTGCCCATCAGGCGGCCCTGCATGTCCACAAGGCAGACCAGAACGGTGTCAACCGCGCCCGAAGCAACCTGGTCCTTAAGAGTGTCGAAGG
>NZ_WLCM01000049.1 GCF_013317235.1 Leisingera sp. ANG59 | reverse complement strand
ACTTCTCGAAGCCATCGTGAGCAACGACGACAACCTGTCCTACGGCAGCATCGTCAGCGTTCAGATCGGGCAAGACAAATACATCACGACGCTGACCGACGATGGCATCTGCGAACTGAAGGACATGCTCGCGGACGCCCGGCGTTCGCCGGAGCGCTGGAACGACTTCTTACAAGACTCCGTCGACGATCCCGACATCATCGCACGCGTCAAGGACCAGCCCCCGCGGTAGAAATCGGGTGCTTACGACCCGGCTTGCCCCCAACGCCTTTATTGCTGATGTCTACCGGGCCGTCGCACGCATCCTGTTCATCCTCACGGGGCTGGTGCTGGCGCTGGACATCCTGAATGCAACTGCGTTGATCGGCGCTGTCCTGGGCGCCGCTGGTGTCGTAGGTCTGGCACTTGGCTTTGCGGTGCGCGATACAGTGGAGAACTTCATCGCCTCCATCCTGCTCAGCCTGCGGCAGCCGTTCCGGCCCAACGATTTTGTCGACATCCAGGGCGATCAGGGAACGGTCGCCCGTCTGACCTCGCGTGCGACCATCCTGATCTCGCCCGAGGGCAACCATATCCGAATTCCGAATGCGACCGTGTTCAAGGGCCGTATCGTGAATTTCACCCGTGATCCCCGGCGCCGTTTTGGCTTTAATCTGGGCGTCGACGCGGATGCGGATCTGGCTGCGGCGCTGGCCACGGCCGTATCCGCGCTGGAGGCGCAGCCGTTTGTGCTGAAGGAGCCGGAAGTCGGTGCCTGGATCAGCGAGGTAGGGGATTCCAACGTGGTCCTGACCTTCACCGGCTGGGTGGATCAAACAAAGGTGGATTTCGCCAAGGCGCGTGGCGAAGCGATCCGGGCCGCCAAGCTGGCGCTGGAAGCAGCGGGCTTCGGTCTGCCTGAGCCGATCTACCGGGTGCGCCTTGATGGCGCGCAGGCGGCAGTGCCGTCTTCGAATGAGTCCGCTGACGCAAAACGTCCAGCCAAAAACGAACCAGCCGATCTGCCAGAGGCCGCGGATCCCGCGAGGTCAGAACCGGCCGTGGCAGAGGCTGCGGAACGGGAACGCAAGGGGCTCGATGGCGGCGAAAACCTGCTGGATGATCAGCAGCAGGTGGAGTGACGGCAGAGACCGAAAACTGCGCGGGACGCGAACGTGGTTTTACATGACTTCGCGCAGCGGATCCTCTTCCGTGCAGCCTTTCGACTCTGGCCGCGGTTCCAGCAGAACGCCAAGCCAAAGAAGAAGCGGCAATGTCACGAAGGCGCCGACCGGTCCCCACAGCCATAAGCCAAAGACAATCGCCATGAAAATCAGCAGGGGATTGATCGCCATGCGCTGGCCCACGACCAGGGGCGTTACAATGTTGGCCTCTGCCAGGTTGATCAGCAAGAACGCAGCCGGCGGCAGTACAGCATAGACGCCATGGAACTGGAGCATCCCGGCAATGGCCAGGCTCACAGTTATCAGCAGCGGGCCCAAGTACAGCACGTAGTTCAGCAGCCCCGCCGCCAGGCCCCACAGAAGGGCATATTCAACACCAAGCGCCATCATTGCGGCTGCCGTAACAGCGCCCAGGCCGGTGTTCACCAGTGTGATCGCTGCAAAGTAACGTGCGACAACGGTATCTGCGTGCTTCAGCCTGGTCTTCAGCGGCCCCGTCAGGCGGTAGAGATCGTTGCGGGTCAGCGTGAAGAAGAACAGAGTGCCCACGAAGATGAAAACCTGGGAAACAAAACTTGGTGCCAGCCACAGGGCATCGCCGACCGAGGGGATCGCAGTTTGCGGTTCCACCGCTTCGGCGCCCACGCTTTCTTCGATCTCCTGGCTGATTGTTTCGATGCCCCGCAGCAGCGAAGAGGCACGGTCGATCAGGCCGGCCATAACCGACTTTATACGGGGCAGTTCGTCTATCAGCACGTTGATCAGCGGTTCGATCAGAAGAAGGATGATAGCAACAAACAGTGTGCACAGCAGAAGCAGCGTCAGGGCGATCGCCAGCCGCGGCACACCGGCGCGCGCCAGCTTGTCGGCCAGCGGAGACACCACGACACCCAGCACAAGAGCAAAGCTCATCGGGGCAAGGATTTGCTGTGCCAGTTGCAAGGCAGCAGTGATGCTGATGACCGTCAGGATCATCAGCATCACACGGACTCCCCGGCCGCTAAGGGCAGTTTTCAGAAATCCGGGCATGGCCGTTAGCGGGCAGCGGTTCGGGGCGGCAGCTCACTGTCTTCTGAATCAAGTTTGGAGCTGGCCTTGTGATACAGTTTTTCCATCTCTTCCCGCAGGGCTGCTTCTGCCTTGGCGGCCAGCGCATCCCGGTGAGAACCAAGCAGTTCGTCTTCGCGGCGTGTCGGCGGCAGGAGCGCACCGATCAGCGCGCCCAGGCCAAGTGCAATGGCACCTGCGGCCAGCGGGTTCCGATCGTAAAAGGTCCGGCCCTGAGCCGCGGCGCGGGCGGCCTGTGCTTCAACCTTTTCCTGAGCGTGCAATGCGGCGGTGCGGGCCTTGAACACACGTTTGCGGGCGGCTTCGGGCAGAGCATCCAATCCTGCATTCAAGGTCTCACGCATCTTGCTGCTGCGGAAATTCTCGTCGCTCATCCCTGACATCTCCTGTTTCATGGCGGCATCCGCTGCGGCAACACGGTCATCAAAGCCCTCGAATGCAGCTTCGGGCGGAACCGCGGCGGGCCCGGTCGCCGGTGCTTTCGGGCGGCTGCCGGTGCCTGTGAACATTAGTGCAAGTCCTGCGCCGGTGAGCAGCAGCGCTGCCGGATTGCGTTTGGCGGCAGACATTGCCTCGCGGCCCAGCTGGCCGCCATATCCGTGGGCCGTTGCTGTTAGCTGTTCTGTGACATGGCGCGGCGACAAGGCGCCGGACAGCCCGGACAGAGAAACTGCCAAGCGGCGTCTGTTTTCTTCGGCCCGCTGTTCGAGCCTGTCAGTTCCGGTCATGAGTGGCCTCCTTGATGCTGGCGACGTCCAGTTGGACGCTGCGGATGGTGCGCGAGGGCAGTAGCGCCTCTCCGTTCAGACGCCCTTTGGCCGCAGCGAGAAGGCCTGCGGCGCCTGCCAGCAACGCGCCACCAACAAGCAAAGCAGCAAGTTCCGCTGTCAAACCAACGGACGCGATCCAGGTAACCAGCGCAGTTGCGAGCACTTGCAGGCCAGCCAGAGCCAGTATCGCTGCGGCAGCCAGGCAAGTAAGGCCCGTTCCGGCGCTGGCCGCCTTCTCCCTTAGTTCACTCTTGGCCAGTTCAGCTTCGCTGCGCAGCAACGCTGCAAAATGACGGAGTGTTTCAAACAACAGCTGCGGCGACTCACGCAAATCACGATACGCCATTACCGCCTCCTTCATGTGCCGGAGCGGGATTGCGGACGGCACCGGTTGACGCTTCAGGATCGGGGTCGTGTGCCTTCAGAAACCTGGTTGCAGCAAAGCCGGCCAACGCAGCCGCGCTCAAGAACAAGAGCGGGTTGCGGCGGGCGAAGGCGCTGACATCCTCAACAGTTTGTTCGATGTCGAGCGTCCGGACGCGGTGGGCTGCATCCTCCAAATGACCGGCAACCATGCTTGCAGCCTGGGCCTGCACCGAGCCGGGGGAGAATGCACTGGCGGCGGCATCGGCTGCATCCGCCGTCGCCTCTACCTCCTGTGCGGCTTGAGACTGGGCGGCGTCCGTTGCTTCACGGAGTTTTCCTGCCACCGCGGCCTTGGCCTTGCGGCCCAAACCAGCCGCCTGACTGCGCGCCTGTTGTTCCAAATCGGAAGTGTTGGTCATTTGAAAGCCTCTCGGGTATCCGTGCGCTGAATTGCCGCGCGTTCCGCAGGTTAAGCCTGCGCAAGGATCGTTCGCGGCCTGACATTGTTTGAGCCAGGCCAGCGGGTGGTGCCATTGCGTTGATCAGATATGGGCGGCAGAAGATTTCGGACCGGCAATCAGCCAGATAATGAAGCCCACGACCGGCAGCAGAAGGATCAGCAGAACCCAGAGAATTTTTGCCACGGTAGAGGTGCTGGACGAGACAATTTTGATGATTGCATAGATGTCTGCTGCAAGCACAAGCAGACCAATAAGTCCATATTCCATGATGTTCTCCCTCAAGAAATTGCTTCTGAAGGGTAAACGCCGGGAGGAGGGTTAAGGTTCCCGGCTGCAAGTTGTTTCGGCTTGAAAGGAGCGTGATCAGCTGGGTGCGGGAAACTAGAAAGAAAAAGCTGCGCGATCTGCGCAGCTTTCTGTAACAGGATGGAATGGTTTGCAGATCAGTACCTTCTGCGCAGCGCCAGACCAAGCAGCACGCCAGCCCCAAGCGCACCGGCCACGGCCAGGCTTGGGTTCTTCTTGATGAAGTCCTGCGACTGGCTTGTCAGACGTTCGATTTCGCTCTTGCCATAGCTGATACCGGCTTGCAGGCTTTCTTGTGCCTGCTCAACAGCCTCTTGGGCCTGCTCTTTAGCACGGTCAGCCAGCCGCTTGCCCGAGAGCTCTTCAGATGCGGAGTCGGCGTTGGCAAACTGCTTTGTTGCGGCTGTCTTTGTCATACTTACTTTCCTTTGCATCTGGTTCCCGTTGCAGCGCATCAATCAGCGCCTTGTGCAGGGTCAACGGATATGCAGGCAAAAAGGTTCCGCAGCTAGTGGATGCTAAAGATCCCAGTCAAAGAAAAAGCCCCCGCCGGAAGAGGGCGGGGGCGAGTTGTCGGACAATTTGGGGACGTGTCCAGTAGCAGCGGCAGACTGCCTACCTGAGCAAGACGCGCGAGGCGCAGATTGGTTCCCCAATGAATGCACTTTTTCATCACTAATTCTGGGCTTGCCGCGTTAACGGCAAACGCAGGAACAGGATCAGGCCTTTGCGCGCTGCAGCATGCCGAACAGATCGCGCGGGTCGTCCGGGTCTGCGAGCATGTCGAGATCGATGAAGTAGTCGGTGCCCCTGATACGGTCGCGGATGTAACGTAGTGCCGAGAAATCCTCGATCGCGAAGCCGACGCTGTCGAACAGGGTGATCTGGCGGTCGCCGGTGCGGCCCTGCTTCTTGCCAGCGATGACTTCCCACAGCTCGGTCACGGCAAAGTCCTCCGGCATCTGCTGGATTTCGCCTTCGATCCGGGTTTGCGGCGGGTATTCGACAAAGACGTCGGAGCGGCTGAGAATGCCTGCGGCCAGTTCTGTTTTGCCGGGGCAGTCGCCGCCGATCGCGTTGATATGGACGCCGCTGCCGACCATGTTGTCGGTCAGGATGGTGGCATACTGCTTGTCCGCGGTGCAGGTGGTGAGAATCTGCGCGCCTTCAATAGCTTCTTCCGGTGTCCTACAGCTGACAACCTCAATCCCCAAGCCTTGGAGGTTGCGGGCGCATTTCTCTGTGGCAGCGGAATCTTTGTCATAAAGACGCACGGATTTCAGGCCGATGATCGCCTTCATCGCCAGGGTCTGGAACTCCGACTGGGCGCCGTTGCCGATCATTGCCATGGTGGTGGCACCTTTTGGTGCCAGATACTTGGCAGCCATTGCAGAGGTTGCGGCTGTTCGAAGGGCGGTCAGCATGGTCATCTCTGTCAGAAGCACCGGGTAGCCGGTATAGACATCCGCCAGCAGGCCGAAAGCGGTGACGGTCTGCAGCCCTTCGGAGGTGTTCTTGGGGTGGCCGTTCACATACTTGAAGCCATAGGCTTCGCCATCCGAGGTCGGCATCAGTTCGATTACACCCACATCGGAGTGGCTGGCGACGCGCGGGGTCTTGTCGAACAGTTCCCAGCGCTTGAAGTCATCTTCCACATATTCTGCCAGATCACGCATCATCTGCTCGATGCCGACGTGATGAATGAGGCGCATCATGTTGTCGACGCTGACAAAAGGCACCAGGGCCTTTTCTGAGGGCTGTGTCATGCGGTTTTCCTTTCACGGGGGCTGAGGTGGATGCCTGCCAGCATGCAGCGCACCGACCCGCCTGCAGTTTCGATGGTGGGAATGGTCAGGGGCAGCGGCTCGGCGCTTTGCTCAATGATCGAAATCTGGTCTGGTCGCAGCGCCTGCAGAGCTTTGGCAGATAGTGCCAGAAGGCGTCTGCGGCCTGTTAACTCCAGAGCGTTGCCAGCAAAATTGACGATCTGAGCCGGCGTCAGGTCAATGACCCGGCGGCCTGTCTCCTCCAGCCGTGCCGCAACCTCAGCACGGCGGACGGGATCAACGATCATATCCAGGCAAATCAGCGCGTATTCTGTGCCGATGCCCATAAGGACATTGGTATGATATACGTCGCGGTCGGCATTATCTTTGGCTTCGAACACCATGGGTTCAAAGTTGAAATGGGTGCAGAAGCGTTCCAGCAACACCGGGTCGGCGCGGTTGGATTTCACCGTGTAGGCAATCCGCCCGATATGGTCGAGCACCATCGCGCCGGTGCCTTCCAGCGACAGGCCGTCCTGTTCCAGGCCGGAGTAGTCGATCACGTCCTGCACGCGGTAGTCGCGTTTCAGAAGTTCGATCACGTCCCAGCGGCGTTCCTTGCGGCGGTTCTCTGCGTACATCGGGTACACCGCAACATGGCCGCCTGCATGGGTGGAGAACCAGTTATTCGGGAAAACGCTGTCCGGCGTTTCATTGGTGGTGTCGTCAAAGACATGCACAGTGACACCGGCGCCGCGCAGGGATTCCACCGCGCCGTCGAACTCCGCCAGCGCCTGCGCGGCGGTGGTCTCCGCCGAGGTATTAGCAAGCGTCTGGAAGGCGTTATCACCCTTTGTTTCCGGGTTCGAGCAAAAGTGGTGCGGGCGCACCATCACCACTGCAGTGGGAGCTTGCAGGCTGCTCATTGGTAGCTCCGGGTCGGGCGGTCGAAGACGCGGCGGCCAAGAGCAGAGGCGCAGAGGTCCACCATCAGATGCGCGGTGCGGCCGCGCTCGTCCAGGAAGGGGTTCAGTTCCACGAGGTCCAGCGAGGTCATCAGACCGGAATCATGCAGGATCTCGCAGACAAGATGCGCCTCCCGCACGGTAGCGCCGCCGGGCACTGTGGTGCCGACAGCCGGGGCCACGGACGGGTCCAGGAAATCGACGTCCAGCGAGACATGCAGCATGCCGTTGGCCTTTGCGACCAGCTCCAGGAACTGGTTCAGCGGACCGGCGATTCCGTTCTCATCAATGTGGCGCATGTCGTGGGTGCGGATGCTGCTGCCTTCCAGCGCGAGCCGCTCCTGCGTATCGACAGAGCGAAGGCCGATCATGCAGACGTTTTCTTGCGGCACCGGGTTTGTCACCTCAGGAAAGCCTTCGAAGCCGTTGCGCCCAGTGAAGTATCCAACCGGTGTGCCGTGCAGGTTGCCGCTGTCCGTCGTCTGCGGTGTGTGGAAGTCGGTATGCGCGTCAAGCCAGAGGACGAACAGCGGCCGGCCCGCCTTGGCGGCATGATTGGCGGCTCCAGCTACGGAACCCAGTGACAGCGAGTGATCGCCGCCGAGGAAGACCGGCATGCCGCGCTCCAGCGCATTTTCGGCGGCCTGCGCCAGGCGCGAGGTCCAGCCGATGGTCTCGTTGCGGGCAAAAACCAGCCCTTCGTTGTTGTCTTCTGCGTGGGTGTCTGGCGCCAGGTTGCCGAGGTCCTCAACGGTGTGGCCCAGGCTCTGCAGGGCTTCGGTGATGCCGGCGGTGCGGTAGGCGTCGGGGCCCATCAGGCAGCCCGCCCTGCGTTTGCCGCTGTCTACCGGGGCGCCAATCAGAATGCAGTGTTGTGAGGTCACTGTTTTGATCTCCCAAATTCTCAGGTTTAATACTAGAAACTTCCGAAACGTGATGGAATCCAGCAATCATTTTGCCCATAATGATGGGCAAATGATCATAACGGAGTGGGGTATGGACAAAACGGATGAGCGGCTGGTGTCAGCCCTGCGGCACAACGCGCGGGCGTCGCTATCGGACCTGGCGCTGGAGCTGAACCTGTCGCGGACCACCGTGCGGGCGAGGATCGAGCGGCTGCAGGCCCGGGGGGACATCCTGGGTTTCACCGTCGTGCTGAAAGAGGATGTCCTGCGCGATCCGGTCCGCGGGCTGATGATGATCGGGATCGAAGGCCGCGGCACCAGCCGGATTACCAGACAGCTGCAGGGGTTGCCGGAAGTCAGGGCAATACACACCACCAACGGACGCTGGGATCTGATTGTCGAACTGGGCACCGAGACGCTGGAAACCCTGGATGCCGCCCTCGCCAAGATCCGGACCTTTGAAGGCGTCGTGAGCAGCGAAACCAATCTGCTGCTGGCGACCAAGAAGGATACCTGACTAAGATTGGCTTTTGCAATGCAGCCAATCTCTTGGAGGCCGCATTGCAGTTTTCTGGAAGATTAACCCTGCTTGCAGATGTGGTTGGCTGCAGCAATCCACAGCAGCGCGAGGCCAAAGGAGGCGATGGCGTTCCAGCTTGCCATGGAGAGCGACAGCATTTCCCAGGGGACCTCGTCGCAGCGCACCAGCGGCGCGGCCATGATCTGTTCCATCAACTGATCAGGGGACAGCCCGCCAATGGGGCCGGAGGTGCAGGTGGAGGGGCCTTCCCACCAGCCGCGCTCAACCCCGGTGTGGTAGGCGCCAACCCCGGCGGTAGCCAGCGCAGCAAGCGCACCCAGATAGGGCAGAACCGCGCCAGGGATGACCAGAGCTAGGACGCCGATTCCTGCTGCGGCAGCATGAGGATAGCGCTGCCAGTAGCAGAGTTTGCAGGGCGCCATTTCACCGATGTACTGGAACCCCAGCGCACCCAGCAGAAGTGCAGCGGATCCTGCGGCAGCCAATGCGATCAGAAGTCTGTGCATATTCAGATAAACCTCACCATCAGGAAACCGCCGAACAGGATCACCATGAAGGCGGTGAATACCATCCCCAGGCGGCGTTCAATGAAGTCGCGGACCGGGGCGCCGAATTGCCACAGTAGGCCCGCCACGATGAAAAAACGTAATGCCCGCGCGAGGATAGACGTGGCAATGAAGGTGCCGAGCGGCATCCCGGTCCAGCCCGACATAATGGTGATCACCTTGTAGGGGAATGGCGTGATGCCTGCGCCCAGCACTGCCCAGAAGCCAAAGTCGTTGAAGCGGGTGTTGAATTCCGCCATGGCATTGCCCTTGCCCATGGCCTCCAGCACCGGCTGGCCGATGCTTTCATAAAAGAAGGCGCCGATGGCATATCCCAGAACACCGCCGGCCACAGAGGCGATCAGCGCCACCAGCGCGACCAGCCAGGCGCGCGACGGGCGGGCCAGGATCATCGGGATCATCAGAACATCAGGCGGGATCGGGAAAACTGAGCTTTCGACAAAGGCCACAACGGCCAGGCACCACAGCGCCTTGGGGTGATCGGCCAGGGCCATCGTCCGGTCATATAGCGGTTTCAGCATTCTGCGCCCTGCGTCCTCAACGGCGTTTGCCAAGGGAGGTGGCATGCGCGCGGCGCTCCGTCAACCTTCGCAGCCAGTGATTTTGCCACGCGGCGCATTTTCGGCGGCGAAGTTCCGTTTTGTCTCTGGACCTTGGCCGATTGCTTGGCTAGGAACAGATTGCGGCCCAAGTGGCGGAATGGTAGACGCAGGGGATTCAAAATCCCCCGATGGCAACATCGTGAGAGTTCGAGTCTCTCCTTGGGCACCACCGCATTCCTTTAAAATCAGATGCTTGCGATGGAAACGTGGGGCGGCCGCGGCGTTACGCCCAAGTCTGCTCCAATATCCGCAGCCAGTTGCCGTGGCAAAGTTTTGCCATCAGCCTGCTGTCAAATCCATGTGCCTTCATTGCCTCACACAGCACCGGCAGTCCTGCGGCATCTGTGATTTCATCCGGTATGATTGCGCCGTCAAAATCCGAACCCAGCCCAACCCTGTCCTCGCCAAGCTCTGTGATCAGATAGTCGAGATGTTCAATCATCCGGGCAACCGGCGTGTCCGCGTCCATCCGGCCGTCTTCACGCAGAAAAGCGACGGCGAAGTTCAGCCCCACCAGACCATCGCTGTCGCGGATGGCGTGCAGTTGGCGGTCTGTCAGGTTCCGGCTGTGCGGGCACAGGGTGTGGGTATTGGAGTGGGTCGCGACCAGCGGCTTGCTGCTGTAGCGGGCAACATCCCAGAATCCGGCTTCATTCAGATGAGAGAGGTCGATCAGAACCTTAAGTTCATTGCATTTTTTAACCAGGCGAACCCCATCGGCTGTCAAGCCGGGGCCGGTGCCCGGGCTGGAGGGAAAGCGGAACGGAACACCGTGGCCAAAGATCGTGGGGCGGCTCCAGACCGGGCCGAGCGAGCGCAGGCCCGCGGCGTGCAGCACCTCCAGCGTATGGAAGTCCGGGTCGATAGCCTCGGCGCCTTCCATATGCATGACGGCGGCCATAACACCGCTCTGCATGGCTTCACGAATGCTGGCCGCGGTGCGGCAGATCTTGAGCGCGCCTAGTCTCTCCAGCCGGATCAGGATGGCGGCCTGGGCAAGGGCGATCTGTGCCGCCCGCGGCCAGTCCACGGCGGGCGGCAAGGGGAGATCGTAGCTGTCTGCCATCATTTCTTCTATGAAGGAGGCATCGCAATCGTCAGGAACGAAAATGGCGAAGATCCCGCCGGCAAAACCGCCTGACCGGGCCTTGGACAGGTCGATGTGATGGCCGCCAGAGCTCATGAAGCCGCGCTCATCCAACGTTACTTTGCCTGACTGAATCTGCAGTAGCAGGTCGTTGTGGCCATCAAAGATCAGCGGGTGTTCCATTCCGGCTCCGTTGTGCATCAGCGCAGGATCAGCGGCTGTCCTTCAATCCATAGTCTGCGAAGGCAGCGATGGCTTCCGCCATTTCGTCGTCCGTCAGGATATGCGGCTGTCCGATGGTCAGGCTCGCCGTGTAACCCTTTGCAAGTGTTTCCAGTTCCACCATGCGCCAAAGCGCACGGGGCAGGCTTTCTCCCGTTGTCACCGCGCCATGGTTGGCCATCAGGCAGGCGCCGCGGTCCTGCAAAGCGCCAACGACATTTTCCGAGAGTTTTTGGCTGCCGAACAGCGCGTAGTCGGCCACTGGCACATCGCTGCCGCCAAAGGCCGCGACCATGTAGTGGCAGGCCGGGATCACCTGCCGGTTCATTGCCAGCGCGCTGCAATAGACCGGATGGGCGTGGACCACCGCGTTTACCCCGGGCTTGGCCTGCAAGATCGCCTGATGAAAAGGCCATTCTGTCGAGGGCTTCAGCTGTCCCTCTGGCTCGGGGCTGCCGTCCAGCGGCATCCGGACAAGATCTTCAGGCGCCAATTTTTCATAGGGCACGCCGGACGGGGTGATCACCATGTGATCTCCTGCCCGCACGGAAATATTGCCGGAGGTGCCCTGATTAATGCCCAGGGCGTTCATTTCCAGGCAGGCGTCAATCACCGCCTGCCGGACTTCGCCACAGTCGTGATACGGCGGTTTCATTGGGCGGCCTCCGGCATCAGGCGGACTTCGCCGCGGCCATTTCCGGGAATAGGCGGGCCAAGCCCTCTTCACTTGCTTCGCAGACGGCGCGTTCGGTGATCAGCCCGGTCACTAGGCGGTTCGGCGTCACATCAAAGGCCGGGTTGCCGCCCGGCGTGCCGTCGGGCGTCACCTGGAGAACGCCGACTGCCCCGTCTTCGGTCTTGCCTTGAATATGGGTGATCTCTCGTTCGCTGCGTTCTTCGATCGGGATCTCGGCGACGCCGTCGGAGACCGTCCAATCAATGGTCGGCGAGGGCAGGGCGACGTAGAAGGGCACCCCGTTGTCCTTGGCGGCAAGCGCCTTCAGATAGGTGCCGATCTTGTTGCAGACATCGCCGCGGCGGGTGGTGCGGTCGGTTCCGGTGATGACCAGATCGACCTGCCCGTTCTGTATCAGATGGCCGCCGGCGTTGTCGGTGATGTAGCTGTGGCTGATGCCGTGGCTGCCCAGCTCCCAGGCGGTCAGCGCGCCCTGGTTGCGGGGGCGGGTTTCGTCGACCCAGACGTGTATCGGGATGCCCGCGTCATGCGCCTGGTACATCGGGCTGGTGGCGGTGCCCCAGTCAACGGTCGCCAGCCAGCCGGCGTTGCAGTGGGTCAGCAGCCGGACCGGCTCACCAGCGGGCTTGCCCGCTGCGATCTGCCGGATCAATTCCAGACCGTGCATGCCGATGCGCCGGTTGATTTCAACATCCTCGTCGGCGATTTCGTGAGCCAGCTGCAGGGCCGCGGCGGCGCGCTCGCCTTCCGCCAGTACGCGCAGATGGGCACGGCAGCGGTCCAGCGCCCAGCGCAGGTTGATCGCGGTCGGGCGGGTTGCGTTGAGGAAGCTCCAGGCCTGGTCCATGGCCGACTCGGACGGATCCAGCCGCATCGCCAGCGCCATGCCATAGGCGGCAGTCGCGCCGATCAGGGGCGCACCGCGCACCCGCATCTCGACGATGGCATCAGCAAAGTCCTGCAGCGTGTCCAATTGCTGAATGCGGAATTCATGCGGCAGCCAGCGCTGGTCGATAATCTGCAGCGCATCTTTGCCGTGATTCCACCAGAGAGACCGGTAATGGGTGCCGTTTACTTGCATCGGAGAATCTCCTTGTTTCGCGGTGCTGCCGTGCGGGCTGCCATGTCCGGAAGATTACTCTCCGGTTTCTCTGAATTGTGCAGAACGCGCAAGGTTTCGTTGCGGAAAGCTGTTGGAAACTTTGGCTTTATGGCGGCGGAAGCGGGCGGGATTTGCGTGTGCAGCTTGCAGATATGCGCTGGGAAGGTATTCAATAGAGCAAAGATTTGGATGCGGGACAGCGGGCCGGGTGATCGGCTGCACACAATATTTCTGTTTAAGTTGAAAGGCTCAAGAATGACGTGTTTCTGGAACAGGGGCCTGAACGGCCGGACCGGGCTGGCAGTTATTGCAGCTGTTAGCCTGTCTGCTGCGGGCCCAGCATTGGCGCAGCAGCAGGCGGCTGCACCCAAGGTGGCCGTCTCCGAGGCGGTGATCAAACCGATAAAGGACACCGCAACCTTCATCGGCCGGGGCGAGGCAATCGACAAGGCCGACATCATGGCCCGGGTCAGCGGCTACCTGGAGGAAGTGCTGGTCCAGGACGGTGCAGAAGTTGAGAAGGGGGATATTCTGTTCCGGATCGAGCGCAGCGCTTATGAAGCGGTGCTGGAAAGCCGCCGGGCGGAACTGGCGCAGGCGGAAGCCAGCCTGGAACTGGCATCGCTGGAACTGGTGCGCAAGCAGGAACTGTTCGAGCGGGGGTCTGTGCCGGAAACGGACCGCGACACTGCCCGTGCCAATGAACTGGTCGCGGAGGCGCAGGTGCGGGCTGCCCGGGCCGCCATCCAGCAGGCAGAACTGGATCTGAGCTACACTGAGATTCACGCGCCATTTTCAGGCCGCGTCGGGCGTGTTGAAGTCAGTATCGGCGATGTGGTCAGCCCCAACGGCTCCGCGCTGGTCAATATTGTGCGCGAGGCACCGGTTTACGTATCCTTCTCGCTGAATGAAAAGCAGTTTGTCGAGATCCTGCAACAACTGGAAGCCGAAGGCATCGACCGCTCCAACACCGAAACTGCGCCAGAGGTCTTCGTTGTCCTGCCCAATGGGGCCGAGCTGGAGGAAAAGGGCAGGATCGCCTTTGCCGGCAACCGGGTGGACCCCGCTACTGGCGCTGTCACCGTGCGGGCGAAGTTCCAGAATGACGACCGGCTGATCCTGGATGGTGCGTTTCTGACAGTGGGCTTGCAATCACAAGAAGCTGTTGATCGCGTTGTTATCAGCCAGGCCGCAATTCAGCGCGATCAGCAAGGGCCGTTTGTTCTGGTGGTGGACGAGAACAACCAGGTACAGCAGCGCTACATTGCGACGGGCGAAGTGCAGGGCACGGGGATCATCGTGCTGGACGGGCTGATCAAGGGTGAAACCGTGGTTGTCGAAGGGCTCCAAAAGATCCGTCCCGGTGTCGAGGTGGAGCCGGTCATGGCTGCTCAGGCTGGAGAATAACCGATGTTTTCCTCCACATTCATTTCAAGGCCGAAATTCGCGATCGTCATTTCTCTGGTGCTGACGGTCATGGGGGTGATCGGCTATTTTGCACTGCCGGTCGCGCAGTTCCCGGAAATCACGCCGCCGGTGGTGAATGTCACCGCCACCTATACCGGGGCCAATGCGGAAACCGTTGAAAAGAGCGTCGCTGCGCCGATTGAAGCACAAGTCAACGGGGTGGACGGGATGCTCTACATGTCCTCCACCTCCGCTGACAACGGAAGCTACTCGCTGGCGGTGACGTTCGAGGTCGGAACCGATCCGGATATCGCCTCCGTCAACGTGCAGAACCGGGTGGCGCAGGCAACGGCGGCTCTTCCTGCCGAGGTCAACGCGAATGGCGTTGTGACCCAGAAAAGCTCCTCAAACATGCTGCTGGTGACAGCGCTGACTTCGCCCAATGGATCCTATGACAGCGTCTTCCTGTCAAACTATGCGGCCATCAACATTAAGGATGCACTGGCACGTGTCGCCGGCGTCGGCAAGGCGGATATCCTGACCAACTTTGAATATGCCATGCGGGTCTGGCTGGAGCCGAACAAGATGGCGGGTTTGGGGATTTCACCCGGCGACGTGATCAATGCGGTGCAGGAGCAGAATATAGAAGTGTCGGCAGGACAGGTGGGCGCACCGCCGGTGCCGGGTGATCAGGTGTTTCAGTACACAATCAAATCCAAGGGCCGCCTGACCGAGGTCAGCGAGTTCGAGGATATTGTGATCCGCACCGGTGAAGGCGGCAGCACGGTGCGCCTGAGGGATATTGCCAAGGTGGAACTGGGGGCTTCCAACTACAGTTCTTCCGGCTATTTCGATGGCGTTCCGGCCACTATTCTTGCGGTCTATCAGGCACCGGGCGCAAATGCGCTTGCCGTGTCCGAAGCTGTTCTTGCGGAAATGGATCGCCTCTCGCAGTCCTTCCCCGAGGATGTCTCTTACTCCGTGCCGTTCAACACCACGGATTTTGTCGAACAGTCGCTGAATGACGTGATCACCACCCTGATGATGACCTTTGTGCTGGTGATCTCGGTGGTGTTCATTTTCCTGGGGTCGTTCCGCGCCACCATCATTCCGGCCGTGGCGATTCCGGTCTCGCTGATCGGCACATTTGCCTTCCTGCTGGCGCTTGGCATGTCGCTCAACACCATCTCGCTGTTCGCGCTTGTTCTGGCCATCGGCATCGTGGTGGATGACGCCATCGTCGTGGTGGAAAACGTCGAGCGCATCATCGCGGAGGAGGGGCTGTCACCGTCTGAGGCCACCCGCAAGGCAATGGGGCAGATCACCGGCCCGGTGATTGCCACCACGCTGGTGCTGCTGGCGGTGTTCGTGCCGGTTACCTTCATGCCGGGGATCACCGGAAGGCTCTATTCGCAGTTTGCGGTGACCATCTCCGTCGCTGTGGTGATCTCCTCGGTCAACGCGCTGACACTGTCGCCTGCGCTGTGCGCCATCGTGCTCAAGGCCCGTTCCGGCCCGCGCAAAGGGCTGCTGGCGATGTTCGAAAACATGATCGGCGGGGTGCGCAGCGGCTACCTCAGCATCGTGACCCGTCTGCTGCGGCTTCCGGTAATTGGGCTTGCTATAATTGCTGCCGTGGCCTTTGGCACCGGAACGGTTTTCAGCACTACGTCCAAGGGCTTCCTGCCGCTGGAGGACAACGGCTATCTGTTTGTCGACGTTCAGCTGCCCGACGCTGCGGCACTGGGGCGGACCGAGACGGTGACAAGCCGGATCGACGAGCAGATCCGCCAGATCCCGGGTGTGCAGGGAACCGTGCTGGTCAATGGGTTCAGCCTGCTGAACGGCGCCAGCGCCAACGGTGCGATGATCATTGCCAACTTGACCCCCTGGGATGAGCGGCAGGACGAGGCGTTGCAGCCGGACGCGATCCTTGGCCAGATCTATGGCATCGCCAACAGCGAGGCTGCGGCCAGCATCGTTGCCTTCAACCCGCCGCCGATTTCCGGCCTTGGCATGTCGGCCGGTGTGGAAATGGCGGTGCAGCAGACCGCAGGCGGCACGCCGCAGGACCTGGCGCAGTCGGTCGGCTCACTGGTCTATTCCGCCAACCAGCGGCCGGAGATTGCACAGTCCTACACCACCTTCCGGGCCAACGTGCCCCAGGTGTTTGTTGATCTGGACCGGGAAAAGGCCAAGACGCTGAATGTTCCGATTGCCGAGGTGTTCCAAACCATGCAGGCGCATCTAGGGTCCTACTATGTCAACGACTTCAACCTGTTCGGACGCGTCTACAAAGTGATGCTGCAGGCGGAGGGTTCCTACCGCGACAAGATCGAGGATATCGGCGGCCTGTACGTGCGGGCGCAGTCCGGGGAGATGGTGCCGCTGTCGACCCTGATCGACGTTGAGAACGTGCTGGGGCCGGTGCTGCTGAAGCGGCACAATATCTTCCGCTCGGCGACCGTCACTGCTGTTCCGGCACCCGGCCTGTCCACGGGCGACGCGATCCGCGTGATGCAGGAAGAAGCCGCGACGGCGCTGCCGCCGGGATACGCCTTTGAATGGACCGGCACCGCGCAGCAGCAGCTGGACTCGGCCGGGCTGGTGACCGTGATCCTGGCGATGGCGGTGCTGTTCGGTTACCTCTTCCTGGTCGGGCAATACGAAAGCTGGACCATGCCGGTTGCGATCCTGTTGTCGGTGATTGTTGCCCTGTTCGGTGCGGTTGCTGCTGTGGCGCTGGCAGGTAATGACATCAATCTCTACACGCAGATCGGGATGATCATGCTGATCGGCCTGGCATCTAAGAACGCCATTCTGATCGTCGAATTCGCAATGGAGCAGCGGGCCGCTGGCCTCAGCATCCGCGAAGCCGCACAGGAAGCGGCCAAACAGCGCTTCAGGGCGGTGATGATGACCGCGCTGTCCTTCCTTTTGGGGGTGGTGCCGCTGATGGTCGCATCCGGCGCAGGGGCGGCCAGCCAGCGTGCCATCGGTATCGCTGTCTTTGGCGGAATGCTGGCGGCGACGGTCGTCGGCGTCATCGTGGTGCCGGTGCTCTATGCAATGATGCAGGGCTTGCGTGAGCGGATCAAAGGACATCCGGAGCCTAGCCCGGCTGAGTAAGGCAAATATCCCCGGCAGGTTTAATTCTGCCGGGGAACTGTTCTAGGCTTGAAACGGCCGGAAGGCCTCAAGCGGCTTGCCGCGCCCGCAGGCCTCGTTCGTGGGCTTCAGCTAGGATCAGGTCCCACTTTCGAGGCGTGCAGCGGAATTCCGGCTCCACATCACAGGTCAGCGGCGCGCTGATTTCTTTCGGAATCCGGCGGGCCTGGGCGGAGACACATCGCTCCAAGGCCCAAAAATCCGTCAAAGACGGATTGTTGATAATTACTTGGCTCAGCAGCATTGCTGCAGGCTCCCTGTCAATTGCTGGTAACGGCCACAGCTTTTTGAATCGTGGCTCAAGTTTTTATGTGACGCTTGATAGCGTCGTTGCGGCAGTTTGTCACCGGTTCATTTTCCCGGCGGGGAAGGAACGCAGAAATTTCCTGCGGAGCGGGAAAAGCGCCAAGAGCGAAATGGAAGAGGGGCTGCAGGAGAAGCGCACGCAAGCGGATTTTCCTTGCAAGAAAAAACATTGCGCTACTTCAGAAGGGAGGGGCCGGTCTTCTGCGGGGAAAATTCCCTAAGTGACGTCAATACCGGGAAAAACAGGCACAAAGTGGGTGCGGCAATAAATAGCACCCTTGACTTGAAGGATGGGCAGTGGAACCCTTCTGCGCGTGCAAAATAATCGGCACGCAGCTTGCCCAGCGGGCCGGAACTTACGGCAGTGGGACGACTGCAGAACTGTGTTTCCGGCGTTCATGGACAAGCTGCAAATCATAAGACAAGTGGGAGAGACTTGATCATGAAACACACCAAGCTGGCTATCGGTGCATTGGTGGCGGCGTCCTTTTCGGCGCCCGCAGCATTTGCTCAGGAATACATCACCATCGGCACCGGCGGCGTGACCGGCGTTTATTATCCGACCGGCGGCGCCATCTGCCGTCTGGTGAACAAGGGCCGCAAGGAGCACGGGTTCAAGTGCGCCGTCGAATCCACCGGCGGTTCGGTCTACAACATCAACACCATCCGCGAAGGCGAGTTGCAGTTCGGCGTGGCCCAGTCCGACTGGCAGTACCACGCCTACAACGGCTCTTCCAAGTTTGAGGAAGCAGGTGCCTTCGAAGGCCTGCGCGCCGTGTTCTCGGTCCACCCGGAACCTTTCACCGTTGTGGCCCGCGCAGATGCTGGTATTTCCACTTTTGACGATCTCAAAGGCAAGCGCGTCAACATCGGCAACCCGGGCTCCGGCCAGCGCGGCACCATGGAAGTGTTGATGGAAGCCAAGGGCTGGGGCATGGAAGATTTCGCACTGGCGACCGAGCTGAAGGCGGCAGAACAGTCCGCAGCGCTGTGCGACAACCAGATCGACGCGATGATCTATACCGTTGGCCACCCGTCGGGCTCCATTCAGGAAGCCACCACCGCCTGCGACTCGGTGCTAGTGACCGTGGACGGTGAAGCGGTTGAGAAACTGGTTGCCGATAATTCCTTCTACCGCACAGCGACCATCCCGGGCGGCATGTACCGCGGGTCCGACAACGACACCAACACCTTTGGTGTGGGCGCGACCTTCGTCACCTCAGCTGACGTTTCTGAGGATGCGGTCTATGCAGTGGTCAGCTCTGTCTTCGAGAACTTTGAAGCCTTCCAGAAGCTGCACCCGGCGTTTGCCAACCTGAAACCAGAAGAGATGATCGCGGACGGCCTGTCGGCACCGCTGCATCCGGGCGCAGAGAAGTATTACAAAGAAAAAGGCTGGATCGAATAATCGCCAGACAATAGGAACGGGGCGCATCAGGCGCCCCGTTTTCGCCTGAGGCCAAAGGCCCGGGCATGACTATTCCGGCCCCGGAGAAACGGCGGCCGCAGGGGAGATTATCCATGACATCCGATGCTCAGGGAAGTCGGCCGCTTAGCGAAGAAGAGCTTCAGGAACTGGTCGCGTCCTCCGACGCCGGCGCCCGCAACCCGGTGGGAAGCGTGGGGCTGTTCCTTGCGATCGTCGCCGTAATCTGGTCCGTGTTCCAAGTCATCCTGGCCTCGCCGGTGGCCAACCTGCTGCTGCCTGGCAGCGTGGTGAACAACTCGCGCCAAATCCATTTGGCCTTTGCCATTTTCCTGGCCTACGCGGCCTATCCCGCGTTAAAGTCCAGCCCGCGGAATTACATTCCGGTGCAGGATTGGATTTTCGCATTGGCTGGCACCGCAATTGCGATGTACGGCTATATTTTCTATCAGAAAATCGTCGATTCCGGCGGCCTTGCCGACGACATGGACAAGTGGTTTGCCCTCACTGGCCTAATCCTGCTGTTCGAAGCTGCCCGCCGCGCGCTTGGCCCGGCGATGGCGATCATCGCGACGATTTTCCTTCTCTACGTGTTCTTCGGCTCTTCCGAGTACGTTCCAGAAGTCATCCGCTGGAAGGGCGCCAGTCTGAAAAAGGCGATGAGCCATATGTGGATCACGTCTGAGGGCGTGTTCGGCATTGCCTTGGGTGTCTCCACCAAATTCGTCTTTCTCTTCGTGTTGTTCGGTGCCCTGCTCGATAAGGCAGGCGCCGGCAATTACTTCATCAAGATGGCCTTTGGCGCCCTCGGCCACCTGCGCGGCGGCCCGGCCAAGGCGGCGGTAGTCGGCTCTGCCGCAACCGGCCTGATTTCCGGGTCCTCCATCGCGAACGTGGTCACCACCGGCACATTCACCATCCCGCTGATGAAACGCGTCGGTTTCACCTCCGAACAGGCGGGCTCGGTTGAGGTCGCATCTTCTGTGAATGGCCAGATCATGCCGCCGGTGATGGGTGCAGCCGCCTTCCTTATGGTGGAGTACGTGGGCATTTCCTACGTCGAGGTGATCACCCATGCCTTCCTGCCGGCTGCAATTTCCTACATCGCGCTGGTCTATATCGTGCATCTGGAGGCCGTGAAGCGGAACATGCCTACGCTAGGCAACCGCGTGGTGTCCATGGGTCGCACCATCGGCGGCATGGCTCTGTTCTTCGCAGGCTTCGCGGCGCTCTGCTATGGCGTCCAGTATCCGGTGAAATGGATTGTTGCTGCGATGCCCGATGCGTCCGGTCTGACCTTGTCGGCGCTGGTTGTGGCCGCATACATCGCCCTGTTGTGGCTGGCCGCTGGTGTCGATGATCTTGTGCCGGATGACCCCAACGCGAAGGAGGTTGAACTGCCAGTGGTCGCCGAGATTTACAAGGCGGGCCTGCATTACCTGCTGCCGATCATTGTGCTGGTCTATTTCCTGATGATCGAACAGAAATCGCCGGGCCTCTCGGCCTTCTGGGCAACGGCGCTTCTGTTCGTGATCCTGCTGACCCAGAAGCCGTTAAAAGCAATCTTCCGCGGCGAGAGCAATATGGCAAACGCTTTTGTCGAAGGGGTGCGCGACCTGTGGAACGGCCTGATCGACGGCGCCCGCAATATGATCGGCATCGCGCTTGCCACGGCCACCGCAGGCGTAATCGTGGGCACGGTGACACTGACCGGTGTTGGGCAAGTGATGTCCGAACTGGTCGAGTTTGTCTCGGGCGGCAACCTGATCCTGATGCTGGTGATGGTTGGTATTCTATCGCTGGTTCTAGGTATGGGGCTTCCGACCACCGCCAACTACATCGTGGTTAGCTCGCTGATGGCCGGTGTGGTGGTGGAACTGGGTGCGCAGTCAGGGCTCATCGTGCCGCTGATTGCCGTGCACCTTTTTGTGTTCTACTTCGGAATCATGGCCGATGTGACGCCGCCCGTGGGCCTGGCCAGCTTTGCCGCGGCGGCGGTGTCCGGAGGGGATGCGATCCGAACCGGCTTTACCGCCTTCTTCTACAGCTTGCGGACCGTGGCGCTGCCGTTTGTGTTCATCTTCAACACCGATCTTCTGTTGATCGATGTGAACTGGGTGCAGGGAATTCTAGTGGCCATATCAGCCACCATTGCGATCCTTGTCTTCACCGCCGGTACCATGGGGTATTTCGTAAGCCGCAGCCGCATCTATGAAAGCGTCCTGCTGGTCTTTGCAGCCTTTGCGCTGTTTAGGCCGGATTTCTTCATGGACCGGGTGATGCCGCCCTTTGCCCAGGTTCCGCCGGCCCAGCTGGCGCAGGCGCTGGACCAGGCGGAACCGGGGTCAGAGCTGCGGATCACTGTGGAAGGGCCCGACTTCGACACGTCTGAGATCAAAAGCACGACGATGATCATGACAGCGGACGGATCGGACGGGCAAGCGGCGGTGGAGGCCTACGGCCTGCTGCTGCTGGAGGAAGATGGTGCGGTGAAGCTGGAAGAGCCGATGTTCGGAACTCCGGCTGCACCGAACCTGGAAAGCTTCGATTTCTACGCTGATGCACCGGTGCAGATCGTGGCTATTCAGGCACCCGCCAGTCAGCTTCCGAAGGAGTTGATTTTCTTGCCGGCTCTTCTGCTGGTGGCGCTGATCGCTCTGATGCAGCGCGGCCGCGCGCGTAAAGAAGAAGGAGTAACAGTATGAGTAAACCCGTTCTTTGCGCTCTGGAACTGAACGATCAGGACTTGGACGAGAAGGTCCTGTTCCAGGCTGCCCGGCTGGCTGAACTGGACGGGGCCCAGTTGGATGTTGTCAATGTCCTGCCCGATTTCGGCGAGAGCTGGGTGTCCGGATTCTTTGAGGAACATCACCACGAAAAGGCAGTCAAGGATACCACTCAACGGCTGACTGAACTTTGCGAAAGCGTTCTCGGCGAGGATCGCAATGCCAAGGTCCGCCACTTGGTGGCCACCGGTACCGCTTATCAGGAGATCCTGAAAGTTGCGGAAACCGCCGGCAGCGGGCTGATCGTGATCGGCGCGCATAAGCCGGATCTGAAGGATTACCTGCTGGGTCCAAACGCGGCCCGGGTGATCCGCCACTCAGACTGTTCGGTCTTCGTGGTCCGCTGAAGTTAATAAGGGCGCCTTCGGGCCCCCTTATTCATAGCCGGTCATCTCAAGGTATCCCCTGCCGCTGTGGCTGCCTGTAACCATGACAGGACCTTCCCAATAGGAAAATGAGGTTCCCATCCAGCTTTGCGGGTTAAGCGCTTGCAGCTCAACGGTAACCCCCCTGGCAGGCAGGCTTGCTTGCCAGCGCGTGGGAATTCTGCGTCCCTCTACATCGCTGTTCTCCAGAGGTTCCGCTTGGAAGGATCCCGGTTCCAGCGGCTCTGCGGTGCCGTCAGCGGATATCCAGGTGCCGGAGGTGAAATCGCCGCTTTCCCCGCGCAGAACGAACCCCATCAGCTTCTCGCCGTTGTCAAAGCTGAGCGAGAACCAGTCCCAGCCGCTTTGATCCTCTGCCAGCGGCTGGCTTGACCATTCCCGGTCCAGCCACCCATGGCCGGTGACATCAACCGGACCGTCCGGCAGCGATAGGGTTCCAGAGACCTGATAGTGCGGCTGGGAGTAATAGTGGCTCGCTTGCCCGCTGGCGGACTTGACCGAATACCCCGCGTTACCGTGCAGCACCAGCGGGCCATCAGCGATCAGGTCCAAGTCATAGGAAAACTCCAATCCAGTTGCGGAAAGTGAAATCTTTTCAAGCGACTCAGAGGTGGAGCGCATGTGCCAATCATCAATCCATGCCTCGAAAGGTGCTCCGCGGACACCAGCCTGTCCGACGCCGCCGCGGGCGATCCGCTCGGCAAACAGGTGCTCCTCACGGCCGGTCACCGCCGCGTGCGCCATCCAGATTTGCGGGCTTCGCCAGCCTTCCTCCTCCCCAGGGGCCAAGGCCGACCGGAACAGCGTCCATTGTATGCCGTAATCCGCGCCAACTGGGCTTGCAAGATTGGCAGTCAAGTACCACCACTCAATACGGAAATCAGGGTGAGGGCCGTGGTCCGCGGGGAAGGACAGCTGCGTGCCCGGTTGCGGTATGGCAAACCCTTCCGCGTCCGTACCCAGCCCGGCATAGCCTTGCGGCTGCGCCGCGGTCGCCCAGATGGCGCTTGCGGCAAATAGAATAGTCTTAGCGTTCATTGGCAAACACCTTAAGCAGTTCTGCCGGGTCAATCCGGCTGAGCCGCCATGCCGGCAGGGCAGCGGCAACCACTGCCGCTAGAAGTGCCAGTACAAACAACCTCAGCCAGTCGAGCGGAAACAGATACATGGGCAGCTTCCAGCCAAAGGCCGCCACATTGATCACAGAAAGCAGCGTCCAAGCCAGAACCAGCCCCAGCGGCAGCGCCAGAACCGCTGTGACTGCGGCCAGCAGAAGACTGCGCAGAACCTCCGCGGCGGCCAATTGGCGGCGGGTCACGCCCATCGCCCAAACCGGTGCCAGCTGCGGAAGGCGCTGGTTCCACAGCGTCAGCAGGCTGGTCAGCAGGGCAAAACCTGCAACACCGAGCGTCAGCAAATTCAGCGCCGCGGTAATGACAAAGGTTCTGTCAAAAACCGCCAGTGAACGCGCCTTGACAGTTGCTTGGTCCAGGATGTTTTCCCGTGGGATATCAAACTCCTGCCTGAGTGAATTAATCAAGGCAGAGATTTCCTGCGGAGTAGCGCGTAAGCCGAAATTGCGGTTTGGGAGACCATTTACGCGTTTTTCCAGCACCTGCAATGAAACCATTACCTGGCCATTCGGGTTTCCGTAATCCGAGTAAATCCCGGCAATGGGCAGGCGCCATCCCGGCTCAAGTTCCAGGACGCTGCCGGGTGCCAGCTTGTGCCGGCGTGCAAGCTGCTCGTTTATCAGCACGGCCTCACCGCTTGCAGTTCGGTCCCAGACATCCGGCAGTGCGTCCAGCAAAGGCCAATTGGAACGGTAGGCTGCATCATCCCTAATCCCGTAAACGCGTAGTGGCGCGCCTTTGAACCGAGTGTCGTGATAGCGGCGGGGCAAGGCTGTGACGCTTTGGGTCTCCAGCCATTGCGCCAGTTCAGTTCCTTGTGCATCGCTGGTGGTGGTAACGTAGACCTCAGCAAAAAGCCGCTGATCCAGCCAGCCCGTAAAGGTCAGGCGGAAACTGGACACCATAGTGCCAACGCCAATGTTTGCTGCGAGGGCCAGCATCAATGCCATCAATGCCAGGGACATGCCCGGAAGCTGTGCCCGTGTATCTGCCCACAACCACTCTGAAAAAGAGCCCTTTGCCGTCTGTGAACCCAGCCTTAGGACCGCAGAAATTAGCAGCGGCAGCACCAGCGCAGCACCCAGCATGAGGGCTCCAAGAAATGCAAAACCTGCGACGAGGCCTTGAAAATTCATTGCGAAAATCAAACCCGCTGAGATGATTGCAGAACCGCAAATTGCCCCAGCCAGATGTGAACGGCTGGCTTGCTGGCCTCGGGCGCGGGTTGCAGGGGCCGCCAGCAGCGGCATGCGCCAAAGCAAAAAGAGAGACTGCGCACCGGCGAGAAAGGTGCCGCCCAGCGTCATTGCCAGCCCTGAAAACACCCACCCCGGCCGTAGCGAGAGGCTGCCTTCCACGGATGCGCCATACAGCCCGGCCAGGGTTGCATTGACGCCGGGCAGCAATGCCGCCGCCACCAAGTAACCGCCCGCAAGCCCGGCTATGCCCGCAACAAGGGCAATGGCGGCCAGCTCAACGGAAAACAGGCCGGATAGCAGCCGCATAGGCACCCCAAGGCTGCGTAAGGTCCGGATCATCCCGCGCCGCTGTTCCAGGCTCAGCGCGATGGTTCCCTGAACGATGAAGAGGCCGACAGCAAAGGACAACAGGCCAAAGGCGGTAAGGTTCAGATGGAAACTATCCGTCAGACGCGCAGTGTCCGAGGCAGCGGCGCGGGCAGGGATGAGTGTCAGGTCAGGTGCAAGCTCGGCTAGCGGAACCAGTCCAGGAGTTTGTTCGGGCAGAACCAACAGGTAACTCAGACTGTCTGGCTGCCGGAGCAATTGGCTGGCAAGACTGAGATCCGCCATCCCAATGCCCCTCGGCAATGCTGCCAAACGGGTTACCGGATGGACTTGTTGCGCTTCTGACAAAAGCGCGGCGGTCTCCGGGTGGGCAAAAATCCGCCCCGGCGGCCGCAGCGCCTCCAGTGGAGTCGCGGACTCTGCTTCCGAGGCTTTGGCGAGCACCGGAGCCTTTGGGTGCTGGAGCAGGTCAACTCCCATAATATCAAAGCTTTGCCGGTCGAACCTGACAACACCCTCCAGCACCGGAGCGAGTCTCCAGCCGGAGCGCCGCAAATCGCCGTAGCGGGCAATGGGGATGGATCCTGCCTCCGGAACAAGCCGGGCAAGCCCTGCTGTGCCAAGCTGTTCCGCCGCGCGGGCGTAGCTCGCACGCGCCTCTGCGTTGATCGCCTGAACCGCCGACCACAAACCCGCTGCGAGCGCCAGCCCGGCGATCAGGGTTGCCAGCTGCAGAGGGTGGCGCCGCCAATGCGACAGGATGGCCAGAAGCGCAGCGCCTGTCATACGGCCGTGCCATGCCGCAGATGCAGCCGCTGGTCCAGCATCCGGGCAATTGTCGCAGAATGGGTAACCAGAAACAGTGCTGTGCCGCTTTCCTGGACCAGTTCCAGCATCAGGTCCATCACCGCGGTGCTGGCTGTTTCATCCAGGTTACCGGTCGGTTCATCCGCCAGCAACAACTTAGGCCGCACGGCTAACGCGCGGGCGATTGCCACACGCTGCTGCTGCCCGCCGGAAAGTTGTTCCGGATAACGCTGCAGCAGACCGGTCAGGCCCAGGCGGTCAGTCAGGTGCTTTACCCAGACTTCATTCCATCTGCCGCCAAGGCGGGCATGTAAGGCAATGTTCTTGCTGATGTTAAGTGAGGGGATCAGATTAAATTGCTGGAAGACAAGAGAAACATCCCGGCGGCGCAATGCCGCTCTCTGGCTGTCGCCTAGCCCGGAAAGGCGCGTTCCGCCAATCTCGATTTCGCCGCTGTCAAAATGATCCAGTGCACCGGCCAGATGCAGCAATGTGCTTTTACCGGAGCCGCTTTCTCCGGTCAGGGCCAGGCTGCTGCCCGCCGCCAGATCCAAGGATACCCCGCGAAGCACGGCGGTTTCCGCCGCTTGGCCCGGATAGCGCTTGGTCACATTGCGGATTGTCAGAACCATATGCGTCTATCTCTGCGCCTTGGGCCTTCACATACTGACAAGATACTCAACACCCTTGTGCCAGAGATGTCCAGCAGAGAGACCGTGCCGTCTGGTCAGTGCGCTGTGAGGGAATGCTGCAATTGCGTCTTGCCTGCAGGATTTCTATGGTGCAGCCAAGGGTTGCCAATGCAAGTTCAGAACGGGAGGTTCGGCGTGACGCTGTGGAACGTAAGGCTCCGGCGGCGGCCGCCTGATCCCGGGATCGATCCGATGGTAAGTCCGGCCTTATGTCCGACTTCAATAACCGCCCTCAAATCGAAGTTCTTTCCGCTGCCGATGGTGATCGCCGCCGGTATTGGTCAGATGATGATAAACTGCGCATCGTGGAGGAGAGCTTTATCGGCCACCGACAAGCGGCTGCCACAGCGCGGCGGCATGGCATTTGCCGGTCGCTGCTGACCACCTGGCGGCGGCAG
>NZ_WLCM01000048.1 GCF_013317235.1 Leisingera sp. ANG59 | reverse complement strand
ATCCAGTGCCGACCAGTCCATTCCCTTCCAGGCGCGACGCTCATCATGCAGCGTCAACCAGAGCAGTCCCAGAACCGCGTCGTCGATCTTGTCCTCGTCGATCTCCATGAACAACGGGTATCACATCACAGCGCCAATGGGACCGCGGTCTTCGCCGGAGCCTTACGCTTCAAGTCCCTGATGAAAGAGCCCGAATGGTCTCTGATACTGGTCTTGTCGGGTGTCCCAGCCCTTGGGACATATGTGCATTCCGAAGAGCAGCTATCCCACTTGCTGACACCGGTTCATTTCGATGGGATCACCCTTGGCAAGAGCGCCGACCCGGCCAAAGACCCTGACATGATCGAGCTGAACAAACTTGTATATGCATATGCCGAACTTGATGAGGTCGATGTCGAGGCGGTTGTGGATGTCGACTTCCTGGAGCAGCTGGACTTTGCATGTTGCTCACGCTGGGGGCTGGTCATTGAGCTCATGATTAGGGCATTCGCGTTGTGTCGGATGCGCGGAAAGGATGTTGCCACACTCAAGATGTTCACGAAAGCGTACGATAGGGGTTCCCGTCTCCCCAAAGGCCTATCACCCTTCACCGCACCGGACTACCGGGACATCTTCGAGAGGGCGAAGCTCCTAGAGATAATCAACAAGACATAGCAGATGCGGTGAAATCAAAGGCTGCACCGAGGGCTCGCATTCGCGGGCCCTTTTTCTTGGCTAAGGGTGTGCATGCTTATGTGTTTGCTGTGCATGCTTTTGCCTCGGCGAGCAGAAGGAAAATCCTTAAGCAGTTGATTAATAACAGATTTTTGCGGCGACACGTCGATACGAATCGAATGGGTGTGCAAACATATGAGTCATTGGCACCTTTGAAATCAGCTGGCAAGTAGCCTATTTAGGCTTTGGGTGTGTATAACAGGTCCTTACAGGGGCCAATTTCGGGGCCGCTAAGATTTCAGCTTCCATTCATGATCTCCCTCGCCTGGCTTGCGACATCGTTTCCGGCGAAATTTGCGTACTTCTGGGTCACAGTCGCGTGCCGGAGAAGACGGGAAACCTCTTCCAGCCTCATGCCATCGTTCAGCATCCGGGTGGCGCAGGTATCCTCCGGGCTTTCGGGGGCAATTCACCCATCCCCAAGCAGGGCGGCGCAGGTCATCATTACGGTTTCCGCAGCCAGCGGGACTGACCCCTGCTTGCTGAGAGCGGCCCGCAGATAGACACCATCAATTTGAGCGGACAGCGCCCGCTCAATTGCTTCCGGCCGCCCGCTCAAGGCGCGCAGTTCATGAAGCAGGTTGCTGCGCAGCCTGGTCTGATAGACCCGCATCAGATGCGCAGCATCCTCGTTGCATTGCGACAGCGCATAAAAGCTGAGCCAGGCGGAGGTCTTCCGCCGGTCAAAAACATGGTCTTCGAAGTTGGCGCGAATGATGGCTTCCAGCCGCGCGCGCGGCCCTCGCGCCTCTGCCAGCCCTTTCACAACCCGCTGGGAATAGACTTTCAGAATGTGCCGCATGGCAGCGATCAGCATCTGGTCCTTGCTGCCGAAGTAGTGATGCGCCAGGCCGCTGCTCATGCCCGCCCGCTTGGCGATCTTCGACACCGTGACATCCAGCGAACCGGCTTCGCCGATTTCGTCGATCACGGCGGATACCAGCGCCGCACGGCGCTTTGGCTCCATTCCAAGTTTCGGCATAGAATTCCCCTAAATTGCAGGCGTTTCTACCCCGTCTTTGACCGGATGATCAATCAATTATCCTGCCGTTTTTTTTGGCCGGTCATCCTGAAGGCGCATGTGCGGCAAACGCATACATGCCGTGGAAAACGCCCCTGCGCGCGGAAATGGGAGAACGCGCGCAGGGGGCCCGCGTGGCTCAGCCGGATACCCCGCCGGCGGCCTCGGCGTGTTCACCGCTGCGCGTGCGCTGGCCGTCGCGGTAGATCGCCTTGAACAGGGCAAGGCACATCAGCAGCATGATGACCGAGAACGGCAGCGCGCCGATCACCATGGCGGTCTGGATCGCCTTCAGCCCGCCGACCAGCAGCAGCGCAGCCACCACCAGGCCAAGGGCCACCCCCCAGAACAGGATGTGCGGGCGCGCTTTGGGGCCTTCGTCGCCAGCGGCGTTGATGGTGTTGACGACCAGCACCGCCGAATCCACGGAAGTGACCAGATAGGTCATCAGCAGCACCACGATCAGCAAGGCCATGATCCAGGCCAGCAGCGGCGACAGCATCAGCTCTGTCATGGCAAAGATCTTGTCGCCGTCCGGCGCCGAGAAGATGGCACCGTTGGCGCCGCCGTTCAGCTCCATGTCAATGGCAGTGCCGCCAGCAAAGGAAAACCAGACAAAGCACATCAAAGCCGGGGCAATGGACGCACCAATCACGAATTCACGGATTGTCCGGCCTTTGGAAATCCGGGCGATGAACATGCCCATGAAGGGGGCAAACGCCACCCACCAGGCCCAGTAGAACACCGACCAGGCGCCCTGCCAGCCCTCCAGCCTGGTGGCCGCCGATCCTTCCACCCCGTCACCGCGGTAAACGGTGAGCACCATGGCAGGCAGATCCGCAACATAGGTCACCAGACCGTTGAAGAAGGCATTGAGACCGAACCAGGTGGAACCGAAAAACAGGAAGAAGCACAGCAGCAGGGTGCTGAGCACCATGTTGATGTTGGACAGCCACTTGATGCCCTTGCCGACGCCGGAAAACGCGGACAGCGTGGAGGCCCCCATGATGATAACAAGGGCCACAATCACACCCAGGCCGGAGGCGGTGCCCTGCTCGTTCAGCAGCCAGTCTCCGAATCCGACACGGGCCATGCTCGACACGAACTGGTTGACGCCAAAGCCCAGCATCTGCGCAACGCCCAGAATGGTGGCAATCACCGCGAAGATGTCGATGGCATGGCCAACCGGCCCGGACAGCTTTTCCCCGAACAAAGGCGCCAGGGCGGAGCGGATGGTCAGTGGCAGGCCGCGCCGGTAGGCAAAGAACGCCATTCCCAGGCCGGTAATGGCAAAGCAGGCCCAGGCGGTGAAGCCCCAGTGCAGAAAGGACCACTTGTAGGCGTAAAGGTAGTTGTCCATCTGGGCAGAGGCCGCGAGGCCCTGGATCACTTCCGGGTTGTTCTTGAAGTGATAGATGGGCTCGGCAATGGCCCAGGTCAGCATGCCCACCCCGATGCCCGCGCCGAACATCATCGAGAACCAGGAGAAGCGGGAAAATTCGGGTGTGTCCTCCGCACCGCCGAGCTTCAGCCGGGCTGCGGCAGGCCAGAACACCAGGCCGATGCAGGCCAGCACGAAGGCGGCCATCACATAGATGTACCAGGCGGCAAAATTGGCCAGGATCAGACTGTTGAGACCTGCCAGCACGCCGCCGGCCTGGTCCGGAAAGGCAACGGCCCAAAGCACGAGCCCTCCGACGATCAGTTTAGAGGTCACCGTCACATCAACGCTGAATCCCTCGTAGAACCCCTTGTCTGCCGTTTTGATCGGCAGCTCCCTCAAGGGCGGTTTGTTTGACATTGCGCGTCTCCCTAGTTTTCAAATTGCGCCCTCTCCCGCGGGGAAGCTGCCCCCTCCCCGCGTCCTCCCGGCGCTGCGCTTATTCCCCTCTGGGGAACCTCGCGTTCTCCTCGACCACGTTCAGGTCCATGTGGTTGCGCATGTAGCGCTCGCTGGCCTTCTGCAGCGGCTGGTAATCCCAAGGGAAATAGCCGCCCTGGCGCAGCGCCTCGTAGACCACCCAGCGGCGGGCCTGGCTTTCGCGCACCTCGGCGTCGAACCGCTCCAGATCCCAGCGCTCGGCCGCCATTGCCTTGAGCTCTGCAAGCGTGTCCTGATGCGCAGGGTCTTCAGCCAGATTGGTCAGCTCATGCGGGTCGGCGCTCAGATCAAACAGCTGATCCGGGTCCAGGTTGCACAGGTTCAGCTTCCACTGCCCCAGCCGCAGCGACACCATCGGCGCATAAGAAGCCTCGGCGGCATATTCCATCGCCACCGGCGTGGTGCGGCCGCCGCCCTGCCCCAGCGGCACAAGGCTCTCGCCTGCGGTCCAGGGCATCACCTCCTCCATGCTGACCCCGGCCAGGTCGCAGAGCGTCGGGCAGACGTCGATGTTGGACACCGGCGTTTCCACCAGGCCCGGCGTCATCTCCGGCGCCGACACCATCAGCGGCACCCGCGACGACCCTTCGTAGAAGCTCATCTTGAACCACAGCCCGCGCTCGCCCAGCATGTCGCCGTGGTCGGACACGAACAGGATGACCGCCTCCTGCCGGGTGTTCTCCAGCGCTTCCATCACCTCGCCGATCTTGTCGTCGAGATAGGAGATATTGGCGAAATAGGCGCGGCGGGACTTGCGGATGTCCTCTTCGGTTATGTCGAAGTTGCGCCAGTCGTTGGCGTCGAAGATCCGCTTGGCGTGCGGGTCCTGGTTGTCATAGCCCAGGTCCGCGACCTCGGGCAGCAGATGCTCGCAATCCTCGTACAGGTCCCAGTATTTCCGGCGCGCCACATAGGGGTCGTGCGGGTGGGTGAAGGACACCGTCAGCGCCCAGGGGCGGCCGTCCTTGCCGCGGGCCAGGTCATAGACCTTCTGTACCGCATGAAAGGCCACCTCGTCATCGAATTCCATCTGGTTGGAAATCTCGGCAATGCCGGCGCCGGTGACGGAACCCATGTTGTGATACCACCAGTCGATGCGCTCGCCCGGCTTGCGGTAATCCGGGGTCCAGCCGAAGTCCGGCGGGTAGATGTCGGTGGTCAGGCGCTCCTCGAAGCCGTGCAGCTGGTCGGGGCCGACAAAATGCATCTTGCCCGACAGGCAAGTGTAATAGCCGGCCCGGCGCAGATGATGCGCATAGGTGGGAATCGATGAGGCGAATTCCGCGGCGTTGTCATAGACCCGGGTCGCCGACGGCAGCTGCCCGGACATGAAGCTGGCCCGGCCCGGGGCGCAGAGCGGCGATGCGGTATAGGCATTGCGGAACCGGGTGGAGCGGGCCGCCAGCTTTTTCAGGTTCGGCGCGTGCAGCCAATCGGCAGGCCCGTCCGGGAACAGTGTTCCGTTCAGCTGGTCCACCATGAATATCAGGATGTTGGGTCGGGTCATTTGTGTCTCCCCCCATGGGATATGGTTTCGGTTTACGGCCGCGGGCCGCAGTACGGTTTGGCCGGCCGCGCCTGTTTCGCAGTATACCCCGCCGCTCCCATGCGCATTTCGGAATCCCGGCTTGGGGCCGTTCTGCGTCCAGTCCGGAAGTGACGGCGAACATGCCTTGCATTGATTGACCAGTCAATTTAAAAACGCAGCAAGCATTCAAAAAAGGTGACTCGTGCCCTTCTACGCCCCGCTTGCCGAGATCTCTCTGAGCCAGTCAGCCGTGCTGCTGACCGGGTTTTCCGTTGGTGCGGTGTCCGGTATTTTCGGAGTCGGCGGCGGCTTCCTGGCCGCGCCTGCACTGATGTTCATGGGCGTTCCGCCGATGATTTCCGTCGGAACCGCCGCGAATCTGGTGATTGCCTCCTCTTTTTCCGGGCTGCTGGGCAATCTCCGGCGCAGAACGGTCGACTACACCCTGGGCGCCGTTCTGCTGGCCTGCAGCGCCACGGGAAACGCCGCGGGGTTCGTGCTGCTGAACCAGCTGACAGGCAGCGGCGGCGGCGGAATTTTCGTGAAGCTGTTCTACTTCCTGCTGCTGCTGGCAATTGGCAGCGCCATGCTGTTTGAAAGCCTGCTGGCAGGCCGCAGGCACGGGGGCGAGGCGGCCCAAGCGGCCGGCGCTGCGCCTGCGGTCCGCTGGGCGCCGGTGTTCCGGATGTCCGGAAAACCGCTGCCGCTGCCGCGGATAGCCGCGACCGGCGTTGCAGTTGGCCTGCTGTCTGCAATGCTGGGTGTTGGCGGCGGTTTCTTTGTCATCCCGGCAATGATCTATTTCATAGGCGTCCCGGCCAAGATGGTGGTGGGCACCACCGCCTTTCTGACTTTTTTTTCGTCGCTTTTTGTCACCGCGACCTATGCGATCGGCTACCAGGCGGTGGATCCCGTGACTGCCGTGCTGCTGGTGATCGCAAGCGCCTTTGGCGCTCCGGCAGGGCTTGCCATTGGCAAACGCCTGAACGCTGAACGCATGCGGCTGCTGCTGGCGCTGCTGATCCTCGCTGTTGCCGCCAACATGGCAGCAAGCCTCTTTCTGGCGCCTGAAAACCAATATCTGCTCCAAGATGGATGACACGTTTACGATGCGGCTGATCCTGCTTCTTACCCTGTTCCTGCCCGCCGCCGCGCAGGCCGGGCTGATTGTCACGCGAGCGGAACCCAGTGTGATCAGGATGGGGCTGGGCTTTGATGGCGCGACGGTGACGGTGATCGGGGCGGTTACCCAGGAAGTGCAGCCTGACAGTTCAATCAGCCCGGAGATCGTTGTCGTGCTGACCGGCCCCCCCCATTCGCCAGTACTGGCAAAAATGGAGCGCACCTGGGGAATCTGGGCCGCCAGCCCGCAGCAGCGGATCAACTTTCTGCCATCATACTACGCAATCGCGACAAGCCGCAGCCCAACCCTGGAGTTTCTCCGGCACTCCCGGCTGCCGGCCCGAATACGTCTTCAGGACAAGCTGGCCTATGCAAACCGCCCCCGGATATCAGAAGACCGGATTTCGGCACTGACCAGCCTTATGCAAAGCAAGGGGACCTATGCCGAGCTGCCCGGCGCGGTCACAGTGCTGGATGATACACTGTTCATGGCGCAATTCGCCTTGCCTGCAGGCATTTCGCCAGGGCCGCTTCAGGTAGAGAGTTTCCTGATCAGCGGCGGAAAAGTGATCGCAGCCGACAACACCGCCTTGGTTGCGGTTACTGCGGCGTTGCCGGGCAGGATCCTGAATTTTCTGCTGGAGAACGCTGTCCTCTATGCAACTGCGCTGATTGCCGCCACCATCCTCATAACCTGGGCCATCTCCGCAGTCCTCACCCGGCTCTTTCCGTGACACTTCGCATCGGAGACGCAGACAGCCGAGGACACGCGCAAACGAAGGGACGCCAGAATGACCCCCAGTATCCCCCTGCGGCATTGATGTCCGCGATGGGGCTCGAGGAGGGGCAAGTGCACCGGCGGGAATTCCTGACCAGGGCAACGGCCCCGGGGCTGACGATTCCGGCAGCCTGCGGGCTTCCGGCTGTGACCGCGGCCGCCGCTGCGGATGCGCCAATCAGTGCTGGAGGAGTCCTGCGCATCCAGATGGAAGTGAAGGTGCAGAAGGAGCCGCGGCTCATCTCTTTACACGCTCTTCGCAGACTGCCTAATGATTTTCGGTTGAAGCATCTTATTGCGCTGCCAAGCTCGCAGTCACTTCCAGCTCAACTGCGTTCGCCTCAGTGATGAGGGCCGGAACACCTGCGGTCAGCCGGTAAATGTCGTCCGGAACGTGAAGCTGTAGCCGCCGGGTGCCAGGGCCTTGGGAGCACGCGGCATGCGGGCTTTTTTTACAGCGGCCACCGCCGCTTGATCTACCTTGGCGCTGCCGGAGCTTCGGGTAACAGAAACGGCCAGCAAACGCCCATGGGTTGAAACCGTCAGGTGCAGCCGCACCGTCCCCTCCCCGCCGCCGCGGGGCGGCCGTTTCTGCCGCTCAACCCGCGAAATGATTGCCGCGCCCCAGCGGTTCTTGAGGCTGGCAGTGCGGTCTGAGTCTCCGGTGGTGGCCGCATCAGCGCCAGCGTCGCCCTTGGCCTGCTGACGGCTGCTGCCGGCAGCTCGCTCTTGCATATTTTCCGTTGATGCTGCGGGGGATGGCGCGGCTGCCACTGCAGCGGGCGGAGGTGGTGGAGGCGGCGGCGAAACTTGCCGCGCAGGTGCGGTGTCCGGAGCGGCTGCAGCCGCAAGAACAGGCGGGCTGACTGCTACCGGAGCCGGCGCAGCCGGAGCGGCGGCCAGCACAGGCTGCTGCGTTGGCTTGCCAGGTGCCACGGCAGGCGCTGGCGTGTGGATCTCCGGCGGGCGATTCCAATCTGAGACCTGCTGCGCCAGCGCCTTGGAGGCGGCCGCCAGTGTCACTTGCCCGCTGCCGCTGCTGCCGGAGCCAGCTGCCCTTGTGCCGCCCTCGCGCATTGTCAGGAACGGCACGGCATGCAGCACAGCGGCGGCGGCCAGGCAGGCGGGAAACAAGGTGCGCCGGGTCATGAGCCTGTGCCTGTCAGGCTGACAGCCTGGATGCCCGCGTCGCGCAGCCGGGAGATCAGCGCCGCAACCTCGCGGGCAGGCACCCCGGCATCGGCGCGCAGAGTTAGGACCTCGAGCTTCGCGGCCTGCGCCGCAACAGCGGCCAGGGCGTCCCCGCCCTCAGCTCCGGGGAAATGCAACCGGGCATCAGCTGCCATGAACAGCACCGCCTCAGACGCCGAAGTTTCACCGCTTTCCAGCTTGGGCGGGGTCACCGCAAAGGGCGCGCGCGGCGCAATCTGCGAAGACAGCAGGAAGAAAATCAGCAGCAGGAACACCACATTGATCATCGGCAGGATCGGCTCACCTGCCTGCCGCTTCTTGGGTGTTGAGAAATCCATGCTGCTTACTCCATCACCACCAGGCCGGTGAAGCCTGCCGCTGTCAACAGACCCGCCGCGTCCATCAGCTGCTGCAGCGAAGCCTTGGCATCCGGTTGCAGGATGATCGCATCCGATGTCGTGCGGGTCAGCGCGGTCAACCGCTCCGCCAGGGTTTCCTCCTCCATTGGCACTCCGTTCAGCCGCAGCCCTTCGGCGGTTATCAGAACCAGGCGGGGCGGCCCCTGATAGGTGCTGCCT
Organism: Leisingera sp. ANG59; assembly: GCF_013317235.1. Taxonomy (GTDB): domain Bacteria; phylum Pseudomonadota; class Alphaproteobacteria; order Rhodobacterales; family Rhodobacteraceae; genus Leisingera. The sequence continues at coordinate 18,631 of NZ_WLCM01000048.1, read as the reverse complement.
GCGCCGCCCGTGGCCAATGGAACCACCCGGTCGCGGCCGAATTGCGAGGCCAGCATGAAGAACACCAAGAGAAGAAACACCACGTCGATCATCGGCGCGAGGCTGAGGCGCTTTTTCGCACGCGGCGTTCCAAAGGCCAGTGTCATTCTGCGGCGTGCCGCAGTGCCGGGCGGGCGGCTGCCGCGGTGAACACACGGGTCGCGGCGTCCTCCATTGCGGCTTGCTCACGCTCAGCCAGCCCCTCAACCCAGGAGGCAAGAGCCGAGGCCGGGATCGCCACCGCCATGCCTGCCGCCGTGGTCAGCAGCGCCTCCCAGATGCCGCCTGCCAGCACCGAAGGGTCAGCGCCGCTGCCGCTTTCCTGCAAGGCCTGAAAGGCGCCGATCATCCCCAGCACGGTGCCGAGAAGCCCCACCAGAGGCGCAATCGCCGCAATCAGTTCCAAGGCCCGCAGCCCCCGGCGCAGCTCTGCCAGTTCCGCTTTGGCGATGCGGGTGGATTCCTTTTCCGCGGACTCTTGGCTGAATTCAGGTGTCAGTAGCGCCCGCATTGCAGACAGCGTCACCCGGTCCAGCGGCGTGCGGCCTGCGCTGATGGGCGGGGTGCCCCCTGCACTCCATTGACCGAGCCAGGCTTCAGCCCGCGGTTTGCGCCAGACGCCCGCCTGCGCAAGCCCGATCACCCGCCAGAGGAACAGCGCCAGGGTCAGCACCGACAGCACCGCGATCACCCACAAGGCGGGGCCGCCGCGGGCCATGAAATCGAGGAGAGGGGCAAAGGACATCGCAGCCTCCGTCAGTGGCCCGGGTTTTCCGGCTCGGTTTGCTCAGCACCGCGGTCAAAGCGTTCAGCATAGGCCTCGGTCAGCCGGTTCGGACCATGCAGCACCCGCCATTGCCGGATGCCGTTGCGCCAGCCGGCCCGGCCTTCGCGGGTCACTGGCTCTTCGGCATCCTCAGCCGGGGTTTCCGTCTTCAGCAGCTCCCAGACCGCCTGCTTGCCCTGGCAGTAGGTTTCGGCGCCCCAAGCGCGCAGCAGTTCCTGGAAAGCGTCAAAGGCGGCGCGGTTGAAGACCTTGTCCTCGCCCAGGCGGCCTATCACCGGGTTCTCAGGATGGACGCCGCAGCAGGGCACCCAGCCTTCGGGGATGGGCGTGTTAGCGGAATGGGTGCGCTCGGCACGCAGCAGTTTGGGCAGCACATGGGTGTGCGGGCCTTCGGGGGATTTGCCGCCGGTGTCGGGACCGCCGATCATTTGAAAAACTTCGACCCGGCCAAGGCGGGTTAGCAGCACCCGGTGCGGATGGTGCTTTAGGATCGCACCCATTGCTGGGTTGCCGTGCTCAAATAGCGACCGGCCGGCGTTTTCACTCAGAACTTCCAGCAGTTCCGGGTCGGCGGTGCGGATGCAGAAATCCGCCTGGTACTGGCCCAGCCCCATGTCGAACAGCTGGGCGCCGCGGTCTTCGTCGCGCAGCGCATCTTCGTCGGGGCCAAGCGCGGTCAGCGCCCCGCGCTGGTTCATCGCGGCGTCATCATACGGCAAGCACAGCGAAACGGCTTGCGTCCAGCGGTGCGGCTTTGGGCTGAGGGTCTCATAGGCGACCGGGCGCACGCCCTCCAGGGTGTCGATGCGCACACCGCCGCGGGGGGTTACCTGCATAAGCCCGGCATGCTCCTGCGGCGCCGGGTCGCCATAGACATGGTGGAACTCGGCAATGGCGCCGAACGAGCCCATGTTCCAGCCGCAATCCTCTTGCATCAGCGCATCTTTCAGCACCTGTTGAAGCTCAGGCATATGCTGCCCTCCTGTTGGTTGTTTTCCATTCCAGAGCGCCCAGATGGACAGCCTGGTAAACGGCTTTGCCGATGGCTTCGCCGGTAGCAGTATGCAGCCCGGCATAGGGGTTAGCCCCGACCGGAGCCGCCACCGCGACGCAGTCGGTGCCGGTGCCGGTCGCGGTTCCTGAAGACAGAGTGATGCCTGCCTCCATCGCCGCCGCGGTGCGGGCCTGAACCGCGATGCTCATCGCCTCGATCAGCCCGGCGTGCGTCAGCCCTTCGGAGAGGCGCAGGGCGACATTGATGGTGCCCCAGTTGCGGCTGGCGTAGTCCATCCGGCTGCCGACACGTTCGGCATTGGACAAGCCGACAGTGGCCACCGCATGAGTGCTGATGCCTTCTACAGTGGCTGAGGCCTCGCAATAGCGGCGCACATCGCGCGAGGTCAGGAAGGCCACGGCATCCCCGCAGCCGCGCGCTGAGAGTTCGCCTGCAAACCATTCGGTGACATCCAGATCACGCGGCAGGTCGCTGTTGCGGACTTCGCGCCACAGGATGCGTCGGGCGGTGACAAGTCCGGGACGGTTCACCGCCCAGCTCAGCACTTGCATCTCTGCGCCGAGGTCAAACTCGATCCAGGGGCGGTCCAGGGTGACGCTTCCCATCACAGCACCTCCAGCGGCTGGAACACCGGCCCTTGCGCCGTGGTCTCATGCCAGACCGAGATGCCAAAGGCGCGGGCCATCAGGGCCGGTGTCAGCACCTCGGCGGGCGCACCGTCAGCCAGGATGCTGCCCTCGGCCAGCAGGATCAGCCTTGTGCAATGGCGCGCCGCCAGCCCCAGATCATGCAATGATACCAGCGCGGCGCGGCCTTCGGCAGCCAAGGCGGCAAAGACCTCCATGGTGGAGATCTGATGCGCCGGGTCCAGCCCGGCGGCGGGTTCATCGGCCATCAAGAGCGGCGTGTCCTGCGCCAGAGCGCGGGCAATCAATGCGCGGGCCTGCTCGCCGCCGGACAGGCGCGAGGCGGCGCGCTGGCGGAACGGATCCAGTCCCATGCGCTCAATCGACTGATCGACCAGCGCCTGATCACCGGGCGGCAGCCGCAGCCCCTGAGGCAGATGCGGCAGGCGGCCAAGCGCCACCAGCCGCTCTACCGGGATCGGCCAGGCGATTTCGCGCGATTGCGGCATCCAGGCCGCCGCGCGGGCGCGTTCCGCGGCACTCATCTCCGCCAGCGAGCTGTGCCCCTGCGCCGGGATCAGCCCCAGGGCGGAACGCATCAGGCTGCTTTTGCCAGCGCCGTTCGGCCCCAGCAGGCCGACGAATTCACCTGTTTGGATTTCAAAGGACACATTGCGGAGCACCGGGCGGTTCCGCAAGGTGACGGAGAGGTTCCGGACCGAAAGCACGCTCATGCCAGACCCTTCCGCGTCTTGTAGATCAGGTGCAGGAACAGCGGCGCGCCGACCAGGGCGGTGACCACTCCCAGCTTGAGGTCCCGCGACGGCAGGATGATCCGCACCGCGATGTCAGCCAGTTGGAGCATTATGGCGCCGCCAAGTGCCGAGGCCCACAACAGCCGCGACGGCTGGCCGCCAACCAGCGGGCGCAGGATATGCGGCACCACCAAGCCGATGAAGCCGATAGCGCCCGCCACAGCAGTGGCGCCGCCGACAATGGCGGCAGTCCCGACAACCAGCAGCAGCCGCAGCCGGTTCAGGTTCATCCCTATGGTCTGCGCCGCATCCTCGCCCAAGGTCAGCGCATCCAGACCCCGCGCCAGTGTCAGCAGGATCGCGCCCCCCGACAGCGCAAAGGGCAGCACCAGCCAGACATGCAGCATCGAGCGGTCCGCCAGCGAGCCCATCATCCAGAACACAATCTCATTGGCGGCAAAGGGGTTGGGCGACAGGTTCAGCACCAGCGACGTGAGTGCCGCTGCCATCGCTGAGATCGCGATCCCCGCCAGGATCAGCGTCAGCGAGCCGCCCTGCGGCCCGGCCAGCGCCATCACCAGAAAGACACCCGCCAGAGCACCGGCCAGTGCCGCCAGCGGCAGGCCCAAAGTGAGGCTGGCCGCCAGCCCGGTGTTGATCGCCAGCACCGCCCCCAGCGCTGCCGAGGAGGACACACCGATCAGTCCCGGCTCAGCCAGCGGGTTGCGCAGGTAGCCCTGCATCGCGGCCCCCGCCAGCCCCAGCCCGCCGCCGATAATCACCGCCAGCAGCGCCCGCGGCAGCCGGATTTCCCGCATCACCAGGGTGAGCGGCCCGTAACCCTCGTCAAACAGAGCAGCCAGGCTGTTGCCGGCGCCCACATCAGCCGGGCCCACGGTGAGCGACAGCAGGAACAGCGCCAGCACCGCTGCGGCCAGCGGCAGCATCAGGCGGGTCATTCCCGGCTCTCCTTCTCCATGAACCGGCGGCGCTCTGCGGCCAGGGCTGCCACCGCGCGCAGCACATGCGGGGTGCCGCAGACCCAATCCGCATCGCGCATCTGCCCGGCGCCGCTGCGGGCGGCCAGATGCCGCACCACCGGATGCGCCCGATTGTCCTCGCTGCGCGAGGCACGCGGATAGAGCGAGGTGCCGATCAGCAGGTCCGGCGCCGTCATCGCCAGCAGTTCCAGCGGCATATGACCGGAGCGCGCATAGCCCAGCTCATCCGCGATATTGCGCAGCCCTGCCGCGCGCAGGATCTGGCCCGCCAGTGTCATGTCGCCGGAGGTGAAGCCGTTGGCAGCATAGAGCGCGGCGCGCGGCGCCTCCGGCCCGGCTTGTGCAAGCGTTGCCAGCCGCTGGTCGTAGTCTGCCAGCAGTGCGCGGGCCTCCTCTTCGCGAGCCAGAACCACCCCCATCTGCAGGATCCGCTCACGCACATCCTGCAGCGAGCTGGCGGGCTGGAACACCACCACCGGCACGCCAAGACGGCGCAGCATATCCGTGGTGGCCGGTGTCGAATAGGCGCCGGCAATCACCAGACCGGGCTGCAGCAGGTAAATCTCCTCCGCCAGCCCGTGATTGACGGGATAGGCCATGGCCGCGTCAGCCATGGCCGAGGCGCGTGTGTCCCGCGCGATGTAAGAAACCGAGGCCAGCTGCCCGGGCGCCGCAAGCAGCATCGCCAGCTGGTCGGTGCAAAGGTTCATCGACACCACGCGCGACGGCCCGGCAAAGGCGCCGGTGGCGGCCCACAAAAGGGCCAGGGCTATGCCGGGCAGCCTGCGCATGGGTCAGAACGAGGCCCGCACGCCGATATAGGCGGCGCGGCCGCGCTTGGCGTAGCCCCAGACGTCGGCGTAGTCCTCGTCGAACAGGTTGGTGACACGCCCGGTCAGCACGGCGTTGTCCGTCAGCTCATACTGGGCCGAGACATTGACAGTGGTGTAGTCGTCGAGTTCGGCATCAGTGCTGGAGTTGAACCACTGAGTGTCCCAGTTGCCCGCCACGTGGCGGATGTCAGTGGTGATGGAACCGCGACCGTTGAAGGTATCGAGCGTGGCGCTCAGCAGCAGTTCATGCTCCGGGCGCCGGACTTCAACCGAACCGTCGGGGTTGCTCGCGTCTAGATATGTATAGGCCAGGTTCAGATACAGGCTGTCCGTTGCCTCAAGGCTTGCCGACACTTCGACGCCCTTGCGGTCGCTGTCACCCGCCTGGTTGCGGTAGGTGTAGTCCCAGACGGGTGCGGTATCGTCAACCACGTAGCTTTCGATCTCGCCCGTCAGCGTTTCGTCAAAATAGGTCACATCCACCAGGCCGCGGCCTTGAAGGAAGGGCACTTCAATTCCGATGTCGAAGCTGCGGTTTTCTTCCGGCTGCAGGTTTTGGTTGCCGCTGTAAGTGAAGGACCCGTAGTCCTCATCGGCAAACAGCTCAAAGTAAGAAGGGTTCACGATGCCGGTGCCCGCGGAGCTATGCAGGCGCACCCCGCTGCCTGCAAATGTGTATGAGGCGCTGGCGTTCCAGCTGGTGGCGTCCTCAAAAGCACTGTTGCTGTCGTGACGCACGCCCAGCTGCAGATCCAGGCCATTGTCAAAACTGCCGCGGTATTCGAGAGCAATCGAGTTGGTTTTCCGCCGGAAATCAGGATTGGAACTGCTGGAATCCTCCTCCCATTCCAGCATTGCGTTCAGAAGATGGTTTGCTTGATCAGCCTGCTGCCCGTCCAGGCCAAAGCTCAGCAAGTACTTCGCCGCTTCTGTTTTGGTCTCGGTCGGGGTGCCGCCGTTGCGGGATCGGTCGAAATCAGTGCGCTCCAGCGACAGCTGGTGTTTCAGGCGGCCGCCAAAGGTGTCTAGCTCGGCAAAAACTTGGGCCAGTTGCTCATCCCGGTCACTGAATTGCGTCGGATCATCCACGACATAGCTGGCCGCATCCGTTGCGGTGAAGGAGGTGCGGTCGCTGTCATAGCGTTCATCTGACGTGCGGAAGTTGAAGCCAAGCTTCAGCCGGCCGGTGACCAGGTAGTCGCCTTTCAATTGCAGTGTGTTGCGGCGGATGCCGTCCTCTTCGCCGCCTTCGCCCGAGGCGTCGTAGCCGTCGTCATTGTCATGGGCGAAGCTGAAGGCGATGCCGCCGCGCTCGGTCCGCGACGAAACCCGGGCCGAGGCCCGGTAGCCGTCGGACCCCGCTTCCGCGCTGCCGCCGTATTCCGTGCCGATGCCGCCGGACTTGGTGATGATGTTGATCACACCGGCCGAAGCGTTGGAGCCGTAGAACACCGATTGCGGGCCGCGCAGGACCTCGATCCGCTCGATATTGGCCGTGTCCAGGCCGGACAGAATGTACTCGCTATCTCCGGCAGCGGCCTCAACGCCATCAATCAGGATCAGCGTGTGATTGGCTTCGGCGCCGCGGATGCGGACCTGGGTAAAACTGTCGCCGGAGCCGTTCACCATCACGCCGGGCACCGAGCGCAGCGCATCCTGGACGGTGGTGATGCCGCGATCTTCGATTTCTTCGCTGGTCAGGACTGAGACTGAGCGGCCGTATTTTTGGGCCTCGACCGGCGTAAAGCCGCCGGAGACGATGATCTCTCCCAGATCGGTGACCACAGAATCCTGGGCGGTTGCGATTGCAGGGGCGGCGGCCAGGGCCGCGGCCAGGGACAGGCTTGCCTTGCGCATATTCCATTCCTCCCGGCCTGCGCAAGAAGCACAGGCCAAGCGGCTGCCCATGCCGGGCAGCATGTTCAAAATTTTGGTCTTTGGAAGGCATTGCCCCCGCAGACGGTGAAAACTGCCACCACTACGGAAGTCCGTTGCCCTTGGCGCGCCCCGCACCCGGACAGGGTGATCATCCTGGCAGGTCTCCTGACTCGCGGGTCGAGGCTTTGCCGCGCCTTCCCGCCCCTTGGGGCAGTGGCATATCGCAGCATTGCTCTCCGCTCACAGTTGCGGGGGCAGTCACGGATTCGGCGCCTGTTGGCTACACCTCACCGTGTTCCCTTTTAACCGGGTGGTTTCCCAGCCGGACCAGAATGGCCCGGACTTAGGCAAACTGAATTTGTTCTGTCAAGCGGTGGAAAACGCAACCTGAGTAAAAAATGGTCCCGGGCCGGCATTCATACCGCCAAGGCCAGGTTTCCAGTTTTTTGAATGATGATAAGGGATTACACGTTCGGCTAGATGCGAAAAGCCGCGGTTGCCCCATGATCCTCCGATCGGAACCTGCCTGCCTGCTGGTCACCGCAGCAAAGCGGGCGGCACAATCCTCGGCGCCAAGCCGGCTGACGCCCGGAAGACGATTCGCTTGACTCGGAAATTCCGGTTTGCCATTCAGCAACTGTGACCGGTTCCGCGAGTGTTTCAATGCGCAGCGGAAGAAATAGGGAACACGGTGCGGCGTACCCAAAAGGGACCAAATCCGTGACTGCCCCCGCAACTGTGAGCGGTGAGTGACGCTGAGAATGCCACTGGGAAGCCCCCGGGAAGGCCAGCCGAACCAGGACCCGCGAGTCAGGAGACCTGCCGGACACAGGGATTGAGGCTCCGCTTGCGGTGCTTCAACTCTTTTCCACCGGACGCCGGGGTGCGCGTCTGGCGCGTGTGCCGTACAGGCGTTTCCGTGCCGCTACTCCCCGTTGTTCATTCCTGATTGCAGGTGCGCCTGCAGCGTCGAATGAGGACGAAATGAAACTGAACTATCTGGCCGCAGCCCTGGCCGTTTCCCTGCCGGCCGCCGCGTCGGCGCATTTCCAGCTGAACTACACCGAAAGCGCGCTGATCGAGAAGCCCGGCGACGTGCCGATGGGCCTGGTCTTCTGGCATCCGATGTCCAATGGCCACGCCATGGACATGGGCACGCCGGAAGAATTCTTCATGATCCACAAGGGCGAAAAGACCGACCTGTCGGACCGCCTGGAGCCCGCCACCTTCAGGGGCGCTGAGAACGAAGCTTCGGCCTACAAGGCCTCCGTACCGGTGAAACGCTCCGGCGATTATGTCGTGGTGACCGTGCCCTCGCCCTATTACGAGGAAAGCGAAGACATCTACATCCAGCAGATCTCCAAGGTCGTGCTGAACCGCAACACGCTGCCCACCGACTGGGACCAGCCGGTTGGCCTGGCCACCGAGATCCTGCCGCTGAACAAGCCCTACAACGTGATTGTCGGCTCCACCTTCTCCGGCCAGGTTCTGGCAGACGGCAAGCCGGTTCCCGGTGCCGAAATCGAAGTCGAATTCATGGCGGCTGAACCGGACCTGGAGAAATTCTCCACCACCAACCCCTCCGTGGGTGAGATGCCGGGCGGCGCGATTGTTGCCATCGCCGACCAGAACGGCGTGTTCTCCTTCGGCATTCCGAAGGCAGGCTACTGGGGCTTTGCGGCCTTGGGTTCCGGTCCCGCGACCGAGCACGACGGCAAGGAACTCAGCCAGGATGCCGTGCTGTGGATCCGCGCTGAAGAGCTGAAGTGAAAGTAGACCGATGCATATCGTAGACGGCGCACTGTCGAACCCGGTTGTGATCGGCGGCGCGGTTGCCGCCGTCGGCGGTATTGCGATGGGTCTGCGCAGCCTGCCGCTGGAGCGAATTCCGGCGGCGGGGGTGCTGTCGGCCAGTTTCTTCGTGGCCTCGCTGATCCATGTCCCGATCGGACCCAGTTCGGTTCACCTGATCCTGAATGGCCTTGCCGGGCTGATCCTTGGCTGGGCCGCCTTTCCGGCGTTGTTTGTCGGGCTTCTCTTGCAGGCGGTTTTCTTCGGTTTCGGCGGGCTGACCGTGCTGGGCGTGAACGCCGTGAATATTGCCTTGCCTGCGGTTCTGGCCGGGCTGATGTTCCGCCCGCTTGTGGCGCGCGGCTCACCGCTGCAGGGCGCAATCTGGGGCGGCATTGGCGGCGGGGCGGCCATTGCCCTCACGACCCTTGCAGTTGCGGTGTCGCTGATGCTGTCCGGTGACGAGTTCATCCTTGCCGCCAAGCTTGTGTTCTTTTCCCATATCCCGGTGATGGTGATCGAGGCGCTGTTGTCCGGCGCCGCCATTTTCCTGGCCCGGCGGGTCAAGCCTGAGCTGTTTGCAGACACGAAAGGAAGCCTGGCATGATCCGCTCCTGCGTTTTGATCCTAGCCCTGCTGGCGCCGCTGCCGGCACTGGCGCACAACGTGATCTCCGCCGTGTTTCCCTCCGGCTCGGACATTGAGGGCGAGGTCGGCTTTTCCAACGGAGACATGGCTCCGGACCTGCTGATCGAGGTTTTTGACCAAGCCGGCGGCAAGCTCGGCGAAACCAGTACTGACGCGGACGGTTTCTTCCTGTTCACCCCGTCAGAACCGGTGACGCATATCTTTCGCGGCGATCTGGGCGCAGGACATGTTGCCGAGGTGATAATGGACGCCGCGGAAGTCGCACAGATCATGGGCCAAAGCCCCACCGCTGCGACGCCCGCCGGGGCCGGCACCGCAGCAATTCCGGCGGCCCCGGCAGCCGACCTGTCAGGCCACGCCCGCGCTGAGCTTGCCACTATGATACGCAACGAGCTGCGCCCGCTGCGCCAGGAGCTGACCGCGTTCAAGAACAAGTCGGACTTCCAGTCCGTACTTGGCGGCATCGGCTATATCTTTGGCCTGTTCGGGCTGGGCTTCTACATCGCCGCGCGGCGCAAGATCGGCAGCGGCGCATGACCTATGTTCTGACGGGTGATGAAAAGCCGCTCAGCGGCATCGGCGCGTTCCGCGCCAAGGTCACAGCGCTTGATCCGCGGATGCGCATCGTGATGACCGCGGTCTATGCCGTGGTGGTGGTCTCCCTCAGCAATCTTTGGGTGCTGTCGGCGGCGCTTGGCCTGTCGATGTGGCTGCTGGCCTACTCCGGCCTGCCGCCCCGGAAAACGCTGAAACGGATGGCGATGATGGACAGTTTCATCATCTTCATGCTGGTGCTGCTGCCCTTCACCATTCCCGGCACACCGGTCTTTTCCGTTTGGGGGCTGGAAGCAAGCTGGGAAGGCCTTCGGCGCGCGGCCGAGATTGCCCTGACTGCTAATGCCGTCATCCTGGCGGTCATGACCTTGGTCGGGTCCATGGAGCCCGTGACGATGGGGCACGCGCTGTTTGCCCTCAAGACGCCGGAACGGCTGGTGCACCTGATGATGTTCACCATCCGCTACATCGACGTCCTGCGCGAGGAATACCAGCGTCTGCGCACGTCGATGAAGCTGCGCGGCTTCCGCCCCGGAACAAACTGGCACACCTACCGCAGCTACGGCTATCTGGTGGGCATGATGCTGGTGCGCGCCATCGAACGGTCGGAACGCATTCTGGCGGCGATGAAATGCCGGGGTTTCTCCGGCCGCATCATCCTGCTGGAAGATTTCCGCCTGCGCAGGGCTGACCTGCTGTTTGCCGCGGCGCTTACCGCCGCCCTTGCCGCCCTGATCTGGGCTGAGGCCGCCTATGCTGCTACTTGATCTGAAGAATATCCACTTTGCCTACCCCGGTCTTGATCCGGTTCTCGAAGGCGTGTCAATGCAGCTAAACGCGGGGGAGCGGCTGTCGATTGTCGGACCGAACGGCGCCGGCAAATCGACGCTGCTGAAAATCATCATGGGGCTGATTCCCCCTGCCAGAGGCACCGTTGACGCCTTTGGAAAACCCTGCAGAAGCGAGGCAGACTTTCACGAGATGCGCCGCCGCGTGGGTTTCGTGTTTCAGGACGCTGACGACCAGCTCTTCTGCCCGACAGTGGCCGAAGATGTGGCTTTCGGCCCGCTGAACCTGGGCAAGTCCAAGCAGGAGGCCCTGGCCATCGTGGACGCTGTGCTGTCCCGCCTGGGGCTGATGCACCTGCGCGACCGGGTTACCCACAAACTGTCGGGCGGCGAGAAACGGCTGGTGACACTGGCCACGGTGCTGGCGATGGAGCCGGACGTGCTCATTCTGGATGAGCCGACCAATGCGCTGGACCCGGTCAATTATGCCCGGCTGACAGCGATCCTGAAGGAGTTGGATCAGGCAATCCTGCTGGTCAGCCATGACCCGGATTTCCGTGCTCAGGTCGCTCCAAAGGAGTATCACTTGAAGGACCGGGAGCTGGTGCCGGGTTAGGGCAAGCGGGCACCCCTGCCCCTTCGCGCCTGACCTTTTCGCGCGGGACTTCACCGCAGAAGTCCCTGACCGGAGCGGAGGCGGATATCTGAAGCCAATAAGAGCCGGCAACGGTGTACGAAAGGCGCCGCCCATCTGGCGGTGCGTCGGGGCTGCCGGCACGCGCTTCCACTGCGGCAACCGCGAGCCGCTTCGCACGCCCCTCGGCGGCTTCACCGCGGCTGGCAACTCAGCGCGCAGGCTCAAGAGCCTCGGCAGGCTTCCGCCTTGCGCAGGCATCTGCAAAATATGGACATCCGGGCCAGATCGTTTCATCTTTAACATGGTCCACCTGTTGCCGGGACTGCCCGCCTAGCCCCAGCTGACGAAAGCCCCATCATGAAACGTTCCGCTGTCAACAGCCTGATCCGCGAAGGCGATGCTTTCCTGCGCAGTTTCGGGGTGCATCTGCCGCCCTTTGCCTATTGGCCGCCGGCGGAGATGGCGGCGCGGGACCACGCGATGATCGCCGCCCGCGGGCTCGGCTGGGATGTCACCGACTACGGCCAGGGCCGTTTCGGGGAATTGGGCCTGTTGCTGTTCACCCTGCGCAACGGCCGCAAGGAGGACCTCGCCGCAGGCTCCGGCATGCTCTACGCCGAAAAGATGCTGATCAGCCGCAGGGACCAGCTGTCGCCGATGCACCGCCACATCGGCAAGGCCGAGGACATCATCAACCGCGGCGGCGCCAGCCTGGTGCTGGAGCTGTTCGCCAGCGCCCCCGACGGCAGCATCTGCCGCCACAGCGAGGTCTCTGTGCCCTGCGACGGGCAGATCCGCACCCTGCCCGCCGGCGGCCGTTTGGCGCTGGCGCCCGGCGAAAGCGTCACCCTGCTGCCCGGCGTCTGGCATGCCTTCTGGGGCGAGGGCGGCGACGTGCTGATCGGAGAGGTATCCACCGTCAACGACGACGCCACCGACAATGTGTTCGAGATGGACATCGGACGGTTTTCGCAGATCGAGGAGGACGAGCCGCCGCTGCACCTGCTGGTTTCCGACTACCCGGCGTGGCTTAGATGATCCTCTGCTGCGGCGAGGCGCTGATCGACATGCTGCCCGCCTCAGTGGCGGACGGCAGCGCCTGCTTTGCCCCCTGCCCCGGCGGCGCGGTGTCCGACACCGCCATGGCGCAGCGATTGCCGCGGTAAAGGCGCCTAGCGCCGGCGCCAGTCCGCCCTGGCAGCATCAGCTGCACTTTTGACCCAAGGCTGAGGCGGCAAATCCGCACCTTTTCAATCCCTTATGCGGAACATGTGACCCTCGGCGGTCTGAACCGAAGGGGCAGACACGCCCGCAGGCAGCCGGAGGAAGCGGGGATGTTTCGCAGCGAAACCTCGCCTGTGTGCGGAACCGCAGGCCGGCAGGGGGGGTCTGGCCCCGGGCGAGCCGGACAACGGTCTGATTTGCGGCTCCCCCCTTGTCCGGAGCATATGTTTCGCTGCGAAACCTGAGCAGCGTGAAGTGCTGGCAGCACGGTTTGAAGCCGGTTTGAAGGCGCGTGCCGCTGGCCAGCTCGCGCGCAGGGACAGAGCGGCCGGCGGCGGTTTCGCTGCGAAACATCCACTGGCCGCGACATCCGCGGCGGCCAGTTGTGCCAGGTTTGCCGGGCAGTCCCTCGGTCCTGTCCGCCGTCCGCCGCATCGGTTTGGTCCATTGGATTGGCTAGAGGTTTCGCTGCGAAACCTATGCCGAAGGGATCTGCGCGGACGGGCTGAAACCCCGTGCCTGCGGCGCCGTCCGCCGAGGCCGCACAACGAAGGGCTTCACCGCCCGGCCCCAAGGACGTCCGGATGTTTCGCTGCGAAACCTCCCCCTCCCTGGTGTATTTTCCCGTGTGTTCCAGGCAATGAAAAACCCCGGCCCTTCAGCCGGGGTTTCGCTGCGAAACCTCTGAGGCGGCCCCTGCCCGCTCAGGTCTGTTCCAGAAGGTGGCGGACGTTCTCCATCACCGCATCGACCAGGTCCGAGGTGACGTTGTTGCCGTGAAAGCGGATGGCATAGCCGTTGGGGCCGTGTTCGCGTTCAATGGAAATGCCGTTGGCCAGCCGGGTGCGGCGGCTCCTCTCGACCTTCTGCGCGGTCTTGGGGCGGCCGCCGCGGGCGGGGTCCTGCGGCGCGCCTTCGGCCTGTTCCACGAATTGCAGCAGCGCGTCCCATTCCTCTGCCGCGGAGCGCGCGCCTGCGGCCTCCAGCGCCGCGCGCATCACCTCCGCCGTGCCGGTGCGCAGGGCTGCGGCCAGCCGCAGGCACTGGCGCTCATTGAGGCCGGTGGCATAGGCCAGCATGTCGCCCAGCTCCTCGTGGATCAGCGCAAAGGAGCGGATCTTGGAGCGCTTGGCGCGGGAGGCGTGCTGGAACAGCACCGCCACCGCGTCGTCGACATTCTGGAAGATGCCGTCATGCACCGCCGAGGCCGCCGCCCTGCCCCGCTCGTACTGGCTGAGGCCGGAGCGGATCTCGTTTTCCTCGATCATCGAGACCAGCGCGTTGGCGATGCTGCCGGGCTCGCGGATGAAGGCGGGGATGGTCCGGAACCGTTCGCCGCCGCTGATCGCGTTGAGGCGGCGCACCGCGGTCAGGCGGCGGTAGCCGGAGACCAGCGCGTAGCGCCCGGCGTCCTCCGGGTTCAGCGGCTCGAACACTTCGATCGGCAGCCGCAGCCCGCTGGCGGAGATCGAGGCCATCAGCTCCTGCATCTCGTCCTCGTCCAGCACGATGCGGTCGCGGTTGAGGGCATCGGCGGTGATCTCGTCCAGCGGCAGTTCCACCGCCACCAGGCCCTTGCCCTCGGCGGCGCGCAGGCGTTCGGCGTCAGCCTTGTCGCGCGCGGCGGCCTCGCGGTCGGCCTGGGGCAGGGGGCTGGCGTGGCGGGCGGCGTCAGCCACCACATCGGCGATTGGCGGGCGCAGGCCCGCGGGGCCGCGGGCCAGGTCGCGGTCGATGCCGGCCTCGATTTCCTTCAGCGCCTCGGGAGAGGGGGTTTCAAGCTGTCTGCGGCGTGCCATCTGCTCTGTCCTCTTTCTGGGTCTGTTGTGCCTGCTCCATCTGCTGATCGCGCCACCAGCTGCCGATCAGAAGCTCCTTGAATTCCGCATAGGTGCGGTCGAAGACTTCACGCCCGCGCACATAGGTCTCGCGGTTGAAGTTGCGGTAGTCGGCCTCGTAGATGCCGGAGACGCTTTCGCCGGCCTGGCCGACGAGAGCGGTGTAGTCCTGGCGGTAGGCGTTCATCATGTCGCCGAAATAGGCCTGGATCACGTTTGCCAGATCGCTTTGCTGGCTGGCGTCGAAACGGGTGATCAGGGCGCGCACCACATCCCATTCGAATTTCATCTCCGGCAGGCCGGCGCGGCGGCGGCCGGCGTTCTCGCCGTCCTCGATGGAGGCGAAGGTGGAATAAAGCATGTCGAAGAAGCGGCCCGTCGAGTCGAACTCCAGGAACGACGCGCCGAGCGGCACCATCAGGATGTCGGCGGCGGCGAGCGCGTTGATGGTGAGGTAGCCGAGGGCAGGGGGGGTATCCAGCAGCACGATGTCATAGTCATCAAGCGCGCCGCCGGCCTCCAGCGCGTTGGTCAGCGCGTCCCACAGCGCCCAATTGCGCAGCCCCATGCGCCAGACCGGGATCTGGAATTCCGCCCAGTAGAGGTTCAGCTGGGCCCCGATCAGGTCGATGTTGGGCCAGTGGGTTTTCTGCACGACGTTTCGCAGCGAAACCTCCTTGGCCTCGGTCAGAGTCTCATCCAGCGGAATAGAGTCTAATCCAGAGGCTGCGCGGACCTTGTTCTCCGCCTCCACCGCCTCTGCGTAGTCGCGGGCGAGGAGGGGGAAGACGGTCTGCCATTCATCGGCCACCTGACCGCCCATGATCGAGGTCATGGAGCCCTGGCTGTCGAGATCGACCACCAGCACCTTGTAGCCGTCGAGCGCGGCGGACATCGCCAGATGGGCGGCGGTGGAGGTCTTGCCGACGCCGCCTTTGAAGTTGGCGACGGCGACCACCTTGGCGGGCAGGCCCTCGGGGCGGTAGGGGCGGTATTCCTTGGTGGCGATGCCCTCGGAGGCGAAATGGTCGCGCAGCTTCAGCACCTCCTCCAGGGTGAACCATTTGGAGCCGCTGGCGCCCTCGCCCTGGGGCAGGTCGGGGTGTTTGTTCAGCACCCGGCGCAGGTGGGCGGGGGCGACCGGGATCAGGTAGCGGGTGATTTCCCAGGTGGAGAACTTGCGCAGCCGCTTGCGGCCGTCGGGGGCGTAGCCGCGCTTGGCCAGATCATCGCGTCCGCGGCCAGCAAAGGCGGCGGCCTTGGCAAATCTGGCGGTGTCCACCAGGTCGCCAAGCTTGGCCGCTGCTGCCGCCGGATCCAGGTTGAAATAGGGGGGCAGGGGGGTGTCAGGTTTCTTTGCCATGTGCCTTATGCCTCGGGTAGATCGCCTGTTTGGCGTGTTATCCCGGTTTTTGTCGCACATCCTGGGCAGAAGGTGAATCATTATCTGGCAGCGCATCTGTTTTCCGCTGCCGTCCGTATCCCGCGGAATATATGACTCTTTTCCCCAATAATGACTATCGCATAAACAAGTTGAAATGTTGTGAATCTTTGATTCAGTTTAGAATCTTTGCGGTCAATAATTCGTTACTTATCATAACGTTAGATGTGTTTCGGGACCTGTCTCCGGTATCAAGGGTGCCCGTTTACAGGGGCATTGGTACCTGTTTGCGGGAACAAGGGTCCCGATTCGCAGGAGCAGAGGCACCCGCGACTCAAGAGCGCCAAAATGAGGGTCCCGGGGCGTCAGAATAGCCCGGAACGCGGGGTTTTGGGCGCTGATTTACGCGAAATTCCGAAGGCTGCGCCGATAGGTACCCGTTTGCGGGATGGCGCCGTCCTGTAAAAGGGTGCCCAAAGCAGGATTGAGCGCGGGTGCCTTTTCCGCCATAGTAGTCCCGAGAGCAGATCCCGCAGAGTCGCAAAGGCCAAAGCGGGGCAAAAGGGCAGGGCGATGGACGCTGACAACATCCCGCACAGCAAGCTGACAGGCCCCCTGCGCCGGGGCTCCGTGAAGAAGAACGTGGCGGCGATCCATGTCTCGGGCAAGCTGACGCTCTTGCAGCGGAAGCTGTCGAATGTGCTCTTGCTTAATGCCTATGATGCGCTGGTCACCAAGCCCAAGCACCAGATCGACGCGCAGACGCTGTGCCTGATGGTGGGCTACAACTCCAACGACATGGAGACGCTGAAGCAGTCGCTGCGCTCGCTGGCGGAGACAGTGGCCGAGTGGGACATGCTGGATGAGCAGGGGCGGCAGGAATGGGGGGTCAGTTCGCTGCTCTCTTATGCCAAGCTGTCGGGCGGGGTCTGCGAATATGCCTATTCGCCCGCACTGGCGGAGAAGCTGCACGACCCCAAGGTCTTTGCCCTGATCAATCTGAACATCCAGCGGCGGTTCACCTCGGGCCATGCGCTGGCGCTTTATGAAAACTGCTACCGCTTTGTGCGGACGGGATCGACCGGCTGGTGGGATATTGCGCTGTTCCGCCGCCTGATGGGGGTGGATGGCAGCGCCTATTACGAGAGCTTCAAGCATCTGAATGCCAAGATCATCAAGCCGGCGGTGGCTGAGGTGAACAAGACCTCCAACATCCTCCTGACGCCGGAGTTCAAGAAGATGGGGCGGCAGGTGGCGGAGGTGCGGTTCCGGATCAAGGAGAACCCGCAGCTGGCGATGCTGGACATCGACGACGGGGCAGGGGTGCGGCAGGGGGCTGTTTACACCCAGCTGATGGAGCTGGGCGTGAGCGACCGTCTGGCGCGGCAGTGGATTGCCGAGCATGGCGAGGAGTATGTGGCCGAGAAGGTCGGCTATCTGAAGGGGCAGAAAGGCGTGGACAGCCCGGTGCGCTATCTGAGCGCGGCCCTGCGCGACGATTACAAATCCGCGCCTGCCGAGGCTGCCCGGGAGATTTCGCCGGAGGTGCTGGCGGCGGCGGAGGCGCGCAAGGCGGCAGAGGCCGAGGCGGCGCGGATGGCGGCGGCGGAGGATGCGGCCAAGGCGCGGGAGCGCTCCCTCAGGGCGCAGAAGCTGGAGCGGATCCGCGAGCTGGCGGCGGGGCGTTCGCCGACGCAAAGGGATGCCGACAAGCGGCTGTTCCTGAGCCGCCTCGAGGATGAGATCGACCGCGAGGAATTCCGCAACCGCGGCTGGGCGGCGGCTCTGCTGGCGGCGGAAATGGCCGCGTTCTGGGAGGAGCTGGTTCCCGGCGCCTTCGAGGATTTGCCTGTTTAGAGCCTGTTTTCCGGGTTTGCCCGGGTGCGGCCTGTTGTCGGGAAAGGGAGGCGAGCGTGGTCCTGAAAGTGAAACCCAAGCGCTACGGCCCTGTGTATGTGATCTTTGATGGCGGCGCTGAGCTGCGCTATGCCAGCGGCGAGGGTGCGGACAGCGGCCCCTGTCCGCCAGCCGGCTCGCCGGTGGAGACAATGCTGGCCGCGCTTGGCGCCTGCATCGTGCGCTCGGTGGAGTGGACGGCCAGCCGGAACAAGGTGCAGCTGCCGCCGTTTCAGGTGCGGGTGGCCGGGGTTGGTGCGCCAGCGCTGCCGGGACGGCTGGAAACAGCTGAGGTTGCCGTGATCGGCAGGCTTGCCGAGGACGCGGCGCTGGCCCGGCAGATCGCGGCGCAGGCCAAGTCCTCCTGCACCGTCAGCAACTCGATGAACAGCGCAGTGACGGTGGTGCTGGAAGAGCGCTGATCCCGCGGCCCTACCGGGTGAAGCTGACGGGCAGGCTGAGGCGGATCTGGCTGGCCTGCAGCTTCTTCGGGGCGGGCGGAAATTTTCCTGCGCGGGCGACGGCGGCAAGGGCGGCCTGATCAAAGGCGGCGATGCCGGAGGATTTCGCAATCCGGTGGTCCAGCAGGCGGCCGTCCCGCGCGACGGTGAGGCGCAGGATCACCTGGGCTTGGCCCCGGGCGCCGGAAGGGTAGCGCTTGCGCCGCTCGATGCGGGCGCGGATCTTGTTGCCCCAGACGTTGCGCAGTTTGGCTTCGCGGCCCGGATCGGCGGTGGCGGTCCGGGCGCCGCCGGATTGGCCGGCCTCGGCGCCGCCGCCTGCGCCCGCCGCCCGCTGGCCAGCCTGGCCGGCCGCGTTGCGGTTGGAATTGGCCTTGGGCGGCGGAGTCTGCTGGGACCTGCGCCCGCCGCCCGCTGGCCAGCCTGGCCGGCCGCGTTGCGGTTGGAATTGGCCTTGGGCGGCGGAGTCTGCTGGGAC
>NZ_WLCM01000047.1 GCF_013317235.1 Leisingera sp. ANG59 | reverse complement strand
CCGGCGGCGCGGCCCCCGCCCGCCCGGCTCCGGCAGCGGCGCCCGCTGCCGCCCCGGCCGCCAAGCCCGCGCCTTCGGCGCATGGCGAGGGCGACTGGGAGGTCGAAGCCAGCCCGGCACCCGCAGCCGCCAGCAGCGGCAATGCCGCCCGCGATCTCTGGCAGGACTTCTGACAACTCAACGGAGGCGCCGCGCAAAAATCCGCGGCGCCTTCAGACTATGGCAACCTGTGCCTGCAATTCTGAAGGCACTGCAATTTGAGTGGGGAACCCATTGTCTTCGCGTAACTTATTGATCATCACCACGGACCGGAACTTCGCCCGCACGTTGCAGGGCTACATGGAGTCCGCCTATCCCGGCATGAAAGTGCTTTTAGCCAACAACCTGATGATGGCCTACAATCAGGCAGAGGCAGCACAGCCGGTTTTTGCCTTTGTCGAGGACGGGTTCACCAAATTGCCCGAATTCGAGATGATGATGGCGCTGTTCTCCGCCATGGATACCCGCTGGGTTTCCGTGATGGATACCCAGGGCGCCACACCGGCCCGCAAGTCCTCGCCGCTTCTGGATGTCGGGGCCGGTATTTTCGAACTTACGAAATCCGATCATCCCAGCCAGTTCGCCCAGTATCTCGACATGATGCTGAATGCGCCGCGCCGCAGTCCCCGGACCGCCGGAAGTGCATCGGCCGCACGCCCGTCCGCCAAGGCGGGAAGCGTCAGAAAGCTGATCCTGATCGGATCCTCGACCGGCGGCGTGGAAGCGCTACGCAATGTGCTGGTCGGCTTTCCTTTCGACTGCCCGCCGACCCTGATTGTGCAGCACACCGGCAAGAATTTCGGCACCGGACTGGTCTCGCTGCTGGACCGTATCTGCCCTGCCCGCGTGCGCGCGGCGGAAGACGGAATGACACTGGAGCCGGGTCACGTCTATGTTGCTGCCGGCCAGCGCCGGCACATGGGGCTGACCAGCCGCAAACCGCTGCGCCTGCGGATGAAGGAAGGCCCGGATATTTCCGGCCACACACCCTCTGTTGACGCTCTGTTCACCTCTGCCGTGCCATATGGAAAGGACGTTGTCGCAACCATACTGACCGGCATGGGCCAGGACGGGGCCAGGGGGCTCCTGGAACTGCGCAAGGCCGGCGCCAAGACATTTGCCCAAGATGAAAAATCATCGGTGGTTTACGGCATGCCGCGGGTGGCTTGGGAAATGGGAGCCGCCCAGCAGCAGGTGCCTTTGGCGCGGATGGCCAATACACTACTGCAGGCCAGCAAGGTCTGATCGAACCGCAGGAAGGACCCGACTTTGACTACTGTTTTCGCCAACTCGAAATCCGTTACGGTTCTGCAAGGGGAATACCGGGTGAGCACGGATCCGAAGATCATGTTCTCCACGGTTCTCGGCTCGTGCATTGCTGCCTGTATTTATGATCCGGAAAATGGCGTGGGCGGGATGAATCATTTCCTGCTGGCAAACGCCCGCCAGGGCGGGTCCGCCAATGCCCGCTACGGCATTCACGCGATGGAACTGCTGATCAACGGGATACTTAAGAAGGGTGCCATCCGTTCCAACCTCAAGGCCAAGGTGTTCGGCGGTGCAAAGATGTCGGCAAACCTGTCGGATATCGGTGCAGCAAACGCTGACTTTGTTCAGCGGTTTCTGCGCGACGAAGGCATTCCCTGCGTCTCCTCCAGCGTTGGCGGCACCTCGGCACGCCGGGTGCGGTTCCATGCCAGTTCCGGCGCGGCCCAGCAGACCCATGTGAAGGACGACCGCAAGCTCGGCGAAATGGAGCAGCGCGCCGCCTCGCGCCCCGCACCCGCCCCCGCACCAGCAGCCGCTGGCGCTGGCGTCGTCGATCTGTTCTGAACGGCAGACGCCCTGCACCGGACACCCGGGCCGAAAGCCGCTAGGCCCGGGCAAGAAATTCCGTTTGCCCGCGCTGGCTGGCAGAGGTAGTCCCTTAAGGGACATGAGCGCAAACTTGGCTTCATTCCTGAATTCATTGGCTTCGCCGGTCTTCCGGCGGGGGATTTTTACTGCTGGGCTCCTGTGGCTGGGCCTGGCCGGTCAGCTGCAGGCCGGGATCACCGTGTTTGCTGCCGCCAGTACCAAAAACGCTCTGGATGAGGCTGCCGCCGCCTATGCGGATGACACCGGACGGGTCACCGCTCTGTCCTATGCGGGCTCGCCGTCTCTGGCCCGGCAGATCCAGCTGGGCGCTCCGGCGGACCTGTTCATTTCAGCCAATCCCGGTTGGATGGACCTCCTGCAGCAGGAAGGGCTGATTGACGCGGCCTCACGCCGGGACTTGCTGCAGAACAGGCTGGTTCTGATCGCGCATGGCCGCAATGTGCCGCCGCTGGATCTGGCAACTGCGGATCTGGCGGACAAGCTCGGTGAGGGCCGGCTGGCAATGGCGCTGGTCGATGCTGTGCCTGCTGGAATTTATGGCAAGGCCGCACTGACCGCGCTGGGGCAGTGGCCGGCATTGGCGCCCAAAGTGGCCCAAGCCGCCAATGTTCGTGCCGCTTTGGCACTGGTGGCCTCCGGTGAGGCGCCGATGGGCGTGGTCTATGCCAGCGATGCTCGCGCAGAGGCCGGCGTCACTGTCATCGCCGCCTTCCCGGAAAGCAGCCACCCTCCGGTCATTTACCCGGCCGCGGTGGTGGCAGGCGGCAACACGTCCGAGGCCAGGGCGTTTCTGGACTATCTGCACAGCCCGGCGGCACAGCGGATATTTCTGCAGCACGGGTTTGGAGTGCCGGGCCCGTGAGTGCTGAAACCTCATGGCTGGGACCAGAGGAGTGGCAGGCAGTCATGCTGTCGCTAAGGGTTTCGATCTGGGCAACTTTGGCGGCACTGCCGCTGGCGGTTTTTGCCGCCTATGCGCTGGCGCGCTGGAAGTTTCCCGGCAAGCAGATCGTCAACAGCCTGGTTCACCTGCCGCTGATCCTGCCGCCGGTGGTGACCGGCTATCTGCTGCTGATGGTGTTCGGCACCAAAGGCCCGGTCGGAGGAGCGCTGCAGCAGATCGGCATCGTCTTTGCGTTCCGCTGGACCGGGGCGGCGCTGGCGGCTGGCATCATGGCCTTTCCGCTGATGGTACGGGCGATCCGTCTGTCTGTGGAGGCGGTGGATCCCAAGCTGGAACAGGCCGCCGCCACCTTGGGCGCATCGCGCCTGATGTGTTTTGCCACCATCACCCTGCCGATGATCCTGCCCGGTCTGATTGCCGGCACGGTGCTGGGGTTCGCCAAGGCAATGGGCGAGTTCGGCGCCACCATCACTTTTGTCTCCAGCATCCCGGGCCAGACCCAGACGCTGCCCTCCGCGATCTATACGTTCCTGCAGGTGCCGGGCGGCGAGACAGCGGCGCTGAGGCTGACGCTGATATCGATTGCCATCGCGTTGACCGCTCTGCTGCTGTCGGAGCTGCTGGCGCGCCGGGCAGCTAACCGGGCCGGGGGGCGCTGATGCTGTCCGTCTCTCTGCAACATGCGCTGCCGGGGTTCGGGCTGGATGTGCAGTTCGAGGCGCCGCCGGGCGTCACGGTGCTGTTCGGCCGCTCCGGCACCGGCAAGACCACGGTCATCCAGGCGGTGGCCGGGCTCATCAGGCCGGATCAGGGCCGGGTGACGCTGAATGGCGAGGTGCTGTTTGACACCACCCGGCGGCATTGGCTGCCGCCGCACAAGCGCCGCATGGGCTATGTCTTTCAGGAAGGGCGGCTGTTCCCGCATCTGACGGTGCGGCAGAACCTGGCTTTCGGGCAGTGGTTTGCGCCGCGGGACGCCAAGCGCGAAAGCCTGGACCGGGTGGTGGAGCTGCTGGGTATCGGCCTGCTGCTGCAACGCCGTCCGGGAGGGCTTTCAGGCGGCGAAAAGCAGCGGGTCGCCATTGGCCGCGCGCTGCTGGCTGCGCCGCGGATGATCCTGGCGGATGAACCGCTGTCGGCGCTGGACGAGGCCCGCAAAGCGGAGATAATGCCCTATTTCGAACGGCTCCGGGATGAAATCGGCATTCCGATGCTATACGTCAGCCACTCCGCCGCCGAAGTCGCCCGTTTGGCAACCACCGTGGTTGCGCTTCAGGACGGCAAGGTGCAGCGGCAGGGAACAGCAGCCGAGGTGCTGGGCGATCCGGCGGTCATGCCCGCGGGCGTCCGCGCGGCAGGCGCGCTGCTGCAGGCACGGGTGGCCCGGCATCACAGTGACGGGCTGACGGAACTGGACGCAGGCGGCGTGCCGCTATTCCTGCCGCAGATTGCCAAGGCACCCGGCAGTGTGGTCCGGATCAGGATCTCGGCGCATGAGGTGATCCTTTCGCGCCAGCGCCCGGAAGGGCTGTCAGCGCTCAACATCCTGCCGGGCACCGTCGAGCATTTGCGCACCGGCGGCGGACCGGGCGCCATGGTCTCGCTGACGACGCCAGCGGGCCGGGTGCTGGCCCGTGTCACCCGCCGGTCAGCGCAGGCGCTAGGGCTGGACACCGGGGCGGAGTGCTTTGCCATTGTCAAAACCGTCTCCATCGCGCCGGAAGATATCGGCGGCGGGTAGGCGCTTTTGCCTGCCTTCAAAAATTCCGAAATAATCCTTCAGGTAATCTTGATACGGAAATAAGTTCGGTTGCGCGGGGCAGGCGGGTATCAATGGGACAGCACTTCAGCAGGAAAGGCAGCCCATGACCAAACGATCCTATTACGCGCCGGAAGGCGGGCTGCCGCCGCAGACCCAGCTGCTGACCGACCGCGCCATGTTCACCGAGGCCTATGCGGTTATTCCCAAGGGTACGATGAGCGACATCGTGGCCAGCCTGCTGCCCTTCTGGGACAAGGCGCGCTTCTGGGTGCTGTCGCGGCCGCTGTCCGGCTTTGCCGAAACCTTCTCGCAGTATATTGCCGAGGTGCAGCCCGGCGGCGGCAGCGACCGGCCGGAAACTGAGCCGGGCACCGAGGCGGTGCTGTTCGTGGTGCAAGGCGCCATGACCCTGACCATCGACGGAACCGCGCATGAGATGGAGGAGGGCGGCTATGCCTACCTGCCGCCCGACGCTGCCTGGAGCTTGCGCAACAATGGCGGCGCGCCGGTGCGGTTCCACTGGATCCGCAAGGCCTATCAGGCGGTTGCAGGCCTGGACGCGCCCGAGGCCTTTGTCACCAACGAAAACCACGTCGATCCGACCCCGATGCCGGAAACCGAAGGCAAATGGGCAACCACCCGGTTCGTTGACCCCAATGACCTGCGCCACGACATGCATGTGACAATCGTCACCTTTGAGCCCGGCGCGGTGATCCCCTTTGCCGAGACACACGTGATGGAACACGGCCTGTATGTGCTGGAAGGCAAGGCGGTATACCGTCTGAACCAGGACTGGGTCGAGGTCGAGGCCGGCGATTACATGTGGCTGCGCGCCTTCTGCCCGCAGGCCTGTTATGCAGGCGGGCCGGGCAAGTTTCGCTATCTGCTCTACAAGGACGTGAACCGGCACATGCCGCTGGCACCGCTGCGCTGACGGCGGGGGGGAGCGCCCGGCCTGAAAATGTGCCCGGGCGCTGCCCGGCTGGTCAGCCGGGCGGGGTCTGATCCGCTGCTGGCGCCCCCAATCCATAAGACAGTTTCTCTGCGGCGTCCTTGACCAGGGCGCCAATGCCGTTGATGCCCCCATCCGGCATCCGCGCAGTGGGGCCGGAGATGGAGATCCCCGCCAGCACCTCTCCCTGCATGCCGAAGACAGGCGCTGCGACGCAGCGCATGCCCGGAGCCTTTTCCTCATCATCAAAGGACCAGCCGCGGCTTCGGATCCGGGCCAGATCAGCGCGAAGCGCCTCTACGGACGTCAGGGTCTTTTCTGTGAACCGCTCCAGTGTCCGGCCGCGCAGGAAACGGGCCAGCTGATCTTCCCCGAAACAGCTGAGCAGCGCCTTTCCGATGCCTGAAGCATGCATCGGCGAGGTGGTGCCGGGCGGAAAGAAGGCGCGGATGGATTCATGGGTTTCCACCTGGCTCACGAACATCACGTCACCGCCGCGTTCGATCCCGAGGTTGGAGGTCTCGCCGGTGGCCTCCATCAGCTCCCGCATCACCGGCCGCGCCCGTTCGATCACGCTGGAGCGGCGCAGGAAGGCGGAGCCAAGGCGGAAGGCCATCGCCCCGATATGCCAGGTCTGCGACTGCGGCTCCATCTCGACGATCTGGCGCGCCTCCAGCGTAGCCAGCACCCGGTACATGGTGGCCGCGGACTGATCCAGCGCCGTGGACAGTTCGGTCAGCGTCATGCCGCTGGCGCCTGCCAGCGCATCCAGCACGTCCAGCGCCCGGTCAAGCGATTGAATCGTGGCCGGCTGGCTGGCGGAATCAAAGCTTTTGGGGCGGCCCTTGCGGCGCGGTGCTTGCGGCATTTTCAAGCCTCCCGAGGCAATTCAATAAGCAGCTTATGGATAAAACTGAAAATCGCTTCTGTACAGTGAAAAAACTAAAGCCTTTGAATTTATAGTGAAAATCACGAGTTTTTGCGTTTCTGAAAGCTTTTTTCAAAAAAATTTCCCTGCGTGCATCTTGTCTCTACAGTGAAGGAAATCGCCACAGGAGGGCACGACATGAGCTTTCAAAATCCGGTTTTCATTCCCGGTCCGACCAATATGCCCGAAGCGCTGCGCAAGGCGGTGGACATGCCGACGCTGGACCACCGCTCGCCGCTGTTCGGCCAGATCCTGCATCCGGCACTGGCCGGTGTGAAGAAGGTTCTGAAAAGCGAAACCGCCGAGATCTTTGTCTTTCCGTCGACCGGCACCGGCGGCTGGGAAACCGCGATCACCAACACACTGAACGCAGGCGACAAGATCCTTGCCGCACGCAACGGCATGTTCAGCCACCGTTGGATCAACATGTGCCAGCGCCACGGGCTGGACGTTCAGGTCGTCGAAACCCCCTGGGGGGAGGGCATTCCGGCCGATCGTTACGAGGAAATCCTGACCGCCGACAAATCGCACGAGATCAAGGTGGTTCTGGCGACCCACAACGAGACAGCAACCGGTGTGAAATCCGACATCGCCGCAGTCCGCCGCGCGCTGGACGCCGCAGGCCACCCGGCGCTGCTGTTTGTTGATGGCGTGTCCTCCATCGCCTCGATGGACTTCCGGATGGATGAATGGGGCGTCGATATTGCCGTTACCGGCTCGCAGAAGGGTTTCATGTTGCCGCCGGGCCTGGCCATCGTCGGTTTCTCGCCCAAGGCTATGGCGGCCTCCAAGACCGCGACCTTGCCGCGCACCTTCTTTGATATCAAGGACATGGCCGCCGGCTATGCCAACAGCGCCTATCCCTACACCCCCTCTGTCGGTTTGCTGAACGGTCTGAACATGGCCTGTGGTATGCTGCTGGACGAAGGGCTGGAGAACGTCTTTGCCCGCCACCACCGGATTGCCGAAGGCGTCCGCGCCGCGGTCCGCGCCTGGGGGCTGGAGCTGTGCGCCGTGTCGCCGGACGTCTACTCCGACAGCGTCAGCGCGATCCGCACCCCGGACGGCTTTGACGCCAACAAGTTTGTCAGCCTGGCGGCCGAGAAATACGGCGTCGCCTTTGGCACCGGTCTGGGCGAGGTCGCCGGCAAGGTGTTCCGCATCGGCCACCTGGGCAGCCTGACCGACGTGATGGCGCTGTCCGGCATTGCGACCGCAGAAATGGTCATGGCCGACCTCGGCCTGAACATCCCGCTGGGCTCCGGCGTGGCGGCGGCACAGGACTACTACCGCGGCAACACAGCCTCCAGCACCAAGGCTGCCGCCTGATGAAGGATACCGCAATGTATATCCCGACCTACGAGGACATGCTGGCTGCGCATGAGCGCATCCAGCCGCATATCCGCCGCACGCCGGTGCGCACCTCCGATTACCTGAACGAGCTGACCGGGGCGGAGCTGTTCTTCAAGTGCGAGAACTTCCAGGAACCGGGCGCCTTCAAGGTGCGCGGCGCGACCAACGCGGTGTTCGGGCTGGATGAGGCGCAAGCTGCCAAGGGCGTCGCCACGCATTCTTCGGGCAACCATGCCTCCTGCCTGTCCTACGCGGCAATGCTGCGCGGCATTCCCTGTAACGTGGTGATGCCGCGCACTGCGCCGCAGGCCAAGAAGGACACCGTGCGCCGCTATGGCGGCCGGATCACCGAATGCGAGCCCTCGACCTCCTCGCGCGAGGAGACCTTTGCCAAGGTGCAGGCCGAAACCGGCGGCGATTTCGTGCACCCTTACAACGACCCGCGCGTGATTGCGGGGCAGGGCACCTGCGCCAAGGAATTCGTGGAGCAGACCGGCGGCCTCGACATGGTCGTGGCCCCGATCGGCGGCGGCGGCATGATCTCGGGCACCTGCCTGACGCTGTCGACGCTGGCGCCGAAAACCAAGGTGATCGCGGCAGAGCCGGAGCAGGCCGATGACGCCTACCGCAGCTTCAAGGCGGGGTACATCATCGCCGACGATGCGCCCAAGACCGTCGCCGACGGGCTGCTGGTGCCGCTCAAGGACCTGACCTGGCACTTCGTCAGCAACCACGTCAGCGAGATCTACACCGCGTCCGATGCGGAGATCATCGACGCGATGAAGCTGATCTGGAAGCACGTGCGCATCGTGATGGAGCCGTCCTCCGCGGTGCCGCTCGCCATCATTCTGAAAAACAAGGACGCCTTCGCGGGCAAACGCGTGGGCCTGATCGTCACCGGCGGCAATGTCGACCTCGACAAGCTGCCCTGGATGAATAGCTAAACTGGGGAATACTGAAATGAACGCACAGACAAATTTTGATCAGCTCGAAGTCGGCTTTGACGTCCCGGCGGTCCCGGGCATGGACGAGGCTGACATCCAGACCCCGGCGCTGGTCCTCGACCTGGACGCGCTGGAGCGCAACATCAAGAAAATGGGCGATTATGCCAAGGCGCATGGCATGCGCCACCGTGTGCACGGCAAGATGCACAAGTCGGTGGACGTGGCCAAGCTGCAGGAAGAACTGGGCGGCGCGGTTGGCGTCTGCTGCCAGAAAGTCTCCGAGGCTGAGGTCTTTGCCCGCGGCGGCATCAAGGACATTCTGGTCTCCAACCAGGTGCGCGACCCGCAGAAAATCGACCGTCTGGCCCGCCTGCCCAAGCTGGGCGCCCGCACCATCGTCTGCGTTGATGACATCGACAACGTGGCCGACTTGTCGGCAGCCGCGCAAAAGCACGGCACCGAGCTGGAAGTTTTCGTCGAGATCGACTGCGGCGCAGGCCGCTGCGGCGTGACCACCACCGAGGCGGTGGTCGAGATCGCCAAGGCGGTGAACGCGGCAGAAAACCTCAAATTCTCCGGCATTCAGGCCTATCAGGGCGCGATGCAGCACATGGACAGCTATGAGGACCGCAAGGCCAAGCTGGACATCGCCATCGCGCAGGTCGCCGATGCGGTTGAGGGCCTGAAGAAGGAAGGCATCGAGTGCGAGCTGGTCTCCGGCGGCGGCACCGGCTCCTACTACTTCGAGTCGAACTCGGGTGTGTACAACGAACTGCAGTGCGGCTCCTACGCCTTCATGGACGCGGATTACGGCCGCATCCTGGACAAGGACGGCAAACGGATCGACCAGGGCGAGTGGGAGAATGCCTTCTTCCTGCTGACCCAGGTGATGAGCCACGCCAAGGCTGACAAGGCCATCGTCGATGCCGGCCTCAAGGCCCAGTCGGTCGACAGCGGCCTGCCCTTCATCTTTGGCCGCGACGACGTGGAATACATCAAGTGCTCGGACGAGCACGGCGTTGTCTCCGACCCGGACGGCGCGCTGAAAGTGGGCGACAAGCTGCGGCTGGTGCCCGGCCACTGCGACCCGACCGCCAACGTGCATGACTGGTACGTCGGCGTCCGCAACGGCAAGGTCGAAACCGTCTGGCCCGTTTCGGCCCGTGGCAAGGCCTACTAACCGAACCATCCCCGAACTGGCGGAGGTGCGCATGCCGCCCTCCGCCGGCTTTTTTGTTGAGGAGAAACAGACATGTATATCGTTCCGGAAAAGGCGATTGCGGACCTGGTTACCCGTGAAGCCTCGTTCGATGCGGTCGAGAAGGTCTTTGCCGCCATGGCTTCGGGAGATGCCTACAACTTCCCCGTGGTACGCGAGGCGATCGGCCACGAAGATGCGCTTTACGGCTTCAAGGGCGGCTTTGACCGCGCGGGCCTGACCCTCGGCCTCAAGGCCGGCGGCTACTGGCCGAACAACCTGGAAAAGCGCGGACTGATCAACCACCAGTCCACCGTTTTTCTGTTCGACCCGGACACCGGCAAGGTGAAGGCGATGGTGGGCGGCAACCTCTTGACCGCACTGCGTACCGCCGCGGCGTCGTCGGTGTCGATCAAGCACCTGGCCCGCCAGGACGCCAAGGTGATCGGCATGATCGGTGCAGGCCACCAGGCTAAGTTCCAATTGCGCGCCGCGCTGGAGCAGCGCAGCTTTGAAAAGGTCATCGGCTGGAACCTGCACCCGGAGATGCTGCCGACCCTGCAAGAGGTGGCGGACGAGGCAGGACTGCCCTTTGAGGCGGTCGAACTGGACGGCATGCGCGAGGCGGATGTGATCATCTCGATCACCTCGTCCTTCGACGCGATCCTGAAGGCCGGTCAGGTCAGCCCCGGCACCCACGTCGCCTGCATGGGCACCGACACCAAGGGCAAACAGGAGGTTGATCCCCAGCTGCTGGTGGCGGCGGATGTGTTCACTGACGAGGTCGCGCAGTCAATTTCCATCGGCGAGGCGCAGCACGCAGTGGCCCAGGGCCTGATCCAGGAATCCGACGTCGCCCAGATCGGCGCGGTCATCAACGGCACCAACCCAGGCCGCACCTCTGACGACCAGATCACCCTGTTCGACGGCACCGGCGTCGGCCTGCAGGATCTTGCCGTTGCGGCCTCTGTCGTTGAGGTGGCGGTCGAAAAAGGCATCGCCATCGAGGTCGATTTCTAAACCCAGCCAGAAACACATTCTGCAAATATCCGCATAGCGGAGCAGCAGGAGAGAGGTGTACCTCTCTCCTGTTTTGCTTTGAGGGACAGAAAAAATGTTTCTGGGATTGAGCCTTTTGGTGGTCGGCGTGGTGCTTTGCCTTAACGGAATCTGGCTGATGGGCCGTATTCAGGACCGGGAAATCATCCTGATCAACGCGGTTTCGGCGCTGGTGTTCTTTACCGTCGTCCTGATGATCGCGCTGGCAGCACAGCAACCCGCAGATTTGATGGATGCGGGCATGACGCTTTTGTTCGGCACCACTTACCTGTGGGTGGCCTACAACCGCACTTTTGCCTCCAGCGGCGAGGGGCTGGGCTGGTTCAGCGGTATTGTGGCGCTGACCGCCGCGCCTATGGTGCCGCGGGTTCTGGCGCAGGCAGACGTGTTGTTCGACATCTGGCTGGCTGCCTGCTGGGCCGCTTGGTCCGGGCTGTGGTTCCTGTATTTCCTGAACCTTGCGCTCAAGCGCGGCAGCCCCCGGCTGACCGCCTCCGCGACCCTCCTGTGCGGCATCTTCACCGGCTGGCTGCCGGGGCTGGCAATTCTGCACGGGCTGGCCGGCTGAAACGAAAAGAACCGGCCCTTTGCGGGGGCCGGCTCCTTTTTTCAATGAATTGCCTGTTGTTGCTTCAGGTGTGATCCTCTTTTGGCAGAGAGCCTTTGCCGTGGCCGCTCAGCCCGCCGGAGACTTCCTCCGTGGCTTCCTCCGCTAGATCCTGCGGAAGCAGCAGGTTCAGCACGATGGCGATCAGAGCTGCCGGCAGCAACCCGCTGGTCAGGAGGATGCGCGCGGTGTCGGGCATGTGCTGCAGCGCACCGGGCTCCAGCTGCAAGCCAAGGCCAATGGACAGGGAAATCGCAAATATCACCATGTTGCGGCGGTTCCAGTCCACGTCCGACAGCATCGAAACACCGGCGGCAACCACCATGCCGAACATCACGATCACACCGCCGCCCAGCACTTCAATCGGCACGGTGCGGATCACCGCTCCCACCTTTGGGATCAGCCCGCAGATGATCAGGAAGATCGCGCCGCAGGTCACCACATGGCGGCTCATCACCCCGGTCATGGCAATCAGTCCGACATTCTGGGAGAACGAGGTGTTGGGGAAAGCGCCGAAGAAGCCTGCAAACGCGGTGCCTACACCATCGGCATAGGTCGCACCGGCAATCTCTTTCTCGGTCGCTTCACGGCCCGCGCCGCCCTTGGTCACACCGGAGACGTCACCGACGGTTTCCACCGCCGAAACAAAGCTCATCAGG
Source organism: Leisingera sp. ANG59 (assembly GCF_013317235.1). Lineage (GTDB taxonomy): Bacteria > Pseudomonadota > Alphaproteobacteria > Rhodobacterales > Rhodobacteraceae > Leisingera. Next base: position 15,797 of record NZ_WLCM01000047.1, on the reverse strand, counting down.
CAGAAGCCGATGATCGCAGCGGCAGAGAACTCGATCCCGTATTTGAACGGCTGCGGCAAGGCAAAGGCCGCGGCCCGCTCCCAGGATCCGGAAACGGCCTCAAAAGTCAGCATGCCGGTCATCAATGCATAGATATAGCCGACGATCAGGCCCAGCAGTACGGCCGATACCGAAAGCATGCCCTTGGTGAAGAACTTGAGACCCAGGGTAACAAAGATCACCACCAACGCCGCCGACCAGTTCAGCAGCGAACCGTATTCCGGTGTGCCGATGGCCGGAACCCCGCCCGCGGCATACTGGATGCCAACTTTGACCAGCGCCAGACCGATCATCGTCACCACCAGTCCGGTGACCAGCGGCGGCAGGGCAAAGCGGATCCGGCCGATCACCGTGCCGAGCAGCGCGTGGAAGGTCCCGCCAACAATGACCCCGGTGAACAGCGCAGCCAGCCCGTCCACGCCCTTGCCGGCAACCAGCGGGATCATGATCGGCAGAAAGGCAAAGGAGGTGCCCTGCACGATCGGCAACGCGGAACCGACCGGTCCCAGGGTAATGGTCTGCAGCAGGGTGGCGATGCCGGCAAAAAGCATCGACATCTGGATCAGGTAAAGCAGTTCCGGGAAATCCGGCGAGTTGGAGCCGAAACCGAAGCCGGCGGCGCCGGCAACGATGATGGCGGGCGTCACGTTCGAAACGAACATCGCCAGCACATGCTGGATGCCCAGCGGCACCGCCTTGTGCAGGGGCGGTGTGTAATTGGGGTCGCGCAGCTGTGCTGGCGTCCCGATGGAAGTGTCAGCCATGAATTTCTCCTGTTGGTCATGGGGATCTTGCCGCTTCTTGTTTTTGTTGGCGGCTTCGAGATGTGCGGTCAGTCTGCGACCACTGTGAATGGCTCCTTGAACCAGTGTTCTTCCAGGTTGGGGGAGGTGCCGATGCGGTCGACAACAATGTATTGACCGGGCGCGCCCAAGGGGGCGAGCACCCCGTGCCAGGTGCCCCGGAGCAGGTTGATGGACTGGCCCGGCTGGCTGATGAAGGCCTGCAGGTTGACCGGCAAGCCGCCGTCGTCATCGGCCACCACAACCAGCATCGGCACGCCGCTTACTGGCACAAAGGCCTGGCTGCCCTCTGGATGGCGCTCCACCATGTCGACCTTGTGCGGCAGATGGCGGGCCTTGGCGTCAAACAGGCTGATGCCGGCCCGGCCGTCCGGGCCGAAATCCAGGGCTGCGCGGTCGTGGTGGCGCCCGCACATGCCCTGATTGATCAGCTTGTCCGGCGCGCCCGCGACCTCGATCACGTCGCCATAAGGCGCAAAAGCCGCTGCGGTCAGCGGCTTCGCTGTCAGCCGCCCGCTCACGGCAGCAGATCCTGCAGCCGGAACTGGGCGATGCGCTCGACCTGGCGGCAGGCCTCATCGAACTCGGTTGCCCGGTCATGATGAATGCGGCGGTGGAACGCCTCCATGATCGACGCCTTGTTGTGGTCGCGCACCGCGATAATGAAGGGAAAGCCGTGTTTCTCCACGTATTCGGTGTTGAGCCGGGTAAAGGTTTCGCGCTCCTCGTCGGTCAGCATATCAAGGCCGGCGCTTGCCTGTTCCGAGGTGCTCTCGGCAGTCAGGCGGCCCGCGGCGGCCAGCTTGCCCGCCAGATCGGGGTGCGCGGTCAGCACGCCGAGACGCTCGTCCTCGCTGGCGGTGCGGAAGATCCGGCACAGCGCGTTGTGGACGCCCGCAGCGCAGTCATGCGCCGGGCCCAGCTCCAGGTCAAAGGCACGGTCGGCGATCCACGGCGAATGCTCGAAGATCGAGCCGAATTTGGCAACAAAACTCTCGCGGTCCATTTGGCTGGGGCGCTCGCGCTTCACCGGAGGGTGGGTTTCTGCCCAATGCTCTGCAATGTCGATCCGGCGCGGGCACCAGACGCCCTCGAACTCCTGGATGTAATCGATGAACCGTTTGAGGCCTGCAATCTTGCCCGGACGGCCCACAAGACGGCAGTGCAGGCCGATGGTCATCATCTTCGGCGCGCCTGCTTCGCCCTCGGCATAGATCACGTCAAAGGCATCCTTCAGGTACTGGAAGAAATGCTCACCCGTGATCCAGCCCGGCGAATTGGCGAACCGCATGTCGTTGGCTTCCAGCGTGTAGGGGATGATCAGCTGATCGCGGCCGCCGCTTTCCAGCCAATAGGGGAGGTCGTCGTCATAGGTGTCTGAGATGTAATCAAAACCGCCTTCCTCAGCCACCAGACGCACCGTGTTGGCGCTGCAGCGCCCGGTGTACCAGCCGCGCGGGCGCTCCCCGGTCACTTCGGTATGCAAGCGCACCGCCTCGGCAATCGCGGCGCGTTCCTCATCCTCGGCCATGTCCTTGTGCTCGACCCATTTCAGGCCGTGGCTGGCGATCTCCCAGTCTGCATCCTTCATCGCCTGCACCTGTTCCGGGCTGCGGGCCAGCGCAGTTGCAACGCCATAGATGGTCAGCGGGATGCCGGCGCCGGTGAACAGCCGGTGCAGCCGCCAGAAGCCTGCGCGGCTGCCGTATTCATAGATCGACTCCATGTTCCAATGGCGCTGCCCGGGCCATTGCGCGGCACCGGGAATGTCGGAAAGGAAGGCCTCAGAGGCCGCATCCCCGTGCAGGATGCAGTTCTCGCCGCCTTCTTCATAGTTCAGAACAAATTGCACGGCGGCTTTGGCCCCATTGGGCCACTGCGGGTCGGGTGCGGCAGCACCGTATCCGCGCAAGTCACGAGGATAGCGCGTCACGTCAGGTCTCCTGTCTTTTTATTATGTATAGAACAGATAATCCGCTTCGGCTTTCAGTATATTTTTGAAAGAACTTTTTGACTCTTCCTTCTGTATGCAGCGGGCTGAACCGCGCATACCTAGGGAAACGGAATTGAAAGGAGGCTGGCATGGCCGGATTTCTGACCACCCATGTGCTGGACACCGCCCGCGGCTGCCCGGCGGAAGGGCTGAAGATCGACCTTTACCGGATCGAAGGCGATGAGCGCATCCATCTGCGCAGCCTGACCACCAATGATGACGGGCGCACCGACGAACAGATCCTGCCGGCAGGCGAATTTGCAACCGGCACCTATGAGCTGGTGTTCCACGCAGGCGGCTATCTGCGCGCCACCGGCCAGGCCGGCGCTGACCCGCTGTTCCTGGACCAGGTGCCGCTCCGCTTTGGCATGAGCGAGGCGGACAGCCACTACCACGTGCCGCTTCTGCTGTCGCCCTACGGCTACTCCACCTACCGCGGCAGCTGAGCCGCACTCCCCGAGATACCTCTCCTCCCGCTTGGCATCTGCCGGCGGTTCCCGCCTCAGGAAACTGGGGCGGGCTTTTTCATTCTGAGGGCAGCGACGCCTGGATGTGATCCACCATGAAATCCATGAACAGCCGCACCTTGGGATCCTGGTGCCGGCGGTGGACATACAGACACGCCATCTGGATCGGGATCGGCGGTTCCTCTGCCAGCACCGGCACCAGCCGGCCGGAGGCCAGATGCTCCGAGATTTCGAAAACCGGCTTCAGGATGATCCCGTGCCCGTCCAGCGCCCAGCTGGTCAGCACGTCGCCGTGATCCGATTCAAACGGCCCGGTGACAGTCACCCGTTTCACCCCGTCATGGCTGCGCAGCGGCCATTGGAACTCCGGCGCGCCGGGATAGCGCAGGTTCAGGCAGTCATGCGCCTCCGTCTTCAGCTCCTCGCTGTTTTTCGGCTGGCCGCGCTGCCTGATGTACTCCGGCGCCGCGCACAGCACCCGCGGGCAGTCGGCAATCTTGCGGATGCGCAGGTTCGAATCCTCCGGCACGCCGAGGAAAAACGCCGCATCCAGCCCCTCGGCCGCCAGGTCCAGCTTGCGGTCCGACAGCCGCAGCCGGATCGAGATCAGCGGATAGGCTTCCTTGAACTTAGGCACCGCCGGCGCAATCAGACGCTGCCCCAGTCCCAGCGGTGCCGCCACATAAAGGGTGCCGCGCGGGGTTTGGGTGACGCTGCTGATATCGGCTTCCGCCTCATCCACCGCTTCCAGGATCTTGACCGCGCCGTGGTAAAACAGGTTGCCCTGCTCGGTCGGATTGAGCAGCCGGGTGGTGCGCTGGAACAGCCGCACGTTCAGGTGATCCTCCAGCTGCGAAATCCGCGACGACGCCACTGCCGCCGAGATCCGCATGTCGCGCGCGGCGGCGGACATGTTGCCAAGTTCATAGACACGGACAAAGGTGCGGATATTGTCGAGATAGGCCATTCAAGTATTCTTTGTGTTATTTTGAAACAGCTTGGATTTTTTACCTAATACATGAAAATAGCGGCATGCTCTAGTGTCCTTGCCAAAGCTTATGAGGAGAGAACAATGGAAGAGCTTGTGATCATGTGGGACTGGCTGGGCTTTGCGGTCCGCTGGCTTCACGTCATCACCGCCATTGCCTGGATCGGATCGTCCTTCTACTTCGTCGCGCTGGACCTTGGCCTGCGGAAAGTTCCGCATCTGCCGGTCGGCGCGCATGGCGAGGAATGGCAGGTCCACGGCGGCGGTTTCTATCACATCCAGAAATACCTGGTGGCGCCGGAGAACATGCCGGACCATCTGATCTGGTTCAAATGGGAAAGCTACGCCACCTGGCTGTCGGGGGCTGGCCTCTTGATGATCGTCTACTGGGCGGGCGGCGAGCTCTACCTGATCGACTCGACCAAGGCCGATCTGGCCCTGTGGCAGGGCATCCTGATTTCCGGCGCATCGCTCAGCATCGGCTGGCTGGTTTATGACTACCTGTGCAAGTCGCCGCTGGGGGACAAGCCGACCTTCCTGATGGTGCTGCTGTTCGTGCTGCTGGTCGCGATGGGCTGGGGCTACAACCAGATCTTCACCGGCCGCGCCGTGATGCTGCACCTGGGCGCCTTCACCGCTACCATCATGACGGCAAACGTCTTTTTCATCATCATGCCGAACCAGCGCATCGTGGTGAAGGACCTGCAGGAGGGCCGGACGCCGGATGCCAAGTACGGCAAGATCGCCAAGCTGCGTTCGACCCACAACAACTACCTGACGCTGCCGGTTGTGTTCCTGATGCTGTCGAACCACTACCCGCTGGCCTTCGCTACCGAGTACAACTGGCTGATCGCGGCGCTGGTGTTCCTGATGGGCGTGACCATCCGCCACTACTTCAACAGCAACCACGCGGGCACCAGCAACCCGACCTGGACCTGGCCGGTGACCGCCATCCTGTTCATCGGCATCATGATCCTGAGCCAGGCGCCGCTGCAGCAGGACACCGTTGAAGAATCCGAGGCGCGGGAGCTGACCAAATCCGAGCAAGTGTTTGCCAGCAATCAGCATTTCGAGGACGTGATGAATGTGGTGCCGGGCCGCTGCGCCATGTGCCACGCGCGGGAGCCCTACTATGACGGCATCCGCCGCGCGCCCAAGAACGTGCTGCTGGAGACCCCGGCCGATGTGGCGAAATACGCCAAGGAGATCTACCTTCAGGCCGGCGCCACCCACGCGATGCCGCCCGCCAACGTGACCTACATGGAGGACGAGGAGCGCGCCCTGATCCGCCGCTGGTACGGCAGCGCCTCCAAGGATCTGCCCTTCGCGCTCGCCGCGAACTGACGCAGAATTGCTCGTTCAATTCAAATGGCCCCGCCACCTTGGCGGGGCCATTTTCCGTCCGGCACCGCGCGTGCACCGTCTGTACACCGCCTGTGCACCCCCGATGCGACGAAGCCATGAAACCAAACAGGCCTGCCGTGTGTTATACTGATGCGGGGTTTTGGCGTTGAAGGAGGAAACACGATGCTCAGGAAAACCATCGCCATCGGATTTGCACTTTGCTCTGCTTTGGCCGCCTGCGGTGACACCACCGGCGAACGGCTGGTCTACGGCGCGGGCGCGGGCGCTGCCGGTGCCGCCGTTCTGGACGGCAACCTGGTGACCGGTGCCGCTGTCGGCGCCGCGGCCAACCTGGTTTACTGCCAGGAAAATCCGCACCGCTGCTAACGCGGGAACCCTCGTTACCGAGAGGCGGGCCAGCGGTGCCCGCCTTTGCCCGTTGCTCCTATCCGCCCGCTTCGCTGCGGCGGAAGGCGGCCAGCCCGTGTTTCACCGCGTAATCGACAAACAGGCGGATCTTGGGGTCCTGCAGTTTCCGGTGCGGGTAGAGGCAGCCGAAGATCGTCGGCTCCGGCGGCGTGTCCGGCAGCACCTCGACCAGCGCGCCGCTGCGCAGATGCGCGGCCACGTCAAACCGCGGCTTGTTGACGATGCCGCGCCCGTCCAGCGCCCAGCCCGTCAGCACGTCGCTGTCATCGGCGTCGTATTTCCCCGACACTTCCAGCTTTCGCGGGCCTTCCGGAGTCGACAGCGTCCAGAAATACTCGGGCGAGCGCGGGTAGCGCAGCAGCAGGCAATTGTGGCCGGTCAGCAGATCCTCCGGCACCTGCGGGGTGCCGTGCCGCTCCAGATAGTCCGGCGCAGCGCAGAGCACCCGGGTGCAATCGGCGATCTTACGCATCTTCAGGGTGGAGTCATGCGGGGTGCCGATAAAGAAAGCCACGTCCAGCCCGTCGGCGAGGATATCGACCTTGCGGTCGGACATCCGCATCCGGATTTCGGTGGCGGGGTAGTCCTCGACAAATCCCGGCACAAGCGGCGCGATGATGCGGCGGCCGACGCCCAGGGGCGCGGTCACCCGGATTACCCCGCGCGGCGCGGCTGAGAACTGCGAGACCACCGCCTCGGCGTCCTCAATCGATTCGAGGACCTTCTTGGCCTCGGCATAGAACAGCTGTCCGACCTCGGTCGGGGTCAGTGATCTCGTGGTGCGGTTGAACAGCCGCACGCCAAGGTGCTTTTCAAGCTCCTTGATCCGTTTGCTGGCCACCGCCGGCGTCAGCCGCAGGTCGCGCCCGCCAGAGGTGATGCTGCCCAGTTCGACGACTCGGGTAAAGACCCGCAGGGATTCCAGATAAGACATGGTTCACAGACCTTTACGGGGCGCACCCGCCGCTTGCCCTTTCCCGCGGCAAGCGGCAGGTACGCCGGTTCCGGCACCTATTAGCCTAACCATTTTCAACAGAGTGTTGAAAGCCTTTCGCGATTGCAGCCGTTAACCGATGCAGTCGGACAAGGTAAAAATGACGCAACAGAACTAGAAGCTGTCCAGCGACTACTTGGAGGCCAGATGGAACATCAAAACGACATTCGCTTTCTGCTGAACGGGCGGGAGCTTTCGGTCAAGGACGTCAAGGCCACCACCACCCTGTTGGATTTCCTCCGGCTGGAGCAGCGCCTGACCGGCACAAAGGAAGGCTGCGCCGAGGGCGACTGCGGCGCCTGCACCGTGCTGGTGGGCCGTCTGCATAATGGCGCGCTGCGTTATGAGGCGGTGAACGCCTGCATCCGCTTCCTGGCGTCGCTGAACGGCTGCCACGTGGTGACGGTTGAGCATCTGTCCGGCCCCAATGGGCGGCTGCACCCGGTGCAGCAGGCGATGGTCGAATACCACGGCAGCCAGTGCGGCTTCTGCACCCCGGGTTTCGTGATGTCGCTCTATGCGCTGTGGATGGAAAACCCGCAGCCGACCGAAACGCAGGTGGAAACCGCCGTGCAGGGCAACCTGTGCCGCTGCACCGGCTATGAGCCGATTGTGAAAGCCGCGCTGGCGGTGAACCAGTACGGCACCCCGGCCAATGATTACCTGACCACCGAGCGCGACAGCCTAACCGCCAAGCTGAAGGCGATCCAGCCGCAGGCCCGCGTTGTGACCGGCCCGGAGGACGACCGCGCCATCCTGCCGCTGGACGCCGAGAACTTGGCGCAGGTGCTGGCAGAGAATCCCAAGGCGACCATCGTGGCAGGCTCCACCGATGTGGGCCTGTGGGTGACCAAGTTCATGAAGCCGATCTCTCCGGTGGTGTTTGTCGCCCATCTGGAGGAGCTGAAGGCGATCGAGCTGACCGACGAGGCGCTGATCATCGGCGCTGGCGTCACCTATACCGAGAGCGAAGCAGCAATCCGCGATGCCTTCCCGCATCTGAGCGCCTACTGGGACCGCATCGCCGGCTGGCAGGTGCGCAACATGGGCACCATCGGCGGCAACATCGCCAACGGCTCCCCCATCGGGGACACCCCGCCGGTGCTGATCTCGCTGGGGGCTGAGGTGACGCTGCAGAAGAAGGGCGGTTCGCGCACGCTGCCGCTGGAGGATTTCTTCATCGACTACGGCAAGCAGGACCGCGAGCCGGGCGATTTCGTGGCCTCGATCCGCATTCCGCTGCGACGGGACGGGCAGATCGATGCCGCCTACAAGATCTCCAAGCGCCGGGACGAGGATATCTCCTCGGTTGCGGCGGGCGTCAGCGTCACCGTGAAGGATGGCGTGATCAGCTCTGCGCGGATCGCATTCGGCGGCATGGCGGCAACGCCCAAGCGCGCCGCCGGTGCCGAGGCCGCGCTGGTTGGCCAGCCCTGGGGCAAGGCCGCGTTTGACGCCGCAGCGGAAGCGGTGAAGCAGGACTTCACCCCCCTAAGCGACTGGCGCGCCTCTGCCGATTACCGCGCGCTGACAGCCAGCAACCTGCTGCGCCGCTTCTACCTGGAACATGACGCGGGAACCGCCGGTGCCGTCCGGCTGGCCGTCGCCTGAGGAGGATTTGAGATGAAAGACCATCAGACCATCAGCGGCGCCGTGCACCATGACCGCCAGCATGACAGCGCCATCAAGCATGTGACGGGCCGCGCCGAATACACCGACGATATCGCCGAGCCCTATGGCACGCTGCACGCCTACCTGGGTGTGTCCACCGTGGCGCATGCCAATATCAAAGGCATCGACCTCAGTGCCGTGCGCGCCGCGCCGGGCGTGGTGGATGTGCTGACCGCCGAGGACATTCCCGGCGTCAACGACATCAGCCCCACCGGCAAGCATGACGAGCCGGTGTTCCCGACCGAGAAGGTGGAGTTCCACGGCCAGCCGATGTTTGCGGTGATCGCCGAGACCCGCGATGCCGCCCGCCGTGCCGCCGAACTGGCGCAGGTGGATTACGAGGTGCTGCCGCACGCGCTGGACCCGGTCCAGGCGCAGGAAGCCGGTTATCCGATGGTCACCGACCCGCTGAAGCTGGAGCGCGGCGATGTGGAAGCAGGCCGCAGGGGCGCTGCCCACCGCATCCAGGCGCAGATGACCGTCGGCGGCCAGGATCACATGTATCTGGAGGGCCACATCGCATTCGCCATTCCGGGCGAGGATGAGGACGTGACCGTGCATTGCTCCACCCAGCACCCCAGCGAAGCGCAGCATATGGTGGCGCATGTTCTGGGCGTGGCGAACAACGCCGTGACCGTCAACGTGCGCCGCATGGGCGGAGGTTTTGGCGGCAAGGAAAGCCAGATGAACCTGTTCTGCGCGGTGGCTGCGATTGCCGCGAAGAAGCACAACCGCCCGGTGAAAATCCGCCCGGACCGCGATCAGGACATGACCGCCACCGGCAAGCGCCATGACTTCGTGATCGACTATGACGTGGCCTTTGACGACGCGGGCCGCATCCAGGCGGTCGAAGGCGGCTTTGCCGCGCGCTGCGGCTATTCCTCGGACCTGTCCGGACCAGTTACCGACCGCGCGCTGTTCCATGCGGACAACGCCTATTTCTACCCGAACGTGCTGCTGAAAAGCCGCCCGATGAAGACCAACACGGTCTCCAACACCGCGTTCCGCGGCTTTGGCGGCCCGCAGGGTGTGGTCGCGGCGGAGCGGATGATCGAAGAGATCGCCTATGCGCTCGGCAAGGACCCGCTGGATGTACGCAAGGCGAATTTCTACGGTGAAGAAGGCCGCGACCTGACGCCCTACCATCAGAAGGTGGAGGACAATATCCTCGACCGGCTGATCGGGGAGCTGGAAGAGAGCGCCGAGTACCGCAAGCGCCGGGAAGAGATCATCGCCTTCAACAAGGAGTCGAAGATCATCAAGAAGGGCATTGCCCTGACCCCGGTGAAATTCGGCATCTCCTTTACCGCGACCTGGTACAATCAGGCGGGCTCCTTGATCCATGTCTATAACGACGGCTCAATCCACCTGAACCACGGCGGCACCGAGATGGGGCAGGGCCTCAACACCAAGGTGGCGCAGGTTGTGGCCGATGCCTTCCAGGTGGATTTCGAACGCATCAAGATCACCAAGACCACCACCGAGAAGGTGCCGAACACCTCCGCCACCGCGGCCTCGTCCGGGTCGGACCTCAACGGCATGGCGGCGCTGGATGCGGCGGAGCAGATCATTGCCCGGCTGACCAAGTTCGCAGCCGAAAAACACGGCGTGTCCGAGGCGGAAGTTGAATTCCTGCCCAACCGCGTGCGCGTCGGCGGCGAGGTGATCCCCTTCGACAAGCTGGTGAAAGAGGCCTATATGGCCCGCGTCCACCTGTCGGCGGCGGGGTTCTACAAGACGCCGGAAATCCACTGGGACCGCGCGGCAGGCAAGGGCCAGCCCTTCTTCTACTACGCCTATGGCGCGTCCTGCTCCGAGGTGTCCGTCGACACGCTGACCGGCGAATACCGGGTGGAGCGCACCGACATCCTGCATGACGTGGGCCGCTCGCTGAACCCGGTCCTGGACAAGGGCCAGGTGGAGGGCGCCTTCATCCAGGGCATGGGCTGGCTGACCACCGAGGAACTGTGGTGGGACGGTGAAGGCCGCCTTCGCACCCATGCGCCCTCGACCTACAAGATCCCGCTGGCATCCGACCGGCCGCGCATATTCAACACGCAGCTGGCCGAATGGTCGGTGAACAAGAAGCGCACCATCAAGCGGTCCAAGGCCGTGGGCGAGCCGCCGTTCATGCTGGGCATCTCGGTGTTCGAGGCGCTGTCGATGGCTGTCGCCAGCACGGCGGACTACAAGGTCTGCCCGCGCCTGGATGCGCCGGCCACGCCGGAGCGCGTGCTGATGGCGATCGAAACCCTCAAAGGGCAGGGCTGAGCAATGACCCGGCGCCTTTCCCTCCAGGACTTTCTGGCCAGCCACAAGCATGTGGTGCAGGTCGCGCTGACCCGCGTTCGCGGATCCTCCCCGCGCGAAACCGGCACCTGCATGTTTGTGGCGGCGGAGGGCCTCTGGGGGACCATTGGCGGCGGCCAGCTGGAATACATCGCCATCGACCACGCCCGGCGGATGCTGAAGCAGGACGTGATCAGCGACACCCTGGATGTGCCGCTGGGGCCGGAGATCGGCCAGTGCTGCGGCGGAAGGGTGGAAATGTCGCTGGCGCAGATGCGCCAGGCCGACCGCGAGGGCGCCATTGCCCGCCAGCAGGCCGAGGAACAGGCGCTGCCGCATGTCTATGTGATGGGCGCAGGCCATGTGGGCCGGGCGCTGGCGGATCTGTTCCAGCATTTGCCGGTGCGCTGCATCCTGGTCGACCAGCGCGCCGAAGAACTGGCCTTGTGCAACGCGGATGTGGAAATCCGCCAAAGTGCAATTCCCGAGATCGACATCGCCACCGCGCCCGCGGGCAGCGCCTTTGTCGTTCTCACCCATGATCATGCGCTCGACTTCCTGCTTGCCTCCGCTGCCCTGCAGCGCGGCGATGCGGGCTATGTCGGCCTGATCGGATCGGCCACCAAGCGGGAGAAGTTCCGCCGCTGGTGCCGGGACCATTGCGACGGTCTGGGAACCGACCGTCTCATCTGCCCCATCGGGGCAAGCGGTAGCCGCGACAAGCGGCCCAGCGTCATCGCCGCCTTCGTGGCGGCGGAAGTGATCGCTGATTTGACCTCTGAAACTGCCGCGTCCGCTCCATCACGGAGCACAGACCTGCCCGGAACGGGCAAGCAACCGGACGCAGAGGGAGACACGGCTGGAGCAATCAGCCGGTAAGGACTGCGTCCTCTGATAGGAGGAGGCCGCCATGACCACAGGGCGGAGCTATACGTACAAACTGTTCGCGCGGAATGACTTCAGTGCATTCTGGGCGCTGTTCACCGACAACCTGATCAACCTGATCGTGCTTTCGGGCATCTGTCAGTTTGTCTTCAACATGCCGGCGGACATCGTGTTCGGCCGCATCGTGCCCGGCGCCGCTGTGGCGATCCTGGCCGGTATCGCGGTCTACACCTGGCTGGCCAAGCACACCGCCGAGAAAGAGGGGCGCGACGTGACCGCGCTGCCCTATGGCATCTCGACCCCGGTGATGTTCGTCTATCTGTTCGGCGTGATCGGTCCGATCTACTGGTCCACCAATGACGCCATGCTGGCCTGGCAGGTGGGCATCGGCGCGGGCTTCATGGGCGGTATCGTCGCCGCGATGGGCGCTATCGTCGGTCCTTGGCTCAAGCGGGTGACCCCGCGCGCCGGTATGCTCGGCACCCTCTGCGGCATCGCGCTGGTGTTCATCGGCACCGTTCCGCTGGCAACGATTTTCGAGAATCCGTTCATCGGTTTTGCCTCGATGATCATCATCCTGTGGGGCCTGGTGGGCCGCCACCGGCTGCCGTTCAACATCCCGGCAGGCCTTCTGGCGCTGATCGTCGGCACCGTTGTGGCGCTGGGTATGGGCGAGGCCTCGGTCTCCTTCGATGGCGTGGGCGTCTACCTGCCGATCCCGTATTTCGGTGACCTGATTGCCGGTATCCAGCATCTGTTTGCCAACCCGGAGCTGTTCCTGGTCCTGGTGCCGGTGCAGATCTACAACTTCATCGAAACCATGAACAACGTCGAAAGCGCCGAAGCCGCGGGCGACCACTATCCGGTGGGCCTGTGCCAGGTCACCGACGGCGTCGGCACCATGATCGGTGCGGTCTTCGGCTCGCCGTTCCCGACCACCGCCTATATCGGCCACCCGGCCTATAAGCGGATGGGCGCGCGGTCCGGCTATATCATCGGCGTCGGGCTGGTGATCCCCTTTGCCGCCTTCTTCGGCCTCCTGGCGTTCCTCAACAACCTGATCCCCGTGGCCGCGGCCGCGCCGGTGCTGGTGTTCGTGGCGCTGAGCCTGGTGACCAATACCGCGCATTCGGTGAAGACCGACCACATCGCCGCCGTGACCATCGCGATGATGCCGCATGTCTCCGCCTTCCTGGTGGTGAAATGGGGCGCGCTGGCCGGCGCTCTGGGCGCACTGGGTGCCACCGGCATGGCGCAGCTGGGCGATCCGGAGCTGACCGCAGCGCTGCTGCAGCAGGGGGCGCATTACGAAGGCCATCTGGCCCTCAGCCAGGGTGCCATCCTGACCGGTCTGATCTGGGGCGCCATCGTGGCCAGCGTGATCGACGGCGACTTCCGCAACGCGGGCGGCTTTGCCCTGGCGGCGGCGGTGATGTCGCTGGTCGGCGTGATCCACTCTGCCAGCCTGCATTGGCCGGAGTTCAACGGTATCGCCCTGGGCTACCTGATCGCGGCCGGTTTCCTGTTCATCTATCCGATCTTCCACAAGGCGGAGGAGCATGAGGAAACTGAAGAGGACGGTGCAAAACCCCATGTGCCGCACCTGCCGGCGGGCGAATAATCCCAAATGACAAGGGGCAGGGGGCCGTGCGCCCCCTGCCTGCGAACCAAGGACATCAAAGACATGACATCGAAACAGACGCTGCTGCGCGGCCGGGTGCTTTCCTTCACCGCCGAACCGCAAGGGGCTGAGGACACCAGCGCCTATGAGTTCATCGAGGACGGCGCGCTGCTGGTGGCGGACGGCATGATCCTGGCCAAGGGCAGCTATGGCGACCTCGCCCAGCAGGCCGCCGGCGCCGAGGTGATCGACCACCGCCCGAACATCCTGATGGCCGGCTTCATCGACACCCATCTGCATTTCCCGCAGGTGCAGGTGATCGCCTCCTGGGGCTCGCAGCTTCTGGAGTGGCTGAACAACTATACCTTCCCGGAAGAGGTCCGCTTTGCCGACGCTGGCCACAGTGCCGAGATGGCCGGGCATTTCTTTGACCTTTTGACCAGTCACGGCACCACCACCGCGGTGGCCTATTGCTCGGTCCACAAGACCTCGGCCGAGGCCTATTTCACCGAGGCCGCCCGCCGCAACATGCGGATGATCGGCGGCAAGGTCCTGATGGACCGCAACGCGCCGGAGGGCCTGCTGGATACGCCGGTCAGCGGTTATGACGATACCAAGGAGCTGATTGCGAAATACCACGGCAAGGGCCGGGGCATGTATGCAATCACCCCGCGGTTTGCCATCACCTCCACACCCGACCAGATGGAGATGGCGGGTGCCCTGGTGCAGGAGCATCCGGACTGCTACGTGCAGACCCACCTGTCGGAAAACCACGACGAGATCGCCTTCACCGCCGAGCTCTACCCCGAGGCGCGCGATTACCTGGACGTCTACCAGTCCTACGGGCTGCTGACCGAGAAGATGCTGCTCGGCCACTCGATCCACCTGCAGCCGCGCGAGATAGACGCGCTGGCGGAGACCGGCGCCAAGCCGGTGTTCTGCCCGACCTCCAACCTGTTCCTCGGCAGCGGTCTTTTCGACGATGCGGGCCTACGCAGCCGCGGCATCACCAACGCGATTGCCACCGACATCGGCGCGGGCACCAGCTATTCGATGCTGCAGACCCTGAACGAGGGCTACAAGGTCCTGCAGTTGCAGAACCAGAGCCTGCACCCCCTGCGCGCCTTCCACTGGATCACCCGCGGCAATGCGGTGGCGCTGGGGCTGGAGGATAAGGTGGGAACGCTGGAGGCCGGCACCGAAGCCGATATCGTGGTGCTCGATTCCCGCGCCACCCACGCGATGGACCTGCGGATGCAGCGGGCGGAGACCCTGTCCGAGGAACTGTTCATCCTGCAGACCCTCGGTGACGACCGCTCCATCGCGCAGACCTATGTGGCCGGCCAGCCGATGAAATCCTGATCCTGCGGCCGCGGGTTAGCGCCCGCGGCATTTTCACGCTTTACTTACCATAATTTCGCTTACGCGTTTTAGATGTGTGCGCGGGTGCGCGCTACCCCCAACTGCGACTCCTATTAGAAACCAAAGGGTTATCTAATGAGGAGAGTCTGGAATGGGCGCCGTATATTCGCAACTGAGCATAGAAGAACGCCGTAGAATTGAACGCTGGTGGCACGCGAAGGTCCCTGTTCGTGAGATGGCGCGCGTCCTAAAGCGTTCCAAAGCCACGATTCATCGAGAAATCAAACGAAACTTCTTCTCGGATCCCTGTCTGCCAAAATGCGATGGCTACTATGGTGCGGCCGCACAGCTGATGACGGCAGATCGGCGCGCCCGGCAACGGAAGCTGATCCGCAATCCTGAGTTGCGCAAACGCGTTATCGAGCAACTGAAGAACGGTTGGACACCGGAACAGATCGGCAATCGCATGATCTATGAGGGTGCAAGACAGCGAGTCTGCCAGGAAACCATCTATCGCTACATCTATTCCAAAGAAGGCATGGCCGATGAGCTCTGGTGGTATCTGCCCGAGCACAGAAAGTACCGTCGGCCACGCCGCGCCAGAAAGCGCCAGGCTCCGAAGTTCGACCGGGATGTCAGCATCCTATTTCGCCCGGATGATGTTGTAACCGCCGGACGTAATCTCCCCAAAACCGCCGTTTGAAAATTCCCCAGCCGTGAGCGGCAGGGTCAATTCCGAACCTCAAATATTCGGAATTGGCGCTGCCGCGGGACACAGGCCTGATGCTCCAAACAAAGAGTGACAGGGGCAGGCAGGTGAAGGGACTGAGGGAGATCGTTTTGATCCATGATCTGAAGAAACAGGGTCTCAGCATTTCCGCGATCGCGCGGAAAGTTGGCTGTGACCGCAAG
>NZ_WLCM01000046.1 GCF_013317235.1 Leisingera sp. ANG59 | reverse complement strand
CTCATCCTTCAGATACTTCTTGATCGTGTTCCGCGATAATCCCGTCGCCCGCGCAACAGACCGGATGCTGCGTCCCTCAACCAATACCCATCGTCGGATCTTCGACACGCTTTCCATCAGTAACACCTGCTCTTTCCTCCGCACTTTTAGTGCGGATGTTAACGAAAACAGGTGGGTCAATTTTACTCGCTCATAACCCACCAAAGTGGGTCAATTTTGCACGCCGATTCACACCGAAGGGGCGGTTCGCGATGTACCATGCGATGGTGCGCCGGAACTGCCGGGTGCTGAAATGCCAGGCGCGCCCATCGACATGTGGAATTGCGGGCGGGTTTGCGACCTTTGCATCCAGACCGTCGCGGAATATCTTGATGATCGGCGACGCCTGTGCGGCAAGGTAATCCGCCGTCCAGTCCCAAGGCTTCAACGACACCCAGAGGGATCGAAGATCACGGTCGCCGCGCGCTCGACGCGACAGGGCTTCCATGGCCTCGACGGCACGGGCGACCGGCGCGATGGTGATCCAGTCGGCGGAAACACCCGCCGCCTCGCGATGTTTGTAGACGGTGCTCCGCACGCGATAGCGCTCGATCAGGTTGTCGGCACTGCGTTCAATCGAAACGCAGCCCGGCTCCATGTCCTGCAACTCGCTGTCGCGCATGCCCGTCAGGTAGGCACAGACGATGTAGCAGGCCGCCTGCAGCATCTGCTCTTCATGTGGCAGGCTGTCCGTGTCGAAACGCTCCCGCCAGGGCAGGCCGGTATCGGGATCGAGGCTGATCGGGGTATCCATGCCGCCGACCTCGGTTCCCATCTCTTCCGCCATCAGGTCCAGCATCCTCACGGTCGCGGTGGAACTACTGAGGTTCCCCGTTTGAGGACAGCCGATCTGAAGGCACATCAGCCTGAAATTATACGCCTTGCCTTCCTTAACATCGGGGACACCGCGGGTGGTGTTTGGACGGCGCTCCCAGAGTGGCACGCCCCGCCCTTCCGCCCGTCGGGCCTCGAGCCAGGTACGAAGACGGTAGCGAAACCGTTCGTGGCGGGTCTGGCGCGCATCCTCGGCAATGATCTGGGCAGCACGGGCTTCAAGGCGATCCAGCTCTTCGCGCGCCGCGAGGATATCCGGGGCGAAGACATCGACGTATCGCATCGACCAGTGGAGCAGTGCGCCGATGACCGGTTCGGGGATGCGCGGCGTGGTGTTCTCCGAGCTCGTCCGGCTCCGACCGCTGACATTGCTTGCCGTGCGCCCACCCCAGGGCAGGAAGGGAATGCCGCCCCCGGTCACCCATGGCCCGAAATGATGGAGGTCGATGGGGACGTCGACATAGAGGCGGATCTGTTGCGATGAACGTGCGCCGTCTGCCCCCAGATGCGCCAGATAGCATGTTGGACTGCACCAAATCTGCTTCAGAGCCAGTTTTGAACGCTCATTGACAGGCTTACCTGTACCGAGCGGTGGACAAGGAGGGGAAAACCCTTGATTTCATGCTCTCAGAGCGCCGCGACGAGGTTGCGGCAACCGCGTCCTTCACCCGAACGATCCAGAGCTACGGCTGGCCGGACAAGGTGGTGATCGACAAGAGCGGTGCCAACCTGGCCGGCCTGGAGAACATGAACATCCTGCTGATCCTGAGTGGCTGGTTCTGGCTGATCGAGGTTCTGCAGGTCAAACACCTCAACAACATCGTTGAGCAGGACCACCGCTTCATCAAGAAGCTGACCCGGCCGATGCTGGGCTTCAAGTCGTTCGCATCTGCCCAGGCAACCCAGGCCGGGATCGAGACCGCGCATATGATCCGAAAGGGTCAGCTTGCCGGCAACGGCGGCACCGCCTTTCGGCTGGTTCTGGCTGATCGAGGTTCTGCAGGTCAAACACCTCAACAACATCGTTGAGCAGGACCACCGCTTCATCAAGAAGCTGACCCGGCCGATGCTGGGCTTCAAGTCGTTCGCATCTGCCCAGGCAACCCAGGCCGGGATCGAGACCGCGCATATGATCCGAAAGGGTCAGCTTGCCGGCAACGGCGGCACCGCCTTTCAGCAGTTCGCGGCGCTGGCAGGATAAATGTGTCCAGCAAAACACTTGCGTTCAGCCTGCCGAAAAATTTGCGACACAACCCTCGGTCTCGCGCCGAACGATCTATCGGACGCTGGAACGAAATCGATGAATTTGCACCGATCATGGCCTTAAAGGGGGATTTCGCACTCAGCCTTACTCGACCCCAACCTCTCTGATTTCGACCTGCTGGCCACCGAGGAGAGGGTGGCGCCGCCACAAATGGATGGCTGAGCCAAGCTGCGTATCTGTGGGCGTGTGTCAGCGCGTCAGAGACAGGTCGGTGTTGCTATCAACTGAAAGTGCCCCCATCGACAGGACCTTTTCCAGCCGTCGCCGCGCTAATGTATGGTGGGCCACCGCCAGCTGGTCTGCGGTCTCGATGTCGTGGTCGGCGATGGCCTGCACGGTGTCGCGGTGCTGCTCGGCGGTGGTGGCGAGGTGCTCGCCGGTGTCGCGGGTGGCATAGATATTGCCCGAGAAACAGGCGCGGTTGAAGCGCAGCGAACCGACCAGGGTGCGTTCATAGAATTCAGAGAAGTAGCGGTTGTTGGCCGCTGCCGAAATCGCCAGGTGAAAGGCGTAATTTGCCTCCGACAGCAGTGCGCCGCGTTGGCTGGGCACGGCGGTCTCGAACTCCAGCATTTTGCTTCGAATGATTGCCAGATCCGCCTCGGAGCGGAACTCCGCCGCCAGCCGCTGGATCATCCGGCTGGAGATCAGCAGCGCATCATAGAGTGGCGGAATATCGTCGATATCCAGCGGCGCAACGCGGGCGCTGCGGCCTTCGCGGACCACCAGCCCGTCGGCAATCAACTGGATGATCGCCTCGCGAATCGGAGTGCGGGAGACCTCGAACTGGCGGGTGAGGCTGGCCTCGTCCAGCACCAACCCCGGGCGCAGAGCCAGCGTCAGGATCTGTTCGCGCAAGGCGGTATAGGGGGACGATTTGATGCTGCTGGACACGGGCTGTGCCTCCTTTTTGGTCGCGCCTCTGGTAGATGACCCGCATTGGCTTGACCAGTCAACAACATTGAGTATACGAAATGGATACTGAATTTGGAGTGAGGGTCAAATGGCTTGGATTGTCGGTGTCGACGTAGGGGGCACCTTTACCGATTTTAGCGCGCGCCATGTCGCCATGGGCCGCACTGTGGTGCACAAGCGGCCTTCGACGCCGCATGACCCTTCTGAGGCGATCCTCAACGGTTTTGCCGAGCTGCGCGAGATTGCCGGGTTTCAGGGTGCCGATGTCGAGCGGTTCGCCCATGGCACCACGGTTGCGACCAATGCGCTGTTGCAGGGGCGGGGCGGCAGGCTGGCGGTGATCACCACCCGCGGCTTTCGCGACATGCTGGAGATCGGGCGGCAGATCCGCCCGCGGATTTATGATCTCCAAGAAGATGTGCCGCCGCCCCTAGCCCCGCGCGAGCGCCGTATCGAGGTGGCCGAGCGGATCGGGCCGAAGGGCGAGGTTGTTACTGCGCTGAGTGACGATGAAATCGCATCGGTGCTGGCGCAGATCGACACCATTGAGGGGGTGGAATGCGTCGCCATTGGGCTGTTGTTTTCCTTCCTCAATCCCGAGCATGAACAGCGCATCGGGGCCGCGCTGCGGGCGCATCGGCCCGACCTGTTCGTGTCGCTTTCCAGCGATGTGCAGCCCGAATTCCGCGAGTTCGAACGGTTTTCGACCACCGCAATCAACGCCTTTTTGCAGCCCGAAGTCAGCCGCTACATGACCAACCTCAAGGCCCGCGTGGCCGAGGAGATGCCAAACGCGGCTTTTGGCATTTTCCAGTCGAGTGGCGGCTTGATGTCGGTAGAGCGCGCCGCCGAATTCCCGGTGCGCACGGCACTGTCGGGGCCTGCGGCGGGGGCCGTGGGGGCGATCAAATCCTCCGGCAAATCCGCCATTGCGGATGTGATCACGCTGGATATCGGCGGCACCAGCACCGATGTCTGCCTGATCCGGGGCGGGCGAACCTCGCTTGCGAATGTACGCGATATCGCGGGCTTTCGCATCCGCCTGCCGTTGATCGACATCCATACGGTGGGCGCGGGCGGGGGCTCGATTGCGCATCTGGGCGCGGATGGGCTGCTGAAGGTCGGCCCGATCAGCGCCGGCGCGGTGCCGGGGCCGGCGTGTTACTGTCGGGGTGGGATGGACCCCACCGTGTCGGACGCGAATATGCTTCTGGGGCGTTTGCCGCAAACGCTGGTTGGTGGCGGCATGACGCTGGATCGGGGTAAGGCACTGGCCGCCATCGAGAAACTCTCGGGGCCGCTGGGGCTGTCGGCGGAGGAAACGGCATTCGGTATTCTCAGCATTGCCGCCTCGAATATGGTGCGGGCGATCCGCGCAGTTTCGGTCGAGCTCGGCCATGACCCGCGCGATTTCGCGCTGATGCCCTTTGGTGGCGCGGGAGGCTTGCATGTGGCCGATATCGCCCGCGAGCTGGGCATGACGCGCATTCTGGTTCCGCGCGCGCCGGGGATCCTCTGTGCCGAGGGGCTGATCGTATCGGATCTGCAAGAGAATTTTGTCGGCTCCTGCCGGATCAAACTGGATGACGCTGAGGGGCTGGCGGCCTTGCAAGCCAACCTTGCCGAAATGCAGGAGCGCGCCGACGATTGGTTTGCGCAGGAAGGCGTGGCCGAGGGTGAGCGTCGTCTGAAACTGAGCCTCGATATGCGTTACGTGGGGCAGAACCATGAATTGCAGGTTGAGGTCGGCGGCGCCGCATTGCCCGATCTGCCCGAGATGAAAGCGCTGTTTTTCGCCACCCATGCGCGTGCCTATGGGCATCACGACCCGGAGGCGCCGATTGAAATCGTCAACCTGCGGCTGCAAGCCACCGCAAGGCTGGTGCATGGCGACAGTGCCGATATCCCGTCTGAGGCCATACCGGCACCGCTTGGTCATCACGACGTCTGGTTTGACCGCGCGGGGCCGGTGGACACGCCGGTTTACGACCGCGCCACGCTGCCCATCGGTTTTGCGCTGCAAGGGCCTGCCATCATCACCCAGATCGACGCGACCACCGTGGTGCCGCCCTGGTGCAACCTGCGGGTGGATGAGGCCAGCAATATCATTATGGAGATCGACCAATGAGCGATTTGACCCTCGACCCGATCTCGTTGGAGATCACCTGGAGTGGGCTGAAATCCATAACGGATGAATGTTTCCTGACCCTGATGCGCAGCGCCTTTTCCACCAACGTTAAGGAGCGCCACGACCATTCCACCGCGATTGCTGATGCGCAGGGGAGGCTGATTGTGCAGGCAGAGCAGGCATTGCCGATTCACCTGGCCTCGATGGGTGGTCTGGTGCGCCATATTGTCGAGCGCTACGGCGACACGATTGCGCCAGGAGACATGTTCATCGGCAATGACCCGCATGTGGCCGGGGGCACCCATCTGCCGGATATCAATATGGCGATGCCGGTGTTTGATGGCGCGCGGCTGGTCGGGTTTGTGGCCAATATCGTGCATCACGCCGATGTGGGCGGCGCGGCGGTTGGCTCGATGTCGGGTGGTCTCAATGAGATCTACAAGGAAGGCCTGCGCATCCCCATCGTGCGGCTCTATCGCAAGGGCGAGGTGCAGGACGATATCCTGCGGCTCTTGCTGCTCAACATGCGGCTACCGGACGAGCGGCGCGGCGATCTGAATGCGCAGATCGCGGCCTGCAAGCTCGGTGTCGGGCGACTTTCGGATATGGTGGCACGGCATGGGGCGGATTACATATGTCGCGCCTTTGACGAGATTATCCAGCGCACCAAGATGCGGATGCAGAGCGCGATTTCCAGCCTGCCGGACGGCACCTATGCGTATGAGGACGTGATGGATGACGACGGTCTGGGCACCGAGGACATCCTGATCAAACTGGAGATCCGCAAGGCGGGTGAGGCGATTGCCTTTGATTTCACCGGCTCCGATCCGCAGATGCCGGGCAATTTCAATCTGACCCTCAATGGCACGCAGTCGGCGGTGTGCTACAGTCTCAAGGCGCTGCTCGACCCCGATGTGCCCAATAACCATGGGGTGATTGACTCGGTCGAGATCATCGCACCTGAGGGGTCCGTCGTGAACTGTGTGCCGCCAGCTGCGGTGGCGTTGCGGCTGAATACCAGTCAGCGGCTGGTGGATGTGATCCTTGGCGCCTTTGCCGAGGTACTGCCCGAGCGGGTGATCGGTGCTGCCAATGGCGCCAATACCAGCGCCGTGTTTGCCGGGATCAACCCGGAGACGGGGCAGCAATATGTCTATCTGGAGACGCTCGGGGGTGGCATGGGCGGGCGGATGACCAAGGACGGCAAGGACGGGGTGCAGGTGCATATCACCAATACGTCGAACCTGCCGGTGGAGGCGATCGAGATGGAATATCCGCTCAGGGTCGAGGAATACGCGCTGATCGAGGATTCTGGCGGCGCCGGCAAGCATCGGGGCGGCATGGGTATTCGCCGCAGCATCCGCCCCATCGGCCATGAATGCGAATTCAACGGCGTCGGCGAGCGGTTCCGCCATGCGCCCTGGGGTGTTTTGGGCGGTCAGGCCGGGGCGCCGGGGCGGTTCTTCCTGCGCGATAACGATGGCTCTGAACGTAGCCTGCCGCCCAAGGCAAGCTGCATCCGGGTGCCGCCCAGCACCGCCGCTGTGATCGAGACTCCGGGCGCTGGGGGCTATGGCGACCCGAAAGACCGGACAGAGGATTTGCGCGAGGAAGACCGTCGCTCGGGCAAGTTTTCCGAAACATATCTGAAAGATGCCTATGGCGCGGAATGCGCCTGAGGCCAACAAAACCGCCCATCAAACCGGGCCAATAGCAAAAACAAGACCTAAATTCATCCAACACTGGGAGCTACCATGACCATCAGAACGACTTTTGCTGCCTTTGGCCTGGCGCTTGGCCTCGCTGCGCAGCCCGTTTTCGCCGCCGATATCAACTGGGATATGGCGAATGAATATAATGACACCTCGATCCACGCCGAAGGCGACAAGGTCTTTGCCGCCAAACTGTCGGAACTGACCGGCGGCGCGATTGCGATCACCCATCACTTTGGTGGCTCCATCGGGTTCAAGTCCAAGGATCAGCTGGATGCCGTGGGCGATGGCGCGCTGCCCATTGCCGATACCTATGTGGGGCCCCTGGGTGGCATTGATGCGATGTTCCTGCTGCCATCGCTGCCCTTCCTCGCCAAAACTCCGGCTGAGGCCCGCAAGCTGTTTGACGCCGCGCGCAGCGATTACGACGCTGTTTTTGCAACAAATAACCAGAAACTCCTCTGGGCCTCGCCCTGGCCGCCCTCGGGCATCTGGGGCAAGAAACCGGTTGCCGATGCCTCCGCGCTGGCGGGTCTGAAGATCCGTACCTATGACGCCAATGGCACTATCACCCTGCAAGAGGCGCAGGCCGCGCCGATCCAGCTGAGCTGGGCCGATGTGGTGCCGCAGCTTTCGACCGGTGGCATTGACGCGGTGTTGACCTCCGCTGAGGCGGGGGCCAACGCGAAATTCTGGGAGCATCTCGATCACTTCACCGAGGTGAACTACGCGATGCCGCTCAATATGATCCACATCAACCTCGACACCTGGAACGATCTTTCGCCGGAGTATCAGGCCGCCGTGATGGAGGCCGCCAAGGCTGCCGAAGACCACGTCTGGAATGCGGTTGTGAGCCGTGTGGGCAAGAACTACGCCGACATGGGCGCGGCGGGCATGACCGTTGTGACCGATGTTGACCCCGCCTTCCTGGCGTCACTGCAGGACGCTGGTGAAAAGGCGCGGGCGGAGTGGTTGGAGAATACCGGCGGCAAAGGTCAGGCGATCCTTGATGCCTATTTCGCAAACTGAGGTCACAGGACTGTCGTCGCTCATCGGGTCGTTTGATCGGGCGGCGACAGCCCTCAACCGGCTGGCGGGCGGGATATCGGCACTGATCCTGGTCTATATCTTTGGCCATATTATCTATGAAATCATCCTGCGCAGCCTGTTTGATAGTTCCACCTTTGTGCTGGACGAATTCGTCGGCTACGCGGTGGCGGCAATGACGTTCCTGAGCCTGGGCTACGCGTTGAACGCGGGCAGCCTGATCCGGGTGGATCTGGCGGTAAGCCGCCTTCGGGGTCGGGCGCGCCGCTGGGCGGAACTGTTCTGCCTGGCTGCGAGCTTTGCCACGTCGGGTTATTGCGCCTGGTGGGTCGGGCGCGATGCGCTGCGCAACTGGACGCGCGGCTCGGTCAGCGAAAGCATCGCCGAAGTGCCGCTGTGGCTGCCGGTGGGCGCGGTCTGGCTGGGGCTGGTCCTGCTGATGCTGCAACTCCTTGCTTGTTTCCTGCGCGTCGCCGCCGGGGGCGAGCCGATCAATTCAGACGGGGCGGAATAAATTATGGACGCAATGGTTGCGGGGCTGACCGTCCTGGTGCTGATCCTGTTGTTTCTGGGCAGCGGTATCTGGGTTTTTGTCGGGCTTTTGCTGGTCTCCACCACAGGGCTGTCGCTGGTGCTGGACTTCCCGCCGCATCGGATCGGGGTGATCCTGGGCAAGATCCTGTTTCGCAGCGCCAGCTCCTGGGAGCTGGCGGCGATTCCGCTGTTTATCTGGATGGGCGAGATCATCTTTCGTACCAATATCTCGGCGCGATTGTTCCAGGGGTTGGCGCCGTTTGTCAGTCGCATTCCCGGTGGTCTCATCCATACCAATGTGGCAGGATCGACCTTATTTGCCGCTGTGTCGGGATCGTCGGCGGCGACCACCGCAACGGTGGGCAAGATCACCACGGTGGAGCTGAAGGCGCGCGGCTATGACGACGCACTGTCGCTGGGGTCGCTCGCAGGCGCGGGCAGTCTGGGGCTGCTGATCCCGCCGTCGATCGTGATGATCATCTACGGGGTGCTGGCCGAAGTCTCGATCACCCGACTGTTCGCCGCTGGGGTATTGCCGGGGCTTTTGGTGGGGGGGCTTTACTCAACCTATATCCTGCTGCGCTGCGCGCTGAACCCGGCTTTGCAACCTGCCAATGATGCGGATGCGCTTTTGTCCAAACGCCGTGCGATCCTGGACCTGATGCCGGTGCTGTTGCTGGTCACGCTGGTGCTAGGCGCTATCTACTCCGGCCTCGCCACCCCATCCGAGGCGGCGGCGGTGGGTGTCTTTGGCACGCTGATCCTGGCCACCGTGCTGCGGCAGATGTCCTGGGCGCTGTTGCGCGACAGCCTGCTGGGGGCGGTCAGATCCTCGGCCATGGTCTGTTCGATTCTGGTGGCGGCGGCGTTCCTGTCCACCGCGATGGGCTATATGCATGTGCCGCAGGACGTGGCGCGGCTGATCGCTTCGACCGATATCGGCCCCTATGGGCTGATCGCGCTGTTGGCGGTGTTCTATATCGTGCTGGGGCTGTTTCTGGACGGAATCTCCATCGTGGTCATGAGCCTGCCCATCACCTTGCCGCCCGTCCTTGCGATGGGGTTCGATCCGATCTGGTTCGGAGTCTTCTTGGTGCTGATGGTGGAGCTCGGCCAGATGACGCCGCCTGTTGGCTTCAACCTCTTTGTCATTCAGGGGCTGACAGGCGTGCCGATCAGCCGGGTGGCGCGAGCGGCGTTCCCTTTCTTTATGCTCATGGCATTTGGGGTGACGCTGATCACGATCTGGCCGCAAATCGCGCTTTGGCTGCCTGCGGCCCTGTTTGGCTGACGAAGGCGAGGAAGAGGGGCTCATTGACCCAGGGGTTTGATCCGCCGGGGCGGGGGAAAACGCTTATCCT
This sequence comes from Leisingera sp. ANG59, assembly GCF_013317235.1. GTDB lineage: Bacteria > Pseudomonadota > Alphaproteobacteria > Rhodobacterales > Rhodobacteraceae > Leisingera. The sequence continues at coordinate 18,291 of NZ_WLCM01000046.1, read as the reverse complement.
TCACGATCTCTGGCGCGACGGCAACGAGGTCGCGCAAATAGGCGACCTCGGCCTCCAGCCGTCGCTCACTGTGCCGCAAGGCCCTGAGGTCCTCCCCGAAAATCGGACAGTGACGGAAGCTACGATCTGACGTCTGTTGGTCTCCAAGAACGAGGAGATCAGAACATGTCGAAACGCAGGAACCATGACGCGGGCTTCAAGGCTCGTGTGGCGCTGGAAGCCCTGAAGGGCGTGCGCACCGTGTCGGAGCTGGCCTTTGAAGCGGGCGAGCTGGAATGCACCAGCGTCGGCGCCGATACGCTGGCGGGTTGTGTCGCAAATTTTTCGGCAGGCTGAACACAAGTGTTTTGCTGGACACATTTATCCTGCCAGCGCCGCGAACTGCTGAAAGGCGGTGCCGCCGTTGCCGGCAAGCTGACCCTTTCGGATCATATGCGCGGTCTCGATCCCGGCCTGGGTTGCCTGGGCAGATGCGAACGACTTGAAGCCCAGCATCGGCCGGGTCAGCTTCTTGATGAAGCGGTGGTCCTGCTCAACGATGTTGTTGAGGTGTTTGACCTGCAGAACCTCGATCAGCCAGAACCAGCCAGAACCAGCCNAGTAAGGCTGAGTGCGAAAGCCCCCTTTAAGGCCATGATCGGTGCAAATTCATCGATTTCGTTCCAGCGTCCGATAGATCGTTCGGCGCGAGACCGAGCAAATTTTTCGGCAGGCTGAACGCAAGTGTTTTGCTGGACACATTTATCCTGCCAGCGCCGCGAACTGCTGAAAGGCGGTGCCGCCGTTGCCGGCAAGCTGACCCTTTCGGATCATATGCGCGGTCTCGATCCCGGCCTGGGTTGCCTGGGCAGATGCGAACGACTTGAAGCCCAGCATCGGCCGGGTCAGCTTCTTGATGAAGCGGTGGTCCTGCTCAACGATGTTGTTGAGGTGTTTGACCTGCAGAACCTCGATCAGCCAGAACCAGCCACTCAGGATCAGCAGGATGTTCATGTTCTCCAGGCCGGCCAGGTTGGCGCCGCTCTTGTCGATCACCACCTTGTCCGGCCAGCCGTAGCTCTGGATCGTTCGGGTGAAGAATGCGGTTGCCGCAACCTCGTCGCGGCGCTCTGAGAGCATGAAATCAAGGGTATTCCCCTCCTTGTCCACCGCTCGGTACAGGTAAGCCCACCGGCCTTTCACCTTGACGTAGGTTTCATCCATACGCCACGATCTGCCGACTTCTGCTTCTGCGCCTCGGCCGCGATGAGCGGGGCGTATTTCACCACCCAGCGGTTCAGGGTAGCGTGGTCAATATGCACCCCGCGCTCGGCCAAGATTTCTTCGAGATCGCGGTAGGAGACAGCGTACCGGACATAGAAATACACCGCGTAGAGGATGACATGCTTCGGATAATGGCTGCCCTTGAATCTGATCACCCCGCCCTCCGACATTCTGCTACAGTGCCGCAGCGGGCATAGCGAAAAGGTCGACACGGCGAAAGTCAGACAGAAAGTTTGCGACACAACCTCGTCCGGAACCCAGATCGGCGTCAGCTCCCCGGCGCGAAATAGCCGTGCAAGACGCAGGGCATCAAGGCGGTCGGTCAGGACAGTTCGTGCGCCGAACGTGTCGCCGCCCGCCATGTCGAGCTGTTCCGCATCCATATCGTGACGACCGTTCTGTCGCCTGACGCCACACGCAAGATGCAGATCCTGGGCTGAAACGCAGGGACGGCCCGTCGTGGTGCCCTACCAGACGCGATCCAGCAGCGAGAGCCAGTTCTCGCCCATCACGCGGCGGATCTTGGTCTCGGACCATCCGGCGCGCTCCATCGCCGCCGTCAGGTTCGGAAAATCCGCGATGGACTCCAGCCCGTCGGGAAATTCGACCTCCCAGATTTCGGTGAGCTGGCGGGCATAGCCCTTGTCGCGGTTCAGGTATTCGAAAAATTTCGCGCCGTATCCCATGGTGAAATCGGTGCCGAACCCCACGCGCTCCTCGCCCACGAGATTCACGATATAATCCATCGCGGCGACGTAATCGTCCACCGATGCGCCATTGCCGGCGGCAAGGAAGGGCGGGAACATCGTGACGCCCACGAAGCCGTCGTGATCGGCAATGAACCGCAGCTGTTCGTCGCTCTTGTTGCGGGGATGCGTCTTGAGACCGGCGGGCAGACAATGCGAATAGGCCACCGGTTTTTTCGAAGCGAGGATCACCTCCTCGGAGGTTTTCGGCCCCACGTGGCTCAGGTCGCAGAGCATCCCAACGCGGTTCATCTCGGCCACCACTTCGTGGCCGAAATCCGACAGCCCGCTGTCGGTGCTCTCGTAGCAGCCCGACCCGACCAGGTTCCTTGTGTTATAGGTCATCTGAACGATGCCCACGCCCTGCTCCTTGAATAGCTCGACGAAATCGAGCTGGTCCTCGAATGCGCTAGTGTTCTGAAAGCCCAGAACGATCGCGGTCTTGCCCTCTGCCTTGGCGCGGCGGATATCGGCGACGGTTCTGGCCTTCACGATCAGGTCGGCATTCTCGCGGAACTGCCTGTTCCAGGCGCCGATGGCCGACATGGTGTCGCGGAAATTTTCCCAGACCGAGCAGGTGCAATTGGCGGCGGTCAACCCGCCCTGCGCCATGGCTTCGAAAACCGGGCGGCCCCAGTCCGAGATAATCAGCCCGTCAAAGACGATCAGGTCGTCGTGCAGCGTTGTCATGTCGTGGTCCTTCGTCAGAGATAGATTTCGCGCACGATGGCGTCGTGATCGCCCGCCATGGCGCGGACATCGCCGCCATCCACAACCTCGCCATCCCGCAGGACGATGAAGCGGTCGGCGGCGCGGAAGGCGAGGTTGAGGTTCTGTTCGACCATCAGCATGGTCACCCCGTCCTCTTTCAGCGTGTCGATGATCCGGGCGATCTCTTCGCAGAACTGCGGCGAGAGGCCGCCCGAGGGCTCGTCGAGCAGCAGCAGACGCGGTTGCGACATCAGCGCGCGGCCGATGGCGACCATCTGCTGTTCGCCGCCCGAGAGCGTGCGCGTTGCCTGCCTGCGGCGCTCGGCCAGGCGCGGAAAGCGGTCATAGACCAGTTTCAGCGTCCGGCTCAGTTCCCTGCCGCCCCGGCGCATAGCGCCAAGCCGCAGGTTGTCCTCGACGGTGAGGTCGGGGAACAGGTCGCGCGCCTGGCTCACCTGGGCGATGCCATGGGCAAAGATCCTGTGCGGCGGCAGGCCCGCGGTTTCGATCCCGTCGAACAGGACGGAGCCGGAGCTGGGTTTCACAAAGCCGCAGACGGCGTTGAGCGAGGTCGATTTTCCCGACCCGTTGGCCCCCAGCAGCGTCAGGCATTCGCCCGGCAGCACATCGTAGGTGGCGCCGCGCAGGATCGGTTTTTTACCATAGCCCACATGCAGGTCCCGGATCTTCAGAAGCGGTTCAGGAGTGTCCAAGGTAAGCCTCCAGCACGGCGCGGTCTTCGCGGATTTCCTCTGGTGTCCCCTCGGCGATACGCGCGCCCGCCGCCATCACCAGGATGCGGTCGGCGGCGGCCATCACCAGTTCCACCGCGTGTTCGATGAGCAGGATGCCCACCCCCTTTTCACCGGCGAGCCGATGGATGATGTCCATCATCTGGGCTCGGGCGACGGGCGAGAGCCCCACCGCGGGTTCGTCCAGCAGCAGCACCGGCGGGTCCGAGGCCACGGTGCGCACGATCTCGACGATCCGCTGCTGGCCGCCGGACAGATCGCCGGCCCGCGTGTCGGCCATGTGATCCATCGACATGAGCTTGAGCAGCTCGCGGGCGCGGTGAATGTTCTCGGCTTCGGATTTCAGCGCCTTGGAGCGGCCGAGCAGGATGTCGAGAAAAGATCCCTCGGTCTGCGCGTGCAGCCCGGTCAGCACGTTTTCAAGCACCGTGAGCGCCGGGAACAGCCCGCCGTTCTGGAAGGTGCGGCGCACCCCCTGTTCAGCGATCGCGTGCGGGGTCAGCCGGGTCAGCTCACGCCCGTATAGATGCACTGTGCCCGAGGTCGGCGTCACATAGCCCGAGATCGCGTTGAACAGCGTGGATTTCCCCGCCCCGTTCGGCCCGATCACCGCGCGCACCGCGCCTTCCTCGAGCGTGAAGGAGACATCGTCCAGCGCGGTCAGGCCGGAGAAGCGGACGCTCAGCCCTTCGATAGTTAGAAGATCGGTCATGACTCCTCCCGGTAGTAACGTTCGACGAAGATCGGCGAGAGACGGCGCAGCAGGCTGGCAAGACCCATCGGCATTGCTACAAGCACCGCGGCGACGATCAGGCCGAAGAACAGCTCTTCCATGCCCGGGAAGGCGCGCAGATATTCCGGCAGCGCGGTCAGCAGCACCGCGCCCAGCACCGCCCCCAGAACCGAGCCGAGCCCGCCGACCAGAACCATCGCGAAGGAGGCGATGAGATGCAGCATACCGAAGCTTTCGGGGAAGACATGGCCGACATGCCGGGCAAAGAGCGCGCCCGCACAGCCCACCACGAAACCGGACCAGATGAAGGTGACAAGGATAACCCGCGCGGTCGGGATCGCCAGCGAGGCGGTCGCCACCTCGTTCTCGCGCACGGCCATGACCGAGCGGCCGAAGCGCGAGCGCATGAGGTTCAGCGTGGCCTTGACCAGAACGACGGTCACGCCAAGGAAGATATAGAACTTCAGCGTGTCGTCGCTCAGCGAGATGCCGAACACCACCTCGCGCGGCAAGGGCAGCCCATCCGTGCCACCAGTCAGCGGCTTGGTGTGCAGATAGGCCCACCGCATCAGCTCGCCAAAGGCCAGCGTGATGATCGCGAGGTAATAGGAGCGGATGCCGCGCAGCGCGGCGGCAGAGGCAAGAAAGCCGCCAAGCGCTCCAAGAGCGCCGGCCAGCGGGATCGTGACGATCCAGGGCAGGCCGAACTTGGCCGTGAGCATCGCCGAGGCATAGGCGCCGATTCCAAAAAACGCGGTGTTGGCAAAGGCGAGCTGGCCGAGGTTGCCGATCACCAGGGTAAAGCCCAGCGTCACCAGCACCGAGATCAGCATTCCGTTGACGATGAACTGGGTATAGGCGTTGGTGGCCAGCGGCAGCAGGAGCAGCAGCGCGGGAACGGCCCAGAAGGCCCAGATGCGCAGGCTGCGTTGGCGGGCGGACGGCATGATCGTGCTCATGATCCTACACCTTCACCACGGCCTTGCGCCCAAACAGCCCCTGAGGGCGGATGAACAGCACAAGCACGATGATCACATACGCGGTGATCTCGATCAGCGCGCTGTCGAGATAGGCGCCGGAATATTGCTCGGCTAGGCCCAGCAGGATGCCGCCCAGAACCGCGCCGCCCAGCGAGCCGAAGCCGCCCAGCGTCATCGCGGCAAAGCCTTTGATAAGAAAGCTTGCGCCCAGATCGGGATGCAGCAGCGAGACCGGCGCCACGAGGATGCCGCCAAGCGCGCCAAGCGCCGCGCCGATGCCCCAGCTGAAATCGTTGAACCGCTCGACATTCAGGCCGATGAGCCGAGCGCCGCGCGCGCTTTGATAGACCGCCTGCACCATCTTGCCGAGATCGGTCAGCGCGAGCAGGCCGAAGAACAGGATCAGCAGCACCATGACCGTGCCGATGATGAAAACCGCATCGCCGGTGATCACGAGATCGCCGATAAAGATCGGCTCCATGTCGAAGACCGGGGGCATCGGCAGCACTTCGCGGCCCCAGACCATGCGCGCGATGCCGCGTAGCACGTAGCCCGCCGAGATGCACATGAGCGCCAGCCCGATATGCGGCCCGCCCCAGGTCGGCCGGATCAGCCCCTTGCTGAACAGCACGCCCAGCACGAACATGGCGATCATCGCCAGCGCCGCCGCCGGCAGGAAGGCGATCCCCGCCAGCACCACCAGCACGTAAGAGAGGAAGGCGCCCGCCATGACAAAATCGCCATGGCCGAAATTCACCACCGTGGTCGAGCGGTAGACCACCGTCAGCGACAGCGCGATGAGGGCATAGATCGCCCCTTGGGCGAGTCCGCCCAATGTCAGCTGCATCAGCATCGGTATTGCTCCTGAAAAAGGCCGGGCACGGACGGGCCGTGCCCGGCAGTCGGGGGAGGTTAAGCTTAGTAGGGCTGGCCCCAGGCTTTCAGGACGGTCGGTTCTCCGTCGACAAAGCCTGCAACGGCAGAGCCTTTGACGCCCTGGTGGTCTTCGGGCGTCCATGTGATCGGATCCGACAGGATGCCGGTGTCGAATTCGCGCACATCTTCCAGCGCAGCGATCAGCTTGGACCGGGTCAGATCCGGGCCGACGGTCTCCAGCGCCGAGACCAGCGCCTCGGCCGAGCCGATGGAGACGAAGGAGAAGGTCGAAAGCTCTTCATCGGGGTAGAATTTATGGATCATGTCGCCCCAAGGCTTCATCTTCTCGCCGTCGAGATTGTCCACATAGGAGTGGATCACGTAGTAATTCTTGACGGTGTCGAAATCACCGGTCCGCTTCAGCGTGTTCTCGAGATCGGTGCCGGCGGTGCCCATGACGGGAATGTCGCCCATGCCGTATTTCTTGAGATCGCGCAGGAAGATGGCGGTTTCCGCTTCATAAAGTGCCGCGATGATGAAGTCGGGCTTGTTCTGGCGCATCTTCAGCACTTGCGCGGTGGCGTCGGTCTGGCCGCGCTCCATGGTCAGCTCGACCGAGGGGTTGACCCCCTGCTCTTTCAGATAGTCGCGCGCCGGGTTGGAGTAGCTGTGTGCCCAGTCGTTGGAATGTTCGATGATCGCCACGTTCTTGGTGTCGGGCTTGGAGAGTACGAAGGCGGCCATGGCGCGGCCATTTGCGCTGCCGGTGGGAACGCCGTGAAAGATGTTCCCGGCTAGAGGCGTCGAGATCGAGTCGCTCACCGCGTGGGCCACGATCCAAGGCAGGCCCGTCTCTTCGATGGTCGGCCGCAGCGCCAGCGCGACGCCCGAGCAGGAATTGCCGTGCAGCATGAAGACCTCGTCCTGCGAGATCAGCTTCTTGGCGGCCGCCAGGCCCTTGGCGCTGTCGCAGGCGGTATCTTCCTGCACGGCGACTAGCTTGCGGCCATGCACCCCGCCCTCTTCATTGACCTTGTCGTAATAGGCCATCATCCCGATCAGCGCCTTGCTGTAGGAGGAGGCATTTCCGGAGAACGGCCCCATCACGCCAATGGTGATGGCATCGTCGGTCAGGCCCCGGGTTTCCCAACCGTCGTCCTGGGCCAGGGCCGGTGCCGCTGCAAAGGCGGCCGCGGCCATGAGGGAAGTCAGCTTTTTCATTTTCTACTCCTGTTGAACGGTTCCGTCTGACGCGGCTTTGCGCCGCTCTTGGTGGGGCAGAACCCCGTTTTAAAAACCGACTGACCTGTTTTTTTATGGGTGCGGCCGGACCTCTTTCTCCTTTCGCTCAGGTGTTGCTGGTTGTGGGGCGCACATGGATTACAAGGATCGTCTTCAGCGCCAGAAGCATCTCGCGGAAATAGCCGTCGTCGCGGCGCAACACCGCCTGCACCGCCATGCCGCGAAACACGTTCATTGCCAGGTTCAATGCGACGCGCGAGGTCACCACATCCGGGTTCACGGACACGAAGGTCTGCGACCAGGTCGCCTCAAGCCCCTTGTGCAGATTGAGGATCAGCGGCGCGAGTTGTTGCCTCAGCTCGGTATCGCCCCGCGCCGCGACGATGATCTCGAGCGAGGAATAGAACCAGTCGCCGCGCAGCACCTCTTTCCAGACCGCATCGAAGAACGTGTCGCAATCCAGCGCGCCGTTGCGCAGATCGGCGGCCAGCGCCTCGATCCCGGCAGCGAAATTCGCAAACATCTCTTCCGTGGCGGCAACGATCAGAGCCATCTTGTTTGGGTAGTGATGCGTCTGTGCGCCGCGCGACACCCCGGCCCGCTTGGCGATACCGGAGGTGCTGGTATTCGCATAGCCGACATCCATTAGCATCTGAACCGTCGCGGCAAGCAGCAGCCTGCGGGTTTCGGTGCTCCTCTGGTCCTGGGTGCGTCGTGTCGATACGGTCATTCTGCTCCTCGTTAACAAACAGGCTAGTTGGTTTTTTTGGGTCGGTCAAGCCTGCGTGCAGTTCTTGGCAGGCGGCGCCGCTGAAAACGACCGCATTTGATCCGCTTTGCGGCATGGATGGCCACCACATTGATGCATGGTTCAAAATCTGGATACAGCCCCCCCTTTCCCCGAAGATTTATGCGACACGTACGAAGACCGCACGTCCGAGGGCGGTCTTGCGGTTCAGGGCCTTGGCTGCGATCATGCTTTCAGTGACTTGTCGGTCGAATTCCCTTGATTTCAGGCCGGGGCCAATGGCGGATTTGCGGCGCCCGATCTGGGCGTCGACGAGGGCGCGGCTGTTGTACCCCGTCTCGGATTACCATGCCATCCGGCCATGTATGGCGATGTGCTCGATATGAGCGTCGCGCTGGTCGTTGCGTCCCAAGACGGCGGTCTTTGGCGGCGGGATGATGATCTCGACATTGGACCCGAAGGCCTCGGCGAGGCCTTGTTGCACAAATCGGCTTGGGGATTCACTGCGTGAATCCAGTGTGATAGCTGAAACAGCATGAGCAGTTGGGCCCCTACGAAGTACAAGACCAGGAACTGGCCTTCGTACAACACAGCACTGAACGACTACCGGCTGGCGCCGGTAGGATCGGCGATATGATTGTCGAGGTACTGAAGTACGATGTCTTCGGTGATGGCGCCGTTGGTGGTTGAAAAATACCCCCTCCCCCAGAACCGGCAGCCCCAGTAGCGCTTGCGGATCGCCGGGAACTCCCGTTGCACCCTGTAGGACGAACGGCCCTTCATCTTGCGCACCAGATCCGAGATGGCGAGCTTCGGCGGCACGGAAACGAACATATGCACATGATCGCTCGACAGCACCCTGCGCAAGATGGCGACCCCGTTCTCGGCACAGACCTGGCGGCAGATGTCGCGCACCCGCAGGCGCAATGCCCCGCGCAGCACCTTGTAGCGGTACTTGGTGGACCACACGATATGGTAGCGGTGGTAGAAAACGCAGTGCTTGCCGGTGTCATATTGCATGCCCTTACCCTCCGGAAAATGAGCCTCCGGACCGGCTGCGGCTCATTTTCCGGAGGGTAAGGGCATAACAGGATTCTTTCACGCTAAAGCGGGTCCGGCTGGAAGCCGGAGGGTTTGCTCCAGAGAGTGGATACTAAAGCAGCGGGGATCACTTTCGATTTGGTTTGATCCCGAGATGGTCCGGGCGCCGCCGGCCCCGCGTCTGGGCCTTCTGCGACGGCAGCTTGGGATCCTTTGAAATGCGGTATCCGGTCGCCCGGCTCATCCCGGCCTTGGCTGCGGCGACTTCGGTGGGGTGGTCTTGTCTCAGCTTCATGAAAAGTCTCGTCTGTTGATCGGTTACATGGCGCCCCGGCACAAAGGTGGTTCCCCATTCCTGAAAACCACCAGCGTAACGGGCCGGCCGCGATCACAGACCCCAAAAACGGGCGAAGCGGCGGACGCGTGCCTCCGGTCGGGCTACGCCCTCCCTCCGACACACGCCCGCCGCAACGTCTCATCCTGATTGACGCGGAATCTCATCCAGTTTGTCGCGCAGCACACCGATATCGACAGCGACCGGATGCTGATCCATGTCGAGAAAGGCAAGGGCGGCAAGGATCGCAAGGTAATGCTGTCGCCTGGCCTTTTGGCGCTTCTGCACGACTATTGGCGCGAGGCGCGGCCGGATGGCTGGCTCTTTCCAGGCAAGCCCCGGATCAATCCGCTCTCACCCCGCCAATTGCATCGTGCCTTCAGCGCAGCCAAGCATCTGGCTGGGATCAAGAAGCCGAGGAGCACGCTGCACAGTTTGCGCCACAGCTTCGCAACCCACCTGCTAGAAGCCGGAACAGATGTGCGGGTCATTCAAGTTCTGCTTGGGCACGCCAAGCTGAGCACGACGGCGCAATACACCCATGTCGCGACCAAGCTGATCCGCGACACCGACAGCCCCTACGAGTTGCTGGTGCAGCTCCGGGACCGAAGGTCGGAGTGACGCGCGCGGGCAGTGCCGCGCCCGAAGCTGGAGGTTGCTGACATCTTTCGAACCCACGGTCCTGCCTATCGGCGGGCCAATGTCGGGCATCTGAACCTGGCGCAGTTGAAGGCCATGTCAGCGATTGAAGCCTGCCGAACGGAGGCGCTCGGCGGGCATGTGGCAGCCTGCACCAAGTGCAACCACCAGCATATTGCGTATAACAGCCGCCTTATGGGCAAATCCGGTAATGGGGAGTTGGCGTGCCAATATGTGCGTCTTTTGCTGAGTTTCAGCCCATTTTTGTCTCCATAACAGAACGGTCCTGTGTCTCCGTCGACGCGGCCACTGATGGCCGATCACAAACGGGGACGAACATGTTGGATTTCTATTTCTCGGCACCGAAGATGCTGGGGCATTTGCAGGCTGGGCCAAGCGGACCATACCTTGACGGTTTTGCCGCCGCGCTCAATCATCAGGGCTATTGCGCTGACACGGCGGTAAGATATTTGCGGGCGGCAGCGCATCTCGGCCATATCATGGCGCGGGCTGGGACAATGCCGAGCGACATTGATCTGGCCGTGGCATGGAATACGCGATCGATCTGTGCATGCGCTTCATCGGAGATCACGGTTTCCCCGGCCTCAGCCAGCTCCTGCAGACGGGCGGCAAGATTTACCGCATTTCCGGTGACCGTGTATTCGCTATATGTCTCGCTTCCGGTGCCACTGGCGACAACCTGCCCGCTGGCAATTCCAATATGGGCCTGTAACCCCGAACCGCCAGGCGGATTTACCCGGGCAATGGCGGTGTGAATCTCGCAGGCGCACCGCACAGCAAGCTCGGGGTCGCGGTCATGCGCCACCGGCGCGCCGAATACGGCCATGACGCTGTCGCCGATATGCTTGTCCACGGTTCCTCCGTATTCATTGACGAGTCCGTCCACCACCTGGAAGAACCGGTTCAAAACACCGTGCGCAGCTTCCGCTCCGATACGGCCCGCCAGCGCCGTAAAACCGGCGAGATCGGCGAAGAGAACGGTCACCTGGCGCCGCTCCGCCTCCTGTTTTGGCCGCTTGGCTGTCTTGCGGTGGGCCTCGTCCTGCGGCGCCGCAAGCTGCGAAATCGCTTTCAGCAGCTTGCGGCGATGCCCAACAGATACCACCCCGATATCTGTTAGGTCCTGGGCTGTCAGATCAAACAGCGTCTCATAATCAATGTCGTTTTCGGCGAAGGCTTTGGCACAACGCTCCAGGCCAAGTCCTGTTAGCCATTCCGAGATTTCCCTCATTGGCGAATCCGGTCACATTTTGACGAGCCCTGTGCGGTGGCTCATCTTGGTATTTTTAGCGCGATATGGCTTGGGATCCATCTGCGGCAGACACGGCCGGTCAAGCCTGCCTTCTGTCCAACCTCATTTCTGTGGACCAATTCGAAGTACAGTTTCGGGCAATGGCGGGCGCATATTGAGCGCTTGATGGTACTGCACCGCTGTGGCCAGCTACTTGCCTCAGAAGGGTATATCTGCTTTGACCGAGAACAGCTGAAAACACAGGTGAAATATGGCAATTGATCTAAAGGGGCTGAGTGCCGCTGAATTGGAAGCGCTGGCCAAGGAAATCGAAGTCCGCAAAGTGGAAGTAGAGGACGAGGCAAAGAAAAGCGCTTATGCCGAAATGCTGGCCATTGCGGAAAAACATGGCGTGGCATTTGAAGAGGCTATTGCTCTGCATGGCGGAAAGGGGCGTAAGTCAAGCGCAAAGGCACCTGCTAAATACGCCAATCCAGCTGACCGATCCCAAACCTGGAGCGGCCGCGGGCGTAAGCCTGCTTGGGTCCACGAAGCTTTGGAAGCTGGGAAGCCCCTCGAGGATCTTGAGATCTGAAGCAGCAATTCATTTGTTGGACTATCGCAGGCGGCACCACGTACAGTTGCGCGGGGCGCAATTGGCAACATGGGCTGCCTGCCGTCATTCACGCCTGGCGCGGCGAACGCCCGGTCGGAGCCCACACCGGAAGTGTCGAAGTTCTGCAGTGGGCGTACGCAAGTAACCTGTACGCTGCACTGCCGAATTTCTTCCACCGAATGGCAGAAGGAAACGCAACCATTCCGCCTGTTCCCGGCTTCCACCGCATCCGGTGCATAGGCTACTTGGCGCAAGGGAGACAATGAAGCACTAAGAACGTACACAAAACCAAGCCCAGAAGGCACTTCATTGGATTTAGTGAAGACCAATGGTGTTGCGCACAACCGCTTGTCTCGGAAGGCCTCGCAACCAAAGTACAGAGCATAGTTTTTGCCAGTCAAGAGCTGTGAAACCCCTTTTTCGACACCTCTAAGTTGATCGGTGGGGTTTCCCTGACCTAGACTGGCATCACGTGGACTTTTAACGCTTAAGTACTTTTCAAGTTCAGCTGCCGATCCTGGCTGCTTGCACAGTCTGGGGCACAAATATGAACTTAAATTTAATAAATCTTCTGTGCGCTACCCTAACCTCATCGGTTTTGGCAATGACTCTAACCTGCGGGGAGGCTTCGGCAGATATGGAAATTGATCTAAATAGCCAGGAATCAATTAATCTAGACGTGACCGTTGATGAGGCAGATGAGTACGGATTGTATCTTCTCCTCAAGAAGGGAAGACCTGGATTAGCCCAAGAGTTGATTAAGAATGGATACGATCTTGGATTGCCAAATCAAACCTCGAATGAACCGGAATTGCTTACATTCACAGTAAGGATGTACTCTATAAGAGGTGGGCATCGCGAATTGGCCTTTCAAAGGAAGAGGTTGCTGCCTCGCCTGCTAATGGCTTTTAATGAGTGGTATGGGCTGGAATTTGCATCAAGCGAACTCTCTGCGGGTGATTATGTTATGGAGGTAATGCCCGAAGGCAGTGACCATAGATTAGAAAATATACCATCCAGAATTATTTTCATGAAGGCAATTAGGGGTAATTGATATGCCTTATACAGTTACTGTACATGTGGCGGAGCAAGGAACTACGACGAGCGGCGGAGGAACCAGCGCGACTGGCCACATGTGGTATTCCGTAACGGATTCAGATGGAAACTCTCGGAGCTTTGGCTACGCACCAATTAATTCAACGCCCTATGGCGATGGCGCGATTACATATAACGATTCTAGCACTTACATTGACCCGGTCTACAGCAACACACTTCCAATTACTGATCAACAGGCTGCCAGGCTTATTGATTTTGGCGATAACATACAAAATTATCCGTCATTTAATCCCGATAAGTACAATGTAGTTTTGAACAATTGTATTGATTTTACGGAAGCCGCTTTGGGTGAAGCTGGCATCTCTACACCAAAATTTGATATGTGGCCAGGTAACAACATTGATGAGATTAATGAGATTACCAACCCGGAGTTGGACCAAGGAGCAGAAGCACCCACTCAAGAGCCAGAAGAGACTAAGGTATCCGACCTCTATGACGCGTTTGAGGATTTTGCTCCAGGTTGGCTGGATGACCTTAACGACCTCTTCAACCCACCGCCAATCGATCCGATTGTCATTGACCTGGACGGCGACGGGGTAGAGCTAACGCCTCTGGACGGCTCAGAAGCACGATTTGATTTGGACGGAGACGGGTTTGCCGAACGGACGGGCTGGGTCAGCCCTGATGACGCACTGTTGGCCGTGGACCGGAATGGTAACGGCCAGATTGATGATATCTCGGAGCTTATGGGCTCTCAGGACCAGACCGGCTTCGCTGAGGTGGCGGAACTCGACACAGACGGCAATGGCGTCATCAATGCCAATGACGCTGGCTTCGGGGAACTTCTGCTTTGGCAAGACCTGGACGGTGATGGGGAAAGCGATGAAGGCGAGTTGTTCTCACTGGAAAGTGCAGGCATTTCTGAAATCTCCCTGAATGCGGAAGACGTCGATGGAACAGATAACGGTAACACTACTGTTGCCTCTTCCGAAGTGAAATTTGACGATGGCAGTACCTCAGAAGCTGTGGAGGTGTTGTTCGATCTATCTCAGGCTGAAAGTACTTACATCTTGCCTGACGACTTCGCTTATGACGAAGGCGTGTTCAATATGCCTTTCCTTCCTGGATTTGGGGAAGTGCCTGATCTTTGGGTCGCGATGTCGCAAGACGCAGAACTTAAACAGAATGCCGAAGAGCTGATTGCTGAAGCGAGGTCTGGGGATTTCTCGGGTTACAATGCAGGGTTGGACGCGCTTCTCGCCGATTGGTCCGGTGTTCTTGGTACGAAATGGTTGCCGGAAGCTGGTCCGGTTAGCGTCATTTATCTTTATGACGAAGAAGATAAAAACCCTCACGGCTTTGACCCATATGATACTAACCCACCTGCACCTGATTTCTTTATCTTTGATTTCCCATCGTCCCTCGAGAATGGGAACGACGGTCCTATTGGAGGGAGCTATTTCGATACAGAGTTCATTCAGCAGTTTGCGGATCAAAACGGTTTGGCAACCCCATCTCTGGAGTATTTCCCGTACCACACACTAAAAGCTGCAACGTTGAATGCTGATTTTGAAACAGATCCCATTCGCATAACCCCTCCTCCGGATTGGGGCGTTGGCGGCGCACCAAAATTCGATGGAAAGGTAACCGTCAGCTCGAACAAAGGTTCCATAACCCTATCCGATGACACGGAGCTTCCAGATCTCGGCGCTGAAAAATTCGCTTTTCTGCAAAAGATAATGGGACAACCGTACGCACGGGCAGAGGACTTCCTTTCCAATGAAAAAATCCTTCCGTTCATTCCTGAGCCGGACGCTGTTGCCGCGCTTGCAGAGCAGTATGACAATGTAAGCGACTACTTTGAAGCCCGTTTCCTTGTGCAAGCGGCACATTCTATCGCCGCACAGGAGGGACAGGAAGCCGACCTCGGCGCCCTGGCGCCATTTGAACATCTATTCTACAACCCCTTTACTGATAGTATCGGCGGCGACATCAGCGAGTTCGTATCTGGTGTTGTAGACGGTTTTCGCACTCAGAACTATGGCACTGATGAGGACGCTCTGGAGCGGCTCGCTGCATTCAGGCACGATCTTCCGTTCCTTGCCGCTGTTGTGGCAGATGCTTATCAGGACATTGATCGCTCACTTATCAAGACTGCATTTCAGATTGACCTTCTCATAGAAGGTGGTTCCGAAAACGACACTATTACCGGTTCGGGCAATGATATGCTTTTGGGCTACGAGGGGGACGACCATCTTTCGTCTCAAGATGACTCATCGATATTCATGGGGGGAGACGGAAACGATACACTGCTCGGCGGTGACGGCTCGGATACCTATGTCTATGCCTTCGGAGATGGGAACGACATTATTGGTGATTTCAGCCTCAAAAGCGGTAGTGACCGTTTGGCTTTCACTGACGTGAATGTAACGGACGTCACTTTTTCGCAATCTTCGGACGAAGATCTGATCATCACGTTGAGCAATGGTGAGACGGTGACCATTTTGGACCAGTTCGCCAACGGAATTGAAGAAGTCGAAGTTATTCAATTCTCCGATGGAACGGAACTAGATGTTCTGGATACGATTGCAAAAATGATCTCCGACTCCAACGGGGAAGGCGACGACTTGGTACGCGGCAGTTTCCGAGACGATCTGTTTGTTGGCGGGGCAGGAAACGACACTTTACTAGGTGGGGACGGCTCGGACACTTATGTCTATACTCTCGGCGATGGTAATGATGTCATCAATGACTACAGCATCAAGCAAGGCGTTGACCGGTTGGTGTTTTCAGATGCAAATGCATCTGAGGTTAGCTTCTCCCAGAATACCGACGATGATCTCATAATCACTCTGAGCAACGGCGATACAGTCAGCATCGTTGATCAGTTCAGAAACAGCTCGTCTGAAACTGAGTTGATCGAGTTCGCTGACGGTACAGTGCTGGATGCTGATGAGATAGCGGTTAGAACAATCAATGACCAGAACGGTGAAGGTGATGACGCTGTTCTTGGCAGTTACCGTGACGACGTGTTCCAGGGCGGCGCGGGCAATGACACTTTGGTAGGTGGGGATGGCTCGGACACCTATGTCTATACTCTCGGCGATGGTAATGATGTCATCAATGACTACAGCATCAAGCAGGGCGTTGACCGGCTGGTGTTTTTAGATGCAAATGCCGCCGACGTTAGCTTCTCCCAGAATGCCGACGATGATCTCATAATCACTCTGAGCAACGGCGATACAGTCAGCATCGTTGATCAGTTCAGGAACAGTTCGTCAGCAATCGAGCTCATTGAGATTGCGGATGGCACAGTACTGGACGTTGATGAAATTGCGTCCAGAGTAATCAATGACCAAAACGGTGAAGGTGACGATCTTGTTTTGGGAAGCACCGGTGATGACGAATTTCAAGCAGGCCAGGGCAACGATACTCTGCAAGGCGGGGATGGCTCCGATGTTTATCGTTATGGCCTCGGTGATGGAAACGATGTCATATCTGATTACAGCAGCAAAGCAGGGACCGACCGTCTAATTTTTACCGATGTAAACTTGGCGGATGTTAGCTTTGAGCATAGCTCTGGCGACGACCTGATAATCCGGCTGAGCAACGGCGAGACAGTGACAGTTGCCGACCACTTCGCCAACGCATCTGAAAGGGTGGAACTGGTCGAGTTCGCTGATGGCGTAGTGCTGGATGTCGCCACAATTCGCGACAAAGTCCTGTCAGGGGGCAGCGGTGATGACTCATTGCTCGGCTTCTCTACAGATGATGATCTGCACGGCGGAGCCGGAAACGACCGTATTGACGGCGGCACCGGTGACGACAATCACTATGGCGGTGCCGGTGATGACTACCTTGTTGGCAACTCTGGCGCCGATTTGTTTGACGGCGGCGAAGGAACAGACACCCTCGATTTCACCTACTCACGCAATGGCTTTACCATCGATCTCTCTCAATCGATTGCGACCTTCACAGATGGTTTTGTGGAGCAAGTAATCAACATTGAAAACGTCATTGCTGGGCGGGGAAATAACACTCTGATTGGCTCAGATGCCAACAACTTTCTGGACGGTGGCGAAGGGCACGATACACTTCGTGGCGGCAACGGCGATGATGGGCTTGAAGGAGGGCTCGGCGACGATGACCACTACGGAGGAAGTGGAAATGATACCATCTTCGGCAGTATTGGCGATGATTTCTTTGATGGCGGCGAAGGAGACGACACAATTGATTTCTCTTATTCCAGCGACGATTTCAGCATTGATTTGAGCCAAAGCAAAGCCACATTCGCCAGCGGTTTCACCGAACAGGTCATCGGATTTGAAAACATCGTGGGCGGCTCTGGTAACAACACCTTGATCGGTTCTGAAACCGACAATCGGATCGACGGAGAAACAGGCAATGATACAGTTGCCGGAGGGCTAGGAGCGGACACCTTTGTCTTCGCGGATCAATTCGGCAGTGATCGAGTGACGGACTTTGAGGATGGAATTGACAGGCTGGAATTCGACATTGAAGGCATTGCATTTAGCGACCTAGTCATCACTGACGTTTCAGGTGACGCTCAAGTTTCGCTGTCAGGCCACGGAACCGTCGTGCTTCAAGGGGTAACTGCCGCACTGCTTACCGAAGACGACTTCCTGTTTTGAGGTCAGCTATGCTGCCCATTGACCAGGTCTGTCGTAAGAAAGTTCCGAATGACCGCCGCCGAAAGGCGGTCATTCAAAGTTGCAGATGTCACCTGGACACCAAGCCGCCCTGCAAGCGAATGCTGCATCAGCAAACACTAGGAAGGGCAACGGCAGCAAAGTCCCGCATCTCGCCCATCAAACTTCCGGCGTTGAAAGTCCGGTGTGTGCCATGAAGTGTAAGCACCCGATTTCTACCGCGGGGGCTGGTCCTTGACGCGTGCGATGATGTCGGGATCGTCGACGGAGTCTTGTAAGAAGTCGTTCCAGCGCTCCGGCGAACGCCGGGCGTCCGCGAGCATGTCCTTCAGTTCGCAGATGCCATCGTCGGTCAGCGTCGTGATGTATTTGTCTTGCCCGATCTGAACGCTGACGATGCTGCCGTAGGGTAAGCACCCGATTTCTACCGCGGGGGCTGGTCCTTGACGCGTGCGATGATGTCGGGATCGTCGACGGAGTCTTGTAAGAAGTCGTTCCAGCGCTCCGGCGAACGCCGGGCGTCCGCGAGCATGTCCTTCAGTTCGCAGATGCCATCGTCGGTCAGCGTCGTGATGTATTTGTCTTGCCCGATCTGAACGCTGACGATGCTGCCGTAGGACGCCGTAGGACAG
>NZ_WLCM01000045.1 GCF_013317235.1 Leisingera sp. ANG59 | reverse complement strand
CACCACGCTGTGGTCATACAGATCGAAGGTGCCAGCTACCGCCTGCGCAGCCATGCCGACCTCATACCCGAGCATGTCCGCGCCAACGCCCCGATCGCTCCCCCGCCTCCGCCGAAGCGCCGCGGGCGACCGCCAAAGACAAGGAATGGAGCCGCTGATCACTAACGCCGGCTGATCACCGGGACCGAGCAAGTGGGGAATTTTACTTCGGCACTTTTGGGGAAAATTGAAACGGCGTTGACAGATGTCGCGCACAGACGTCAGTTCGGCCACTGGGAAGCTGACTTAATGTCGTTTAAACAGAAGCTTGGTCAGTCAAATGTCACATCCTTGGTCGAGCGCGTGAGCCGCTTCACGGTGCTCTTGAAGAACGGGAACAAGCGCACCAAGCCGGTTATGGGAAAGATCATGAAAGCTGTGCGCGACCTGCCCCACCTGGCGCGGAGATCAATCACCTTTGATCGCGGCACCGAGTTCGTCAGCTGGCCGCACCTTCAAGCAGAGATCGGGACGCAAACGTGGTTTTGTGACCCGTCTTCCCCCTGGCAGAAAGGCACCGTTGAGAACACTAATCGCCGGGCGCGAAGATGGTTGCCGAGGAAGCGAGACATCACGGCACTCACTGATCATGATTTGAAGATGATCAGTGACCGCCTCAACGCGACGCCCAGGAAGTGCCTCGGATGGAAGACACCAGCCGAGGTCTTTCGCGAAAAGATGATGGAAGAGATGGGCCGACACCCCTACCCTGAACGTCAATAGAAGTCGCGGTTCAAGTATCGCTCACACATGCTTCACGATGCCCAGTGCGACGGCCTGGCCCTGCGTGTCCAGCCCGGCGGCGCCAAGTCTTGGGTCTGCTGGCAGCGGGACGCGGGGAAGACCCGGCGTGTCACCTTGGGGCGTTTTGAGGACATGGAACTCTGCGAGGCACGCGAAGCCTTCCATGCGCACAGAGGCACAGGACAACGGTCCCCTGCTCCGGAGCAGCGAAACACACTCACCTTCTCGGAACTCTGCACCGCCTTTCTGAATGCCAAGCGCGGGGTCTATGCCAATTCCACGCTGTCCTCGTTGGGCTACTATCTGGATACGCAGCTTCTGCCCGCTTTTGGCCGGAGTAAAATTACGCGGATCACAACGCCCGACATCGCCGAATGGTTCTATGCCTATTCCCGTTCGCGGCCGGGCGGTGCCAACCAGGCGCTTGGGCACTTCACGACTATTCTGAATTGGGGCCAAGAAGCAGGCCATCTCCCCCCAGACTTCTCCAATCCAGCCGCGCCTCTGCGTTTCAACCGGCGGTTGGCGCGCGGTCGCATGCTGAGCAGCGGCCAGCTCCGGCGGCTGGCCGCCGTGCTGAACTCCGCAACCTCCAGGCAGAGGGACGCTGCGGACGCGATTTGGCTGATGCTGCTGACCGGCTGCCGCTCCGGCGAAATCCTGCGGTTGAGATGGGACGAAGTCCAGAAAGACAGGCTCTCCCTCCGGCGCACCAAGACAGGCCCGCGCGAAGTCAATCTGAGCGATGCTGCTATCCAGTACCTCGACCGGTTGCGTAAACAGCGCCGGTCCAATTACGTGTTCCCGGCTCAGCGGACAAAGAAGCCGCATCGCACATCCATCGATCACGCCTGGCAAACCTTCAAACATCTGGCCGGTTTGCCCGCCGATATCCGTTTGCACGATCTCCGCCACACCTATGCCTCCCACGCCATCATGTCGGGCGAAACCCTTCACATGACTGGCAAGCTGCTCGGCCACAGGTCACCAGAAAGTACCGAACGGTACGCCCATCTCGACGCATGTTACCTCGCAAAGGCTGCGGACAAAGTGGCTAGGAAAGTCGACCGGTTGTTAGGCGGTTAGATTGTTAGGTTGTTAGAGGTACAACGGTGTAGCACAGGCGCGTTGAGAAACGAGCGCCAGGGCTACCTGCTTTGCAGGTCCAGCAGACAGACCCAGCCCGGAGCGGCCATACCTCAAGGCCACCCTCGAAGCCATCGCTGCAGGTCTTCCTGTCAGCCTGCACTCTCGCCGCCGTCGTCATTTTCTGGTTATGAATCCTGCCCCTAACAAGGGCCCGGCTGTTCAGATGCGCAGCTTGCATCACGAAAAACCGACACCGCTGTCTCATCCAGTATTGCACCAAGCGCCACGGGCTCTTCGCCCATCATGGCTTTGGCTGTAATAATTGAAACCAGACTTGGCGTTTGATCCTCGCCCCAGCCAATCACTGGTGCCCCCGACTCGCCAAAATCGACTTTGCAAGAGAACGCAACCGCATGATGGCTGAAACCTAAAACCTTGCATTCATTGTCTATTCTTAAGTTACGTCGGCTATGTTGGCTGTAGGACAGGATGGAGACCCTCTCCTGCCGCCGAAATCTCCCTGTAATCGGAATTGGCTTCACAACATCTTCAGGTACAGGCTGATCAAGAAGCAGAAAGGCGATGTCTGCCCGCAGATTGCTCTCATCCGGACCACCGAAACGATAGTTTGGGTGGGTAACAACCTGTTTGGCTCTTCTGGTTAGCTTTAATTTTTCTTGACGCAACCTAAAGTAGATTAACACGGCTTCGGGCCTGAAAACAGCTTTGGTGTGTTGGTTAGCAATACAATGCGCAGCGGTGGCAACCAGGTATGGGGTGACAAGCGTTCCCGTGCAGAAGTTGCGCCCGCCTATATGCAACTGAACAATAGCTTGTTTTATTTCCGGAAAGTGTTTTTGTATTGCATGTTCTGAAATTGCCAAATTGGGGGCAATCAAAAGTGAAAAATACAATATGAATCGCGTGGCGAAATTGATTAAACCTATAAGATCGGCGCCATTCAACTAATTCACTCCTTCAGGGTGTTTTGCAAAATTTGGAAAAAATAGCTCCACCCCACTTTCAGTAAATCATGCTTTTATAGCGCAATCGCCAAGCCTTGTTATTTTCAATAGCAGCCTTCACCCCTTTAGCAAGGGAAAGAGAGAAAGCCGGACTGCGAATGGATGCGTCACACATCGGCAAGCGTTCCTCTGACAGGTCATCCTGAGAGAAACCAGAGGATAGCAAGAGAAGCGGCACTTCCGGTGCTTCAACGCGGAAATCCATAAGGTCATCCGACAGCTCTAGAATACCTCCGAAACTATCGAGGTCCAGAATCGCCATGGACCAGGCATCCGCTCTGCCTTTGAGAACACCAAAGGCTTCATCTACGTCTGTGACCAAGTGAGCCTCATCACCTCGAGACGCGAAGTGACGGATTAACCGGCGACCGCATGTAAGCTTCCCGCAAATGACGAGACAAGGACCATCCAAATTCGAGCCATTGGTCTTGATCCTTTTTTCAGCCTCTCCGTCGAGAAATTCCCATATGACATCTGGACTTCTTAAGCTGCGCCAGTGTTCAGCAGGAACTTCGGCCTCAGTTCCTGATACGGAGAAGCTCACTTCTTCCGCCTGAAGGCTTTCACCTCCGAGGCTTCGAAATGCCGATGGCAAACGACTTCGGAACCAAGACAGAGTAAGTACATCACGCCAGAACGACACGAAGCGGCCCCACCTCCTCGATACTAAGTATTTTGCGGTATCTGGATCCGATGCTGTGCCGTCAAAATGTCGCACCMCGGAACTGGCGGGGGTTCCGTTTGCGGGCGGGGAAATTCCGGGGCACGAGGAAGGTTTAAAAAATGAGACGTTCAAATTCCGGGACGACAAAACCTGACCTCCAAACGCTAACAAAGGAGCGTTTCGCGCAGGAGGAAACCGTACAACCTTTTCGGGCATGAAATATGAACCTCTACATTAAGACCACACAATAACCACCTACCCCCCCTTCCACTCAGCTGTACAATGAATTATCTCGCTCGAAACCAGCAACAATCCTGATCGATTAGGCGTATTGTGGACACAGATGTAGTTAAGACTTTCATTGAAGTTGCTTCGACGGGGAACTTCGGACATGCCGCGGAGCGGCTGCACGTCGCTCAGACCACTGTCAGCGCGCGCATCAAAAAGCTTGAGAGTGCGCTTGGCAAGCAGTTGCTGATCAGGCGCAAGTCAGGAGCCGAGTTGACTAGGGCTGGCAAACACTTTTTGCGGCAAGCCCCGGCTTTTGTCCGGCTGGGCGAACGCCTTAAAGGCGATTTTTCCGTCCCAGAGGGCTTTTCCTCTGTCTTGTCGCTTGGCGGTGAGGTGAACGTGGCAACGACGTGGATGAACAAATGGGCCAGCCGCTTGAGAGCCGAGATGCCCGAGACGGCGCTTCGCATCAAAGTTGATATCCCCGGTGATCTCATCGACTGTTTTGCTGAGGGGACGATTGATGTGGCATTGATGCATACGCCCCCCGCAAGATCGGGGTTGAAGGCGGATCTGCTGATGGAGGATCGCCTGATACTCTACACGACAGATCCCAGCATCCGATCTATTTATGATCCACGCTTCGTATATGTTAATTGGGGTGAGGCCTTCATAGCGTCATTCAAGCACAGCTATCCTCTATTTGAAGGAGCAGCAGTTTCCTTTGACTACGGCCCCCTTGCGGCGCGGTACGTTACTGGAAATGGCGGGGCCGCATATGGCAGGCAGAGCGTTGCCCCTCCCTTTCTGGAAACAGGTCAAATAAGCGCTGTCGAAGGAGCCGTCACCTTCGCATATCCTATGTATATTGTCCGCCCCTCCGATACTCCCAACCCAACTCTGGATCAGGCAATTAAAGTGCTCCGCAAGATCGTAAAGGAAAATTCCACAGGGGCTGGCTAGAGTCCCGCTTCACGAACTTTCCCTCCGCCTGCTGTGTTGAAGAATGCACGCCCGAGCTAACTAGCGGCAATGTGAAGTTAGTGCGCTGAAGCGCATAGCAACAATCGCCCGTTTCACCCCGGAAGGACAAGAACGCCGGAGCCACAATGAGACAGTGTGGGCTGGTGTCTGGTCTGGTATGTTGACCCTATCTGCGCTAGAAATTTTCCTGAAGTCAGCGACTTCAGGAAGAAACCAGCCACTCGGCTATCCACATTTAGAAGCTGTTTTCATAAGTATACATAGTTATGTGGCCGAACATGTGAAAACGGGCATCAGCAGCTTTCTGCGTTATATGTGGGGCTTGAATGTTGTAACCGGGCCCCTGGGACCCTGTAGCTCGCAACCTCAGACCTTGCGGATGTGATACCGCTTGATCTTGCGATAAAGCGTTGGCCGCGAGATCCCCAGAACCTGGGCCACCTTGGTCAGGTTGCCGTTTTCCGCGGTGATCGCCCGGCGGATGGCGCTGGCCTCGATGCTTTCTAAGTCGCCGGAATGGCCGCCTAGGATGTGCTCCAGAGAATCCTCGTCGCCATCATCGAAATCGTCCTGAATCTCCGGTGGCAGGTCCCGCTCAGTCACGAAGCCACCCGACTTCATAAGGTAGAAGCGCTGGACGACATTTCTTAGCTCCCGGACGTTGCCGGGCCACTGGTATTGCAGCATCAATTCCATCGCCCGCTTGGCAAAGGTCATCGGCGGGCGCCCGGTTTCTTCGGCATATTTCTTTGAGAAATGGTCGAGCAACGCGACGATGTCGTTGCCGCGTTCGCGCAAGGGGGGCACCTCGATGGTCATCACCCCGATCCGGTAGAACAGGTCGCGGCGGAAATTGCCCCTCTCGATCTCCTGGCGCAGGTCGCGGTTGGTCATCGAAACCAGCCGGACATCGACCGGGCGCCGCTTGTTGTCGCCCATCCGGTAAATCGCCCGCTGTTCGAGCGCCCTGAGCAGGTAGGGCTGCAGTTCGATCGGCATGTCGCCAATCTCGTCGAGGCAGAGCACCCCGTTGTTGGCCTGCTCGAACCTCCCGGCGCGCCCGCCCCGGACGGCGCCGGTAAAGGCGCCCTCCGAATAGCCGAACAGTTCCGCGCCGATAAGATCGCTGGAAATTGCAGCGCAGTTAACCGGCACGTAGGGCGCCTTGTGATCCGGTATGCGGCTGTGGATCAGGCGCGCGAACAATTCCTTGCCGACCCCGGTTTCACCTTGAATCAGCACCGAAACATTGGCCAGCGCCGCGCGTTCGGCCAGGCCGATGGCATCGGCCATCTTCGGCGACGACCCGATGATCTGAATCTCGCCCTCCTCCACATTGACCCGCGGCTTGATGGTGCAGGTTGCTCCCGCCTTACGCAGCATCTTGCCCTTGTCCTTGAGAAACAGGGCGGCGCCGCGAAAGACGCCTTCCAGCTTGAGCCGTTCGATGCCTTCCGCCTCAACGTTAAGAGGCAAGAGCTTGGGAATGTCCTGGTCCGACAGGCCTTCGAGTTTCGGCAACAGCTTGTGGCCGACCGACAATTCCTTGGTACGGCGCTTCGGATCATCGTCCAGCCCGCGGCGGAACAGCACACGGCCTGACTGATCGACCAGCACCACGCTGTCATGCGCGCGGCTGTAATCCGACATCAGGAAGGCCTCCAGCAATTGCGTGCGTTCGACCTGTTTCTGTTCTGCCAGCGCAATCTCGATCTCGCGCGCCGCCGCCAGGACCAGCGCCACATTGTGCTGGCGGAAAATCTGCGGCGGACCGGAGAGATCCACGACACCGATCACGTTCTGGGTGAGGGGGTCGAAGATCGGCGCACCCGCGCAGGTCCAAGCCTGTACGCCTTCGGCAAAATGCTCGGAGGCGTGCACGTAAGAGGGTTTGCCGGTCTTAAGAGCCGTGCCAATGCCGTTGGTGCCGATGGTGCGCTCGCTCCAGTCGCCGCCAAGTTGCAAATGGATTTCCTGGCCCTCGTCCAGCACGTGTTCGTCACCGATGGCGTCGATGATCACCCCCTGGCTGTCAGCCAGAATCAGGATGGTGCGAGCCTCTTTCAGATGCGGCTCCAGCCGCTTGAAGGCCGCCGAGGCCGCCTGGCGGAGCGCGGAATTGCGTTCGCGGCGGAGTAACAACTGGCTTTGGTCGATCACCTTGCGCGATGCTTGGCTGCCGGCATCGACTCCCAACTCACGGCTGCGCCGCCAGGAATCGAGGATCTCATCCCGCACGTTCGCCGGCATCCCGTTGCCATCCTTGTCGGAGGAGACAAATCTCTCCCATGCCTTGCGGGTATCGCCTTCCGAATAGCTGGAGTTATCAGGCAATTGCTGCGCCCTCTCGCTTTTCTAAAGTGTCGTTTCGGGCCTGTACTAACGGCCCTGTAGGTATTCCATCCGGTCTATTTCCAGAAAATTGCGCGGCAGGGTTCAATCGTCCTGCGGTACAAGCAAGGCTTCAATCGCCTCTGCAAGGGTGCGATCGTTAAAGGTGTCGGTCATCTCCACCCCGTCCAAATGCGCCAGCGCGGCGGCAGTGTCGCCCTCCAGCGGCGAGAAGAAACCGTTTTCCTTCGTCGCCAGAATAAATTTTTTCGATATGAAGTTGCCGCGGATCTCGCCCAGCATCTGCATCTGGCGGCCTGTCGACTTGTCGACCAGCACCACACGGTTGTTGAGGCTGACCTTGACATAAGGCTCGGGCACGTCGGATGTGACCCGCGCCTTCATGTCGTGAATGATCAGTCCGTCGGGCTTCGGCTCTTGTTTCCGGCGCGCCTGCTCGGCCTGCATCCGGCTGAATCCGCCATTGCTGATCTGATCCGCAAGTTTGCGTATCGTGCCAGCATTTTCCGACAGAAGGCGCTTTGCCTTCACGTCTTCAAGACGCGGACCGTCGCGCTTTGAAAAAATATCCACCACTACTTTTCCTCCCGTGCAAAAATGTTAGCAGGCTGCGCAGCCAATTGCCAAAACTTTAGGGTCGAATATGGCCGCAACAGGCTTTTTCTTGCGGTTTTTGGTTGTGTTCCGAGCATGTCTAGTGGGCGAAACGCGGTTCCGCGATCTGGGCATTCATGGCGGACACAACCTGTCGGGGACCCGTGTCTGGCCCCCGACATACTCGCTAACAAACCAAATACGGTTTTCGTCTGATCCACCGTGTCAGGCATCAGTTCAATTCGAACCGATCAGCATTCATAACCTTGCTCCAAGCCGCTACGAAATCAGAGACGAAGAGGCCTTCATTGCCACGGCTGGCATAGACTTCCGCCAGCGCCCGAAGTTGCGAATTCGATCCGAATACAAGATCTACGCGCGACGCGGTCCATTTCTTGGCACCGCTGACGCGGTCGCAGCCTTCAAAGACACGCTCGGCGCCGTTGACCGGCACCCATTCCGTCTCCATGTCCAGAATGTTGACGAAGAAGTCCGGGCTAAGCGCCCCAGTGTTCTTTGTCAGAACACCCGTATCCGTGCCTTTATGGGTTGCGCCTATGCTGCGCATCCCGCCGACTAGGACCGTCATCTCAGGAGCGCTGAGACCGAGAAGCTGGGCTTTGTCCACCAGAAGTGCCTCGGCCGGAACCGAATAGGCGGCTTTCTCGTAGTTTCGGAAACCGTCTGCAATTGGCTCCATCGGAACGAAGGATTCGGCATCGGTTTGGGCGGCGCTCGCATCGGTGCGACCCGGGGTGAACGGCAGGGTAACGTCGTGGCCTGCGGCTTTTGCCGCTTCTTCGACGGCCGCATTGCCCGCGAGAACGATAACATCTGCCAGAGACACTTTTTTTCCACCAGACGCGCCGCCGTTGAAAGCGCTGGTGATGCCGGCAAGAACGTCGAGAACGTGTGCCAGGCGTTCCGGCTCGTTGGCCTCCCAGTCCTTCTGCGGGGCAAGACGGATGCGCGCCCCATTGGCGCCGCCGCGCTTGTCTGATCTTCGGAAACTGGAGGCCGAGGCCCAAGCCACCCAGACCATATCGGCGACCGATAGGCCGGAGCCCAGGATTTCCGCCTTCAGCGACGCGATATCCTTGTCGTCGATGAGCGGATGATCCACGACCGGGACCGGATCCTGCCAGATCAGTTCCTCGTCGGGCACCTCTTTACCCAAGTAGCAGGCTTTGGGCCCCATGTCGCGGTGGGTCAGCTTGAACCAAGCGCGGGCAAAGGCTTCGGCAAATTCCTCTGGGTTTTCGTGGAACCGTTTGGAGATCGGGCCATAGATCGGGTCCATCCGCATCGCCATGTCGGCAGTGGTCATCATCACCGGCACCTTGGAGACTGAGGCATCGACTTCCGGCGCGTGATCCTCATCCGAAAGCCCCTTCGCGTGCCAGATATGCGCTCCGGCCGGGCTTTTTGTCAGTTCCCAATCGTAGCCGAAGAGCACGTCGAAATAACCATTGTCCCATTCGGTCGGGTTCGGCGTCCAAGGACCTTCGATACCCGACGTCGTGGTGTCCACGCCCTTGCCCGATTTGTGAGCGTTCTTCCAGCCGAAGCCCATTTCGTGCAGCGGGCAAGCCTCGGGCTCCGGCCCGACCAGCGCCGGGTCCCCTGCGCCATGCGCCTTGCCGAAGGTGTGGCCGCCGGCGACCAGCGCCACGGTTTCCTCGTCATTCATCGCCATGCGGGCAAATGTTTCGCGGATGTCGCGACCCGAAGCGATGGGATCTGGGTTGCCGTCCGGGCCTTCGGGATTGACGTAGATCAGGCCCATTTGCACAGCAGCCAACGGGTTTTCAAGTTCGCGGTCCCCGGAATACCGGCTGTTCGGCTTGTCGGAGGTTGCCAGCCATTCGGCCTCGGCGCCCCAGTAGACGTCTTCCTCTGGCGCCCAGATATCCTCGCGCCCGCCAGCGAAGCCAAAGGTCTTACCGCCCATGCTCTCGATGGCGACGTTGCCAGCGAGGATCATCAGGTCGGCCCAGGACAGGGCGTTGCCGTATTTCTCCTTGATCGGCCAGAGCAGCCGGCGGGCCTTGTCAAGGTTGCCGTTGTCCGGCCAGGAATTGAGCGGCGCAAAACGCTGGTTGCCGGCCGAGGCCCCGCCGCGCCCATCGGCGGTACGATAAGTGCCAGCGCTATGCCAGGCCATGCGTATAAAGAACGGCCCGTAGTGGCCGTAATCGGCGGGCCACCAGTCCTTGCTATCGGTCATCAGCGCGGTCAGGTCTGCTTTGACAGCATCCAGATCGAGCGCCTTGAAGGCCTTTGCATAATCGAAACCTTTAGGCATCGGGCTGGACACCGGCTGATGCTGGTGCAGTACCGAAATATTCAGCTGGTTCGGCCACCAGTCGCGGTTGCTGCGTCCCGCCTTGTTTGTTGCTCCATGCATGACGGGGCATCCGCCCGCCTTCCTCATGTCATTTCCGTCCATCTTCGTCTCCCTGGTTTGGAAATTCTGTTTTGTATCGGTGTCTCAGCGCGGGGTCAGAGGTTCTGACGGCCAAGCTCCTCCGCGATGTACTCGGCTTGCCGGATCGCCAGCGCCACGATGGTCAGCGTCGGATTTTCTGCCGCACCTGTCGTGAACTGGCTGCCGTCTGAGACAAACAAGTTGGCGATGTCGTGACTCTGGCCATGGGCGTTGACCACCCCGTCGCGTGAGTTGGCCGACATACGGTTGGTGCCGAGGTTGTGAGTCGACGGATAGGGCGGCGTCGGGAAGATGCGAGTCGCTCCGACCGCCTCGTAGACCGCCTTGCCTTGGCTGTAGGCATGATCGCGCATAGCAATGTCGTTGGGGTGATCGTCGAAATGCACGTTGGCCACCGGCAACCCGTACTGGTCAGTCACGCCAGTGTTGAGCGTGATACAGTTTGTTTCCTGCGGCATGTCCTCACCCACGATCCACATGCCCGCCATGTTCTCGTAAAGGTCGAGCGCAGTGGTGAACTCCCGTCCCCATGCGCCGGGGTCGAGAAATGCCGCCATAAATGGTAAACCCAGTGCCAGAGTCTCTAGCTCGTATCCGCCGACGAAGCCCCGGGAGGGGTCGTTTATCGCCTCATCCTGGATGATTCCGGCCATTGTCGTGCCGCGCCACATGCGCACCGGCTGATCAAAGACCCCATAGACCGAGCCGGTCACATGCCGCATGTAGTTGCGCCCGACCTGGCCGGAACTGTTTGCCAGCCCGTCGGGGAACATTGGCGAGGCGGAATTGAGCAAGAGCCGAGGGCTTTCGATCGAGTTCCCTGCAACACAGACGACCCGCGCCTTCTGTTCCTGCTGGTTGCCTTCCGCATCGACATAGATGACGCCCGTGACCTTGCCGCGCTCATTGTGCTCGATCCGCAGAACATGGCAGCGTTCACGCACCTCAAGGTTACCTGTCGCTTCACCGCGCGGAATGTCGGTATAGGCGGCAGACCACTTGGCCCCCCATTTGCAGCCCTGGAAACAGAACCCGGTTTGCTGGCAGGCCGGGCGCTCGTCGTAGTCAGCCGAGTTGATCGCCATCCGGCCCGTGTGGACCGCTTCATACCCCAGCGCCCGCGCGCCTTTCTCGAAGACCTTGAAGTTGTTGTTGCCCGGCAGCCCGGCACGTCCGCCCGTGCGCGTCACGCCCAGCTTGTTCTCAGCGCGGGTGTAGTAGCCGTCCATCTCCCGCGGGTCGATCGGCCAGTCGAGCAGGTTGGCCCCCGCGACATCGCCATAGGTGCTGCGCGCCTTCCATTCGTGGTCCTGGAAGCGCAGCGACGCCCCGGCCCAGTGGATGGTCGTACCGCCGACCGCCTTGACGATCCAGGCCGGCAGGCCCGAGAAGTCCTTCGACACCCGCCAATCACCGCTGGTGGTGCGCGGGTCGACCCAGGCAAGCTGGCCGAAGCTGTCCCATTCGTCGTTGAGGTAATCCTCGGGCAGGTAGCGCCCGCCGGCCTCCAGCGCGACGACGGAAACGCCTTTCTGGGCCAATTCGTTGGCCAGGACGCCGCCGCCGGCGCCGGTTCCGATCACGACAACAACGCTGTCGTCTGTCAGGTCAAATGGTGCGCTCATTGGTCAAGCCCCCTCAAAGCCAGTTGATATCGTCGAAACCGCGGTCGATGTAGCCGCCTTCGGAGAAGCTCTCGCCCTCGTATCCGAAGATCGGCCAAACGGCTTTCTGGTTGTAGAGACCGGTCACTAGACCACCGCGGACCTTCTGGAAGAAGGCGGTGCCTTCGATACCGCGCAACAGATTGGCGCGGTCACGTTCCCAGCCGATGTCGATGTAGCGGGCATAGCCCACTCCCCTGGCCGCGTCGTTTAGCGCTGCGACACCGGCCTCAACCGCTTCGACCGCCTCTGCGTTGTCGTAGTCCTTAACCGCGATTGCATAGAACTGATCACCAACCTGGTCGTGCGGATAGATATCGCGCGCCATCTGGATAAGCGTCGCCATAGTTTCGGGCGTGAGATGTTCGACCTCGAGCGCCCAATTGGACGCACTGGCATTGCCTGCGACGAAACCGGCGCCAATAACGAAGCCCGCACCGAAGAGCGCGCTTTGCGACAGCAACTGGCGGCGGGTCATGCCTTGCTTGAGTAGTGACATTGGGATCCTCCCTGTCTGATCTGGATTACCGGTAGCGTCCGGCCCGTTGCAGGACTTCGATCTCGTAACCGTCGGGGTCCTGAACGAAGAAGAAACGGGCGAGCGTTGCGCCCTCGTGTTTGAAATCGACGAGCTTGCGGGGATTCAGCCCCTCTGCCTCGAACCTTGCGTGTTCCGCCGCCACGTCGGGCACGCAGACCGCCAAGTGGCCATAGCCGTTGCCCGGAATGTAGGGCTCAGTCTGGCCCTTGTTGATCGTCAGTTCGAGTTCAAAGACGGCCTCGTCATTGGACAGATAAACCAGCGTGAAGCCGTCGAAATCGAGACGTTCCGCCACGGTCAGTCCGAAGGCCCTGCGGTAAAAATCGACCGAGCGCTTTTCGTCCAGCACGCGGATCATGGAATGGATGGCTTTGGCCATGGTGTCCTCGGCATTGAAGGTGGTAGGGAGCCTCGCGGGCAGACGGGAAGGACGCAGGCCCGCGAGGCAAGGCGCGCAGGCGGCGCGCCTCGGGGAGCCGGACTGCGTGTCAGGGTACGATCACGCCGCGTCCGGTAAACTTGCGATCCTTGAAGTCAGAAATCGCCTCGTTGATGTTGGCCAGTTTGTATTCGGTCTGGTGCATCGTGACCTTGCCGTCTGCGTTCATTTCCATCAGCTCGACCAATTCGACGAAGTCGCCCACGAGGCTGCCGCCGATCTTGATCTCGTTGGCGACAAGCTCTAGCGTCGGCACTTCGACCGTGCCGCCATAGCCCACCATGATCAGCTCGCCGCCCTGGCGCAGCAGCTTCCAGCAGATGTTCTCGGTGCCGTGCTCGCCGACGAAATCAATCGCCACATGCACCCCGCCGCCGGTCAGGTCCTTGACCTCGTCGATGAGGTTCGGCCCGCCGTCGAGCACGATGTCGGCCCCCAGCTCCTTGGCCAGCACCTGCGCCGCCGGTTCCCGGTCCACCGCGATAACCCGAGCGCCGCAGGTGTGCTTGAGCACCTGGAGCGCGATATGGCCCAGCCCGCCAATGCCCAAAAGCAGGACATAGCCGCCGGGATTGAGCAGTTTCGCGGCCTTCTTGGCGGCGCGGTAGGCGGTGATCCCGGCATCGGCCATCGGCGCGACGCTCAGCGGCGTGATGCCAGTGTTCAGCTTGATGACCGAGCGTTCGTTGGTCTTGAAATACTCAGCAAAGCCGCCATCCAGCCCGAGACCAGGGAACTTGCCGTGGTCGCAGTACATGTCATGGCCATAGCGGCACTCCAGGCAGATGCCGCAGGCGTTGAACGGGTGGCAGATCACCGCGTCACCGGGTTTGACCGAGGTGACATTGCTGCCCACGTCCTCAACCCAACCAGCATTTTCATGGCCCATCACGTAGGGCAGCAGGTTGCCCTCGGTGTCCATGATGTCCTTCCAGACGCCTTCGATGATGTGCAGATCGGTGCGGCAAAGGCCCGCGGCGCCGACTTTGACGATCACCTCGTCCGGGGCCGTGATCGTGGGCGCGGCGACGTCTTCGATCTTCAACTCAACGTTCATGTCGGGGTCGTATTCGTATAGTCTCGCGGCTTTCATTGTCTATTTCCTTTTGTCGGGAGTGGCCGAAATGCCCGGCCTCTCGGGTATGAAACAGCGCTCAGGCGCGGCCCAGAAGCTCGGCACCGCCACCGCGGGCGGGGCCTTCGGTCGGATCGGCCTCGCCTTCGTCGAGATCGCCGATCAGG
This sequence comes from Leisingera sp. ANG59, assembly GCF_013317235.1. GTDB lineage: Bacteria > Pseudomonadota > Alphaproteobacteria > Rhodobacterales > Rhodobacteraceae > Leisingera. The sequence continues at coordinate 15,142 of NZ_WLCM01000045.1, read as the reverse complement.
GTTTCCGTGGTCAGGATCAGCGTCGCGACCGAGGCCGCGTTGACTAACGCACTGGCAGGCACACGGGCGGGATCGACGATGCCAACTTCAAACATGTTGCCGTAGGTGCCGGCGGCGGCGTTGTAGCCGTGGCCCGACGGGCCCTCGGCCACGGCCTGCGCCACGGCGGCCACGTCGGCCCCGGCATTGCGGGCAATGCGGCGGACCGGTTCGGTTAGGATCGAACGCACCAGCTGAATACCCTTGGCCACGTCGCCGAGGGCGTCGAGCGTGTCGAGGCAGTCAGAGATCTGCGCTAGCGCCGTACCACCGCCTGCAACCACTCCATCCTCGGCGGCCGCCTGGACCGCACAAAGCGCGTCCTCGATCAGCTGGATCGTGCGCTTCTGCTCAACCGGGGTGAAACCGCCTGCATAGATGATTGCGCTGCCGCCCGTGAGTTTAGACAGCCGCTCGCGCAGCTTGTCCTTCTCGATGTTCGGCGGGGCCGCATCATGCTGGCGCTGGACCTGGTTGCGGCGGGCGGTAATCGCCTCCGGATCGCCCTCGCCACGCAGCACCGAGGTGCCGGAGGCATGTGAGCGCACCATTTCCGCCCCGCCCAGCTGGGCCAGCGTGACGTTCTCGATCTTCTTGCCGAGGTCGCGGGCCAGAACTTCACCCCCGGTCAGGATGGCAAGATCGTCCATCACCGCGGTGCGCCAGTGGCCGTATTCCGGGGGATGCACGATCAGGAACTTACCGGCCCCGCCGTTGTCCAAGAGCTTTACCACCACTTCCGGTGCGATCTCTTCGGCGACGATCAACAGCGGGCGGTTTTCGCCCTCGGCTAGCGAAATGGCGGTATCCAGCATCTCAGGCTTGAGGATCTTCTGGTCGGTCAGCAGGATCAACGGGTTGCGCAGCACCGCCTCCATATGCTCTCGGTCGGTGACCATGTGGTGCGAGATGTAGCCGCGCTCGAAGGACATGCCCTCGACCACTTCCATCGTCGTCTCGATGGTCACCCCGAAATCGGCCGAAATCACCCCGTCGCGGCCCACGCGGCGATAGGCTTCGGCCACCAGTTCGCCAAGCTTGGGGTCGGTCGAGGACACGCGCGCCACGGCCTCTAGGTATTCCGGGTGATCGTCGCAGCTCAGCGAGGAGGCGTCGATCCCATCGATCACCCGCGCCACGGCCAGATCGATCCCCTTGCAGAGGTCCACCGGCTTAACGCCGTTGTCGGTCAGGTCCACGCCGCGCTGGATCAGCGCATTGGCCAGCACGATGGCGGTGGTGGTTCCGTCGCCGGCCACGTCATTGGTCTGCATTGAGACCTCGCGGACCACCTGCGCGCCCATGTTTTCGAACCGGTCGTTCAACTCGATCTCGGTGGCGATGCTGACCCCGTCGCGGGTGACCAGCGGCGTGCCGACCGGGCGGTCGACCATCGCGTTCAGACCCTTTGGGCCCAGCGTCGGCTCCACCGCCGCCGCCAGCCGCGCGACACCGCGGGCCAATGCATTGCGGGCAGTCTTGCCATGTATCATAAGTTTAGCCATATCTTCCTCCGTCGCCCCAGGCCGATACCTGGGCGCCTCCTTTTGAAGTTTCGGTTTGTCCGCGCCTTAGTCGGTCGCTGCGGCCTCTTCCCGAGGCGGCACGTGACCTGCAATGAAGTCGATGAGCTGCGGCCCATCGGGCCCGATCTCGACCTCCTTGTAGCGGGTCTTGGCGAGTCCCCGGCAGAGCGCGCCGTTGAACTCCATGTTGATCCGGGTGCTGCGCAGCCGTGTCAGATGATCGCTGAGATCCGCCACCGCGATCTCGTGCCCCTCCCACGTCGTGAAGGCGAGATCGTCGGGCTCGGTGGCCAGACCCTGCACCGCCAAGAGGTCGAGGTAGCGTGGCAGTTGCCGCAGCTCCTCTTCGCCGTTGAAAGTCACCTGTTGCAACTCGGCCAACGTCATCGTGACAATCTCGGAGGGCCTGTGACCCAGCGCCTGCAGGCCCAGCAGCACGGTTTCCTGCCGCCGGTCGAAAGCCTTGGCGAGGAACTTCTCGACCACTTCGTCCAGCTTCGCGCCATCGCAGTACTCCGCGAAGATGTCGTGATAGGCGCGCCCGCTGTTTACGCCCTCGTTGACCTTGTCGCCAAAGCAATGATCGTTCAGCTGCACCTCGGCCTCAATTACCCAGGGCAGCGATGTCACCTCCCTGCGAATGCCAAAGGCCATGAGGAAAGCGAAGTTGGGCGAACACCAATAGGTGGGCAGACGAAACTCGACCTTTACCGACTTGGCATCCTTGACTTCGATCCGCTCGATGAAACCCATGTCTGTCACAGGCTCATCCAGTTCCGGGTCGGTCACATTGTGGAGACAGTCCCAGACCTCGGTTTCCAGCTCTGCCTTGAGATTGGCCACCAGCATCGCCCTACTCCGCCGCGATCTGCACCGGAGCGCCGGCCAGCTCGGCCTTCTTGGCCGCCACATCGATGCCGTATAGCCTTGCCGCGTTCAGACCAAGGATCTTTTCCTTGATCTCGTCGGTCAGCTGCACCCCGCCGCGCTCGGCCGAGATGTCTTCGGGGATCTGGTAGTTCCAGAACTTCTCGACTAGCCACCCAGGCGTCCAGATCGCGTAGTCCGAGCCGAACAGCAGCTTGTCCTCGCCGACCCACCAGAGCAGTTCCGCCATGACTTCGCCGAAGTAGCGCGGGCGCGAATGGATGAAGGGCATCGCCACCGCCAGGCCGCCATAGACGTTGGTTTCCTGGGTCGCAATCCAGCAGAAATCATCGAGCCGCGGCAGGCCGCAATGTTCGATGATCCAGTTGAGGCCCTGGAAATCGGTGGCAGCGTGGTCGACGTCATGAACGTCGAAAGCATCCTTCGACAGGGGGATGATCGTCGGACCCTTGTGGACGTGGATGTTCTTAATACCCAGCTTCTCGCACAGCTCGAAGCACTTGTAAGCCGCCGGATCGTTCAGCGCCCAGCCCTTGCTGTCGCCGTTCCACTCCGCCGTGTACATTTTCACGCCCTTGATATCGAAGTTTTCCTTCATGTAGTGGATGTATTCCAGCGCCTTTTCACCATCGCGGGGATCGAAGCTGCCATTGACGATGAAGCGCTCCGGGTGGCGTTGGGCCATCGACGACGAGCGTTCAATTGAGGAGAACCCGTTCTTGTAGAAGTCGTTCAGATAGGTCGACTGGATGATCGCCATGTCGTCCGGTCCGTCGACGAACAGGTCGCGATAGATGTCGTCCTCGGAGTACTTCTCGAACCTGGCCTTCTCCCAGAGCTGGTCCTCGGGGCTCAGATTGGTGTGATAGGCATAGAAGCAGTCGATAAACTGCTTACCGTGTACATTCGCCTGGTTCTCGGGGCTGCCGTCCCAGAAATGAGTGTGCCCGTCGATCACGAATATTTCTTTTCCATCCGGTGTCTTGAACATGGTGTACTCCCTTGCGTTGGCTGAGAAATTGGGGGCTCCGGGGCGTAGCGGCTGCAGCGGCCCCGGAGCTGTCAGAGGTCGATCAGATGTACTCCATGACCTCATTCATGTCGCCGAACAGGATCACGGTATCGTCGTCGACCCGGACCATCCGCCCGTAGTGGGTCGAGGTGTTGACCTCGAAGGTCTCGGCAGTCATCTCGCGGCCCAGGTACTCGGTGATCTCGCTCATCTTGAAGATCAGCTTGCCCTCGCCATCGATCCGGATGGTTGCCGGGTTGTAGGTGATTGTGACCTTGGGATCGTTTTCCTCCATGAACTCGGCGATGGCGCGGGCCTCGACGCTGTCGTTCATGGTGACACCGCACTGGTGCGAGACCTCGCGTGAAGTCAGGTCGATTTCCTTCATTGATTTGAAGATGTTCTGGTTGGATGCATTTCGCGCTGTGCTAGACATGATTCCAATTCCTTTTCAGAGAGTTACGACAGGCCCAGCTCGGCAATGATTCTGCCAAGGCGCTCTTGCGAGACGGCTTTGACATCCTCGAAGGAGACCGGCTTGGAATGCGGCTGCGACCAGATTGGCTGAAGCGCGGTGGTGGCCTTTTCCGCCAGGTCGCCGTGCTTGGAGAGCCAGGACTTGAAGAGCGCGCGGTTGTGTTCGCCATGCTCTTCGTCGTGCGCCAGCAGGTAGATCAGATCGACGGTGTTCGCGAGGTTGCGCTCATAGTCAGCTTCGGCTGCGGAAATTACCGGCGGGGTGATGAAGTCATTGTTGGCCGCGGCCGCCTGCATGAAGAAGCCCGAGCGGATTAGCTCACCCACCATCGGCTCAAAGACGATGTTGATGGCAAAATACTGCTCGAGGTAGTCTTCCGAGCCCATAATCGTTTCGATCGCCTCGCGGCAGGGCTGCCAGACCGGATCTTCCAGCCACATCTTCTTGCCCAGGGTGTCATCCCAGCCGTCGATGTCCATGCCGATCTCGGCCAGGTAGAGCGTGATGTCCTGGGTCAGGCGCATCTTGTAGGAGGAATTGGTCAGCGTGGCGTTGTTGATCATCTGGGTATAGCCGTAGCGCTGCGCCTGCATGAGCGAGGTGCCGAGACCAAATTCCGCATGCTTCCACGCGCCCAGGTGTTTCTGGAGGATGGTCTGCCAGTTCTTGTCGAAGACCTTGTGCGCGCCGGCCTTGCGGGCGTTCGAGATCACGTTCTGCACCATGGTCTCGATCTTCGACTGGCGCTGGTAATGAGTCCGCTCCCATTCCTGGTCGGGCGCGCGGAAGGCGTGCCAGTTCGACGACAGCGCGGCTGTGTTGTCCTTCCGGTAGGCACCGCCGCCCTTGCCTCCCTCGAACTCGATGATCCAGTTCTGGATCAGGTAGCGTTCGGGATCGGGCTGGACGTCGACGGTGACGTCCTCGTAGTGGGTCGCCCGCTTGCCGCGCGGTTCGAAGTAATTGTACTTGCGGCTCTTGGAGCCGATGAATTCCGCGGCACCGGCGGCACCGGATCCGACTGAGCTGGATGTTGCTGGCATGATTGCCTCCCTTGGGTTTCGTTCACGTCACGAGCGTTCGGGCCGTCAGTGGCCCGAAGAACCGGACGTGGGCGTGAACTTGTCGTAGAAGATGCGGTCGGTATCGAAGTCGTGCATGAAGAGCACTGGCGTCAGCGCGTCGATCATCGGCGGCGGGCCGCAGGCATAGACATCGCCCTCGCCGTCGATCCCCAGCTCGCGCAGGTGCGTGTCGACGTATTCGTGCACGAAGCCGCGCGCGCCGTCCCATCCATTGCCCTCTTCCTCATGGCTGAGGACGGGGATGAATTCGACATTGGGATGGGCGTCGGTGATGGCGCTTATCTCGTCGAGCTGGAACAGATCGTCCTGCGTGCGGGCGCCATAGTAGAAGTAGATCGGACGATCTTCGCCGCTCGTCACCTGGTCATTCAGGATTGACCAGACCGGCGACATGCCCGAGCCGGCGCCGACGAGGATCACGGGTCCTTGCCGCTCTTCGCGTCGGAAGCACATGCCGTAGGGGCCTTCGATGCTGACTTCTGCTCCGGCCTTGATGCCGCCGTCGTCGAGCTCGTTGCTGAACCGTCCGTCGGGGTATTTCTTGATGATGAAGCCGAGTTTTTGGGTTTCGCTCGGCGGATTTGCCATGGAGAACGAGCGTGTAATCTCCTCCCCTTCTTCGGTTTTGACCGTGATGTCGACATATTGACCCGCCCAGAATTTCAAAGGCGCATCCAGTTCGATCTGGACTCCGCGAATGTCATGGGTGAGCTTCTGGAAATCGGTGATCCGGCCGGTGAACTGCTTGACCGGGATGCTCTTGGACAGCACCTCTTCGTCGTAATTCAGCAATTCGATCTCGAGATCGCTGAGCGCCAGCGAGCGGCACATCAGAATATGACCGCCGTCCTTTTCCATGTCGTTGAGTGCGAAGGTCGAGTAATTCTCCATCTCGGTCTCGCCGTCGAGCTGGACGCACTTGCAGGCCGAGCATTGGCCCTCCTTGCAGCCATGCGGCAGCGCGATGCCTTGGCGAAAGGCGGCGTCAAGGATGTATTCACCGTCCTCGACCTCGAACTCCACGCCGACCGGCTCAAGGCGCACGTTGTAGATGTCCGTCATTGTTGTTTCCTCCCTCTCCCGTGCTTGCGGGGGTGCCGGGGCCGCTCACGCAGCCCCGGCGATGGTCGTGATCAGTTGCAGGGATTGATGGTGAAGCCTGCGCGGTACTCTGCGATGTGCGCCTCCCGATCGGTGGGCGACATGGCGCGCAGCGCTTTCAACGGTGAAGCCAGGGTGTGGCCGCGAACGTGCTCCAGCTTCCACATGTCCTTGTTGTCGAAGCGCAGGTGCGGCTGCGGGATCAGGGTCTCGCCGTCGTCGCGGACGAAGTTGAGATCCTTGATGGCATCCGCCAGGTCCCAGCCGTCATAGACGGTTTCCCATTCGCGCTTGCCCGAGAACTTGCCCATCGCCGGTGTCGGCCGGCCTTGATACTCGTCAGAGAATGCCTCGACCGCGGTCCAGCGATCCAGCTCATGGGCGAAGGTGTGCAGCTCGCCGTCGATCTCATCGACCACCATGTCCTCGCGGATCAGGCAAGGCACGAGGCAGGACCAGCAGCGGTGCGGATAGACGTAACCGGTGTCCTCGTTGAAAGTGACAACTTTCTCACCCGGCTTCGACAGTTTCGCATACCACTTCCAGAACTCGCCGAACTCGGCGTACCAGCCGGGGTACTTGTGCTCGAACCACTCGAAGTCCTTCTCAGTCTGTGCTTCGATGCGCCAGAAGTTGACGGGCCAGCCGACGGCAAAGAACTGGGCGACCTTGTGAACGTAGTTCTTTTCGGTGATCCGCTTCCAGGCTTCCTGAACGTCGTCGTGGTGCACCTTCACGCCGTACTTTTCGAGCGGCAGCATGTAGGTCCGGTAGTAGTCCTCGAAGATCCACCGGTGCCACATCTCGGCGTAGGATTCCTTTTCCTTGTCGCGGTTGGTGGTGCCGTACTCAATGAACGTGCCGATGGCGGCGTCAACGATGGCGTGGTTCTGCCAGAAGGCGTAGCGCAGGTCGCGTTCCAGCAGAAGGTGGTTCTCCGGCTCCTTCAGCGCGGCCATCAGAAGCGAGTGGCCGTTGCCGATGTGGCGGCTTTCGTCCGACTGGACCGAGAGGAACACCGTGGGCAGCGCATAGTCGCCATTGCGCGCCGCCTCCGAGGGCATGGCCACGAAGAGCGTGTTGGTGAAGGCGGTTTCCGCGACAACGGTCAGGTACATACAGGCCGAGGTCATCACGTCGCCTGTGATGAACCCCTCGCCGAACTGGCGGCCGATGGTGGTGGCATAGCACTTACCGAAGGCCTCTTCGGTGATGTCGAAGCCGGCCGGGTCGATGTAGTTTTCCATGTACCACTTCTTCAGGTTCATCTGAATCGTGGAGTGGCGGAATTCATCGACCATCTGCATGGTGAAGCCGGTGCGCAGATCCTCGCCGGGAGAGATCCGTGCGACCATCGCCATCGCGCGGGCGGCCGAGATTTCGGGGAAGGGAATGATTGCCAGGAACAGCTTCATCCACTCGATCCAGCGCGGCTCCACATTGCGGAACATGTCGCCGCGCAGCGCCGCGTCGAGCGCGCCGTAAACACGGTTGTCCTTTTCCTCTTCCATCGGGAAGTAGGAGCGCAGGACCTGTTTCATCGGGTCGCGCGGGGCCTTGGTGATCTTGTAGTCGGTCGGGAAGGTGGCGGCTTCCTGGACGTAGGACGGATTCCATCCGAGATCGGAGATCTTCTTGGTGGCCTCCCCTACCGAGATACCACGTTGGGACGTGATCTTGTTGAGCGTCAAAGTCATGCCATGAGCCTCCTTAAAGCTCTGGGGCCAGTCGCCCGGCGCCCGGTTGGCGGCTTTTGCCGTTTCGGTTTGGCGCCCCCTTGAGGCGCCGGTTCTCGGCAAAGGTTGAGAAGTTCGACACGCCCGCTGCATCGCGGCGGCTGCTGGTCTCTCTCCCTGTCCTTCGTTCTTTGAGCGTCCTGTCCGGGCGCTGGCGTCTTGTGGTTATCTTCTGGCAAGGCCGGTTCCAGAATTCGGCAGGCGCCCTAAGCGGCGTAAAAATTTTATTATCTTTTTGTTTTTACGAAATAATTTTTGATGATTTTTCCACGGGGCACTTTTCTTGAGGCCGAGGCCGGGCGCGGCATATGCAATGATTGTCGCATAACGTTACAATCGCCGTTCCAGGGATTTTACGCTTCGTTACACTTGCTGAATCACCCGCGTTACACATCCCGGATCACGCACCCCGAAAGCACCGTGCCTTTCAGCACAAACCTCTGAAGAATATCGGTTTTTCTGCGCCGCAGCATTGGTGGAACCGTGCGGGTCCGCACCCGCACCCGGATGTCCCCTTCTGTGGCGTGATACTGCGCCGAGGGGTTGCGGCGTCAGGCCCGCAGCCGGCGCCTCGCCGCGGCGGGGATGCCGATGTCCTGCCGGTAGTTTGATACAACACGGCGTGACACTGCGATGCCTTCGGACTGCAGGATGGCCGTCAGCCGCCGGTCGGAGAGCGGCTTCTTTCGGTCTTCTTCGGCCAACAGCGCCCGGATACGGGCCTGAACCTGCGGCTTGGACTGGGTTGCCTGAGCAGACGCCGTGCCGGTAAACAGGGTGCGCGCCAGGACAATGCCGTTCGGCCCTTCGATCAGCAGCCCGTTCAGAACCCGGCTTACGGTGCTGAGGTGAAATCCGGTTTCCAGCGCAATTTCGGACAGTGTCATCGGGGCCAGAGCTCGATCTCCGAAGCGGAAATAAGCGCCCTGGCGCTCCACGATTTCTCCGACCACCTGTTTTAGAGCGGACGCGCGCGCATGAAGCGCATGTTTCAGCGCCCGCGCCTTGGCCAGTGCTTCTGTGGCCTCGCTTGCCCTGCCGCGGCGCGGAAGATTGATGATCTCGATATCCCCTTGCCACGACGACAGGAATTCGATCTCCCATCCGTCGCCCGACGGTGTGATCCGGACATCGGGTTCGCGTGTGAGCGTGGGATCCGAGACAAAGCCGCTGCCCGGTTTCGGGTCGAGCCGGCGAAGCAATGCGAGGCAGTCCTGTACCGTATCCCGTGACAGCCCGGTCGCCCGGACCAGTGCCGCCGGGCCGCCGCTTTCCAGCGCAGGAAGATGATCCAGCACCACTGCCATGTCCTCGGTAATCGCCTCCCGGTCTTCCAGCTGCAACCGCAGGCATTCCTGCAGGTCGCGGGCGAACAGCCCGGCCGGATCGACACGTTTCTGAACCACCCGCAACGCGGTTTCCACCAACTCCCCACTCAATTCCAAGCTTTCGGCAATCGCTTCGGCCGAGCGGCCCAGCCAGCCCGACGGCTCCAGTTCCGCAATCAGCGCCGTGATGAGTTTTTCCATCAACCCGCCCTGGCCGATCAGCCCCGCCAATTCATGGAACACATGATCGTAAAGGCTGTTTGCCTGCTCCACCGCGGTCATTTCCAGCACATCCGTGGCGCTCATCACGGCGGCACGGCGCTGGCGCAGGACCAGCATCGGGTTCTCCTGCGCTTGCGCGGCCAGATGCTCGTCAAGTTCGGCGGAGGACATCTGCAACAGGGTCACAACCTGCCCCAGCCTGAACACCTGACTGTGCTTCGCGCGCAGATGAGTGCCTAGGGGCATGACACCGTCTCCTGTCCCGGCAACAGACAAAACGCTGGCCGCAAGCCCACGCGACGGGCTATCCTGAAGCGAAGAAACCATTGAAAAGCAGCCAAATGAGCCCGTATCCCCCAATCGGTGGTATTATCCCGCTCGACGGAACCGCGCCGGAACGGTCCTATCCCGGTCTGTCGCCGCAGCTTCTGGCACGGGTGCGCCAACTCTGGTCCGCCGCCGGTTTGGATTTCGACCATGGCTGGCGCTTGGGCCTGCGCAGCCTGCCGGGATTCCGCGCTCTGCCGCGGGTCGAAGCGGCTCCGGCCAGCACCAGTGTCGACTTGGTGTTTCTCTATGATCAGGCGGTGCTCTGGGTTCGGGCCCTGCACGAGGCCGCGGCCATCGGACGTCACCGACAAACCGACGGACTGACCGTGGCGCAATGGCACGGGCTTACGGCGCTCTCTGCCCGGTTGACCGAACAGCTTGCAGCCTTGCGCCTTCTGGCGCTGACTGACCTGACGATGCCTGCGATGCAGATCGCCCGGTCGCTGTCGGAAGACGTGGACATGACGCTGGTGGTCCTGATCCGCCGCAAGCTTGCGGAGCGTTTCGCCGCCTGCCGCAGCGCCGAGGAGGCCAGCGATTTCTGGCGCCGCCACATTGCCGGGGGCCGCGCCTTCCGCGCGATCTCTGAAAAGCTCTATGCGGTGGGCATCGACCATTCCGCCGACACCGATTACGCAAAGTGGCGAAAATCGGTGCTGACCACGCTTGGCGCGGCGGTACACAGCAATGCGCTGAACAGTCAGTTGCCGAAACGTTCCCATGGTGAGGTCCTGCTGAATGGCGACAGTCTGCATTTTGCGACCTTCCGCATTCATGAGCTTTGCGCCTATGCACAGCTCGTTGAGCCTGAGTTGACGGATGCGCTTTCGGCGGCCGCCAATGCTACAAGGTCGGCCAGCTCGCTTGCCGAGCTGGCCGCGCCGCTAAGCTGTGTACTCGTTAACCAGATTCAGTGCCTATCATCACCGGCAGCTGCATCGCTAGAGAGGGCCAAACATCACTAGTGCTTGACGTCCTCTGTCTTACTAAGCCGGTTTTCCGAGACCCAACGCGCGGCCAGAACCAGCGCTCCAGCGGCAAAGTCCTTGCCGTGCTCCTCGACCATCTCGCCGGCAACCTTTGCCAGTTTTTGGAAATAACGGTCCTTGCTTTGCTCTTCAGCGGACAGTGCTTGTGACATGTGTCTTCTCCCTTCAGGTATTATTTGAACATGTTGTTCGGGAAGGTAGCGATCGACAGGCTGCCGTCCTCCCCGCCAATAGCAAGATGCGCGCCGTCGTCGGACCAAGCCAGCGCAGTAACCGCCGCGCCCGTGCCTTCGCGCACCAGCATTTCATCCGGGTGTCCGATGCGGCACAGCATGACGAGGCCGGAGCCGTAGCTAACCGCACAGAGATCCCGCTTGGGATGCACCGCCACCCAGTCGACAATCGTCAGCCCCGGCTTTCCGGTCTCGATCGGCGCACCGGCGTGGTCGCCGAACGGCAGGTCCGGCAAGGACCACCCCACTACCCGAAACGCGCCTGAGGCGATGACCGCCTTGGCCTGGTCGCTGAATTGTGCTGACAGAACCGGTGCCGGGAAATCGACGATCCGGTCCGAGGCGCTCGCGGTCACATCGACCAGCAGCACCGCCTTGTCTTCGCAGCCCGCCACCAGCCAGCGCTGGCAGGGAGACCATTCGAGGCACAGCACCTTGCCGTCGCAGGTGATCTGCGCCAGGCAGGTTATGTCTTCGGCACGGACGATGCTCACCTGACCCGCACCCCAGCAGGCCAACAAGGATTCATCGCCAGAAACTGCAATCCGGGTAACGCCGTGATCCAGCTTGATACCAGCCACCTCAGCCCCGCCGGTTTCGGCTACCAGGGCCAGGCGTGACCCATGCGCGATGGCCACCTGACCAGAGCTCGAAAGGGTTGCCAACGCAGTGACCGCATCCTGGCGCGCTGCATTCATTGCCAGGGTCTGCCCTCGCGCGGTTGCGCGCCACAGGGCACCCGTCTCGGCATGGGGAAAGGCAAAGCCCTGATCGCCAAGCCGGCACATCGGCACATCAACGCGCGCCGCGGGCGCTTCGCTGAATACCGGAGGCGGCAGCGGCTTGGACCGGGGCCGGATGCTCGACCGCCCGGTATCGGCCTCGACCCGTACCCGGCTGTCCGGGCTCTCGGCGTCCTGGACCGAGACAAAAGCCATTTGGCCATCGGCCAGTTGCGCGGCCAGGGACGTCCCCTTGGCATTGAACTGAAGCGCGCGCACCTCGATCTTCACGTCCCATGTGCGGGCGATCAAGTCGAAAAGCGTCATTGCTTGCGGCGGCTTGTGCTGTGTCATTCAGCTTTGCTCCTTCATCGCGGCTTCCAATTCCTCGTCCAGGGCGGAAAGCCTGGCCTCTAGCCGGTTGATCATTTCAGTGTTTTCCTTGAGCGCTGCGTCGTTCTGCGCCTGCGCGTCCTCGTGGGCGTGGTCTTCGACCCCGTCCTGCATGTCCTTCATCTCGAGTACCATCAGGCCGCTGGCCTTCTGGTTCAGCCGCAGCTGTTCCGTATTGGCCTGGGCGATCGCCTGGATGGTCTTCACCCGGTCCATAAGGATATCGCCGGTTTTGCGTGATTGACCTGTCATGGGCGCCCCCTGTAAACCGGCGCCGGTTTTCCCAGCGAAAGGCAAATCCGATGACAGATCCTGCCGATCTCCGCTTTTTCCGGGCGCTGAAGGATGTTTGCAGCACCGCCGAAGGTGTCGGCCGGAGCTGCCGCGACGCCATCGACCGCGCGCTGGAAACTGGCGATCCTCTGGACATGCAGACGGCGCGCAAGGCCGTTGAAAACCTGGACGATCCTCTCAAGAGCGACCTTCTCCGGCAGGTTCATCTGCGCATGGTCAGCGATCTTTCCGCGATCTGGGACTTCCTGCCCGGGGCGCCGGGCTCCGGCCGGCCGAACTAAAGCCCCCAGTGATCTGTTGCGCTGCCTGCTTGAGATTTTTTGCATTGGCCAACCCTCCCTCGGGCCCCGTTTTTCCGGGTGGCACACAGGGTATCCGAGCGGCACGTTGACTCAATCAGAAAAGGCCGAAAACCGCGATTTTCTGCGGATTCCGAGGGCCGTTCCGAAAATGTGTAAAATTGCGTTACGTTTTGCGCGCGGCTTTGTAACGCTCTGTTTCGAAGCCCGTTTCGCTGCGCCGCAGAAGATTTTTCCGAACATGATAAGCATCCGAATCACTGGCTTGATTCAGGCACGGGATCTGCGCTCATCTGGCAGGGAACCGCAGCCGGACAACGGGGCATGATGGAGAGTTTTCCTGACATTCTGACCGAGGGCGACCAGCGCCTGCGCCCTTTGACCGCGGCGGACCTGACTGTGGTCAAAGGCCATTTCAACGATATTCGCATCGCCCGCTGGCTGGCCGCGGTCGCCCGGCCTTTCACGCCCGAGGCAGCGCGCCAGCTTCTGGACCATGGCGCGCATCCCGGGGAAAACCTGCGGATCATCGAATACCAGGACAAGGTGGCGGGTGGGCTCTGCATCGGTGCATCGCTGTGGTACTGGCTGGCACCGGAGTTTTGGCGCCAGGGTCTGATGCGGCGGGCGCTGAAACTGGCCGTTGCGGCCCGCTTTGCCAGCGCTGGTCCGCCCCTGACTGCCACCTGTCATGCAGAAAATTTCGCGTCGCGCGCGCTTCTGACCGGACTTGGATTTTCACTTTGCCCTGCCGCAAGACGCATGTTTTTTCACGGCACGCAAACCTCCGAGCCTTGCCGTGACTACGTCATGGCGCCCGAACAATGGCACCTGCTGCATCCTCCGAAATTCATGACAGGCAACCTGTCGCTCCGCCCGGCCCGGCAACAGGACGCTCCGGCGCTGGCGCGCATGTTGACGACGACCGGGTCCGGCCCCTGGCCCGAGAGCGAAGCCCTGCCCGGCTTCATCGAAGAGCATCGCTACCGTGGCCCTGGCCAGGGCCTGTTCGTGATTTCCGACGACAATCGCCGCAGTGTCGGAATGGTTCTTCTCACCATTACCGGCCCGCGCCTGTGCTTTCTGTCAGAGGCGGAGGATATCCGTTATCGTGCGCAGGTCATGGATGGCCTGGCCAGCGCCTTTGCCGCGGGGTCTTGAATTGCTCCGGGGCTGAATGATGTATCATCTCTGGCACATCAGACTGTAACTCCCGAAACGTTTTGCAACAGATCGGCGGCGGCTTGGCCCTGAAATCCTGCCACGCGGCGGCGAAGCTGAAAATTTTCCCTCAAAAAACTTTTCTAAATCAAATGGTTATTCTTTTTCGAAATCTGAACCCCCAGTTTTCCGCAATCTGGAACCGTGATTGCATGACGTTTTCCGTAATCACGCGTGTTTCACGGGTCCGCGGCAAGACTTGTTCACGCATTGCAACGCACGGATATGGTTGCCCCGGCCACGTTTTGCCGCTTCCGCATCAGGAGACGCCGCGTGCGTTATCGGAGGATGGAAGAATGATGTATCAACCTGATCTAGTCGCGGAAACCGGTCCATTGCAGACCCGGTGGCGCGGACCGGAAGACAGCAATCGTCTCGATTGTGAAACCGGGGTTTTACTGCGCAGGTTTCTGGAACCGGTATTTCGGCAATCCACCAGTTGGGCCGGCCTGCGCCGCCGGCTTGCGAGCAGAGGGTTCGACCTGGGCTTCAACATGGGCCGGCTGGTTCTGAACCACCGTGAGAGCGGCACCCGCATCTGTTCCTGCAAGTTCCTGGGTTATCCGTTAGGAACGCTTACCGAGCGGCTGGGCCGGGCCAAGGTCGCTGCGATCCGCGGTCGGACGGGCCACGGCCTCCTGCTGGATTAAGGCCTGTCTGCAGAGCAAAGGACAGCAATTGACCGCCATCAGGCCGATGCGCCGGATCCCAAAGGCGGATAGCTCCGCGTACAGAACACCGTTGGTTTTGCCCAACCGCACAGAAACCGGCCCCGCGCCCTTGGGGTCGAACTTGCATTCCCGCAACACACGGAAAGCCCATTATGACTGACTTCAAGAAAATCCTGATCGCCAACCGCGGCGAGATTGCGATCCGCGTGATGCGGGCCGCCAATGAGATGGGCAAGCGCACCGTCGCGGTCTATGCCGAGGAGGACAAGCTCGGCCTGCACCGCTTCAAGGCGGATGAGGCCTACCGCATCGGCGAGGGGCTGGGGCCGGTGGCGGCCTATCTGTCGATCGACGAGATCATCCGCGTCGCCAAGGAAAGCGGCGCCGATGCGATCCACCCCGGTTACGGCCTGCTGTCGGAAAACCCGGATTTCGTCGATGCCTGCGCCCGCAACGGCATCACCTTTATCGGCCCCAAGGCCGAAACCATGCGCGCCCTTGGCGACAAGGCCTCGGCCCGCAAGGTGGCGATCGCAGCCGGCGTCCCGGTCATTCCGGCGACCGAAGTGCTGGGC
>NZ_WLCM01000044.1 GCF_013317235.1 Leisingera sp. ANG59 | reverse complement strand
GATACTTCTTGATCGTGTTCCGCGATAATCCCGTCGCCCGCGCAACAGACCGGATGCTGCGTCCCTCAACCAATACCCATCGTCGGATCTTCGACACGCTTTCCATCAGTAACACCTGCTCTTTCCTCCGCACTTTTAGTGCGGATGTTAACGAAAACAGGTGGGTCAATTTTACTCGCTCATAACCCACCAAAGTGGGTCAATTTTGCACGCCGATTCACAGCCGGGTTCGAGGTGGTGGAAGAACTGGCCATGTCCACCTTCTCCTTTGCCAAGTTCCTGATGTGGAAAGACCTGGTCGACCGGACGGACAATCTACGGCGCTAACCTGCACTTAAAGCGCCAGTCAGACGCCAAGCTGGTCATCAAGGACGGTCACCTTGAGATCGCAGGCTTCTACCCCCTCAACCTACTCCAGAAGCTATCCATGGAGCCGGATAGGGGATGGCCACGTTCAGTGTTCTTTGACGGCGACACAGGGTACTGAAGTCCGGCACCGTCCAGTCCAGACCAACAAGTTGCAACAGGCTATGCACGAACCCAGTCGTTTGCTGTAACGGCAAGCCAAATTGCACCTTCATAGTCAGACAGGTCTGGATCGCGGCATCGCTGAAGCTCTGTTGGCGACCGCGCTTCCCGGTCGGCGGAGGGACCCACTCCATGGCTGGATCGAACCAGATCGTCGTAACCATCCGGCGTAGACCACGGACGTGGGCAGTTCTCAGGTCGTGCCCTTGGGGGTTTGGGGTTTGCGGGGCCGCGGAGCCCATTTCTTTGTAAGCTGGTTAAGCCGCTCGACTATCCTGTCGGCCTTGGCATCTTCAGGATCAAACGCGCCACCCGACCAGCGGATCATGTCCTCGTGTTGCTCGTGGCCGGGATCGGCGAGGGCTTCGAGGAACTCTTCGTAGCCCCAGGCGCCGCCGACGTCCTCTGGCGGACAGGCGCCGGTGGCCTTGAGAAGCCGTGGGTAGAGCACGCCGGGGGTGGCATCGTTGACCCGCTCGACCCGGATGCTGTGGTCCCAGTCGTCGCCGAAGTCATAGATATACTGGATGGTCCTGACACCGGTCCCCTCGAGCACCTTCTCCAGCGTCGTTTTCTTCGCTGGCAACGGGCCATCATAGAACCCATCCGGATCTGGTACGCCCCAGCCAGCATCGCCGGCACGGAACTCATAGAGATGGGTATCGGTCCAGCCCATAGCTGCCTGCATAACCTCATGCAGCCGGTCGAGCCTGATCTTCAGCGGCACCTCGATATGGCGCATAGGCAGAGGATCAACGTCGTTCAGGATGATCCGCAGGCGGGCGATCAGGGTCATGCAGCTATCCTTTTCTCGGTCGGGGACCAGTTCCACGGCAATAGATCCGGCACACGGGATGCCGTCGTGCCGGGCAGCCGGGCAAGGACATCGGCCAGCCAGGCTTGGGGGTCCGCATTGTTCATCCTGGCAGTGACGATCAGGGAATACATGAACGCGGCGCGGTCGCCGCCGCGCTCCGACCCGGCGAAGAGCCAAGACTTCCGGCCGAGAGCAACGCCCCGCAGGGCCCGTTCGGCCGCATTGTTCGTCAGGCAAATACGGCCATCATCAAGGAAGCGGCTGAAGGCCGCCCATCGGTCCTTGGTGAACATGTAGCTGATCGCCTTGGCGACCGGGTTATGCTTCGACATCCTGTCGCGCTCCGTGCTCATCCAGTCGTGCAATGCCTCGACCAGAGGGCGGGACAGCCGTTGCCGGATGGCGTGCCGCTCTTCGGCGGGCAGGCCATTGATGCCGCGCTCGATGTCGAAGATCGCGTCGATCCGGGCCACCGCCTCCAGCGCCACGGGCGAGATGTCATGGGCAGGCTTGCCCCTGCGGATTATTCCTTTGATGTCGGCGAGTTCGAAGAATTTGCGCCGGGCATGGCTCCAGCACAGCGCAC
This sequence comes from Leisingera sp. ANG59, assembly GCF_013317235.1. GTDB lineage: Bacteria > Pseudomonadota > Alphaproteobacteria > Rhodobacterales > Rhodobacteraceae > Leisingera. The sequence continues at coordinate 28,505 of NZ_WLCM01000044.1, read as the reverse complement.
TGCTGACTGGCGCCGGGTCGCGTCCGGCGCGGTAGAGGTCGTTGTAGCCGCCATAGGCATCGGCTTGCAGGATGCCCTGCCACCCGGCGAGGTGCCGGTTCGGGTTGGCCATTCCGCGGTCACGGGAGAAGTGGAACAGAGCGGCAGGTGGAGCGCCGCCGCCAAAGGGGCGGTCATCCCTGACATAGGTCCAGAGCCGGGCAGTTTTTGTCCCGCCCTTTGCCAGCAGCGGCACCGTTGTGTCATCGCCGTGCAAGCGTTTTGCCTCAAGGACATGGGTCCGGATCAGCGCATGAAGGGGCTCGAGTGCAACGGTGCAGGCCCCAACCTGATCGGCAATCGTCGAAAGGCTGAGATCGACACCTTCCTTTGCGTAGCGTTCGGCCTGACGGTTCAAAGGCTGATGCTGCCCAAACTTCTCGAACAGGATCATCGCCAGAAGGTTTGGACCGGCCCAGCCACGGGGCGTGGGGTGGAAGGGCGCCGGCGGCTGGCTGATCTTCTCGCAAGCCCGGCAGGTGAACTTCTCACGGACCGTCTGGATCACTTTCCATTGCCGCGGGATCACCTCCAGCGTCTCGGTAATGTCCTCCCCCATCTTCACGATGCGATCTGAGCCGCAGCAGGAACAGGCCGTGGGGGCGTCGACCACCACACGTTCACGCGGCAGATGGTTCGGAAAGGGCTTGCGTGCCGGGCGGCGGCGTTCGAAGCCGGCCACGGCCGTGGTCTTCGTCAGCCTCATTGCCGCGATCTCATCCTCGGCAGCCGCAGCTTCGAGCTCCTCGAGCTGCATCTCCATCTGGTCGATCAAGCGGGCACGCCGTTCCGAACTGTGGCCATACTGTTCGCGCCGGAGTTTGGCGATCTCAAGCCGGAGATGCTTGATCATCGCCTCGGAGGTAGAGACCACCGCCCGGGCCTGCGCAAGTTCAGTCTCAGCAGCCTCGGCACGTGCTTCCGATGCCGCAAGTGCGGCGCGCAATCTGGCAATCTCGGAAGCGGCATCTGACATGGCCGAGACCTACCACGTGCGCTCCGCAAAACCTATGAAAATGAGGTCCATAAAGCCAATTTATCCTGCCTTTGCAGGGCGTTGTGTCCAGCGCGGATTGCGCCAGTCGATCCCCTCCAGCAGGTATCCGAGCTGGGCAGCGGAGATCTGCACCGCTTCGCCGGTCCCGCTGGCTGGCCAGATGAACTTCCCCGCTTCCAGCCGTTTGGTATAGAGCGACATGCCGACACCATCGTGCCAAAGCAGTTTGACCAGGTCGCCCCTGCGCCCCCGGAAGCAGAAGATCTCACCCGCATGCGGGTCGCGCCCAAGACCTTGCTGAACAGTCAGAGCCAGGGTGTTCATGCCGCGCCGCATGTCGGTCACTCCGCCCGCGATCCAAACGCGTACCCCCGCCGGGAAGGCGATCATCGTCCCTCCAGCACCGGAAGAAGCCGGGCCAGCATCTCGGGGTCCACTGTGGAGGGGACAAGGAGCCGGCGCCCGTTCCTAAGTACGATCTCGAGCTGGACATCGTCGGCTCCAGACTGTGCGACTGGTGTTGGCGCGGGCGTCCCAGGCGAAAGCGTCAACGGGATAAATGCCGGTGAGGTCTCGTCGCCAAGTTCCCCGTCCCGGTATTGCCGCCGCCATACCGTCAAAAGAGAGCGCGATACACCATGCCGCCGGGCTGTCGCTGCCACCTGGCGATGTCCCACAAAGCTTTCCTCCACGATCCGGATTTTATCTGCACCCCTCCAGTGCCGCCGGCGCGGAGCGTCAGCGGCGGAAAGGACTTCGATCTCAGGTCTGAACTTTTGGTCGGCCATAAGGTCGGACTTATCACCAGCACCGTAATCTCGTCAGACGGCCTCCGCCGGAGGCATACAGATCGTCAGCGATCCGCGCTGACACAGTGCTTCATTGTAAGCAGACCAGTTCGTGGTCTTGTACTTCGTCGGAGCCCAGCTGCTCATGCCTCCAAGCTATCATGCTGGATTCATGCAGTGAATCCCTCAGGATTTTTTGCAACAAGGCCTTGCACAGTGCAAAGTTATGGTCGAAACCGTGTGCAAAGTTTGTGGAACGAAATCCGAATTTTCCTGTATTTTCGTGCGCCGCAGTGCAAGGTTTCACCTGAACCTACAAAATCTGCGCTCATCTGCATATCGGCAAGGGTATACTGGTCAAGCCTTGCGATAGCAGTTTGATGCGCCCGCCTTAGAACCATTGTCCGGGTTCCATCAGGCCTAGGTCCAGAAGCTGGCGCGAGTGCCATTCAAACGGCGCGGAATTGTGCCAGCGGAAGGTTTCGATATCGAAAGAGGAGCCGGGATTCCGCTTGAGCGCTTTGGCGGTGCGGAAGGAGCAGACTGCGGCTGTCAGGTTGTGGTGCCAGGGGCACGCATATGTATTGTATTCCTGGTTGTTGAACGTGTGATCCGGCTGCAGCTGCAAACCCGGTTTGGCGCGGAACAGTGAAATACGATCGATCTTGCGGCTGGCCGCGGGGATGTGTTCTTCGAAGCGCCAGCGAACGCCGCCAAAGAAATCCAGCTGCCGCTCGCGCGGGTGTCCAGTTTCCGGGTCCTTCCGTGACTGCGCATAGTAACCGGACTTGTCGAGATACGCCTCTTCTAGGGACACCGCGCTTGGGCAAGCGTTCAGATCGCCGGCATAGAGGTCGATTACATAGGTGAGCATCGCATCCCGGCGTTCCTCGGTGTGAAACGTGAGCATCTCTCCGATCCCGCGGGACTCGCAAAACGGGTAGAACAGGTATTCCGCGTTATAGCAGTAGTAGAGCCAGCAGCCCGGCTCAGCCGCAGCGATGACTGCATTGACAGCGCTTGTGACCGCCCCTTCGATTCCGCAATCAAACGGCACCCTATGCACCATTGCGCGCACATCCGGAGGCAGGTCAAAGGCATCCGGCATCAGTGCCGCCACCGCCGTGAAGCCGCTTTGAATGTGGTGGCGCAGCGTGGTGGCTATCTCCGTTTCATCTTCAATGAAGATCAGTGCCACCGGTCCCTTAGCCAGTAGTGGTTTGCCCTGTTTCAAGAAATTCTGCAGCGAGGAATACATCATGCCGGTCTGCCCTGCCTTTCTGGCCTTTGCAGCAAAAATCGGGTAAATGCCGCTCCATTGCAAGCTGCGGCATTTGCCTGTATTGCAAGCCGCTGTTTACCCACCTTGGCTGGAAGGCTGACCTGCATGAGCGCCCCGAAGAAGCTGTTTATCAAGACCTATGGCTGTCAGATGAATGTTTACGACAGCGAACGTATGGCCGAGGCACTGGGCGGCAAAGGTTATGTCGAGACGAAATCGGCCGATGACGCCGACATGATCCTGCTTAATACCTGCCACATCCGCGAGAAGGCGGCGGAAAAGGTCTATTCGGAACTTGGCCGCTTCAAGGGGCTGAAGGCTGAGAAGCCGGACCTGAAGATCGGCGTCGCTGGCTGTGTCGCTCAGGCCGAAGGCGAGGAGATCATGCGGCGCCAGCCGCTGGTCGATCTGGTGGTCGGACCGCAAAGCTACCACCGTCTGCCGGAGATGGAGACCAAGGCGCGCGAAGGGGAAAAAGTGCTGGACACCGATTTCCCCGAGGAAGACAAGTTCGAAAAACTGAAAAAGCGCCCCAAGGCCAAGCGCGGCCCGACAGCATTTCTGACGGTGCAGGAAGGCTGCGACAAGTTCTGCGCCTTCTGTGTTGTGCCGTATACCCGCGGTGCCGAGGTCTCGCGGCCGGCAGACCGTATCCTGCGCGAGGCGCAGGACTTGGTTGAACGCGGCGTGCGTGAAATCACCCTGCTGGGACAGAACGTGAACGCCTACCACGGCGCAGGGCCCAACGGCGATCTCACCCTGGCGCAGCTGATTTGGGAGCTGGATAAAATCGATGGGCTGGAGCGCATCCGCTTCACCACTTCGCATCCGAACGACATGCAGGACGACCTGATCGAGGCACATGGCACCTGCGCCAAGCTGATGCCCTATCTGCATCTGCCGGTGCAGGCGGGGTCCGATAAGATCCTCAAGCGGATGAACCGCTCCCACACCGCTGAAAGCTACATCCGCCTGATTGAGCGTATCCGCGCCGCGCGGCCTGACATCCTGATCTCCGGCGACTTTATTGTCGGCTTTCCGGAAGAGACCGAGGAAGACTTCCAGGCCACCATGGACCTGGTGGAGGAGGTAAAGTACGGCACTGCCTATTCCTTCAAATACTCGACCCGCCCCGGCACCCCCGCGGCGGAGCGCGCGCAGGTGGACCCGGCGGCGGCAGACGACCGGCTGCAGCGCCTGCAAGCCTTGCTGACCCGTCAACAGCGCGAAGTGCAGGACAGCATGGTTGGCCGTGAAGTCGGTGTGCTGTTTGAAAAGGCGGGACGCTTGCCCGGGCAGATGGTGGGGAAATCCGACTACCTGCATGCCGTGCATGTCGCAGATTGCAGCCGCGGTATTGGCGAACTTGCCCGGGTGCGTATTGTGTCTTCCGGAGCAAACTCCCTGGCTGGTGAACTGATCTGCTGAGACCTTGTTTCGCTCGGCGAATCGCCCCGGCGGCCGGCCGGGGCAGTCCCAAGTCCGGGGCGCTCCGCAAAATTCCCCCGGCGCGATTGCTTCGCGTTCAGCAACAATTCCGTGGAGCTGAGCTGAGTGTCTTGCGAAGGCGTTAAATCCGCTTGTGCATTCGTCCGATTTTGGGAACGTTTTAACTTAAAATCAGATAGATTTACTCTTGTGGCCTATGGGGTGGCCAGGTTTGAGACAGCTCCCTGGGGGCTTAGGTGAAGGAATTTCGGTTGTGTTGACATTTAAACTGCACAAGGCGATTGCGCTAGCCGCTGCTGCCGCGGCTGCGCTCAGCATCGCCGCTGCGCCTGCGAGCGCCCAATCACAGCAGCGAACCATCAAAGGTGAACGCTATGTGCCGACCATCTGGGTCGACCCGGATGGCTGTGAGCACTGGGTGATGGACGATGGCGCTGAAGGCTACATGACTCCGCATGTTAAACCAGATGGCAAACCCGTTTGCCGCCGCGGCAATATCTGCGGCGTGATGCCGACAGACCAGTTCTTTGCCACTGACAGGCATTACATCAATGCAGCAGGCAAACAGCGCCTGCTCGAGTTTTTCCAGCAGGCGCAGGGCAACGGTGCGCGCTCTTTCATCGTTGCAGGCCATACCGACAGCAGAGCATCGGATGAATACAACATCCGCCTGTCCGAGCGCCGTGCAAATGCCGTGGCTGCGGTTGGCCGTTCGGCCGGTGCGCGTATTGCAGGCGTGCGGGCCTACGGCGAGCGTGATCCGCGGGTGCCCAACACCAGCGCTGCCAACATGGCGCAGAACCGCCGTGTCGAAATCTTTTGCCTGCGCTGAAGGGAAAAATCATGATGATGAAGAGAACGCTTGGTCTTGTTGCGGTGATTTCCCTGCTTGGTGCCTGCAGCGAAGCATTAGATAAAACCCGCGATGCCCACGTTGGCGATGGCAGCAACAATCATTTGTCCAACCTGACCGCCGGCATCTGGGTTGACCCGAACGGCTGCGAGCATTGGATCATCGACGATGGCCTTGAAGGTTACGCCGATCTGCGCCGCACGCCCGACGGGAAGCCGGTGTGCAACAGCGACATTCCGCCCACGCTGGCCACCGGCCCGTTCAAGGACGGGTCGACCTTTGCGGATCCGATCTGAGACTTGCATTACGCTTGATTTGCAGCCGCCCATCGGGGCGGCTGTTTTTGTTTCAAAAAAGTGATTTTGCACAGCGCCTGCTTGCGCAAACGCCGCCGCAGAGGCAGACTGAAGGGGCAACGCCAGATTGAGGAGATCAGCTTGGCCATCAGCGCCCTGAATGACCCGCAGACCCAGACCGCAACCCACGAAGTGCTGCTGGAATTTCCTGATAACCGATTGCTGATCGACCTGTGCGGCGAATATGATCGCAACCTGGCTGACATCGAACAGAAACTGGGCGTGCAGATCGTCCGCCGCGGCAATCAGCTGTCGGTGATGGGTGAGGATTCTGCGCGTGAACAGGCCGCCGGCGTCTTGACCGCTCTTTATGACCGGCTGGAAACCGGCCGCAGTGTGGAAAGCGGCGATATTGACCGCGAACTGCGGATGGGACCGGACAGCGATGATGCCGAGCCCGATGGCCAGCTGCAGATGTTCCGCGGCGGCCGGGTGGAGATCAAGACCCGCAAGAAACTGGTGGAACCGCGCACCGAGGCGCAAAAAGCCTATGTGCAGTCATTGTTCGAGCATGAGCTGGCCTTTGGCATTGGCCCCGCAGGCACCGGCAAGACCTATCTGGCCGTTGCCGTGGGCGTTTCCATGTTCATCACCGGCCACGTCGACCGCATCATCCTGTCCCGCCCGGCGGTGGAGGCCGGAGAGAAGCTCGGCTACCTGCCCGGCGACATGAAGGACAAGGTCGATCCTTACATGCAGCCGCTTTATGACGCGTTGAACGATTTCCTGCCGGGCAAACAGCTGGCCAAGCTGATTGAGGACAAGCGGATCGAAATCGCACCGCTGGCCTTTATGCGCGGCCGCACGCTCTCCAATGCCTTCGTGGTTTTGGACGAGGCGCAGAACGCTACCACCATGCAGATGAAGATGTTCCTCACCCGCCTGGGCGAGGGGTCGCGCATGGTGATCACCGGCGACCGCTCCCAGGTCGACCTGCCGCGCGGGGTGCAATCGGGCCTGGCCGATGCTGAACGGCTTCTGAAAACCATCCCCAAGATCAGCTTCAACTATTTCACCGCCCGTGATGTGGTGCGTCACCCGCTTGTGGCCGCGATCATTGAAGCCTATGACGCGGATTCAACACCAGCCTGACGCAGAGAAACCCGCGGGGCTTCTTCTTTGTGAAAATACTCCGGGGGTGCGGGGGCTGGCCCCCGCTTGCGAAACCTTACAATGACGATCGACATCACCATCGAAGACAGCCGCTGGCAGGACGCCGGGCTTGCAGCACTGGCGGAAGAAGCTACCGCCGCGGTGCTGGCGCATTTTGCACTTGACCAGGAAGCCTGCGAAATTTCGCTTTTGGCCTGCAATGATCCGCGCATTGCTGAACTCAATGCTGAATTCCGGGACAAGGACAAAGCCACCAATGTGCTGAGTTGGCCGGCAGAGGAGCTTTCGGCAGAGGAAGATGGCGGCGCGCCGCTGCCGCCGGAAGCTGATTTTACTGGGGAAATTCCGCTGGGCGACATCGCGATTTCCTATGATACCTGCGCCCGCGAGGCCGTGGAAGCGGGTAAATCCCTGGCCGATCATACCCGACACCTGATCATTCACGGACTGTTGCATCTTTTGGGTTATGATCACATTCGTGACCGCGATGCCGCATTGATGGAGGGGATTGAGATCCTGCTACTTGGCAAACTGGGTGTCGCGAACCCATATATGAGTGAGGACGCCCCGTGACCGGGGTTTTTGGAATGGAAAGATGGGCGACATAGAAGGCAGTTCTAACGCGGCGCAGGGCGCGCTGCAGGACATCAATGGCACGGCTGCGGATGCACCGGCCTCTGAAAACACCGGATTGTGGACGCGGCTGCGCAGCGTATTCAGCCCCGATCCGCAGGACGTCCAGGACACTGGCGGCGAACAGCCTGCGCCCGGATCCGGTCCGCACGGCATGATCAACCTGCGCCGGATGCGGGTTGAGGACGTTGCCATCCCCTCTGCCGAAATTGCCGCTGTGCCGGTCACTGTCGCCAAGGATGACCTGGTCGGCATTTTCCGGCAAAGCGGCTTTACCCGCATTCCTGTTTATGAGGGCACGCTGGACACGCCGCTGGGGTTTGTCCACCTCAAGGATTTCTCTCTCACCCATGGTTTCAACGGCGGCACCTCCGAATTCGATCTTTCGAAGATGCTGCGCCCGCTGCTGTTCGTGCCGCCCTCGATGCCGATCGGGGTACTGCTGACCAAGATGCAGGCTGAACGCCGCCACATGGCGCTGGTGATCGATGAATACGGCGGGGTGGATGGTCTTGTCACCATCGAGGACTTGATCGAACAGGTGGTGGGGGAGATCGAGGATGAGCACGACGCCGATGAGCTGCAAACCTGGTTTGAGGAAAAGCCGGGCTGCTACATTGCGCTGGCCCGCACCTCGCTGCCGGAGTTCGAGGCCGAGACCGGCCATTCGCTGACCAGTCACGATGACGTGGACGAGGAGGAGATCGACACGCTTGGCGGGCTGGTCTTCATGCTGTCCGGCCGGGTGCCTGCCCGCGGTGAGGTGATCGAACATCCGGAGGGCGCCGAGTTTGAGGTCATGGATGCCGACCCGCGGCGGATCAAACGGCTGCGGGTGCGGTTGCCGGAAGCAGCTGCATGATGTCACTCGGGCTGCGGCAGGCCGCGCGCCAGCTCCGGCTGGCCCCGGCGGCGCTGGCCCTTGGGAGCGGTGCGCTGCTGTCGCTGGCGCTGGCACCCTGGCACATGCTCCCCGGGCTGCCGCTTGCCTTGGCCGCGGCTGGCTGGCTGGTGCTTCAGGCAGCCTCTGCCCGCGCCTCTTGTCTGGCTGGATGGCTGTTCGGGCTGGGTTATTTCGCCTTCGGCCTCTCGTGGATAATTGAACCCTTTCAGATCGACCCCGACCGCCACGCTTGGATGGCGCCCTTTGCGCTCGTCTTCCTGGCCGCCGGCCTTGCCCTGTTCTGGGGGGCGGCTTTTGGTATCGCTGCCCGTTTCAGCCGCGGTGCGTTGCGCATTCCGATGCTGGCCGCCGTGTGGTCGCTTGCGGAATTCGCCCGCGCCTATCTGCTCACTGGTTTTCCCTGGGCCGCTTTCGGTCAGTTCTGGCTCGATACGCCCGCCGCAAACCTGCTGCCTTGGACCGGGCCGCAAGGGCTGGCGCTGCTGACGCTTGCAGCGTTCCTGCCGCTGGGCCTGCTGCGGAAAAATTCTGCCGCGGCTCTGCTTCCGCCGGCGCTGGTGGCGGCAGCAATCCTGGCCGCTCCAGCCCCCTCTGCAACAGAGCTGACCAGCAAGACCGTGCGCATCGTCCAGCCCAATGCGCCGCAGAACCTGAAATGGCACCCGGACCACAGGTGGGAGTTTGTCCGCCGCGCGCTGGCATTTTCTGCTGGGAACCCGCGTCCGGACCTGATCGTCTGGCCGGAAACCGCTGTGCCGCAGCTGCTGAACTATGCAGAAGACACGCTGCAGGTTATCGCCGAAGGCGCTGGCCGCGTGCCGGTCCTGCTGGGTATTCAGCGCGAGGAGGGCGGCGCTTACTACAACTCTGCCGTGCTGCTGGATTCAGACGGCCTGCCGGCCGCCACCTACGACAAGGCGCATCTGGTGCCGTTCGGGGAATATGTGCCGTTCGGCAACTTTATGGCCCGTTTCGGTATCCATGGCTTTGCTTCCCAAGCGGGGGCAGGGTATGCCGCCGGACCCGGGGCGCAGCTGCTGGATCTGCCGATCGGGAGCGCCCTGCCGCTGATATGCTATGAGGCTGTTTTCCCGCACGATGTGAACGCCGCCGAAACCCGTCCCGATATGCTGGTGCAGATCACCAATGACGCCTGGTTCGGCACCCGCTCAGGCCCCTATCAGCACCTTGTGCAGGCCCGGATGCGGGCGCTGGAGCAGGGGCTGCCAATGATCCGGGCCGCGAATACCGGGGTGTCGGCCATGATTGCGCCGGACGGGACGCTTCTGGACAGACTGCCTCTGGGCGAGGCCGGCTTTATCGACGCGCCCCTGCCTGCGCCGTTGCCGCCCACCCTGTACAGCCGGACCGGAGACTGGCCGGTGTTTCTCCTGTGCCTGATCATCGCAGGTGCGGCAATCTTTCTGCCCCGCGCTCTTGCGCCGCGGTCATAGCTGCTTAACTGTACCCGAATATAGATTGACCCGCGCGGATGGGCCGCGTAATGCGGCTTGATACCTGCCACAACGGCTTCCTGGCGTGGCAAGGATGAACCAATGGAGCACTTTTCATGACCCGTATGAACTACACCTTCACTTCGGAATCGGTTTCCGAGGGCCACCCGGATAAGGTCTGCGACCGCATTTCCGATGCTGTTCTGGACGCTTTCCTGGCGGAAGAACCCGAGGCGCGGGTGGCGGCTGAGACCTTTGCCACCACGAACCGTGTCGTCATCGGGGGCGAGGTGGGCCTGTCCGATCAGGACAAGCTGCACGACTACATGGGCAGGATCGACGAGATCACCCGGGCCTGCATCAAGGACATCGGCTACGAGCAGGACAAGTTCCACCACGAAACCGTGGAAGTGACCAACCTGCTGCACGAGCAATCCGCGCATATCGCGCAGGGCGTTAATGCTTCTGGTGAAAAGGACGAAGGCGCAGGCGACCAGGGCATCATGTTCGGCTTTGCCACCAACGAAACCGATGCGCTGATGCCGGCGCCGATCCAGTTCAGCCATGCGATCCTGCGCCGCCTGGCTGAGGTGCGCAAGAACGGCACCGAGCCGGCCCTTGGCCCGGATGCCAAATCGCAGCTGTCGGTGGTCTATGAAGGCGGCAAGCCGGTGGGCATCAGTTCGCTGGTGCTGTCGACCCAGCACTTCGATGAATCGCTGACCTCAAATGACATCCGCGCCATTGTGGAGCCCTACATCCGCGAAACCCTGCCTGACGGCTGGCTGACCGATGCCACCGTTTGGCACGTCAACCCGACCGGCAAGTTCGTGATCGGTGGCCCGGATGGCGATGCGGGCCTCACCGGGCGCAAGATCATCGTGGACACTTACGGCGGCGCAGCCCCGCACGGCGGCGGTGCGTTTTCCGGCAAGGATCCGACCAAGGTGGACCGCTCGGCGGCTTATGCCGCGCGCTACCTGGCCAAGAACGTGGTGGCCGCGGGCATGGCGGAGAAATGCACCATCCAGCTTTCTTATGCGATCGGTGTCTCCAAGCCTCTGTCGATCTATGCCGAAACCCATGGCACCGGCGAGGTCGACCCGGCGGCGATCGAACGGGCGATCGATCAGGTCATGGATCTGACCCCGCGCGGCATCCGCTCGCACCTGGGGCTGAACAAGCCGATCTACCAGCGCACCGCGGCCTATGGCCACTTTGGCCGCGAACCGGATGCCGACGGCGGCTTCAGCTGGGAGCGCACCGATCTGGCCGAGGCGCTGAAGAAAGCGGTTTGAGGCCGGGACATAACAAAAAGCGGGCCGCACGGCCCGCTTTTTCATTTCGGGGCGGCTCCCGCCTGGCTCCGCGCATTCGCTGAATGCACCTCGCCCGTTGGGCACGGCGCCTTGCTGCGCTGCGGCGCACCGGTCAGCACTGCTGACCGGATGTTTCGCGCACGAAACATTTGGACAGAACCGCTGACCTGTTGGGGGTGGAGCGAAACGGAAGCCTGCGCCATAGTGCCGGACAAGGTTCTTTCAGCTGCCGGGGCTGCAATTTTGCGCAAAATGCTTATCCTTTTCTTCTTGGTTCTGGTGTCTGCTGCCGCCGCTAGGGAGGGTTTGCCGCAGAAATTCAGTCTGCAGGGAAAGACACTGGTTTATGACACCGAAACAGATGTGACAGACGGGCTGGCGGAGATCACCGAAGAGGACGTCGCGCACCTGCGGGACATCCTGAAGCAAAGCCCTGAGATTTCCGAATTGCAGCTCAACAGCGTCGGTGGCAGTGTTTACGCGGGCGAGGAAATTGCCGGGCTGGTGTTGGAATACGGGCTGGATACGCTCGTCGACGGCACTTGCATCAGTGCTTGCGTGGATGTCTTTCTGGCCGGCGAACGCAGGCGGATGACAATCGGCTCCAGCATCGGCTTTCACCAGCGCAACTGGCCGTCCGAGGCCGTGCATAAGTACTACCGCAGCGAACGCAAGCGCCGTCGCTGGGCAACACCGTTTGAGTTCGGCTCCTGGATCTATGAGGACACCCAGCGCGAAATCTACGAGCATCTCAGCTACATGGTGGCGCGCGGAGTGGATCCTGGCTTTGCCATTGAGACCTTACGCACGGATCCGGACGGGGAGTGGTATCCCAGCCGTCTGCGGCTGATCGCAGCGGGCGTTCTGCGCGAGCTGCGGCCGGGGCAAAACCCCTAGATGGCTTGACCCGCAGTCCTGCTTGCGGCACAGGGGCGCCAGCCTTTCAAAAGACGCCTCGAACAGGAGCCCAGACGCATGTCCGGCGACCAGAAGCCCCGCGACGACCAGTCCAAGGATGCCCAGCCTGCCGCCACCAATGCGGCCGAAAAACACGCCAGCGGCGCGCCCTGGCGCAACTTCTACGGCCGCTTCAAGGGCAAGACCCTGAAGGACAGCCAGAAGCGCTATCTGGACGAGGACCTGGCAAGCCTCAGCCCCGGTGCAGTCGGCTGGGATGAAAACCCGGACCGGACCCCGCTGGACCTGGAGGCGCTGTTCGGCGGCAAGGATGTCTGGCTCGAAGTCGGATTCGGCGGCGGTGAGCATCTGGTGCATCAGGCGGTCAGCAACCCGGGCGTTGGCATCATCGGCGCCGAGCCCTTCATCAACGGCGTCGCGATGCTCTTGGGAAAGATCCGCAACGCGGGCGCGGACAATATCGCCGTGCACCCCGGCGATGCCCGCGACCTGATGGATGTGCTGCCGGAGGCGTCCGTTTCGCGTGCCTTCCTGCTTTATCCCGACCCCTGGCCCAAGGCCCGCCACCACCGCCGCCGTTTTGTGACGCAGGAGCATCTGGAGCCGCTGGCCCGCTGCCTGAAGCCGGGCGCGATCTTCCGCGTGGCGACCGATATCCCCGACTATGTGCGCCAGACTCTGGAAGAGGTTCCGAAAGCGGGTTTCGAATGGCTGGCGGAAGGCCCAGCCGACTGGCGCCAGCCGTGGGCGGACTGGATTTCCACCCGCTACGAGCAGAAGGCCCTGCGCGAAGGCCGCACCCCGCATTACCTGACCTTCCGCCGCCTGGGCTGAGGCCAATTACGCTGGACCGGCCAGATTCAATCCGTTACCGATAGCGCAAACGAACAGACGAACGACCGACAGACGAAGGAAGCCCCATGTCCGGACACGGCACGCCCATCCCGATGACCTCCCACCGTGCTGACGCTCTCAAGGGCGTGGCAGAGGTGCCCGGCGACAAGTCGATCTCGCACCGCTCGCTGATCCTGGGCGCACTGTCGGTTGGGGAAACCAAGATCTCCGGCCTGCTGGAGGGCGAGGATGTGCTGGACACCGCCAAGGCGATGCAGGCCTTTGGCGTCGAAGTGGTGAACCATGGCGGCGGCAACTGGTCGGTATTCGGCGTTGGTGTCGGCGGCTTTGCAGAGCCTGGCAATGTGATCGACTGCGGCAATTCCGGCACCGGGGTACGGCTGATCATGGGGGTGATGGCGACCTCTCCGATCACTGCGACCTTCACCGGCGATGCCTCCCTGAATAAACGCCCGATGGCGCGCGTGACTGACCCGCTGGCACTGTTCGGCACCCAGTCCGTCGGCCGCTCCGGCGGCCGCCTGCCGATGACCATAGTCGGCGCGGCGGACCCTGTACCGGTTCGCTATGAGGTGCCGGTACCGTCGGCGCAGGTGAAATCGGCAGTGCTGTTTGCAGGCCTCAACGCGCCCGGCAAAACCGTGGTGATCGAGAAGGAAGCCACCCGCGACCATACCGAACGGATGCTGGCCGGTTTCGGCGCCGAGATCACCACCGAGGACACCGAAGAGGGCCGCGTCATCACCCTGACCGGCCGGCCCGAGCTGAAACCGCAAGTAATCGCGGTGCCGCGCGACCCGTCCTCCGCGGCCTTCCCGGTCTGTGCCGCGCTGATCACCCCCGGCTCTGATGTGCTGGTGCCCAACATCGGCCTGAACCCGACCCGCGCCGGCCTCTACTACACCCTGCAGGACATGGGCGCGGACCTGACGTTCGAGAACATGCGCGAAGAGGGTGGCGAGCCGGTCGCCGATCTGCGCGCCAAGTACTCGCCGGGCATGAAGGGCATCGAAGTGCCGCCCGAGCGTGCCGCCTCGATGATCGATGAATACCCGGTGCTGTCGGTGGTGGCCTCCTTCGCGGAAGGAAAGACCATGATGGCAGGCGTCAAGGAATTGCGGGTCAAGGAAAGCGACCGCATCGACGCGATGGCCAAAGGCCTCCGTGCCAACGGTGTTACTGTTGAAGAAGGCGAGGACTGGTGGGAAGTCACCGGTCTGGGCATCGACGGCGTGCCGGGCGGCGGCACCTGCGAGAGCTTCCTGGACCACCGCATCGCCATGTCCTTCATGGTGATGGGCATGGGGGCGCAGAACCCGGTCTCTGTCGACGACGGCAGCCCGATCGCCACCTCCTTCCCGATCTTCGAGACCCTGATGGGAAGCCTCGGCGCCAAGCTGGAGCGCACATGAGCGAGAGCTTCACCATCGCCGTTGACGGGCCTGCGGCTGCGGGCAAGGGCACGCTGTCCAAGGCGCTGGCCGCGCACTATGGTTTTGGCCATCTGGACACCGGCCTCTTGTACCGCGCTGTTGGCGCCAAGATGCTGGACGGCGCGGCGCCGGTTGAGGCTGCGCGAAACCTGACGCCTGAGGATCTGGCACGTGGAGACTTGCGCGGGCCGGAGGTGGCGCAGGCCGCATCCAAGGTGGCGGTGATCGCCGAGGTGCGCGCGGCACTGGTGGATTTCCAGCGCGCCTTTGCTCGCCGCGCAGGCGGCGCGGTGCTGGACGGACGCGACATCGGCACCGTGATCTGCCCCTACGCGCAGGTGAAATTCTTTGTCACCGCCAGCGCCGAAGTGCGTGCCCGCCGCCGTTTCCTGGAACTGGCTGCTGCGGGCAAGGTGACGACCCTCGAGGAGGTGCTGGGCGACGTCAAGGCCCGGGACGAGCGCGACATGAACCGCGCCGAGGCGCCGTTGCGCCCCGCAGCGGATGCGATTCTGATCGACACCAGCGATCTTAGCATCGAAGAAGCCCTGGCCAAGGCGATGGCGGTAATTGAAACCCGCCGCGAGGCGGGCGAAACACTGCCGTAAACACCAGCTTTCCAAAAACACCCGCAGCTGACGCAGCAGCTGCGGGCCGAAGGCAGGCAGGACGGAACGTGGGTCTGCCTGCCCTCTGTCAGGCGGGGTCAGAGCGCGTCAACCGCGGTGTGCTTGATCTTGCCCCACTGGTTGTCCGCGGTCTTGGCGGTGCCAGCCACGTCTTCCAGGAAGGCGGCGCGGGTGGCAGCGTTCAGGAACAGGAACAGCTTGCCGTCATGCACCAGGTACTGGTCCGGGTCGCCGTCGAATTTCTTTCCCACCGACACGCCGTAGGAGCAGAAGCCGCCGTGCTGGGGCAGGTATTTCGACGGGTTGGCCTCGAACGCGGTTTTGTTTTCCTCAGACGCGAAGTAATAGGAGGCGCCGTCCACGGTGGCCGTATAAGTCGCCATGCCCTCCACTGGGTTGCGGCTGTCCAGCAGCGCCACCAGATCGACTCCATGGGCTGCCAGCGGCGCACCGCCGGCTGAGATGCCGTTGGAAACGTTGATTTCATCTGCGGCATAGGCCGGGGCCGCCAGCGCAGCAGAAAGCGAAATCAGAGCGGTTGTCAGAAGCGTTTTCATGGTTTTCCTCATCAGGTTCAGGTGTGCAAACAGGCTCTGCGGCCCGGTAGACTGAAGTTAGATCCGCCGGGGTGAACGATTAATCTCTGTTCGTTCCGTTGATTTTGCAGATCGTTCCGAATTGCTCCCGCCTCCCAACTGCTGTGGTTCACTCATCTGTGCATGGCAGCTTGGGCAGGAGCGCATTAGCCTGAGATGGAATGCTGAGGGGAGTTTCTGTCATGACTTGGCTGCGGGCAATTGCGATGGCTTGTGTTCCGGCGGCGCCCTGCAATTCGGCAGCGGTGACAGCCCGGGAATTCAGCCGCAGCTGATCGAGGACCTGCTGGAAAAGGGTGGGGAAATCTAGTGGCAGTGGCCGATGGTGTGGTACGAGTTTCAACGCAAAACGGTGAAACAAGGATGAAAATCGTCTCCTGATGGCCTGAATTCTATGCGCCAAGTCGCGGTTCGCAGCCTAATGTCGCTGCAACTGGCTTGGAGCGCGCGCATGACTACATTTCTGGACCGCCTGACCGCACTGCGCCGGGATTTTCACCGCCACCCTGAACTTGGCTTTCAGGAGGAGCGCACCAGGGCGAAGGTTGCGGAGCATCTGCGCGTCTTGGGGCTGGAGGTGCATGAAGGCGCCGGCGTCATAGGGCTGCTGCGGGCTGGCAACGGAAACCGTGCCATCGGCCTGCGGGCGGACATGGATGCGCTGCCGATCACCGAAACCTCAACCCACGGTTATGTCTCGGAAACGCCGGGCAAGATGCATGCCTGCGGCCATGACGGCCACATGACGATGCTCTTGGGCGCTGCCGAACGGCTGGCGCAAGAGCAGGGGTTTGACGGCACCGTCGTGTTCCTGTTTCAGCCCAACGAGGAGCACGGGCTGGGCGCGCAGGCGATGATTGCCGAGGGCGTGCTGGAACGCTTCCCGATCGAGGAGGTCTATGCCATCCACAATCTGCCGGGCGCGCCGGTGGGTCAGGTCTCGACCCGGCCGGGGCAGATCTGCAGCAGCGAGAGCCTGTTCGAGATTGCGATCAAGGGGCAGGGCGGCCATGCCTCGATGCCGCAGGCGGGGGTGGATGCCATCACCGTCGGGGCCGAAATGGTGCTGGCGCTGCAAACCATCGTCTCGCGCAAGCTGGCGCCGGGGGCCGGGGCGGTGGTGTCTGTGACCGAGTTTCTGACCGACGGCCAGCGCAATGTGCTGCCGGGCCACGCGGTGCTGAAAGGCGACGTGCGCGCCCGCATGCCCGCCGACCGCGCGGCGGTGGAGCGGTTCATGCGCCAGATCGCCGCCGGAGTTGCCGCCACCCATGCGGTGGAGGTGGAGGTAAGCTTCAACACCGAGTTTGTAGAGACCATCAACGCCGCAGGCCCGGCCGAGGCCGTCTATCGCGCAGGCGAGGCCGCGGGCTGCGAGGTGATCCGCAACCGCCCGCCGATGAGCTTCTCCGAGGATTTCGCCCATTTCGCCAACGCCGTGCCCGGCTGCTTTCTGCTCTTGGGCAATGGCGAAGAGGGGCCGCACGGCCAGCCGCTGCACGCGGCGGATTATGATTTCAACGACGCTCTGCTGCCCATCGGCGCGGAGTTCTGGGTGCAGCTGGTGCGGGACCGGCTGCCAGCGGGAAAGGACTGACGATGCTTGAACAATTTGCTGTTGCCCTGCGCCACACGGCAGGGAGCCCGAAACCCGGCGAAGCTGCCTATAGTGTTTTGTCGGAACAGGACTTCGCCAACGCGCAAGCGGAGATCACCGCCTGGGAGGGGTATGAAGAGACACCGCTGGTCTCCTTGGCCGGGCTTGCGGCGCAGACCGGTGTGGGCCGGATCGACTACAAGCATGAGGGCCCGCGGTTCGGCCTAGGCAGCTTCAAGGCGCTGGGCGGGTCTTATGCGGCGATGCGGGTGCTGCAGCGGGAGCTGAGCAAGCAACTGGGCCAGGACGTCAGCCTGGAGGAAATCCGCAAGGGCGCTCATAAGGACGCCTGCGCCGGGATCACCCTGGTCTCGGCCACCGACGGCAACCATGGCCGCTCGCTGGCCTGGGGCTGCCAGCGCTTTGGCGCGCCCTGCCGGATCTATATCCATGCCGAAGTCAGCGAGGGCCGCGCCGTGGCCATGCGCGAGCTGGGCGCCGAGGTGATCCGGATCGAAGGTGACTATGACGACTCGGTGCTGCTGGCCAAGAAAGAGGCAGCGGAAAACGGCTGGTTCGTGGTTTCCGACACTTCCTGGGAAGGCTACACCGAGCCGCCGCGCGACGTGATGGCCGGCTACAGCGTGATGACCCGCGAGGCCTGCGAGGCGCTGGAGCAGCCCCCCACCCATGTGTTCCTGCAGGGCGGCGTCGGCGGGCTGGCGGCCTCGGTCGCGGCGGCGCTGCGGCAGTACTACGGGACCGAGGCGCCGCGGGTCGTGATCGTTGAGCCTGAGCTTGCGGCCTGCCTGTTCGACAGCGCCCGCAATGGCAAGGCGACCAACTTCGCCATCAAGGAAGAAACCATCATGGCGGGCCTCTCCTGCGGTGAGCCGTCGGAAATGGCCTGGCAGGTCCTGGCAGAGGAGGCCTCGGACTTCGTGACCATCCCCGACAGCATCGTGGCGCCCGCGGTGCGGCTGCTGGCCAATGGCGAAACCGGCGATCCGGTGGTGGAGGCGGGCGAAAGCGCAGTGGCGGGCCTGTCCGCATTGATCGCGGCTTGTCAGTCGCCGGAAATGAAAGAAACGCTGGGCCTGGATGAAAGCTCGCGCGTGCTGCTGATCGGCTCCGAGGGGGTCACCGATCCGGCGATCTATGCCGCGATCATGGAAGGGAAAGACCATGTCTGACGCGCCCGCACGCGGGTTCCCGGAAGCGGAATTTGCGGCCCGCACTGAAAAAGCGCAGGCGCTGATGGCACAGCAGGGGCTTGATGGGCTTCTGCTGCTGGCCGAGCCGGAAGTGCGCTATTTCAGCGGCTTTCACACGCTGTTCTGGCAAAGTCCGACCCGGCCCTGGTTCCTGTTTGTGCCGCCCGCGGGCAAGCCGGTTGCCATCATCCCGGAGATCGGCGCCGACCTGATGCGCCGCACCTGGATCGAGGACATCCGCACCTGGAGCGCCCCGGCGCCCGAGGATGACGGCATCAGCCTGCTGACAGAGCTGCTGTCGCCGGTTGCCTCCCGTGGCGGTTCCATCGGTCTGATGAAGGGGCATGAGACCTCTTTGCGGATGCCGCTGGGCGACTATGAGCGGCTGATGGCGGGGATGCCGGGGCTGAAGGTGGCGGATGCCACCCCGCTGGTGCGCAGCCTGCGGATGGTGAAATCCGCCGCCGAGATCGAAAAACTGCGCCATATCTGCGCCATCGGCTCCCGCACTTTCGCGCAGGTGCCGCAGATTGCTCATGAAGGCCAGCCGTTCGAGGATCTGTTCCGGGCCTTCCGGCGCGAAGCGCTGGCGCAGGGCGCAGACGATGTGCCTTATCTGGTCGGCGGCGCCGATCAGAGCGGCTACAGCGACGTGATCTCGCCGCCCACCGGCCGGCCCTTGCAGGCGGGCGACATCGTGATGCTGGACACCGGTGCGACCTGGGACGGCTACTTCTGCGATTTCGACCGCAACTTTGCCATTGGCCGCGCCGATGACCTGTCACGCCGCGTCTATGACGTGCTGTGGCGGGCGACCGAGGCCGGGATTGCCGCGGCCAAACCCGGTGCCACCTGCCGCGAGCTCTTCCAGGCGATGCAGTCCGTGATCGCGGAGATGGACAATCAGGGCGGCGATGTGGGGCGGCTGGGCCACGGGCTGGGGATGCAGCTGACGGAATGGCCCTCCCACGCCGCCTTTGACGGGACGGTGATCGAAGAGAACATGGTGCTGACACTGGAACCTTCGCTGGGCTATGGCGATGGCCGTATCATGGTGCATGAAGAAAACATCGTGGTGCGTGCGGGTGGCGCTGAACTGCTGACCGTCCGTGCCGCGCCGGAACTGCCGGTGATCTGAAGGAGGCCCCGGGCCATGAAGCTGCCATATGACACGGACGCAGGCATCGGCACCCGCGCCACCCTG
This sequence comes from Leisingera sp. ANG59, assembly GCF_013317235.1. Taxonomy (GTDB): domain Bacteria; phylum Pseudomonadota; class Alphaproteobacteria; order Rhodobacterales; family Rhodobacteraceae; genus Leisingera. The sequence continues at coordinate 8,872 of NZ_WLCM01000044.1, read as the reverse complement.
GGGGTGATCGTGCTTGAAACAGACGAGACGCTGGAGCCGGAGTTCTCCCGGATGATGGCGCAGCCGGGTGTGGCGCTCTATCACAGCCGCATCCCGATGGTGCCCGAGGTGCGGCCTGAGACACTGGCAAAGATGCAGGCGGACCTGCCTGCTTCGGCGCGGCTGTTTCCCTCCATGCCGGATTTCGATGTGATCGGCTATGGCTGCACTTCGGCCTCCACGGTGATTGGTTCTTCCAAGGTGGCCGAAGCCGTGCAGACGGTATTGCCCACGGCCAAGGTGACCGATCCTCTGGCCGCCATCATTGCGGCCGGCAATGCGCTGGACGCCGCCCGGTTCGGGTTTGTGACCCCTTACTTGCCGGAAGTATCGGCGCAGATGCGCGCCAAGCTGGAAGAGGCAGGGTTTGAGATTGCGGGTTTTGGTTCGTTTGAACAGAAGGACGACCGTGTGGTAGCGCGGATCAGCGAGGCAACAAATGCAGATGCGGCTAGACAAGTGGCCGCGCAAGGTGATTGTGATGCTGTCGTGATTTCGTGCACCAACCTGCGCTGCCTGCGGATCATTCCCGAGATTGAGGCGCAGACAGGGGTGCCGGTGATTTCCAGCAACCAGGCTCTGGGCTGGCATATGCTGCGGCTCGCGGGTGTGGATGATGAGCGGCCGGAATTCGGTAAGCTGTTCACGCGGGGGCTGGCTGTCTGATCGCTAAAATTAGCCGGGAATGGCCAGCTGGCTAACTGTGGCAAGCTGTCCCGCCGCGCGAAAAAGTCCGCACTTGTAATCCACACGCAGACTGCCACAGATTATCCCCGGAAACCTGATTTGTTCCAGCGAGGAAGCCCGGATGCCTGCCGCACGCCCCGAAAACCGGAATGTCCTGTTCATCATCATTGACCAGCTGCGCGCTGACTGCCTGACCGGGGCGCTGGCGGAACATGTGGACCTGCCCAACATACGCGCCTTCATGCAGGAGGCTGTGTCCTTCCAGCGGCATTTCTCGGTGACCAATCCTTGCGGGCCGTCGCGCGCGTCAATCCTGACCGGCCAGTATGCGATGAACCACCGGTCGGTCCGCAACGGCACACCGCTGCGCCACGACACGCCCAATGTCGCCACGGAGATGCGCAAGGCGGGCTACTTGCCGTTGCTGTTCGGCTATACAGACACGTCTCAGGATCCGCGGGCCTTTGACGCCAACGATCCGGCGCTTCGGACCTACGAGTATCCGATGAACGGCTTTCATGAGATGACCGAGATGCGGCTGGAGATGTCCTATCCATGGCAATCGCATCTAATGAGCCGGGGCTATGAGTTCGAGAGCTATTGGGACGTCTACAAGCCAGTTTCACCGGACGGTGGCGCACCCAGGCTGAACGATCCGGCGCTGTACTCGGCAGAGGACAGTGACACAGCATTTCTGACTAACTCATTCCTGAATACGATGCCGGCCCACGGCAAGGACAGCTGGTTTGCACATCTGACCTACATTCGCCCGCACCCGCCGCTGGTGGCCCCAGCGCCCTATAACAGCATGTATGACCCGGCCAGCCTGCCGCTGCCGAAGCGGCTGGCAAATGCTGAACAGGAAGCCGGCCAGCACCCGTTCTTTGGCCCGCTTCTGCGCAAAAGCACCGCTGCGAGCTTTGTCGAGGGCTTCCCGGATCTGGAGCCGACGGATGAGAACATCCAGACCCTGCGTGCGGTCTACCTGGGCCTGGCGACAGAAGTGGACCACCATGTCGGTCGGGTAATTCAGTTCCTCAAGGACAGCGGACAGTATGACAACACGATGGTGGTGATCACTGCTGACCATGGCGAAATGCTGGGCGACCGGCATTCTTGGGGCAAGATGACGGTCTATGATGCCGCCTACCACACGCCGCTGATCATCCGGATGCCGGGCAACGAACAGAACGCGGGCGCCTGCCTGTCTCAGATCACTGAATCCATTGATGTGACGCCGACCATTTTGGAATGGGGGGGGCGGCAGGTGCCGAATTCCATGGACGGGCGGTCGCTGCTGCCGCTCCTGCGGGGGGACGTGCCGCAGGACTGGCGGCAGTATTCCTTCTCGGAGCTGGATTTCTCTGAGCCGCTTGAGCCGACACTGTGGCAGCAGGAGCTGGGCACCACGGCCAGCGATTCCTGCCTTGGCATCCTGCGGGATGAGCGGTTCACGCTGGTTGAATTCGCCGCCGACCTGCCGCCGATGATGTTCGACAGCCAGGGACGGGGGGAACTGGAGAATGTGGCGGGCCGGCCTGAATATTCCGGGGACCTCAGCCGGCTGACCCGGCAGATGCTGCGGCACCGGATGAAGAACATGGACCATACGCTGTCGCTGACGGCTATCACGGGGGATGGCCCTCGCAGCAGGACCCGGTACCCACGGTAAGCCGTTCTGCCGTTTCCGGCACACTCTGTGCAGCTGCAAGGGGCCGCCTTGCATTTTCTGAAAGTGCCGGCCGTGGCGTGCGAAGGGAAACTGCCGCTTTTGCAAATCATTCTCAATTTCATTGACAGTTGCGAATGATTTGCAATAACAGTGCATCAAAGACATCTTCAAACGGAGAATCGGATGTTCCCGAACCTGCTCAAGACAGTGTCCGCCGCCGCTATCGCGGCCGTCACCGCCAGCGCCGCCATGGCCGAAGACAAGATGAAAGTCGTAACAACCTTCACCGTCCTCGCCGACATGGCGGCCAATGTGGCGGGTGACGCGGCTGAGGTCGTCTCAGTCACCAAGCCCGGGGCGGAAATTCACGGCTATGAGCCGACCCCGCGCGATATCGTGCGGGCGTCCGATGCCGACCTGATCCTGTGGAACGGCATGAACCTGGAACTGTGGTTCGAGCAGTTCCTGTCGAACCTGGACGACGTGCCCTCCGTGACCCTGACCGACGGCATCGACCCGATCCCGATCGCGGCCGGCTCTTATGAGGGCAAGCCCAACCCGCATGCTTGGATGGGCCTGGATAACGCGCTGATCTATATCGACAACATCGTTGAGGCCTTTGCCGAGCACGACCCGGAAAACGCCGCCATCTATGTCAAGAACGCAGGCGAATACAAAGACAAGCTGCGCGCTACCATCGAGCCGCTGCGCCGTTCGATCGCAGAGATCCCCGAGGACAAGCGCTGGCTGGTGACCTGCGAAGGCGCCTTCAGCTACCTGGCCCGCGATTTCGGCATGAAAGAGCTGTACCTGTGGCCGATGAACGCCGACCAGGTCGGCACCCCGCAGCAGGTGCGCGCAGTGATCGACGGCGTGCGCGCCAATGACATCCCGGTGGTGTTCTGCGAAAGCACCGTGAACACCGCACCGGCAGAGCAGGTGGCCCGCGAAACCGGCGTGGCCTACGGCGGTGAGCTTTATGTCGACTCCCTCAGCGAAGCGGACGGACCGGTGCCGACTTACTTGGATCTGCTCAAAGTCACATCGCAGACCGTGGCCCGCGGCCTGACCGAAGTGACCAACTAAAACCACTCTGTTTCATATCCAAGTGCCCCGTAGCGGAAGTTGCGGGGCGTTTCATTTCACAAAACACAATTTCTGTGTGTAACTCTGCGGGAAAGCCCAATGCTTGATGCCAGCGAGACCCACATCATGAATACCAGCGCCGCACCAGCGGACGGCGGGATTGCCGCACAGAATGTCACCGTCACCTACCGCAACGGCCACACCGCGCTGTGGAATGCCAGCTTTGGCATTCCCCGCGGCACCGTCACCGCGCTGGTCGGGGTGAACGGTGCCGGCAAGTCGACCCTGTTCAAGGCGATCATGGGGTTTGTCCCGGCCGCGCAGGGTGAGATCCGCATCCTCGGCATGACCGTCAAGGAGGCGCTGCGCAAGAACCTGGTCGCCTATGTGCCGCAGTCGGAGGAAGTCGATTGGGCCTTCCCGGTGCTGGTCGAGGACGTTGTGATGATGGGCCGCTACGGCCACATGGGTTTCTTGCGCCGCCCCAAGGCGGCTGACCACGAGGCCGTCGATCAGGCGCTGCGCCGGGTTAATATGCAGGACTTCCGCCACCGCCAGATCGGCGAGCTGTCCGGCGGCCAGCGCAAGCGGGTGTTCCTGGCCCGGGCGCTCGCACAGGACGGGCAGGTGATCCTGCTGGACGAGCCATTCACCGGCGTCGATGTGAAGACCGAGGAGCAGATCATCGCCCTACTGCGCGAGCTGCGCGAAGAGGGCCGGGTGATGCTGGTCTCCACCCACAACCTCGGCAGCGTGCCGGAGTTTTGCGACCGCACGGTTCTGGTCAAGGGCACGGTGCTGGGCTACGGGCCGACCGAAACCACCTTTACCCGCGAGAACCTGGAACACGCCTTCGGTGGCGTTCTGCGCCATTTCACCCTCGGCGGCGATGCGCTGCATGACGATGGCGACACCCGCGAGGTCACCATCCTGACAGACGACGAGCGCCCCTTTGTCCAATACGGCGAAAAGACCCAGACCAGCGAAAGCAAGGGCGAGGGCGGAGGGCAGCAGTGATGGAATACCTGCTGGAGCCGTTCACCTACGGCTACATGACAAACGCGATGTGGGTCTCGGCGCTGGTCGGCGGCGTTTGCGCCTTCCTGTCGGCCTATCTGATGCTCAAGGGCTGGTCGCTCATTGGCGACGCGCTCTCGCACTCGGTGGTGCCGGGGGTGGCGGGCGCCTACATCCTGGGCCTGCCCTTTGCGCTGGGCGCCTTCATCGCCGGCGGGCTGGCGGCCGGGGCAATGCTGTTCCTCTCGGAACGCTCCGGCCTCAAGGTCGATGTGATCATCGGCCTGATCTTCACCTCCTTCTTCGGGCTTGGCCTGTTCATCGTCTCGATCAGCCCGATGTCGGTCTCGGTGCAGACCATCACCATGGGCAACATCCTGGCGATCACGCCGGAGGATACGCTGCAGCTGGCGATCATCGGCTTTGTCTCGCTGGCGGTGCTGCTGGCCAAGTGGAAGGACCTGATGGTCACCTTCTTTGACGAAAACCACGCCCGCACCATCGGGCTCAGGCCCGGGCTGCTCAAGGCGGTGTTCTTTGTGCTGCTGTCGGCCTCTGTCGTGGCGGCGATGCAGACCGTGGGGGCGTTCCTGGTGATCGCCATGGTTGTGACGCCGGGCGCCACGGCCTATCTGCTGTGCGACCGCTTCCCGCGCCTGATCATGGTGTCAGTGCTGATCGGCGCGGCCACCAGCTTCCTTGGGGCATACGCCAGCTACTTCCTGGATGGCGCCACCGGCGGCATCATCGTAACGCTGCAAACGCTGATCTTCCTGGTGGTCTTTGTCTTCGCCCCGAAACACGGGCTGCTGGCGGCCAAGCGCAAGGCGCGCGAGGCGCTGAAACGCTGCCCCGTGGCACAAGAAGGGGCTGCGTGATGGATCTCTATACCCTGCTGATGCCGTTCCAATTCGCGTTCATGCAGAACGCCTTTTGGATCTCCATGATCGTTTCGGTGCCCACGGCTCTGCTCTCGTGCTTCCTGGTGATGAAGGGCTGGGCGCTGATGGGCGACGCGGTCAGCCACGCGGTGCTGCCGGGGATCGTGCTGGCCTATGTGCTGGGCTTCCCGCTGATCATCGGCGCCTTTGCCGCCGGTATGCTGTGTGCGGTGGCGACCGGCTTTCTGGCGGGCAACAGCCGGGTCAAGCAGGACACGGTGATGGGGGTGGTGTTCTCCGGCATGTTCGGGCTTGGCATCGTGATGTATGTGGGTCTGGAGACCAACGCGCATCTGGATCACATCCTGTTCGGCAACATGCTGGGGGTGGAGCCGGATGAGCTGTGGACCGCAGGCATCATCTCGCTGGTGGTCGGAGCGGCGCTGGTGCTGAAGTGGAAGGACCTGCTGCTGCACAGCTTCGACCCGGCGCAGGCGCAGGCCTCCGGCCTGCCGGTCACGGTGCTGCACTACGGGCTGCTGGCGGCGCTGTCGCTGACCATCGTGGCAACGCTCAAGGCGGCGGGTCTGATCCTGGCGATCGGGCTGCTGATCGCCCCCGGCGCCATCGCGTTCCTGGTGGTGCGCAAGTTCAGCACCATGCTGTGGGTTGCCGTGCTGGTCTGCATGTTCTCGATGCTGGCGGGCACCTATGCCAGCTTCTTCCTCGACAGCGCGCCGGCGCCGACCATCGTGCTGATCCTGACCGCGCTGTTCATCCTCGCCTTTGTGCGGCGGCTGTACCTGACGCATCGCAGGTCGATGCAGCGCGCCATGGACACCTTCGGCGCCGCGTGAGTCACGCGGTTCCGGGCCTGGCCATCTCCAACAGCCACTGCCGCACCAGTTCTGCATTGGGCGCCAGGTCCTGGGTCTTGGACCACACCAGGTAGAACCCTGCGCCGGTGGTCCAGGACCACTCCTTGCGGGCGGCCAGCAGCCCCTGTTTGATCAGCGGCTCGGTCACATGCTGCCAGCCGAAGGCAAAGCCTTCGCCCGCAATCGCCGCCTGCAGCACCAGCGCATAGTCGTTAAGGCGCATCCCGGCGGCGGGCGGGCGGCCGGTGACGCCGAAATGCTCAAACCATTGCTGCCACCTGGGGCGTTCGCGGATCGGTTCCTCCAGATGGATCAGCCGCTCATGCAGCAGGTTCGGCACCGTCGCCAGATTAACGGCGGAGGCCATCACCCTCGGGCTGGCCACCGGAAAGATCACCTCCGGTGCGATCAGGGCGGAATGGCAGTCCGGCCAAGTGCCGTCACCGCGCCGCACCGCCAGCGAGATGCCTTCGGTATTGATATCCGGCTCCCTGTCGGAGCTTTGCAGGCGCAGGTCGATATCGGGGTGCGCCTCATGCAGCTGGGCCAGTCTTGGCATCACCCAGTAGTATGCAAAAGCGGAGGAGCAGTTGAGCGTCACATGGTCATTGCGCCCGAACTGCCGCACGGCCTTGGCAGATGACAGGATGTCCTCCAGCGCCTTGGAGACATCGGTATAAAGCCGCATGCCCGCCCCCGTCAGCTCCACCTTGCGGTGGCCGCGGCGGAATAAAATAACGCCCAAAGACGCTTCCATCTGCTTGATCGCCGCACTGACGGCAGGCTGCTGCACGTTCAATTCTTCCGACGCCCGCGTGAACGAGCCATGCCTGGCGGCGGCCTCGAAGACGATCAGGTGGCGGGGGCTGGTGAGGAGTTTCCAGAGTTCTTGCATAACTGCGTGTTATCCAAATCATCAGAATTTTCAACCGTCACAACATCCGCGCCGGGTCCTATTGTGCCGCAACGCCTGAAGATGGAGAGCCCCATGGCCCGACGCGCCCGCGCATCCCGCGACAGAAACACTGCCCCCGCCGGGGCTCCGGCCTCGCCCTGGATCCAGCGGACGCTGCCGTTCTTTGACGTGCTGGACGAGGAAAAGCTGGTCCGGCTGGAAGCCCAGGTTGACTGGATTTTCGAGGATGTCGGCATCGCCTTCCGCGACGACCCCGAAGCCTTGCGGATCTGGAAGGAAGCGGGCGCGAAGATTACCGGCGACACCGTGCGGGCCGATGCCCAGTGGATCCGGTCGCTCTGCGCCAAGGCGCCGCGGGAGTTCACTCAGCTGGCCCGCAACCCGGCACGGTCGGTTACCATCGGCGGCACCAATCAGGTTTTTGCCCCGATCTACGGCGCGCCGTTTGTGCGCGACCTGGAGGGCGGGCGGCGCTATGGCGATATGGAAAGCTTCGAGAAGCTGGTGAAGCTCACCTACATGCATCCGAACCTGCATCACGGCGGGTTTGTGATCTGCGAACCCTGCGACGTGCCGGTCTCCAAACGCCATTTCGACATGCTGTTTGCCCATATGACGCTGAGCGACAAACCGCATCTGGGCGCCATCACCGAAATGTCCCGGGCGCAGGACAGCGTCGATATGGCCGAGATCGTCTTTGGCAAGGATGTCATGGACAACAACTGCGTGATCATGGGCAACGTGAACACCAATTCGCCGCTGCTGGTCGACAAAGTGGTGACCGAGGCGGTGCGCACCTATTGCGCCCGCGGGCAGGGAATTATTGTTGTGCCGTTTATCCTTACGGGCGCGATGGGCCCGGTCTCCACCGCCGCGTCGGTGGCGCAGGCGATGGCGGAGGCGATGATGGTCTGCGCCTTCAGCCAGATCGTCCGGCCAGGCGCGCCATTTGTGCTGGGCAACTTTCTGTCGTCGATGTCGCTGAAATCAGGCGCGCCGACATTCGGGATGCCGGAGCCGGTGATCTCGAACTATGCCATCGGCCAGCTGGCGCGCCGCGCCGGGCTGCCGTTGCGCTGCGGCGGCTCGCTGACGGCGTCCAAGATCGAGGATGCGCAGGCGGCCTATGAGAGCGCGGATTCGATGCATTCGACCATGCTGGCCGGGGCCAATTATGTGCTGCATTCGGCGGGCTGGCTGGAAGGCGGCCTGTGCACCGGGTTCGAGAAGCTGATCATGGATGCGGACCGGCTGGGGTCCTACCAGAAGGTGCTGAGCCAGGGGCTGGACACCAGCGACGAAGCGATGGCGCGCGATGCTTACGCCGAAGTGGCGCCGGGCGGGCATTTCCTGGGCTCCGGGCACACCATGCGCAACTACCAGACTGCGTTTTATGAGCCGAAACTCAGCGACAGCGAAAACGTCGAAAGCTGGGAGGAAGGCGGTTCCAAGGACATGCGCCAGCGCGCCTATGAGCGCTGGAACCAGATGCTGAACGAGTATGTGGCGCCGCCGATGGATGAGGCGGTGAAAGAGGAACTGGCCGCCTATGTCGCCCGCCGCAAGGAGGAGATCCCGGATGCGTGGTACTGAGTTAACCCTTTCTTCACGCATAAGTTCAGCTGATGCAGGATGTGCCGGATTGCCCCGGCACCCCCTGTGCACCCCCCGTACACCCTGTGCACCCCCCGTACAC
>NZ_WLCM01000043.1 GCF_013317235.1 Leisingera sp. ANG59 | reverse complement strand
TCGCATGGGTCTGACCATCCGAACAATAGGGCTGGCCCGGGCCAGGGCGACGATCACGCTGGCCAACATGGTCTACAACATCGGCCGGCTGCGTTGGCTTCTCAGCCGAACGGCGCCGGCCTGACGCCAAGGGCGACCTGAAGCCACTGGCTTGCGCCAGCAGGCCCCCGTTCGCGGCTGCCATAAGCCCAACTCACGCTCAAAGGCCACCAAATCCGGGGTTATCGGAGGTGTCCACCTGCCATCGGCAAAGCGGGCGAAACCCTTGAACCACAACCGTCTCGTTCGATGCGCGGTCGTTTGCAAAACTGGTGCCGCCGTTCAAGCGGTCGGCGGCGAAGGTTTCAGGAGAGCCCACTCCGGAAGTGCTGAAATTTTGCTGCGTACGCACGCAGCGTGCCGGTGCGTTGCACCGCCGAATTTCTCCCGCCGCATGGCAGAAGGAAATGCGGCCATTCCAACAGCATGCGGCAGATCTGAAACCACGAATTCACGCAGCGGCGGACATTTCGGACTTTTGACCGTCTCGTGCTACATTGAACACCTTAAGTGCTCTCAGCAACTGAAGATGCATACCCAGGCAGCGGAGGAGACGTTCCATGAAAGGCGACAAAAAGGTTCTCGAGTATCTGAACAAGGCTCTCAAGCATGAACTGACGGCGGTAAGCCAGTACTGGCTGCACTACCGCATGCAGGAAGACTGGGGCTTCGGAAGCATGGCTAAGAAAAGCCGCGAGGAATCCATCGAAGAAATGGAGCATGCGGACAAGCTGATTGAGCGGATCCTCGTTCTAGAGGGGCATCCTAACCTGCAGAAGCTGGATCCGATCCGGACCGGGCAGACGCCGAAGGAAACGCTGGAATGCGATCTGGCCGCCGAAGTGGACGCACGGGCGCTTTACAAGGAGGCTCGAGACGTCTGCAAGGCTGCAGGCGACTACGTATCAATGGGCCTGTTCGAACAGCTGATGGCTGATGAGGAAGGTCATATCGACTTCCTGGAAACCCAGCTGGATCTGATGAAGAGCATTGGCGAAGAGCGTTATGCGCAGCTCAATGCAACCAAAATGGAAGAAGCGGACTAAGGCAATCCTGGCGGCGGCCGGACTGGCCGCCGCAGCAGGCAAGGCAGCAGAAGGACAAGGGACAGGCTGCCGGGTGCCTTTGAGAATTTTAGGGCAGGAAAGATGGATGGGATTTCCGACCCGGATTTCGAACTGAACTTACTGAAGGCACTTGCGCGCTGCTATCCGGAGGCGATGGAAATGCCAGCCTCATTTGGTGCAGGCATTGACCGCTGGCTGAAGGCAAGTCTGATCCAGATGCGCGATCAAGGCCTTGTTGAGTTTGCTGAACAGTCAAACAGGTTTGGTGCCTTTCCGATTCCATCAAGAATTTCGATTACGGCTGAAGGGCTGGACTACGTGGCAAATCTTTAGATCAGCGTTTTCATCTTGAGGCGCTGCAGCTTAAGAGGCCACAATCGCCCAATCCTTTCACGACATGGTTGCAATAAGCGACCCGTCAAAGCCTTGTGGCTTGACAGGCTGGTAAGAAATATGACCTTTTCTCTCAAGAATTAAACTTGAGTAAAACACTCAAGACCCGGCAGAGGAAGGTGAAATGATCAAGAACTCACTCAAGCTGACAACTTGTCTTGTGGTCACAGCGCTGTTTGCGGGCTCCGCCTATGCAGCGGATACCTATGGCCCGTTCCCGGTTACCGTGAAAGGGTACGATGGGGATAAAACCAGCTCAGTGTCCTACTCGGGCCAGGTGGCGCGCCACGTGCTGCATGACAGCCTGAAGAAACTGGCAGGCAAGGGCGACGGCGGCGGTAATGCGGCGGAACTGGAAGCGCAGATGCTGAGCTACTTCAACGGCTCGGACCAGGATCTGCCGATTATCGCACCGGTGTCCAAGGATGGCTTCCCGGTCAAGCAAACCACCCTGAAAGAGATTTCCGCGGGCAAGAATATCGCAGGCAAGTTTTACGATGGCGCGATGCCTGCCTGGCCTGGCGGCATGACCGGCAAGGAAGTTGTGCTGCACATGATCTCCCAGGCGGCCAGAACCGAAGGCGGTTATGATCCGGTGAACGGCTATGACTATGCGCAGCTGATCTCCAAGTTCACCATGGGTGCAATGCCCTACAACCAGGCGGTCGACAACTATTTGGACGGAAAACTGGACGCGGGTGTTAAGCCCAACGGCGAGCCTTACAAGGATGGCGCCTATTACTCCGGCAAGGAGCATGTCTGGGATGAGGCCTTTGGCTACTTTGGCGCTGCGGCGCACAGCCTGACGCTGAGCGCGGAGGATAACTACAATATTGCCAAGATGAAGGATCTGGGCACTGCGGATGCTAATGGCGACGGTGTGATCGACCTGAAGAGCGAGTATGTCTTCGGTCCGGCCTATTACGCGGCGGCCGCCGACAAGTCCGGCAAGACCGCCTATTTGCCGACCATCATGCAGGCCTTCATCGACGGCCGGGAGCTGATTGCCTCGGCAGAAGGCAAGAACCTCACCGGCGAGCAGCGCGCGCAGCTGCAGGGCTACGCCAAGGTCATCGCCGACAATTGGGAAATGGTTCTGGCCGAGGCCGCATTCAAATATGCCGGTTCGGTTTACAAGGATATCGCTGGCATCACAGAGGCCTCTGATGACGCGGCCCGCGCCGAGGCCTTCCGCAAGTATGTCAAGCACTGGGGCGAACTGAAAGGCTTTGCCATGGCGCTGCAAAGCGGCAAGAACAACCTGGGTAAGACCGCAGTGCATCTGAACAGGCTGATTGGATACGGCCCGGTGACGCTGGACGGCACCTTTGTCAGCGGCCTGGATGCTGACGGCAACTTTGAGAAGAACCGCAAGATGTCCTGGAACAGCTACCAGCTGCACATGCTGAGGGTGCAGGAACTGCTGGCGGAGAGCTTTGGCATCGAAGCGCGCGCCAATGATGCAACTGCCGAGCTGGCCGGGCTGGTCGACAGCCTGAGCGGCGACGGCGGCGCCGAGACCGACTGATACCGAAGCGGGCAGCACTGGCAGGTGCTGCCCGCTTGAAGCATCGCAGTGGATATCCTGGAACAGATCACCTCCGTGTTTGCGGATTTTGCCAACCCGAAGAAACGAGTGTTCTTCGGCTATCTGGCCCTGTCGGTCCTGATTGCGCTGGCTTGGCTTGTCTTCATCCGCAAGAACCCGCTGCAGGCGGCCTTAATCCGCGTGTTTGATGCCAAGGTTCTGTTGTCCAAATCCTCGATGGCAGACTGCAAAATCTTTGTGATCAACCGGCTGTTCACATTCCTGATCTCGCCGTTGCTTCTGTCACAGGTGGCAATAGCAACCAGTATCTATTTCTTTCTGCACGGCCTGGATTTCCTGGCGCCGTCCTATTTCAGCGGAACAGGTCAGGGAACGGTTGTAACACTGTTTACTGTAACGCTGTTTCTGGCGGACGACTTCTCCAAATACTTGGCGCATCGCTGGATGCACCGGTTTCCGTTGCTGTGGGCCATTCACAAGGTGCATCATTCAGCCACCACGCTGACCCCTGTAACAGTCTACCGTGTGCATCCGCTGGAGGGAGTGCTGCACACGCTGCGCGGGGTCGTGGTGCAGGGCAGCGTTATCCCGGTCTTCTACTACCTGTTCGGGGATGCAGTCAGCCTCTACACCGTGGTCGGTGTCAATGTGCTGGTGTTCCTTTTCCATGTTACTGGTTCAAACCTGCGCCATTCGCATATCCGCATCAGCTATTGGCCCTGGCTAGAGCACATCCTGATTTCGCCCGCCCAGCACCAGCTGCACCATTCGGTGGCGGAGCGGCATTTCGACAAGAACTTCGGCGCGGCGCTGGCGGTGTGGGACTGGATGTTCAATTCGCTGCATCTGTCGCATGGGGAAGAGGAACTGCAATTCGGGCTGGATGCCTCTGAACGCAGTTCGGCGGCCAGCCTGCAGGTCCTTTATCTGCAGCCTCTGCGGGACATTGGCCGGATCGTCCGCAAACATGCCAGAACCGCCTCGGGCATGGCGAGGCGGGTGCTGCTCAGAGGCTGACTGGTTGGGAGCGAAATTTTCGGGTACAGTCAATAAGGTTTCCATAAGATTATGCACAGGAAACGCCAGATCTAGAAATTGTCCGACAGTCTATACGGTTTCGATAATGCCTGCGGGAATACTGCTATCGCTGTGCGGACAGCTTCTGCAGCTTCACCGGTTATGAAAGTGAACGGGCACGGAATTGGGCCAAAGCATGGAACGCCTGCCTGGCCGGTGCTGCCGAACGGACAGTCCGCGTCAGCTTAGGCTGACGATACCCTCGGCAAGGTGCGCGGCATTGGCCCTTTCGCCATTTTCGACTTCTGCCCACATAAATCACCCATTCGACGAGTACGCCAAAACGGGCGATCTCCGCCGAAATCGACACCGCCGCCTCATATTGGGCCATGGTCGATTTTGGCCACGATGTGATCATGGCCTCAATCAAAGGTGCTGCTCCCGTTCATGGCCCCGCGCTTTTTGGTCCCATTTGCCAAATGTCAGATCGCGTCGTCGACGATCAGGCATGGCTTCCCTTGAGAGCAGGCTTCGACCCGTGCCCTGATCCGGAAAGCGGCCGCGAGGTTGTCCGCCGTCACCACCTCAGCCGCGGTGCCGAAATCGTGCAATGTGCCTCCGGCAAGGATCGCGACCTTGTCGGCGAATTTCAGCGCCAGGTTGAGATCGTGCAGCGCGATCAGCACCAGCATGCCGGTGTCCTGCGCCAGGCTGCGCACGCGGCACATGGCCTCCAGCTGGCGGTGCATGTCGAGCGCGCTGGTTGGCTCATCCAAAAGCAGTATCTGCGGTTCCCGCACCAGGCATTGCGCCAGGCCGGCAAGCTGGCGCTGACCGCCGCTCAGTTCGGAAAGCAGCTCATCGGCAAGACTACCGATACCGAGCGCCTCAAGGGCCCGCTCCACCGCCGTCAGGTCATCTGCCGCCAGCCGCCAGCCGCTGACCTGCTTGCGGGCAAGCAGGACAGATTCGAAAACGGTGAGAACCGCCGTGCCTGTCTGATCCTGCGGCATGTAGGCAATGGCGCGTTCGGCGTCGCGCACGCCTTCCAGGCGGCACTCGCCGCACCCCGGCAGGATCCCGGCGATCCGCCGGAACAGGGTGGATTTGCCTGCCGCATTGGGGCCGATCACCGCTACGACTTCGCCCCCCCGGCAGAGCGGCAGGGAGACCTCCCGCAGCACCTGCCGCGATCCGAACCGCGCCCCGAGGCGATGGGTGCTGAGCGCTACCATATCTCTTTTCCACTTTTCAAAATCAGATAAAGAAAGACGGGCAGGCCAATCGCCGCGGTGACGATCCCGATGGGCAACACCGCGCCCGGCACGGCGATCTTGGCCAAAATTGAGCTGAGGGACATGATCAGCGCGCCGGTCAGGGCGCTGGCTGGCAGCAGAAAGCGCTGGTCCTCGCCGACCATCATGCGGGCGATATGCGGCCCGACCAGACCGATGAAACCGACCGTCCCGACAAATGCCACCGGGATGGCTGAAAGAAGCGAAACCAGAACGAGGGTCTCGAGCCGCAGGCGGCGCACCGGAATGCCGAAGCTCGCCGCGCGGGTTTCGCCCAGCCGCAATGCCGTCAGCTGCCAGCGCCGACGCAGGAAGACCGGCAGGGTCAGCGCCACTGCCAGCACGGTGATGGCCAGTTTCGGCCAGGTCGCCTTGGTCAGGCTTCCCATGGTCCAGAATACAACAGCGGCAACCGCCTGCTCGGCGGCAAAATACTGGATGATGGCGAGCGCGGTATTGAAGCTGAACACCAGCGCTATCCCCAGCAGCACGATGGTCTGAATTGAGGCGCCGCGCCGCACGCTTGCCAGATGGATGATGAAGGCCGTCGCCATCGCCATGACAAAGGCATTGGCCGCGACAATATAGTCGCCCGCCATTGGCACCAAGGCGACGCCGAAGGCAAGCGCCAGGGCCGCGCCAAAGCTCGCACCGGCGGAAATGCCCAGCGTGAACGGGCTGGCCAGCGGGTTGTTCAGAATGGTCTGCATCTGCGCGCCGCCAATTGCCAGCGCCATCCCGACCACCACCGCCATCAGCGCGGACGGCATGCGGATCGACCAGACGATGACCTGCATCTGCCTGTCTGCCTCGGCCGGCGCAATGACCGTGGCGAGCACCTCACCCAGCCCATAGCGGGCGGGTCCCGTCGCGAGATCGCCGAGCACGGCAACCCCCAGGCCAACTGTCAGCAGAAGGAGAATGAGCTGCCGCCTGAGGCTGAGCGCCCTGTAGGTGCCGGTGCCGCCAAGGGCTGCGGTTTCGGTTTGCATAGTCGTCATGACGGGCCACCGGAAAGGCTGGTGCTGTAGCCGGGCCGGTAGCTGATGGGCAGGAACCGGCGATGAAACTCCGCAAAGGTCGCGTCCGGGTCGAGATCGGCAAACAGCTCCGGGTGGAACCATTTCGCCATGATCTGAATCGCCGCAAACTCATACGGGCTGTTGTAGAACTGGTGCCAGATGCCGTGGAAATTCCCGGTCTCCTGCGCGGCAATGCCGGTGTATGCGTCCCGGCTGGTGAACCACTCAAGCTTCCTGCGCGTCTCCGCCGCATCGGCGCCCGGTCCCAGCGGAATCCAGCGGCCGCCGGGGACATAGGCCTCCCAGTCGGCGCTGGTCACGACCACATGCTCCGGGTCGGCAACGATCACCTGTTCCGGGTTGAGCTGGCCGAAGGTGGCGGGAATGATTTCGCTGCCGATATTGCGCCCCCCGGCCAGTTCGGCAAACTTTCCGAAATTCTCGGCCCCGAAAGACAGGCAGCAATCTTCAGAATAGCCGCCGATCCGCTCGATAAAAACGCTGGGCCGCTCCGGGTTGTGTTCGGCCAGCACGCCGGTGACCCGCGCTATGGCCTGGTTGCGGAAGGCGATGATCTCTTCCGCGCGGGCCTCGCGCCCCAGAATCCGGCCCAGAAGACGGATGGTCGGCTCGGTGTTTTTCAGCGGATGGTGGCGGAAGTCGATGTAAAGAACCGGAATGTCCAGCGCCGCTAGCTTCTCAACATACCGGGCGTCCTCATTGGCGCGCTTGGCTTCGAGGTTGAGCAGAACCACGTCCGGCTTCTGGATGATGGCGGATTCGATGTCGATCAGGCTGTCTTCCTGGCCTTTGAAGGCGGGCAGCGCAGCGAGGCCGGGAAACGCCTCCAGATAGCGCGCATAGGTGGCCGGGTCGGCCTCGATCAGATCGTTGCGCCACCCGGCCAAATGACCCGCTGGATCCTCGGGAACCAGCGAGGCGATCAGGTAGAGCTGCCGCCCCTCGCCCAGAAGAATGCGCCTGACCGGTGCGTTCAGGGTCACCTCGCGCCCGAAGATATCGGTGACGGTCATCGGCCTTTGCTCCTGTGCCGCGGGGTTTCCGCCGGCCAAGGCGCCCGGCGGGCCGGTCACGATCAAGGCCAAAGCCATCAGCAGGGCGTGAACAATGGATCTGCACGCTTTCACAATAAATTTCCTTCCTGGGAGAAACGGCGCAGCCTGAGCCACAGGCCAAGCGCCAGAAGGCACGACAGCGCGTAGAGGGCTGAGACCAGCGGGAACGCGGCATCCAGGCCCATGAACCGGGTCACGGTAACCCCGGCGGCGATACCGGCAATCGAAGCGCTCTGCTGACAGGTTTGCGCAATGCCCAGAACCGAGCCCTGCCGGTCACTCTGCGCAGCTGTTGAAATGAGGGACAGAAGAACCGGCGTGGTTCCGCCAAGCAACACGCCCCAGACAAAATAGAACGCTGCGAAAACGGCCACCGACTCCGTGATCCCGGCCAGATGGGTGACGGCAAGACAGCCGCCTGAAATCAGCACATTCCCCCCCAGAACAAAGGCGGGCGACCGCCCCTCGAACAGCTGCGCCCAGAAAGGCGCGGCCACGACAAAGCCCAGTGCAAGCAGGCCGTAGCTCAGGCCGGTCATCCAATGCTGCGCACCGAAAACCTGTGTCATGTAAAGGGCAAACGGAACCTGCAGCACCATGCGGCTGGCCAGCAGCACCCCCATCAGCATCAAAAGCCCCGCGACCGGCGCCACAACCGGCGGCGCGGCGATGGATGCCTGCGCCGGCGCCGGCCTGGCAGCGGCGGCTCCGGCTGGCGGCACCGGCAGGCTTGCCCAGGCGATGGCGGCGCACAGGGCGCAGATCATGCCCGCCGTCAGGTTGATGGCCGCGAAGGGCAGCGCGTCCAGGATCAGACCGCCCAGAATCGCCCCCGCCAGCGACCCGACATTGGTCGCCACCTGCAGCCACGCGAACAGGCTGGCGCGGTTGCGCCCCTCGGTGACTTGCACGCCATAGGCCTGGGCCGGCGCGATATAGCCTGCGAACGCCCCCTGGAGAAAGCGCAGCGCCAGGAGTGTCCAGACATCGGACGCAAAGGCAATGAGCAACTGCGTCACCGCCAGCCCCGCAAGTGCGCGCACCATCATCAGCCGGTTGCCGTAGCGGTCTCCCATCCGCCCCCAGAAGGCGCTGGTGAGAGATATTCCAAGCATCGGGCACATATAGACACCAATTCCGGCGAGGCCGAAA
This sequence comes from Leisingera sp. ANG59, assembly GCF_013317235.1. Lineage (GTDB taxonomy): Bacteria > Pseudomonadota > Alphaproteobacteria > Rhodobacterales > Rhodobacteraceae > Leisingera. Next base: position 22,121 of record NZ_WLCM01000043.1, on the reverse strand, counting down.
ACACTGCCGGAAGGGCCCAAGGCCTCGATATGGATCGGCCAGAACGGGCCGCTCATCTCCATCGCGCCCATGGAAACGAACTGCAGCCCGAACAGGAGCGCAAAAACAGACCCGAAGCTCCGGAACCCGGCGGAGACGTCCGTCATTCCGCCTCCGCCAGAGGGTTGGGCAGGTCATGCTCGACCCGGTAGTCGCGATAGCGCTCCAAATGCATCCGCAGCACCGAGCGTGTCGGCCAGGGGCTTTCCAGAAACGCGGCGCGTTCCTGCTGCCAGAACATGCCGGACGACACCCGCGGCCGCAGCGCGTCAAACGCCGCTGTGGTCTCTTCCCGCAGGATGCGCCACAAACCGCTGCCCCGGATTTCATACTGTTCGCTCAGGCACAGGGCCATCTCATGCAGATGGCAGACAAAGCAGGCGTCGATGACGAAAGAGCGCACGAGGCTGATATCCTTGTCGAATGAAGTGGGCAAGATCCCCTTCTGGCTGAACGGTTTCAGGTGGTAACCGCGCTCCTCCAGCAGCGGCGCGAAACTGCGGCCGTCCCCGAAATCCTTGATCAGCAGCTTTTGCGGCTGCCCCGCGGGGCCGAACAGCACCGTGCTGTTTTGCTGATGCGCCTCAAAGGCGATCCCGTAGAGCAGATACATCGTGAGCGTTGGCCGGATGACGGTGCGAGCGTAGGCACGGAAAAACGCCCTTACGGCCGCTTCGCTCTCGTCACCATTTCTGGCGATCAGTTCGCAGATCAGAGGCCGGCCGTCAGCCGGGCCAGCCGTCAGCAGCGCGGCGACGGCAACCGGCACAAGCCCGTCCTCGCGCGCCAAAGAGTCCGTATTGCGGTACACCACCGAAAGGAACCGCCCCGGATGCTCGTCGCCCGTCTCGGGATGGCGCAGGATCATGCCGACTTCTTCGGTGAAGATCTCCAGCCTGCCACGAAGCTCCTCCTCCTTGGCGACAATGTCCGAAATCAGCGCGCTGAGGCGGGGGCCCATATGGATCGACTTGGCCTGCAGGGTGCGTTGCTCACTGGTCAGCCAGACCGCCACCGGCAGTTTGATGAAAGGTCTGGGCTCCTGCGTGTCCGGCAGCATTGTCCGGAACGACATCGACGGCAGCGTCATGATCTCGGGGCCGTCCGGATCGAAAACGCCGGAGGCGATCTCGGCCTCGAATTCCCGGCACAGGAAATTGTCCAGATGCCACCGGTGGACCGGAAGCGGCAGCCAGTCGTCCGGCGATTTCCCCCGCGCCTTCAGACCTTCGGTCCAGTCGCGCCAGAGGCCCGGAAAGTTTTTTGAGAACCAGTCCGGATAGCTGCCGGCCTGCGGCATCGTTTCCACATAGGCCCAATCCCTCCGGAGCGCCGAAATGCGCAAGCGAACCCGGGCGCCAAACTCGGGCGACAAGGCCCGCACATCTTCGGGCGACAGGCCGGGCTTAGCCTTCCATGTCGGATAAAAAGGATGGCCTTCGAGGGCGCCCCACTGATCAAGCGCCATGGCCGCCAGATGCGGCGGCAGGCTGCGTTCAAGATAGGCGATGAACCCGGAGGCGCCTGCGGCGGCAATGTCCCGGCGCAGATCGGCGCTCCAGCTTTCCCGGTGACAGCGTGCCAAGACATCATTGCGCATGCTGTCGCTGAGGTCGCGCAACAGATGCTCCAGGCCGTCCTGCGCAGGCGTAATCGCCAGCGCAGGCGCAACTTCCGCGATCAGGGACGCGGCATCGTCAATCCGATGACAGGTGCCGGTGTCGTCCAGCACCTCGATATGTCCGCGGTTTTGCAGCGTTCCCGCCGGAGCACGGCGCAGATCGGTAAAATGCAGGACCCGGCGCGTCTCCCAGACAGGGAACCACGCCTGCCGGCCATCGCGTGCCCACAGCAATGCACCGGGGTCAAGCAGACGTTCGGCAAACAGGCAGCGGACCAGCCGGCCAAACGCATTGCGCGATGCATCCGCCCTCAGCCGCGCATCGCATGCCTTGGGATCGGCATCCGCCTTGGTCATCATTGTCTCTTGCATCAGGCAGCCTCCGGCCAGGCGGCAGGCACGTAGTCCGGCATCACATCCGCCAGACCACCGTGATACCGGCAGGCCCATTGATAGATTTTCGTGATGGCGGGAATGCCCACGTTCAAACGTGCCGCCATCGTCACAAGCAGGGCCTGGCCAAAGGCGATGTCTTCGTGAAAGGCGCGGCTTTCGCGGTCGATCACCAGCCCCGCCCCGTCCGGATTGGGCACAAGCGGGGCCTCGATGCCCGCATAGGCCCGGTTGGTGCGCAGCAGCGAATACATCGTCCGGCCGTCTTCGATCTGGCCGCCATAAGCCTCGATCAGCTCCTGCCGCAGCGGCTTGACCGAGCTGAGATCGGTTCCAAGCCGCGCCGTTGCCGCATCGCGGATGGCCTGGTTTTCCGCGTCGCAGACCTCCAGCAATTCGGCACTGGCGCGCGGACAGTCGCTCCACCAGCAGACCGGTTCATCGAAAGGCTTGTCCTGCCACGGCGCGTCAGGACCGATCAGCCCGTACAGCACGGCGGGGTGCATCAGCGCGTTCCCCGGTGTCAGGGTGATTTCCAGAAAGTCATTCAGCATCGTGACCGGCGCATCGAAAAGCCGGGCAAGCATCCCGGAAAGAGCCGCACGGGCGGCAGCGCTTTCGCGCCGGTGCAGGGCCGCGAAAAGTTGCGATTTGCTGCCGCCCATACGCACCATCCGGCCCGGAACCAGCCCGAAGGCCGTATGGGGAACGTCCTTCATGCCCCAAATCACTACATTGCCATGCCCGTCAACGGCGTTTTCCGCAAGCCAGTCAAAGCCGCAGGACCCCGGGATCGCCCCCAGATAGACGGGTCTGTCCGCCGGAAGATGCGCGCGGATCCGGCGCATCAGCGCCGGCCGCGCCTGGGCAGGCTGCGTCACGATCACCATATCCGTGTCCCGCAGCGCCTCGCCCGGATCGGTGCCGGCATAGTCGGGCCGCGCGCCCACGGTCTGGCCATCCGCCGCCGTTGCCTGCCAGTCGCCGCTGCCCTGGGCCCATCCTCGGGCCAGTTCGGGACTACCGGTCAGGACGGAAACGGTGATGCCCGGCCGCTGCTTGAACAGCACGGCGTAGAGATGGCCGGTTTGGCCGCCGCCGCAAATCGTGACCTTCATGCCGCGCGCGCCTCTGCCGTCAGCCAGGCGTCTAGCCGCGCCGCCACCGCCGGATCCAGCAAGCCGCGCTCCGCCATCCAGCCGTCGTCGAAGACCGAGCCCAAGTATTTTTCGCCGCCGTCGGCAACCGGCGTCACAACCGCCCCGGTCAGCTTGCCCGAGGCAATGAACTCCAGCGCCTTGTAGATGGTGCCGCCGGTGGAGCCACCAACCATCAGCCCCTTGCGGCGGGCGATATAGCGCGCCGTCTCAAAGGCCTGGCTGTCGGTCACCTGCACGCCCTCGTCGATGCACCCGTAGTCGAGCACCTTGCCGACCTCATCGCCCTGCGGCGTCCCGGTTCCGGACTGGTAATAGGGATGCCCGGGCTGCCCGAAAACGATCGACCCCGCCGGCTCCACCGCGATCGTGCGCACGGCAGGGTTAATCCGTTTCAGCCGCTGGGCAATCCCGGTCATCGACCCGCCCGTCCCCACGCATCCGACAAAGGCGTCGATGCCCTCCGGAAGCTGCCCCAGAAGCTCATCGACAAATCCGGCATAGCCGTCCGGGTTTGCGGGGTTGTCGGACTGGTTCATGAACAGCGCTCCGGGCAGCTGCGCGCCCAGCTGTGCGGCCATGCGCTGGCGCTCGACCACGGCCACTTCATCCTCGCGGAAATCGCCTTCGACATAGCGGATGTCCGCCCCCAGCGCCCGCATCGTGCGGATCTTGTCCGGCGCCGCATGATGATCGACCACCGCGATGAAGCGCAGGCCGAACTCAAGCGCCGCTAGCGCCAGCCCGATGCCGGTATTGCCCGACGAGGATTCGACGATCGTCCCGCCGGGCGCCAGCCGCCCGTCCTCGAGCGCGGCCAGCACCATGCTGCGCGCCATGCGGTCCTTCATGGATCCGCCGGGGTTGTTCTTCTCGATCTTCAGCACCAGCACGGCGTCGCGGTTCGGGACGGCAATCGACATGACCGGCGTCTGGCCGATCAGCTGGGTTGTGGACGTATAGAGCATTTATGCCTCTCCAAGTGTGTCAGGGATGAGTGCCGGCTGCCCATTCGCGTCCGGAACCACGCACAGGCGGTTCGGCATCGGGTGGCGGTGGAATTCGTTTTCAAGGAGATCCATCTGGTAGCCGCCGGTGTTGGCGTAAACCAGAAGATCTCCGGCTTGCGGGGTCACGGAGAAGCTGAGCCAGCGGTTGCTCAGGACGTCCTCGTCCAGGCAGCTGTGACCCGCCAGATAGCCCCGGACGGGCTCTGCTGCGGCTGGCGGCGCTTGCGCCGGGATCAGGATCGGATCGACCAGATATTCAGAGGCAAACCAGGTTTCGCACGCGCTGAAACTGCTGCCTTCGGCAAAGATGACATACGCGCCAGCGCCCAGGGCCTTCACCCGGGACACCCGGAAGACGGAAACCGCCGCCTGATCCGTCAGCGCGCGGCCGGGCTCCATCGCCAGAACCAGATCCTCATCCGCCAGATACTGGGCAATGCTGCGGCCGCCGCCGGCCGGTGCCTGCAAAAGCCGGCGCAGCCAGTCAGCCGCCGACAGCGTGCCGCCGTAGGGGTAGCAGGACTCCGGAACCTTCCCGGTGCGGTAATCCTCCGGGACCTGTGCCGCCAGATGCGCCTCATAAGCCAGGGGGTCTACATACTGGACCGGCAGGCCGCCGCCAATGTCGATCATGCGCGCCGCAAAGCCCATTGCCCGGGCCTCGGCGATCAGGCCCGCGGCCTCCATCAGGGCCGCTGCGCGGGTCTCCCAGCGATAGCCGCTGACATGGAAATGCAGGCCTTCAAGATCAATCCTGCTGTCGCCGACAATGCGCGCCAGACAGTCACGGATGGCATCCGCCGGCATGCCAAAGCGGCTCGCGGACTGCCCTTCCGGACACAGGCGCAACAACACCCGCTGTCCCGCGCCATGCGCCGGCAGGCACCGCACAAGATCCTCCAGCTCTTCCGGAGAATCCACGGAGATTAGGGCGTTGCAGCCGATGAGCTCGTGATGGAACGCTTCCGTCTTGGCCGGGCCGGTCGCCACCAGCCGGGTGCCTTCGGCGCCAAGCCGCCTGGCGTCGCGCAATTCATACAGGCTCGAGACGTCAATGCCTGCCCCGGCCCGCAGGGCCGCATTCATGAGACCAGGCGATTTGTTCACTTTCGCCCCGTAATAGATCATGTGCTGGACGCCGCTTTCGTCCAGGACAGCCCTCAGCTTTGCGATATTCCCTGGCAGCTCATCGGGCCAGATCAGATTGAGCGGCGAGCCATACTGCGCAACCCAGTCCGCAAGGCGCCCGCTGCCGCTGGTCAGCAGCTCCGATATCTCCGGCCGCAGTATCGGGGACAGGCCCGCGCCCGGCTTTTGGCAGTGCAAGGTCATGGCATTACGCTCGCGATTTGTGACGGCGCATGGCCTGCCGGAACTGCGCAGCGCAGGCTGTCCAGCGGCACGTCGCAACCGGGCAGATCCTGGTGAAAGACATGGCGCGTCGTCTTATAGGGAAATTTGCGGCCGCTGCGGGCCATTGCAAAGATATCTGCGGGGGTGACGGTCTCACCGGGCCGCCAGCTTTCCACCTGCACCGCGTCGTATCCCAGCAGAACGGCAGGCATCACCGCCAGCCGCAGCCGGCGCGCAACGGCCAGCCGGTGGTGGCCGTCCATCACGAACAGCGCGTTCCTCTCCACTGTAATCGGGACAGTCCAGCGGCCGCCCAGCAGGATTTTTGCCTGCAGGTCTGCAACCCTGTCGAAATCCACTTCTTCCGTGGGGGTCAAACGAGTAGGCGATATGAGGGTATACTGCATTCTGGCCAGCCTGGGATTCACGGAAAGGAAGTAGACTGGCTATCCTGACAATTACAGTCGGAATACGCTGGCAGGGACGCTCTAGCCCGTTGAGGTTGAGCTGTCAACACATAGACCGGCAGTGCCAGATAACTTGGCTATGCCCAGTCAGGAAGTAAATTCCTTTCAGCCACGGCATAGCCGCCTGGATGGTTATTGGCGTCGGCGGCACTGAAAAATTTGTATAGTTCCCACAAGTTATGGAATAGAACACTGACCCATTTGAAACTCTGACCGAGAGGAGGGCTTATCTCCGGTCACCTTTTTACGGCACCAAAAGCGCCGTTGACTGATTTAGAGACCCGCGGGTCAGGTCAAAGCCAATGCACGGGCTGCAATGCCCTTCGATACAGTGGTCGCACGCATAACGGGCGGTATGGCTGCATACCGGCGCCCGTCCCTATCACCGCCAACGCTCCCCGCCCGAGGTGACAACCCATGCTCCCTGACTGTTTTTCCTTTTGCCGCTTCGCCTGCAGGTTTTCGAAGATCTGTCGGGCGAAAGCGGTATCAGCGAATCGTACCAGTCAGTGCAGGTTCGGGCCGGAAAATTCGGGCGGGAGTTCTCGAGAACGGTATACCGCCAACCGACTGACAGCTGGTGGTGACCCACTGTTGCGGCGCAGTTGGCGGCGGCCAAGGCCGTCAAATGCAGATATTTAAGCTGCTCCCCACCACTAGTTGACTAAAAGAGTCAACTAGCTTACGCACCCGCTCATCCTTCTCACCCAGCCCTTTGTCAGGGCAAGGCAAGATTTGACCATCAATGCCGGTGAAAGGAAACTGGATGAGGAAAAATATTAGCCTTCTGGCAGCTTTGGCTCTTGTCGCAGGCGAAGATGCCGTTGCCCAAGACGCGGCTGAGCAAGAGATCATCAGTCTGGAACCCATCGTCGTTAAAGTCGGGGAAGGCACACAGTCGACCGCAACGATTGGCGTTTTGCCCTCTGCGCATCCGGGCGGGCAGGTGGCACAAGGCGGCCGCCTGGGTCTGCTCGGTAACCGTGATATCATGGATACGCCTTTCAATATCACCAGTTATACGGCGCAGACAATGGAGGATCAGCAGGCCCGCACCCTGGCTGATGTAACACTGAACGACGCATCCGTCAGCAACACGGCCTCGCCGGGCGGGATGCTGGACTCCTTCTTCATCCGCGGCTTTCCGATCAACGAAGGCAATTTCGGCGAAATCGCATTTGACGGTGTCTTCGGCATCGCCCCTGCCTTCCGGATCTTCACCGAGTATGCGGAGCGGATCGAGGTGCTCAAGGGGCCGGCAGCCGTGCTGAACGGGATCTCCCCGAACAGCAGCGTTGGCGGTTCCATCAATATCGTCCCGAAACGTGCGGCCGAGGAAGATCTGACGCGGCTCACTTTCGATTACGCTTCGGAGCTGGAAGGCGGGGCTCACCTCGATCTGAGCAGGAGATTTGGCGCCGACCGCCAGTTCGGGCTGCGCTTCAACGGCAGCTACCACACCGGCGATACGGCCATCGACAATCAGGAGCGCGAGGCGGCGGTCGGGGCGCTGGCCCTCGACTACCGCGGCGACCGGCTCAGGGCGACGCTGGATATCATCGCCCAGCGGGAGGATTTCGAGGCACCGCTGCGTCCGATTTTCGCGCTGTCCGGGTTCGAAATTCCGGATGCCCCGGACGGGCGGACCAATGTTCAGCAGCCCTGGGAAACATCGCAGGTCGACGATGTCTCCGCGCTCGGGCGGGTTGAATACGATTTCGGCGACAGTCTGACTCTGTTCGCCTCCGCCGGCGCCGGAAACACCCGTGTCGAACGGATCTTCGGGATCCCCATCCTTCTCGACTCCGCGGGCAACGCCAATACCACGCCGCAAAATTTCGTCTTCGACATCGACCGGACGGTGGGTGAGATCGGTCTCCGCGGTGAGTTCGAGACGGGGCAGGTTTCGCATACGGGGACGATCCAGGCGAACTATTACAAGGGCACGCTTCACCGTGCCGCCAATAACGGGACGACGCTGTCCACCAATATTCTCGATCCGGTTAGCCATCCCCCGCAATTCGTGGCGCAGCCGGGCAGTGTGCCGAAGGTTTCCGAAAATGAGTTCTCTGGGATTTCCTTGGCGGACACGATGTCCTTCTTCGGGGATCGGACGCAGCTGACACTCGGGCTGCGCTGGCAGCATGTGGACACTCAGAACTTCAGCGGCGGAGCCGTCACCGCATCTTCCAGCGAAGATGAGGTCACCCCCTTGATCGGGCTTGTCGTCAAGCCGCGGGAGAACGTATCGCTCTACGCCAATTACGTTGAGGGGCTCAGCATTGGCGACACCGCCCCCACGATTGCCGCCAACGCCGGCGAAACATTGGCGCCCGCCAAATCCGAGCAGATCGAGATCGGGGCCAAAATCGGCCTTAATGACTGGACTGTCACTGCCAGCGCGTTCCAGATCGACAAGCCATTCAGTCAGCTTGACAGCAGCAATGTCTTTGCGGAATCCGGAGAACAGCGTAACCGGGGGCTGGAGTTCAGCATCTTCGGGGAAATGGCGCCCGGGCTGCGGCTGCTGGGCGGGGTGACGTTGCTTGACGGCGAACTGCGGAATACCACCGATCCCGCGATGCACGGAAACGAGCCCATCGGGGTCCCCTCGTTGCAGGCCACTCTGGGGGCAGAGTGGGATACGCCGTTCCTTGCCGGCCTGACCCTGTCCGGTAATGTGATCCACACCGGCGATCAGTATGTCGATGCCGCGAACACGCAGGAAATCTCATCCTGGACCCGGTTCGACATGGGCGCCCGCTATAGCACCGAGATCAGCAGCCGTCCGGTCACCTTCCGGGCCGAAATCGAAAACCTGTTCGACGCGGGCTATTATAGCGGCGTCGCCAGCTTTGGCACGTTCTCGCAAGGCGCGCCGCGCACATTCCGGCTGTCGATGACGACCACTTTCTGATGATCCGCTGCCAGGCGTTTTCAGCAAAAGCGCCTGGCAATCTACAATGGAATCTGTTTCATTCACGCCACTTGTCGACGGTTTCCCGTTTACATCGAAGTTTGGAAGCGAAGAAGATACGGTGCAACCTGGTCCCGCGGGTGATCGCCTTCACTACCCAGTCGTAGGTCTCGCGGGTTACTGCGCTGGCCGCGGAACTGGCGAGACATGCCGCCAGAATTGGGAGGCCAGGGGAATTTTTCTCAACTGCTTTCTTCAGAAAGTAATATGCGAGCCTTCACCGGCCCTCTTCAGGCCGGTTGAACTGGTTCCTGAATCAATCGGCTTCGGCTTGGGATCTATGCTTTCCACTGGTTGAGCAGGTGAGAGGTGCAACTTAGACTCAGCACTTCGGTAAGGGCGCCGTGTGTCATGTCCCACGAAAATGTGTAACTCCCAGCGCCGGTTGCTCTGACCGGCAGGCGCGTCCTCGCCTTCTTCATAGCCCAGATGCGTTGTCAGCTCGGCACCCATCATCCGCTCCATGAGCTTGATCTTCAGCTCTTTCATCAGCCCGGCATCGCCGAGCAGGTCTTCAGGGCGCTCCACGCCCTTCAGCAATTCGTTCAGGATTTATTTCGAGATGCTCATTCATGCTTCCTTTCGGTGAAGCATGAACCGGATCAGTCATACACAAAAGGTCGGACACTCTCGCTGGCTCAAGACCAACGGCGGCCAAAATCGTGACCGAAGCGAAGGCCCGCTTTGTCTGCGCTCCTCTATTGCAGACGCAGACCGCAGCGTATGCCTAGTTTGCAATTCGCGCCTCAGCCTAGCTTTCAATGACCACTATGACGACATCGGATTGCATCGCAGCAAAATGTTTGCCGCAGAAGCGAGCAAATGCTGCGTGAGCAATAGTCGAGCAAGCAAATGGCGGCTCTGTCCGCAACTTTTCCCATGCCGGGTGTCTTCGCAAAGGTCCGCTTTTACCAAAAGGGGTATTGGGCATCATGTCCGCTTCGGGCTGTGACCGACGTGCTGCACAAGCGAGAGGCCGCGCCTAGGGCAATGACGTGTGTGGGTGGCGCCTGCATTGCAAGCGTTTTCTGCAGTGATCGCGGCGGTTTGTCAGTACCGTCGTGTGTCCGGCCTATTTACGCAGCCAGTGTTGAGGGCTGCTGGCCTTGATGAGTTCCGCAAGCAAGGTTCCTATCGGCAAAGCGGCCTCGGAGGGCCGAGACATTGGTCGGAGTGTCCTTGCTCTTGGTTGACTTAAGTCCGCATCATCACATCAAGCGTCTTGCATCTCTGGGCAGGCTTGCCTTGTCAGGCGGCCGGCTGCCGGTATTCCTGTTGTTTCGTCAGTATTGCCCAGATGACCCGGGCGCTTTTGTTGGCCATCGCGACTGTCGCCAGCCGGAACGGTTTCCCTGCAAGAATCCTGGCGCTCCAGATATCGATGCGCTCTGGGTGTTTCCTGCCCATCAGCGCGCGGGACGTCATGCCGGTGATCAGAAGCTTGCGGATGTATCTGTCGCCCTTCTTGGTGATTTTGCCGAGCTTCTCTTTGCCGCCGCTGGACTTGTTGAGCGGGGTCAGACCCAGCCAGGCTGCAAGATCGCGGCCGGTCCGGAATTGCTTCGCGTCGCCGATGGTCGCCACGATGGCGGAGGCAGTGATCGGGCCGATGCCGGGCATACGCATCAGGCGCCGGGCGCCGGCATGCAGCAGCGCATGTTTTTCAATCATCTTTGAAAAGCCTTCAACGCGCTCGTGAACTCCAAGGAATTGGTAGCAGACCGTGCCCAGAATGCCGCTTGCCAGATCGGGCATGCCGGGCCGTTCCCCTTCAAGGTGGCGCTTGGCGAAGGCAGTCACAGCCTCAATCCCGCTCCGCAGCACATGGCCGAATTCGCGCAGAAGGCTGCGGATCATATTAGCCAGCTGTGTGCGCTGCCGGACCGCGAGATCCCGGGTGCGGTGCAGTGCCAGGATTGCCTGCTGGTCTTCGGATTTCACTTCGACGAAGCGCATTGTTGGCCGGCGGACAGCTTCGCAGATCGCCTCGGCATCAGCGGCGTCTGTCTTGCCGCGCTTTACGTACGGTTTGACATAGGCCGCCGGCATCAGGCGGACATCATGGCCCAGCCTTCTGAGCTCCCGGCCCCAGTAGTGGGCAGAGCCGCAGGCTTCCATGCCGACAACACAGCGCGGAAGAGCCTCGAAAAACGCGAGCAGTTTCGCGCGCTTGATCTTTTTGTTGAAAATCTTGCGGCCGGCGGCGGAAATCCCGTGAACCTGGAACACGTCCTTGGCCAGATCCAGTCCAACTGTTTTAACTGTCATTGGGTGGCTCCTTTCCGAGCAGTCGTTGATAACTGCAGTATGGCGCATTGCGACGCCGGTGGAGCAGGAGCCACCCACTCCATCCGCAAAGGGCTCGGAGCGGCCTTGCGGCGGCGCAGCGGAGTCATCACCGGCCTGGACGGTTACCGTCGCTGCCACAGCTGACCGCAGGCACAGCCCAAACTCGACGCTCATTTGTGGAGAGCCGCTCTGAAAACTGCACGTGCGAGGCTTAGCAACCGTTCCAGCGAAAGCGGACCATTGACTGGGCAGGAGCTCATATGCTGAAGGATCGGGAAGAGAAAGTCGAGCAGAGAGCCGCTGTCATTGCACCGCTTACGGCTACTCCTCGCCGATGATGTGTCCTGTCACCACATGGTTAAGGCCCAGGTCCTTTATCTCCACCACGGCTTTTACTTCGAAAGTTTTTCCGGCAGTATCCGCCTCGCGCATCGCTTCTTCGATCGCTTGTTGTGAAGTGACACCAACCTGCTTTAAGAACTTGCGCATGGACATATTGAAGTTGTCTGGCATATTCGATCCCTTTCAAGTGTTCATTTTAACCGGCGTTCACATCCACATAGATCTAATCCGCGTAGAGGCGATGAGGCCCGCGCCTGGAGCAGCGTATCGCAAAATGGGATCGATCCGCCAGTTCGCCTCATTGGGCACGAGTGGCTAGTCCGGGACGGGCTGCCCTTCGCTGCGCCGTTGAGGAACGCTCCCTGGGCGCAGAAAATCCGTCGCTCCCGTCGCCGGAGGCAATGACGACAGGCAGCTCAAAGTTGCCGATTGCGCCCCGCGCAATTGTACATGATGCCGCCTGCGTTAGCGCAACAAGTGAATTGCCGCTTCAGATCTCAAGATCCTCTATGGATTTCCCAGCTTTCAAAGCTTCGTGGACCCACCCAGGCTTACGCCCGCGGCCGCTCCAGGTCTGGGATGGGTCAGCTGGATTGGCGTATTTGGCAGCTGCCTTTGCGCTTGATTTACGCCCCTTTCCGCCATGCAAAGCAATAACCTCTTCAAAGGCCACGCCATGTCTTTCCGCAATAGCCAGCATTTCGGCGTAAGCGTTCTTCTTTGCCTCGTTCTCTACTTCCACTTTGCGGAGTTCGATTTCCTTGGCCAGCGCTTCCAATTCAGCGGCACTCAGCCCCTTTAGGTCTATTGCCTTACTTCACCTGTGTTTTCGGTGTTTCTCGGAGCAAGCAGATATACTCTTCTGAGGCAAGAAGTTGGCCATAGGGGCGGTATCCATCGCAGTCCGATTTGGGGCCGCAGGCTGCTGATCGCATCAGACGTATGAACTGCCTCCCTCCGGCCAGGAGGTTCACTACACCGCTCCGAGAAACCATATACAACGCATGCTCCACGACCTTGACCATTTCGAGAAGATCGCTCGCGCCACTATAGCTTCCCTGCCGAGGGCCTTCAGGCCAGCTGCAGATAACGTCATTCTGCGCATTGCCGAATGGCCTGCGCCGGCCATGCTGGATGAACTTGGTTTTGCAGATCCATATGAACTGACGGGGCTCTACGAGGGAATACCTATGACCGAGAAATCGGTTCTCGACATGGCGCCACCTCCGGATGTTGTCTGGCTCTTCCGCCAGCCGATTTTGGCGGAATGGCGTGACCGCGGTGATATCGAACTGAACCAGTTGATCGCGCATGTTGTTATTCACGAGTTCGCCCATCATTTCGGATGGACTGACGAAGAGATCGCAGCCATCGACCAATGGTGGGTCTGAACCGCTCTTCAATGCCCAGGGGAAGTTGGCATTCGAGCTTACAGCTGACGTTGCCGCGACCATGGGAAGCCGCAAGTTCAGTCGACGGTTCCAGCCCGAAGCGGCCGTAGACAAGGGGTGCCGCGCCAAGGATGCTGCCGGTGCGAAATTCTATGGTCAGTTTCCCAGAAGCGGACCCTCGGCAGAGCCAAGCTGCCTCACAGGATACTGCGGGTTGCACCAGGGGCAGCGGAGCGCAGAGAACTGCCGCTGCACAGTTGCGAACTGTGGTCGCCCTTTGGAACCTGACCGACCCTGAGCTGCCATTCGGCCAAAAACCTCTTCTCAGCACTGCTTCACTGAAACGGTCATTTGTGCATCGCGCAGCGTTTCCTTGGTGCGAGCGATTGCAACCAGGACTTACCTGCCGCAACCCCCTGAAGCAAAGTCATTCTGACTTGATCGTTGCTCAAACCGAAGCATGCCCCCGCAAGCGCACCACGAGAGGCATCATTGCCAATACTAAAACCGCTGCGAAGAGGAAGGGAGCTCCCGGCAAATAAAAGCCGTGATCGTCAACAGAGGCCTTGAACAGGCCGGTCATCACGAGGGGCGCCAGGATTGCCGCGACGGATGACAGCGACGCGATAACGCCCTGCACCACCCCTTGCCGGTCTTCATCCACCTGGTTCGATGCCATGGCCGTCAGCAAGGCAGGCACAAGATCAGAAAGCGCCGCGAGCATAAGAAAGACGGCCAGAGCCGCGACCGACCCGGTAAAGCCAAAACCGATCATTCCGGTCAGCGCCGATATCATGCCGAGCATCAAGGTGCGGAAGTCCCCGATCCATCTGATAAGGATTGGCATCAGCCCGCCCTGGACCAAAGCCAGAAGCACGCCATATGCCGCAAGCGAAAGCCCGATGTAAAGCGTCGGCCAATCGAATACTTCGCGGGTCCAGAAAGCCCAAAGCGTCGGGTAGACCATATTTGCAAACTCAAAGATCAAAATGCACAGCAGCGGCACTGCAAGCCCCGGCAGCCGGAAGGCATCGAAGATTGATTTAAACGGATTGAGATCTCGCTTGCCAAAGGGGCGGCGTTTCTCTGGCGCCAGGCTCTCAGGCAGCACAAAAACTCCGAAAAGGGCATTGCCGGCCGACAGAACCGCCGCGATCCAAAACGGCGCCGCGATGCTGATTTCTGCGGCAACTCCGCCGATGGCCGGACCAAGCACGAAACCGATCCCGAACGCAGCACCGATGAGGCCGAAATTCGCGGCTCTTTCCCGCGGCGAAGATATGTCCGCAATATAGGCGGTGGCGGTGATGTAGGTCGCCCCGGCGAGGCCCGCGAGCGTCCGGCCAAGCAAGAGCAGCCAGAAACTGTCCGCCAAGGCCATGATCACATAATCAAGCGCCAGCATGGCAAGCGCGGCGATCAGGACCGGCCTGCGTCCAGCCGCATCGGAGATGCTGCCGACAATTGGGCCGCATAGGAACAGCGCGCCTGCATAGGCGGCCATCAGCAGCCCACCCCACAGCGCGCCTTTGCCGGTGTCCGCTGCACCCACGCGCTCCATCAGGTCCGGCATGATTGGGAAAACGATACCAATGCCGATAGCGTCGATCATCAGCGTAATCAGAATAAAGACGATGGCCCGGTTCTTGAACATACAGCCCTATCGGTCGGCCGCTGAGGCAAAGCAAGCCGAAAGAGGCGCAATAGCGGGACACCGGACACGGCAGGCAGCGAACAACACTCTGACGTGTGTGGCTGCATCTGCTCTGACCTTCCTTCGGATACGGCGCTGCTTCCGTTGCAAACTGGTGAAAGGTAACGAGCTTTGGCGGCCCAAAGCCAACCTTGAGCACGGTTTTCAAATGCTGCGGTGGCAGCCCGCATTCCTGACTTTAGCTGCAACCAGCTTTGTTTCACAAATCCCGCGAGGGATTCATCTCGTGAATCCAGAGTGATAGCAGGGTAGCATGAGCAGTTGGGCCCCGACGAAGTACAAGACCAGGAACTGGCCTTCGTATAACGCAGCATTGAAGCAGCGCGGATCGCTGTCGATTTGGTTTGACCCGGAGATGATCTGGGAGCCACCACCGTGCGGCACGCGAGGTCGCCAGCAGCGTTTCAGCGACTCTGCGATCCAGACTTGCCTGACGCTGAAAGTGCTGTTCGGGATGCCGCTTCGGCAAACGACCGGGTCCGAGCAAAGCCTTCTGCGGCTGGTTGGACTGGACTGGACAGTGCCCGACTATAGCACCCTGTGCCGCCGCCAGAAGACGCTGAACGTGAGCCTGCCCTACCAGGTTGGCACTGGCCCACTCAATCTCCTGATAGACAGCACCGGCATCAAAGCGGAGGGCGAAGGTGAGTGAAACGCGCGCAAGCATTGTGGGCCCAAGCGCCGCCTCTGGCGCAAGATACACATAGGAATTGACGAAGAAACGCTGGAAGTGCGGGCCGCGGAGGTCACGACCAGCAATGTGGGTGACGCACCGATGCTGCCGGAGCTACTCGTTCAAACTCCACCCGATCAGAGCGTCGGATCGGTGACCGCAGACAGCGCTTACGATACGCGGAAATGCAATGACGCGATTGCGGCGCGAGGGGCTCATGCCGTGATACCGCCGCGCAAGAATGCCAAACCCTGGATGCCCACGAGTGCCGGGGCCATCGCCCGCAACGAAGCAGTCAATGCTTCGCGTTACCTCGGCCGCGCGATCTGGCGACGATGGAGCGGATACCACCGCCGAAGCCGCGTTGAGAGCAAGATGAACTGCATCAAACTCCTCGGCCAATCCCTGATGGCGAGAGACTTTGAGCGGAAAGTCGCGGCAGTCCAGGTCCGCGTCACGGTTCTCAATCGCTACACAACTCTTGGCATACCTGTCACAGAGCCCGTAGGATAAGTCCGTCCGGGGAAAGGGGAAGTGCGCTCACAAACCGATTTGTGCAACAAAGTCGCATCAGACCGGTCACTGAAAAAAGATCAGAGCCGTATTTCGAATCGGTTGTTTTCTGGGGAGTTGGCGATCGACCAAAAGCAGCTCGGCTCTGTGCTATCCTGCAAGGCAGTTCCAACCTCGCCGCAAACTTGTATCGCCGTTTGTTCAAGTCGCAGGCAACTGAAGCCGAGAAGATGAGAGCTGCGCGGCTGAGCGTGGTGATCATCTCCGTTCTGTCGCTTTTCGTGGCCTTCCTGATGACCGACATCATCAGCGCCTATCAATGGGTGCTCAGGATTTCGACGACCACGCTGGTGATCCCCTTCCTCGCCGTTATGTTCTGGCGTCGGGCAACGTCGAAGGGATGCGCGTCGGCCATGCTCTCGGCCATTGTGGTGACGGTTATCTGGCCCTTATTGGGGACAGGCATCGACCCGGTGATCCCCGGCATGCTGACCTGACTGATCGTGCTAGTGATCGTCAGCATGATGACGCGGCACTCGGCCCTGGAGTGTCCGCGCGCGGTTTGCTGGGAAATTCTCCCCACAGCCAAGAGCTGGGCTGAGGCTATTCCGGCAGCCGAAGAAGCGGTCGCAGTGGTCTGAAGCCTCGCCAAGCACCACACCAATATTTTCGGAATGAACCTTGGTTTGCCCCGAAGAATACACTCCGCCATTTTAGGACTGTTTACGTGATGAAGCGGTCCATCGCTGCAAGATGTTCGAACTGGCAAATCGCCGGACTTTCCCGACATTGATGGTTGTGTATATTGCTGACGCGGCATCGCTTCGCAGGTGCAGTAATCCAATTTCTACGGCGTAGCGAAGTTCACCAAACCAGCCGTTCAAACCGCCCGTTGCCCCCGTCACCAAACCGAGCTTTTGCTGCGCGGCTGCACAACACCTAGACGCGCGACAAAACGCCAATTCTCTGCGCGGGCACAAACGGCGGTTTACTGTGCTTGCTGGTCTTACCGCACGCTTTCCGCAAAATGGCAATCGGGTGATCCGAAGCGAGGCCGCCCGGCGGCTCCGCAGACTGGCTCTCACGCTCAGACGGGATGGTGGATGGTCATTGAAGCAGCCATTGCGCGGCCGCCCGTCTACCTGCTTTCACGGGTACAAGGCCCGTCAGCCTGCAATCAGGTACAAGCCGCTGACGATGGCGAAAAGCAATACCGCAACTCTCAGGCCTGGGCCGCCGATGCGGCTGTGCGTCATGCGCGACAGCGCACTGCCCAGCATGACGGCAGGGAACAGGTACACAGCGGCCAGCATCTGCACGGTCTCCATCCGCCCGGCAAGAGCAAGGATTATCAAGGAGATCACTTCACCCGCGAGGAAGCAGATCGCCACGGTCGAGCGCAAGACAGGGGCTGCGGCGTGCTGGTATAGCAGCGCCAGCGGCGGGCCACCGATTCCGGTGGAGGTTTCGGTCACCCCGGTAAAGAGACCAACGCCCAAAGCCGCCGGGCGGGTGGGGTCAAAGCGCGGAGCAAGAAGTGCGACCCCGGCAGCGATGATCGTGAACCAGCCGACTGCGAGGTCGAGCTGTCTGCCGCTGAGCACCACCAGCAGCCAGAGCCCCGCGAAAGTCCCGGCAAACCGGCCCAGAGTAATCCAGCCGGCGCCGTTCCAGTCGACCTCTTCACGCTCGCGCCAGGCCACGTGGCTGTTGAGCGGCAGCATCAGGATCAGCAGCGTGACCGGCAGCAGCGAGGGCTCCATCAGTCCCAGGACCGGCGCCACGATCAGCGCAAAGCCGATACCCAGCGCGCCCTGGATGAAGGCCGCGGCAAATACCACGGCCGACAGGATCAGCATAACGTCGAGAGTCACTTTGGCCTCGCCTGTTTCTGGAGCGCTTGCGCTCTGTGGCTGGAGGAAACCGGGTGGATGCGCTGGATGCCTGCACCGGCGATTGCAGCGTCAGACAGCTCACGCACCTCAGCCATCAGTGCCTTGGCATCCCAATTCAGCGGCCAGCCTTGCCAGAGGCGCAGCTCGCCTTGCGTGAAGACCGCGTCGATCTGGTCGCGGCAGCCATAGCGGACCAGTTCCCAGATCAGGTCGTGCGAGGGGGTGAACTCCGGCCGGTCGAGATCGACGAGAAGGAAGTCCGCTGCCAGCCCCGGCGCGATATCGCCCGTGACCGCGCCCAGCCCAGCCGCATCGGCAGCCCGGCTTGTTGCGGCGTCGAGCCAGAGCCAGCCGCCGCCGCAGGAACTGTCGCCGGTGGCCAGGCCAAATCCCGCCCGCTGCAGGCTTTCGCCCGCATCCATCAGGCGGAACCCGTCGGCGCGGGTGCCATCGGTGCCCAGGCCGAACCGAATGCCAAGTGCCTCCATCTGCAACGCAGGCGCAACCGCGTTGCCCTTCCAGACACTGGCAACAGGATTGTAGGCCACCGCTGTGCCGCTGTCGCGCAGCAGGTTCAGCTCCTGCGGGGTGACAAGGGTGGAATGGGCGATCAGGACATGCGGCCCCAATGCTCCGATGGACGCGAGATGCTCCAGCGGACGCTGACCGCGCGCCACAAGCGAGCGCTCCACGGCCACCAGATGCTCGTTCACATGGGATTGGAACACCACGCCTGCTTCGGCAGAAAGGCTTGAGACGCGGGCCAGCATGCCGTCGGTGGCGACTTCCGGAATGGAGACCGCCAGCGAGGGGTGGATCAGCGGATCGCTTTCCCAAGCTGCCAGATGCTGCTCCGCACGGGCCAGGATGGTGGCCTGATCCGCCACCTTGGCGGTGCCACCCAGGTCGTTGCAGATGTAGCCGACCACGCTGCGCAGGCCCGTCTCCCGGGCTGCGGACGCCAGGGCGCCAATGCAGCCGTCCGAGCGGGTGCCGGCATCCACCGCCGTGGTGAACCCGCCACGAAGACTCTCCAGCGCCGCCAGCTTGGCCGAAAGATAGACCAAGCGTTCATCCAGGCTGGCTTCCAGCGGCACCCATATACGGCGGAAGATCTCCGAAGGCTCGCCAAAGACCAGCGACTTGCCCAGCGACTGGGTCAGATGGGTGTGGGCGTCGATGAATCCCGGCATCATCAGGTGATCCGGCAGGCGCAGCGGGTCGAGCTCGGGGTGCCGGGCGCAAAGCGCCTCGGCATTGTCGAAGTCCTGGAACCGGCCGCCGCGGACCAAAACGCCCAGGCCGGTCCGGCACTCCCCCTGATGGAGGAGCTTTCCGGGCAGGAGGAGGAGGTCACCGCTCGCGGCGAGGCGGTTCTTCAGAGCGGTCATTTGCTTGCCTCCGCTTCGACAGTGATGGCTTCGGGTTCACCGGGGCGGTCTGCGCGCCCCACATGCACAAAAAGCGCATTCACCACCGCGGCCGTGATCGTGCCCATGGCAAGGCCGTTGCCAAGGATCATCTGCGACCATTTCGGGAACTGGCTGTACAGATCCGGGATCAGCGTCGGCAGCAGGCCCATGGTGAGCGCCGCGGCCAGCGTGTACATATTGCCGTGGTCGCGCAGATCGACGCGGCGCAGCATGTCGATGCCGATCACGCCGATGATGGCAAAGACGATGACGGCAGTGCCGCCCACGACCGGGCCGGGCAAAGCAGAGGCCAGACGGCTGACCGGTGCGAAGATCGCGATCAGGATCAGGATCACGCCGGCAGCGGCGGTCACAAAACGCGATTTCACGTTGGTGGCGCGCACGATACCGATGTTTTCGCCGGAGGTGATGATCAGCGAGGTCCCGAACAGGCCGCCGATCAGCGAGGTGATGGCGTCACCACGGATGGTGGCCGGCACGATGTTCTGCGCATTGCCGCTGCGGCCCGCAATCTCGGCGGTGGCCAGCGTCTGGCCGGTGGCTTCGGCCATGGAGATAATCGAGAATATTATCAGCGGCAGCGAGGCGAAGATGTCGAACTTGGGCATGCCGTAGGGCAGCAGTTGCGGAACCGCAATGACCGGACCGGTGAACAGGCCGGTGATCTGCGCCTCGCCGATGGTGAGCGCGATCAGCGTACCGCCGACCAGGCCCAGCATGACAGCCAGCCGCTGCAGCGTGCCGGACAGGAAGCGGGCGCAGAGAATGGTCAGCAGGATGGTCGCGCCTGCCAGCGCAATCTTGACCGGATCGGCATAGCCTTCGGTACCCGGCTTGCCGGTGATGGTGCCTCCGAAGATCTTCACCAGCTTGACCGACACCAGCAGCAGCATGGTGCCTACTACGATCGGCGGGAAGAACACGATCAGCCGTCTGAACACCGGCAGCGCGGCGAAATAGAACAGCGCCGTCATGATCACCGCCCCCACCGCGGTCTGAACATCCGTTTGCACCGCAATTGCCATGAAGATGAAGATCGGTGCCCCGCCCGGCACCATGATGAAGGGCAGCCGGGCGCCAAAACCGCGCGGGCCGAAACTCTGCAACAGCGTGCCGAAACCGCAAACCAGGAAAGTTGCGCTGATCAGCGCAACCGTCAGGGCCTCATCGAAGTCGAGGGCGCGCGACACCAGGAACACCGCGGTGATCGGCGACGCCGCCATCACCAGGACGTGCTGCAGCCCGTAAATGGCAAGACTGCGTGGTGGCAGCATTTCATCCGCGGGGTCGCGGGTATGCGTTTGCGTGTGTGTTGACATTGTTTTCCTCCCTTTGGAGCCCGCCATCCCACGGGCAAACCGGAACAAACCGTAAGAAAATGACATGCAAACCGATTTGCATGATTGTTTGGCTTAGCACGGAAATTGATTCGTGCAAACCGATTTGCTAAACGGTTTGCGCCGACCAGGCCGGGCACAAGGATGAGGCAGCGATGAAGAAACCGACAATTAGCGATCTAGCGCAGGCGGCGGGCGTTTCGAAAACCACGGTATCCCATGCCTTCAGCGGACGGCGGCATGTGGATCCTGAAACCCGGGAACGCATTGAGAAGATCGCGCAGGAGATCGGTTACCGGCCGAACCGTGCAGCACAGCATCTGCGCACCGGGCGGACCGGGATGATCGCACTTGCGTCCTCGATGCCCTTCTCGGTGGCGGCGGGCCCGTCGAGACTCGGTTTTCTGATGGAAATCGCAGCCACCGCGGCGGTGGCATCGTTGACGCGGAACATGGCACTTTGCCTGATCCCGCCGTTTCAGTCCGGGGCGCAGCTGGATGCCATCACTCCGGACGGGGTGATTCTGGTCGAACCCTTCCAAGACGATCCGCTGGTTCAGCATTTCACCGGCCTGGGAGTGCCGGTTGTTTCTGTTGGACGCGTACCCGGACGCGAAGACATTCCGCACGTCGATTTGAATTCGGGCGCGACCGCGCGGATGGTGCTGGAACACTTGCGCGCCTCCGGTGCAACCCGTATCGGCCTGGTCACCGGCGAGCAGCGGCGCAATTCCTATATCGAGACAGAGGCCGCCTACCGGGCTTTCTGCGATGAGATCGGCATTGAGCCTGCCTGTCTGCAGCTGAATGAATCCGGAGGTGAGGATCTTGCCGCGGAAGCTGTCGCCAGCTTGCTGTCCCGCCGCGGGGACATTGACGCTCTCTATGTGCCTGTAGATGCCTTTGCCTCCGGCGCAGTCACGGCCGCAGCATCCAAAGGTCTGAAGATTCCTCAAAATATCAGACTCGCGACCCGCTACGACGGGCTGCGCGCCAAGCTCTCCCGGCCGCCCCTGACAGCCGTGGAATTGCACTTGGAGGCCATTGCAGACCTGGCCGTCGGGCTGTTGATGGCTGCTATTGACGGCGAGGTTGCCGGGCTAGTCAGTGCTCCGCAGCCGGAACTTGTGCTGCGCGCGTCCACTGCGAGCTAACCTGACTGTCGCCACGCGCAGGGTGAACGGCACACCAAGGATTCAATTCTGTCCTCCACCAAGCGCCAGCGTACGCGATACGCTGCCGATACGCCTCTGAACGTGTCAATGAGCGTTCAAAACTGACCCGGTTTCAGCGTTTGAATTTGACCCACCCCTTGTGGCGCAAAGGCCCCAGGCGGGCCGCCCTCCTATAGCGAGTCCGTCTGGGGCCTTTGCTTGCGCGACGTTTATGTTTTTCTGCGTCGCTTGCTCTGTGCGAACCGGTATGACGTGTTGCCTGTCTCGATGATTGCGCAGTGATGAGTTACGCGATCCAGAAGCGCGGTTGTCATCTTGGCGTCACCGAAGGCGTCACCGAAG
>NZ_WLCM01000042.1 GCF_013317235.1 Leisingera sp. ANG59 | reverse complement strand
CTTCTGGATCGCGTAACTCATCACTGCGCAATCATCGAGACAGGCAACACGTCATACCGGTTCGCACAGAGCAAGCGACGCAGAAAAACATAAACGTCGCGCAAGCAAAGGCCCCAGACGGACTCGCTATAGGAGGGCGGCCCGCCTGGGGCCTTTGCGCCACAAGGGGTGGGTCAAATTCAAACGCTGAAACCGGGTCAGTTTTGAACGCTCATTGACAATCTTCGGCTCCAACCCAAAAGCCGTTCTGCCCTTGGTGCGGGACCAGGGCCTTGGCAAACCGGAGCTCCTGGAACGGCACCAGCATGTGCTGGGGCTGCGGGACATTAGCATTGACATGCAAGCCGGGGAAATCTCCGTGATCATGGGGCTGTCTGGATCTGGAAAATCAACCCTCATTCGGCACTTGAACCGCCTGATCGAGCCAACTGCTGGAGAAATCCTGTTGGATGGGCAGGATGTCATGGCTCTGGACTCGGTTAGCCTCCGCGGAAAGCGGCGCACGTCCATGTCCATGGTGTTTCAAAAATTTGCCCTACTGCCACACAAGACTGTACTGGAAAATGCGGCAACTGCTTTGCGTATTCAGGGAGTCGAGCGGGAAAGACGGGAGGCAGAAGCGCGCAAATGGCTAGATCGGGTCGGCTTGTCCGGGTTTGAAAACCGCTATCCCAATCAGCTTTCAGGCGGGATGCAGCAGCGTGTGGGCATCGCTCGGGCGCTGACCGCAGATACCGATATCATGCTGTTGGACGAAGCATTCTCGGCACTTGATCCGTTGATCCGAACAGATATGCAGGATCTGCTTCTTGAACTTCAAACTGAACTGCACAAAACGATCATCTTCATTACACATGACCTGGATGAAGCGCTGAAGCTTGCCGACCATCTGGTGATCCTCAAGGACGGCGCTGTGGTACAGCAAGGCTCCCCGCAAGAGATTGTGATGAATCCGGGCGATCCATATATCGAAGCATTTGTCGGTGACATCAACCGCGCGCGTGTTCTGCGGGCCGGAACAATTGCCGTTGCGGAGGCGCCGTTGGGAACCGTTGTCGGAGAAGTCGACTGGCAGGACACTCTTGAAACTGTCATCAAAACAGCAGGCGGGCGCGCGGATGTCTCGGTAAGTGTCCTCCGAGAGGGGCAAGTCGCTGGTAAGATCGAAATGCGTGATTTGATGCTGGCTTTGGTTCCCTATGACTCCAACAGAAACAGCCCGGAGGTCCAAGGTACGGCAAGCGCATCAAGCGTAGCGTAGCCGGGACGTTCAGTTTTGAGTTGGCCCAAACGGTTGCATGATACCCTTGCAACTACTGCTTCTTCCCGCGCCACGGCCAATCCAAGCCCGCCCAGGAGAACCGCCTCTGCTTTAGCAACCAGTCATTCACACATGACGCAGAAAGCTGTTAAAGCTTGTTTTCATATGTCCGGCTACATGACCCTGTATATCTATGAAAACAGCTCCGAAATGTGGATACCCGAATGACTGGTTTCTTCCTGAAGTCGTTGACCTCAGGAAAATTCCTAGCGCAGACAGGATCAACATGCCAGCCTCTACAACCGCCCACACCTTTTAATTTCGGCTTCGGGGCACTGATGATGTGCAGCAGGTGAAGTCATGTTAAGTGAAACGATCTGGGTAGGTGCAGTTGTTGCCTCAGTTAACGTGACATCAGCCTATATCACCTGAGCTGCGATGCCGGGTCAGGGAAAACCGGCGCGGAGAAATTCCAAAGGCTTCCTTGAACCTTTTGGAGAAATGCGATGCGGTTGCAAATCCACAGGCTGCGGAAACTTCGGGAATGCCCAGGCTCGTCTCAGCCATTAAGGATCGGGCGCGGTGAAGTCTTAGCATCATCAAGTACTTTCTTGGTGTCGTCGACAGGTACTTGCTGAACAGTCTTTCCAACTGCCTTCTGGAAATCTGAAACTTGGCTGCAATGTCATCAAGCTCAATGCTGTCGTCCAAAAACATTTCCATATGCTCGACGATTTGGACCAGTTTGGTATTGCGGATGCCAATTGTCGCGGCAGCACTTGCCTTTTGCGGTTCCGTTTCCGAACGCGGTGTTTGAAGTAAGCACATGTTTGCCACCATACCAGCGAGTTCTTTTCCGTAGAGCTGGCTGATTCGGTCGACCATCATGTCAGTTGCCGCGAGCCCGCCTGCACATGTCCAGATCCGATTGCTTATATGGAAAAGCTGCTCAGTTGCTTGCAAATCTGCGAACTTCTCACGGAACGCAGGCAGATTTTCCCAATGAAGCGTAAAAGCTGATCCTTTCAAAATTCCGGCCCGGGCCAGAAGATAGGCGCCGGTGCAGATCCCGCCGACGGTCTGCCCGCGCCGCCAAAACATCCGCAGCCTGTCGGCCGTTGAGGTCGCGAAGGAGTGGTCCGGAAGAATTCCGGAACAGACGAGAACAATTTCGTCGGGCAGGACTTCCTTCAGCGCTCCGTCAACGCCGACCGGCACGCCGTTGGAACAGAGGACGGGATCGCCGCTCTCGGAAAGACACCGCCATCGGAACAATTCCTTGCCTGTGACCTGATTTGCGATCCGCAGCGGTTCTATGGCCGAACTGAACGCGTTCATCGACAAATTGGGCAGGAGGACGAAGACAAAGCTCTCCGTCTTAACTTCCTGGCGAAGCTCGCAAAAGGCGATGCCATGGGGTATCCAGTTGCGGGTCATGGTCTTTGGGTTGTCCTCAGTTTACTGGCTAAGCCCTGCACTTTGTACTCCGCATCGTGCGCCGGGATGGCCGGGTTGCGCTAGCGGACGATCTGCCCCGGAAAATTTCCGTACCCGACACGCGCCAATCCAGTTGCCCATGAACTGTGGTGCCCGTTAGACACCCGATCCTGGCTGCCAGCATTGCCGACGCTTCTGGTCCTGTGCGGACGCCGAAATGCTGAACGGTGCATTTGCTGCTGACGGGTGCTGCGAGCCCATTCAATGCGCTCGGTACGGCAACCTGCCGCATCCTTGAAACGGCCGTAGAGACCGCTGTCCAATCCCTGCAAATTCATGGCTTCTTCCTTTGGGAGTTCTTTGGAAGGTGTAGGTTTTTGGAGTGTTGCAGGAAAATAAGGAGATATTTACACGAGAAGGACGTGTGTTTTACTGAATTGGACATACCATGACCGATCTCCACCGCCCACTCCTGTTCCGGATCATTGTCACCCCAAACTTCAACATGTCCGCAACTATGGGGTTTGCGGATCCGTTCAGGGCCGTGAATTACCTTGAAGGGGTCACCCGCTTCCGTTGGGAATTTGTGTCCGAAAACGGCGGCGAGTGCCTGTCATCAAACGGTTTCAGCATCCTGACCCGGCCGCTGAAGGACGTTGCCGCGGAAGACGCGGACTTTCTGATCGTGTCGTCCAGCTGGACGCCCGAGGCCTATAGTTCTGCCGCCATTCAATCGGCATTGCGGCAGGCGGCCCGCCGCAACGCCACGATCGGGGCAATTGATACCGGCGCTTTCGTGGTGGCGCAGGCAGGCTTGCTGAAGGGGCGGCGCGCGACGGTGCATTACGAGCATATGGACGCGTTTCAGGAGCTCTACCCGGATACGGAGCTGAGCGAGAATCTTTATGTCTTCGACGGGAACCGGATAAGCTGCTGCGGCGGCGTGGCAGCGGTCGATTTTGCGCTGCACATCATCCAGGGCACACATGGCAGCGCTATGGCAAATGCCGCCGCACGCTACATATTCTTTCCGGCTTTGCGCGAACGGGGGACATCGCAGAACCCGCAGGAGTCCGAACCCTTGGGGATAACCGTCCCGGCCCCGGTCCGCAGGGCCATCAAGGCAATGGAAGACAACCTGGAGGACCCGCTGCCGATTTCGGAGGTCTGCACGCATGCAGAGGTCTCCCACCGCCAGCTGGACCGCCTGTTTGCCCGCTACCTCAACAAGACTCCTGCGCTTTACTACCGCGACATCCGGTTGGACCGGGCGCGCGGCCTGGTGACACAGACATCCCTGTCGATGGCGGAAATCGCCTTTGCGTCCGGGTTTTCCAGCCAGGTGCATTTCAGCCGCGCCTATAAGGCCCGGTTCGGCCTTCCCCCAATCAAGGACAGAATCGAAGGGCGCATCCCGTTCGAGTTCCGTGCCTGGCCGATGCACCGAAAAACAGACAGCACCTAAGGAATTGGTCCAACCAAGTTAAGCGCGCGACCAACTGTGTCAGGATTTCGGAGGTGACTGGCGCGATCTTTGGTTCAGAACGGCAGGGTTTCTGCCGGTCAAAGCTTTTACCCAAGTGAGGTTCGCCATGACGGAACTGCCCTCCGCAAAACAGTTTGAGCAGATCAGCCAAGGTTATGACAAAAGCAGCGCCTCGCGCTCGCTATCGCTCCACAAGGATGCCTATGTGAGCCAAGCCTGGCACACCGTGGACCTGCGGGGAATTATTGCAAAGACATGGCAGTGGGTTTGCCATGTCGAAAAGCTGCGTGAGCCGGGGTCCTATGTGACCATCGATATTGCCGGCCACCCCATTGCGATCGTGCGCGACCGGGACCAAGGCCAGCTGCGAGCGTTTTACAACGTGTGCAAGCACCGAGCCCATGAACTTTTGAACGGTGAAGGCAACATCACCCGCATCATGTGCCCCTACCATGCCTGGGTCTACAAACTGGACGGCCAGTTGGTCCGCGCACCGCACACTGACAACCTGGAAAGCTTCAATCCCAAAGAAATCTGTCTCGATGAAGTGCAAGCAGAGGAGTTCTGTGGCTTCATCTACGTGAATCTCGATCCAACAGCGCCCTCGTTGAAGGAGCTGACCGGCGACCTGGAAACAGAAATCAAGCATTGGGCGCCGGATATCGAGAGCCTGACCCACGCCCACCGGCTGACCTACGACATCAAGTCGAACTGGAAGAACGTGGTCGACAATTTCCTGGAGTGCTATCACTGCCCGACCGCGCACAAGGATTTCTGCGAGCTGGTGGACATGGACACCTACAAGGTGACCACGCACGGGATCTATTCCAGCCACATGGCGGATGCGGGCAACAGCCCCAACAGCGCCTATGACGTCTCCAACGCCACGGTGAAAACCCATGCGGTGTGGTGGCTGTGGCCGAACACCTGCATCATGCGCTACCCCGGCCGCTCGTCGATGATCATCCTCAATATCATCCCGGCGGGACCGGACCGGACGCTGGAAACCTATGACTTCTTTTTGGAGGAGAAAACTCCCAACGAGGCCGAGAAGGAGGCGATCCGCTATCTGGACGAGGTCCTGCAAGTCGAGGACATCAACCTGGTGGAGAGCGTCCAGCGCGGCATGAACACCCCGGCCTTCACCCAAGGACGGATCGTGAACGACCCCGACGGCTCCGGGAAATCGGAACATGCGGTGCATCACTTCCACGGGCTGCTGCTGGACGCCTACGCCCGCGCTGCGGAATGAGCGCCACCCTCTGCCCGGTCACTGCCGGCCGCAAGCCGATGTCTTTTGAACCTCCGCCCCGGGGCGGAGGGTTCCATGTGCCAAGACAAAGACACCGGCCTGTCTGGGAGGACAACAATGCCGACACGCCCCAATATCGTGGTGATCATGGCGGACCAGCTGGCGCCGCAGTTCTGCGGTGCTTATGACCACCCCGTTGCCAAGACCCCGCACATCGACGCRCTGGCGGCGCGCGGGATGCGGTTTGACGCCGCCTACTGCAACTCGCCGCTGTGCGCCCCCTCGCGGTTTGCCTTCATGTCAGGGCAGCTGATCAGCCGCATCGCCGCCTATGACAACGCATCCGAATTCCGCGCCACGGTGCCGACATTCGCCCATTACCTTAAAGCGCTAGGATACCGCACCTGCCTGTCGGGCAAGATGCATTTTGTCGGCCCCGACCAGAAACACGGGTTCGAGGACCGGGTGACCACCGACATCTACCCCTCGGACTTTGCCTGGACGCCGGATTGGGAGGCTCCAGACGAGCGCATCGGCAAGTGGTACCACAACATGCAGACGGTAAAGGAAAGCGGTGTCGCGGTGGCCACTTTCCAGACCGATTACGACGACGAGGTTGGCTTTGCCGCCCGCCGCTGGCTGATCGACCGGGGCCGGGCCCGTGCTCACGGGGATGAGGCGCCGTTCTGCATGGTTGCGAGCTTCATCCACCCGCATGACCCCTATGTGGCGCAGCCGGAATGGTGGGATCTCTATTCCGACGATGAAATCGATCTGCCGGGCTTCGTGCTGGCGGCAGAGGAGCAGGACCCGTTCTCGCGCCGGGTGATGGACGGGATCGAGGCCAGTTCTGTGCCGCTAAGCGAGGAGGAAGTCCGCCGCGCCCGCCGCGCCTATCTGGCCAATGTCAGCTATTTCGACAGCAAGGTCGGCCAGATGGTGAAGACGCTGGAGGATATCGGCGAGCTGGACAACACCATTGTCATCGTTACCGCAGACCACGGCGACATGCTGGGCGAGCGCGGGCTGTGGTACAAGATGAACTTCTTCGAACATTCCGCCCGGGTGCCGCTGATCATGGCCGGGCCGGGGGTGGCGCAGGGCAGCGCGCCCAATGCCTGTTCGCTGGTCGACATGCTCCCCACGTTCCTGGACATAGCCGGCGGCGGCAGCTCGATCCTGGGCGAACCTGTCGACGGGCGCAGCCTGATGCCGCTGGCCCGCGGCGGCACGGATGAAACCGACCTTGCGATCGGCGAATACTGCGCCGAGATGACCCCCTGGCCGGTATTCATGATCCGCCGGGGGGCATTGAAATACATCCACTGCGACGTTGATCCGCCGCAGCTTTTCAATCTGGCAAAGGACCCGCAGGAGCGGGTGAACCTGGCGGCCGATCCCGCTTATGCCGACACAGTTGCAGGGTTTGCCGCCGAGGCTGCAGCGCGCTGGGACAGCGCCGCGCTGCGCCGCAACGTGATGGCCACCCAGAAATCCCGCCGCGCGCTGCATGCGGCGATGGAGGCCGGGGCGGGGGAGCATTGGGATTACAACCCGCCGTCGGACGCCAGCCAGCAGTATGTCCGCAACCACATGGATTGGACCGAGGCCGCAGGCCGTTACCGGTTCCCGCCTCTGAAGGAAGGCCAGTGATATGAAACTTGAAGGCAAGACCGCTCTGGTCACCGGCGGGCGCGGCGGCATCGGCCGCGCCATCGCGGCACGCTTCCTGCGCGAAGGCGCCGCCGTCTATGCCGCCGATCTGACGCCTGAGGGCTCGCTTGCGGCGCATGACGGTGACGGCAGCCGTTTCGTGCAGATGAACGTAGCCGACGAGACTGCGGTTCAGGCGGCGATGGCGCGGGTGCAGGAGGAGCGCGGCAAGCTCGACATTCTGGTCAATGCGGCGGGGATCGAGATCGAAAAAACCATCGAGGACACCACGCTGGAGGAATGGAACCGCAGTTTTGCGGTCAATTGCACCGGCACCTTCCTGACCTCGAAACACGCGCTGCCGCTGCTGCGGGCGGCGGCGGCCTCTGGCAGCCCGGCCAGCATCATCAACTTCGGCAGCTATGACGGGTTCATCGCCGATCCCGGCCTTGCCGCCTATTGCGCGACCAAGGGCGCGGTGCATGCGCTGACCCGCGCGATGGCCTGCGACCACGGCCCCGAAGGCATCCGCGTGAACGCGGTCTGCCCCGGCTATATCGATACGCCGATGCTGCAGAGCTTTTTCACCGGCGAGGGGTCGGGCGGCGGCGGCAAGACCATTGATCAGCTGCAGCAGGCGGTGCGCGACGTGCATCCGATGCGCACCTACGGCACGCCCGAGGACATCGCCAATCTGGTCAACTGGCTGGCCTCGGACGAGGCGCGCTATGCCAGCGGCCAGCTGTGGGTGCTGGACGGCGGCCTGTCGGCCCAGGTGCAGCAGATGAAGCTTTAAGAGGACACTGACATGGCCAAACAGAAATCCGTCATCATCACTTGCGCCCCCACTGGCGGCATCCACACGCCGACCATGTCGGAGCATCTGCCGATCACCCCGGACCAGATCGCCGCGGCCAGCATCGACGCGGCAGAGGCCGGAGCGTCGATCATCCATCTGCATGCCCGCAACCCGGACGACGGCCGCCCCGACCCGCGCCCGGAGCTGTTCATGGAGTTCCTGCCGCGCATCAAGCAGGCCTCGGATGCGGTGATCAATGTCTCCACCGGCGGCGGCCTGGGGATGAGCCGCGAGGAACGGCTACGCGCCGCGGTCACAGCCAGCCCGGAGATGGCCAGCATGAACATCGGCTCGATGAATTTCGGCATCTTCCCGATGAAGGACAAGTATTCCAACTGGAAACACGCCTGGGAGCCCGAGTTCCTGGAGATGACGCGGGACTTTATCTTCCGCAATACCTTCGCCGACATCGAATACTGCCTCAAGGAGCTGGGCCAGGGCCACGGTACCCGGTTCGAGTTTGAGTGCTACGATCTTGGCCACCTCTACAACCTCGCCTGGATCCGGGATCAGGGCTGGATTGAGGGGCCGGTCTTTGTGCAGATGGTGTTCGGCATCCTGGGCGGGGTCGGCGCCGATCTCGACAACCTGATGCATATGCACACCATCGCCAACAAGCTGTTCGGCGATGATTACGAATGGTCGGTTCTGGCGGCCGGGCGCCACCAGATGCCCTTCACCACCCAAAGTGCCCTGCTGGGCGGCAATGTCCGCGTCGGGATGGAGGACAGCCTGTATATCGGGCCGGGCGAAAAGGCGGTGTCCAGCGCGCAGCAGGTCAGAAAGATCCGCAGCATCATCGAAAACCTCGGCCTGGCAGTCGCCACCCCGGCGGAGGCGCGCGCGCGCCTGGGGCTGAAGGGCGGCGATCAGGTCGCGTTCTGACAGGGAGGGAAACATGCAGACAAAAATGCTGATCAACGGCGAGATGGTGGAAGGCGAAGGCCAGCCTATTGCGGTTGTCGATCCCGCCACCGGAGCGGAGATCTGCGCCATCCGCCCGGCTTCGGCAGAGCAGGCCGGGGCGGCGGCCGCGGCCGCGCATGAAGCGTTCCAGACCTTTGGCCGCACAAGCCCCGCCGCGCGGGCCGAACTTCTGGGAAACATCGCCGATGTGCTGGCGCAGAACATCACCGAACTGGCGGAGCTGGAGAGCCTGGATGCGGGCAAGCCCTGGCCCTCGGCACTGGAGGACGAAACCCCGCTGACCTTGGACACATTCCGCTTTTTCGCGGGGGCCGCGCGCACCATGTCCGGGGTGGCGGCAGGCGAATATGCCGAGGGCCACACCAGCATGATCCGCAAGGACCCTATCGGCCCGGTGGCGGCGATTGCGCCCTGGAACTACCCGCTGATGATGGCGGCGTGGAAACTGGCGGCCCCGCTGGCGGCGGGCTGCCCGGTGACGCTGAAACCCTCGCAGCTGACGCCGCTGTCGACCCTGCGCGCGGCGGAGCTGATTGCGGAAGTGGTGCCGAAGGGCGTGGTCAACGTGCTGCATGGCACCGGCCGCGGGATCGGCAGCCTGATGATCAACGACCCGCGCACCGAGGCGATCTCGATCACCGGTTCGAATGCCACGGGCGCCGAGGCAATGAAGGCCGCCGCCCGCCAGATCCGCCATGTGCATCTGGAACTGGGCGGGAAGGCGCCGGTGATCGTGTTCGAGGATGCCGACATCGATGCGGTGGCGGAGACCGTGCGCTACGGGTCGTTCTTCAACGCCGGGCAGGACTGCGCCCAGCCCTGCCGGATCATGGTTGCGGACAAGATTTACGACAAGGTTGTAGCGGCCATTACCGAGCAGGTGAGCCGGATCAGGACCGGCGCGCCCAAGGATGAAGGCACCGAGATGGGGCCTATCATTTCAGCCGCGCAGCGCGACACGGTGGCGGGGTTTGTCGACCGCGCCCGTGCGTCGTGCGAGGTGGTCACCGGCGGCGGCGCGATTGACGGGCCGGGGTTTTTCTATGCGCCCACGGTTCTGGCAAATGTGGACCACAGCGCCGAGGCTGCCACGACCGAGATTTTCGGTCCCGTCGTCACCATCTCGCGTTTCAGCAGCGAGGAAGAGGCGCTGCAGGTGGCCAATGGCGGGCGGTTCGGCCTTGCCTCCTCGGTCTGGACGCGGGACACAGGGCGGGCGATGCGGATGTCCGCGCAGCTGCGCTACGGATTCACCTGGGTCAACACCCACGGCGTTGCAACGCCGGAAATGCCCTGGGCGGCGATGAAATCCTCCGGCACCGGCTGCGACATGAGCGTCTATGCGCTGGATGCCTATACCGCCGTCCGCCACGTCATGATTGCACACGGATAGGGAACCATGAGCCAGCATACAGTTATCATCACCGGCGGGACCCGCGGTATTGGCCGCGCAATCGTTGACCGCTTTCTGGCCGATGGAGCCAATGTCGTCACTTGCGGCCGCGGGGCGCGTCCCAAGGATCTGCCGGATTCGGTGGTTTGGGAAACCGCCGATGTCTCCAGCCCGCAGGATGCGGCCCGGTTGCTGTCGGCGGCGAAGAAGGCGTTCGGTCCGGTGACGCATCTGGTCAACAACGCCGGTGTTCAGGTGGAAAAGACCGTCGCAGGCAGCAGCGACGACGATTGGGACCTGGTGATGAACGTCAATTGCCGCGGTGTGTTCAACATGTGCCGCGCCGTGCTGCCGGACATGTGCGGGCACGGTGGCAACATCATCAACATCGGCTCGATTTCGGGCATGGTCGCGGATCCCTCGATGGCGCTCTACAATGCGTCCAAGGCGTGGGTGCACGGGCTTACCCGTTCGATCGCCGTTGATCACGGCCCCAAAGTACGCTGCAACGCGATCCGCCCCGGCTGGATCATGACAGCGATGGCTGAAGAGGGTTTTGCTCTGGCAGATGACCCGGACAAGGCGATGGCCGATGCGCTGGCCCGCCATCCGGTGGGCCGATTTGGCAAGCCGGAGGATATCGCCAACATGGCGGCCTGGCTGGCCTCCGATCAATCCGCCTATGTGTCGGGCGAATGCTTCACCGTGGATGGCGGCATGACGGCAGCCTCCCCGCTTAATCCGGGATTGTTTTGATGGAATTTGCTCATACCGCCTGCCTCGGTGGCGGGGTTATCGGTGCCAGCTGGGCGGCACTGTTTCTCGCCTCTGGCCGGTCCGTTGCCATGTTCGACCCGGCGCTTGGCGCCGAAAAGGCTGTGCGCGAATATGTCGAAATGGCCTGGCCCACGCTGACCGAGCTCGGACTGACCGGTCACGGCAACCCTGACGCCATCAGTTTTCACGACAGTGCGGTGCAAGCCGTGTATGGCGCCGCTTTCGTTCAGGAAAACGTACCTGAACGCTTGCCTGTCAAACATGCCACCTTTGCTGAAATCGAACCAGTTCTGGATGCCGAGGCCATCGTGGCCAGTTCGGCTTCGGGCCTGACACTGGGCCAGATGCAGGGCGGCTGGCAGGATCCTTCCCGGTTTGTGCTTGGCCACCCCTTCAATCCGCCGCACCTCATTCCTCTGGTGGAGGTCATGGGCAATGACCGTACGTCGGGCGGCGTTGCCGAGGCTGCCGAGCGGTTCTACCAAGCGGTTGGGAAGGTCACGATCCGCGTTAACAAGGAAAAACCCGGCCACGTCGCCAACCGCCTGCAGGCCGCGATCTGGCGCGAGGCGATCAGTCTGGTGATGGAGGGTGTTGCCAGCGTCGAAGACGTCGATAAGGCCGTTTGGGCCGGACCCGGGCTGCGGTGGGCGGCCATGGGGCCGACTATGCTGTTCAACCTTGGCGCCGGAGAGGGCGGCCTGCGGGCTTTTTGCGACCATTTCAGCGACACTTTCAACGGCTGGTGGGACGATCTTGGCCAAGTCCAACTGAACAGTGAAGTCGCCGAAACCTTGATCAAGGGTGTCAACGAGGAAGCCCGAGGGCAGACCCCGGCGGAATTGTCGGCCAGGCGCGATGCCCTGATCCTCGCGATGCAGAAGGCCACCGCTGACCTGCGCGGCGGTGCCTGAAAGCCACACAGAGAGCCCCTATCGCGGAGCGATTTAGTGCGTGAGCGCTTCTCAGGCGCCAGGCAACGCCCCGCGCCACTCAAATGACTCGCATGGCGTCTGAGAAACCTGCACCGAAGCGGACATCCTGCCGGGTCAGTTACCCCCCGCCATTGCGCGGAGGCGATGGCGGAGCTGTATCTTGCGAAAGAAATGGAGCTTGAAATGGACGAAAATCTGCAAGCGGCTGAAAGCCGGGTGGTGGTGATCGGAGCAGGCCAAGCCGGTTTTTCGGTCTGTTCCAAGCTGCGTTCCTTGGGGTTCAAACAACAAATTACCTTGATAGGCGGCGAGCCTCATCCGCCTTATCAACGCCCGCCATTGTCCAAGGCATATCTTCTGGGCGGCGTGCCGGTGGAGCGTTTATATTTCCGCCCCATCAGTTACTACGCGGAGGCCAACATTGACCTTCACTTGTCTGCCTCTGCAGTGGCAGTAGACCGGGACCGCCGTAGTGTGCAGCTGTCTGATGGTGCGGTCATTCCATTCGACAAGCTGGTGTTGGCGACCGGGGCAGAACCTGTCACTTTGCCCGCTGAGATTAGCGGAAACCTCGAGGGCGTGCATTATGTTCGAACGCTCCAGAATGTTGACCGGATGGGCTGTGACATACGACCGGGCCGCCAAGTTCTGGTTGTAGGAGGCGGCTATATCGGGTTGGAAGCGGCGGCTGTTGCTGCCAAATCCGGGATGAAAGTTACTCTGGTCGAAGCGTCTAGCCGGATTCTTCAGCGTGTAGCGTCGAATGAGACTGCCAGACATTTCCGTAATTTGCACCGCGAGAATGGTGTCGAAATCAGGGAAGGCACTATGTTGCGGCGGCTCTGCGGAGACAGTGGCCGGGTGTGTGCTGCTGAACTATCCGATGGCAGCTGTGTTGACGTTGACTGCGTTATTGTGGGCATTGGCATCCGCCCCAATCAGTCGCTGGCCGAAACGGCTGGACTGGAGGTGGAAAACGGCATTTGCGTTGACGAATATTGCCAGACGTCCGACCGGAATATCTTTGCAATTGGTGACTGTGCTGCATTTCCGCATGAAGGTACCAGAATTCGCCTGGAAAGCGTAGGCAACGCCATTGATCAGGGAGAAGCGGCAGCCAGGGTGATTTGCGGTGACCTGGCGCCATATCGCGCAAAGCCATGGTTCTGGTCCGATCAGTTCGACACGAAACTTCAGATCGCCGGATTGTCTACCGGCTTCGACCGGGTGGTGAAACGCGGTGGCAGCGATGGCGGCCATTCCCTTTGGTACTATTCCGGCAACTGTCTCATTGCCGTAGATGCGATTGATGACCCTCGGGCTTTCATGGCGGCCAAACGGCTGATCGAAGCGGGAAAGTCACCAGACGCCAAAAGGGTAGCCAACCCGGAAACCGATCTGAAGGCTTTACTTCGCTGATCAAGGCCTGCTTGGCATTCGGCCGCCCGCCAAGCCCTACGAGAAGCGCCGGCAACAGATCGCGTCGTCACGGTATGGGGCGGTAGGTCATCCATGCATTAGGTAACCAAGCGCATTCGGGCGCTGGCGAATGACATTCGGCTCCACGCCGACGAACCCGGTAAGGCAGGATAAGATCCTGATCAGATTCATGCTTGAAATCTGGATTTTCCTCGGAAGCTTCACATATTCGCTTGGCCGGCCGGTAGGGGCGGAGCAAAGATAGGAAGACGGTTCATTGCATCGGCTCCCTATATAGAGTGCACGTTGCTGATTTGAACTGGTGGTTCGGACGCCGATGGTTTGCGTGGCACCAGCGCCCGGACGAGCGTTGTCATATCCAGAACTCCAACCGGCGTGTCACCTTCAAGTACTTTGTAGCAATAAGAGGTCTCGCCATTGGATTTGGCGATTAGTTTTTCCAGCGTGTCGCTGGATTGAACTTCGCCGTGAAAGCGCCCTTGACGCAAAGGTTCCATAATTGAGTTCACCCGCAGAACGCGCGCTCGGTTAATATCGCCTACGAATTCTTCGATATATGGATCTTGCGGATTGAGCAGAATGTGCTGCGGATCGCCCTGCTGTATCACCTCGCCGTCTTTCAGGATAACCAGATGGTCGGCCAGTTTTAATGCCTCATCCAGATCATGGGTGATGAAGATGATGGTCTTGTGCAGTTCTTCCTGTAATTCCAGCAACAGGTTCTGCATATCAGTGCGGATCAGCGGGTCAAGCGCTGAGAATGCCTCGTCCATCAGCATGATGTCCGTCCCGGCCGTCAGGGCGCGGGCAATGCCGACCCGTTGCTGCATTCCTCCTGAGAGTTGCGAGGGGTAATGATGCTCATACCCTCCGAGGCCCACCCTGGCGATCCATTTGCGTGCCTCGGTTTCCTGCTCCTTTAGGTCGTGACCCTGAACGCGAAGCGCCATGGTAGTGTTCTGCAGGACGGTCTGGTGGGGCAGCAGAGCGAATTTCTGAAAGACCATTGCCATGCTTCGACGCCGAAGGTCGCGCAGTTCGGTCTGAGTCAGCGCGGTTACGTCTTGGCCATCGACCAGTATTTCGCCGGCCGTGGGTTCAATCAGCCTGTTGATGTGCCGGATCAATGTGGATTTTCCAGAGCCTGATAACCCCATCACCACGGTTATCTCGCCGGCCTGCATATCGACGTTGATGTTGCGCAGCCCAAGGACGTGGCCATGTTTGGCGAGCAAAGTCTCCTTGTCGGCACCTGCATGAACGTGTGCCATCATTTGCTTGGATTTCGCGCCGAAGATTTTGAAAACTTCACGCAGGCGGACTTTCGGCGTCTTTGTCACAGCTTGAGAATCCTTAGTGTGGGGCATGATGCTTGTGGATACGCGAGAGTGCGGCTTTCGATGTGCGGTCGAGCATGACTGCCAGCAGAACAATGCCAACGCCTGCCACAATGCCAACTCCGAGTTCGAGATTGCGAATCCCGCGCAGGACAAGCACGCCAAGGCCCGGTGCCGAAACCAGTGAGGCGATCACGACCATCGCGAGGCTCATCATGATGGTTTGGTTGATCCCTGCCATGATGTTGGGAAGTGCAAGCGGAAGTTCGACGCCCCAGAGCTTCTGCCGACGTGTCATGCCGAATGCATCTGCTGCCTCGATCACATCACGATCCACAAGCCGGATTCCCAGATCCGTCAACCTGATGACAGGCACGATCGCGTAAAGAATGATGGCAATGCCGTAGAGCTTGGCTTCGGTGACCGAAAAGAGGAAGATGAGCGGGATCAGGTACACGAAAGTCGGCAAGGTTTGCAGCAAGTCGAGTATGGGGATCGCCAGACTCTGCAGCCCTTTGGACCGCGACATGGCAATGCCCACTGGTACACCCAGCAGCACAGACAAACCTGTGCAGACAAAAATGATCGACAGTGTCTGCAGGGCCACCTCGAGATGGTCGATCACGCCAAGGAACAAGAAGGCCAGAGCCACGAAGAGCGTGACACCACACGACCGTGATACCTGCCAAGTCAGCCCGACTAGAAGAGGTATCATGATCCACCATGGCGTGGCCGTGAACAGCCACAGCGCCCCGTCGAGCATCCAGGAAAGCGGCTGTGTGACCGGGTCGAGCACGAATTTCAAGGCTGACTTGGCGGCGAGGAACCCTTTTTCGATGCTTGCAGTCAGGTCGCGCGTCTGGCTGATCTGCTCACAGCTTCTGTTGAGTTCGTCGAGCGAGGGAAACGGCAATACCTCTGAAGGCTGATCCGCAGTCTGCCCTTTGGCCTTGGCCAGCAGGTCTGCCATGGAAAGTGGCGCGCCGTCTGAGTTCTGGTCGCACCAATTTCGCAGGCCGGCTCTATCGAACAACCCGTCATAGAATGACATCTTGTACCTCGCGTCAGTCAGGGGTGGCCACGTGGGCAACGATATCGCTCTGTGGCCGACCGGTGGCTGTGTGGATCAATCGAGCAGGGCGCTCAGTTTGCCGCGCGCCGCGTCGTCGAGCCAACTGGCCCAAGTGTCCTTGTAGGTGCTGAGGAAGTACGCCGCAGCTTCTTCGTAAGAGGCGTTGTTGTCATCCTGCCAGGCCAGAACCGCGCCCATCTGTTCGTTGGAAAAGGACATTTTCGACAGAAAGGCGGTGACCTCAGGTTCGCGCTTGGGCAGGTTTGGCGTGACCGCGGTCACCACCTTGGCGACTGGAAAGGGCGAAACGCCGGGTGTTGGGCAATCAGGATTGCCGTTGCAGCTGTGGATCTCTTGGTCGAATGGTCCCAGATCCACCTGCACCATAGGGTATTTCCCAAGAACACTGGTCGGTGCCCAATAATAACCAAACCATGGGGCTTTATCCTGGTAGGCAGCGGCAATAGCGGTAGCAAGTGTTTCACCGGATCCGTGCTGGAAGCGCTCCAGCCCTTTGGCCTTGGCATCCAGTGCCTTGAGGACATTGTTGTCGACCACGTCACAGGCCCATCCTGAGGGGCAATCGTGGAATTGGCCACCGACCAGGTCCGGATTGGCCAGAATGCCCTCGATTGTCCTGAGTTCAGGATGCTTTTCGGCCAGGTACGCCGGGATCCACCAGGCTTCGACGCCGCCATCCGACAAAACGTCGGCCAGCTCAACCAGTTTGCCGCTATCGCGTAGCTCGGAATAAATCGGCGAAGAATTTACCCATAGCTCGGTCAGAATGTCGGGTTCACCGGTTTCAGCCATAGACGTCATGGCTGGTGTCGTCGACGACGGCACCCGTTTGACGGTGCAGCCATACCCGTTGGTCATGAGAAAATCGGCCACATGCGTCACCACGGCGGACGAGGCCCAATCCATCTCGGTTATCGAAATTTCGCCGCAATCGGCGTAGGCTGCTGTTGAGGTCAGAGCCGCGGCAAATGCCGTTGCGAGCACCTTGGTTGAGTTTTCCATAATGCGTTCCCTGATGTTTTCTTTTCGGCCGTTTGAGGCTCTCGAAACATCTTCGGAGGCTTTCCTGGAACTTGTTTAACCATTTTGGACGCGTTTTTTGCTTTGATGGCCGAGTTGGAAAAAAACAGCCCGTGTCTCCTCAGCATGCCAACAGTGCTGAAGGCATTGGCGTTGAAGGGCCGAGTCGGGGAAAGATGTTTTTCAGCAGGCGCCTAGGGTCAATTTCGGCTTTGCCTCTGTCTGGTCAACTTTGGAAGTACTTTCAAGCATTTGCGGGTCACTTCCTTTGCCAGGCCGCCGGATGAAGGCACGGCATAAAGTGCCGCACCACTCCTTACCCAATCCGGGCAGAGCGGTGTCAGTTGCCCTGTCTGCAAATAGACATCAGTGAAACCGCGCCAGGCCAGCACTGCTCCTTCTCCCCGAGTAGCCGATTCCAGTGCATAGACATAGTTGTCAAACTTGTATTGAGGGCCTTCCGGAACGGCTAATCCTGCCTTTGAGAACCAGTCCTCCCAAGTGGCCCACCCCGAGTTTGCCTTTGAGAGACAGAGCCGCGGCACGCCTTTCCAGGCATCGGGGTCTCGTCTTAAAGCCTGCCCGTGCCGTTCAATCAGGCAAGGCGCCGCGACAGGCAGAATTTCTTCGTCGACGATTTTCGCACTCGGCCCAGAGGGGCGCGAACGCCTGTACTGAAAAACCAGGTCAGCCCCGGCATCTATCATCGCCGGGATTGACTCGTACTCGCACGTGACTACGCGGATATGGGCCTGGCTGCCCAGAGCTTTCTTCAGCTCGCCGTAGTGCGGCATCAGAATTAGGTGCGACACTTCATGTGTACAGGCAATCACCAGGTCGTGGCGGTTCAGCGCCGCCCGTGCGCCTGCTTGGCGCAGCATGGTCAGAGCTTCGGAAACCTCTCGTGCATAGGCTTGACCAGCCGGTGTCAGCACAATTCCCCGTCCACTGCGAGTGACCAGCGCGACCCCCAGATCAGCTTCAAGGCGGCGCAAGTGCCGACTGATTGCGGCCTGAGACGTGTTCAGTTCTTCCGCTGCACGGGTGACATTGCCCAATTGTGCCACGCGTTCCAATGCGCTCAGAGAGCGGGTCGACGGCAAGATTCCAGACGAATTACCCATATCCGTTTTGATATTGAATAACCCGCAAAAGGCAATGGAATTCTCTTGTTTCGAGGCAGAAAAAAGCCGCATGCAGGCGCAGTCCTGCTGCCTTGAACAGAGGAGAAGTGAATTGCTTAGACATGTGAAGGACGATCTATTTCAGATCGGCGAAAGCGTGGCCGGGCGCGACGGCTGGCACGAGGCAGTGCGTGTCTACGTGCTGATGAACGATGGATGCCCGCTATTATTTGATTCCGGTTCGCACATCCACTCGGGCGAGATCATGGCCGAATTGAAGTCGCTGCTGGGTGACACCGCGCCGGGCTATGTGTTCTTGACGCACACCGAATTGCCGCACACCGGCAACATCAAGCTAATCCTCGACGTTTGGCCGGACACCAAGCTGGTGGTCTCCAGCGCAATTCTGCCCCACGTGGAATTGCCTTGGTGGGTGGCCGACGACCAGGTTTTGTACGGCTATGCAGGCACTGAAGAAACTTATGGCGGGCGCCGGATTTCCTTCCTGGACGGCATCCTCAAGGACCAACCAGGAACCCATTGGATGTATGATGGCACGACCGGCACCCTCTTCACCGCTGATGCTTTCGGCTATCTTTATCCAGGCGCGGCCGATCTCAAATTTGACGACGAACTTGAAGATGGCATCGCAGGCGACTGGCTCAAACGCTATCACGAAAGCGCCTTCCGCTTCCTGCCGATGGTGAGCGGCGCCAAAGTCACCGCTGATATCGCACGGGTTTTCCGTAAGCGGGACGTCCGCGCCATTGCGCCCACACACGGAAATGCCGTGCGCCACGACATTGCGCAATGCATCGACCGTTTCAACAACGCAATTCTGGAGATCTGCAGATGACTGTAAAGCTGTATGGAGACGGTGCCGATCGCGTTGGCGTTCGCCAGATTACACCCAATATTTACTGGATCTGCCATTGTGCGGGCAAGGAAGCCGCCCGGCTCAACCGCGGGTTCGCAAGCGATTTCGCCCGGGTTAATCCCAAGTTCGACCCGAATGCCAATGATATCATCTACAGCTCCTATCTTTTCCTTGATGAAAAGACCTTCCTGATTGACACGCTGGGCCCGGCCCAGCACAAGACTGTTCTCGCGGCGCTGCGTGACCTGCTGGACGGCCGCTCCCTTGACTATCTTTGGATTAGCCATACTGAGCTGCCCCATGCCGCAAATAC
This sequence comes from Leisingera sp. ANG59, assembly GCF_013317235.1. Classification (GTDB taxonomy): domain Bacteria; phylum Pseudomonadota; class Alphaproteobacteria; order Rhodobacterales; family Rhodobacteraceae; genus Leisingera. The sequence continues at coordinate 12,619 of NZ_WLCM01000042.1, read as the reverse complement.
TGCAGCTATCCGGCGAGCCTATCCTCAGGTCGAGGTGCTGACTGTTGGGGGCCATGATCATTATGAAGTGCATGGACTCGGGGGCGCACGGCAGCTTGATTTCGGAGATCGGGTCGAACTCGGCCAGCACAGCATTGAGATAATCGAACCGCTCTTCGTTGATCACGCTCTCACACAATGGATTTATGAACACAATAGCGGCTTTTTATGTCCCGTGGATTGGGCGTTGAACGCTCACAACCAACACCAATGCTTTCGCTTCATGGATGAAATGGAGGAGACCGGTTATTCAGCCGAGCGCTTTGGCCACGATGTGTCGATCACCAATTGCGTAGTCTTTGCCTGGTTGCGTTGGGCTGATCCGGACCAGATAGTCGAGTCTATAGACAATTTTTATGCGAAATATGATATCCGGATATTCGCTCCGAGCCATACCAACGTAATTCGCGAAAATGTGCCGCGATACCTTGCCGCCTTACGTGAGGCCATGCGCGTAGCGGTGACGCGCGAGCACGACCTTGTGTTCTGACTGCGCTTGCTAAAATCGGAGATATCTGGAAGGGGCATTGCCAAGTTGATTGGGTTGTCCTTCTCGGATAGCGCGGTACCATGACCATACCGACCTCATTGCCGCGGCTGAAGGGCTTCCGTTTTCCTCGCGAAATCATCGCCTATGCGGTGTGGGCATATCATCGGTTTGCTCTCAGCACGGCGGATGTCGAGGATCTCCTGGCGGAGCGTGGCGTCATCGTCAGTCGTGAAGCGGTTCGTCTCATCGTCAGTCGTGAAGCGGTTCGTCTCTGGGTGAACCGTTTCGGGCCAAGTTGATTGGGTTGTCCTTCTCGGATAGCGCGGTACCATGACCATACCGACCTCATTGCCGCGGCTGAAGGGCTTCCGTTTTCCTCGCGAAATCATCGCCTATGCGGTGTGGGCATATCATCGGTTTGCTCTCAGCACGGCGGATGTCGAGGATCTCCTGGCGGAGCGTGGCGTCATCGTCAGTCGTGAAGCGGTTCGTCTCTGGGTGAACCGTTTCGGGTCTCAGTTCGCGGCTTGTATCCGACGCGACCGGCCCCGGCCGCACGACAAATGGCATATGGACGAAGTGGTCGTCCCGATCAACGGCGTGAAACATTGGCTGTGGCGTGCAATCGATGGCAATGGAGATGTACTCGACATTCTGATCCAGCCTCGCCGCAACGCCAAAGCCGCAAAGCGTTTCTTCGCCCKACTGGTTGCAGCCTATGGCGAACCGCGTGTCGTGATCACGGACAAGCTGCGCAGCTATACCAAGCCGATCAAGGCCATCACGCCGGACGCCGACCATCGGGCGCACAAGGGGCTCAACAACAGGATCGAAGGCCGACGCGAAAGCGGGAAAAGATGATGGGTCGGTTCAAGTCACCACGCCAGGCGCAACGATTTCTCGTCGCCCACGACCAAATCAGTACGATCTTTCGYCCCCGCCGCTATCGCCTTTCCACTCTCTCCTACCGCCATGCCAGAGCCGACGGGTTCAAGCTGTGGGAAGGTTATGCTGCCGAACTATCGGCCTGATTACGCGGTCTCACGCTTTTTCCAATCCACGGCAGATAACTTGGCAATGCCCTGCATAGTCCCTTTGCATCATGAAAGAAGTTCCCTCCTGACTGAAAATCGGGCGCCATAGTTCCTGTTCCGAGCAATCCAACAGGCGAAAGTCTCAAATCTGGGGGAAATTATGGCACGGTCAATCACATTCACCATCGACGGTGTTGTCGACACGGTGGTTACCATTACTGAACTGGATGACGGCTCTTTGAGGTTCGATGTCGAAGTTCTGGGTACCGGCAACATTGGTGACTTGCGTGGATTGTTCTTCAACCTTGATGGCTACACTGTGGATGGCGGGTTGTCCGCCACTGGAACGGATGTGACAGGCGAGAAATACGGCGAAGAGGCCATTGAGCGTGTTCTTAAGGACGTGAACATCAACGGTGATGTTGTCAAAACCCTGGGGAAATTCGACGCAGCAGTGTCGTTCGGGACCTCAGGCATTGGTGATGACGATATCCAGGCGACCAGCTTCATTCTGTCCCATGAAAGCGACTTTCTGAACCTCGATATGCTCAGCTTCGCAAACATCGGCCTGAGATATACATCGGTCGGCGAGGCCGGGGGGACCCGATCGGACTCGGCGAAGATCGGCGGTGCGGCCAGCGGGGTTGCGCAGAACGATCTGATCTCAGTCGCGGAAAACAACAGTTCAAGCATCAATGCGCTGGCCAATGATGCAGCTGATCCGGCCAGCTCTGTCATTGGGTTTGAACTGAACGGCACAAGCTATGCGGCCGGCGACAGTGCAAATGTGGTGATCGGCGGAGCCCATCTGGCGACGCTGTCTGTGGCGGCAGATGGTACGGTGACGCTGACGGCTGACGGCGCGGATGTCGACGGGCTTGCCCGGGGTGCTTCCGCGAATTTTGCCTTTTCTTATACCAGCCAGGCCCCCGGCGGATCGACAGCGACTTCGATTGTGAATGGGACTGTCACCGGGTTAAATGATGCGCCGAATCTGACGGCAGGAACCGGCGCTGCTGAAGAGGGCGGTCCGAGCATAAATGTGGATCTCGCCGCTCTTGGCGATGATGTCGACAGCGACGATGACGGAAGCACTCTTAGCTATGCCATTGTTGGTTCACCTGCCGAGGGCACAGCTTCGGTCAGCGGCACCACTCTGAGCTTTGATCCAAGTGCGGACTTTCAGGACCTGGCTGAAGGCGAAACCCGCGACGTGACCGTGGCCATTGAGGCCACCGACAGCCACGGCGCCACCGCCTCGAACGATGTGGTAATCACCGTCACTGGCGCCAATGACGCGCCCACCCTGGCGGCGGGCATGGGCGCGGCCGAGGAGGACGGGTCGAGCATCAATGTAGATCTTGCTCCTCTGGGCGGTGATGTCGACAGCGACGATGATGGAACGACACTCACCTACACAATCGCCGGCATGCCTGCTGAGGGGGTGGCCTCGATCAGCGGCACGACACTGACTTTCTACCCCGGCGCAGACTTCCAGGATCTGGCCGAGGGCGAGACCCGGGACGCGACCGTGACCATCGAGGCCACCGACAGCCACGGCGCCACCGCGTCCAACGATGTGGTGATCACCGTGACCGGCACCAATGACGCACCGTATCTGACGGCGAGCACCAGCGCCGCACAGGAGGACGACCCGAGCATTGACGTGAATCTTGCAGCTCTGGGCGAAGACGTTGACAGCGACGATGACGGAACCACGCTCACTTATGCGATCACCGGTGCGCCCTCCGGGGGCTCGGCCTCAATCAGCGGCACCACGCTGAGCTTTGACCCCGGCGCAGACTTCCAGGATCTGGCCGAGGGCGAGACCCGGGACGTGACCGTGACCATCGAGGCCACCGACAGCCACGGCACCACCGCGTCCAACGATGTGGTGATTACCGTGACCGGCACCAATGACGCGCCACAAGTCCAATCAACAATCTTCGTTACACAAGTGTCCGAAGACGCGGATTTTGCTGGGGTCGTTGCGCCAAACTACTTTGAACTCAACAATCGTGCAGATGATGCCGACAGTGATGATGATGCCTCCACGCTGACATATGACTTTTTCAACCCGGTGAATTCCGGCGGACACTTTGTCGAGGGTGCATTCCCAAACCTCTTTGACAACGACGTCCAATTCTATCCTGATAATGGCTTTCAGCATCTTGCCGTAGGTGAGAGCGAGGTTGTGACAATCGATTTCAATGCCGCCGACAGTCATGGCGCAGTCTCCAACACTGGGACTTTGCAGTTCGAAGTCGTAGGAGAAAATGACAGGCCGACTCTGGATACGGGCGTCGGGGCCGCCGAAGAGGACGGCCCGGGCATCGATGTAGATCTCGCCGTCCTGGGAGATGATGTCGACAGCGACGACGACGGGACCACGCTAAGCTATGCGATCATCGGTCAGCCCTCCGAAGGAACTGCCTCTATCACCGGCACGACGCTGAGCTTTGACCCAGGTGCGGACTTTCAGGACTTGGCCGCAGGCGAGACGCGGGACGTGACCATCGAGGTACATGCGACCGACGCCCATGGCGCGACCGCGGTGAACACTGTGACCGTGACCGTGACGGGAGTGAATGATGCACCTGTCGTCGAAGATATCTCCGGTACAACCGGCGAAGATGGTAGCGCAATAACGCTTACAGCGGATTTCATCGATGCGGATGCCTCTGACACACACACCTTCAGCATTGATACCACTGGAACATTGGGACAGGTCACGGACAATCTCGATGGCACTTTCACCTATGACCCGAATGGCATGTTCGAGCATCTGGGCTGCGACGAGACCGCGACCGACAGTTTCACCTACACGGTCGACGATGGCCAGGGCGGCGTCACGACGGCAACCGCGACGGTGACCATCACGGGAACCAATGATCTGCCGGTGGTCACGGGCGCTGTCAGCGAAACGACAGACGAAGATCAATCGCCGGTGACGCTGAACTTGCTGGCCAATGCCACAGACGTCGAAAGCGACGATCTGGGGATCAACGGTGTTGCAGTGGCATCGGACAACGCTTCCCGGATAGTGGCATACACGGCGGACGCATCCACCGGGGCACTGACAATAGACCCGTCTCAATTCAACGATCTGGCCGTAGGAGAGAGCGAAACCCTGACGGTCAGCTACGGCGTGATCGAAGAGGGCCGGGCCTATGAGGACAGCCTGGGTGGTGAAACCATCGCCAGTCTGGGAACGTTTTTCATCGCCGACAACGACACCGGAACTATTGTCCGGATCGAAAGAACCGCCACAGTCAGCGGCGCTGCGGATGCGTTTGCTGCGGCAGGCGTAACGGACGGGACAGTCGTGGCGGTCCACGATCAGGGCGGCGGCATGGCCGCCAGTGTTGCAGTTGCCGTGAATGGTGTTGTGTCCTTCTCCACCAATTCCACGATTACACTGAATGGCTATTCAGGAGGTGTCGTTTCAGGGCCACATTACAACATCTATTCGGGGTCCTTCACCGATCTGACACTGACTGTGGATGTGCCGCATTCTGATCCAGACTGCGGCGATGCGGTGCACAGCTTCGCGTTCTCCGGCATTACCCGGACAGCAGGGTCACAGGAGACGGTAATTGATGGCATGTCGGTCGAGGTCACCCCCGAGGCAGTACCAGCCACGGCGACCCTGATAGTGAATGGCGCCAACGATGCGCCAACGATTGTCCCGGAAATCCACGTCCAGACTAATTCCGAGGACGATCCCTGGACTGGCATAGCAGCGCCGATCTATTTCCAGATCAATGACCGGGCAGACGACGTCGATTCTGACGACAATGCAAGTACGCTCACCTACACCTATGACAACTTCACCAATGGAATCTTTACAGCCACTCCGACTGGCTTGTCGCTGACGATAGCCGGCAACTACGACCACCTGGCGATGGGGGAAACCACCGAGGCGACTGCAGAAGTCACTGCAACGGATAGCCACGGAGCGGCCTCCGATCCAGCTGTCCTGAAATGGGTCATCACCGGCGCGAACGACGACCCGACCCTGGCCGCAGGCGCGATGGCCGCCACCGAGGACGGTACAGCGGTGACGCTGGACCTGTCGCTGCTTGGAGACGATGCGGACAGCGACGATGATGGAACCACGCTCACCTATGCGATCTCCGGCCCGCCTTCCGAAAGCTCGGCCTCGATCAGCGGCACCATGCTGAGCTTTGATCCCAGCGCCGGTTTCCAGGACCTGCGTGAGGGCGAGACCCGCGACGTGACGATCACCGTCGAGGCCACCGACAGTCACGGCGCCGCCGCGTCGAACGATGTGGTAGTCACCGTGACCGGCACAAATGATGCGCCGGTCACCATGCTGGATGAGCTGACAACCAGCCAGAGTTCAGTTGGCAGCCTGAATGTTCTCAGCAATGACACCGACCCGGATGGCGACACTTTGAGTATTTCCCATCTCACCGGATCACCGTTCTCGGGCTCAACATCCGTGTTCGTCGCATCGATTGGCGGTCGCACTGGGCGGTTGACGCTGTCCGAAAACGGGGACTTGGAGTTTGATCCGCTTGGAAATTTTGACGATCTGGCGCTTGGGGAAAGCGATACATTCGCCATCAATTACACTGCCACCGACGGTAACGGCGGTTCCACGAATGAGGCTGTCTCAGTAACGGTTACCGGCACCAACGACGCACCCGTTGCACTGGCGGATTCCAACGCAGGCGATCCGGTGGAAGAGCAGGGTTACATGGTGCCCGGCGATGACACTGCAACCGGCAATGTGCTGGCAAACGACAGCGATCCCGACAGCAGCGATGTGCTGCGCGTCACCAGCGCGGCCCCCAGCGGCGGCGGCCCCAGCGCGCCGCCCTCGGGGTCCAGTTCCTGGACCATTCTGGGCACCTACGGCACCCTGACCATGCATACGGACGGCACCTGGTCCTATCTGCTGGATGATGCCGCCCCAGCGACCGGGGCGCTGGCAGTGGGAGAGATGGCCGAGGAGGTTTTCACCTACAGTATCTCCGACGGTAACGGCGGCAGCAGCAGCGCGGATCTGACCATCAGCATCACCGGCGCGGATGACTATGTGCCGCCGCAGGCGCAGGATGACGGCTTCACGGCGGACGAGGACACCACGGTCAATCTCGATTTGCTGGCCAATGACAACAGCGGCAGCGGCGGGGCGGCAGCGCTGAGCATGATCAACGGCGTGGCTGCTGGCGTGGGCGACAGCTTTGCCACCAGCCATGGTATGGTGACGGTGCTGGCGGATGGCACGGTGGATTACACCGCCAACGACGATTACAGCGGCCCGGACAGTTTCACCTATGAAATCACCGATGGCACCACGGAAGCCGGTCCGGCCACGGTCAACCTGACGTTGACGCCAGTGGCGGATGCGCCCAGCCTGGCGCTGGCACCTACGGCTGGCGGGGGCGGCGGTGATCTGTCGCCAGTGTCCTCGGGCAGCGATGTGCAGGTGAACAGCACCACCGTTTATGAGCAGCGGTATGCCACCGTCGCGGCGCTGGCGGATGGTGGCTTTGTGGTGACTTGGACGTCGGCCAATCAGGACGGCAGCCTTTGGGGCGTCTACAGCCAGAGATTTGATGCCAGCGGCAGTCCAGTGGGAGTGGAAACGCAGGTAAACAGCTTTACCGGCAACCATCAGGCCTACAGCGATGTAACCGCTTTGCATGACGGCGGCTGGCTGGTGACTTGGTCGTCCTTAGAACAGGACGGCAGCCACTGGGGTATCTACGGCCAGCGCTTTGATGCCAGCGGCAACACCGTGGGGGCGGAAACCCGGGTGAACAGCTATATCAGCAACGATCAGATCTTCAGCGATGTAACAACTCTGCAGGACGGCGGCTGGCTGGTGACCTGGTCGTCCTCACATCAGGACGGCAGCGGTTATGGCATCTACAGCCAGCGCTATGATGCGGCCGGAAACACCGTGGGCGCGGAAGCCCAGGTGAACAGCTTTACCAGCGACTTTCAGATCTACAGCGATGTAACCGCCCTGCAGGACGGCGGCTGGCTGGTGACCTGGTCGTCCTTACATCAGGACGGTAGCGGTTATGGCATCTACAGCCAGCGCTATGATGCGGCCGGAAACACCCTGGGCGTGGAAACCCAGGTGAACAGCCATACTAGCAACGATCAGATCTACAGCGATGTAACCGCTTTGCAGGACGGCGGCTGGCTGGTGACCTGGTCGTCCCGAGATCAGGACGGCAGCAGCTGGGGCATCTACAGCCAGCGTTATGATACAGCCGGAAACACCGTGGGTGTGGAAACCCAGGTGAACAGCTATACCAGCAGCGGTCAGATCTACAGCGATGTAACCGCTCTGCAGGATGGCGGCTGGCTGGTGACCTGGTCGTCCCGAGATCAGGACGGCAGCGGTTGGGGCATCTATAGCCAGCGCTTTGATGCCAGCGGCAATCCTGTGGGGGCAGAGACGCAGATCAACAACCGCGAAGCCGGAACGCAATTCACCAATAGTTTTGCAGGCGGTGACAATGTTGCGCTGCTGGCTGATGGCCGCATTGTTACCGTTTATGACGAGGAATTCGGTAGCGGCGAAATCTATTATGTGCTGAGTGACCTGCCTGCCGCAGCCGACGGACTGGAAGACATGCCGTTGGATCTGGGCCTCTCTGCCGCGCTCAGCGACACCGACGGGTCGGAGGCCCTGACGCTGACGCTTTCCGGCTTCCCTGATGGCGCCACCTTCAGCATGGGGGTGGCCGACGGGGATGATTGGGTGATCGAAAACGCCCAGAGCCTGGACCTGTCCACCCTGACGATGATGCCGCCACCCAATTGGAACGGCAGCTTCACCCTGCATGCCACCGCCCGCGCGACCGAGACTTCCAATGGCGGCTACGCCGAAACCAGCACCAGCGTGAACTACAGCATCAGCGGCGCCGATGACTATGTGCCGCCGCAGGCCCAGGACGACGGGTTCACGGTGGACGAGGACGCCTCGGTAAATCTCGATCTGCTGGCCAATGACAGCAGCGGCAGCGGCGGCGCAGCCGCGCTGAGCATGGTTAACGGCATGGCTGCCGCCGCGGGCGACAGCTTTGCCACCAGCCATGGCACGGTGACAGTGCTGGCTGACGGCACGGTGGATTACACCGCCAATGGCGATTACAGCGGCCCGGACAGTTTCACCTATGAAATCAGCGATGGCACAACCAGTGCCGGCCCGGCCACGGTCAGCCTGACGGTGACGCCGGTGGCGGATGCGCCCGGCCTGGCGCTGGCGCCGACGGGCGGCGGTGATCTGTCGCCGGTGCCCGCCGGCAGCGATGTGCAGGTGAACAGCAGCACTCTTGATGCTCAGCGGTATGCCACCGTTGCGGCGCTGGCTGATGGCGGTTTTGTGGTGATCTGGTCGTCCTACAATCAGGACGGCGACGGCTGGGGCATCTACAGCCAGCGCTATGATGCCGACGGCAGTGCGGTGGGGGCGGAGACCCGGGCGAACAGCTTCACCAGCAACGATCAGATCTACAGTGGTGTCACCGCCCTGGCGGACGGCGGCTGGCTGGTGAGCTGGTCGTCCTACCAGCAGGACGGCAGCTTTTATGGCATCTACAGCCAGCGCTATGATGCCAGTGGCAGTGCGGTGGGGGCGGAGACCCAGGTGAACAGTTTCACCACCAGCGATCAGCATTGGAGCGAAGTCACCGCCCTGCAGGATGGCGGCTGGCTGGTGACCTGGTCGTCCTACAATCAGGACGGCAGCGGTTATGGCATCTACAGCCAACGCTATGATGCCGACGGCAGTGCGGTGGGGGCGGAGACCCGGGTGAGCAGCTTTGCCAGCGGCGATCAGAATTACAGCGATGCCACCGCGCTGCAGGATGGCGGCTGGCTGGTGACCTGGTCGTCCAACCAGCAGGACGGCAGCGGCTGGGGCATCTACAGCCAGCGTTACGATGCGGCCGGAAACACCATGGGGGCGGAAACCCGGGTGACCAGTTTCACCAGCGGCGATCAGCTCATCAGCGATGCCACCGCGCTGCAGGATGGCGGCTGGCTGGTGACCTGGTCGTCGAACAATCAGGACGGAGACGGCTGGGGCATCTACAGCCAGCGCTTTGATGCGGCCGGAAACACCGTGGGCGCGGAAACCCTTGTGAACAGTTTGACCAGCAGCCTTCAGCAGGAAAGCACGGTCACCGCCCTGGAGGACGGCGGCTGGCTGGTGAGCTGGTCGTCCTACCAGCAGGACGGCAGCGGCTGGGGCATCTACAGCCAGCGCTATGATGCAGACGGAAACCTGGCAGGGGTCGAGACCCAGGTGAACGGCCGCGCGGCCGGATCACAATTCAGCTATAGTAGTTTTGGCGGTGACAACGTTGCCCTGCTGGCCGGTGGCCGCATCGTCACGGTTTATGAGGAGGACTTCGGCAGCGGCGAAATCTACTATGTGCTGAGCGATCTGCCCGCCGCTGCGGACGGTCAGGAAGACATGCCGCTGAACCTGGGCCTTTCTGCCGCGCTTGCCGACACCGACGGCTCGGAGATCCTGACGCTGACGCTTTCCGGCTTCCCGGATGGTGCCACTTTCAGTCTGGGAGCGGCCGTCGGGGATGATTGGGTCATCGATAACGTCCAGAGCCTGGACCTGTCCACACTGACCATGACGCCGCCGCCGCATTGGAACGCCAGCTTTACCCTGCACGCCACCGCCCTCGCGACGGAAGGCGCCAACGGCGATTACGCAGAGACCAGTACCAGCGCGGACTACGCCATCGCCCCTGTCACCGACATGGCGACGGTTGCCTTCACCGGTATCAACCAGGCCGAGGACTGGAACGAGGAAGGCTTTGTCTTTGCCTCCGATGGCGGCCATACAGATCAAAACAATTCACTGATGTTTAGTGACAATTCTGACGGTCTTGCTGACAACGACTTTGTCATCACCCGAGCGGATGGTGGCGCGTTCTCTCTGACGGATATCGATGTGCTGCAAACTGACGGCGGGCTAACGTTGACCGGAAATGATGGTCAGACAGTGGTCATCGCGGCTGGAACGACAGGGCAGGTCTCGGTCGGAATCACCGATGTGACCTCGATCACGCTGGAGGTGCCGGATACCCCCAACGACGGATTGACCGAAGTGGACAACTTTGTCTTCCTGTTCTGATCCGGGACTGTGCAAGCTGCTGTCCTTCAATTCGCGGGGCAGTTAGCGTCCGAGCAAGTGGTCTTGTTTCATCGGCGCTGCCGGTGTGATCCCAGGTGGCCATCGAGGTGCATGGACGAGGTAGAGGGCCTGATAGGAGCCGGAAAACACGAGCGGGCCGACAGTGCATCAGCCCCAAGAACTCTCCCCGAGAGGGGAGGAAACTTGGGGCTCAGAGCAGCATTCAGCGGCGCTCAAAGAATGGGCGGCAGTATCCGCAGGATCAGGCGGACCAGATCGCTTCGCCTTTTTGTTGCGGTCTTGCTGTAAATCGCCTGGATCTGGTTTCGGCTGGTATTGTGCGTTGTTCCCCGGATTTCAGCGATCTCGTGTGCGGTGTGCCCCCTTAAAAGGAGTTCGCACACATGGGTTTCTGCTTTGCTCAAGCGATAGAGGCCGGCGAACTTGTCAATCTGGAGCGCCTCGGTTTGGTCCGGGTCGATGACGATTATTATGGAGCCTCTCAGTTGTGCATTCAGCTCATCGCTGGCGTCCCTTACCGGGGTTACATCAACCAGCAGGGGGGATTCGCCTGAGCGGCGGGCCAAGGCCAGGTGGCGGTGCGCGGTATTTGCCTCTCCATTCGCCGTTTGCGCAACCTCTTGAATATATGTTCTCAAGGCCGCATTTTGTTCGAAGTTGGCGCAACTTATCAGGTTTTTTCTGTTGCGCAGCAGCCCATCGTTTTCATCAAGCAAACGCTCGGCCTCTTTGTTGGCGAGAAGTACCTCCCCATTCTCAAGCGCCAGAATGATCCCGATGTTGATTTGATTGAGGACCGTGAGGACAGCGTTATACTTCACGCGGAGGAAATTGAATGTCCGGCCGATTTCGATGGTCTTAGTCAGGTGGGGAAGATACCAGCTCAACCGCCGCATGGTCGGATCGGGAACAAAACCGACATCCAAAGGGAAACCCAGTGCAACTGCGTCAAACCATCCATTGTTTCTGTTCAAACCGCAAATAATCCGTCGGAGAATGCCAGCATGCTGTTTTAAATGCAGGTAGTCAGGCCGGTTATCGAGGACAGCCCGGTCCACACTCATTTCCTCGTCGCGGTAGACTGTCCCTATTTTCATTTGTCCGACATAATCCCACTGCTGGGACTCGTAGTGCATCAGATTGTCAACAAAATGCTGCCCGTTACCGCGTTCAAACATCCGCACATAAACGGTGCTTAAGGCCGAGATCGTGTATGGGTTCTCCCCGTAATCTCTCAGTAGTAGAGCGCCCGCTCGGGCGCCAACTGAATGGCAAAGGGAATCCAATGCCGGTGTCCAGTTCCCAAAGTCGGTAACCGTGTCATATATTTTTGTGGTTGTTAAAAATGCTGGGTCCACCGGAGCCACTCCCGTCTAKGTGAACTAATTCGAGAGACCAAAGGGTCAATGATCTTATTCCCGACCTTATAGGCGAAAACGTCGTATGCCTCCGGCGGAGGCCGTCTGACGAGATTACGGTGCTGGTGATAAGTCCGACCTTATGGCCGACCAAAAGTTCAGACCTGAGATCGAAGTCCTTTCCGCCGCTGACGCTCCGCGCCGGCGGCACTGGAGCGATGCAGATAAAATCCGGATCGTGGAGGAAAGCTTTGTGGGGGCATTGCCAAGTTGATTGGGTTGTCCTTCTCGGATAGCGCGGTACCATGACCATACCGACCTCATTGCCGCGGCTGAAGGGCTTCCGTTTTCCTCGCGAAATCATCGCCTATGCGGTGTGGGCATATCATCGGTTTGCTCTCAGCACGGCGGATGTCGAGGATCTCCTGGCGGAGCGTGGCGTCATCGTCAGTCGTGAAGCGGTTCGTCTCTGGGTGAACCGTTTCGGGTCTCAGTTCGCGGCTTGCCGTTTCGGGTCTCAGTTCGCGGCTTG
>NZ_WLCM01000041.1 GCF_013317235.1 Leisingera sp. ANG59 | reverse complement strand
GTGGTATGAACACCAAACTGCACGCCATCTGCGACAGCCAGGGGCGCCCGCTCGACCTGTTCGTTACCGCCGGTCAGGTGAGCGACTACATCGGCGCGCGGGCGTTGCTTTGCGGCCTGCCAAACGTCAAATGGCTGCTCGGGGATCGCGGCTCTGACGCTGACTGGTTCCGAGACGCGTTGCAAGACAAAGGGACAGCAGTCCTGAAACCCGTAGGTGTCCTTGAAGTCGCTCAATCCGCCAGCTCCTCTTCCTCGAGGCCAAGCTGAAACACCAGCCGCCCCCGGGCGAAGTCACGCACCTGCTGCCGAAGTTCCGCCACCTCACGGCGCAGCTGCGCCATTTCATTCCGGGCTGGGGCGTAGCTGTCCCCGGTAAAGACCCCGCGGTTCATCGCATACGCGATCTGGTTCACGTTCGTGGACAGGCCATGTATCTGCCGCAGCCCTGCCATGAACCGGCGACGGTCGCGTGCCGTCGGCTGAGGGGCCGCACGGAGCCGCGCCGTCAGCAGATTGGCCGCCAAGGTTGACGGTGTTACCCCGGCCCGATCTGCTTCCTTCGACAGAGTGTCGCGGGCATCAGAGGCCAAGCGGACTGTGACCTTGCCCTCGCGGCGGGACCGAGAGGATGGCCGCTGAGGCTCAGCCGGACTCTCCTCTTCTCCCAGAACAATATCAATCAGCTGACCCAGAAAAGCCGAAACGGTTTGTCCCTTGGCCGCAGCAAAAGCTTCAAGCTTGGCGTGCCGGTATGGGGGCAAATAAGTCTTCGCTTGTTTCTTATGGGTCGGCATTTCAAATCCGAAGTAGTCTACCTGCTGGCGAATGGCCTATCCTGCATTAGCCCTATAGGAAAGAATATTTGTGGTCCGGGACCACACTTTGCGCGGCACACTCTGTTCCGGGACAGGCTGGATCTCACCGCCCTGAGGACGGTGAGGTGCTTCTAACGGGAGTTCATCCTCCGGCCGCATTCCCGGAGGAAATGTGGTCCCGGACCACGCAGTTACCGGGTGCAACGGCATTTCCACGCGATCCGCAGGCGCTACTGGGGCTGCCGGTTCTGGGGCCGCGGGTATTTTTCAACCACCAACGGCGCCATCACCGAAGACATCGTACTTCTTTGGTTGCCGCCCATGATGCAAGAAGTTTCAAACCTTGCCGGTGAGTGATCGAATGCGTTCTTCTTTCAGGCCCCGATGTGCGGCGCTTTTCAAAAGCCGCGGGCCGGCATGGAGATCAGCGGATCAGGTCCAAATCTTCAGTACGAGCTTGCTGCTCCAAGTACGAATATGGTTTTCCCGGTCCGGATCTGTTCGATCATTGCGCCCATTCAGGTCGTTGCTTTCTTACACTCCCCTTCGCACCGGAGCTGGCTGTTCACCCCATGATGATCATGCCGCAACTGCCAACCCCGGATCCCTGTAATCCTCTTCTTTCGTCAACATCGCCCAGATCTGTCGCGCCATCTTGTTGGCCAGCGCAATCCCCACCAGCATCTTCGGCTCGCGCGCGAGCATCCTTCCGAGCCAGCTTTCGGCCGGCACTTTCCTACCCGCACGCCCCACGATCCGGGACATTGCCCCGATGATCAGGAGCCGCCGGATATCGGATTGGCCAGCTTTTGAAATTCGCCCAAGGCGCGCCTTCCCACCCGAGGAGTGCTGACAAGGGACGAGCCCCAGCCAGGCCGCGAAGTCCCGTCCGCATTTGAACTCCGCCATGTCAGGCGCGAAGGCCTCGACCGCCAGCGCCGTCATGGGACCGGCCCCGGGCATGGTCTGGAGGCGGCGCGCCGTCTCCGTCTGCGCGGCCAGCGCCTTCAGTGCTGCAGTCCTCCCGGTGATACTTTCCGTCATCTCGGCAATCTGTTTCAGCAGATCCTCGCATTCCGTGACCACCTGCCCGGGAAGACCGCAGCCAGGATCTTCCAGCAGGGTGGCGATCCGCTTCAGGTGGACAAGGCCGACTGGAAACACATGGCCATATTCATAGAGCACTGACCGCAACGCATTCACCAGGTCGGTCCGCTGACGGACAAGGCGTTCGCGACCTCGAAACAGCATGGCCCTGACCTGCTGTTCCTCTGTTTTCGGGGTCACGAAGCGCATCTCGGGCTGGCGCGCTGCGATCACGATCGCCTCGGCATCGGCCATGTCGTTTTTCTGGCGCTTCACGAAGGGGCGAACGTATTGCGGCGCAATCAGCTTCACCTCGTGGCCGAGCAACGCCATCTCGCGCGTCCAGTAGTTTGCACTGCCGCAGGCCTCGAATACGACAAGGCATGCGGGCTGCTCAGACATGAATTTCCGAAATTGTGTCCGCGTGATTTTCTTGCGGAACTTCACGTGCCCCGTCAGCGAGGCACCGTGTATCTGGAAAACACTCTTCGCCAGATCCACCCCGATCATAAGATCACCCATCTCGCTTTCCTCCTCGTTGTGTGGCGTTCAACATCACCACATATGGCACATCGCGATGCCGTCAGGGGGGAGGGCGGCAACCATTCCATCTTCAGTACCTGGAAAATCACATTGCCGATCCTACCGGCGCCAGCCGGTAGTCGCTCAGTCGGCCTCCGCGGAAGTGGGAAAATCGCGGACCAGTTCAAGTCACTGTTCATGGAGCGAAAGCTTTTAGCTGCCCACGGCCAGATTGACACGATCTTCCGCCCCTGCCGCTGTCACTTATTCGTTCTAGCCTCCGCCACGCCAAAACTGATGCGTTCGGTCTGCGGGACGGATATTCAGCCGAACTTTCGGCCTAAATGCGCGATCTATCCCATACTGCAAACCAAGTCCTTTTTTTGGCAATGCCGTTGGACCACTACGTGACAGATCGTAAGGCGTGCAGGCAAAGCCTTGGACAGATGTCAGCGCAAGAGCAAACGCAACAGCCTCATAAAACTGCATGCGTATACATGTAATAACTCTTTGACAGGAATATACTCGAAAGGAGAGGCGCTCGCCCCAGGACATATCTCATTAACAGCTCTCTCTACTGCTTGCGCCGGAGATGTGTCGCGCAAACGAGATTTGCGGGCGCCGCTTCTCATTGCTTGTTTTTTGGACCACGCTTGCCTGGAAACATCACGGCAGCGCAGCTGGATACGGCGGCAAAGGCCATCGCACCAATCAAACCCGTCACAAACGACTGGCATTAAGCTAAAATAGGGCAGAAACGCCGTCACCAGGCCGCAGCGGAAATCAAGCCAAGTACACGACCCGCCTGCCCCCAAGCTCCAGCCCCTTGCGGCCTGGCGCGCTGCGCGGGCCGGAAACCCACCGCTTGCCGAAATCAAAGCGCTCGAAACGCACAAACAAGCGGCAGCGCCAGAAGCCAAGCCACTTGGAAACTTGCAAATACATGTATATCTTGTTTAGAAGTGTTTCACCGGACGCACGAAGCGGCATTCAGACCGCGCGCAACAGGAGAGAGAACATGACTGCAGCCAATGCACTGGACGGCCTGGGCGCCATGATCCTGTCGGGAAAGGTCGAAGTGGTGGACTGCTCCGGCACCTTGGGCCCCGAGACGCCGATCCTGCGCCTTCCAGAGGACTTCGCCAGGAACACGCCCAATGTCGAAATCCACAAAATCAGCGAATATGACGAAGACGGCCCGTTCTTCGCATGGAACTGGATGGTTCTGGGCGAACACTCGGGCACTCATTTCGACGCCCCGCACCACTGGATCACCGGCAAGGATTACAGCGACGGCTATACCGACACGCTGGACGTGCAGCGCCTGGTGGCGCCGGTCAACGTGATCGACTGCTCCAAGGAGAGCGCCGATAACCCGGACTTCCTGCTGACCGCAGACCTGATCAGGGCATGGGAGGCAGAGCACGGAGACATCAGCGAGGGCGAATGGGTGGTGATGCGCACCGATTGGGACAAGCGCGCGCACGACGAAGAGGCCTTCCTGAATGCGGATGACACAGGCCCGCACAGCCCCGGGCCGACCCCGGATGCGGTCGAATACCTGCTGTCGAAGAAAATCGTCGGCTGGGGCAGCCAGTGTATTGGCACCGACGCCGGCCAGGCTGGCGGCATGGAACCGCCCTACCCGGCCCACAACCTGCTGCACCGCGACAACTGCTTCGGCCTTGCCTCTCTTGCCAATCTGGACAAGCTGCCGCCCAAGGGCGCGCTGCTGATTGCGGCCCCTCTCAAGATCAAGCGCGGCACCGGCAGCCCGATCCGGGCCCTGGCCCTGGTGCCGCGGAGCTGAACCTGGCGGGCACCGCGCCCCACATGGCGCCCGGGACCGGCATCAATGGCCGGGCAGCCGACCCGGCCTGATGCCGGCAGAAAGGATGAATGCATGACGGCAGAAAAAACCGCCCCCCCGCACGCACCTGCAGAAGAGAGCAAACCCTTGCCGCGTCTGGGGGAAATCGGACTGAAAAACTTTCCGCCCTACCTGATGAACCGCATCATGGGCCGCTACAACGCGGCCCTGCGCGAGGAAATGGCCGCACATGGGCTGACCACCGCCAAGATGCGGACGCTGGCGGTTCTCTCGGTGCTGGACGGGCTGCTGATCCGGGACCTGTCCGTTTATGCTGTGGTGGAGCAATCCACCCTCAGCCGCGCCCTTGACGCGCTGGAACGCGACGGTCTGATCGAGCGCAAGACCGATCCCGACGACAACCGCGCCACCCGCATCTTCATGACCAGAAACGGCCGGGAAACCCACGATGAGCTCTGGCCGCATGTGGCAGAGGCCTGCGCGCAGATGTTCAAGGGCATCGAGCCGGACGAACAGCGCGCCTTTACTGCCACGCTGCAGAAGATCCTGCGCAACGTGCGTGTGAACCAGTTTTAACCCCGGAAACCTTTCTCTGGTAAATCCACGGAGGCGCCAATGGCCGAACGATCATTCAAGGCTGAGGTCGAACATCTGCGGAAGGGTGCAGGCAGCACCTTCACCGGCGAGGGCATTCTGGCCATCACCAAGGCGTTGCTGGAAAACGGTGTTGGCTACGTCGGCGGCTACCAGGGGGCGCCGATCTCGCATCTGATGGATGTGCTGGCCGATGCCGAGGAACTGCTGGGCGAGCTGGGCGTGCGCTACGAAGCCAATGCTTCCGAGGCCGCCGCCGCGGCAATGCTGGCAGCCTCCGTCCACTATCCGATCCGCGGCGCGGTCACTTTCAAGGGCTCGGTTGGGGTCAACGTGGCCTCGGATGCTCTGGCGAACCTCGCCTCCTCCGGCGTGACCGGCGGCGCGCTGGTGATCGTCGGCGAGGATTACGGCGAAGGCTCCTCGATCATGCAGGAGCGCTCCTATGCCTTTGCGATGAAGTCGCAGTTCTGGCTCTTGGACCCGCGCCCCAACCTGCCCGCCATCGTGAAATCGGTGGGCGACGGCTTTGCCCTGTCAGAGGCGTCGAACACGCCGGTGATGCTGATGGTGCGGATCCGCTCCTGCCACGTGACCGGCAGTTTCGAGTGCCGCGACAACCTGCGCCCGCCGCTCACCGTGCGCGACGCCCTGGTCAATCCGCAGCGCGACTTCGCCCGCGTGGTGCTGCCGCCGATGTCCTACCAGCACGAGCACGACAAGATCGAGAACCGCTGGCCCGCGGCGGAGAGATACATCCTCGACAACGGGCTGAACGAGCGCTTCGGGCCAAAGGACGGCAAGGTCGGGCTGATCTGCCTCGGCGGCATGTACAACAGAGTGATCCGCGCCCTGCAGCGGCTGGGGCTGGCCGATCTCAGCGGCAATACCGAGGTGCCGCTTTACGTGATGAACGTGGCCTACCCGCTGGTGCACAGCGACCTGCTGGACTTCTGCGACGGCAAGGACGCGGTCCTGATGGTGGAGGAAGGCCAGCCTGAGTTCATCGAGCAGCAGCTTGGCGCGATGCTCTACAAGGCGGGCAGCTCCACCAAGCTTGAAGGCAAGGGCATCTTCCCCAAGGCGGGCGAATACACCGGCCAGGTGATGATGGACGGGCTGGATGACTTCTTCCGCAAATACGCCGCGCACCTGCTGCCCGGCCAGGTGCGCGCGCCCAATGCGCCCGCGCCCGAGATCCCGTACCTCAGCCAGACCGTGCCGATCCGCCCGCCGGGGTTCTGCACCGGCTGCCCGGAGCGGCCGATCTTTGCCTCGATGAAGCTGGTCGAGCAGGAGCTGGGCAAGCACCAGATCTCCGCCGATATCGGCTGCCACCTGTTTGCCGCGCTGCCGCCGTTCGAGATCGGCGGGCAGACCATGGGCTACGGGCTGGGGCCTGCCTCCAACGCGGCCTTTGACGGCGGCGGGGAGAAGCGGGCGATCTCGATCCTGGGTGACGGCGGCTTCTGGCACAATGGCCTCAGCAGCTCGATCGGCAACATGGTGTTCAACAAGTCGGACAGCGTGGCGATCATCGTCGACAACTACTACTCGGCGGCGACCGGAGGCCAAGACATCCCGTCCAGCCGCGCAAAGAACGCCAGCAAATCGACCAACAACCCGATCACCAAGGCGCTGGAGGGCGCCGGCGTCAAATGGATCCGGCAGATCGACCGGACCTATGACGTCACCAGAATGCGCGCCACCCTCCGCGAGGCGCTGACCACCGATTACGACGGGCCCAAGGTGATCGTCGCCTCCTCGGAATGCATGCTGAACCGGCAGCGGCGGGAAAAGCCGCAGCGCAACAAGGCGATCAAGGACGGCGCGCGGGTGGAGATCCCCCGCTTCGGCGTCGATGAGGCCGTCTGCACCGGCGATCACGCCTGCATTCGTCTATCGGGCTGCCCATCGCTGTCATTGAAAAAACTGGACGACCCGCTGCGCGACGACCCGGTGGCGCATATCGACCAGACCTGCGTCGGCTGCGGCAATTGCGGCGAGGTGGCCGATGCGGCGATCCTCTGCCCCTCCTTCTACGAGGCGCGGGTGGTGCATAACCCCAGCGGCTTGGAACGCTGGGCCGCCGGATTGCGCAGCCGCGTGATCTCCTGGCTTCAAAGCCGCCGCGCCGCGCGGCGCCTGACCTTCAACGGCACCGCCACCGGGAGGACCGCATCATGACCATCGAACTGCCGGTCGCCGCCCGCCCGGCCACCCCGGGCCTGCAGGGTGTCATCAAGCTGGCCATTCTCGCCGTCGGCGGCCAGGGCGGCGGGGTGCTGACCAACTGGATCGAATCTCTCGCCCGCAGCCAAGGGTACAACGCCCAGGCCACCAGCGTGGCCGGCGTCGCCCAGCGCACCGGGGCCACCATCTATTACATCGAGATGGCGCCGGGCAGCGTGGCGGACCCGGTGTTCTCACTGGCGCCGGCCCCGGGCGACGTCGATGTGATGATCGCTGCCGAGATGATGGAAGCCGGCCGCGCCATCCTGCGCGGCTTCGTGACCCCGGACCGCACCACGCTGATCGCCTCGACCCACCGCGCGCTGGCCGTCTCCGAGAAGATGGTGCCCGGTGACGGCATCGCCAATGCCGACGAGGTGCGCGCCGCCGCGGAAACCGCGGCCAGGAAGCTGGTGATGGCCGACATGGACAGCGCCGCGGTGCGGGCGGGATCGGTGATCTCCGCCTCGCTGTTCGGCGCCCTGGCAGGCTCCGCCGCCCTGCCCTTCCCCCGGTCCGCCTTCGAAGAGGCGATCCGCGCCAGCGGCAAAGGGGTCGAGGCCAGCCTGCGGGCCTTTGCCGCCGGTTTTGACCTGGCGGAGCAAGGCGAGCGGCCGGAAGCGGCGCCCGCCATGGAGGCCCCGGCAGAGCCCCAAGGACCAGGCAAAGCCCTGCGCGCCTGGAACGCACTGGCGGCGCGGGTTTCTCAATTGCCCGCCGCGGTGCAGGAGATGGCCGTTCCGGGTTTGCGCAAGGTGGCGGATTTTCAGGACACGGCTTACGGGGCCGAATACCTGGACCGGCTGCAGGGCGTGCTGGATCGCGACAGCGCGGACCAGGGATATGAGCTTAGCCGCGAGGCGGCGAAATACATCGCCAATGCAATGGCCTATGATGACGTGATCCGTGTTGCCGACCTCAAGACCCGCAGCAGCCGCTTCGGCCGTATAGAGAGCCAGATGGGGTCGCAGGGCAAGCTGATAACTCTCACCGACTATCTGCACCCCCGCGCCGAAGAGATCGCAGGCCTGCTCCCCGCCCGCCTGGGCGCGCGGGTGGAAAGCAGCCCGAAGTGGATGGCCCGCCTCGACCGGCTGTTCAACAAGGGCCGCCGCATCCGCACGGACAGCCTGCGCGGGTTCCTGATGCTCTATCTTCTGGGCGGCTTGCGCGGCTGCCGCCGCTGCAGCCTGCGCCACGCGCAGGAGCAGGCGCATTTGGACCAATGGCTCGCCGCCGCGCTTAGCCATCTGCCGCAGAGCTATGGCATGGCGGTCGAGCTGATCCGCTGCCGCCGCCTGATCAAGGGGTATTCTGACACCCACGCCCGCGGCCATTCCAAATTCGACAAGGTGATGCGGGGCGCCCGCATGGTGGCAGCCCGCGAAGATGGCCCGCAATGGGTGGCCCGCCTGCGCGAGGCTGCCTTGCAGGACGAAACGGGGGCGGCCCTGGACGGTGCCCTCAAGACCATCCGGAGCTTCGCCGCATAGCTGGCCCGGGCCGCCCGGCGGGATCCCGGCTGCGCACCGCGGCGGCCCGGAACCCGGCCGCTCCGGCGCCGGGCAAGCAGCGCCGGGGCCGTGCATGGGCATCCCTGCGGCACCCCCGGAAAAGCCGCTTTCCGCCGTTCCGGCGCGGTGCGGATGCAGGAAAACCCGAATCACTTGGCCCGTCAGCCGCCCGAAATAGCTGCCCCTTTGGACTTTTTTATGCGTTTGCATATAAACTTACTTGAAGCTTAAAACTTCACACTTGAAGGTGAGACAGCCTGGACCTAGGCTTTTTCAAGGGCGCCCGG
The DNA here is from genome assembly GCF_013317235.1 of Leisingera sp. ANG59. Classification (GTDB taxonomy): domain Bacteria; phylum Pseudomonadota; class Alphaproteobacteria; order Rhodobacterales; family Rhodobacteraceae; genus Leisingera. The sequence goes on along the minus strand of NZ_WLCM01000041.1, from coordinate 23,198 downwards.
AAAAACAAGGGACTGCAAACCACCCGGTCTGCGCGCCGCCACACAGCCAGGGAGACCGACATGACCATTCGCACACTTGCTGCCGCCGCCCTTCTCGGGGCTACTACACTCGCCGCCGCTTCCGCTCAGGCCGGAGAGGTCACGCTGAAAGCGGTGACCGCCTTTGCCACCGGAACAACTTTTTCCCGCGATTTCGAAGCCGTCGTTGATTGGGTGAACGAAAACGGCGAGGGGGTCGTGCAGATCGACCTGCTCGGCGGCCCCGAAGCCGTGCCCCCCTTTGAACTGGGCAACGCGGTGCAGGCGGGGATCGTCGACATCGCCAACAACACCACTGCCTACTACCCGAACCTGCTGCCCGCAGGCGATGCGCTGCACCTGGCGCAGAACACCATTCAGGACCAGCGCGCCAATGGCTGCTACGAGCTGATCGACCAGATCCACCAGGATCAGATGGGTGTCAAATATCTCGCCCGCGTCGGCGATCACATGAATTATCATCTATATCTGACCAAGCCGCTGGAAGGGCCGGATCTGACAGGGCTGACCATCCGCACCACGCCGGTCTACCGCGCCATGTTCGAGAAACTGGGCGCCACCCTGGTGCGCACGGCACCGGGCGAGGTCTATACCGCGCTGGAGCGCGGGGCGATCGACGGCTACGGCTGGCCCAGCCAGGGCGTGCTGGACCTCGGCTGGCACGAGCAGACCGCCTACCGCGTTGACCCCGGCTTCTACCAGGTGGACGTGAACTTCCTGGTGAACCTCGACAGCTGGAACGGGCTCAGCGACGAGCAGCGCGCCCTGCTGGAACAAGGCGCCGCCTGGATCGAGGAGCAGAACGCCGAGAACATCGCCCGCAACGAGGCCGAGGCCAAAGCCCAGGCCGATGCCGGGATCAAGACCATCACCCTGGAGGGCGAGAACGGCAAACTGTGGAGCTCGACCGCCCAGGCCGAAGGCTGGGGCGAAGTGACGAAGACAGACCCGCAGCTGGCGCAAAAGCTGCAGGCCTGCCTGCTCAAGTGACGGGTCGGGGGCGGCCTGGCGCCGCCCCGCTTCCTCGCCCATGACCCGCTTTGACCGCAGTTTCGGCATCCTGCTCACCGGCCTGGCCGTGCTCAGCGCTGCCATCCTCGCCGCGATCACCCTGGTGATCCCGCTCAATGTCCTGTTGCGCAACCTCGGACTGCCGGTGATCTACGGCGCGCTCGACGCCATCGAATACGGGCTGATGGCGGCGGCCTTCCTCGGCGCCCCTTGGGTGCTGCGCCAGAATGCCCATGTGCAGGTCGACCTGATCACCCACGGCCTGCCGCCGCGGGCCCGCCGCAAAGTCATACTGGCAGCCTGCCTTTTGGGCGCCGCCACCTGTGCCGTCTTGGGATGGGCCGGGCTGCAGGCGCTGATGCAATCCTTCGCCCGCGGCTCCATGGTGCGCACCGCCTTCACCTTCCCGGAATGGTGGACGCTGACGGTGCTGCCGCTGTCGATGGCTCTTTGCACTCTTGAATTCCTGCGCAAGATCTTCCGCCCCGCAACGGAAGACGCGCCGCTCTCCGGCCTCTGAAAGGACTGCCGATGGATTGGATCCTCACCCTTTCGCTGATGCTGGGCGGCCTGGCCGCGCTGCTGCTGATCGGCCTGCCGGTGGCCTTTGCCTTCATCACCGTCACCATGATCGGCGCTTACGAGGTGCTTGGCGGCGACCGCGGCCTGCTGCAGCTGGCACGCAACGCAACCCAGTCGGTGGCCAATTTTCAGATGGCGCCGATCCCGCTGTTCATCCTGATGGGCGAAATCCTGTTCCAGACCGGCATCGCCCACCGCGCCATCGACGCCATCGAGCGGGTGGTCACACGGGTGCCTGGGCGGCTGTCAGTGGTCACCGTGTTCGGCGGCACCATCTTTGCCGCGCTGTCGGGCTCGACCATCGCCAATACCGCCATGCTGGGATCGACCCTGATGCCGGGAATGCTGCAGCGGGGCTATCACCCGACCATGGCGATGGGGCCGATCATGGCCTCGGGCGCCATTGCCATGCTCATCCCGCCGTCGGCGCTGGCGGTTCTGGTCGGCAGCCTGGCGGGGATTTCCATCGCAGGCCTGCTGGTGGCAGGCGTCATGCCCGCGCTGCTGCTGGCGGCGGCCTTTGTGGTCTACATCGTGACCCGCAGCCTGCTCGACCCCAAGGCGGCTCCGCCCGACGATCTGCCGCAGATGACCCTGGGACAGCGCTGGCGGCCCTTCCTGATCTATGTGGCGCCGCTGTCGGTGCTGTTCGCCGTGGTGATCGGCAGCCTGCTGCTGGGGTTCGCAACGCCAACGGAATCTGCCGCGCTCGGCTGCCTGGCCGCGCTCGCCACCGGCGCGGCCTACCGGTCGCTGTCCTTTGAAAAGGTTGGCAGGGCGCTGATGGAAACCGTGAAGCTGTCGGTGATGATTCTGTTCATCATGGCCGCCAGCCAAACCTTTGCCCAGGCGCTGTCCTTCAGCGGCGCCACCAACGGGCTGATCAAGGCGATCAACGCGGTGGATCCGACCCCCACGATGGTGCTGATCGGCATGATCGTGATCCTGCTGCTGCTCGGCTGCTTCGTCGATCAGGTCTCGATGCTGATGGTGACCGTGCCGGTGTTTGTGCCATTGGCCGCGCAGATGGGCATCAACGAGCTGGTGCTGGGCGTGGTGTATCTGCTGACCATGGAGATCGGCCTCCTGACCCCGCCCTTCGGGCTTTTGCTCTTCGTGATGCGGGGGGTCGCCCCCGAGGGCATCGGGATGAAGCATATCTATGCCGCTGTCACGCCCTTCTTGGTGATCAAGCTGGCTGTGCTGGCACTGATTGTGTGGCAGCCCGCCGTAGGTACATGGCTGCCGGGGCTGATGGCGAAATGAGATCGCGACCGCAGGCCGACACAAATGCTATGTTTGTAGACCTTGTTGGCAAGGTGGGTTCACATCATCAAGCTGGCATCTGCGATGGAGACCAGCTTCTCACAAGACTTGATGTCAGACGAGGTATGTGGGCTCAACTTCCGCAAATGGGTGCGGCCTGTCGAGCGCCTTTCGGAATCCCCTTCATGGCGCGATAAAGGGCTCAATGACAGTGGTCTGTGTCACCCCGTAATGCCAAGGTCGCGGGAGACAAATGAGAAAGTGTGGGCCGTTGTCGGGGCTGGCATGTTGATCCTGCCTGCACTAGAAATTTTCCAGAGGTCAGCGACTTCAAGAAAACCCGGCCGCTCGGCTATCCACATTTCGGATCTGTTTTCATAGGTATACAAGGTGATGTGGCCGAACATAAAAAAACGCGCGCCGGCAGCTTGCTGCGTGAGGTGTGGTAACAATCTGAGGACCGAAGGGCGAATTGGGCGCTGCTTGCCCGAACCATCAGGAAGGGCTGAGCCAAAAGCCCGCCTGTGGAGCAGTGCAAAGCGCCTCAATTTCTCTCTGGGGCCAACTCCTGTGCCCGCCTCCGCCGCAGACTGGTCCAGCTCCGGCAGCTTCAACCTGAAAGAGACCACTGAAATCCGGGAAAGCTTGGCACCGGCTCCGGCCACTTCCCAACGCAGCGGGAACTTCGCCGCACGGGAAAGTGCGTGGGGCGCTCTTGATGCCCTTGAGCGCTCGCGGCCGGGAAAGCACCCCCTGCCCCGGCCACCTTCCATCTTCCTTCCGGCGCCAATGTCGAGCAGCTGTTTGCCCTCATCGCATTGCTGAAGCTCCCCGCGGCCGCAATGACGCGATCCACCAAGGCGCCGAGGTGAAACCTGGCAACACCCCCTCGCAGATGACGCTTGCGGAAATCTACGCCCGGATCGACCGCACGTCGGGCCAGCCCCATGCCATCGGAAATTTTCAAATCATGCCTTCGCCCCTGCTCAATCCGCAGAAGCGTCACGGTCTTTCTGACGGAACCTGTTTCACAAGGGAGACGCAAAACCGTGCGGCTGCGCTACTGATCTCGGACGCCGGGTGTCAAAAGTTCGCCAGCGGCCGGGTCTCGCGTTCCGCCTTCATTGACAACCTGACGACATGCGCCTTTGCGGCCCAGCTGAAAGTGGCCCGAAAGGTCGCATAAAGCCTGGACCAGATATGGGGTGAGCTCTACAAACCGGCCGCCATGACGGTTGCCGCTGCAGCAGGAAGCGGCTAAGCAGGCACCGGCGCAGTTGGAGTTGCGAGGCGAGAGTGAAATCTGTTTCTGGATGCCCCGGTTCCACCGCCGCAACCCTGGCCAGGAAGCGGTCCTTGTCCTTCATGCTGCTGCGGGTGATCCGCGGCCACCAGAGTGACGATGACATTTCCCTTGGCGCCTTTCTGCAACAGCTTGGCGACAGGTCTTTCGGCTGGGCCATCCTGCTCTCCTGCCTGATCAACCTGCTGCCGCTGCCGCCGGGGGCAACCCTTGTCACCGCCCTGCCGCTGCTTTTCTTCTGCGCCCAGATGGGGCTTGGCTTTGCCAGTGTCCGGCTGCCGCGCAGAATCGCCCGGATCCGGATTTCCGGCGCGGCCATGCGCCGTATCGTGCTGCGCCTGCGCCCGGTGTCGCGGCGGCTGGAGCGGATTGCCCGGCCGCGCCTTGGGGCAGTGTTCCAGCCGCGGCGGGAGCAGCTGACCGGGGGCCTGCTGTTCCTGGTCGCGCTGGCGCTGTTCATTCCGCTGCCGCTCAGCGGCTGGTTTCCGGCCATCGCCCTGTTCATCACCAGCATCGGGCTGGTGGAGCGGGACGGGGTAATCGTGCTGGCAGGCGCCTGCGCCGGGCTGCTGTCGATTGCCCTGACGGTGTTTGTGGCCGCCTCGCTCCTGATCGGGGCAAACAGCCTGATGCACTGACCCGCATCCGCAGTACCTGCAGCGGACTGTACTCCTCTTGGCGGTTGTTCCCCCCGCATCTGCGGCCTATATTGCACGCACCGGAAATGGAGATTTTATGTCCTGGTAAGGATGGGAGGCAGCAAGCCTCCCGGTGCACAGCAGCCGATTGAACCGCCCTCCTCCCGCCGGAGAGCGGCTTGGCATCCGTGCACGTGCTTTCCCCTTACCCCTGCGCCCGGGCCCGGCCCGCGGCAACGACATGAAAGACATTCCAATGACACGGGACTATTCCCAGTTCTTTTCCAGCCCGCTGGACACGCAAAAACCTTCCCTCTCGCCGCTGCAGACCCTGGGCTGGCAGCCGCATTTCGCACAGCAGGTCAGCACCGAAGAGATGGCCGCCACCCCGCCCGTCCGCATCACCGCGGTGCACCGCAGCGCGCTGCACGCCGCCGGCGACGGGTTTGAAATCACCCTGCCGCCGCGCCCGGATGCAACCGTGGGCGATTGGCTGATGCTGGACCGCGCGCTGCCGCAGAACAGCCGGCTGCTCACCCGCGCCAGCCTGATCCGGCGGCGGGCGCCCGGCACCGGCCGGCAGGACCAGCTGATCGCGGCCAATATCGACACCGGTTTTGCCGTCACCTCCTGCAATCAGGATTTCAACACTGCCCGGCTGGAACGCTACCTGGCGCTGATGCTGGACGCCCAAATCACCCCGGTCATTGTGCTGACCAAGGCTGACCTGGCTGACGATCCGCAGGGTTATGTTCAGGCCGCCCGCGCCATCTCGGACAGGGCTGAGGTGGTGGCGCTGGACGCCCGCGGCAGCGAAGTGCAGACCGCGCTTGCGCCCTGGTGCAAACCAGGGCGGACAGTGGCCTTCCTCGGCTCTTCCGGGGTTGGCAAATCGACGCTGGCCAATGCGCTGCTTGGCACAAGGGCCATCGCCACACAGACGATCCGCGAGGACGACGCCAAGGGCCGCCACACCACCACGCACCGCGAGCTGCACAAGGCCCCGAACGGCTGCCTGATCCTCGACACCCCCGGCATGCGGGAGCTGCAGCTGACCGATGCGGCGGACGGCATCAGCAGCCTGTTTGCAAACATCACCGAACGCGCCGCGGGCTGCCGCTTCAGCAACTGCCGCCACGACAGCGAACCAGGCTGCGCCGTCCTGCACGCCGTCGAGCAGGGGGAGATCGAACAGGCCCAGCTGGACCGCTGGCGCAAACTGATGGCAGAGGACGCCTTCAACTCTGCCACGCTGGCCGAGCGCCGCGCCCGCGGCAAGGCCTTTGGCAAGATGGTCCGCAGCGCGGTGAGAATGAAAGACCGCAAGAGATAGGCCCAAGCACACCCCAGGGTCAGGCGCAGCCCTGCCCCTGGGACCATGGCCCTAGATATGCAGCGCCTGCCCCAATGCCCTCAGGCAGGCCTCCTGCAGGGCTTCCGACTGGGTCGGATGGGCGTGGATGGTGGCGCCGACATCCTCCAGGCAGGCGCCCATCTCGATGGCCAGCGCAAAGACGGCAGACAGTTCCGACACCCCTGCCCCGACCGCCTGCAGGCCCACCACCGCATGGTCGCTCTGGCGCCAGACCACCCTCAGGAACCCGTCCTCGCGTTCCGCCGTCAGCGCCCGCCCGTTGGCCTGCAGCGGAAACAGCGTGGCGGCGGTGCCCTCGACCTCACCCGGCAGCGCGCCGCAGGCCACCACCTCAGGATCGGTGAAGCACACCGCCGGAATCGCCCGCTTGTCCCACTGAACCGCATGGCCCGCGATATACTCGGCCACCATTTCGCCCTGCGCCATCGCGCGGTGCGCCAGCATCGGCTCGCCGGTGACGTCGCCGATTGCATAGATGCCGCGCATCGACGACTGGCAATGGCTGTCGGTTTTGACAAACGGCCCGTCCTGGGTCAGCGCCAGTTCCTCGATACCGATCCCCGCGGTGCGGGGCCGCCGCCCGACCGTCACCAGCACCTTCGCCGCCGCCACATCGCCCTGATCGGTCAGCAGCTTGCCGTTCTCATAGCCCCGCGCCCTGGTGCCGGTTTTTACCGCCACCCCCAGCGCCTCCAGCCGCGCCTCGACCGGGCGGGTCAGCTCCCTGTCATACAGCGGCAGTATACGGTCCTCCGCTTCGACCACCGTGACCCTGGCGCCGAGTTTGGCAAAGGCGGTGCCAAGCTCCAGCCCGATATAGCCGCCGCCGACCACCGCCAGGCTGTCCGGCACCTGTGTCAGCTCCATGGCCTCAGTTGAGGATAGGATGGGGCCGCCGAACGGCAGGTCCGGCAGCTCCACCGGGGCCGAGCCGGAGGCAATCACGATGTATTGCGCATGGATCACCTGGCCGTCGCCATTACCGTTCACCGACACTGTCTTGCCATCCAGAAACCGGGCCCGGCCCTGCACAAACCGCACCCCAGCCTTTTTCATCAGCGCCGACACGCCGCTGTTCAAGCGCTGCACAATGCCATCCTTCCAGGCCAGCGTCTTGGCGAAATCTATCTCAGGCGCCCCGCAGCTGATCCCCAGCGGCCCCTGCGGCGCCTGAGCGATCCGGTGAAACTCCTCCGCCGCATGGATCAGCGCCTTCGACGGGATGCAGCCCACGTTCAGGCAGGTGCCGCCCGGTTTGCCCTCATCCATCACAATCGTGTCGATGCCCAGCTGGCCTGCACGGATGGCGCAGACATAGCCGCCGGGGCCAGCGCCGATGATCAGCAGTTTGCATTTCAGATCAGACATTCAGCCCTCGACAAACAGCATCGCTGGGGTTTCCAGCAGGGATTTCAGTTTCTGCACAAAGACCGCAGCGTCCCAGCCGTCGACCACCCGGTGATCGAAGGAACAGGACAGGTTCATCATCTTGCGCGGCCGGAACTGCTGGCCGTCCCAGACCGGGCGGATCTGCATCTTGTTGACGCCGACGATGGCCACCTCCGGGTAATTCACGATCGGGGTTGTGGCGATGGCGCCCAGCGGCCCCAGCGAGGTGATGGTGATGGTGCCGCCGCTCAGCTCCTCCCGCTTGATCGAGCCGTCGCGGGCGGCCTCGGCCAGCCGCTGGATTTCCGCCGCATTGTCCCACAGGCTGCCCGCCTCGGCATGGTGCACCACCGGCACCGTCAGCCCCTGCTCCGTCTGGGTGGCGATGCCCGCATGCACGCCACCGTGGCGGTGGATCACCCCTTCCTCGTCATCGAACCGGGCATTCAGCCCGGGCTGCTCGCGCACCGCCTCGACAATGGCGCGCAGCAGGAAAGGCAGCAGCGTCAGCTTGGGGCGCTGGCCTTCGTGTTTCTTGTTCAGCGCCGCCCGCAGATCCTCCAGCGCCCCCATCTCCACCTCCTCGACGATGGTGATATGGGGGATCTGCCGTTTCGCCAGCGCCATCTTCTCGGCTATCTTGCGGCGCATGCCGACAACCCGGATCTCCTCGACTCCTGTGTTGCGGCCTCGGGTCACGCTGCCCTGCTTGATGCCGCCGGAGGCGATCCAGTTGTCCAGATCCTCATGGCTGATGCGCCCCGCAGGGCCGCTGCCGGGCACCTGCCGCAGGTTCACCCCCTCCGCCCGCGCCCGCGCCCGCACCGAGGGCGCGGCCAGCGGTTTGGCGCCTTCCGGCGGCGGCAGCCGGTGCCCGGCTTTCTTCGCGGCAGGCGCCGGGGCGGGGACCGGCTCAGGCCCTCTCTCCGGCCCTGTTTCAGCCCCCTGCTCAGGCTCCGGCGCGGCAGCTGGCGCGCTCTTCGCCGCACCGGGGTCCGGGGCGGCTGCATTGCCCGCCCCCTCGACCTCCAGCCGCAGCAGAACCCCGCCCACCGGGATCATCGCGCCGATCTCGCCGCCCAGCTCCAGCACCTTGCCGTCGGCAGAGGACGGCACCTCCACCGCCGCCTTGTCGGTCATCACCGCGGCCAGGATGTCATCCTCCCGCACCATATCGCCCAGCTTCACATGCCATTCGATCAGCTCCGCCTCGGCGACGCCCTCGCCAACATCGGGCAACCGGATTTCAAACACGCCCATGGATCAGTCCTCCATKACTTTCTTCAGCGCCTCGCCGACCCGGCCAGGCCCCGGAAAATACTCCCACTCCTGCGCATGCGGGTACGGCGTGTCCCAGCCGGTCACCCGGATCACCGGCGCCTCCAGGTGGTAGAAGCAGTGCTCCTGCACCAGCGCCATCAGCTCCGCCCCGAAGCCGGAGGTGCGGGTCGCCTCATGCACGATCACGCAGCGCCCGGTCTTCTGCACCGAGGCCACGATGGCCTCCAGGTCCAGCGGCATCAGGCTGCGCAGGTCGATCACCTCCGCATCCACTCCGGTCTCCTCAGCCGCGGCCTCGGCCACAAACACCATGGTGCCATAGGCCAGCACCGTCACCTCCGCGCCGGCGCGGCGGATGGCCGCCTTGCCCAGCGGCACAATATCTTCCCCGTCCGGCACCTCGCCCAGCGGATGGCTCTTCCAGCTCTCGACCGGCTTGTCGTGATGGCCGTCAAACGGCCCGTTATAGAGCCGCTTGGGCTCGAAAAAGATCACCGGATCCGGGTCGTCAATCGCTGCCAGCAGCAGCCCCTTGGCGTCGCGCGGATTGGAGGGCATTACCACCTTCAGCCCCGACACATGGGTGAACAGCGCCTCCGGGCTCTGGCTGTGGGTCTGGCCGCCGAAGATGCCGCCGCCGGTGGGCATGCGGATCACCAGCGGGCAGGTGAAATCGGCGTTCGAGCGGTGCCGCAGCCGCGCCGCCTCCGAGACGATCTGGTCATAGGCCGGATAGACATAATCCGCGAACTGGATCTCGATCACCGGCTTCAGCCCATAGGCCGCCATGCCGATGGCGGTGCCGACAATGCCGGATTCATTGATCGGCGCGTCAAAGCAGCGGGATTTGCCGTATTTCTCCTGCAGCCCCGCGGTGCAGCGGAACACGCCGCCGAAAAACCCCACATCCTCGCCGAAAACAACCACCCGCTCATCCGCCGCCATCGCCACGTCATGGGCCTCTCGGATGGCTTCGATCATGGTCATCCGCGCCATCTCAGAACCCCGCTTCCTGGCGCTGCCGGATCAGATGCGGCGGCATGGTTTCATAGACGCCTTCGAACATGTCGCGCGGGCTGGGGACCTTGCCCGCCGTAAGCGTGCCGACCGCCTCCGCTTCCTTCTGCGCCGCCCGCACTGTATCCAGCACCTCCGCCTCGGCCTGCTTGTGACGCTCTTCGCTCCATGCGCCAATGGCGATCAGGTGCTTCTTCAGCCGCTCCACCGGGTCGCCCAGCGGCCAGGCCGCCGCCTCGCGCCGGGACCGGTAGGCCGACGGGTCGTCGCTGGTGGAATGGCCGCCCGCGCGGTAGGTCACATGCTCGATCAAGGTCGGCCCATGGCCCCGCCGCGCCCGCTCGCAGGCCCATTTCGCCACCGCATGCACCGCCAGGTAATCGTTGCCGTCCACCCGGACAGAGGCGATGCCAAAGCCGTGGCCGCGAGCGGCAAAGGTGCCGACCCCGCCGCGGGCAATGCCCTGGAAGGTCGAGATGGCCCATTGGTTGTTGACGATGTTCAGCACCACCGGCGCGTTGTAGGTCGAGGCGAACACCATCGCCGCGTGAAAATCGCTTTCGGCGGTGGAGCCGTCGCCGATCCAGCCCGCCGCGATCCGTGTATCGCCGGATATCGCCGAGGCCATCGCCCAGCCCACCGACTGCACGAACTGGGTGCCCAGATTGCCGGAAATGCTGAAAAAACCGTGCTCCTTGGAGGAATACATGATCGGCAGCTGGCGCCCGTGCAGCGGGTCTTCGGCGTTGGAATAGATCTGGTTCATCATCGTGACCATCGGATAGCCGCGTGCGATCAGCAACCCGGCCTGGCGGTAGGTCGGGAAGTTCATGTCGCCCGGCTCCAGCGCACGGCTGAAGGCACAGCTGACCGCTTCCTCGCCCAGATGCTGCATGTAGAAACTGGTCTTGCCCTGCCGCTGCGCGTTCAGCATCCGCGCATCGAACGTCCGCAACAGCAGCATGTGACGCAGCCCCTCATGCAGTTCTTCAGTGCTTAACGCGCCCGCCCAGTCCCCCACCGCCGCGCCGTCCTTGTTCAGCACCCGCACGATGGAAAACGCCATGTCCCGGATCGCATCCGGGTCCACGTCCACCGGCGGCCGCGCCACCGCGCCTGCGCGGGGGATCTCAAAGTCGGAAAAATCCGGGGTCCTGCCCGGACGGCAGCCCGGTTCGGGAACATTCAGCGAAAGCGGTCCGGTGTCACTGGTCATTCTGCACCTTTCTGGCTGCGGCAGCGCCGGACGCCGTCCAGCGGGCTGCTCTGTACCGGGCGGGCGGCGCTGGTCTGCTAGGCTGCCGCCTGCCCTGCCCCGTTTTTCTACCACATAGTCCGGTAACCAATTGCTGCCACGGTTGCACAGCAATGCAGGCTCAGCAACCTTTGCATGACCGCAAACCGCCCGGGCAGCGGCCCGGACGGTAGGATTGGAGCATCGAACCGGTACGGCTCCTGCAGCCCCGTCAGGCGTAATGCTTGTTCCGGGACATCTTGCCGATGCCAGGGTTCATGCTGTTTGTCGGGTCCACCGATTTGTAGAACGCCGCCAGGTCCGGCTTGGCCCGGTACAGGTGGCCGACGTTGTGCTCCGCCGGGTATTCGGCCCCGCGTTTGTCCAGCAGCGCCAGCATCGCGTCCTTCAGCGCTTTCGGGTCGGCGCCCTTCTTCACGATGTAATCCTGATGCAGCACGTGGCACATGAAATGCCCGTAATAGAGCCTGCTCACCAGCTGGTCCGCGATCTCCGGCGGCAGCTCCTCGAACCAGTCCTGATCGTTGCGGCGCAGGGCGATGTCCAGCGCGATGATGTCCTCAACCTCTGAGCGGTGCACGGCCATGTACCGCACCGCGGCGCCGGCCGCGGCAAAGCGGTGCAGCCCGGCCATTTTCGCCTCGCGCGGATCGCATTCAAAGAAGGCCAGCTTGCCATCGTCCGCCATTGCCTCCAGCAGGGCGCGGGCTTCCTCGATGCCGCCGTCGCGCATTTTCAGGATCAGGTGATGCGGATAGGCGGCGCGGAACTCGCGCATCCGGGCAGGCAGGATGTCGGGCCACAGCCGCGAAAGAAACTGCATCGCCCTGTCGGTCAGGTTGCCAAGCCCCGGAATGCCGGCCAGCCGCGCATCCACCGCGCCTTTCAAGGCAAAGAACACCGGCAGCCGGTCGGTGCCGAGCTTGTCGATCATCACCATCGTGTCCTTGCCGTAGCGGTCGGACAGGTCGAAGACCTCCGCATGCATGTATTCGGCGCTGACCGGCAGGGTATTGAACTCCGCCAGAATGCGGCGGCGCAGGGCGGTCAGCGCCGCCGTGGTTGGACTGCCGACATAAAAGGTCAGCTCCTCATCGTTTTTCGGATAGGTATCCAGCCGCACTGCAAAAACCGCCAGCTTGCCCGCACAGCCCGCAGCCTCGTAAAGCCGCGACTTGTCGGCATTGAACCGCGCCGGGGTCGGCGCGTCGATGTCGCGGACCCGGCGGGCATAGGAGGTGTCCGAGGCTTTCAGGTTGCCGGTCTCAACATCCTCAGGGCTGTAATCGCCGTTCTGCAGCCGGGTCAGGATCTCCTCCGGGCTGGCGCCCAGGTTTATGCCCAGGTGGTTGACCAGCTCCAGCTGCCCCTCGGGGGTGATGCGGGCAAACAGCGACAGCTCGGTATAGGACGGCCCCCGTTCCACCAGCGAGCCGCCGGAGTTGTTGCAGACCCCGCCCACGATCGACGCCCCGATGCAGGAGGAGCCGATCACCGAATGCGGCTGGCGGCCCAGCGGGTCCAGCAGCTTTTCCAGCGCGAACAGCGTCGAGCCGGGGAAGCTGACGACCTGCGTGCCGCCGTCCAGCAGCTGCAGCTGGTCCATCCGCCGGGTGTTGATCAGCACCACGTCCCGGTCATAGCTGCCCTTGGGGGTGGAGCCCTCGGTCAGCCCGGTGTTGGCCGCTTGCATGATGACGATCTTGTCCGCCGCCACACAGGCCTGCAGCACCTTCCACTGCTCCAGCAGGGTTGCGGGCTGGACCACCGCCAGCGCCTCCCCCTCGCCGGAGCGGAACCCCTTGCGGAACCGCCGCGTGGCGCGGGCGCCGGTCAGCACATGGCGGCGCCCGCAGATGGATTTCAGGGTCCGGATCAGCTCTGCATCGCTCATCACAGCCGCCCTCCCCTGCTCAGTAAGCCACAGATGGCAGCCAGGTCGCCAGCGCCGGCCACAGGTAGACGAACATCAGGCCCGTCAGCTGCAGCAGCACGAAGGGAATGATGCCCTTGTAGATATGGCCCAGGCGGATTTCCGGCGGGCAGACGCCCTTGAGGTAGAACAGCGCAAAGCCGACCGGCGGCGTCAGGAAGGAGGTCTGCAGCGTCACCGCAACCAGGATCACGAACCACACCAGTGCCGGCTCATCCATGGCGCCGAACCCGGGGATATCCAGCCCCAGCCCGTTCACGATCGGGCGCATCAGCGGCAGCACGATCAGGGTAATCTCAATCCAGTCCAGCACGAAACCCAGCAGGAACACGATGAACAGGATCATGAAGACGGTGCCTTCGGGCCCAAAACCGGTGCCCTGGATCATCTCCTCGATCAGCGCGTCGCCGCCCAGCTCCCGCAGCACATATGAAAACACCGTCGCGCCCAGGAAGATCGCAAAGATATAGGCGGTGGTGTTGAAGGTGGCCTTGAGCACGTTGACCAGCTTCGCCAGCGTCAGCTTGCGGTAGCCAAGCGCCAGCAGCGTCGCCCCCAATGCGCCCACGCCCGACGCCTCGGTCGGCGTGGTAAGACCCGCAAAAATAGAGCCTAACACGGCCAGAATTAGCCCCAGTGTCGGCAGCACCGCGATCAGCACGTCCTTGACCGCCGCCCAGTCCGGACGCTTGGCACCCGCAGGCACCGGGGCCACGTCGCGTTTGATCAGCGCAATCACGAAGATATAGGTGAGGTAGAGCGCGCCGATGATCACGCCGGGGAACACCGCGGCCATGAACAGGTCGCCGACGCTCAGCGCCATCTGGTCCGCCATGATCACCAGCATGATCGAAGGCGGGATCAGAATACCCAGGGTGCCGGAGGCCGACACCACGCCCGCCGCCAGCGCAGGCGAATACTTCTGCTCCATCATCGACGGCAGCGACAAGACGCCCAGCAGCACCACCGAAGCACCGATAATCCCGGTGGAAGCCGCCAGGATGATGCCGATCATGGTGACAGTGATCGCCAGCCCGCCGCGCACGGTGCCGAACAGGCGCTGCATTGCCCCCATCAGCCGCTCCGCCACGCCGCTTTCATCCAGCATCAGCCCCATGAAGATGAACATCGGCAGCGCCACCAGAACCGCGTTCGACATGGTGGCATAGACCCGGTTCACCACCGCACCCAGGGTCAGATAATCCAGCCCGGTCAGGGTCTCCTCCAGCCCGGTCCAGTTCATCAGGCCATTGTCGAACAGATAGGCCAGCCCGCAATAGGCCACCCCTACCCCGGCCAGCGTCCAGGCCACCGGAAAGCCGGTGAACAGCAGCGCGATGAAGGTCAGGAACATGGCGATGACCAGCTTTTCCTCGGTGCTCTCCACCAGGAAGGTCAGCGCCGTGGCCACAACGGCAAAGCCAAGGAGCGCCCAGATCACCAACCGCAGGCTCTTGCCGGCGCGTTCCTCTGCCGGGCCTGCCAGCAGCGCATGGCCGTCATGGATCAGCCGCGCCAGCGCCGCTGCCGCCAGCATAACAAAGCTCAGCGGGATCACCGCCTTCAGCGCCCAGCGGGCGGGCAGGCCGGTCGGGCTGTCGGAACGTTCGTTCACCCGCCAGCTTTCATAGAAATAGTCGTAGCCCTGATCGATCATCAGATAGATGAACGGCACCAGCAGGGTCAGGATGCCGATCACCTCAATGATCCTCCGGGCGCGGCGGCTCAACTGCATGTGCAGCACGTCGACCCGCACATGGCTGTCTGTGACCAGCGCATAGGAAATGCCGATCATCGTCACCAGCCCGTAGAAATGCCACTGGATCTCGTCCAGCTTGGGATAGTTCTGGTTCAGAAGGTAGCGCAGCGCGACCTGCGAGACGATGGCCAGCACCAGCAGCAGGTTGGCCCACATCACCAGGTTGCCGGTCCCCTTGACCGCAGTGTCGATCCACACCGCCAGCTGCTGCCGGTCCTCGTCGCCGTGCTCAAGGATCTCTTCGTAGCGTTCGATTGGGTCGTCCTGCAGATGCAGATTCTCGGCCATGGTTTCCTCCTCCGGAACGTGGCGTGCGCGGACGTGAATGCGCCCGTATCAGTCAGGGAAATGACGAAAATCGGGAAAGGCGGGGCGGCGGAAATGCTGCCGCCCCAAGGTCGCGCAAGCGGGTTACTTGCGCGGGAGAAATGCGTTTTCCTTCCAGACCGCATACCCTTCACGGAAGGTCTGCATGTCCAGCAGCACGCGGCCGAAGAACTGATCGTTGGTGGCCTCTTCCGCGGCGACCTCGTCCCAGGTGGCGCGGAACAGCTCCAGCATCTGGTCGTCCCACTGCTTAATCTGCACGCCGTTGTTTTCGACGTTGTCGATCAGCGCCTCATGCTGGATCGCCTCGCCTTCGGCAAAGCTGTCGGCCATCGAGGCCTTGCAGGCGTTTTCGATGATCGCCTTGTGCTGTTCGCTGGCCTCGTTCCAGACGTCCTTGTTGACCAGCAGCTCAAACACGGTGGCCTGCTGGTGCCAGCCGGGGAAGTAGTTGTATTTCACCAGCTTGTGGAAGCCGAGACGGGCGTCGATCGCGGGCATCGAGAACTCGGTGGCGTCGATGGCGCCTTTCTCCAGCGCCGGGAAGATCTCGCCCCCCGGCAGCAGCGAGGTGGCCACGCCCAGCTTCTGCATCACCTTGCCGCCCAGGCCGAAGAACCGCATCTTCAGGCCGTTCAGATCCTCGGCGCTATTGATCTCCTTGGCGAACCAGCCGGAGGTCTCCGGCGCGATCACCGCGCAAGGCAGCACCTTCACGTTATAGCCTGCCTGGTCGTACATCTCCTGATACAGGGTCATGCCGTTACCGTAGTAAAGCCAGGCCATGTATTCGCCCGCTTCCGGGCCGAACGGCACGGCAGAGAACAGCGGTGCGGCCGGGATCTTGCCCGCCCAGTAGCCGGCGGTCGTGTAGCCGGAGTTGATCTTGCCCGAGGACACCGCGTCGAGGATCTCGAACGGCGGTACCAGCTTGCCGGGCTCATAGACTTTCATCTTGAGGCTGCCGCCGGACATCAGGTCCAGCTGCTCGGCCACCCGCGGGATCGGCGAGCCGAGGCCCGGCAGCGAGGTCGAAAAGGCAATCGGGGTTTTCAGCAGCAGCTTGTCGGCGGCCTGTGCGGCAGGGGCTGCCAGCAGCGATGCGGCCACGGCAAGCGAGGTCAGGGTCTTTTTCATGGGGTCTCCTCCGGGTTCAGTCCGGCCGCTCCTCCGGCCGCAGATCCTACCGCTGATGCGGCATGACTGGTAAATATTGTTGACCACGCAATTCAGTCAACAACTTTATTTACCACTGAGCAGGTTGGCAGCGGGATCGTGAGGCGGGCGAAACCGCATGTTTTTCGGCGCTTTGAAGACGGGTTCAGGAAAGATTGTTTTCTTTCATAATATTGCCTCGAAGCCGGGCATCCGTATTTCTGGGTACATCAGCTTGCAGTTTTGCGGGGCAGTGGTAAAGTTTCAGAATGACCTCTGTTCCGAGGTTTCCCAGCATCTAAGTGGACGCCATGACCGACATCCGCCCGTTTGACCCCGTTGGACACGAATCAATTGCCGATGCCGTGGTCGAGCAGATTGAGACGATGATCGTCGACGGCATCCTCAAGGAGGGCCGCAAACTGCCCTCCGAGCGGGAACTGGCAGAAGCCATGGGGGTGTCGCGCCCCAAGCTGCGCGAGGCCCTGCAAACGCTGGAAAGCCGCGGCCTGGTCAATGTCCGCCATGGCGAGGGCACCTTCATCGCGCCGCTCACCGGCCGGGCCATGTCCCCTGCCCTCCTGTCGCTCTACACCCGCCACGGCGGCGCCTTCTACGACTACCTGGAATACCGCCGCGAACAGGAGGCCTTTGCCAGCCGCCTGGCCGCCGCCCGCGCCACCGAGTCCGACAAAGCGCGGCTGGCAGAGATCATTGCCGACATGCAGAAAGCCTGGGAGCAGGACGATCAGGACGCCAGCCAGGAGGCCGACTTCCGACTGCACACCGCGGTTGTCGACGCCAGCCAGAACACCACGCTGATCCACATGATGGCCTCAGTCTACGACCTGACCCGGCAGGGGGTGTTCTACAACCGGGAATTCCTGCGCACCATGGATGGCACTGGGGCGGAACTGCTGAAGCAGCACAAGGAGATTGCTCAGTCGATCATCGACGGCGACCCGGACCGCGCTGAGGCGGCGGCGCGGCGCCACATGGATTTTGTCGAGGAATCCTTCCGCACCGGCCAAGAGCAACAGGCCCGCGAGATCCGCGCCGCCAAGCGGCGGCAGCTAACCAAATAGGCAGGCGTCAGGCCCGCCGGAGCGTTTGCACCTGAACCGGGCCGGACGCCCCTATCCAGCCGACAAAACCACCCTGCCCCGGTTTTCTGCTCCCTGCAACACAGGCAACTGGCCCGCGTTTCAAAGTCCAGTTCTGCCATAGCAAACGGGGACAGCAGCAATGACAGGGTACCTTCCGTTTCGACCCACTTCGTCGAACCCGCCTGCCTGCGCATCGGCGCCATAGAGGTCGCGGCCGGCAATCCTCCGCTTCGGCCACTGGCAGAACGCAATGCCAGGTTCCAGTTGAATCGCAATATCGCCAGTTACAGCCGGTCCCGGATCCCACGGTTTAACCGGCGTAAACCGGCTTGGCTGTTTTCAAAGCGGTAATGGCAGGTAAGGAGTTCACAGCTGTGAACTCTCTAGGCTGCAGCCTTGCGGGCGAGTGCCATGACCATCGGGGCACTGGTGAAGGCTCCCGAAACAGCCTTGGCGCTCAGATGCCTGAGGTATCCGCTGGGCGAGCGGATATCCAGAAACCGTTCGAGCATGGCGGCGACCACGGTTGCGGCCTCTGCGGCCCCCATAACAGTCTTGGTTTCTTCCCAGACCGCTGAAGAGATCCCCATCATCGGGCGCACGGTATCGGCGGCCCGCAGGAGGTCGGGCCAATGGCGGATTGGGCCATCCGCATAGCTCTGGATTTCACCGCAGGCCGAGAGGATCAGGCGCAGCGGAAGGTTTGGGCCGCTGGGGGCAGGGGCCTTTGGTGGCTGGGGCCGAGTTTTATGGCTCACGGTACCTTGTTCTGAGGGTTTCTCAGCATAGCTGGTATCCTCTTGCGATTCCGTATGCGGTGCGTGCGCTGGCTTAACGGCTTGTTCAGATTCAAAAGAGTCTTTCTTAGAATTCTGATAGTGGTGCTCAATTCGGGCGCCACTGGTGCCCGGTTCCTCTGCAAAAACGGTCTCTAATTGGCGTTTGGCTTCCTCCAGTGAGGCGGAGAGAGATGTTTGGATGTCAGCCAGATCCGCCAGCCCGAGCTTGCGGCGAAGGTCGCGGGCAGTGAGATGCGCGAGGTCCTGGAACTGGTCCCAAATGGACAGCTCAGGATCTTCTGCCGCGCCGAGCAGCGCCAGGTTCAGCAGGTCGCGGCGCATCAGGCTGACGGTTTCGCGCAGGTGTTTGATGCGGGCCGCCAGGGCGCGTTCCGTCTCGGCGGCGTCCGAAAACTCGGCGTAGCGGCGGGCGAGGGGGGAGAGGTCGAACCCATAGGCCACACGCTCGCCCTGGGAACGGCGCACGTAGCGCTTGCCGTTGGGGCTGTCTCGGCGGATCAGGATGCCTGCGGCCACCAGCTTGGCCATGTGGCGGCGCATGGTGGAGTTGGGCATCCCGTTCAGACGCTCGCAGATTGCCCGGTTGGAAGGGTGCACCACGGTGACGCCGGGCTGCGGCTCCACATCGGTGCCGGGCAAGAAACTAATCAGCGCCTGCAGGACGGAGAGGTCGCGGTCATTCAGGCTATAGGCCTTGCGCGCGGTGGCCAGTTCGCGCAGCGCGTCCCATTTGCTGACAGCGGCGTGCATAGGGGAGTGCGCGGCGGCGGCCTGCTGATGTTTCAGCAGGACAGCATCCACCGTTCGCCCAAAAGGCGTGAGGGGCATATATCCCATGTCATCATCACGAAAGACAAAAAAACAGCGGCCCGCGAATCGCTTTGGACTTGCGGTTATGGGCTCCGGCCACTAACTTGAAGGTGCTAGAAACAAGTTGGTCTCGTGGAGCTTCGGTTTTGCGGGGCCTTCTTTTTGCCTGCTCTGTGCCTCCTAAGTTGTTGTTATCATTTATTCTTCGCCGCGCGACTGCCAGCGCGCGTGAAGCTCTTCAATCAGTGTTTGCGCCTCAGCCTCCAGCCAGTCGGCAAAGCCGCCGCCGGGCAGCTCCAGGCTGACGCCCTTGGCGGTGCGGCGCAGGGTGGCGCTGCGCAGCCCATCCACGGTGAGCGGCTGGCTGAGGGTGCGGGCCTTGGGGGCCTTTGCCGGTTTCTGCGGGGCAGGGGAGGGCGCCACGGCGCTGAACACCGCCTCAAACGCCAGCACCGACGGGTCGGCGGGTTCTGCCTCAGCAGCGCCGTTGACGGCCCGCATGGTGAAATCGTCGTATTCCTTCTGGGCGATGGCAATCAGCCCCTCCTGGCTGGCGCCGCTGGCGGCAATTGCCTTGGCCAGTGCGTCCCAGCGGGGGCGGCCGATGCCCTGGGCGGGGCCGATGGCGCGGATCAGATCGGGGCCCACCGCCTCGGCAATGGCGATGGCCATGGAGACGGATGATTTGGTGACGGTCAGCACCTCGGCAACCTGCGATTGGTTGCCGAAGCCGTTTTCGACCAGCTCCTGCGCGAACAGCGCCTTTTCGATGAAGCTGAGGTCGCGGCGCGCCATATTTTCGGAAATCTGGGCGCGCACGGCGGCGTCATCATCCAGAGTGGCGACCAGGGCCCGGACCTTGGTCACCTTGTCGGAGGCACGGATCGCTTCCAGCCGGCGGCGGCCGTAGACCAGCAGATAGCGGTCGGCCTCAGACGGGTGGCGGCGCACCAGGATCGGCACGGTCTGGCCGTTGGCCTCAATCGCGTCGCGCAGGTCGTGGATGTCGTTAGGGTCGAGCCGGTCGTGGACGCGGGTGTCCTCGATCTGATGCGGCTCCAGATCCCAGACCCGATGCGAATCCACCGCGTCGCGGGCCGAGCGCAGGGCGCGGTTGCTGGACATCATCGGTGTTGCCGGGGCAGGGGAGGAAACCGGCGCGCCGGCCGCGGCCAGGCTGTCGAGCATCGAAAGGCGGGATTTCTTACTGGTCATGTGCGCCCCCAGGTTTCCTGAATGAGCTGGCTGATTTCGTCGTTCACGGCGTTC
This sequence comes from Leisingera sp. ANG59, assembly GCF_013317235.1. Classification (GTDB taxonomy): domain Bacteria; phylum Pseudomonadota; class Alphaproteobacteria; order Rhodobacterales; family Rhodobacteraceae; genus Leisingera. Next base: position 2,883 of record NZ_WLCM01000041.1, on the reverse strand, counting down.
AGGCTTTCGATCGCGCGGTCATAAGTGGAGCGGGTGAAAGCGCTGCGTTCGACCTCGTATAGAGTCTGTTTTGTGAGGCCCGCGTCGGAAATCGCGGTGGATTTCAGCATCGGCGCGTTCAGCACCTTGTCGCCGTACATGGTGCGCAGGAAGGCGACGATGCGGTTCTGCGGCGCATCCGACGGCTCGTAGCGCGTCAGCAGGTAGCGCATCCAGTCGTGGCTCATGTCGGCGCCGGACTGGGCGATCACGTCCATCAGGTCGGCAGTCATGCGCAGGAATTGCGACATCGACATCACGTCGAGCATTTCTGGGTGGATTGTGACCAGCACGCCGGTTGCGGCGGAGAGCGCCGACATGGTGAGGAAGCCGAGCTGCGGCGGGCAGTCGATCACCACCACGTCATAGTCGGAATCGACCTGTGTCAGAGCCTCTTTGACCCGGAAAAAGAACAAGCCGGCGCTGCCCTGCGCGAGGGCGCGGGGGGTATCATGCTCGAACTCCATCAGTTCCAGATTGCCGGGGATCAGGTCGAGGTTCGGGATATAGGTCTTGCGGATCACCGAGGAGATCGGCGCCGGGTCGTCATAGCGGATGGCATCGTAAAGCGTGCCGCCGTCCTTGAGGTCGAACTCCGGCTGGACGCCGTGCAGCGCGGTCAGCGAGGCCTGCGGGTCAAGGTCGATCGCCAGCACCCGGTAGCCCTTGAGCGCGAGGCGCTGCGCCAGATGGGCGGAGGTGGTGGTCTTGCCGGAGCCGCCCTTGAAATTCATCACGCCGATGATCTGCATGTGATCATTTTCCCGGCGGCCGGGCAGGTAGTCGCCGGGCTTGCGGGCGGTTTTCTCCAACAGCTCGCGCAGCTCGCGGATGTCCTCGGCGGAATACTGGCGGCGGTTGCCGGCGGTCAGCTCGGGCGAGGGGCCCTTGCCGTCCAGATGCAGCTTGCGCAGGTAGGAATCATTTACGCCCAGCAGGCTTGCGGCCTCGCCGGAGGTGAATTTGCGCATGGTCTTGGAGGCGTTCGGCGGGAACAAGCTTTCGCGCTGCGCATGCAGCTGGGCCGCAATCCATTCGGAATGCTGGCGGATCACCGCATTGAGATCCTCAGGTGTGTATGTATGATCCATCTGCCCTTGTGCCTGCCATCTGCGCCGCTCTGCCTTTTACCCGTGTGTCTGCTGCCTGGCGTGTTCACGGAATTTGGCGTTTGCCGCCTCTTTTCCGTGACTATTGGCCAAAGAGCGGGATTCGTGCAAGCATTTTCTAGTGTTGGCCGGTTCTGGGGCGGGGGCTGTCAGCGGCTGGGAAACAGGCCGGGCATCCAGTCCCCGGCCAGGGCCGCGGGGAAGGTCAGCTGCAAGGGCGCGCGCTGGGTCGGCGATGCCAAGGCGCCGGCCGCCAGCAGTCCCGCCGTCACCTTGCGGGCCTGGCGGTCGCTGACGCCAAGCAGCCCGTGTACCTGGCCGCGCTCCAGACTGCCCAGGGTGAGGGCCTCGCGCATCACGGTTTCGGCGCCGGTCAGCAGGCGGCCTGCGCGGATTTCGCCCTGGCACCAGGCCTCGACGCGGGCGCGCAGCGTGTGCGGCTGCATCAGCTGCTCCATGAAGCGGACCTGGTCGAGCGAGGTTTCCAGGAAGAAGGCAGCGAATTCCGCTAGCCGCTGCTCCGACAGGTTGCCGCGGCCGTCGGCGTCGCCGTGGCGGGGCTCATCCGCGGCCATCAGGCGCTGCTTGTATTCGGCCTCCTTGCGGGCGAGGCCGCGGGAGGCGGACCACAGGCCCTCGGAATTCACGTTCTGGCGCAGCATGGCGTGCGCCACCATGCGCGACACCCGCCCGTTCAGGTCGAGGAAGGGGTGCACCCAGACCAGCCGGTGATGGACGCAGGCGGTGGCGATGATGGCGCCGCTGCGGCCCTGAGCGCCGTACATCTTGCGCATATGGGCCAGCAGCCGCGCCACTGCGCCGGGGCTGGGGGCGACGTGCTTGCCCACCTGCACATAATCCGTGCGGAAGGCGCCGGGGATGATCCGGGTCTCCGTGCCGTCGGGGGCGCGCGTGACCAGCAGGCTTTCGGGCAGGTTTTCGCAGAACCGGCGGTGAACCTCCTGCAGCACGGCGGGATCGAGCGGATGGCCGGGCAGTCCGCCCTCATCTATCCATTTCTGCACCGCGATATGGGCGACCGCCTCCAGCTGCAGATCGCGCTTGGCCTGATCCTGGCTGAAATCCTGATTGAGCGCGCGTTCGATGTCGACCGGGTGGGTGTTGTGACCTTCGATCAGGTTGGAGTAATAGCAGTTCATCGACCGCACCAGGCCGGCCAGCGGGGTGCGGACGGCCTCTGGCAGCGCCGCGCGCAAGGCTGACGAGGCCATCGCCAGTTCAACCGCTAGGTCGTTGAGGGCAGGGCGGTGACGGGAAGCCTCTTCGGGGATTAGCGGTTCAACGATGGTGATCGGTTCGCCATCATCCGCCAGTTCGGTTGGCCTGTCAGCCGCCATGTAACGCCTCTGCCTTGGTTGCGGGCGGTGACACCCGTGGTGTTCCTGTTTGAGTTCCGTTTTATAGCCCGATTGCCGCCGCCGGGGAATGGCATAAATTATGTTTTTTAACATTGTGTTATTCAGATGGAATCGATGCTTTCCGGAAGAGTCGTTCCGTTTTTAATTCCGGTTATTGTTCCGGTTTTCACTCGGGAAATCCCACTGCGGAGGCGGCGCCGGCCGTGACCATCGGGGCGAAGGCAGCCGCGGCGGCTTGACCGGAGGCGGCGCCGGCCGTGACCATCGGGGCGAAGGCAGCCGCGGCGGCTTGACCTTCCTCAAGGCGGGGATGGGCGGGTCGGGCCATCCTGCGGGCATGAAAGGCGACAACGGGC
>NZ_WLCM01000040.1 GCF_013317235.1 Leisingera sp. ANG59 | reverse complement strand
GATTTGGCCCGGTTAACCGGGTCATGGATCAAACCCTTCCGATGCAATCGATCCAGTGCCGACCAGTCCATTCCCTTCCAGGCGCGACGCTCATCATGCAGCGTCAACCAGAGCAGTCCCAGAACCGCGTCGTCGATCTTGTCCTCGTCGATCTCCATGAACAACGGGTATCACATCACAGCGCCAATGGGACCGCGGTCTTCGCCGGAGCCTTACTCAGGTCAGCGCCGCACTATCGGCGATGCGCAACAAGACGGATCGGAACGATGCTCGGGGAATTGCTCAAGTCCTGCGCACGGGGTGGTTCAACCCCGTTTATATGAAGAGCCGGGAGGCGCACGGCATTCGGGCGCTTCTGAGCACACGGAAAGCTCTGCTGAGCAAGACCATTGATCTGGCCAACGAAGTCCGCGGTCTTTTGAAGATCTTCGGTATCCGCCTGCCCAAAACAGTGCAGCATGGCAGCTTTGACGATATGGTCCGGCCAATTGTCGAGATGGATGAGGTGTTGGCCCATGCCTTGCTGCCGCTGCTTGATGCCCGGTTGGCGCTGCACCAACACTTCCTGGAACTGGACCGGAGGGTCAAACGCGCGGCCCGCCAGGATGAGGTCTGCCTGCGCCTGATGACGGCCCCCGGCGTGGGCCCGGTTACAGCATTGACCTTCAAGGCTGCGGTTGATGACCCCGCGCGTTTCAAACGATCTCGCACCGTGGCCGCTCACTTTGGTTTGACGCCCCGAAGATACCAGTCCGGTGAACAAGATAATCCCGGTCGAATATCCAAGGCCGGGGATCGAGACGTGAGGGCGACACTTTACGCCGCCGCCAACTCCTTGCTGGTACGAACCAAGGCGGGCTCTCAGATCAAATCATGGGGGATGCGGTTGATGCGCACCAAGCGGCGTCGCCGCGCTGTCGTGGCTGTCGCCCGCAAACTGGCCGTTCTGCTCCATCGCATGTGGGTAGATGGCACCGAGTTCCGTTCAGGGACGGTGGAGGGCATGGCATGACCTAATAGCCCAATACCAGAACTGAACGGGATCGTCCTCACCGGACGAGGTTCGTGGAAGAAGCCGAAAATGTCTGCTGCGCAACGAGAAGCGCGTCCGAAAGCGAGGCTCTCCACAACCAATCCGACACATGCGTGCAGCGATGCCCTCACCCGGTATCACCCAGACTGCGAAGAGAAGCGTGACCCGGATGAGCGACAATGATCCCGTACAAGGAAGAAAAACGAGCTTGACCCAAACGCCCAATTAGAGAAGCGGACATTCGGGTCTGCACCATCAGCCAGGGCGATGCTGCGCCCCGCTCAAAGGCCAGCGAAGCGCAGGAACTGCCGCTGCACAGTTGCGAACTGTGGTCGCCCTTTGGAACCTGACCGACCCAAAGCTGCCGTATGTGCGGCATTAAAATTGCTGCAGCGCGGCCTGCCTTTGCGGTCATTCGCGGCAACCTCGAAACCGTGCTTGGCCCGCAATCGCGCGATTGGAGACAAGCCTGTTCGAGCAAAAGCTCAAAGAAGCAATTCAGAAAGATTTGCCAGTCTATTGGGTTTGCAACCATCTTGAAAACGCTGCGGCGCAGTCTTGGGAAGCAGCTTTGCGCGGGCGGACCAGAAAGTAGCCGTAGTCCTGCAGCGTATGCGGTGACAGACGGAACAGCTTCTCCTCTTCCAGTTCCCGCTCGATCAGCGTGTCCATCAGGGCGATCCCCTGACCATCAACAACCGCCTGAACTCGCACATTAGGGTCAGGGATGATTAGCGTGTCCCGCCGCGTCCGGTGCGGCAGCCCTGCGGCATTCAGCCAGTCCGTCCAGGCATCGCTGTCATCATGATCACGCAACAGCGTGAAGGTTGAAACCGCTTGTTCCCAGCCGAGCCGCTTCACTGTTTCCAGTGCTGCAGCGTTGCCTGCGGGAAAAGCCGGGCACGGCAGGAACGGCGTAACGTCGCCATCCCCCCATTGCCCGTTTCCCCAACGGATTGCGATGTCAACACCTTGAGCTTCCAGATCGAACAGTCGGATCATCGGTTGCAGCCGGAGCTGGATATCCGGATGCGCCTGCATGAAGGACATCAGCCGCGGCGACAGCCAGCGGGCGGCGAAATAGGTGGAGACACCCACCGTCAGGGTTTTGGCAGAAACCCCTTTGAGGGCCAGAATACCAGCCTCGATCTCTTCATAGTGGCTTTGGCAGGCAGCCAGCAGCTTGAGCCCGTCCGGCGTCATCTCGACCCCGCGGGCATTGCGCTGAAACAGCGCAAACCCCAAATCCGCCTCCAGCGTTTTCACCTGATAGCTGACCGCGCCCTTGGTCATGTTCAGCGCTTCGGCTGCATCGGAAAAGCTGCGGTAACGGGCGATCTCAGCAAACAGGCGCAGGCTGTCGTGATGGCGGAATTCTACGGGCATAACAAAAATCGTATAAATTTCCTGAACGAACAGGGCAAATAAAATCGATTGCTGGCTATTCAGATTCCTAAAATATGGACCACGGAACATTTTTCAGGAGTCTCAGCGTTGGGAAATATGAACGCCAATACCCATATCACCCAGCGCAGCAAGTCGCGCCGGGGGCGGCTGACCCGGCACAATGCGTCCCAGGCGGCACCGGTGTATAGGCGCCGCCATATTCCTGCATACGATTTGCTGGACGAGACCGCACTTCGGCGCATCGAAGCCCAGGCGGACTGGATCCTGGAGCATATCGGCGTCGAATTCCGCGGCGATGACACAGCACTTTCGCTGTTTGCCGCTGCCGGAGCGCGCGTTGACGGTGTCCGGGTCCGCTTCGAACCGGGCCATGTGCGCCAGCTATGCAAAACCGCTCCCGCCGAATTCCAGCTGCATGGCCGTGATCCCGCCCGCACGATGACCTTGGGTGGGGACAACCTGGTGCTGATGCCCGGCTACGGCTCACCCTTTGTCACCGACCTGGAGCAAGGCCGCCGCTATGCCGCGCTGGAGGATTTCGAAAACTTCGTGAAACTTTCGCATATGTCGCCCGCTCTGCACCATACCGGCGGCACCGTGGTTGAACCGACTGATGTGCCGGTAAACAAGCGGCATCTGGACATGATGCAGGCCCATCTCACCCTGTCGGACAAACCCTTCATGGGCGGTGTGACATCCGCGCAGGGCGCACAGGACAGTATAGAAATGGCCCGGCTGGCCTTCGGTCCGGAGTTCCTGGACCGAAACGCGGTGATGCAGGCCAATATCAACGTTAATTCGCCGCTGATCTATGACCGGGTGATGTCCGCCTCCCTGCGTATCTATGCGGCAGCCAACCAATGCGTCTGCATCTCGCCCGCCATCTTTGCTGGCGCCATGGGGCCGCTCTCACCGGCGGCGGTTGCCGCCCAGACACTGGCCGAGGCGATGGCGGGCATTGCCCTCAGCCAGCTGGTGCGCCCCGGCTGCCCGGTCGTCTTCGGCAGCTTTCATTCTTCCATGAACCTGCGCACCGGGGCGCTGACCTTTGGCTCACCGGAGGCGAACCTGACCACCATGGCGCTGAGCCAGCTGGGCCGCAGACTGGGGGTGCCGGTGCGTTCCGGCGGCGGTCAGGTCACTGCCTCCAACGCCGCCGACGGTCAGGCGATGCAGGACAGCGCCGGGGCGATGTGGGCCACCCTTCTGTCCGGCGGCCATCAGGTCTGGCACGCGGCTGGCTGGCTCGAAGGCGGTCTGGTGATGTCCTACGAGAAATTCGTGATGGACCTCGACCACTGCGGCGCGATGCTGAAGATGCTGCAGGGGTTTGGCACGGACGACGAGGCCTTCGGCCGTGATGCCTACGCCGAGGCGGGTCCGGGCGAGAACTTCCTGTCTACCAGCCACACCCTGCGCCACTACACCACCGCCAATTTCGAACCGCAGGTGCCCGAAGGCGGCCCCTTTGAAACTTGGAACGAGAATGGCAGCCAGACCGCTGATCAGCGTGCCGCGGCCCGATGGCGGCAGATGCTGACGGAGTATCAGCCGCCGGAAATGAACGGCAGCACCCGCACTGCCCTGAATGACTTCGTGGCGGAGCGCAAAGCCGCCATGCCTGACGAATGGTATTGAGAAAGGACACCTTGACAATGAACGAAGAACTGAGCCGCACATCGGCGCTTGCCTCCCGCCACATTGCCCTCGGCTCGGGGCTGGAAGACTGGAACGGCATGGGCACCGCCTGGACCTACAGCACCGACCCGAACGACGAGCACGACGCAGTACGTGAGCGCGCCGGCATGTTCGACATGTCGCCGCTGAAGAAGGTGTTTGTCCGCGGCAAGGACGCGCAGGCGGTGCTGGATCACCTGACCACCCGCGACCTGTCCAATGTCGCTCCGGGCAAGGCTGCCTACCTCTGTGTTCTGACCGAAGCGGGCGGTATTGCCGACGACGCCATTGTCTCAAACAACGGCGGCGATGAATGGATGATCGTGCATGGCTCAGGCGATACCATGGCGCTGCTGGAAGCCTCGGCAGAGGGCCGTGACGTCTGGCTGGAGTTCACCGACGACCTGCATGATGTTTCGGTCCAGGGTCCGGCCTCGCTGGATATCCTGAATACCCGTTGCGACATCGATCTTGCCGGGCTGGGTTATTTTGAACATGCTCCTGCCGTCCTCTTTGGCCACCCCTGCCGGATCTCGCGCACTGGTTATTCGGGCGAACGCGGCTATGAGATCTTTGCCAGCGCCGCGGTGATTGCTGACATTTGGGACAAGCTGGCAGAGGCTGGCGTCATGCCTTGCTCTTTCACTGCGCTCGACAAGGTGCGGGTTGAAGCGGGGCTGCTGTTCTACGGTTATGACATGACCGAGGCGCACACCCCTTGGGAGGTTGGCCTGGGTTTCACAGTCGGCGCCACGAAGGGCGACTTCCGCGGCAAAGAGGCAGTGATGGCGTCGAAGGGCCGCGAGAAGATTTCCAATGTCTGCCTCGACATTGATCATTCGGAAATAGTGGAGGGCGGAGAGACCTTGCTGCTGGACGGTGAAGAGATCGGGGTGATCAACAGCCCCTGCTTTTCTCACCGGATGGGCAAATCGCTGGCGCTGGCACATGTCCGCCCTGGGATCGCCGCTGGAACGGTTCTGCGGCTTAAAGGCGAGACTCTTCAAACCGCCGCAACAGTGGTTGGCAGCCCGGTCTACGACCCGCAAAAGACACGGACGCATCAATAACCTGGTGAAATATACTGCGGGCGGACATGAGAGACATTGGGCCCATAGATACTCAGGTCCGCCTTTCAGCATTTTGGCTCACCAAAGGCGGTTACAGGAGCTTCCGTATCCTCCTTAAAAGGCCGAAACGACCAGCCACGGTCTTTCAGTGGACGATTGGTGCGTTAGCACCTTACCGGCACAGTCGGCCCATTGCAGACATTGTCGAGATCATCAATTTCCGCGGTGCGGCATTCGCAAAGCTGGCATCATGTTTCGCCGAATTTCCCAGGCAGCTTGGCTGGCGTCAGGTTGGCCTAACGCACAAGCGTGTTTCATCGTGAGGGCCTCGACATGGTCCGGCAAACGGCGTCGACCAACCACGGGACATCTTCATCCCCGAGCCGCGCGACGTTGATCCGCCCGCCTTGCACGATGTGGATGCCATGATCCCGGGTCAGCGCCATTTCCTGCGCGGCACTCAGCGGCAGGAGCGAGAACATCCCCACCTGCCGTACGAGATAGGCCAGCCGGTCGGTGCCGAACATATCCTGTTCTGTCGCCACGATCCGCTCGCGCGTCCGCGCCACGCGCTCGCGCATCTGGTTGAGGTCGCGCAGCCAGAGAGCTTTCATGTCCGAATCCTGTAGAATTGTCCGCACCACCGCCGGGCCATGATCCGGAGCGTGCGACGCCCCCGAGCGCACAATGGCCGTGACCGCGCGGGTGATGCGCTCTTGGTCGGCTTCACCGGTCTTGATGAACAGCGCCCCTGCGCGGTCGCGGTAGATGCCGAAGGACTTGGACAGGGTGATGCAGACGATGCATTCGGGAAAGCGCTCCGCGATGCGGCGTGCCGTCGAGCAATCAGCATGGAAACCTTGCGCAAACCCGAGGTAGGCCAGATCGATCCAAGGCACGATCCCAAGGGCTTCAAGCGTGTCGAGAAGCGCTGTGAACTGGTCTTCGCTCATGTCCGCGCCCGTCGGGTTGTGACAGACGCCCTGCATCAGGAAGACATCGCCGGGACGGGCGGCCTTCAGACCGTCCAGCATTTGGTCAAATGTCAGTTCGCTGCGCAGCGGATCATAGTAGGGCAGCGCCTGATGGCGCGCGCCGGCGGCCGTCAGGATCGGAACGTAATTGCCGTAGGTCGGGGCTTGCAGCCATACGGTTGGCGGCTCCGGCAGCTGCGCCAGAAGATCGGCCATGACGCGCAGCGCGACCGCGCCGCCCGATGTCTGTGCGGCCACCCAGCGCGCGTTGTAGGCGTCCCCAATAATTTCACGCCCCAACAGGCTGCAATACTCCGCATCTCCGGTCAGGGGGAGGTAGGCCTTGCTTGACTGGGTTTCGATCAGCTGCTGTTCGGCCAGCTTCACAGCCTCCAGAACCGGTGTGCGCCCGTGTTCATCCTGATAGATTCCGACGGTCAGGTTCAGCTTTTCCCGGCGCGGGTCTTGCGCGAACAAGTCGGCGCCGATCATGATCGGATCGATGGGATAGTCTTCGACATTCTCGAACATCACTCGGCCCTTCCCAACTCGACAGCCCGGTCCCGGCAGGCGGTCATCGCGCGCGAGACCATGTCCGCAAAGCCATCATTCTGCATCGAGGTGATGGCGGCGTGGGTCGTGCCATTCGGCGAGGTCACGCGGCGGCGCAGATCCTCGGGCGGCACGTCGGCCTGAGCGGCCATGGAGGCCGCGCCAAGCGCGGTTTGCAGGGTCAACATGGTGGCATCTTCGCGTGTAAGCCCGAGGCTGGCGCCGGCGCGGATCATCTCTTCGATCAACAGGTAAAAATAGGCCGGGCCGCTGCCGGAGACGGCCGTGACCGCATCCAGCAGGTCTTCTCGCGGGAGGTCCACGCACAGGCCAAAGGCTTCGACGATGGTCTTGGCCCGGGCGCGCTGCGCTGCATCGACGCAATCATTGGCGAACATGCCTGTGGCGCCGAGCCCCAGCAAGGCCGGGGTGTTCGGCATGGTCCGGACGATGGCCATGGGCCCGAAGAGCGCCTCCAGCCGGGCTATCGGCACCCCCGCCGCAATGCTGACTAACAGCTTGCCCTTCAGCGCGCCAGCGACCCGCTCGGCCACCTCTGCGATGACCTGCGGCTTGACCGCAAGGACCACAGTGTCCGCTTCGGCGCATCCCGCTGTCACATCGTCCGCGGTGCGCAGGCCGTAAGTCGCCTGCAAATGCGCCCGCTGATCCGCGCCGGGATCGATGACGATGATCTGCGCCGGGGCCATGCCTTGGGCTATCAGCCCGCCGAGGATGGCGGAGGCCATGTTGCCGCCGCCGATGAATGCGATGGTCTCCATGGCTCAGAACCGGGTGATGACGGTGGCGCCGACCGACTGGAATCTGTCCATCTCCATCAGGGCCTGCGGGGCCTCTGCAAGGCTGATCTGCTGCCCCACCAGCCGCGCCGGATCGAGCCGCCCGCTCGCCACCATGTCCAACATTGCGCCGTAGCGATGCGCCTGCATCCCGTGCGAACCGAGAAGTTCGATTTCCTGCCCGACGATCTTCGGCATCGGGATCGCGGGGGCTGAGTGCTCGCCCAGCATCAGCCCCACCTGCACGTGCTTTCCGCGCGGCCGCAGGCAGAGGATCGAGTTCGTCATGGTCACGGGGTGCCCCAGTGCGTCGAGCGAGACATGCGCGCCGCCCTTTGTGGTCTCCCGGATGGCGGCGGGCACGTCGGCTTCCTTGCCGTCGACGACCGCCACGGCGCCAAGCTCCTTCGCCAAGGCCAGCTTGGTCGGGTCGAGGTCCACGCCGATCACGTTTGCCCCCGCTGCTGCCGCGATCATCACCGCCGAAAGGCCCACGCCACCGCAGCCATGCACCGCGACCCACTGGCCTGCGCTGACCTTGCCCTGGTCGATGACCGCCCGGAACGAGGTGGCAAAGCGGCAGCCAAGGCTGGCGGCGGTCGCGAAGTCCATCGTCTCGGGCAGCGCGACGAGGTTCAGGTCCGCCTGGTGGATCGGCACGTATTCCGCAAAGGAGCCCCAGTGGGTAAAGCCCGGCTGTTCCTGATCCAGACAGACCTGCTGGTTGCCAGAGTGACATTCCGAACAGCTGCCACAACCGCAGATGAAGGGCACGGTGACCTTGTCGCCGACCTTCCAGTTCTTGACTTCCTTGCTGACGGCCTCGACCACGCCAGCCAGCTCGTGCCCCGGCACATGCGGCAACTCGATGTCGCTGTCATGCCCCATCCAGCCGTGCCAGTCGCTGCGGCAGACGCCGGTCGCTGCCACCTTGAGCACCACGCCATGCGGCGCAGGCGTCGGATCGTCGACGGTCGTGAGCTTAGGGGCTTCTTGGAATTTCTCGAAAAGGACGGCTTTCATAGCAGGGACTTTCAGCTTGAAGGGGTGATTTCGAGGGCAGATTACCGCCCGGCACGTGAAATACCTTTGCCATTCTTCTTCGCTATAGCGATATTTGGGGCAGCATCTCCTATGCGTGGCCCGCATCGAGAAGGAATCCGCCCTATGCCCGAGATCGACGGCGTCAACGCCGAGCTTCTGACCCTGCTGCAAGACGACGGCCGAATGACCAATGCCAAGCTCGCCGAACGCATCGGGATGAGTGAAACCCCCTGCTGGCGGCGGCTGAAACGCCTTGAAGAAAGCGGCATCATTGAAGGCTATCAGGCCAATCTGAACCGGCGGAAGCTGGGCCTTGGCGTCATGGCCTTCGTCCAGCTTCGCTGCTCCGAGCATGACCAAGCCGCCACCGCCGAGTTCCAGCGTATCGTGCAGACGACGCCGAACATTCTTGCCTGCCACAATACCACTGGAGCGGACGATTTCCTGCTGATCGTGGTGGCGAAGGATCTCGACGACTACAGCGCCTTCGTCGACAGCACGCTACGACGGCTGCCCGGGGTGACGAGCATCCGCTCTAACCTGTCACTGAAGGAGATGAAGGCGTCAAATAAGTTGCCTGTAACGTCTGTTTCCGAAGCGTAGCGGTCGTTCGGCTCCGCTCGCAGCGAATGTCGGCTGTCCGTCCGACCTGCATGCGAACCCGTCGCGGCTATGCGACAGGTTGGAGGTCCGCTTCGGAAATAGGGCCGCCTTTGCAAGCGGCCCGAATTCTTCAAATTTCCACACTTTCGGAGATCGCGAGAGCATCCTCCAGCTCGACGCCGAGATAGCGGACGGTACTGTCCATCCTGGTATGTCCGAGCAGCAATTGAACGGCCCGTAGGTTGCCAGTCTTTCTGTAGATTTGCGCCACCTTTGTCCGGCGCATCGAATGCGTCCCATAGGACGTGGAATCCAGCCCGATGGACCTCACCCAGTCCCGCACGAGACGGGCGTACTGCCGCGTTGAGATGTGCAGACGATCGTGAAACCGGCCGGGCCAAAGGTATTCTGAGCCGACCATCATCGGTTCCTCCATCCATCGCGAGAGCGACTTGCGCGTGCCCTCCGTTATCTCGAAGCGTACTGGTCGCTGTGTCTTGCTCTGAACAATCGAGGCGCGTTCCTTGACCTGGCCCGAGGCATAGACATCCGCGACCCTCAGTGTCACCAGGTCACAGCCACGCAGTTTGCTGTCTATGGCCAGGTTGAACAGGGCGAGATCCCTGTGGTTCAGGGCGATCTCCAAACGGACGCGAATGGCCCAGACGTGTTTTGGCAGGAGCGGCCGCTTCTGACCGACAACGCGCCCCTTGTTCCAGGCTGGGCGGCACGCGCGAATGGCGGGTAAATTGGCAATAGGCATGATAGGCCCTCCGTTCCACCACGCCCTGCCACGGCACCAACCCGACGTTGGTGCATAATTCTAACATGCTGATCCAGCAGCGCGGCTAGTTGCGGTTAGATCAACCGAGCGATGAGCTGGGGAATTCTCGGGCCGAGAGCGAACCTTCGAAGGTAATGTCCTAGCCCGTGCCAGGGTGAACTTCCACAATTAAGGGACTGGCTGGCAAGCCTCGCACTTGCAGCATCCAGCACCGCGTGCCTCATTCGCATGTCCGGTTCGGGCTGAGATCGGCATATTGCTCAGCACCTAGCGCAACACTGAAAAACACCACACGGCGGCCGACAAGCGGCCGCCGCATTTCCCTTTTGTTTCCTGTTTTCGCCTCAGCCTGTCCAGTTCACCGCCTGCGCATAGATCAGGAACAGGGTTGCGATCCCGATCCACAGACCGAACAGCGGCAGGAAGAACCGGACCCAGCGGTCCCAGGACACTCCGGCCAGCGCAAGCGTTGCCATGAAGTAGCCCGAGGTCGGATAGAAGATGTTTGAAAGACCATCGCCCAGCTGATAGGCCAGCACGGCGTTCTGGCGGGTGACGCCGATCAGGTCCGACACCGGCGCCATGATCGGCATGGTGACCAGTGCTTGGCCGCTGCCCGACGGCACTACGAAATTGAAGCCGAGCTGCGACACAAACATGCCGACCGCGGATACCGAACTGGGAAAGTCGCCGACTAGATTGCCCAAGCCATGAACCAGCGTGTCCATCACCTGGCCCTGCTCCAGCATGACTGCCACCGCACGGGCTAGGCCGACGATGATCGCGCCCATGAGCACGTCACGGAAACCTTCGTTGAAGGCGTCGCAGATCTTGCCCGGGGTCAGCCCGGCAATCAGCCCGACAGTTGCGCCCATCAGCACGAATAGCCCCGCCATTTCCATCATGAACCAGCCGCGGGTCAGCACGCCCCAGACCATTAGGCCAAAGAACATGAGCGCGGCAATCCCCGCCCAGGCCTGACGGGTGGAAAAGCGCATTGCCGGCGCGTCCAGGTCATGCACATAGGCTTCGCGCTTGGCGGCTTCCTTGGGGTCATTGGCCAGCAGGCTCGCCTCCGGGTTTTTCTGCACCCGCAGCGCATACCGCATAAGATAGGCGATCCCGGCCCCCAGAAGGCAAATGAACAGCAAAGCCCGCAGTCCGGCGCCGGAGTAGAGCGGCAGCTCGGCGATGGTCTGGCCCAGTCCGGTGTTGATCGGGTTCAGCACCCCGGCGGTAAAGCCTGCGGTGGTCGCCAGCAGCGCGGTGGCTACCGCAGTGACCGAGTCGAACCGCAGCGCGATCATCAGCGGGAGGATCACCGGCACATAGACCAGCGCCAGTTCCTGGGTGCCGATCAGTGTCGCCACGACTGCAAAGATCACCATCAGGGCGGGTATCATCAGCACGCTGCGGGCCGCGAAGCGCCGGGTCAGCTTGTCCACAACCACATCAATCACGCCAGTCCGGCGTATGACCATGAACATGCCGCCAATGATGAAGGTGAAAAACACCACCGTCGAGGCGTTCACCAGACCGTTCGGCACGGCCAGCATGAATTGTTCCCAGCCGATCGGGCTGGCCTCGACGTATCGGAAGGAGTCCGGATCGACGGCGCTGCGTCCGTTCGCAAGGGTCACCCGGTCGTACAGCCCGGCCGGCACGAAATGTGTCGCCAGCGCGGCCAGCGCCGTGAACACGAATAGGATCACGTAGATATGCGGCATTCGGATTCCCTCCTCCTGAACTCCCGCTTCAATCTCCTGTTGCTGTGCTGACATGTGTTCCTCCCTTGCCGTCACTTCCAAATGCCTGTTGACATCTTCTGTAAAATGTTAGGTGCTATATTATGGTTGTGACAATCAGGGATTCCGAAAAGCATCTATCTGGATTTCTTGAAGGACTTCCTGATTTAATTGATATTCAAAGGGTTGAGTATGAAAGACGGGACCGGATCAGGGCAGGAGCTGCAGGCGGACCAGGCGTTTGAGGCGCTGCTGGCTGCCCTGCGGCAAGGCACGCTCAGGGCCAATGAGTTTATTTCCATGCCCAAACTCTCCGAATTGCTCGGCTTTCCGATTGCCGCCACCCGTGAGGCCGTCAAGCGGGCAGAGACACAATCCCTTGTCAGCATCCTGCCCAAGCGCGGCATCGTGGTGATGGACGCGAGCCCGGAAGTGACGCGCGCCTGCCTGGACATGCGGGCGCTGCTGGACAAGGAAGGGGCCTGCCGTCTGATCCGGGCCGGTGTACCGATGCCGCTCAACCGTTTGCGAGGCGCGCATGAAACGATGCTGCAGCTGGCGCAATCCGGCAGCGGCGGCGATCTGCCGGCTCAGGCCCTCGAAACCGATCTCAGCTTGCATGACCTGCTGGCGAGCGGGCTGGATAATCCTTTTCTGCGCGGCGTCTATGATGCCAACCGTAACCGTCTGTCGGTGATTCAGGCCGCCCGTGCCTTTCTGGTTGACCGCATTGTCAGCGCCATGGAAGAGCATCTCGCAATCATTGCAGCCCTGCGTGCGCACGACATCGAACAGGCTGCGAAGGCAATCGACCACCACTGCCGTCAGACAATGCGCTGGTGGGGAGTCGATGAGCGTTGAGAGTTTCCCCCGCCGCAAAGATGCGGATTCGGGGGAAACTTGGCGTCCTTTAACGGGTGGACCGGGACCAAAGTTCCACATGCGCAGCCACCGGGTTCCCGGAGGATGCTTCTGTAAAGGTTACGGCCACTGACCGGACGATTGAAAGTCAGTAATGTCGCTTGAACAAATTGCGGATAAGAGGCCAGCCGCCCTGCGAAGCGCGGACCTTCACGACTGTCCTAAGAGAATTTCTGAAACAAACTGTCAGCGAAGGAATATATGACTGGAAATCGGCCACTTGCATTCGCAGGCGTTTGGCTGGGAAAGTTCGCATTGTCCCGAATCCCTTCCGTTCGATGATGGTTGGTGGCTGCCCCTGCTGCGAAGGTCTGCTCCTTTCATTGCTTGTGCAGCATGGGATCGCCGCCCGGCTGGCAGACCCCAAGACTTTGAAAACGTCGCTGTCTGCGCTTCGCTCACCTTGAAGCGGGGCGCAGCATAGTCCTGGTCGGTCGAGCGGATCTGAAGGTCCGCTCTCGGGAAGGTTGACCAGATATCTCGCGAACGCAGAAGCACCTTCGCTACGCCTTGCATGAATGTCGTGATTGGGCTGGCTGCCGTCATGCCAGGGGGTAACCAAGATCCGCTCTGGTCTTCCAGGGCGGCTGCCTGGTCGCCGCGACGCCGCATGGCGGCAGTGAGCCCATTTTACCGAGCAAGCAGTTGCAGCAATTTGCAACTGCAGCAAAATCGCGCGAGTGTGGTCGGCCAAAGCCGACCTCCAACAACTTCTATCGATGCCGCGGTGCGCCCATCACTACTGCCGTTCGCAGCGGGAGCACAATATTAGGTTCGCCAAGCGGAACCAAGACAAGAATTGGCTTCCGCGAGTTCGTCAAGCACTGCCGCTTGGTTCTTTGCCAGCTGATTAGGCATCCCGAAAATCCGCCACGATTGCATCTATCAAAGCCCGAACTCTGCGTGGCTGCGTGCGCCCTGCTGGCATGACAGCTTGCAAACCGATAGGGGCAACTTCAAATTCTCTTAGAAGCGGGACGAGCCGCCCGGCAGCAATATCCTGATGCACATCCCATTGTGACTTCCGCACAACTCCGCGCCCTTCCAGGGCCCAGCGACGTATCAGGCCGCCATCATTTGCTATCCGGTCGCCCCGCACTGCAACCATCTGCCTGCCACCGTCGATCTCGAACGGCCATGCCCGGTCAACATCTGATCCGAAGCGCATGAGCAGACAGTTGTGGCTCTCGAGATCAATCGGATGGAGCGGAATTCCGTTCCGTTCCAGGTAGCCGGGCGCCGCGCAGACAATCCGTGAGTTACTGGCCAAACGCCGCACGATCAGGCTGCTGTCGGCCAAGTCGCCATAACGTATTGCCAGATCAAGACCCGTTGCGGCCACGTCGACAAAACCATCGCTCAGTTGCAAGTCGACAGAGGTTTCGGGGTTGTCGTCGAGGAACCTGTCGATGATGCGGGCGAGCCGGTTCCGCCCTAGATCAGACGGCGCGCTCAGCCGGATTGGTCCGGCAATGCGCTCAACACCAAGCCGGATGCGCGCTTCCAGCTCCTCGGTCTCCGCGAGCAGGCGCTGCGCACCATCAACCAGCTCGCGCCCCTCCTCTGTCAGGCTGATGGATCGGGTCGTCCGGTTCAACAACCTAGCACCGTAGTGTGCCTCGAGTGCTGCAAGGCGTTCAGATACCGTTGCCGGCGACAGCCCCATCTCGCGGCCCCCGGCGGCCAAGCCGCCCTTTTCGACGATGCGCAGAAACAGGGAAAGATTGTCTAGAAGCATTATTCGAAGTAACCGAACTATAAATTCGGATGCAACTCAATTCTCTTGGTTCTCCGCAAAGCGTACCTTGCTGGAAACCAAGGAAACACCATCATGCAGCTTGATCATGTGACCATACGCACCCGAAATCTCGCTGGCACGCGGGACTTCTTCATTGATGTGTTCGGTCTTGAAGAAAAGCCGCGCCCCAAGTCGATCCAGCGGATTCCGGGCCATTGGCTCCATTTCGGTGACGACCCCATTGTCCATTTGATCGGTTCACGCGGGCTGGGTCCGAATGCCAGCCCCGAAGCTTGGGACCACGTCGGGTTTCGCTTGACCGGCTACCCCCGCTTTCGCGCCAAGCTCGAAGAAAGAGGCATCCGCTATTCCACCATGGACCTGCCTGAACTGAACGAACGGCGCCTGTTTTTCCATACCCCCTGCGGACAACTCATCGAAACCGTCTTTCGCGAAACCACAAAATTTCCTGGAGAAGAAAAATGACTGACATGACCGGAAAGAAAGCCATCGTGGTCGGCGGCACATCGGGCATTGGTGCTGCGGTGGCTGATGTTCTGGCCGAACGCGGTGCCGAGGTACTGCGGGCTAGCCGCGCGACGGGCCTGGATGTCTCCGACGGTGCAGCTTTGTCCAGCTGGATTGCCCAACAAGGACCGGTTGATCACCTTGTCTTCACCGCAGGCTCACAAGCGCCGGGCGGTGTCATCGCCTCCCTTGATCTGGACGCTGCCCGCGCCGCCTTTGACACCAAGTTCTGGGGCAGCATCCGCACCGCACAGGCCGCAGCCCCGCACCTGCGGGAGGGTGGCACGATCACCTTCACCAGCGGTTTCCTGGCCCGGCGCACTGTACCCGGGACATTTGCAAAAACTGCAATGAACGCTGCCCTCGAAGCCAGCGCCAAGATCCTCGCCAAGGAACTTGCACCCATCCGCGTCAATGTCGTCAGTCCCGGCCTGACTGACACAGATGCCTATGCCGGGATGGAGGCAGAGGCCCGAGAGCAAATGTTCGATGGGGCGGCCTCCGTCCTGCCTGCGGGCCGTGTGGCCCAGCCCCGCGACGTGGCTGCGGGCCATCTCTTTGCGATCGAAACCCTTTCCGTCACCGGCGCCGTGATCGACATCGACGGCGGTGCCCTGATCAACTGACCCGGAGCACTTAGATACCTGCCGGATTAAAACTCTCCCTAAGGACCAGATACATGACCACTCTTTTCGACTCCGCCAAAGTGGGCGCCTTTGACCTGCCGTCGCGCATCGCACTAGCCCCGATGACACGCTGCCGCACCGGTCAGCCTGGCAACATCCCCAACGCGATGATGGCTGACTATTATGCCCAACGCGCCAGCGCGGGGTTGATTATCACCGAGGCCACCCAAATCAGCCAGCAGGGTCAGGGTTACTCCTTCACACCCGGCATCCACTCCGAAGAACAGGTGGCAGGCTGGCGCAAGGTGACAAATGCCGTGCATCTGGCGGGCGGGCGCATCGTCAACCAGCTTTGGCATGTGGGCCGGATGAGCCACGCGATGTTCCATGCGGATGGCCAGCCGGTCGCGCCCTCGGCAATTGCCCCCAATGCAACCGTCTGGGTTGTAGACCCTGAGACAGGCAAAGGCGGCATGGTGGACTGCCCAGTCCCCCGCGCGCTGGAAACCGATGAAATCGCAGGCGTCATCGCCGACTACGCAACGGCCGCACGAAACGCCAAGGAGGCCCGGTTTGATGGTATCGAAATCCACGCGGCCAATGGCTACTTGATCGATGAGTTCCTGCGTGCCAGTTCAAACAAACGCGAAGATCAATACGGCGGCAGCGTTGAAAACCGCATTCGCTTTGCCATTGAAGTGACCGGAGCTGCGGCCGCTGAATTCGGTGCAGATCGCGTGGGTATCCGAATCTCTCCCTTCATCACACAGCGCGGCATGGATGACCCTGACGCCCCCGCCACCATTCTTGCGATGGCTAAAGAGCTGGGACGGATTGGCATCGCGTACATTCATATCGCCGAGGCGGACTGGGACGACGCCCCGGAAACACCGCGCGCCTTCCGCGAAGCGCTGCGGGAGGTGTTTCCCGGCGCGATCGTCGTTGCCGGCGGCTATGACAAGAACAAGGCTGAGGCCATCCTGGCTGAAGATCTGGCCGATGTGGTGGCCTTTGGACGCCCGTTCATCGCCAACCCCGACCTGCCGCGCCGCTATGCCGAAGATTTGCCGCTGGCGGCCTTTGACGGCGATACGCTCTTTGGCGGCGATCAGCAGGGTTACACCACCTACGGCAACTATGAGGCGGCGGCATGAGCCGTCCCTTGTCCGCCCGCGAGATTGATCAAGCCCGCGGTAACGACCAGATCGGCACCAAACTTGTTGCCGAAACCGGCAACATGAAGATCTGGCATTTGCGTCTCGCTCCCGGCGAGACGATTGCCGCTCATCGGCATGACCGGCCCTATTTCTGGACGGTTCTGACCGACGGGAAAGCCAAGTCGCGCTATGGTGACGGCCGCATCGAGGATATCACCTATGCCAGTGGCCAGACACAACATTTCCCCGATCTGACACCTGACAATGCTTTTGTTCACGACCTGACAAATACCGGAGACGCCGAGCTTGTCTTCGTCACTATCGAGTTCGAATGCTGAACGCCAAAAAGGAAACTCAACGTGCAACACATCGTCACCACCAAAGCCGTAGCCCTGACCCGCTACTTGCCGGTCAGTGATCCCAACTCCTTTTCCGATGTGGAATTGCCTGTTTCTGCTCCCACCGGCCAGGACATTCTGGTTGAGGTTAAGGCGATTGCCGTCAACCCCGTCGACACCAAAGTGCGCGCGCCCAAGGAAAAAGTGGAAGAAACACCGCGTGTACTTGGTTGGGATGCGTCCGGCATAGTCACCGCTGTCGGTCCGGATGTGACGCTCTTCAAACCCGGCGACGCGGTCTATTATGCTGGCGATATCACCCGCCCCGGCAGCAATCAGCAATACCAGCTGGTTGATGAACGGATCGTGGGCCGCAAACCCGAAAGCCTCAGCCACGCCGAAGCGGCCGCCCTGCCGCTGACCACGATCACAGCCTATGAGGCCATGTTCGACAGGCTCGAAATCGACCGTGAAGGCGCGGATGCCGGCCAGTCCATCCTGATGATCGGCGGGGCAGGCGGTGTTGGTTCGATCGCCATCCAGCTGGCCAAGCGTGCTGGCCTGATCGTAATAGCCTCGGCCTCGCGCCCCGAAACCATCGCCTGGGTCAAGGAGCTCGGCGCGGATCACACGGTTAGCCACCGCGAGGATATGGTCGCCCAAACCCGCGCGCTCGGCTTTCACCACGTCGATCACATCGCGATCTTCAACGACATGCGCCATTGGGAGGCCGCCGTCGAACTGATCCGGCCGCAAGGCGGGATCGTGACCATTGATGACACCGATTTTCCAATGCCGATGGCTGGCATGAAAACCAAGGCCGCCGCGCTGCACTGGGAGTTCATGTTCGCCCGCGCCATGCACCAGACACCGGACATGATCGAACAGCACAAGCTGCTGAGCTTTGTTGCCGATGAGATCGACGCGGGCCGCATCCGCACCACGCTGAGCGAAGTCCTTTCGCCGATCAATGCGGAAAACCTGCGCAGGGCCCATGCCGCCATCGAGGCCGGCACCGCAAAAGGCAAAATTGTTCTGGAAGGGTTCTGATGCCCGGCATCAGGCAACAAGGCAAAGGCCGGCCCATCACCCGCCCGGCCTTTGCGGCACCCATGCGTAGCAAAGCCCGCGTCATGCTTGGCCTGTCGGTTCTGCTGCTTGGCGTGAACTGGCCGGTGATGAAGTTCGGACTTGATTACTTTTCGCCCTTTTGGATGGTTTGCCTGCGTTTTCTTCTCAGCGCTCCAGTGGTTGCCGCGCTGATTGTCATCTCCGGGCGCCGCCTACCGGTTCTGACAAGGGCCGATGTGCCGGTCATCCTGGGCGTCGCGGCCTTCCAGTTCGCCGGCATGATGGGGCTGGTAACCCTGGCGCTCACGCTTGTCCCGGCGGGAACAGCCAGCATTCTGATCTATACCACGCCAGTCTGGCTCTTGCTGATCGACATGATCCATGGCGAAGCAAAGATAATAGGCAAACGCAAGGCAACGGCGCTTGTGTCCGCCGCAGGCTGCGCGGTTATCGTTTTTTCCTCGGGCAAATCCGGTCTGTGGGGCGCGCTGCTTCTTATCCTGATGGCCTCTGCCCTTTGGGCAATCGCAATGCGGCTTGTCAATCGCCACAAATGGCAGGGCGGCGTCCGCGATGCCCTGTTCTGGCAAATGCTGCTTGCCGGATTGGCCCTGCTGCCGGTAGCCTATTTCGTCGAGGGCCCCTTTGTGCCGCGGTCGCTGACGCCGGTTTCTGTTACCCTCTTGGTGCTCATCGGTCCGGTGGCCAGCGGTGCCGGGTTCGGGTTCATGATTGCCGCGGGCCGCAGCCTACCGGCAGCACACGTCGCCCTGATCAGCACCGCCACGCCGCTCATCGGCTTCCTCGCGGCAACTCTGGCGTTGGGGGAACCCGTGCAAACTACCATTTTGATTGGCGGTGGAGCTATGCTCGCTTCGTTGGTCTGGGGGGCGGCGTCCAGACTGTGACAACCGGCGCTACTGCGGAACGTGCTTACTCCTGCCCGCAAACGACTTCGCATAGGCCGAGGGCGTGCGGCCCACATATTCCTGAAACGCCACAGAAAAAGCCGAACTCGACGAGAACCCGACCTCAAATGCAGTTTCCGTGATCGACCGCCGTTCGCGGCGCAGCATCTCCATCGCCCGGTTCATGCGCATTTCGCGGATGAACTCGCGCCAGCTCTGCCCCAGTTCCGACTGCATGTGGCGGCGCAGGGTCCGTTCCGACATGCCCGCATGTTCCGCCACCTCCGACAGCGAGACCGATGGCCCCTTGCGCCGGGTGTAGTCAATCACCTCCTGAATGGCGGAGCTGCTGGCATAAGGTGTCCACATGATCCGCTCATGCCGGAACCATTCCGGCAGCATGTGGCCAAGCGTGGTGAAAAAGGCTCGCGCGTGGCGGCTGCCCGGACTTGTATCGCCACCCCATTTCAAGGCGTAGTCCAGCATCGTCGCTGCGAATTCCCCAAGCGGGCCGACCCAGCATCCGTCATGTGTCCAGGCTACTTCGCGGCGGCAGAATTTGACAACCAAACCCGACGACGGCACCCGCGCCCGCAAGCGGAACATCCGCCCCTCGGGGATATAGACCATGTGATCGGGCGGGATCACCCATTCCCCGGCATGTCCGAACAGCTCAAGTTCGCCAGTGCGGCAGCGCACAAGCTGACCGCCTCCCTCGGCATCGGTCAAATAGTCAAAACGCCCAGTACCGAAACGCAGGGCGTGACTAGTCATTTCCCACGTCACGGAAAATGTGCCGGTGCTTGGCTTGTGCTGCCTCACTGTCATCCATCGAACTCCACCAGGGTTTCGTTTTGATGTCCTACACAACTCTTCCGGTCCGGCCAAAAGCTTATCCAGCACCTGTCCGATAATCAAAACAAATTGTCCGATCGCCGAATGCAGGACGCGTCCGAAAAGGGCAACATCATCAAATACTGTCGATTACAGGCCATCGGTGACGGCGGTATTTCGGGAGGAGATTCGAAAATGGCACTGAGTAACGCAGTTTCTGCGAACGGACCCGTGTTGTCCGTGGCGGGCGTGAGTAAGCGCTTTGGCGGGACACAGGCTGTCAGCAAGGTCAGCTTTGCGGTGAATACAGGTGAAATCGTCGCCCTGCTTGGTGAAAACGGTGCCGGGAAATCGACACTGATTAAGATGCTCGCGGGTGTCTACGCAAGCGACGAAGGCCACTTCCTATTCAGGGAGAGCCAATTCGATCCGCGTGACACCCATCCCGGCATCGCCTTTATTCACCAGGATCTCGGCCTGATCGAATGGATGACCGTAGCCGAAAATATCAACCTGATGCAAAACAGCTATCCGCGGCGCTTCGGGCTGATCGACTGGGGACAGGCACGCGAAAACGCGCTCAACGCCTTGGCTGAGATATCCGACAGTATCGACCCGGACATGCGGGTGCAGGATTTGACACGCACCGAGAAATCACTTGTCGCCATAGCCCGCGCCCTGGCCCGCAAGGCCACGCTTCTGGTGCTGGATGAACCCACTGCATCGCTGCCGCAATCGGATGTGGAGATGCTGCATGGCGTGCTCTGCCGCCTGCGCAACAATGGTGTGGCGATGATCTACGTCTCGCACCGGCTGGACGAGGTGTTTGCCATTGCTGACCGCGCCGTGGTGCTGCGTGACGGCTTCCTGGCCGGGGATGAACCGATCGGAAAGCTAGATGCTGAAAGCCTGATCCAGCTGATCATCGGCCGCAATCTGGACGATGTCTTTGTCCACACCGAGCCCCCCGAAAACGCGCCTTGCGTGCTGCGGCTGGAACACGTGCAGACGCAAGATGTCGGCCCAATCAGTTTCGAGCTGCGGCGGGGCGAGGTTCTGGGTCTTGTCGGGCTGCGCGGTGCCGGACAAGACGCGGTCGGCCATGTGCTTTTCGGCCGCAACCCGCTGCAATCAGGTGAGATCCGGCTGGCCGATGGCACTCGCTTTCACGCCGCGCATCCCCAGGAGGCCATCCAGCAGGGCATTTGCATGGTGGCGGGCGACCGCAACGCCGAATCCGTGGCGCCAGGGCTGAGCATCCAGGAAAACCTCTTCCTAAACCCAGGTCTGACCGGGCGCGGTCTGGGGGACTTTCGAACCCCCAATAACGAGGCCACCGAAGCGCGCCGCATTGGCCGAACCTTCGACATCCGCCCTAATGACCCTTGCGCACCCATTGAAACGCTGTCCGGCGGCAATCAGCAGAAGGTTGTCATGGCCCGGTGGATGACTGTGGGCGGTCAAGTGCTGATCCTCGAGGATCCGACCGCCGGGGTCGATGTCGGCTCCAAAGCAGATATCTACGCGCTGCTGGTGCGTGCCCTGAACGACGG
This sequence comes from Leisingera sp. ANG59, assembly GCF_013317235.1. Classification (GTDB taxonomy): domain Bacteria; phylum Pseudomonadota; class Alphaproteobacteria; order Rhodobacterales; family Rhodobacteraceae; genus Leisingera. The sequence goes on along the minus strand of NZ_WLCM01000040.1, from coordinate 10,822 downwards.
GCTGGCAGTGCTGCTCATTTCCACCGATTTCGAGGAAGTCGCCGCCCTCAGCCACCGCGCGTGCGTTTTTCACGGTGGCGGCATCGTGACGGAGCTGAGCCAGCCGGACATCTCAATCGAAACATTGCTGAACGCTGCCTCGCTGGAGTCGGCCCGTCAGGAGGAGAACTGATGCAATCCCTGGAATCCAATGCGCTGGAACCGACTGTGGCCGAACTCGAAAGCCTGTCTTTCGGCGCCCGCCTGATCCGGTTGCTGCCGGTCTACGGCTTGCCGGTCCTGACCGTGCTGCTGATTATCTTGTTTTCGCTGATCCTGCCGAAAACCTTTCCGACCTTCCTCAATCTGCGCGCGATCCTAGGGGAAAAATCCGTCATCGCGCTGCTGTCACTTGCGGCGATGATCCCAATGATGACTGGCCGGATTGACCTGACGGTGGGTTACGGCATCGTCATCTGGCACGTCCTCGCCATCAGCCTGCAGACCGACTACGGGCTGCCCTGGTCTGTTGCGGTGCTGATCGTTCTGGCGGGCGGCTGCCTGCTGGGCGCCCTGAACGGCTTGCTGGTCGAAGTTGCGAAAATCGACAGTTTCATTGCGACCCTGGGCACCGGCACGGTGATCTATGCGCTGGCCCTCTGGTACACGGGCGGCCGACAGGTCATCGGGGCACTGCCCGAGGCCTTCACCGGGATTTACACGGCTACGGTTTTTAGCCTGCCGGTCGCCGCTTTCTATGTGCTGGTTATCGCCGTGATCCTTTGGGTGATCACCGATTACCTGCCGATCGGGCGCAACCTCTATGCCATCGGCGCCAACCCCCGCGCCGCTGAGCTGAACGGCATCCGCACACGCCGTTTCGTGATCGGCGCATTCATTGCATCGGGGCTGATCGGTGCAATTGCCGGGGTGGTTCTAGCCGCAAAACTGCGGATCGGCCAAGCCAGCGTCGGTCTCGAATTCCTACTGCCCGCGCTCGTCGGCGCTTTCCTAGGCTCGACAACGATCAAACCGGGGCGAGTGAACGTCTGGGGCACCTTGATCGGGGTGATCATCCTGGCAGTCGGCATCTCGGGCATCCAGCAATTGGGCGGCGCCTTTTATGTCGAACCCCTGTTCAACGGCACTATGCTGCTGATCGCCATCGGCATTGCCGGATATGCGCAGCGCAAGCGCAGTTTGGTCCGCAAGGCGAGGCACCCCACCCAGACCCCACAGCCCAAGAAGTCTTGATCAGACCCGTTCACGGAGGAGAGAACGCATGACCATCGCACTGAAACCCCTGTTCGCCGCGGCCCTAGTGGCCAGCACCGCGCTTGCCGGGCTTCCGGCCGCAGCCGATGCGGTCACCGACGCCAAGGCCTTTGTCGCCGAAGCCGCCAAGCCCAACCCGCCATGGACCGGACCGACATCGGGCCCTGCGGCTCAGACCGGAAAAACCATCGTCTATGTCTCCGCTGATCAGCGCAACGGCGGTGCTCTCGGCGTCAGCGAAGGCGTAAAGGAAGCCGCAGCCGCCATCGGTTGGGAGGTCCGCGTGATTGACGGACAGGGCAGCGTCTCGGGCCGGTCCTCAGCCATGCAGCAGGCCATTGCCCTGCAGCCCGACGGGATCATCCTGGGGACGGTGGACGCCAACGAACAGGCCGAAGCCATCCGCCAGGCCGACGCGGCAGGCATCCAGATCGTAGGCTGGCATTCCACCGCCTCGGCCGGGCCTTCGCAGAAGCACCCGATCTTCACCAATATCACCACTGACCCGCTGGAGATTTCCCGCGCCGCCGCTTCGCTGGCCGTGGCCGACAGCAATGGAACAGCGGGCGTCGTGATCTTCACAGACAGTGTCTATGAGATCGCGATTGCAAAATCCGATGCCATGGCCGAGGTCATCAAAGCCTGTGAAGGCTGCAAGATCCTATCGGTCGAAGATACGCCGCTGGCAGAGGCCAGCACGCGGATGCCGCCTCTGACCAATGCGCTGCTGCAACGCTATGGCGACGGCTGGACCTATTCGCTGACTATCAACGATCTGCCCTATGACTTCATGGCCCCGGCCCTGATCTCGGCTGGCATGCCCCAGGACGGCCAGCCGCGCAACATATCAGCCGGCGACGGATCCGAGGCGGCGTTCCAGCGCATCCAGCAGAACTTCTATCAATACGCTACCGTAGCCGAACCGTTGAACCTGCATGGCTGGCAGGCCGTGGATGAAATGAACCGGGCATTTGCTGGTGAGGCCGACAGCGGCTTCGTTGTCCCGGTCCACCTTTTCACTCCGGACAACATTCAGGAGGATGGCGGCGCCCGCCTCTCCTATGACCCCGGCAACGGATACCGCGACGTCTATCGCGGCATCTGGGGCGTCAACTGATCCCCCCACTGGCGCGGCCCGCGGGCTGCGTCCCTTTTCCAGTTTCCAATCGGAGCAAACACATGACCAAGACTTTCTGGCCCGATGACGCCCGGCTTGTGATCTCGATCTCAATGCAGTTCGAAGCCGGCGGCGAAGCCCCCTATGGCCCCGGCGGCCCCTTCTCGGGCTTCATCGACATGGATCCTGCCTATCCCGACTTCCCAACCAAGAGCTGGTACCGCTACGGCTATATCGAAGGCATCCAGCGCATGCTGGACCTGTGGGACAAACACAGGATCAAAGTGACCTCGCATATGGTCGGCAGCGCCGTGGACCGCAGTCCGGAGGTGGCGAAGGAGATCGTCGAGCGCGGCCATGAGGCCGCCGCGCATGGGCGCGATTGGATCATGCAGGTCGATCTGCAAGAGGCGGAAGAGCGCCGCTTTATCGCCGACAACGTCGCCTCAATCAAGCGCGCCACAGGCGTTGCGCCTGTCGGCTATAACGGAGCGGCGATGCGCGGCACGATCAACACGCTGAAAATCCTTCAGGACGAAGGCTTCAAGTATCACATCGACGATGTCAGCCGTGATGAGCCCTTCGTGATCCCTGTACGGAACAGGGATTTTGCCGTCGTGCCCTATTCGGTAACCCTGAACGACATCATCCAGTTCGAGGGATACAAGTTCACCACTAGTGAATATGAGCGCCAGCTGAAGGACGAATTCGACCAGCTTTACGAGGAGGCCGGACACCGCCGCCGGATGATGGCCATCTCGACACATGACCGGGTGCAGGGCCGCCCCTACCGGGTCAAGTCGCTGGGCCGGTTCCTGGAGTATGCGCTCAAGCACAAGGGTGTGGTGGTAATGCGCAAGGACGACATCGCCGATTTCGCCCTGTCAGAACCCAGTATCATCCGCGACCCAAACCCGCATGACGAATGGGCAGAATGGGAGCGCAGGAACGGCGCGCAGAAGATCGAACCGATTGCATGATAGCCGCACCGGGCGCGGGTCCCTTCCGTGCCCGGCACAACCGAAAGTCATGACATGACCGACATCACCATCATCGGCGGCGGCATCGTCGGGATCGCAACGGCCCTGGAAATTCAGCGCGCCTGGCCTGGTCTTTCTGTCAGGGTGCTGGAAAAAGAACAGGCGCTGGCTCAGCATCAGACAGGCCGCAACAGCGGCGTCATCCATGCTGGCATCTACTATGCACCTGGCAGTCTAAAGGCAGATTTCTGCCGCCGCGGGCTGGAGGCCACGGTCCGTTTCTGCAGCGATCATCTGCTGCCGTTTGAGCAATGCGGCAAGCTTTTGGTCGCCACCTCGCCGTTGGAAGAAGACCGGCTGGCCGCTCTGACCACCCGTGCCCGACAAAACGGGCTCAACATCCGCCCGGTGCCGGGTGCCGAACTGCGCGAGCTGGAACCTAATATCACGGGCCGCGCCGGCCTGCTCAGCCCGGCCACCGGTATTGCCGACTACGCCGCGATAGTGCGCAAGATGGCTGAACTCTTTACCGGCGCCGGGGGGGAGATCACCCATAACACCGACGTGACCGGGATCAACGAAACCGCCAATGACGTGAACCTGACGCTTTCCAACGGTCAGCGCCTGAAGACCGGCCGCCTGATTGTCTGTGCCGGCCTCAATGCCGACCGGCTGGCTGGGATGTGCGGCTTGGCTGATGACTTTGCTATTGTTCCGTTCAAGGGAGAGTACTACCGCCTTGCACCGCGCCGCGACACAATCGTCAATCACCTGATCTATCCGGTCCCCGACCCCGGCCTGCCCTTTCTCGGCATTCACTTGACACGGATGATCGGCGGCTATGTCACTGTCGGCCCCAATGCCGTGCTCAGCCTCGCGCGCGAGAAATACGGTAAATTGGCGACCTCGCCCCGCGACCTGGCCGAGATGGCGCGCTTTCCCGGCTTCTGGCGCACGCTTGGGGCAAACCTGACCTCAGGCCTGACAGAAATGGCCAACTCTACCTTCCGCCGTCGCTACCTCCGGGCCTGCCAGCGGTATTGCCCCGCGCTTGAGTTGAGCGATTTGCAGCCGTATCCGGCAGGCATTCGTGCACAGGCCGTGATGCGCGACGGCACGCTGGTGCATGATTTTCTGATCCGCAGTACCGCACGCACCATTCATATCTGCAATGCTCCCTCACCCGCTGCCACCTCGGCGATCCCCATTGCCGAACACATCCGCAACGAGGCCAAGCGCCTCTTTGAGCTTAAGGACCCTGCCCATGCTTTATGATCTGCGCACCTACCGCTGCCGCCCGGGCACAATGAGACGGCAACTCGATTTCTATGCTGAACAGGGATTTGACGCACAGTGCCGCCACCTTGGGGAACCTCTCTTATATGGCACCGTCGAGACCGGCGATGTGAACTCTTATGTCCACCTCTGGCAGTACCGCGACGCCGCCGACCGGCAAGCCCGCCGTGCCGCGCTCTACAAGGATCCCGACTGGCTCGAATACCGGACGCGGGGGGCGGCGCTTGGCTATCAAACCGGGCAGCACAATACCCTGTTGCGCCCGGCCGCCTTCTGGACCCCCCCGCACTAAGATTGAAAGGAGACCACCATGTCCCATTGGCACGCTGATCCGCTTCACTGGGGCCACGGCCCACGCGTGTTTGAGATATTTCTGGAGCCCACTTGCCCGTTTTCGGTGCGCGCTTTCGGCAAGCTCGATGAATTGCTGGCCGAGGCTGGGGATGATCGCATCACCGTCAAGCTGCGGCTGCTCTCCCAGCCCTGGCATATGTTTTCCGGCGTCGTCACCCGCTGCATCATCGCCGCCTCAACATTGGATCAGGGCAAAGAGGCCGCACGCACTGTAATGTCGGCGGTGGCTGCAAATCGTGATGAGTTCGAGTTCAGGGACCATTGCAGCGGACCAAACCTGGACACCACACCGCGCGGTATCATCGCCAGGCTCGAAGAATTGTCCGGTGTAGAACTGGCCACCGCCTTTGCCATCCCCGATCTTGATCGCGAGGTTAAATGGCATTGCAAGTATGCGCGTCAAAATGGAATCCACGTCTCACCCACCTTCATGATCGATGGCTTGGTGAGACCGCAAATGGGCAGCGGCGATGCAGTCTCAGACTGGGTTCGGGAAGTATTTCAGCAATAGGTTGCCAACCAAATGCCCGGTTAGTTTCACATCAGCGGGATAACCTTGGGGCCGCCAAAGGCCTTCAGAACGCTGCCCGCTAACACCTGAAACCACCTTGACCTGTCACCTGTTGCACATGCCTACGCTCTTCAATTCGCTTCAGCTTCACTCACTGGGAAGCGTGCAACGGTTCGAGTCGAGTCCACATTGGCCTTTGCTACCGAGATAGATGGTACATCTCGACCACTCGCTCGCTGGTGGGCTCAATCGTTCGCCGGTCAAAGATCAGTCCGATTGATTTGCACCTGCTGATCCAGTTTTCAGGAACCGAGCAGGTCACGCCAAGTAACACTATTCGCAGGATACTATTCAACGAATGTCTGCACACGTATCCCGACATCTTTCGTTTTGCAGCCGTAGCAAACGTCCGCTGCTCGCACGACCCTCTGATGTTTTCGCCAATGCAGCAAGGATCGCGCGCCTGCGGCGAAAGGCAGGTAAGTCCCGCGTAGCGGTCGCTCGTGCGGGCGGTTTTAGGACTCTCGGTCTCGGACATCAGGGACGGGTAGAAAGAGCCCACAAGAGACCTCGGATTTTTTCTCTGCGCGCGCAGCGGCAAGTATTCTGCACAAGCACGAAAATCTGTGACGCATTGCAGCGGCTTTTCCCGCCATTCGTGCATGGCACAGCAATTTTGGAGGGCCAGATTTACAGGGTGCCGGACGAAACAGACTTTCGCTGCGCTGGCTTTCAAAGACTGCTTAGGAGTTTCATGCGGCCGATGTCCGCAGGAAAGGATGTCTACCAAATACTGTGGTGGTGAGACTTGTTAGAAATGAAATCCCGCCTCCCCGCGCCGCAACTTAAAATTTCAGGCCCGGCTGGATTAGGTTTGATTGATGGCATTTTAACTAAACTCAGGTTGGCTGCCACCGCCTGGCAATCAACAATTAACGCGGCAATGCGATAGTCAATTGTATTTATTTTCAGGCGCCGGGTCCCACCATGAAACTGAAGCGAGCGGCGCGGATTGCGGCAGGCGTTGCCTGCCTTGGTGCCGCGTTCATGATTTTTGCACCACACGCAACGAATTACATTTCACGGGCTGCCGTGGTCAACGCCCCCATCATTTCCGTCAAAAGCCCCTTTGACGGCGCTCTGATGTCCGACGCGCTCACGCCCGCAACTCCAGTGATGCCGGCCACTGCAATTGTAGAACTTCAGGCGTCGCGCTCCAGCCGGACCGAACTTGCGCGGCTGGAAGCCAGAATCGGCATCCTGGCCCGGGAGGAGGTTTCGATCAGCACTGAAATTACCGCCCTTACGCAGTTGGACCAGCAACTTCTGGTAAGGATGGAACAGGTGCAAACGCTTGCCCGGCAAGTGCTGGAGGCGCAGCTGAGCGGTTTGCGCGGGGAGCTGGCGGCAGCGCGTGAACGCCAGGGCCGGCTGGCGCGGGATGCTCAAAGGTTTGAGCGGCTGTCTGCCAATGGGTCGGTGCCGCAGACGCAGGCAGAGACAGCGGTGTCGCTGGCGGCCGAGGCAAACGGCGAGGTCATCCGGCTGGCCGCCGCGGTCGAGGAGGCGGCGCGGAGCATGGCCGGGGTCAAGGATGGTATCCTCCCAGGGCTGGGAACAGAGGATGGCAGCTATGCCCGGCAACGCCGGGATGAGGTCGCAATCCGGCTGGCTGACCTCAGGGGCCGGAAGGCCCGCGTTAGCGCACAGCGCACCGGTCTGCTTCAGGAGGCCGAGGCGTTGCGCGAGGAGGTGGACCGGCTTGACCGGTTTGCTCCGCAATTGCCCACCGGCGCCGTGGTCTGGTCCGCAACCCCTGCCAAGGGCGCGGTGATCGCGGCGGGAGACGAAGTCCTGCAGCTTCTCGATTGCTCCCGCAGGTTCGTCGAGGTGTTTGTGCATGAAACAGCGTTTGAGGCGATCCGCCCCGGGGACACAGCGCAGGTGCGGCTGCGCGGCTCGGATGAGACCTTCCCCGCCTCTGTCGAGGCGCTGCGCGGCGCTGGCWGCCAGCGCGCCACCGGGCTGCTCGCTGCTGAGCCGGAAAATCTCACAGAGGGCAGCCTGTCTGTCATGCTGCGCCTTGCCCCAGTAAATGTGGCAACGGCCGGAGTCGCGCAGAATTTCTGTGATGTCGGGCGCACTGCCGAAGTGCGCTTTGACCGCGGATTGGGCAACATGCTGACGGTCGCCGGCCATTGGGTCGAGGAACTGCTGCGCGGTATCGCACCTTCGCTGGCTGCGTCGCCCGCTCCTGATGAGGATGACCCGCCGGATGCAGGCTGAATCCCTCGTTCCCCTGCTGCTGATCACCGCCGCGATTCTGCTGTTCGGCAACCGATGGCAGAACAACACTTGGGCAGACCGGCTGGTGGTGGCGGGCTTGACGGTGGTGATCCTGCGCTACCTCAGCTGGCGGCTGTTCGAAACGGTGCTGCCGGCCGGTATTTTCAGCGTGACCGGCCTGTTTATCGGGACCGTCTTCATCATCGAGATCCTGGCCTGGCTCGATACCGCGGTGCTTTATGCCTACATGCTGCGCCGCACCAACCGCACTCCGGAAGCGGACAAGCACGAGACGCGGCTGCGCGGCACGGCCCCCATCGACTTGCCCGAGGTCGACATCTTCATCGCCACCTACAACGAGCCCGCCGAAGTGCTGGAGAAGACAATTGTTGGCGCGGTGGAGCTGGACTGGCCGCAGGCAAAGCTCAATGTCTGGGTGCTCGATGACGGACGGCGCGGCTGGCTGCAGCGCATGAGCGAACACCTGGGCGCCGGCTATCTGACCCGCGCCGACAATGCCCACGCAAAGGCTGGCAATATCAATGCCGCTGTTACGCGCACCTCCGCCCCTTTCTTCCTTGTTCTTGACGCGGATTTCATTCCGCAGCGGAATTTCCTCTACCGGACCATGGGGTTTTTCGAGGACCCGAAAATCGGGATCGTGCAGATCCCCCATAACTTCTTCAACCCCGATCCGATGCAGGCGTCGCTGAACATGAGCAAGGTCATGCCCGACGACCAGCGGTTCTTCTTTGAGGCGGTCATGCCCGGACGCGACGGGTATGATTGCGCCTTTTGCTGCGGATCAAACGGCATCGTGCGGCGCAGCGCGCTGGAGGCGATCGGCAACAAGCTGCCCTCCGGCTCGATCACCGAAGACATGCTCCTGACGCTTGCCCTCAAGCGGAAAGGCTACACTACGCGCTATCTGGATGAGCGTCTGGCATTTGGCCTGGCCCCGGAGAACATCAACGCCTTTTTCATTCAGCGGGCACGGTGGGCGCGCGGCGCCATCCAGATCATGTTCCTTCGCGAAGGCCCGTTTGGCGGACCTGGCCTGAAATGGTACGAACGCCTGTTTTTCCTGCCGTTCCACTGGATCACCCAGTCATTCGGCCAAACCATTGCAATGGTGACGCCGGCCATATTCCTGCTCACGGGAGTGCCGCCGCTGGTCAATGCGTCTGCGGACACGGTGATGTCTTACCAACTGCCCGCAATTGTCGCAGCCATTGCCGCTGTCCGGCATTTTGCGCCGGGAAAATACCACCCGCTGGCAACGATGGCGCACGGCGTTCTGCAAGCCTTCCGGCTGCTGCCCGTGGTGGTCGCCACGCTGCTGAAACCGCACGGTCATGCGTTCAAGGTCACCCCCAAAGGCGGCGAAGGGACAGAAATACAAGACACAGCAACAGTTGCCATTTGCCTTCTTCTTTGCGGCCTGATGACGGCCGGCCTGGCCATAAACTCCAGCTACAACCTTCAGATCATCGCTTCCAGCCACCTGATGCCGGTTGTCGCCTTCTGGTCGGCGGTCAACATGGTCGTTCTGCTGCTGGTGGCAAAAATAGCCATCACGCCGCAGCTTTTGCGCAGCGAAGTTCGTTTCGAACTGAATGAGCCTGTGGTCTTGCGTACGGAAGGAGGCGGGCAGGCTGCGGGCAAATGCCATGACATGTCGCTGAACGGTATACAGGTAGAGGTGCATGCTGGCAGCTCTTGTCTGCCTGAAGCTGGCGGCTGGATCGGTGTGGATATCGCACAGGTCGGCGTAGTGCCGGCACAGCTTCGACGTGTCTTCAAAGGAGAAGGTGGCAGCCTTCGCGCCGGGCTGTCCTTTGCCTTGCCCGCGGCGGAGGAACTGGCAGAGCACTGGGAAGAAACGAGCCCGGACCGCACTGCGGAGGCGGAGGACGCAGCACAGCTGCGGCGGCGCTTGATCCGCAAGCTGTTTACCAAGGACCGGGTGCGCAAGTTCGATGGCCAGGACGATTGGAGGATAGGGGTCAGCATGCTGAAAAGCATTGTGGCCTCAGAAAAGGCCGCCTCTTCGGATAAAAATGCCTATCAGGATGCCGCCCGCCCAGTCGTGCCTGGTTGGTTGTATGAACTTCAGTCGCGAACTGAAACAGCACTGGATGACGAATGGCGTGCGGTGCTGCGCGCGCGCGCAGAGGCCACGAATGACAGTTCCGCTGCTTAATTAAATGAGTTCTCAAACAGGCTTGCTCGCATGACTTTAGTTGAACGCTGTGAAAGGTGAGAAAAGAACGAACATTCGCTACAGTGCAGCAATGCCGTAAGAGTGGGTTCGATCTGAACCACAGCTGAGGCGCGAATGTGGCTCCGGTCCGGGTTGGCGAACGGCAAGAGCCGCCCGCCAACGAGGTTCAAATGTCGATTTGTTCGGTGATGCTCAGCGCATCTTTAAGTTCGACGCCAAGGTATCTGACGGTATTGTCAAACTTTGTGTGTCCGAGCAGAAGTTGAAGCGCTCTGAGAATTCCGGTTTTCCGGTATATCTCCGCTGCTTTGGTCCGGCGCAGGGAGTGGGTGCCGTATCCACTGGGTTCCAACCCGATAGCGGCAACCCAATTCCGCACAAGCCGGCCATTTTGGCGTGTTGAAATATGCGGACGGTCATGAAACCGGCTGGGAAACATAAAGCGGCAGCCGATCATCTCCGGCGAAGTGATCCATGCGGCAATGGTGTCCCGCGTGTTTTCAGAGAGTTCGAAATGAAGTAAGCACCCGATTTCTACCGCGGGGGCTGGTCCTTGACGCGTGCGATGATGTCGGGATCGTCGACGGAGTCTTGTAAGAAGTCGTTCCAGCGCTCCGGCGAACGCCGGGCGTCCGCGAGCATGTCCTTCAGTTCGCAGATGCCATCGTCGGTCAGCGTCGTGATGTATTTGTCTTGCCCGATCTGAACGCTGACGATGCTGCCGTATGACAGGTTGTCGTCGTTGCTCACGATGGCTTCGAGAAGTCCTCGTCGTTGCTCACGATGGCTTCGAGAAGTCC
>NZ_WLCM01000004.1 GCF_013317235.1 Leisingera sp. ANG59 | reverse complement strand
GAGCGGTTCCAGTGCCTGCGTGCGCCGACCGGTGTTCCGCCAGTTGCCGCCAGCGCTGTACCGCGGTTTCGTCCCGCCAATAGGACAGCGACAACAGCTTATTCGGCGCACGCAGGCACTGGAACCGCTCAACGGAAATGAACCCCTCAATTTTCTCCAGCCGCTCGCGCAGTTCTGCCGCGGTTTCCAGATAGGCATCCTTCTGCCCCGCGGCAATTTCCACCTCAAATATCACGGCTATCATCTGCGCCCCCATCATCCATTCCCATGCGGTGCAGACGCCAGCTTGAGCCACGCCCGGTCCTCACGCAGCAGAAACCGCTCCTTCTGGGCGAACTCGTAATTCTCACACCCCAAAGGGTCTGCCGACAGCCGCGCCCGGTAGGCCTCATACTCCGCCAGGCTGTTCACATTGTAGATTCCGTAGGCCAGGGTCGAGGACCCTTCATGCGGAGCATAGTAACCAACCAGGTCCGCTCCGCAGCGCGGGATCGCCTGGCCCCAGTTGCGGGCGTATTGTTCGAACTGCGCCTTCTTGGCGGGGTCGATGTGGTAACGGATGATGCAGGTCAGCATAGCAGATCCTTTGAATGTTCAGGACCTCCTGCCTAGCCTGCATAGTCCGGCAAATGCTTCGCCGCGCGCCGAAGTATCTCTCCACGTTGATGGTGATCACCTCAGCCACCACAGGCGAGTCATGCGGCACATGGCACTCATCCGCAGGCAACCCGTTGAGCGGATCATCCGCAACAACTTCCCCTTCGCCAATGGCCGACCCGTCGATCAGCAGGTGGTGAAGGCTGGAATGCTCTTTTTCTGTGCCCGCAGGGGCGCCCCCCATGCCCGAGAGACCGAAGACAACTGTCACCGGCGAGGTGACGGTGGCACCATCCTTCAGATTGACGAAATACACCTTCGCATCCGGATGCGACGGCGTCCGTTCCTGCGCCCCAAGCGGTGCGGCCAGGCACAGGGTGGCAGCGGCGGCGATCCCTGCGGTGACGGCACATGCACAATTTTGCGTCACCGTCACCTAAAGCCAGGCCCCAGTCCCGCGTTCCGCTTGCCTGCAGCATCAAGCGGCGGCAGTGTCGCACCCGAACCGTAAGGCGAGGGCAACCGTGGTATTTGCAGTTATTCTGATGGGCCTGGCTCCCAGCTTCCTGATGGTTGCTCTTGGCGGCCTGGTCCGCGGGCGGCTGTCGCCGCTGGCATGGCAAGGCCTCGACAGGCTGAATTTCGAAGTGCTGTTTCCCGCGCTGCTGTTCTTTGCCGCCAGCGGCCGCCCTATTGCCATCGCCGACCTCGGCCGCATCGGCCCCGCGGTCTGGAGCATCCTGGCTCTGGCGCTTGGGCTCGGCTTTCTGGCACGCAGATTCGGACCGGAAAAATTCCTTGATTTTGCAGGTGCCTGGCAGACCGCCTGGCGCTTTAATACAGCCATTGCCTTTGTCGCCCTGCCCTCGATCGGCAAAGAGCTGACCGGCCAGATGGCAGTTGCCATCGGCATGGCCGTGCCGGTGGCCAACGTCATGGCAGTCACGGCACTGTCGCGCGGCGGCAGCCTGTCGGTTCGCGAGACGGCGTTGAAGATTGCGCTCAACCCCTTCCTGCTGGCATCAATCGCAGGCGTTGCAATTGGGCTTTCGGGCTACAGGATTCCTGCGCCGCTTCTGGCACCGGCCGAAATGCTGGCGCATGCGGCGATCCCGATTGCACTTCTGTCCATCGGCGCCACCATGAACTGGCGGGCACTGGCCCGGCTCGACCTGTTCAACGGCTACCTCTGCCTGGTCCGCCTGGTTCTGGTGCCCGCCATCGTGCTGGCCGCCTGCCTGCTGCTGGACAGCGATCCCGGGTTTGCTGCGGTGCTGGTGCTGTTTGCCGCTCTGCCCACGGCCTCGGCCGCGCACGTGCTCGCCTCGGCCTTTGGCGCCGACCGCACGCTGGCTGCCACACTTATTGCGCAATCCACGCTGCTCAGCGCGATCACCCTGCCGCTGTGGATTCTGACCATCAGGCTTGCAATTTAAGGTTCCGTTAACCCATCCGCGCTCTGCTGCATCTTTTCTGCCCCGGCCGTTTCCGCAGCGCAAACGATCCCCGCGAAACCTCGCAATTATCCCACCTCCGCCCCGATCTTGCCCGATTTCCCCGGCAGTTTCGGGGCAACACGGCTTTACGAGGATGGGCGAATATGGACCGATTGATGGAAATGGAGGCCTTTGCCAACGTGGTGGACCAGGGCGGTTTTACCGATGCGGCACGGAAAATGGGGATCTCTAAATCGGCCGTCTCCAAACATGTTTCCAGCCTGGAGGCCCGCTTGGGCGCGCGGCTTCTCAACCGCACCACACGCCGGGTGTCACCGACCGAGATCGGCCTAGCCTATTACGACCGTGCCCGCCGGGTGCTTAATGATGCGGGTGAAGCGGATGCGCTGGTCACTTCGATGCAGTCGGCACCCTCGGGCCTTCTGCGGATTTCCGTCGCCACCGATTTCGGCGTGAATCATCTGTCGCCGGTGCTGTCGGACTTCTTGCGCGATTTCCCGGATATCACCGTCAACATGGTGCTGAACAACCGCTATGTGGAGCTGATCTCCGAAGGTTTCGACATGGCCGTTCGGATCGGCGAGCTGGAGGACAGCTCCCTGCGCGCCCGCAAGCTGACCGAGACAACAAAGCGGATGATTGCCTCTCCGGAGTACCTGGAAAAATTCGGCCGCCCGCAGAAGATCGACGAGCTGAACAATCACAAGCTGCTGCATTATTCCAGCCAGTCCAGCGGCAATGTCTGGAAAATTACTGCGCCGTCGGGTGAAAAACGTCAGGTGCGCACCTCAGGCTGGCTGTCCGTGAATGACGGGCAATCGCTCCTGAATGCTGCCATTTCCGGGCTCGGCATCGCATATCTGCCTAGTTATCTCTATTCTGAGGCGCTGGAAGAAGGGCTTGTTGAGGACGTGATGCCCAGCCTGCCGGTGGAAACCCAAGGTATCTACGCGGTCTACCCGCCCGGCAAGTTCACTCAGCCCAAGGTGCGGGCCTTCATTGACTTCCTGGTGGCGGCTTTTGCCGACCGCGACCCGTCCGAATGGAAAACCTGAACCGGTTCAACGGAAATCGGGCCAAGACCTCCCTCGAAGACCTGCCCCGCCCCACCGGCGGGGGCTTTTCTTATGCGGGCCATGCAATGGCGGCTGCCAGTACCCAAACAGGTTGCGTCTGCCGGTCCTGCTGCGGTGGCGCATCGCTGTCCGAACAGGGCATACTTCGCCTTCAAGAGCTTTCTGATCCGCCTGTCAGCCAGTTCGAAAATTTTCTCATCGGGTCCGTGAAGGGGCGGTCCGACGGCCAAGCCAAATAGTACTTTCCAGCAGCTACAGTCACACCGAAAGGCTGAGATAGGCGCCCCTGCTCCAGATAGCGTTCGAACATACGGACTGGCAGCAATGCGGCGCCTGTACCAGAAGCGGCAAGTTCGGCGAGAGCAACCGAACTGTCCAGAACAGGACCCGTGACAGGAGGGCAAGCGGCACCGGCCGCATCAAACCAGCCTGGCCATTCCGCACTGCGGTAACTCCGCAGCAGGGTGAACTTGCCCAGATCCGCGGGCTGCTTCAAGCGTGCGGCAATGGCAGGCGCGCAGAGAGGTGCCAGCGGCGCCTCCATCAACGGGACCGCGTCATGGCCCGTCCAGGCCCCCGCTCCAAACCGGATCGCCATGTCGAGCCCTTCCCGTAAAATTTCCACGCGGTTGTTATTGGTCGAGATCCTGAGATCAATTTCCGGATGCAGCCCGCGAAAGGCATCAAGCCGCGGCAACAGCCATCCGAGCGCGAACGTGGTGTTCACACCGACATTCAGCATCTCCACGTCCCGGCGGCCACCCAGCCGGTCAAGGACACGGGAGATCGCTTCGAAACCATGCTCTAAAACAGGAAACAGCAGCAAGCCCTCATCGGTTGGCAGCAACCCTTGAGGCGTGCGCAAGAAAAGCGTTGCCCCCAGCAAGTCCTCCAACCGCGCAATCTGGTGGCTGACGGCGGCCTGCGTCACCCGCAGTTCCACTGCGGCCCGGGTAAAGCTGCCTTGACGCATGGCAACTTCGAACACCCGAAGAGCGTTCAGCGGCAAATCCGGACGGTCCATGACATAATCTCAGCTAATGGCGCTCGATAACATTTGTCGTTTGAGCCAGCAAATCAAGTTGATTTAAGGTTTCCGCATGACATCAAGTGATGTCTGTCCAGAAATAACGCGCCGCTCAGGACGCACTTTCAAAGGGAATTCAATCATGCGGTTCTCCGCTTCCATCCTGCCGCGCGCTGCGGCAGGGATTGCACTTGGCTTGGCTCTTGCCACCGCCGCCGCTGCGCAATCCCCTTTCAAGATACTGGCCGCTTCTGTTTCGCACGCAGAAGAACGGCTCAACGGCCGCGTGGGAATTGCTCTGGTAGAGACAGATACAGGTGCGGCCTGGTTTCATCGTGCCGACGAAAAGTTCCTCATGAACAGCACTATGAAGACACCGGTTTGCGGGGCCGTTCTGGCGCGCAGCGATGCGGGTAAGCTGTCCCTCTCGGAGCAGCTGCCTGTCCGCGAATCCGATCTGCTTTCTTATGCTCCGGTGACCAAGAAACATGCCGGTGAAACCATGTCGATTGCCGATCTCTGCCTGGCTGCGCTCGACTGGAGCGACAACACCGCGGCAAACTTGCTGATCTCGCGTCTTGGCGGCCCAAATGAGGTCACGAAGTTCTTCCGCAGTATCGGTGATACGGTCAGCCGGCTGGACCGGTATGAACCGGAACTGAACACCTTCGCTGCAGGCAGCCCCCTCGACACCACAACTCCAGCCGCGATGGCGGAAACACTGCGCGCCCTTTTGGTCGGCAATGCGCTGTCAGTGTCTTCCCGCAACCTGCTTGGCAAATGGATGAGCTATGGCAGTGTGACAAGCACGCTGTTGCGAAAGGAAGCCCCGGCGAACTGGGAATTTTTCGATAAATCCGGCGCCGGAAGCCATACTCGCAGTATCATAGCACTTGTCACACCAGAAGGCAGCGCCCCATGGATTGTTGCAATTTACATATCCGACACGGATGCGGATTTCGCGACGCGCAATGCCGCACTTAAAGAACTCGGTGCAGCAGTCATCAAGGTGATGCGTAACTAACGCGGGAATACGGCCCGGGTTTTTGCCTATCAGAACAAAAACCCGCAAGCCCTCCGCGCAGCCAGGCGTCCGGCTCTAATCAGGCCTGCGCCTTTTGCGTTACGTTTCGTTCCCTATGCCGCCGCGCCGGCGGACGTTATGCCGCGCACCTCGGGCCAAGCGCCTCAATCGGCCAGCAGAACCGCCTCAACCCGCCGGTTGGCTTCCCGGCCTTCCGGAATCAGATTGCTGGCAATCGGCGCCAGAAACCCGGCGCCTGCAACGTCGATACGACCCTGGTCCGCCTCATGGGCCTCTACCAGCCGCTCCTTCACCGACTGTGCCCGGCGCTCGGAGATACCGGCGTTCTGCGCCTGCGAGCCGACCGTATCGGTGTGCCCCACCAGCAGCAGCCGGTACTGCGGGTTTGCGGCCAAATAGCCGGCCAGTTCTTTCAGGCTGTCATACTGTCCTTCGCGCAATCGGGTGGAGCCGCTCTCAAAAACAAGATCGGTCAGCACCGCATGACCGCGCACCTCCAGCACCTTGGCCAGTTCGATAGGCCGCACCGAATCCGGCTCCGCCGGCACAACGGGCTTTTCCACCTCAGCTGCGGTATCCGGCGGCCGCACGCTGATCACTTGAACAAAGGCCGCCTCCCCGGCCCGCGACACCAAGACAGAAACCGCTTCTTTTCCCTTGGCCGCCGACAGGAAGTGAAAGCGGGAGATATCCACCATCATGTCCGGTGTGGGAACCACCTCAATACCGAAACGGAATCCAAAGCCGCCGCAATCGCGCGCCGCGCAGTCCAGCCGCACCTCATAGCCCTGCTCCACCAACTGCTCCCGAAGCGGAGCCAGGATCTGCAGCACCGTACCGCCGCCGTCCAAACGCCAGGTGCGGCGGGTGATCTGCCCCTCGAACCGCTCTGACGGCACCCTGTCCGCGTCTTCCGAGCCGATTGGCAGCTGATAGACGCCGAGCGCTGTCACCCGTTCGGAAATCGCAGCTGCACTGGCCGACAAGGAGAGGTCCGCTGCACTCAGCATTCCAGGCAGGAACGCCGCCGCAGCTGCTGCAATCAGAGGTCTTAACGGCACTGGCTGTGATATTCCGGGTTGGGCACCATGGCGGTGGCGCTGGCCACCCGGTTCGACATGTTGAAGAAACCGGCGACATTGGCGATGTCCCAGATGTCCCGGTCGCTGAAACCTGCATCGCGCAAAGCTTGCCGGTCGGCCTCTTCAATCTCCGCGCTCGCCGTGGTCATCCTGGCCGCAAAATCCAGCATCGCCCGCTGCCGCGCATCCAGCGGCGCCACCCGGTAGTTCATCACCAGTATCTCGCCCAGCTGCGGATCACCGGACAGTTGCCGCACTGCGGCGCCATGGGCCACCAGGCAATAAAAACAACGGTTGATCGAGGAAACCACAACCGCGATCATCTCCCGCTCCAGCTTGCTGAGACCGCTGTCCGCTAGCATCAGGTCATTATACATCGCCGTGAATGCATTAAGCTTGTCGATGTCAAAGGCATTTGCCTTCAGCACATTCGGCACAAAGCCCAGTTTCTCGACACAGATATCGAAGTACTTCTGCGTTTCCGGCGGCAGCGGGTCCACCATCGGCAGGTCAAGGGCTGTGGGCTGGGTCTGGTCACTCATCGCGTTCAATCGCCTTGTTGCAAAATCCGGTAGTGGTACTGTCCAACACAGTCCATGCCGAGGGAAGCGTAAAGCCCGTTTGCGCCCTCGTTACGTTTCGTGCAAAGCACCGCCAGTTCCCCGGCGCCGTTCTCCACCGCCCAGAACGCCGCCTGGCGCATCATCCAGGCCCCCATTCCGGCCCGTCGCTGATGCGGCAGGATTTCAAGCGCGTGGACCATCGCCACCCCGTCGTGAATGGCCACGAAACCAGCACCGGCCGGTTTGTCCCTGTGGCGTCCCAGCAGCCCGGTCTTCACCCCCTGCACCCGCTGCATAACAGCCAGCCGCTCCGGCCCGATGCCCCCTTGCGCCCAGATCTCGCGCTGGATCGCCAGCGGCTCCCAGACGCAGAAAGCAGTGACGCGGGGCACCGGGACATCTGTCAGGCTTTCGGTCGGGCAGGTCCAGAGGTTGACCGGGTCCTTCACCGCATACCCGCGCGCGGCCAGCTGCGCATCCAGTTCCGTCTCACCGTCGCGGATCATGAACAGGCAGTCCTGGCCCATGGCGTGCATCGCATCCTCAGCCGCTGCAATTTCCGCGTCCGACGCCGCTCCGTTCACCGTCGCCGCCGACACACGGCTGCCGCCGCCCCGCCCTTCGCGCACAGAGACGGGCCCCAGTTCGCGCACCGAAGCAGGCGGCCAGGTCGCCTCGGTCATGTCATAGTAACGGGGATCGGTGGTCACTGCTCCAGCTCCTTTGACAGTTCGGTCATCGCGGCATCGATACGGGCGCCATCGGTGCCGCGGATCACGATATTAGCGCCGAAGGCGCCGTCCTTCTGAAACGGGTAGCAGCCCACCGAAAGATCAGCATAAGATTCCGCCAAGGCGCGCAGCGGAGCCGCGATTTCACCCTCGCCGCGCAGCACCCGCAGGGTCTGCGACAGCATCGGCCGGCCGCCGGTCAGTGTTGGCATCACGCTCGCCACCATCGCCTGGAAAATCATCGGCACCCCCGCCATCACATGCACATTGCCGATGGTGAACCCCGGCGCCGCAGAGACCGGGTTGTCAATCAGTGCCGCGCCCTCCGGAATCCGGGCCATCCGCAGCCGCGCCTCGTTCATCTCCAGTCCCTGGGTATCGTAATGCGCCTGCAGGATCGCGCGGGCATCGCCGCGCACATCAAGATGCGCCTCGAATGCCATGGCAATGCAATCGGCGGTGATGTCATCATGTGTCGGCCCGATGCCGCCGCTGGTGAACACATGGTCATAAGCACCCGAGAGCGCCTGCACAGCGGCGATGATCGCCGCCTCATCGTCGCTGACAACGCGGGCTTCCTTCAAGTCGATGCCGTGTTTGGTCAGCTCCCCCGCCAGAAAATGCATATTGGCATCGCGGGTGCGGCC
Source organism: Leisingera sp. ANG59 (assembly GCF_013317235.1). Lineage (GTDB taxonomy): Bacteria > Pseudomonadota > Alphaproteobacteria > Rhodobacterales > Rhodobacteraceae > Leisingera. Next base: position 403,305 of record NZ_WLCM01000004.1, on the reverse strand, counting down.
CGAAAGGATTTCATCCCCGATGACCAGCATGGCGGCAGTAGGGTTAGGCGTTGCGGACATAAGCATCTCCCTTGGCTGAGCGTGAAAATACCCTGCCGGCGGGGCGGCACAAGGGCCAAAGCGACTAGGAAAGCCTCGCAACTGCAGCGTCGAACAGCGCCGCATCCCCCATCGCGCGGGCCAGTATCATCGCCCCTTCCAGGGCGGCAATCATGTGCGCGGCAGCCTTTTCTGCTTGCTCCGGCGCCATCCCGTGACGACAATGAACCTGCCGCAGCCAGTCCAGGTTGCGCTCGAAAAACGCCCGCGTTGCCCTGGCAACCGGTGGCGGCAAATCGGCAATCTCGGCCCCGAAGACGCCGCACAGGCACATCAGCCCGTCCTGTTTCAAAGCCGCGCCATAAGCTGCAACATAGCGCTTGAGCAATTCCGCGGGTTCCGCCCCCTGGGGATCACCCAAGACTTTGAAAAAATTGTCAGAATACCGCCCCGCCAGAGCCTCCCCCAAGGCTTCCTTGGTCGGGAAATGGTAGTGGACAGAGGCCGATTTGATACCGATTTCCGCAGCAATTTCACGGAAGCTGAAGGCGTTGTAGCCACCTGTGCGCGCGGCCTTCTCCGCAATGTCCAGGATGCGTTCCGCGGTGTCCGGCTTTGTCATGCTCACCCCCTCATCTGGCTACCTATCTACAGATAGGCCTTGACGGCAGGCGGCACAATCCACATCTATCTACCTATTGATAGATAGGAGAATCGCTATGACGACTGAAACTGCACTGATCATCGGCGGATCCTCGGGAATGGGTCTGGAAACCGCCCGCCAACTGGTGAAATCGGGACAACATGTCACCCTGCTGGGCTCGTCTGCTGCCAAGCTTGAGGCCGCCAAGGCTGAGCTCGGGGCCCTCGCCGGGGCCCGGCAGATCGACCTGATGGATTTCGCAGCTGTCGAAACACTGGCGGCAGAACTGAAGGCAGACAGCCGCTACATCAGCAAGCTGGTCAATGCTGCCGGCGTTTTTGCTCCCAAACCCTTCCTTGAACACGGGCTCGAAGACTACGACCGTTACATGGGGCTGAACCGCGCCACGTTCTTCCTGACTCAGGCCGTTGCAACCAACATGCAGCGCAACGGCGGCGGTGCCATCGTCAACATCGGCTCTATGTGGGCCAAGCAAGCCATCAAGGCGACCCCCAGTTCAGCTTACTCCATGGCCAAGGCCGGCTTGCACGCCCTGACGCAGCACCTGGCAATGGAGCTGGCCGATCACGGCATCCGGGTGAACGCGGTTGCCCCCGCGGTGGTGGTCACCCCGATCTACGGAGCCTTCATCGACCCGGCGCAGATCGAAGATACGCTGACCAGCGGCTTCGACGCCTTCCACCCGATTGGCCGCGTCGGCCGCCCGGCTGACATTGCCGCCACCGTGCTCCACCTGCTGTCGGATCAGGCCTCCTGGGTGACCGGCGCCATTTGGGATGTCGACGGCGGCGTCATGGCCGGGCGCAACTAGGGCTTTGCCGCCGGGCTGGGCTGGGATAGTCATCTCGCCATGAACTTTGCCCAGCCCCTGATCCCCGCCACCCTGATCCGCCGCTACAAACGCTTTCTCGCCGATTGCCGGCTGGAGGACGGTCGGGAAATCACCGCCCATTGCGCCAACCCCGGCAGCATGATGGGGCTGGCCGAGCCGGGCATGAAGGTCTGGCTGGAACCCAATGACGACCCCAAGAAGAAGCTGAAATTCGGCTGGCGGCTGGTGGAGCACGCGGACGGCCATTTCACCGGCGTCGACACTTCGGTGCCGAACCGCGCCTTGCGTGCTGCGCTGGAAGCGGGGGAAGTTCCGGAACTCGCCGCCTACAAGACCGTGCGCCCCGAGGTGAAATACGGTGAGAAAAGCCGCATCGACTTCCTGCTGCAGCAGGTCGGCCTGGCCAATTGCTATGTTGAAGTGAAGAGCGTGACCCTTTCGCGCAAACCGGGGCTGGCAGAGTTTCCCGACAGTGTCACAGCCCGCGGCACCAAGCACCTGGGGGAACTGGCCGGAATGGTGGCGCAAGGCCACCGCGCAATCATGCTCTACCTGGTTCAGCGCACCGACTGCGACCGCTTCCAGCTGGCCTCCGATATCGACCCGGCCTACGCAGATGCCTTTGCCAGCGCCCAGGCCGCCGGGGTGGAGAAGCTGGTGCTGGGCACGCGGATCTCCCCGCAGGGTGTTGAGGTCGCCGGGCCGCTCAAGCCAGAGTAACGGCCCGGGCCGGGCAGCTGCTCAGGCTGCCTGATCCACCTGTTTCTCCGAGGCCCCCTCCTCGTGCTCCGGCTTGGCCTGGATCAGCGTGCGGGTCGGGAACGGAATGTCGACTCCAGCCTCATCCAGCGCCTCCTTCACCTTGCGCTTCATGTCGGCCTGATACTGGAAGTACTCCCCCGCATCGACCCAGACACGCACCAGGAAGTCGACAGAGCTGCTGTTCAGCTCATTGACCTGGATGAACGGCTCCGGGTCTTTGTGCGACCGGCTGTCGCCCATGATCGTATCGCGGATCACCCGCTCGGCGGTCGCCAGGTTGGCACCATAGCCGACACCAAAGGTCCACTCGGCCCGGCGTGTATCGAAGGAAGAGTAGTTTTTGATCGTATTGCCCCAGACTTCCGAGTTCGGGATGATCACCTCCAGGTTCGAAAGGCTGGCAATCACCGTGTTGTTCAGGGTGATTTCATGCACCGTGCCCATCTCATCATTCACTTCGATGAAATCGCCCAGCTTGAACGGGCGGAACAGGAGGATCATCACGCCTGCCGCCACATTCGACAGCGCCCCCTGCATCGCCAGGCCGATTGCCAGGCCGGCCGCACCGATCGCTGCCACGATGGAGGTGGTCTTGACGCCAAAAGTGTTGAGCACAAACAAGGCCGCAAAGGCGAGGATGAGATAGCGGGCCAGGTTGCCGAGGAAATGAAACAGGGTCACATCCAGCTTGGCGTTGCTGTCGCCCAGTTGCACAATCCGCCGCTTGACCCAACCGGCGACAATGAAGCCGGCCAGGAGAATAATCACCGCAGCCAGCACGCTGCCCAATGCCTGCGCCAGGAATTCCAGCGTGACCAGATCCGCAAGAGTCCTGCCGTCATAGATTTCGGTTTTCATAAGACTGTTGAAACTCTCCATTGCGCTGCGTTCCCCATTTTGCCAAATCAAAAACTCAGCCAGGAAAACGCATTGCAGCAGCAAAAGTTCCCGCAACCCCGCTCTGGCCCTTTCGGCAGGAACCCCTTACATAGCTACGCAAAGAAGGTGATGGAGCTCTGCGTGATGAGATCGAAAGACGGCCGCACTACCAAGGACGGCATCCGCATTCATGAAGCCGGCGACTATGCCGGCATGCACAAGGCGGGTGCGCTTGCCGCGCGCATTCTGGACGATATCGCAGCGCATGTTTTCTCGGGCCAATCGACCGGCGAGATCGACCGCATCATCACCCAAATGGTCGAGGACGCAGGCGCCAAGTCGGCCACCATCGGCTACAAGGGCTATCAGCACGCCAGCTGCATCTCGGTGAACCATGTGGTCTGCCACGGCATCCCCGGCGACAAGAAGCTCAAGGACGGCGATATCCTCAATATTGACGTGACCGTGATCGTCGATGGCTGGTTCGGCGATACCTCGCGGATGTTCGTCGCAGGCAAGCTCAGCCGCAAGGCGGAGCGGCTCATTCAGGTCACCCATGATTCGCTGATGAAGGGGATCGAGGCGGTGAAGCCCGGCAACACCTTCGGCGACATCGGCCATGCCATCCAGACCTATGCCGAGGCCCAGCGGATGAGCGTTGTGCGCGACTTCTGCGGCCACGGCCTGGGCACCGTGTTCCACGCGCCGCCGAACGTGCTGCACTACGGGCGCCCCGGCACCGGCCCGGTGCTGGAGGAAGGTATGTTCTTCACCATCGAGCCGATGATCAACCTGGGCCGCCCCGAGACCAAGATCCTGGCCGATGAGTGGACCGCGGTCACCCGCGACAAATCCCTGTCGGCGCAGTTCGAGCATTCGATCGGGGTAACCGCAGACGGGGCCGACATTTTCACCCTGTCCCCGGCTGGAAAATTCCACCCGACCTACGGATAAATCCCCAAGGCCGAAGCCAGGGCAGCCTGCCGCCATCTGGGGATGAACCGTTGGCGCCCCGGCTCACAGTCCAGGGGTGCCGTCAGCCGGATGAAGGACCTATCCTGTCAGGAGCCGGTGCCGTCCTGCCGCTCAGCTTCCTGTATGCGCCACAAGGCCAGAAGAAGGGTGTCGTCCCCCCACGGTGTCACCGCATCCTGAATGAATAGCGGTGTCCGGGCTGGTTTCGGCTTGGTTTTTGTCCCGGCTTCGGCCTTGGTCACAGGCGGCAGGAACGGGCTGCGCAATGTCTGTTCCATGCCTTGAAAGATAGCACAGAGGCCTCAGATCGACAAAAGCGCCGGCACTTCTGCCATGTCGCTGAAAACTTCCGCCCCCAGCGCAGCGAGCTTTCTGCCGCCGCCCTGCGGCGCATAGCCAAGGCAGCGCATGCCTGCGCGCACCGCCGCGGTAACGCCGCTGCCGCTATCCTCGATCACCAGACAATCCCGGGCCTGCACCCCGAAATGGCTGGCCGCTGCCAGAAACAGCCCCGGCTCAGGCTTGGCAACACCCAGCGAATGGGCTGAGAACATCGCATGCGGATGAAACCTTTCCCACAGCCCGTTCTGGCCCAGGGTGATCCGCATCTTGTCCTCGCTGCCGTTGGAAGCCACGCAGACCGGGATGCCGCTGGCATCCAGCCTTGCCAGCAGCCGTGGAATGCCCGGCATGAGCGGCACCCCCCGCTCCAGCATTGCAAAGGTTTCTGCACAGATTTCTTCGATCCAACTGTCCGGCAGATCCGCCCCCAGGCCTCTGGCCGTCTCCATCACGCCGGCCATTGTGCCGCCGACAAAATGCGCCATCGACTGCTCCGCTGTCATCGGCAGCCCATGGCCGCTCAGGTTGTCTGCCAACGCCTGGTTCGAGACCGGCTCGCTGTCCACCAGCACGCCATCGCAGTCCAAAATAACCAGTTTCGGAGTCGGAAAGGTCTTAGGCATGCACAGGCACCTCAACGCGAAAATGGAAATACCTGCGCGGCACGCAGGCTTGGATCCCGTTCAGTAGTAGTGCAGCATCCGCCCCGCGGCAAACCAGCGGCCACCAATGCCGCGCAAAGCGCTTTTAGCCGGAAACATCCCGCCACATCAGGGTGATGTGGGTATCGCCGTATTTGCGGCTGTCCTGCAGTTCAAACCCGCCCGGCGCGGCCATCAGGGTGTTTTCCTCCCAGACCACCAGCGCATCCTCCGCCACCCAGCCGCCGGCCGCCGCAGCCGCCAGCGCCTTCTCTCCCAGCCCCTTGCCATAGGGCGGATCGAGGAAGATCAGATTATACGGCGCATCCGGGTTAACCCCCAGCTTCAGCGCATTACGGCGCGCGAGTGTGCAGCGGTCCTCCGCCCGGCAGATGGCGATGTTCTTGCGGATCAGCCCGCCTGACACGTGCCCGTCATCGACGAACAGGACTTCCGCCGCGCCGCGCGACAGCGCTTCCAGACCAAGCGCGCCGGTACCTGCAAACAGGTCCAGCACCCGGGCGCCGGGGATGGCGCCGGTGTGCATCAGAACATTGAACAGGCTTTCGCGCACCCGGTCGGTGGTGGGGCGCAGATGGGCGACCGCATCGCCCTTGCCCACCGCGGCCAAGGCCCGGCCGCGGAAGTCTCCTGCAATGATCCTCACGCTTTCAGCAGCGGCTTCAGATCGGCTGACGGGTCCGCGGCGACGGCCTTGTCGGCGGTCTTGCCTGCGTCGATCAGCCGTTTGGCGACCATATAGGCACGCGGGTCGTTCATCGCGTCCACCGCAACCAGCTGGTCGCCCTTGTAATACCAGAAAGAGACCTGGCTGCCCTCGCCCTGACGGATGACCACATTGTCGTAACCGGTGTTCAGGCCCGCAATCTGCAGTTTGACATCGTATTGATCCGACCAAAACCACGGCGTCGCGATATAGTCCTTGTCCGCGCCCAGCATGTTCTGTGCCACGACTTCCGCCTGATCGATGGCATTGGGCACGCTTTCCAGCCGGATTCGGTTGCCCTGGAACGGGAAGGAGGCGCAATCTCCTGCCGCCCAGATTGCCGGATCCGATGTGCGGCCCTTGGCATCCACCTTGATGCCGTTTTCCAGTTCCAGACCGGCCATCTCCGCCAGCTGCGACGAGGGCGTGATGCCGACGCCAACCACGACAAAATCCACATCCAGCACTTCACCGCCGCTCAGAATGGCGCGGGTGACCTTGCCGCCCTCGCCGTCCAGCCGCTCCAGCCCGACGCCCTCGCGGATGTCCACACCATGGCTGGAATGCAGATTCCGGAAGAAGTCTGAGGTCTCCGGCGCCGCAACACGCTGCAGGATCCGGTCGGCCATCTCGACCAGCGTTACCTTGACGCCGCGCTTGGCACAAACCGCTGCAGCCTCTAGCCCGATGTAGCCGCCGCCGACGATCAGCGCGCGCTTGCCCCCGGTCACATTGGGCGCCATCGCGTCCACGTCGGTCAGCCCGCGCACCACATAGACGCCGTCCAGGTCGCCCCCGATCGCAGCCGGCAGGCGGCGCGGGTCGGACCCGGTAGTCAGCGCCAGCTGGTCGTAGGAGATCACCTCATCGCCCAGCGACACCGTCTTGGCCGCCGGATCGATCCCGGTGACGCGCCGGCCCAGCTTCAGGGTGATGTTGTTCTCGGCATAGAAGCTCTCCGGCCGCAGGAACAGCCGTTCCACTTCCATCTCGCCCAGCAGATACGCCTTGGACAGCGGCGGCCGCTGATAGGGCAGCGCCTCCTCGGCGCCGATCAGGGAGATCTCCCCCTCGAACCCGTCCTTGCGCAGCTTTGCCACCAGCGAGGACCCCGCCTGCCCCGCTCCAATCACGACGATGTGGGACATATTCCCTTGCCTCCCGCAATAGTTCCCGTCACGCTTTCAACGGACCCTATATACGCGGGGCCCCAAAACGCAATCAGGAGAAAGAGGAACGTGCAATGATTTCTGTTGGAGACCAGCTGCCGGACGCGACACTGACACGGATTGGGAAGGACGGCCCTGAACAGGTGCAGCTGGCAGACAAGCTGAAAGGGCGCAAAGTTGTGATTTTTGCAGTTCCGGGCGCTTTTACCAGCACCTGCCATTCCGCCCATGTGCCCAGCTTCATCCGCACCAAAGACCATTTTGCCGCCAAGGGCGTTGATGAGATCATCTGCCTGGCCGGCAATGATCCCTTCGTCATGTCGATCTGGGGTGACAACACCGGCGCCACCGAAGCCGGCATCACCATGCTGTCGGATGCCGATTGCAGCTTTACCGAGTCCATCGGGATGCGCTTTGACGCCCCGCCTGCAGGCCTGATCGGCCGCTCGCTGCGCTATGCAATGCTGGTGGAGGACGGCGAGGTGAAAATCCTCAACAAGGAAGAAAACCCTGGCCAGTGCGAACTGTCCGCGGGCGAAGGCCTGCTGGAATCCATGGGCTGAGCTTGATTTCCCGGTGGCCGCCTGAACAGGCGGTGGCCACCGCAACCCCTTAATATTTAGTAAATAACAAAATCAAAACCCATGCCGGAATGTTTCACGCGTGAAACGTTCGGACATAAATGCTGACTTATTCTTCAAGCCGCCCGGATCACTCCTGCGGCTCGCCGAACAGCCCGTCCATCTTACGCGCCAGCTTGGCGTCCTGGGCACTGATCCCGTCCACATCATGGGTGGTCAGAACCACCGTCACCCGATTGTAGACGTTGCTCCATTCCGGGTGATGGTTCCACTTCTCGGCCCAGATCGCGGCACGGGTCATCCAGCCGAAAGCGTCGGCGAAGTTGCTGAACTTGAAGGTCTTTGTGATGGCATCACGGCCTTCCACCATCTCCCAGCCGGTGGCGAACAGCGGCTCCAGCAGCGGGCCGCGGGTGGCGTCGGACAGTTTTTCCGTCATTCTTGTTCCTCCACATGGGCTTTGCGGAACGGGCCGTAGTCGGTCAGGATTTCGATCTCTTCCTCGGTGGCGGCCCGCTCAGCCTCAAGGTAGCGTCCGACGGCCCCGGCAAACCCGGGATCGCCGATCCAGTGCAAGCTGTGTGTCTGGCACGGCATGTAGCCGCGTGCCAGCTTGTGTTCACCCTGTGCGCCGGCTTCTGCCCGGTCAAGCCCCAGGGCAATCGCCAGCTCTATGGCCTGATAATAGCACAACTCGAAATGCAGGCAGGGGTGCTGTTCAACGCATCCCCAGTAACGGCCGTAAAGCGTTTTGCGGCCGATGAAATTCAGCGCTCCGGCGACGTAGCGCCCGCTGCGCTCCGCCAGAATCAGCGCGATGTCATCGGCCATCGTCCGGTGGGCAATGTCAAAGAACTGCCGGGTCAGATAGGGCGAGCCCCATTTGCGCGCGCCGGTGTCCTGGTAGAACTCCCAGAAGGCATCCCAATGCTCCGGGCGCAGCTCATCGCCGCGAAAGGCGCGAATGTCGCCGCCAAAGCACTGGGCCTGCATCCGCTCCTTGCGTATGTTCTTGCGCTTGCGCGAGGACAGAGCCCGCATGAAGGCCTCGAAATCGGCGTAGCCGTCGTTCTGCCAGTGGAACTGCTGCGTGGTGCGCAGCATCAGGCCCATCTCCTCGCCCAGCCGCGCTTCATCCTGGGTGCAGAAGGTCACATGCAGCGACGACAGGTTGTTGTCAGCTGCCAGCTGCACCGCACCCTGCAGCAGCGCCGAATGGCCAATGCCATCAAATCCCGGGCGCACCAGGAACCGGCGGCCTGTGGCCGGGGTGAAGGGCACCGCGATCTGCAGCTTGGGGTAATAGTGCCCCCCCGCCTGCTCATAGGCATGCGCCCAGTTGTGGTCGAAGATGTATTCGCCCTGGCTGTGCCCCTTGGCATAGAGCGGGGCACAAGCAATCAGCTGCCCCTCCTGATAGGCCGTCAGATACTGCGGCTGCCAGCCGGTGCCCGGCCCGACTGAGCCGCTGTCTTCCAGTGCGCTCAAGAACCGGTGCGTGGTGAAGGGATCCAGCGGACGTCCGCCGTCCGCGGCTTCGGGACAGGCGCAGGCGTCCCAGTCCTCTGCCGTGATCTGCGACAGCGACGCCAGCACCCGGATGTCGATATGCGCCTGAGCCATGCAATTCCTCCGCACCGCTTCAAGATGTGGGGTGCGGGCCAAAGCGATCAAGATGTTAGCGGCGAAAGGTACTGTTCAAATGTCACATTGTCGGCAAAGGCCCGCGCCGCGGTTTCCTCGGCGGGTGATCTGATGGTCCAGCACAGAACCGGCACTCCGGCGCTGCGCAGCGCCTGTACCCGCGGGCGCGCCAGATCGCCGGCCTCGTGGCTGATAAAGCTGGACCCGCTGCGGTCAAAATCCGGAATGGCGCGAAGGTCATCGCAAACCGCCTTGGGCAGCTCCGGCCATTCGGACGGGTCATAGGCGCTGGTGGTGATGCCGCGCGCGGTGTCCGGCGCCAGCCGGGCCAGCTCCGCCACGGAATTGGGGTTGAAGGACATCAGCGCCACCGGACCGTCGTAGCCGCAGAGCGCGTCAACCGTGGCCTGTTCCAGCACACCGCCGGTAAGACCCATTTCGCCGTGCTGGTCCTTCAGTTCGATCAGCAGCGGCACCTGTCCTGCAACAAGCTCCAGGACTTCCCCAAGATCAGGGATGCCTTCGCCGTCCCCGCCCTTGAGCGGAACGGCGCGCAGCTCCTCGCGCGTCAGCGCGCGGACCGGACCGGAGCCTTCGGCCAGCCGGTCCAGGTCATAGTCGTGAAAAACCATGGCGCAGCCGTCCTTGGACAGCTGCAGGTCGATCTCGATCCCGTAGCCTGCCGCAATTGCTGCACGGACAGCAGCCCGGCTGTTCTCCGGACGCCCGTCTGCAACATCATGCAACGCGCGGTGGGCCAGCGGGACGGTCAGGAATGCGGCAGGCAGGGGCGGCGTCATTTGATCTGGAACACCCCGTCGATTTCAACCGCAACGCCCAGCGGCAGCGAGGGCGAGCTGACGGCGGACCGCGCATGGCGGCCGATGTCGCCCAGCGCTTCGACCAGGAAGTCGGAGGCGCCGTTCACCACCTGCGGCTGCTGCGTGAAATCGGCGGTCGAATTGACAAAGGCGCCCAGTTTCACGACGCGTACCAGACGCTCCAGATCGCCGCCGCAGGCGGCCTTCAGCTGTGCCAGCAGCGCGATCGCGCAACGCTTGGCAGCGGCCTGGCCTGCATCAACGTCCATGTCAGCACCCAAGGTGCCGGTGATCAGCCCGTTTTCATCCGCCGAAATCTGGCCGGAGATATAGACCATGTCACCAGCTACGACATAAGGCACATAGTTGGCGGCCGGTGCCGGCGCGTCAGGCAGGGTCACACCCAGCTCTTTCAGTTTTGCTTCGATGCTCATGGCACATTCCTCCGAGTCTTCAATTGCCGGGACGCTACCCGCCACGGCAGGTTTCGGAAAGGGAAAATGCGATGCCATGGCGAGGCTTTCCGCCGTCAAGCGCGGCAGCCAGCACCAAACCGTTTCCCTGCAAGGGAAACGTCCATGGAAACCGGTTTGTCCACGGCCGGAATTCGTGCGGATTTCCGGCTGCCGCCTCAGCTTTCACGGAAGGCTTTGTTGAAGTAATCCGCCAGCGGCTTGACCAGATAGCCCAGCGGCGAGCGGTCGGCGGTGCGGATGTAGCTTTCCACCGGCATCCCCGGAATCAGCACCGTGCCCGCTGGCAGGCGGCCTTGCTCTCCGGGGTTGAGCTCAATCTCGGCCCGGTAATAAGAAATGCCGCTGCCCTGGTCCTCAAACGCATCCGCGGAGACCTGGGTCACGCGGCCGAACAGCTCCGGTGTCGAGCGCTGGTCCAGAGCCGAGAACCGCAAGGTCACTTCCTGCCCGGTGAACAGTTGATCGATGTCAGTTGGCGCAACCTGTGCTGCAATCACCAGCGGCCGGTCCTGCGGCACCAGATACAGCACAGGGTCGGCCGGCCGGATCACCGAGCGCGGGGTCTGCACCTGCAGCCCGTAGACAACACCCGAGACCGGTGCGGTGATGTCCAGCCGCGCCAGCCGCTGCTGCAGGGAGCGGCGGGTCTCCGCCAGCTCCAGCTCCTGGTAGCGCAGGTCGCGCAATCGGGTGATCGCCTCCTCACGCTGGCCGGTGCCCAGCTTCAGGATCTCGATGTCGATTTCGGTGATCCGCCCCTCTGCCTGTGCCTCGGCCGCTACCAGTTCTCCCAGCTGGCCGTCCAAGCTGGCCTGCGTGCGGCGCAGGTTCAGAACGGTGGCCGCCTGTGCCAGACCGCGGTCCAAGAGCGATTGCTGGTTGCCCAGTTCCTCACCGATCAGATCCAGCTGCACCTTCATGGATTTCTGCTGCGCCTGGATCCCGCGGATCTGCTCCTGGATCTGCGCCCGGCGTTTCTCAAGCTGCTCAATCTCACGTGCGGTGGTGTCCCTGCGGGCCTGAAACAAGCGCCGCTGGCCTTCGACCAGATCCTTCACCTCCAACTGGGTTTCAGCCGCCTTCAGCAGCTCGGGATCAAAGGTCACCTCCGCCGCTTCGTCCCGTTCCGCCTCCAGCCGGCCGCGCCGCGCCATTAGCTCGAACAGCTGGCCTTCCACGATCACCAGCTGCGACGTCAGCTCGTTGGCATCCAGCCGGATCAGGGTATCTCCTTCGGCAACCGTATCGCCCTCATCCACCAGGATTTCGTCAACAATGCCGCCATCCAGATGCTGCACCACCTGCCGGTTGCGGTCGACCTCAATACGCCCCGTTGCCACCACGGCGCCGGATATCGACGACAGCACCGACCAGGAGCCGAAGCCGCCCACCAGCACAAGAAGGGCAATCACACCAATCATCAGCGGCCGCCGCGCGGGCCAGTTGCTTTCCACGCTCATCGCACGCCTCCCGTGCCAGTGGCCTGGCGGATGTTCTGGTGGTTGGCGACCATTTCCTGCAGCACCTTGTCTTTGGGGCCAAAAGCAGTCTGAGTGCCCTTGTCGATCACCAGCAGCATATCGCATTCCTGGATCGCCGCCGGACGGTGCGCCATGATCAGAACCGAGCGTCCCTCCGCCTTGATCTGCTTGATCGCCTGATTCAGCGCGATCGAGCCCTCGTTGTCGAGGTTGGAGTTCGGCTCATCCAGGATCACGATCACCGGATCGTCGAACAGCGCGCGGGCCAGCCCGACCCGCTGCATCTGGCCGCCCGACAGCCGCCCGCCGGTGGCGTTGACACGGGTGTCATAGCCATCGGGCAATTTCAGGATCATCTCATGCGCGGCGGCCTTACGGGCCGCCTCCACCACTTTCTCTGCGTCAGGCTGCTGATTGAGGCGGGCGATGTTCTGGGCGATGGTGCCGTCAAATACTTGCACCCGCTGCGGCAGGTAACCGATATGGCCGCCCAGCACATCCGGTGCGTACTGATCCAGCGACGCGCCGTCCAGCCGGACAGACCCGGCTGCAGGCCGCCAGACCCCGGTCAAGGCACGTGCCAGGGTCGACTTCCCCGATCCCGACGGCCCGATCACCCCGATCGCCTGGCCCGGCTGCACCCGGAAATTTACGTTGCGCAGCAGCGGCGTGTTGCTGCCCGGCGGCACCACCGCCAGCCCCTGCACTTCCAAGAGCGCCTTCGGCTTGGGCAGCGCGGTGCGCGCATCCTCCTCCGGCACCTTGTCCAGCAGCTCCGCCAGATTGTGCCAGCCCTTCAGCGCCCGCTGCACTAGCCCCCATTGGCCCAGCCCCAGTTCTATCGGCGCCAGCGCCCGGCCCATCAGGATAGAGCCTGCGATCATGGCACCCGGCGTCACCTGGTTCTGCAGCACCAGATAGGCGCCCAGCCCCAGCATCGCCGATTGCAGGAACAGCCGCAGCGTCTTGGTCAAAGTGGTGAATCCGCCGCCGGTGTCATTGGCCGTCACGCTGTCGGCCAGCGCCGCATCGCGGGCCTGTTTCCAGCGCTCGAACGAGGCGCCGCGCATGCCCATCGACTGGATCATCTCCGCCTCGTTGCGGATCTCCTCGGACATCAGATTGGCCTTGTGGCCGGTCATGCTCGCCTTCTGCTGGGGCAGCCGGGTGAACATCTGGTTCAACAGCGCAATCACCACCAGCACCGCACCGCCAGCCAGCGCCAGCAATCCCAGCCAGGGGTGGAACAACGCGATCCCCGCGAGAAACACCGGCGTCCACGGCAGATCAAACGCCGCGGTCAGCACCGGCGAGGCAATCAGCCGCTGGACGGCCTCCAGGTCGGACAGGCCGGTCTGCGCCACCGGATCCTGCGCCACCGCCGAACGGCGGATCATTGCGTCAAACACCCGCTTGTCCAGCGCCGCCTGGAACCGCGCGCCCACCCGCGCCATGATCCGCCCACGGGCATAATCCAGCAGCCCCATCATGCCGTAGAGGAACACCACCAGCAGCGAGAGCGCCAGCAGCGTTGCCTCCGACCGGCTGCCCAGCACCCTGTCATAGACCTGCATCATGTACAGCGGGCCGGTCAGCATCAGCAAGTTCACGAAGAAGCTGAAGACCCCGGTGAACCAGTACAGGCCGCGGCTTTGCCGCCGCACCTGCCGCAGTTCCTCATATCCGTTTTTGTAAAGGGTTTTATTCATGCTCAGACTGCAATAGTGGTTCGATAGCTTCAAGTCAGGGCTGGAATTGTACCAGTTGTGGCATGGCCAGGCAAAAAAATGTAATCAGACTGGAATACGGCGCAAGACCCCTTATTTGCCCTCCAATGCGCCCGTTCCAGTTCCAATTGGACACTTATCCGAATGCCCTTGATGTTGCGACCGCTTAAATTTTTACCTGCGCTGATTTTGGCCGCCTTTGCCGCTGGCTGCGCCACCCAGGATCCGGTTGCGCGCGCCTCCGGCGAAGTGTTCGACCCTTATGAGCGGACGAACCGGACCATTCACGCCTTCAACCGTGGTGTCGACCGGCTCGCCTTCCGCCCTGCGTCCAAGGGCTATGTGGCGATTGTCCCCGCGCCGATGGTCACCAGCTTCTCTTACTTCGCTGAAAACCTGTCGATGCCCGGCCAGATGGTCAACGCGCTGCTGCAGGGCGATCTGAAAACGGCGGGCAATGCTTTTTCGCGTTTCGTGATCAATTCGACCGTGGGGTTTGGGGGCTTGGCTGACCCCGCCACTGAGTTCAAGGTGCCTGCGGTCGATACCGATTTTGGCGAAACGCTGCACAAATGGGGCGTCGGCGAGGGCGCCTATGTGGAGCTGCCGCTGCTTGGCCCGTCCACCAGCCGCGACGCTGTGGGGGTAGCGGTTGATTTCTTCACCAACCCCTTGGGCCATGTCGAGCAGAATACTGCCGACAATATAACCATCTACGCCGAGATCGTGCGCCGCATGGGCGATCGTGGCAACTATTCCGACACAATCGACTCGATTCTCTACGAGAGCGCCGACAGCTATGCGCAGTCGCGGCTGATCTACCTGCAGAACCGCCGGTTCCAGCTGGGGGATGCAAAGGAAATCAAGGAAATCGATCCGTTCGAACTGAACACTGAAGGATTTTGAATATGGACCGCCGCAAATTCCTGACCGGCCTCGGCGCCGGAGCTGCCGCACTGACAGCCGCACCCCAGCCCCTGTGGGCGCTGACCGAAAGCAGTGCCAGCACATTAATCAATCGCCTGGTTGCCGACATCAACCGGGTGATCGACTCCGGCAAGAGCGAAAGCGCCATGTTCCGGGACTTCGAGCGGATCTTCCAGCAATACAGCGACACGTCCTATATCGCAGCCTATGCGCTGGGAGCCGATGGGCGCCGTGCTTCCCCTGCCCAGAAGAAGGCATTCTCGAATGCCTTCCAGGGCTACATCTCGCGCAAATACGGCAAACGGTTCCGCGAATTCATCGGCGGCAAGCTGGAAGTGAAGGGCGTGAAGAAGGTGAAGAAATGGTATGAGGTAAGCACCATTGCCTACCTCAAGGGCCAATCGCCGTTTGAGGTGACCTTCCTTGTGTCGGACCGCTCCGGCCGCGACCTGTTCTTCAACATGTTCATCGAGGGTGTGAACCTGCTGCTGACCGAACGCACCGAGATCGGCGCGATCCTGGACAGCAAGAAGGGCGACATTGACGCGCTGATCGCCGAACTGCAGCGCCTGAGCTGAACCGGCACCATTCCGGGCATTGAGACAGGCTCCCTCCGGGGGGCCTTCTCTTTTAAGCAGTGTGCCTGCTGCTCCAGGTGCTGCGCGGCACTTCAGCCCTTTGCTGCAGCATTAAAGATGCCTTGCTCATGTGGGCCCTGGCACCCGGCCCGGCGGGCCGGGCGCACGCCGCCCCCAGGTGCGGCGCCGGACGGGAGCGCCCCGAGCCGGTGATCCCGTCAGTTGCCCAGGATGTCACGCAGGATACTGTCGACCGCACGGCCCAGTTCCTGGCCAAGGTTCGGCCCCTGGCGGCGGCGGCGCTCTTGGCGGGGCTGTTGAGGCGGCGGTGCGATCGGAGCGGGTTCCAGCATCGGCAGCGGCTTCGGCTCCAGCCCCTCATGCACCCGCACCATGGTCTCGCGCCAGATCTCGGCCGGCAGGCCGCCGCCGGTCACCCCCGACAGCGGCGTGTTGTCGTCATAGCCCATCCAGACACCGGCAACGTAATCGGCGGTGAAGCCGATGAACCAGGCGTCCTTGGCGGCCGAAGTGGTGCCGGATTTGCCCGCCGCCTGCCAGCCCGGGATCTGCGCCCGCTGGCCGGTGCCGCCGGCAATCACCTTCTCCATCATCCAGACCAGCTGCTGCGCCGCCTCGGTGCGGATCACCCGCTCGCCGATGCCGCCGCTGGCACCCATCAGCGCGTCGCTGTCCTCGACCAGCTTCAGCTCAGTCACCCCGTAAGGCGTCACCGAGGAGCCGCCGTTGAGGATGCCGGCATAGGCCCCGGTCATCTCCAGCAGGCTGCTTTCCGAGGCGCCCAGCGCCAGCGCAGGCCCGGCCGCGAGATCGCTATCGATGCCAAAGTCCTTGGCCACCCGGCTCACCTTGTCGCGGCCCACCGCCTCCGAGATCTTGACCGCCGGCACGTTGAGCGAATCCCGCAGCGCGCGCGCCAGCGTCACCTCGCCATAGAACTTGCGGGTGTAGTTGTCGGGGCACCACTGGCCGGAGCCGGGAATGTTCAGGCAGTACTTTGCATCCAGCACCCTGTCATATGGCGAATAGCCAAGCTCAAGCGCGGTGGCATAGACAAAGGGCTTGAACGCCGACCCGGTCTGCCGCTTCGCCTGGGTGGCCCGGTTGAACACACCCGACACGCGGGTCTTGCGCCCGCCCACCATGGCGCGCACCGCGCCATCGGCGCTCATCACCACAATCGCGGCCTGCGCCTTGGAGCCCTCGCGGACCTTGTTCTCAAAAACGTACTTCAGCGCCTCTTCTGCGGCGGCCTGCAGGCGCTGATCCATGGTGGAGCGGATCACCACATCCTCGGTGGTCTGGTCGCCCAGGAAGTCCGGAATGCTGTCCATCACCCAGTCGGCAAAATAGCCGCCTGCCCGCGCCGCCGCGGCTTCGCTCAGCTCTGCTGGACTGTCCTGATACCTCTGCATCTCCGCCGTGGTCAGATAGCCCTGCTCCTGCATCAGCCGCAGAACGGTGGCGGCCCGGTCCTGCGAGCGCTGCAGATTGTTGGTCGGCGCCAGCGTCGAGGGAGCGGTCAGCAGCCCCGCCAGCATCGCGCCCTCTGCCGGGTTCAGCTGGTTGGCGGATTTGCCGAAATACCGCTGCGCCGCGGCCTCGGCGCCATAGGCGCCGCCGCCCATATAGGCGCGGTTCATGTAGATCGAGAGGATCTCGTCCTTGGTGTATTTGGCTTCCATCGCCAGGGCAAAGATCGCCTCGGTCCCCTTGCGCCAGAGCGAGCCCTTGCGGCAGTCGGCCTCATAGGCGCTTTCGCTCTTCCACTCAGCCGGGTCGTAGACCTTGCCGAGGCAGAGCAGTTTTGCCGCCTGCTGGGTGATGGTGGAGCCGCCATGGCCCGACAGAGGCCCGCGGCCTTCGTTCAGGTTGATGCGCACAGCGCTGGCGATGCCCCGCGGCGACAGGCCGAAGTGGCGGTAGAACCGCTTGTCCTCGGTCGCGACAATGGCATTTTTCAGATGCGGCGAAACCGTCTCCGCCGTCACCACGCCGCCGAACTGGTCGCCGCGCCAGGCAAACACCTCGCCCTCACGGTCCAGAATTGTGACGGAGCCGCGGGCGCGGCCGTCCAGGTAGGCTGAGACATCCGGCAGGCGGGCATACTGAAAGGCCACCGCCAGGCCCACCAGCCCGCAGGCAACCATGCCGACACGCCAGGTAAAGCCCCAGGCCAGCCGGAACACAAAGGCAAAGGGCGCCAGCAGCCAGCCGATCATGCCGCGTTTCTTGCGCACCGGCCTGGTGCGGGTCTTCTTGCGGCCGAACAGCCGCCCCAGCAGGCCCGGCTTTTTAGCCTTGGAAGAGGGCTTCCTCCGCGCAGGTTTCTTGGCGGCCGGTTTGCCCTTGCCACCTGTCGAATACCGTTTCTCTGCCACCAAGGGCTTGCGCCCGGATCCTTGAGCCATCGTCTGTTCCTGCCCGGTTTGCCCGTTGTCCGGGGACCATACCCTGCCCGCGCCGGATTGTTGAGGGGGCAGAATCCGGACCTTTCCCCCTTTGCCAGATGGCCGGTTTTTAAGCGAACCGGGCAAAAGGCGCAAAATTATTGTGCGCTCGCAGAAAGACGCGCGGAATCTTGCTGCCCCTGGCTTTGCACGACTCGGGGCGGCGGTTTTGCTGCAGGTGCACAATGCATCGGCATGGGGCCGGGGCAGCGCGAAAACTAAGGGATGCAGAGATGAAACTGATCATTGCCGCCATCAAGCCCTTCAAGCTGGACGAGGTCCGCGAGGCGCTGACCGGTCTTGGCGTGAGCGGGCTGATGGTCACCGAAATCAAGGGCTTTGGCGCCCAGGCCGGCCACACCGAAATCTACCGCGGCGCGGAATACGAAGTGAATTTCGTGCCGAAGCTGAAGCTGGAGCTGGTGGTGCCTGCGGATCAGGCCGAGGCGGCCGTCAGCGCCATCGCCGAGACCGCCCGCACCGGCAAGATCGGTGACGGCAAGATTTTTGTTCTGGATGTGGAACAGGCCGTGCGGGTGCGCACCGGCGAAACCAACCTCGAGGCGCTGTAACCGCGCCCGGCATGGAGGAAAGACTAATGAAGACCCTGAAACTCCCCCTTGCGGCCCTGGCGCTGAGCGCGCTGCCGGGCCTGGCGCTGGCCCAGGACGGCCCTGCCCCGGGTGTGAATCCGGCGACCGATACCGTGTTCATCCTGAACTCGCTGCTGTTCCTGATCGGTGGCTGCCTGGTGTTCTGGATGGCGGCGGGCTTCGCCATGCTAGAGGCCGGCCTGGTGCGGTCCAAGAACGTGACCATGCAGCTGACTAAGAACATGGCGCTGTTTTCATTGGCCGCGGTGTTCTACTGGCTGATCGGCTACAACCTGATGTATCCGCTGGGCAACTGGGCCGTCGACGGCGTCTTGTCCGGCGTCTTCGGCCCCGGTGTGCTGGAGGCGGTGGGCATCACCGCAGAAGGCGCCGATGATTACTCCTATGCCGCCACCGGCTCCGACTTCTTCTTTCAGCTGATGTTCTGCGCGGCCACCGCCTCGATCGTGTCGGGCACCCTGGCGGAGCGGATCAAGCTGTGGCCCTTCCTGATCTTCACCATCATCCTGACCGCTGTGATCTACCCGTTCCAGGCAAGCTGGAAATGGGGCGGCGGCTTCCTGGATCAGATGGGCTTCCTGGATTTTGCAGGCTCCACCGTGGTGCATTCGGTGGGCGGCTGGGCGGCCCTGACCGGCGCGCTGATCCTCGGCCCGCGCATCGGCAAGTACAAGGACGGCAAGACCATCCCGATGCCCGGCTCCAATCTGGCGCTGGCGACCCTGGGCTGCTTTATCCTGTGGATGGGCTGGTTCGGCTTCAACGGCGGCTCGCAGCTGGCGATGGGCTCGATCGGCGACGTGGCTGACATCAGCCGCATCTTCTCCAACACCAACGCCGCTGCGGCAGGCGGCGCAGTGGCCGCGCTGGTGCTGACCCAGCTGCTGTTCCGCAAGCCGGACCTGACCATGATCCTGAACGGCGCGCTGGCCGGCCTGGTGGCCATCACCGCCGAGCCGCTGACCCCGGGCCTGGGCCTCGCGACCCTGATCGGAGCCATCGGCGGTGTGATCGTTGTCTTTGCGGTGCCATTCCTGGACAAGCTGCGGATCGACGATGTGGTCGGTGCCATCCCTGTTCACCTGATCTGCGGCATCTGGGGCACCGTGGCCGTGGTTCTGTCGAACCCCGAAGCCAGCCTGCTGACCCAGCTGACTGGCATTGCCGTGGTGGGTGTCTTCACCGTCGCCGCCTCTGCCGTGGTCTGGATCATCCTGCGCGCCACCCTGGGCATCCGGGTCGAGGAAGAGGACGAGGTCAATGGCCTCGACATGGCGGAACTGGGCATGGAGGCCTACCCGGAGTTCTCGCCGAGCTAAGTCCGGCCCCGGTAAAAAATTGCGCGGCGCCTGTTTCAGGCGCCGCGCTTCCGTTGCCGCGGGTGGCTCCCGCCAGCAGCAGGATCATCACAGGTGATTCCCACCTTTGGGGCCAGGCGCCGCTGCCGCGGCGCAGGCCGCGGTCTCAGCTCTGGGGGACCACAATCACCTTGGGCGCCTTCTGGTCGCGGTAATCGCGGCGGTCTTCGGCCCGGTCCAGATGATCTTCCACCACGTCCCAGACGCCGGTATCGACCGCTTCATCCCGGCGGTTCTCGCGGCGGTCGGCGCGGTTTTCCACCCGGTCGATAACCTCACCGTTTGCGGCAAAAGCGGGCGCAGCAAGCGGCAGGGCCACGGCGGCGGACAGGATCAGGGCGAGGGCAGATTTTGCGAGGGTCATTTCAGGTCTCCTAGGCTGTGTTGCTTATGACATCTGCAAGCACAAACGCGGGCCGCTGCCGCTTCCGTCGCACCGTGATGCATGACCCGGCGTCAAGCGATCTCCGGCCCCGCGCCAAGAAAAAAACGCGCCCGAGAGGGGCGCGTTTCAAAATTCTAAAGTGCCGGAGGCTCAGACGCCGGCGTCAACGATCGCCTTGGCCAGTACCGGCACGGTCTGTGCGTTAAGGCCCGCGATGTTCAGACGGCTGTCGCCAACCATGTAGATGCCGTTGTCGACCCGCATCTTCTCAACCAGCTCCGGCGTGGTGCCGAGGAGCGAGAACATGCCGCGGTGCTGGGCAATGAAGCTGAACCGGTCGGAGCCGGTCAGGCGCTGCAGCTCATCCGCGAGGCTCTGGCGCAGACCCAGCATGCCGAGGCGCACCTCTTCCAGCTCAGCAGCCCAGTCAGCGCGCAGCGCGTCGTCGTTCAGGATCATGGTCACCAGACGGGCGCCATGATCCGGCGGGAAGGAGTAGTTCTGGCGGTTCAGGAAGGCCAGGGTGCCCTGGTTCAGCGCCTGCGCGGAGGCATCGTTGGAGACCGCCATCAGCAGGCCGGTGCGCTCGCGGTAGATGCCGAAATTCTTGGAGCAGCTGGCCGCGATCAGCGTCTCGGGGCAGCAGGAAGCGACCAGGCGCACGCCCAGCGCGTCTTCTTCCAGACCGTCGCCAAAGCCCTGATAGGCGATGTCGATCATCGGGATCAGGCCGCGCTCGTTCAGCAGCGCAATGACCTCTTTCCACTGCACCTCGTTCAGGTTGGCGCCGGTCGGGTTGTGGCAGCAGCCGTGCAGCAGCACCACATCGCCCTTCTGCGCGCCCTTCAGGTCTTCCATCATGCCATCGAAGTTCACGCCGCGGGTTTCGCGGTCGAAGTAGCGGTAGACGACGGTTTCGATGCCGACATATTTCAGGATCGACACGTGATTCGGCCAGGTCGGGTCCGACACGAAAACGCGGGCCTTGGGGTTGGCCATCTTGATCAGCTCAAACGCCTGGCGCACGGCGCCGGTGCCGCCGGGGGTCGCTGCCGCCGCGATGTTCTCGCGCGCAACCGCATCGCCCAGGATCAGCTTGATCATCGCATCCGCATAGGCCGGGTCGCCCGCCAGGCCGACATAGGCCTTGCTGGTCTGCTCTTCCCACAGCTTGTGCTCAGCCGCCTTGATCGCGCGCATCACCGGGGTGATGCCCTCGGCATTCTTGTAGACGCCGACACCAAGGTCGATCTTGTCCGCGCGCGGGTCGTCGCGGTACATCTGCATCAGCGCCAGGATCTTGTCGGCGGGCTGGGGTTTCAGGGTCTCGAACATCAGTTCTCTCCGGTAGCAACGGGAAGGGTCGGGAAGGCACCCCATTCCACCCAGGACCCGTCATAAAGCGAATGATCGGTCTTGCCGATCCGCTCCAGGGCGAGGCTGAGGATGGCGGCGGTGACGCCCGAACCGCAGGAAGTAATCGCAGGTTTATTCAGATCGACGCCGGCGCTTTCAAAGGCGGCGCGGATGCCCTCGGCATCCTTCATGGTGCCATCGGCCTTCAGCACCTGGCCGAACGGCACATTGCGGGAGCCCGGAATGTGGCCCGCGCGCAGGCCCTCGCGCGGCTCCGGCGCGTCGCCGCGGAACCGTTCGGCGGAGCGGGCATCGATGATTTCATGATCGCCAAGCTTGGCCGCGGCAGAGACCTGGGTCACATCGCGCACCATGTGGTTCTGCACCCGCACGGTCATATGGCGGTCGCGGATCACCGGCGGCAGGTCCTCAACCGGACGGCCCTCGGCCTGCCACTTCGGGAAACCGCCATCCAGCACTGCAACATTGTTTTGCCCCATCAGCCGGAACAGCCACCAGACGCGGGCCGCCGAAAACAGCCCGGCGCCGTCATAGACCACCACCTGATGGCCGTCGCCGACGCCCATGGCACGCAGCTTGGACATGAATTTCTCAACCGGCGGCACCATATGCGGCAGGTCGGAACGGTTGTCGGAGATCTCGTCGATATCGAAGAACCGCGCGCCGGGGATATGGCCGGCCTCATACTCCGCCTTGGCGTCCCGCCCCTGCTGCGGCAGATACCATGATGCGTCCAGAACCCGCAGATCCGGGTCCTTCAGATGGGCGGCAAGCCAGTCCGTGGAAACCAGCGTCTTCGGATCGTCCTGCATCAAAGCGTCTCCCTATCTGCATATAGCGCCATGGGTACATCCCGTGGCTGGGCGGTGCAAGCTATCCTGTCCCCTCACCTGCCAATGCAAGCATCTTGCGCGTGTTTTACGGAGCAGCAACAAGTCACCTGCATACTTGCTGCACGTTTCAGAAAAGGTATTCGAATGCCCGGCTTGCGCAGCTTTCTTGCATTTTTCTTATTGTCTGCCTGGCTGTCCGCACCGCTTCCCGTGCATGCCAGCTGTACAGCATTCGGAAGCACATGCATAAAAGACAGTGATTTAAAGGCAAATGTCCGGATAGGCACAGGCACGCCAGACCTGCAGGCGCTGATACGGTTTCAGCATTTGACCGATCTGTCGCTGATGGCAGAGCCGGGATTTGAGGCCCAGGTAGACTTGTCTCCTTTAGCTCAGCTTCCCAATCTGAAGAATCTGGCACTGGTGGGACTCACGGTATCCGACCTGGCACCTCTGACCCGGCTGCCAGAACTCAGGCGGCTGAGCCTTGATTCTGTCCGAGCCCGCGACTTCACTCCGCTGTCGCGCATGACCGGACTCGAGCACCTGTCCGTCTGGGGCATCAGGGAGGTGACCGATCTCTCTTTCCTGCGCAGATATACGCGCTTGCAAAGCCTGAATATCGCCGATTCCGGCGTCAGGGACCTGGCACCTTTGGAAGAGGTCGAAACGCTGGAGTTTCTTCTGGCGTTCAACACCGGGATTTCGGATCTGGCACCGCTCTCTGCCGCGAACCTGCGCGTGGTTTGGATCTCCGGATGCCCGGTCGAAAGCCTGGCGCCGCTGGCTGCCTCCAGCGGATTGGAAATGCTGCGTGCTGACGGAAGCCGCCTGCAAAGCCTGGAGGGGCTGCAGAACAAGCCTGCCCTTCACACCGTGATCCTGACAGGCAGCCGCGTGGCCGACCTGACCCCCCTGACAGGAGCAAGCAGCCTGGCGGAATTGGACCTTGCAGACACGCAGGTCCGGGACCTTGCTCCCCTGTCAGAGCTCAAGCTGCTTCGCCGACTGGTATTGGACGGAAGCGCAGTCGCCAGCCTTGAGCCGCTTGCAGGGATACGCTTGCAGGAACTCTCAGCCGCTGACACCGCCGTGACCAATCTGGCACCGGTCCGGCACATGCAGGAGCTCAAGGAACTTGGCATTTCCGGGACGGGCATCCTGGACCTGGAACCGCTCAAAGGCCTGAAGCAGCTGTCCATCCTGCGGGCCATTGGCCTGCCTCAAGAGTTCCTCCTCCCGCTGCTGCAGACCGAGAACCTCCGGATCCTCTATGCCGGTCCGGACAGCCGGTCGCAAAGGAGGCTTCTGGGAAAAGATCAGATTGCCAGATACATCACCAGGACGCCCTAGGATCAGCGCGCGTCCTTCAGCAGCCGCTGCTTCTGGCGGCCCCAATCGCGCTTGGCTTGGGTTTCGCGCTTGTCATGCAGCTTCTTGCCCTTGGCGATGCCCAGCTTGATCTTGGCGCGGCCCTTGTGGTTGAAATAGATCACCAGCGGCACCAGGGTCATGCCCTTGCGCTGGGTCAGGTTCCACAGGTCCGACAGTTCCTTGCGCGACACCAAGAGCTTGCGGCGGCGGCGTTCCTCATGCTTGAACACCTTGGCCTGCGCATAAGGCGGGATGTAGGAATTCACCAGCCACAGCTCGCCCTCCTCCACCGCGGCATAGCTGTCGGCGATATTGGTGCCATTGCCGCGCAGCGCCTTGACCTCGGACCCTTCCAGCACGATGCCGCATTCGATATCGCTTTCGATCGCGTAATCGAAGCGTGCCCGCCGGTTTTCGGCGATCACCTTGTAGTTCGGGTCTGATGTCTGCTTCTTCTTGGCCATGGGCGGCAGATGTAAGGCCGCGCTGCGGCGGGCGCAAGATGGCGCTTACGCCTTGCGGCTGCGCAGCAGCGTGAAAACACCACTGCCGACGATCACCGCGCTGCCAATGAGGGTCAGCGCATCGGGCTGTTCACCGAACACCAGCACCCCCAGCACCATGGCAAAGACCAGCCTTGTGTAGCGGAACGGCGCGATGACCGAGATCTCCCCTGCCCGCATCGCCCCCGACAACGCGTTATAAGCAATCACCCCGATCACCGTGGCCGCCGCGATATCCAGCCAGTTGCGCGCTTCAGGCCAGGCCGCACCGCCGGTCCAGCCCAAGGCAATGACGCCTGCCACCACCAGCATGGCAAATCCCAGGAACCCCAGCTGATGGTTGCTCATGTCCTTCGGCGCTGCGCGGGTGGCCAGATCGCGGCCCGCGAACCCCAGCGTGCCTGCCACCGCAAACAGCGAGGCCGGTTCAAATCCGCTTAGCCCCGGCCGCAGGATCAGCAACACCCCGGCAAACCCCAGCCCGATCGCCAGCCAGCGCCGCCAGCCGACGGTCTCGCCAAAGAACACAACCGCCCCTGCGGCCACCACCAAGGGCGTCGCCTGCAGGATGGCCGAGGCAGAGGACAAGGGCGTCAGCGCAATCGCCAGGGTGAAACAGAGCCGCCCCACGACCTCCGCCAGGGAACGCCACAGCATCGGGCGCGTGCCGAACCCCGGGTGCCAGGGGGCGTGACCTTGCGCACGCGCCAGGCCTGCAAAAACCGCCATGCCGCCGAGGCCGAAAAGGATCAGGATCTGCCCCACCGGCAGGCTGGCGGCGGCGGATTTGATGAACATGTCCTCCAGCGCAAAAGCCGCCATGGCCAGCACCATCAGGAGGCTTCCGCGCAGCGTGTCCATTACGGTGTTCCTCAAATCCCTAAAACTCAATCACTTGCGCAAGTGGTAGGCAGCCTGGAGAAAATACACAAGTGAAGCACATCAATCCCGCTGCGTCAGACCCGCCTGCCGGTAATGATGCATGTTGAGGAAGGCCGCGCCGGTCTCGAGGCTGCGGTAGCCATGCGGCTGGTCAGCGGCAAAGCGCAGGCCCTGGCCTGCCTCCAACGGCACCCATTCCCCGTCCTTCAGCACCTCCATCGAGCCATGCAGCACAAAGACCTCCTCCGTCACCCCGGTGTCATGCGGCTGCGACTGATGGCTTTGCCCCGGCTTCAGCGTGACCTGAAAGGTCTCGGCCCCCAGGAATGGGTCGAAGGGAAACACGATCTTGACCCCGATGCTGCCGGGAAACTGCACCGTCTCATAAACCCCGGCGGCCTCCCCCACCGGCCGGGTTGCCTCGCCGATCAGGGCGGTCAGCGGCAGGTGGAACCCCTTGGCGATCTTCCACAGCGTGGCAATCGTCGGACTTGATTCGCCGCGCTCGATCTGCCCCAGCATCGCCTTGCTGACCCCGGTCGCCTCCGCTGCCTTGGACAGGCTAAACCCCGCCGCCGCGCGGATTTCCCGCAGGTTCAGGGTGATGCCGTCATCGCTCATTGTCTCTGCCCGTCAAAAAAGTCTTGTGCGCTATAACGCACGGAATGTAGTGTGCGCTATAACGCACGAAACCCCTACCCTATCCGGCGCCACAGGAAAACCCGCATGCTTAAGGATCTGAAGCTCTCGCATCTTGTCTCCGGCGCGGTTGCCGTTCTGGTCGGCTACACCGGTTCGGTCGCCATCATCTTTCAGGCGATCGAGACGGTGGGCGCTACCCAGTCCCAGGCCAACAGCTGGATGCTGGTGCTGGGCCTTGGCATGGGGCTCACCAGCCTGATCCTGTCGCTGATGTACCGGATGCCGGTCCTGACCGCCTGGTCGACGCCCGGCGCGGCGCTGCTCGCAGTCAGCCTCAACGGCGTGCCGCTGGCGGAGGCGGTCGGCGCCTTCCTGCTCTGCGCAGTGCTGCTGACCCTCACCGGCATCACCGGCTGGTTCGCCGCCCTCTCCCGCCTGATTCCGGACAGCCTGGCCAGCGCCATGCTGGCAGGCATCCTGTTCCAGTTCGGCCTTTCGGCCTTCACCTCGCTGCAGACCGATACCGCGCTGGTGGCGGTGATGGGCCTCACCTTCCTCGCGGGGCGCAAACTGTTTCCCCGCTACTGTATCCCCGCGGTGCTGGCGGCAGGCGTGGCCTGGTGCGCAGGCACCGGCGCCTTTGGCAGCCTGGAGGCGCTGGACCTGACGCTGGCGCGGCCGGAGTTCGTCATGCCCGCCTTCTCGCTGCCGGTGCTGATCGGCATCGGCCTGCCGCTCTATATCGTCACCATGTCCTCGCAGAACATGCCCGGCGTGGTGGCGCTGAAGGCCTGCGGCTATGAACCGCCGGTCTCTGCCAGCCTGACCATCACCGGCCTGGCCTCGCTGGTCCTGGCGCCCTTCGGCGGCTTTGCCTTCAATCTCGCCGCCATCACCGCCGCGATCTGCGCCGGGCCAGAGGCGGATGAGAACCCGCACACCCGCTATCTGGCAGGCGTGATGACGGGCCTCGTCTACACTCTGGTGGGGCTCGGCGGCGCCACCGTCATCAGCCTGTTCCTGATCGCCCCCAAGGCGCTGGTCGCCACCGTTGCGGGCCTGGCGCTGCTGGCGACCATCGGCAACAGCCTGTCCGCCGCGCTGGCGGAACCGCAGGGGCGCGAGGCGGCGCTGATCACCTTCATGACCACGGTCTCCGGCATCAGTTTCCTGGGAATCGGGGCGCCGTTCTGGGCGCTGGTGCTGGGGCTTGCGGTGAATCACTGGCTAAAAGCCCCCGAACCCGCCCCGGTACGCGCCTGAGAACCACCGCCAGAGACATTTCGCCACTTAAATCCGGCGCAATCTGCGCCAATATTACCGAAGAGAGCCCCGCCCGGTTGCCTTTATTGCGCAAATCGTGTCCCTGAGGGCAAAGACTAAGGGAACCAGCCTGATGCCAAAGTACCGATCCAGAACCTCCACCCATGGCCGCAACATGGCGGGCGCGCGCGGATTGTGGCGCGCCACCGGCATGAAGGACGATGATTTCGGCAAGCCGATCATCGCCATCGTCAACTCCTTCACCCAGTTCGTGCCCGGCCACGTCCACCTCAAGGACCTGGGCCAGATGGTCGCCCGCGAGGTCGAGGCGGCCGGCGGCGTCGCCAAGGAGTTCAACACCATCGCGGTGGATGACGGCATCGCCATGGGCCATGACGGCATGCTCTACTCGCTGCCCTCGCGCGAGGTGATCGCCGACAGCGTCGAATACATGGTCAACGCCCATTGCGCCGACGCGATGGTCTGCATCTCCAACTGCGACAAGATCACTCCGGGGATGCTGATGGCCGCCATGCGCCTCAACATCCCGGCGATCTTCGTCTCCGGCGGCCCGATGGAAGCGGGCAAGATCGACATCGCCGATCTGGACATGAAGAAGATCGACCTGGTGGACGCCATGGTCGCCGCCGCGGATGACAAATTCACCGACGAGCAGGTGAAGCACATCGAGGAAAACGCCTGCCCCACCTGCGGCTCCTGTTCGGGCATGTTCACCGCCAACTCGATGAACTGCCTGGCCGAGGCGCTGGGACTTGCGCTGCCGGGCAACGGCTCGACGCTCGCCACCCACGCCGACCGCAAGGAGCTGTTCCTGGAAGCCGGCCGCAAGATCGTCGAGATCACCAAGCGCCACTACCAGGACGAGGAAAAGGGCCTGCTGCCGCGCGAGATCGCCACCTTTGAGGCGTTCGAGAACGCCATGAGCCTGGACATCGCCATGGGCGGCTCCACCAACACCGTTCTGCATCTGCTGGCGATTGCCAACGAGGGCGAGGTGGACTTCACCATGTCCGACATGGACCGCCTCAGCCGCCGGGTGCCCTGCCTGTGCAAGGTCGCGCCGAACATCCACAACGTCCACATGGAGGACGTGCACCGCGCCGGCGGCATCTTCTCGATCCTGGGCGAGCTGAGCCGCGCAGGGCTGCTGCACGAGGACTGCCACACCGTGCATACCGCCACCATGGGCGAGGCGATTGCCAACTGGGACATCAAGGTGACGGACAACCCCAAGGCGCTTGACCTGTTCAAGGCGGCACCGGGCGGCGTGCGCACCACGCAGGCGTTCTCCCAGGCCAACCGCTACAAAGAGCTGGACACCGACCGCGAGAACGGCGTGATCCGCGCCAAGGAACACGCCTTCAGCCAGGACGGCGGGCTGGCGGTTCTGTTCGGCAATATCGCGCGGGACGGCTGCATCGTGAAGACCGCGGGCGTTGATGAGCACATCCTGAAGTTCACCGGCTCCGCCTATGTCTGCGAAAGCCAGGACCAGGCGGTGAACGACATCCTCACCGGCAAGGTCAAGAAAGGCGACGTGGTGGTGATCCGCTACGAGGGCCCGCGCGGCGGCCCCGGCATGCAGGAGATGCTCTATCCGACCTCCTACCTGAAATCGAAGGGTCTCGGCAAAGCCTGCGCGCTTCTGACCGACGGCCGCTTCTCCGGCGGCACCTCGGGCCTGTCGATCGGCCATGTCTCGCCTGAGGCAGCCGAAGGCGGCACCATCGGCCTGGTACGCCAAGGCGACAAGATCGAGATCGACATTCCCAACCGCACCATCCACCTGGCGGTCTCCGACGAGGAGCTGGCGGTGCGGCGCGAGGAGCAGGACGCCAAGGGCTGGAAACCGGCCGAGCCGCGCAAGCGCAAGGTCTCCAAGGCGCTGAAGGCCTATGCGTTGCTGGCCACTTCGGCGGCCAAAGGCGCCGTGCGCGCGCTGCCGGACGAAGATTGAGGCCATCCGGTCACTAAACACACCAAACCCGCCGCTCAAACGCGGCGGGTTTTCTTTTGCGTCCCGCGCCTGAAACCGCTTCTCAGTAAACGTCCTGCATCAGCCAAGCCCTCCCGCCCCCGCTTTGGCCCGCTGGCTGACGCCAGCACGCCCCGCGGCGTTGGGCGTGGCGTGCTGGCGCACGGCGCGCCTCCGGCGGGAGTATTTCGGCAAAGGAGAAGCTGCTCTGCCAGATGAGGCACCCGCCCGCGCCGCGCCAGCGGCGCCCGGCCCAAGGCTTTGAGCTGCATCTTTGATGCTGCGCGAAGGCGCGGGAGCTCCCCCTCGCACCCCGGTCCGCCTACTCCCCCAGCTTGGCGTGCACCTCGTCCAGGTCGATCTCCCCCACCGGCATCTTGTTGGCCGGGTTTTCGAAATCGTATTTGAACAGCTCGAAATCGCGCTTGTAGATTTCGTAGACCAGATGCATCGACAGGTCGTCGAAGTAATCCTCGACCGGATGGGCGCGCTTGGGGCCGTGGCCTTCGCTTTCGTTGAAGCGCGGGATCGCCGCCAAGTCCACCGGATGCGGCGTCTCGATCGCATCAAGCACCCCCTGCATCCCGTCATTGAACGCCTCGGTCCAGAAGATCCGGTTGTAGCGCCCGCCGTTATGGATGAAGGTCGACACATGCCCCGACATCGCCGACCAGTGGATGTCCGGGTCCATCGGGCGGCGCCAGCGGATGGTGTCTCGCACGAACAGCAAAAACCGGCGGAAGCTGGCGATCTGGTCGAACTCCTGCTTGCCGTCATCGCCGCCGACCTCGATCCCGTATTCATAGGCAAGCTTGGGCACCAGATTGCCGCGGTAGCGGCGGCCGTTGCGCTGGATGCCGCAGATCTTGTCAAAGAAAGACGACAGGATACGGGTGTAGGGATTGCGCACGCAGGTGAACGCATAGGACCGCTGCCCCTGCACATTGCGGGTGATCGGCTCCTGGCTGTGCTCCAGCGCCCATTTGTGCAGGCCGTTCTTGGCATCGTGAATGTCGCCGTCAAAGAACCGCCCATGATCGGAGTAATACAGGATCTGCCCGATCGTCGAGCAGGCGCATTTCGGCACCACCCGGTAGACCACACTCTCACTTTCCGTCATCCAGGTGCCGGGAAACCCCATCTGCTGCCCTCTTGTCCTTCTTTGCCTGTTCCCAGCAGTAATCGCATATGTTTACCGAAACGGGAACTATCTGGTTTATTCGTGTGCCCGGCGCGCTTATCAAGGTAAACAATCAGGCAGAACAAGGCAGTCCGTCCCCCACATGGCAAAAATCGCATATATTCTGCTGTGCCATAAAGACCCCGACGCGATCATCCAGCAGGCTGAGCGGCTGACCGCGGCCGGCGACTGCATGGCGATTCACTTCGACGGGCGGGCGGCGCCGGAAGACTACCAGAGGATCCGGTCGGAACTGGCGGACAACCCCAACGTCGCTTTTGCCAAAAAGCGGATTAAATGCGGCTGGGGGGAATGGTCGCTGGTCGAGGCCACGCTGCATGCGCTGCGCAGCGCCGTGGAGGAGTTTCCGCGCGCCACCCATTTCTACATGCTGTCGGGCGATTGCATGGCGGTGAAAACGGCGGAATACGCCCACCGGTTCCTTGACGAGCACGACAAGGATTTCATCGAGAGCTTCGACTTCTTCGAAAGCGACTGGATCAAGACCGGCATGAAGGAGGACCGGCTGATCTACCGGCACTTCTTCAACGAGCGCAAGCACAAGCAGCTGTTCTACTGGAGCCACGGCCTGCAGAAACGGCTGGGGCTGCAGCGTGAGATTCCCGCTGATATTCAGGTGCAGATCGGCAGCCAGTGGTGGTGCCTGCGCCGCCGCACCGTCGAATGGATCCTGGGGTTCATCCGCAAGCGCCGCGACGTGATGCGCTTCTTCCGCACCACCTGGATCCCGGATGAAACCTTCTTTCAGACCCTGGTGCGCCACCTCATCCCGGAGGCGGAAATCGAGGCCCGCACCCTCACCTTTCTGATGTTCACCGACTACGGGATGCCGGTCAACTTCTACAACGATCACTACGACCTCCTTCTTAGCCAGGATTTTCTGTTCGCCCGCAAGATCAGCCCCGAGGCCAAGGAGCTGAAGTCACGGCTCGGGCGGCTTTATGCGGCGCAGGGGGTGGAGTTCCAGATCTCCAATGAAGGCAGAAGCCTCTACAAGTTCCTGGCCCAGCGCGGCCGCGACGGGCGCCGGTTTGCACCGCGGTTCTGGGAAACCGAAAGCACCCTGGGCCGCGAGCGCGAATTGCTGATCGTGGTCTGCAAGAAATGGCATGTCGCGAAACGCCTGCTGGAGCAGATCCGCCAGGTCACCAACATCCCGGCGATCGAATACCTGTTCAACGAGGAAGACACCCCGCTGCCCGACCTCGGTGGCATTCAGGCGGCGCTGATGAAACGCACCCGCCACCGCCGCGCCCTGACGCGGATGCTGTTCGAATACTATGAATCCGACCAGCTGATCATCTGCCTGGACCCCGGTGCCATCGACCTGATGAATGATTTTCATTCGGACCGGTCATCGACGCGCTTTCTGCACATCGAATGCGACTTCAGCGACGACTACCTGATCGGCCATGCCCACCGGGTCGGCTTGGCGGGAGAGCAAACGCCGCAGCTGACGCTGGAGCGGCTGCTGCCAACGATCCGCAATGACATCCTGCATGAAAGCGACCGCATCCGCGATGCGGGCTTCAGTCAGCTTTACAAGATGCGGGAAAGCAGCAGCACGGAGGAAAACGCGGGCGAACTCAGCCGCTTCCTCGGCCTGGCTGAAGACAAGGCCCGGCAGGTTGCCGGGACCAGCCATCTGTTTGCAGACTGACACGGGGCTGCTTCGCCGCGCAGAAGAAACTCAGTCTTCCAGCGCCTTGATCATGTCAACGCGGGTGCCGTGACGGCCGCCTTCGAACTCTGTACCCAGGAAGGCATCGACGATTTCCAGCGCCAGCCCTTCGCCGACCACGCGTGCGCCGATCGACAGCATGTTGGCGTTGTTGTGGGCGCGGATCATTTTGGCCGAGAACGTGTCGGAGCAGACTCCACAGCGGATGCCCTTCACCTTGTTGGCCGCCATCATGATGCCCTGACCGGTGCCGCACAGGACGATGCCAAGCGCGCACTCGCCGGAGGCCACCAGCTCCGCCGCGGCGGCGCCGTGCTTGGGGTAATGGGTGCTTTCGGGGGTCTGCGGGCCGATGTCCTGCACCTCCCAGCCCTGAGCTTCGATATGGGCGGCAACGGCCTTGCGCAGCTCGATGGCGGCGTGGTCGCTGGAAAGGGCAATGCGTTTGCTGGCAGTCATGGTCTGGTGGTCCTGTGTCGCAACGGGGGTATGAGGCTTCGCCCCGTGTTGACCAAGGGATGGGCGCGGCGTCAATCACTTTGTTGCCGCAGCCGCCGGACCAGCAAAAATGGGAGGGCCCGCGAAGGCCCTCCATGGCGTCAGATTTCCACTTCGACCCGGCCGATCGGGTTGGAGCAGCAGGCCAGGATGTACCCTGCCTCGATGTCCTCCTCCGAGATGCCGCCGTTGTGGACCATATGCACGTCGCCCGCGGTCTTCTTGACCTTGCAGGTGCCGCAGATGCCGAAGGTGCAACCCGACGGGATGTTGAGGCCGGAGGCCTTGGCCACCGCCAGCACCGTGTCGGTCTCGGTGCAGGTTGCGGTGACGCCCGACGCAGCAAAGCTGATCTCGGCGGCAGCGGTCTCTTCCGGAACCACATCGTCCAGCTCCGGCGCGTCTGCCTCGGTTTCCACCGGTGCGCCAAAGCTTTCCTGGTTGTAGTTCTCCATGTCGAAGCCGAGGCCGTTCAGCATGTCGCGCACTGCCTGCATGAACGGCTCGGGCCCGCAGCAGTAGACCTCGCGCTCCAGATAGTCCTGGGCGATCAGGCCCAGCATGATCTGATTGAGCTGGCCGCGGTAACCGGTCCAGACCTGATAGGGGTCGTCCTCTTCCACCACGAAGTTCAGCTTGATGCCCGGCACCCGCGACGCCATGCTTTCCAGCTGCTGGCGGGCGATAATCTCGCTGGGCCGCTTGGCGCAGTTAATGAAGCAGACATCGGGCGACTGGCCCCGGTCGAACAGATACTGGGTCATCGACAGGCTCGGCGTGATGCCGGAGCCTGCGGAGATGAACAGGAACTTGCCGTTCGGCCGCTTGGGCAGAGTGAACACGCCCGCCGGGCCGGAAGCCTTGAGGAACATGCCCGGGCGCAGGTTGTCCAGCATCCAGCGGGTGCCGATGCTGTCGGCCTGCGCCTTCACCGTCACCGAGATCGACAGCGGCCGCGACGGCGAGGAGCTGATGGTGTAGGTCCGCCAGACCGTCCCGCCCGGCACCGGCAGCTCCAGCGTCAGGAACTGGCCCGGTTGATACTTGAACCACGCGCCGGACGGCGCGCGGAAGCTGAAGGTGGTGGTGTTCGGTGCCTCCGGCACGACAGAGACGCATTCCAGCATCTCGTCGTCCTTCCACGCCAGGGTCTCGTCCAGCGTCTCGAAATTGGCCTGCAGTCCCATGCGCTTACTCCGCCGCGATCAGGTGGCGGCCGGTCAGCGCGCGGGTCAGGTGGTCGGCATACCAGTTGGAGAACTGGATCACGCCGCTTTCCTGCACTTCGGAATACGGGCCGGGCTGGTAAGCGGGCGAGTTGATGCCGCGCTGGTTGTCCTCCACCACGATGCGATCCTCGTCATTGGTGGCAACCCAGACCTCGGTCAGCCGCTTCAGGTCATAGTCCTGACCTTCCACTGCATCCTTGTGCACCAGCCATTTGGTGGTGACCTCAGTCTCGGTCGGGCTGATCGGGGTCACCCGGAACACAATGGAATGATCCGGCAGGAAGTGGTTCCAGGTGGTCGGGTAGTGGAACTTCAGCAGCGTGCCCGCATCGGCAAACGGCACCCGGCCCAGCTTTTTGGCCACCGCCGCCTTGCCGTCCAGGGTATAGCTCTCGGCGCCTTCGTTCAGCGGCATCCGCGCGACGCGGTATTGGCCGCGACCGTCGATCTGGAACTGCGCCGGCACACCCGCCGCCTCGATCCGGTCAAAGTGCTTCTGAAGGTGCGGCGGGGTCTCGCCGCCCTCGACACCGGTCACCGACGGATCTTCCGGGAAGGTCCGGCACAGCGACGGATGGTTGCCGCCGCAGTGATAGCACTCGCGGTTGTTCTCCCAGACCAGCTTCCAGTTGCCGTTCTCGATGATCGAGCTTTCATAAGCGACCTTGGCATTGCCCAGGTCGTGCGGCTCCAGATAGGGGCGCGCAACCGCGGCGAAGGCATCGAAATCCGGCGCCTCATCCGCCAGGCAGATATAGATCAGGCCGGCCAGGTCGCGGCAGTGCACCGGTTTCAGCCCGTGCTTGGAGGCATCGAAATCCGGGCCCATGTCGCGCGCCCACAGCAGCGAGCCGTCCAGCTCGTAGGTCCACTGGTGGTAGGGGCAGACCAGCTTGGGCGAGTTCCCTTTCTTGGCCTTGCACACAACAGAGCCGCGGTGGCGGCAAGCGTTGTGGAAGGCACGCACTTCGCCATCGGTGCCGCGCACGATGATAACGTTGTAGGCGCCGACCTGATGGGTCACGAAATTGCCCGCCTTCGGGATTTCGCAGGCGGGAATGGCAAACAGCCATTCACGGTAGAAGATCTGGCGCATGTCCAGATCCAGCACGCCCGGATCGGTGTAAAACGCCTGTTCCATGGAGTAGTTTTTCTGACGGGCCACCAGTTTGGCCAGGATCTCGCTGTCCTGAAGCATCTGCTTCTCTCCTTTGCCGCATCCCCGCGGCAGGTTGGCTTGGTGCGGGCATGAGGAGAGGGATTGCAGGCCACACGCCCGCAACCGCCCCGCCGCCGCCCGCGGTTGACGTTTTCTGGCAAGGCTGGTTTCCGGACTGTCCCGGGGCCATTCGGCGGCGGGGCCTGGCACCTTCCCGAAGCACGCGCTTCAGTGGTTTTTGCCATGCCTTGCCCGGGGTCACCGTTGCGGGGGCAGTGCCGGAGTTTCACCAGCTTCCCAATTCTCCGCCCCAAGGGGCGGCACCTTGCTGGAGCGGAATTTGCCCCAATCCCGCTACGCAGGCGGAGACAAATCCGACCCGCCAAAACCGGAAAAAGACATGCAGGTTTGCCGTGCCGGCAGGGACAGGGATGTCCAGAATCTCAAACCGGCATCCGCCAGCCCGTTTGCGGCAAGCGCTTATCTTTCATGCGCTTAACCGCCGGCTGCAACGGCGAATCGATTCGGCGGACCCCGCCCCTGTGACATGCCGGGCAAGCCACCGGTTCACGTGCTGGGTGCCCGGCTGATCGCCGGCTTGCGCCAGGAGGCAAAAAGGGCCGCCCGACCGGCGGCCCTGTCTCACTTCGATTTCCAGGTGTCCAGCCAGCGCCGGAACCGGCCCTTGCGTTCGGCGATGGCGTCGCCCGCCGCGTACAGGCTGTCCTCGGCGCTTTCGATCATCGGGTCGATCCGCGCCCGGCGGAACCGGCGCCAGCGCACATAGATGGCCCACAGAAGCGCTGCCAGCAGCACCAGGGAAATGATTGAGAACCAGTTGGTTGGCTTGTCTTCCGGCCCCGCCACCGGCTTGATCGTCACCGCATTGGGGAAGATCGACAGGAACTCGTTGCGCCA
This sequence comes from Leisingera sp. ANG59, assembly GCF_013317235.1. Classification (GTDB taxonomy): domain Bacteria; phylum Pseudomonadota; class Alphaproteobacteria; order Rhodobacterales; family Rhodobacteraceae; genus Leisingera. The sequence continues at coordinate 367,656 of NZ_WLCM01000004.1, read as the reverse complement.
GCCGTAATGCATCACCGCCACCCATTCCGGGTTCGCCTTGGTCGAGATGCTGTCATTGGCGTCCGTGTACAGGTTCGCGGTGTCGAACTTGAAATACGGCGGCCAGTTCCAGCCGGTGTCCTCGTTCCGGTAAACCATATTGCGGCCGTTGGCGCGCACCGCCTGGATGAACTGCACATCCCGGTTGATCAGCTGTGCCGACTGGTCGTCAGGCTTGGACCAGAAAACCCGCGTCCAGTCGTTCAGCTCCTGCCGTTCCTCGTAGGTGTTGACGATCCGCACCACGTCGTACTGCGGAAGCGTGTAGTGCAGGAAGGCGCCGAACAGCACCCAGAAGGAAATCAGGAAAGCCCATTTGATGAAACGCATGGGGGTGGACCTCACATGAAGTTAATGACGTAGATCAGGAGCGCCAGCGCCCCCAGCGGGATGATATAGACCAGAAGGATCAGCTTGCGCCGGAACGAGTTGTCGTATTGTTTCAGCCCCCGCTGGATGAAGGCCGCACGGTCGCCGGTCAACCCCTTCTCTTTCCAGCGCCGCTTGAGCTTCAGCCGCCGCATCTCGCGCGAATAGAGCGACACCGCGGCGTAGACCACGGTCAGGATCACCAGCAGGATAAGGACGAGGCGGATAAAACCGAACATCACTGTTGCTCCTGGGTTTTCACATCCAACACAGGTTCGCGCCCCGTCCCGAAGGTGAGCGTTTCACGCCCACCGTCGTGCTGAAAGCACGCCTCCGGCATGACGGGGGCGCGACGGGCGTGAACCCAGCCGCAAGCGGCTTGGGAAGAATGATACTTCTTAAAGCGCTCCATCCTATCGCCCCCTCACCCGGTTCACAGCACCCCAGGGGCCGACCCGCTCAACTATCCCCTTGCGCTGCATCCGTGGCAGACTTGGCATCCGCCCCTCCATATCCGGCTCGTGCCCGAACAGCGCTTCGCGCGCGCCGGCCTTGTCCACCGCATACTCCCGCGCCAGGAACTCCGCGGCATAGGCCTTCTTGGTCTCCGGCCAGCCGCGGTACTGGCGGTAAAACTCCTCCTTGTGGCAGATGAACAACTGCCGGAAATCATGCGGGCACAGCTCCGCCAGCAGCATGTTGACCAGATCGCGGCAGGGCGTGTCCGACGCCCGCAAGGAATAGAAATAGGCCGGATGGTCCGAGGTGATCTTCGGCCATTTGCCGCCGCCCTCGGCCCAGCGCACCAGCGCCGCCAGCCCCTCGAACTCCACCGGCAGCTCATCCGCATGGCGCGCTGCCATCCGCCGCAGGTCGGACCGTGACAGGCCGGTCAGCTCTCGGCCCTTTTCTGTCAGCACGGACACCGCCAGGAACCCCATCTTCTGCCGCAGGATCGCCGCGCCATCGACGCCGCGCGCCCGGATCACCGGCTCTGCCAGCCCGTTCAGCTCCAGGAACTTGGCAATCGCATTTCTCTGGGACAGATCAAAAACATGGCGCAGCGGCACGCCCTCGGGCTTTGCCCCGCTGGCAATCACCGCGGGATGCTCCACGTCCTGAAACAGGTACAGCCCGCCGAAATGCGCGGTCCAGAAACTGCCCTGCTCAAAGACCTCATGCTCCAGATGCACCGGATTGCGGGTCACATCGCCGGTCTGTTCCGCGGTCGCGATCATCTCAGCAATCAGAGCGTCATCGAACCAGGCATCTTCCCCGGTCTTGAACCGCTCCACCAGCTCCGCGAGGTGGTCCGCATGGCGCAGTGTGCCGCGGGTGGTATCCGCCTCGATCCGCACCTGCCGGATGTCGAACAGTTTCGCGGGTGAGGACACCTCAAACACCGAATTCACCAGCTCGCCGGCAACAGCATCCGTCGCGGTCAGCGCAAACAGCTGGCGTTCGTTGACCTCGATGAACCGGCGCAGAATGTCGCGGCTGGTGGAGAATTTCACGTGAAGCAGCGGGCAGCGCTTCTGCTCGGTGCTCAAGAGAATGAATTGCCGGTTCACCCCCGCATGGTTCAGATAGTGATCATCCCCCAGCTCATCGCCTATTTCGGGCGAAAATCCTGAGATATCGACGTGGAAATCCGTCAGAGCCGTAGTCTTGCCGGTCAGATGCTTCAGCGCGCGGTTATAGCGCTCCACCAGCGCGGGCGAGGCCACATGGAAGAGATTGCCGAACATCAGGCCATGCTGGATGAGGCGTTTCATGCAGTCCTCCTTTCCGCAATACGGAAGCTGCGCTCCCATATTGAACACCGGCGTACAACCTCTCCGCCCGAGGCGCTTGCGGCTCGGGCAGCGCCCGTCCGCCCCCCTGGGCGGGCGCTCCGCTTCCGCCCGCGGACAGGCACTGCCCTCATGTTGCGCGACACGCTCACGTCAGCGGCCCTCCTTCTTCCGCAGAACATAGCGCGCTACCAAAGCAAGCAGTCCACAGAAGACACCAATTGGCAGAAACGCTCCAACGCTTTGCCCCCAAGCCGCATAGAACATGGCGTCTTCAGGCAGGCCTTGGCGAGTGACCAAAAAGAACAGCATCGTTCCGGCCGCAAAAGGCAGCACGATCATCCAAATCCACCAGCGGGTCAGCAGTGCCATCACCCCTGCCCCTCCAGATACCGCCTCTTCGCCTCTTCCTGGCGGCCGAAGTCGCGCACCATGTTTTCAATCGCCACCTCATCCGACTTGTCGGCATAGCGGAACTCGCTGTCGGCGTAGCGGTTGATCTCCTGCACCACCATGTCGACCGTGATCGGCACCCGCAGCTCGGCAATCATCGCGGATTTGGTCTCGTAGTCCTTGAACAGGAACAGTTCCGGGTTCTCCATCCATTCATCCGGCAGCTCGAAATCCATCGCCCGGACCTTGACCGCATCGGTGATGTTCTTGATGGCGCGGCCGGTGAACCGCTCATCCGCTGCCTGGATCGCCTTCAGATAGGTGCCAAGCTTGGCCAGATCATCCAGCTCGCCGATCTGATCCTGCACCCGGCCAAAAACCTCCGCCAGCCCCGGCTCCTGCGGGCGGTTGTGCGCCTCGAACGACCGCGCGACCGCCTTCTTGATCTCCTGCGCGCCATAAAGATCGTGCTCGCCCAACGGAATGCTGTGATTCTTGCCCATGAGCAGCGTCAGGATGTCGATGTAATCCTCCCGCGTCTGCGGCCCGTCCACCAGGAAGCGCGCCCCGGCCCGCTGGCGCAGCGCGTCGTCCACATTCTCCGGGTAGTTGGAGAACATGCCAAAGGTGCAGTTGCCGCGCACCACCGTATTGGCGCCGGCAAAGGCCTCCATGAACACCGCCGTCACCTCCTGCTGGCCCGCCGAGGACTGGCGGTCGCCGCGCTTGCCCGCAATCTGGTCGATGTCGTCGATGGTGCCAAAGCCGATCACGCCCGGGTCGATCACGTTCTGGATGAACGATTTGGCATTCTGCCCCGACTTGCCCTGGTAGCTGTCGATATTGTCGATGCCGAAGTTCTGATAGCGGAAGGCATAGCCCGCGTTCTGGCAATAGTCGTGGATCAGCCCCGCCATCATCTGAATGAGCGTCGTCTTGCCGGTCCCCGGCTTACCGTCCCCCATGAAGGTGAAGATGAAGCCGCCCATCTCGGCAAAGGGGTTCAGGCGGCGGTCGAAATCATAGGCCATCAGCATCTTGGCCAGCCGCATCGCCTGATATTTGGCGATATGGTTGCCCACCACCTCATGCGGTTTCTTGAACGCCATCGTCAGGGTGGTGGACTTCGCCTTGGCCGCCGGTTCAAAGCCATTGATGGTCAGGTCATCCGCCTCCACCCGCCAAGAAGCCGCGGTGAACGCCTCCAGCCGCGGTGCGTTCTGGGCCCGCAAGGCCGCCTTCTCCATCAGCTGCTCGGCATAGGCCGCAGTGGCCGCAATCAGATGCGCATCATCGGGCGCATGCAGCGCCAGCTTCTGGTCCAGCTCCCACAGCGCCCCGTGCAAGGCCAGCGGCGCGTTGTCGGTCAGCAGCTCCTCCGCCTCGCCCACCTCGGCCTGCGCCTCGGACCCATGCGGCGCCAGCAGATAAGCCGCGGCATTGGCAAACACATGCGCCGCAATCAGCGCCTCCGCCGCCAGCAGTTCGGTGAACTCCCCCTTGCGCGCGGCATCCAGCGACCCGGCCAGATTGGCCCGCTTCAGATCCGCGAGGCCGGACACATCCGCATAAGCCTCCCCCATCGCCAGCGAAACCGCCAGCGCCCGGCGCAAGGCGTGCTGCAAGGTCGCCTGAAGGGGCGAGGTCAGCGGATCATCCTCATCCGCCGCCTCGATGCGGGCAATCAGATGCACCCCTTCGGGCCGCGCGGTGGAGCGCGTCACCAGCCCCGGCGTGGTGGAGCGGAACCGCCGCGTGCGGGCAATCCCGGGCGAGCGCTCCGGCGCCTTGCCCTCCGCCTGCGGCTTGGCGATGCGCGGGGTGTGGTCGAACCCCTCCAGCATCGCTGCCGCCGCGTCGTAGTGCTTGCGGATGTCTTCTTCCCGCAGCTCCATCTGATTGCCTGAAATGCTCATCTCTTTCTCCTTCAGAGGCCCGCGACCAACTGATAAATCTCAATTTCTTCAATTTTCCCTGTTTCGGCACGGTAGCACACCAAGCGGCTTCCTCCCGCCCAGAAGCCATAAGCCAGCCTCTTCCGCATGCAATGCGACAAAGGCTTGGGCCGGTGCGGTGCTGATTTGAAAGCAGAGCCACTTTCTTTGAAACCGCGCCCACTAAGTCCACGCTGCAGGTCTTCGACACTGCTTCCTGCGGGGTAGCGGCTTAAAGTCTCCGCTTTGAACTCATCCAAGTCCTGAGCCAAGTACCCGCTGCAACCTGCTGTCAAAGCCAGCAGCGACAGTATGCCCGCAATCCGCATTTAACCTCCACCAAGTACAAACTTCTTCTTTGCCAAAATACTCCTGCCGGAGGCTCCCCCACGCACAACACGCACAAGTGTTAATACCGCAGCACCTGCCCTGCCTCGCTCACCACGAACTTCTGCACATCTCCAAACCCCGGCGGATCCAGCTCTGCCAGCACCTGAAACGGGCGCTGCGGCAGGATGATGGCGCGCTGGGTCCGGGTTGCACCGGTATCCGCGCCCCACCCGCCAAAGGGATCAAGCGCAAAGACCTCCCGCTCCACGGTGCCGAACCAGCCCGCGCGCTCCTCTCGCACGTCTTCGCTTTCCAGCTCCTCCAGCGTCCAGGCCAGCGCCCAGTCCTGGCCCGCGGGCGCCTCCGCCTCCTCCAGCACCCGGTGCAGCGGCCCGGACTGCTCGGTATAGGCAGAGGAATACATCGGCCCCACATGAAAGCGGCGCAGATGCTTGGGGTGGAGGTCGTCAAAATCCTCGTCAAACCCCTTGGCAATGGTCACCAGTTTCAGCCCCGCCAGCGCCTGCGCCATCAGATGCGCCTGCACCTCCGGCCAGCGGCGCTCATCCTTGGGCAGCGCCACCTTGCCGCTGTCCTCCAGCTCCATCAGGTAGATCACCGGCAGGTTCACCTGGCTGTCATAGGCCGCCCAGTGCAGCAGAAAGCGCCGCCGCCGCTCGCCGATGTTTTCCAGCCATTCGCAGACCGGATCGTTCTGGGTCCAGAACAGCTGCCCCTTCAAGAGCTCCTGATAATACAGCCGCTGCGACAGCGCGAATTGCAGCTTCGACGGCACCGCCCGGTCCGAGATGATGGTGCGCACCATATCGTCCTTTAGCTGTTCCTCGCTGGCCATATTGGACAGGTGCCGCTCCGCCTGCTGGGCGTCATTGGCCATGGTCATCAGCTCTGCCGCGACCGGAAAGCCGCTGTCGCGCTTGTCCATCGCCAGGCTGCCGAAGAAGCGGCCCGTGTCGCGGCCGGCCATCAGGTACTTCATGCTCAGCGCACGGAAGGTGAAGTTCAGCCGCATCAGGTAGGCGGTCAGCACCTTCACATCGGATTTCGACAGCCGCCCCTCCGCCTGCATCGCCGCCGCTACCCGGGTCAGATGCCGGATGATGGTCTCGAACTTCTTGAAATACCGGCGCGAGGCGAAGGTATCGCTGAGGCCTGCGTGGTCGCGGGAGGGATCGGTCATACATTTCCCCTTCCCGGACGTGCCGCTTGCGGCACGGACAGCGCCCGGCCGCCCCCCCGGGCGGGCGCTACGCCCCCACCCGCGGCCGGGAGCCGTCCTGTGTTTCGTGCGAACTCAACTCTAGCTGTTTCCATCAATCTTTTCTTTGTTGCACTAACGGAAAAGGTAATCAGTCAGTTTTCGTGACCGAAGTCAGTCCTTCTGACTTTCGGCACGATTGAGAACGAAGGTAAGCCCCAGCCAAGCGACGGACCAAGCGGCAAGCAAAGCTGAAAGTCCCAGCATCAAGAAACTTACAAAATAAGCCGCTAAGCCAAACCCCGCTCCAATCTTTCTTACCCATTCCATCTCAAACTGAAAAAGTGCTGAGGAGGTCAGGGGGAATACGATAGCAAGACCCGCAATTCCCAGAGCCCATTTAAGCAGAGAGACGGGCCGCCGGTATGAAACCTCACCCCCCATACAGGTTCTTGTCGTGCTTCTCGACGATCGCCGCAAACCGGCGGGCAAAGCGTTCATCCGCCTTGGCCTTCTTCTCCAGCACGTCGCGGGCGAACACCATGTTGCCTTCATGCGCTTCCAGCATGTCGGCCATCTTCTGGTTGGTCGCCGTGCCGATCGCCGCCATCGCGGTCTGAGCTTCCTTGTCGGTCTGCACGCCGATCTCGTTGATCCGATGCGCCACATCCTGCTGCTGCGCGGTCTTCAGCGATTTGGTCAGCGCGTCATACAGCACCACCCGCTGCTGGGTGTCTGTCTGCAGCTTGTTGATCAGCACCATCTGCGTCGCCGCCTGGTTCTGCAGGCTGTCGACCCAGGTCTTGCCCTTCTCGATATAGCGCTCCAGCGTCTGGGACTTGGCAAGCTTCACCTGCTCCTCCTGCACCAGCGCGTTGTATTTGGCGTTGATGTCGGCCAGCTCGGTCTCCAGCTTGGTGCGCGCCGCCGCGTCCTGCTCGACCGAAATCTTGTTCTCCAGCTCGATGATCTGCGGATCCAGCGCCACGATCTCAGCGCGCACCCCCTCCAGCTCCTGCACCGTGAACTCGCGGTCGTCCAGCGTTGCGGACAGGTTCACCTGCACCTTCTCGCGCTGTTCTTCCAGGGTGGCCAGCTGGCCCTCCAGCAGCTTCACAATCACATCCGACTTGGCAATCAGATCCTGCAGCTTGTCGTCGATATTGGCGGTGCGCATCCGCTCCTGGCGCATCAAGTCCGACTTGCCGCGGCTGAAGAAGCCGACAAAGCTCTCCCAGCCGGTCTTGTTGCGCATCTCGTCGAAATCCTTGGAGAACGCCGCAGTCACATCATCCAGCCCCATGATCAGCTCGGCGATGTTGGCGTTCATCACCTCGGTGTGCGCGTGCACGTCTTCCAGGGTGGCGTTTTCAATGTCGATACTGGCATCCTCGCCCGCCTCGATCTTGCTGCGCGCCGCCTCGATGCGCGAGGTCAGCGCCTCGATCCTGGACTGCGACTCGCGCACCTTTTCCTGGCTGTCCGCCACCATTTTCTCAAATTGGGACACACTCATCGCATCCGCTCCTTCCCTGTCAAATACCTGATCCTGATATGGGGATGTAAATGGATTTTACATCCCCTGGGGCGGTGCAATTCCACCCGTTTCAAATGCACTGTTGCAGACAGGCCGCACAAAGAAAAGCCCCGGAGGATCCCCCGGGGCCGCAGTGCGGAAACTGGCTGTTTCACATGGTCTGCTGCTTGCCCAGCACCAGGAATGTCATCATCCCGAAGGGCGGAATGGCCTCCTGCACCTCAACCTGCAGCCGGTCCTCCTGCAGCACCGTTTCCAGCGCGAAATCGGAATGCCAGCCAATCACATTGGCCAGGGGGGCTGAGAGCTTCTCCAGCGACGCCCGCACCCCCTTGCCGCTCTTGAAATGGTTGGTGACCACCAGCTTGCCGCCGGGTTTCAGCACCCGCGCAATCTCATGCATCACCTTCTCCGGGTCCGGCACCACCGACAGCACATGCATCGCCGCCACCGTGTCGAAGGAATTGTCCGGGAAATCCAGCTGCCGGGCATCCATCTGCCGCAGCGCCTCGACCTGTTTCAGCCCCTGCTCCTGAACCTTGCCTCGCGCCTTCTTCAGCATGTCGTGGCTGAAATCGATGCCGGTCACCTGCAGATGCGGCGCGTAATGCTGCAGCGACAGCCCGGTGCCGACCCCGACCTCCAGAACCTTGCCCTCGCGGGAATTGATGTAACGGGTCGCCCTGCGGCGGCCAGAGCGCGTCACTGCGCCGAATGTCCTGTCATACACCGGCGCCCAGCGCGCGTATGATTCCTCAACTGCTTTGATATCCAATTCGTCCCTCCCCGGACGTATTGGGCTAGCCCTTTGGCTTGGAAACCAGCCCCCAAATCACCATCGCAAGGTAGCCGAGGCATAGCACAACCAGCACGGTCCATGCATAGGTCAGTAATGCCGCAGCCATGAAGGCAAAGCCCACAAGCAAGTACTTAACATTCTCACGTGAAATTTTAACTGCTTTCGGCGACCAGGTCGGGATGTGGCTGATCATTGCCAGCCCAACCAGCACCATGGTGAGACAAATCAGCAGCTCATGCAGCACCGGTTCGCGGCTGCCATAGGCAAAGGAGGCAAACATCGGCAGCATCGCCAGCAGCGCCCCGGCAGGCGAAGGGATGCCCTCGAAGTACCCCTTGCGCAGCTTCGGCGCGTCTTCCTCTGACTTGGCAGAAACATTGAACCGCGCCAGCCGCACCACGCAGCAGACCGAGAACACCAGCACCGAGATCCAGCCGATGCCGCGCATGTCCTGCAGCGCCCACAGGTAAATCACCAGCGGCGTCGCCACGCCGAAGTTCAGGAAATCGGCCAGCGAGTCCAGCTCCGCCCCCATCTTGCTGACGCTGCGCAGCGCCCGCGCCAGACGCCCGTCCAGCCCGTCCAGAACCGCCGCCAGCAGGATCAGCATGACCGCTAGTGCGTAATTGCCGAAAACGGCCGAGCGGATCGCCGACAGCCCGGCGCAAATGGCGCCGATGGTCATCAGGTTCGGCATCAGCTGGATCAGCGCAAATTCGGATTTCTTCTTTTCCGGGGCGTCATACATGGCGGTGGCTCTTTCCTTCCTCGCGGGGCGTGTGTGTGCGCCACGGCAAGAGGGTAACATCCGGGCAGGCTATGCCGTGGCGCACATATGCCCCAAGACCCGCCGCGGTGCAACGGTCGTGCCTGCAGTGCGGGATCAGCCCTCGTTCCGTCTGGTGAAAAGCCGTCCGGAAGCCGCCAGCCGCTGGGGCAGCGGCACCGGCCGGACGCGATGACAGGACATTCGCGCAAACCGCGCGCCTCCTTCACCATTTGTTAGATGCCCAAGACGATTATGCCATTCAACGGCATTTGCTTCAAATGAGGAAAAATAAAAGTTGCTTGAACGACAAACACCTGATCCGGCTCGAGAATCCTGCCATCACAGTTCCCGGGACGCGGAAAGACTCCTCCAGTCCGCAAAGTCCGAACCCCTGACCGATGGCGGCATCCGGACCGCACGGCTCCTCGCCGAAGCTCTCAGCATCGATCCCCGCCACCACGAAGCACAGGTCTTGCAGGAACGGCTCCACCAGACATTTGTTCCGCGCTGGCATTTTCCGATGCTCGCGGACACAGCGCGTAACAGCGCCTACGCCAGGGCCCTCGAGGCCAAGGTCAAGCCCGGCGACGTGGTTCTGGACATCGGCTGCGGCGCCGGTTTGACGGCCATGCTGGCGGCGCGCGCCGGTGCAAAACATGTCTACACCTGCGAGCAGCAGCCGTTGATCGCCCAGGCCGCGACGCAAGTGATCGCGGACAACGGCCTGAGCGACCGCATCACGGTGATCCCGAAGTGGTCGCATGACATTGTGGTGGGCGAGGATATTCCGGAGCGGGCAGATGTGGTGATCTCGGAAATCGTTGACACCGTTCTCCTCGGCGAAGGCGCGCTTGCCACACTCACCCATGCCATGGCCGCGCTTGCCAAGCCAGACGCGCGCGCGATCCCGGAACAAGGAACGCTGTTGGCCCAGCCGGTAGAAAGCCGCCAGCTGCTGGACCTCTGGCGCCCGCAGCAGGCTGAGGGCTTCGACCTCAGCGCCTTTCACCGCTTTGCGCGCGTCGCGCAGCTTACCCCAAACGATTTCGAAGCCTGCGGACTGCGCCCCCTGGGCCCGGTAACAGAACTGTTCGCGTTTGACTTCACCCGGCCGGACATCAATCCGGCGCGTAGCACAACGGAACTCGCCTGCACCGCGGCAGGCAGCATCCACGCGGTGCTGGTCAGCTTTGAAATGGATCTGGCCCCCGGCATACAGGTGGCGAACGGGCTGCACTCCGGCGGCCACTGGGGGCGCACTGCCTTCCTGCTGGACCATCCGGAAACGGCAAAGGCCGGCGACCGCCTGAGAGTGACCGCCCAGCACGACGCTGCCCGGCTGAGCCTGTCAGTACAAGACCTGCTGCAGGCTGCAGAGGAGCCTGCCGCCGCCGCCCTGTGGATGACCCGGGGGTGGATCGCGCACCGCCAGCTGCTCGGCCCTGGCGCGGCGGCTCCGCAAGCCCCGGTTCGCCCGCCGTCAGAGGCCCCGAATGCTCATCCCCTAGGCCAAGCCTTTCACTAGCTTCGAACCCGCGGGGCGCCTGCCCGGTGCACAGGGGGTGCACGCATGGCACCCCCTGAATTTTCGTGTTCATCCTGCCTCAGCCGACGACGTTGAACTCCGGCCCGTAGGGGTACTTGGTGATGTTCTCGTTGCCGTCTTCGTGGATGATCAGGATGTCATGCTCGCGGTAGCCGCCGGCCGCCGGCTGGCCGTCGGCGATGGTCAGCATCGGCTCCATCGAGATCACCATGCCCGGCTCCAGCACCGTGTCGATGTCCTCGCGCAGCTCAAGGCCCGCCTCGCGGCCATAGTAATGCGACAAGACGCCGAACGAATGGCCATAGCCGAAGGTGCGGTACTGCAGCAGATCCCGCTCTTCAAAGAAGGCGTTGATCTTGTGGGTGATTTCCGCACAGCTCGCACCCGGCTTCAACAGCGAAATACCCAGCTCATGGGCCGCCACATTGGCCTCCCAGATGCGCAGGGACTCAGTATCCACTTCCTTCACGAACATGGTGCGTTCCAGAGCCGTGTAGTACCCTGAAATCATTGGAAAAGTATTCAAGGACAGGATGTCGCCGCGCTCCAGTCGGCGGCCCGTCACCGGGTTGTGGGCGCCGTCAGTGTTGATGCCGGACTGGAACCAGACCCAGGTATCGCGGTACTCGGCATCGGGGAAGCGCTTGGCAATCTCCAGCTCCATCGCATCACGGCCGGCCATCGCCACGTCGATCTCCCGCGCGCCTTCCTTGACCGCATCGCGGATCGCAAAGCCGCCCACGTCAGCCACCGCGGCCCCGGCCCGGATCATGTCCAGCTCGGCTGCGGATTTTCCCATCCGCTGGCGCATGGTCGGCTCGTAGAGGTCAACCAGCCTGGACGGCGCCAGGAAGGCTTCCAGCTTGCCCTTCTGCAGCAGGGTCAGGTGGTCGCTTTCGTAGCCAACCACAACTCCTTCGCCGCTTACAGACTTGATCGCACGCCAGAAATTGTCGCGCTGCCAGTCGGTGTAGGTGATGTTGTCGCAGAACGAGCGGCGCCAGGGCTGGCCCGCGTCAATGCCGGCCGAGATGGTCACGGCCTCGGAGGCAGTCACCACCAGGCCGTAGGGACGCCCGAAGGCGCAATAGGTGAAGCCCGAGTAGTAGGAGATGTTGTGCATCGAGGTGAAGACCGCGGCGCTCACCCCGGTCTCGGCCAAGATCTTGCGCAGGCCCGCGATCCGCGCCTCATACTCGGAGACAGCAAATTGCAGCGGCGCCTTCTCACCATTGTGAAAACGGTACATTTCAGGACGTGCAGTCATATCAGACCCTTCCTTCTTACAAGAAAGGTCCCGGCGTTCAGGACAGTTTTGGAATGTGGGGGCTGGCATGTATTCCATGCGGCGACGCCATCGCCTGGCCCTTAAGCCGGAAGATGCGGCGGAAAGCGGATTCTGGCAAGAAGTTTTTTACGCCCCATAGGGTGGGCGATTCCGCCCACCGCCGCCGTGCTCAATTCACGATCAGCGCCACCAGATCGCTGTCCGGATCCGCAAGCGGATCGATCACGTTGAAATGGTGCTTGCCGAAGGCAATCACATGATCCGCACCCCAGGCCTCCACCAGCCAGATCGCCTGATCCAGAAACGCCGGGCGCTCCTCGCCGCCGACCCAGACGGTGACCTCCGCCGGGTAACGGTCCTGCATCTCCACCGGGCTTTCTGCCACGGCGGCTGCGGAATCCATTTTGAATTTCTGATTCATCGAGGTGCGCAGCAAAGGCAGCAGATCCGCCAGCGGAGAGATCGGGATCACCGTCTTGATCCGCTCGCCCACCTCAGGCGGCAGCAGCGCCCTGTCCAGCATCCGCGCCACGAGATGGCCGCCCGCAGAATGGCCCGCCAAGGAAATCGGACCGTCAACTTCCTCTGCAATCCGCGTCACAGCGGCCGCGATCTGACGGGTGATATCGGCAATCCGCACGTCCGGGCACAAGTCATAAGACGGCATCGCCACCGCCCAGCCATGCGCCAGCGCGCCACGGGCCAAGTGCGACCAGGAGCTCTTGTCAAAGGCCAGCCAGTAGCCGCCGTGGACAAAGACAAACAGGCCCTTAGGGGGGGCTTCAGGCAGGAACAGGTCGAATCTCTGCCGTTCCCCCTCGCCATAGGGGATGTCCAGCCGGGCTCGCTCGTGCAGGCTGTTGCGGAAATCCTCTGCCGAGGCCGCCCAGCGCGGCGGGTACTTGTCTGCATTCTCGATATAGGCCCCGTTGGCATAGGCATCATCCAATTCCATGCCCAATCTCCCCTGTTCTTATTCTTTGCGGCTACCAGACAGTCTGGCACAGCACATGTCAAATTGCTTGACCCAAAATTCTTTGCCGGAAATTTGATCAAATTCTGGACTCATCAATCCTTCTGGACATATCAATGCGCAGCTGATTTCCATTCCAGCAACAGAACACCCGGGAGGCCCGCAATGCTCGACGCAACCACAGACCTGAAATCCCTGCTCAATGACCCCAGCCTGCTGGAAACCCGCGCCTACATCGGCGGCCAGTTTACCGATGGCGAAGGCACGTTTGACGTCAGCAACCCCGCCCGCGGCGACGTGATCGCCCAAGTGGCCGACACCAGCCGCGCGCAGGTGGCGGGCGCCATCGCCCAGGCTCATGCCGCGCAAAAGGACTGGGCCAAGTGGACCGGCAAGGAACGCGCCAATGCGATGCGCAAGTGGTACGACCTGATGATGGAGAACCAGGAAGACCTGGCGGTGATCCTGACCGCCGAGATGGGCAAGCCGCTGGCGGAATCCCGCGGCGAGATCGCCTATGGCGCCTCCTTCATTGAGTTCTTTGCGGAAGAGGCCAAGCGGATCTACGGCGAAACCATCCCCGGTCATCAGCGCGACAAGCGCATTACCGTGCTGAAGCAGCCGATCGGCGTTGCTGCCTCGATCACCCCCTGGAACTTCCCCAACGCGATGATCACCCGCAAGGCCGGCCCGGCGCTGGCCGCGGGCTGCGCCTTTGTCGCCCGCCCCGCGGCGGAGACCCCGCTGTCGGCGATCGTGCTGGCGGTGCTGGCAGACCGCGCCGGCATCCCGGCGGGCGTGTTCAGCGTGGTGCCGTCCTCGCGCGCCTCCGACATCGGCAAGGAATTCTGCGAGAACGACGCGGTGCGCAAGCTGACCTTCACCGGCTCCACCGAGGTCGGCCGCATCCTGCTGCGCCAGGCCGCGGACACTGTCATGAAGTGCTCGATGGAGCTGGGCGGCAACGCGCCCTTCATCGTGTTTGACGACGCTGATCTGGATGCCGCCGTCGAAGGTGCCATCATGTGCAAGTTCCGCAACAACGGCCAGACCTGTGTCTGCGCCAACCGCATCTATGTGCAGGCTGGCGTCTACGATGCCTTTGCGGAGAAGCTGAAAGCTGCAGTGGAGAAGATGAACGTCGGCGACGGCCTCAAGGACGGCATCCACTTCGGCCCGCTGATCAACAAGGAAGCGGTCGAGAAGGTGCAGGAGCATATTGCCGATGCGACCTCGAAAGGCGGCGAAGTGATCCTGGGTGGCAACCCGTCGGAGCTGGGCGGCAGCTTCTTCCAGCCGACCATCGTCAAGGGCGCGACCCAGGAGATGGCCTTTGCCACCGATGAGACCTTCGGCCCCCTCGCCCCTCTGTTCAAGTTCGAGGACGAGGACGAGGTGATCGCAATGGCCAATGACACCATCTTCGGCCTGGCGTCCTATTTCTACGCCAAGGACCTCAGCCGCGTGTACAAGGTGGCCGAGGCGCTGGAATACGGGATCGTCGGGGTCAACACCGGCATCATCTCCACCGAGGTGGCGCCGTTCGGCGGCGTCAAGCAGTCCGGCCTGGGCCGCGAAGGCAGCCACCACGGCATCGAGGACTATCTGGAGATGAAATACATCTGCATGTCGGTCTGATTAGACCTCTAGACCATCGCCTGAATTAACCGGGCGATGGTCCTTTCCCAAGCGCCTTCGAGCTCCTTGTCAAATTCGCTGCCCAAGACATCCTTAAAAGCTTGCATCAGAGATTTCGACGCCTTCGCAGCTTCCATGCTTCCGAGACCATAGGCCGCGTGAGATGATTTCAAGCCTTCACATAGCTTACCGAGATCACGCTCGTCCGAAATGCTCCTCACTGCTGCGGCAAGCATAATTGAAAACATCTCCTTTTGTTTCGCTAGTTCACCTCCAAACAAAGGCTGTACGTGCGGCAACTCTATAAACAGATGCTTATAAAAATGATCGGCAAGCGCAGCTTTCTGAGAAAAAATACTCGCGAAGCTTCCGTTGACGATTTCGACATCCCGAGGGTCCACGCACTTCTCCTAGACTTGATAACAAAATGTGAAAGTCGCCCAATGGTTACATGCGCTTCTATGAATAAGATATGTGCGTTTGCGCCAAAAACAGCGCCAAAAACGTCTTCTCAAGAACTAAGCAAAACCTGCTAAAGTACCCCCATCCGACGTCGGTTCCTGCCGTTATTGATAAGCTCCCGTGACAAAAAAGCCCCCTGGCAGAACCAGGGGGCTTCGTGCGCACGAACCGTTGTCCAGTGGATCAGTTGACCGCTTTGGCCTCGATCTCCGGGCGGCTCGGGCGGGAGGAGGAGATTTCGATCCGGCGCGGTTTCAGCGCCTCCGGCACCTCGCGGTGCAGGTCGATATGCAGCATGCCGTTTTCATGGCTGGCCCCGGTCACATGGACGTGGTCGGCCAGGGTGAAACGGCGTTCGAATGCGCGGGTGGCAATACCGCGGTGCAGGAAGGTGCGGCCGTCGCCGTCTTCTGCTTTCTTGGCGGACACGACCAGCGCGTTTTCCTTCACTTCGACGTTCAGGTCCTCGTCAGAGAAACCCGCAACAGCGATTGAGATACGGTAGCTGTCGGCGTCGGTCTTCTCGATGTTGTAGGGCGGGTAGCTGGACTGGGCGGCGTCGGCGCTCAGGGCGCGGTCCATCAGGCTGGCGATCTGGTCAAAGCCGATGGTGGCACGGTGCAGCGGTGCAAAATCAAAAGTACGCATTTTCCATCCTCATTGATGAGCGATTTCAGGGTGCCCTCCCCGCAGGGACAGGCTGGTTTTGCTCCGGACCCCAATCAGCGGCTGCCCGGATAATCCTGAGATAGGAAGCGGAAAATGCGGCTTCAAGAGGTTTTTCAGTCACCGACGCTGACAAATTTTGCACCGCCTGCAGAGGTGCCGCTGCCGACGCGGATCCGCTTGATCCGCCGGTCCGGCAAAGCCACTGGATTGCGGCGCAGCTGCGCCTTCAGCTCGGCCACCCGTTCAGGCAGCTTCATTCCGAAGGCGACCTTCTCGCCCTGGAAATTACCGCCGCCCGAAACCAGCGCCAAAATCCGCCCGCGCCCGCCGGCCTGCGAGAACACCGGCGCCCCTGAGGAGCCAAAGGTGACATTGCAGTCGATCATCAGCACGCCCTTGTGCTCTCCCATCAGGTTGCATTCCCGCTGGCGCGACAGCGCTTCAGCCCGGCCCTGGCCATAGGAGGTCACAGAAATACCGCTGCCGTATTCCTTGCCCGAATGCAGCGCAAAGGCAGCCGCCTGGCTGCTGGGAATTGGCTCCGCCAAGCGGATCAGCGCCACATCATGGCGGATGTTCTCCATATTCAGGCGGCGGCGCGGATCATAACCGGGGTGGGCTGCGATCTGCAGCGCCTGGCGGTCGGCAACCGCAACCCCGTCACGCAGCCCGGCGCGGAACCTGATCTGACCTGCCGGGCGCAAGCCGTTGTTTTTGTCGTAAACGCAGTGGGCCGCCGTCAGCACCAGTTCCGGCGCAATCAGCGTACCGGTGCAATAGCCTTGACCGTTCAGCTCAAGCCGTCCGACAGCTTCCCAGCCGAACAGGTCATCCCGATCGGTCAGGCGGCGCAGGCCGGTTCCCTGTGCCATTGCGCTCGCGGCATAGGCCAGCACGGCAGCTCCCAGTAACAGCGCCCGCCAGATCATTGCTTGATGAACTTCGCACCAAAGGAACCGGAACGTTCGCCCGCTTTCACCCGGCCCACACCCGGCGGCATCTGCCCGCCTGTGTTCACGCCGGTCAGCTGCGCCTGCAGCAAAGTCAGTTCCTCGGCCAGGGCAGATCCCAGAGACACCTGTTCGCCGCGCACTTCCGCCTTGGCGGAGATCACCGAAACAATCCTCGGGATGCTATTCTCAAAAGAAAACACCGGTGCGCCGGAAGAGCCGAAGTCCACGTCGCAGGACATCACCAGCACGCCCTGCTGGCGGGCCATCACCGCACAGACCTCCTGCAACGAAGGCGCCTCCGAGCGGTCATGGGCATAAGAGACAACCCCAATTTTTGCCCCTTTGCGCGGGCGCTCCTCGGTTTCAAAGGGGGTGACAGTCGTGTTGCGGATCGGACGCTGCAATTGCAGCAGAGCAATGTCGTTGCGCACCCGGTCCGTCGACAATTCACCGTCGTAAACATAGGACGGATGCTGCACAGCCCGGCGCACGCTTCGATAAGCCGAGGCGCGGCCATTGCGCCAGCCGGCCAGGAATTCAATGGTGACGGGGTCGATCGGCGCCTTGGTGCGGCTGTCATAGAGGCAGTGCGCGGCGGTTAAAACCAGGTCCGGGGCGATCAGCGCGCCGGTGCAGAACCCCTCGCCATTCACATCGAGCCGCCCGACAGCTTCCCACTTGCGGCCCGCATCCAGCGTCTCCATTCGCTGCAAACGGCTGTCCTGCGCCATCGCCGCGGCTGGCAGCAGCAGTGCTGCAACCGCAAGAATCCACTGCCTCACATGGGTCTCCTCTTATCCACCGGCTGGGAGATTATTTGTCTGTTCAGGCAAAATTACGGCAAGCAGACGGTGATTGCAGCCCCATTCTTTCCAGTGGCGGCTTTAACGCAGGATAGGCACCTCCGGCGCACGTGTGCCTAACGCAGTCAGCGCAGGCGGCGGCGGGCCGCCGGTGGCCCAATCCAGCAGTTCCACCGTATGCACGATGGGCAATTCAGTGCCGGAGCCGATCTGCATCATGCAGCCAATGTTGCCCGCGGCAATCAGATCAGGTTGTTTCGCCTCCATCGTTTTCACCTTGCGCGCCTTCAACTCGGCGGAGATTTCCGGCTGCATCAGGTTGTAGGTGCCCGCCGAGCCGCAGCACAAATGGCTGTCGGCAGGCTCCACCACCTTGAAGCCGGCACGCTTCAGCAGTGTTTTGGGGTGGGCCTTGATCTGCTGCCCGTGCTGCAGCGAGCAGGCGGCGTGATAGGCCACCGTCAGCCCCTTGTCCTCGCCCTCCGCCAGCTCCAGCTGCATCAGTAATTCGGAGACATCCATGGCAATTCCTGAGATCCGCGCAGCATCCGCCGCCAGCGGATCATTGCGGAACATATGCCCGTAATCCTTGACCGTGGTGCCGCAGCCGGAGGTGTTGATGACAATGGCATCCAGCCCCTGCCCGTCCATCTCTGCCGTCCAGGCGCGAATATTCTTCGCCGCGGCGGTATGGCTCTCTTCTTCGCGCCCCATGTGATGGGTCAGCGCGCCGCAGCAGCCCGCGCCCTTGGCCACCACCACCTCACAGCCCAGCCGGGTGAGCAGGCGGATGGTGGCGTCGTTGATATCGGTATTTAGCGCCTTCTGCGCGCAGCCGGTCATCAGCGCCACACGCTTCTTGCGTGGCGCCTTCGGCGCAAAGCTCTGCGGGTCGTCATTGCGGCTGACCGGCGGGATGGTGGCGGGCGCCATATCCAGCATCGCGCGCAGCCGGGGATCCGGCAGCAACCCCTTGAATGGCTTCGCCAGCTTGGCCCCCAACAGCGCCAGCCGGAACCGGCCCGGATAGGGCAGGATCCGCGCCAGCAGCCAGCGCAGCGCGCGGTCGCTCCACGGGCGGTCATAGTGCTTTTCGATATAGGCGCGGGCATGATCCACGAGATGCATGTAATGCACGCCCGAGGGACAAGTGGTCATACAGGCCAGGCACGACAGGCAGCGGTCAATATGCTTGACCGTCTTGGCGTCCGGCACCCGTTCGTTCTCCAGCATGTCCTTGATCAGGTAGATCCGGCCGCGCGGGCTGTCGAGCTCATCGCCCAGCACCTGGTAAGTCGGGCAAGTCGCGGTGCAAAAGCCGCAATGCACGCAGGACCGCAGGATATCATTGGCGCGTTTGGTGCCGGGGTCCCGCAGCTGTTCTTCGGTGAATGTGGTCTGCATGTGTTACCCCATCAGTCCCGGATTGAGAATGCCGCGCGGGTCGAACTGGCATCGCAGCCCCGCTGAGATTGCTGCCAGGGGACCGGGCTGCGGCTGGAACACGCCGAGCCGCGCACGGGTGCCCTGCGCGGCCCGCACCAGCGTGGCATGGCCCGGCACGTTGATACGGGCGCGCAGGTCTGTGCCCTCTGGCACCAGCGCCCAGATCAGCCCGCCGCCCCAGTCGAATTGCAGCGCCTCCGCCTCCAGCCGCGGGGCCAGATCCGCCGCATCCGAAGGCTTCACCGAAATCCGCCAGACATCTCCCGCCCGCTCGTGGAAGGCCGATACATCGCGGATACCCTGCCACAGGTCTCCGGCATCCTCCTGCACCTCCGCCAGCCCGAAAGGCGACAGCAACTCCACCAGCTTGGCGCTGCGGTAGGCGGCGGAGTCCTGAAACCCCTCCACCCGGACATGCGCCTGATAGGTGCCGGCGTCATAGGCCGCGCCGGTGACATCATAAGGGGAGCCCAAGGCCGCCGACATCATCCGGACCGCTCCGGGCAGATCGACACCGGTCACAGTCACGGTGGCAGAAGCCTCCGCCCGCGGCAGCACTTTCAGCGACACTTCCGTCAGCACCCCCAGGGTGCCATGGGCGCCGCACATCAGCTTCACCAGATCATAGCCGGTCACGTTCTTCATCACCCGGCCGCCGTTCTTCACCACCTGGCCGGAACCGTCCACGAACCGCACGCCCAGAAGGTGATCCCGCGCGGCGCCCGCCTGGATGCGCCGGGGGCCAGAGACATTTGCCGCGATCACCCCGCCAATGGTTGGCTCCCCATCTGTGCCCAGCAGCCCGCGGTGGTCCATCGGCTCGAACGCCAGCCGCTGTTTTTGCGCGGCCAGCAGCGCCTCCACCTCGGCAACCGGCGTGCCTGCCTTCACCACCAGCGTCAGCGCACCAGGCTCATAAAGCTCAACCCCGGACAGTCCGCGGCTGCTCAGGACCTCGCCTTCCACCGCCAGCCCGCGGGTGCCGCCGCCCTGAATGCTGAATGGCCCGCTTGCGCCTGCAACGGCTTCGGCCAGTTCCGCCTCGCTCCCTGGTGTCATCATCTTCTTCTTTGTCCAAACATTCTGGGGGTTTGGGGGCAAAGCCCCCATCACTCGGCAGCCAGCTTGAGGGTCCGGCGGCTTGCGGTCACCGACAGCGGAAATACCTTGGCCGGATTGAGCAGCCACTTGGGGTCAAACACGTCCTTGACCTTCAACTGCGCCTCCAGATCCGCCTCAGTGTACTGATGCAGCATCAGATCGCGCTTCTCGATCCCCACGCCATGCTCGCCGGTCAGGCAGCCGCCAGCCTCGACACACAGCTTCAGGATTTCGGCGCCGAAGGCCTCGCAGGTTTCCAGGTCGCCGGGTTTGTTGGCGTCAAACAGGATCAGCGGATGCATGTTGCCGTCGCCGGCGTGAAAGACATTGGCCACATCCAGCCCGAACTCCTTGCTCATCTCGCCGATGCGGCGCAGCACAAAGGGCAGCGAGGACACCGGAATGGTGCCATCCAGGCACATGTAATCGTTGATCTGCCCCATGGCGCCAAAGGCCGACTTGCGGCCCAGCCAGATGCGGGCGGCCTCATCGGTATCGCCGGCCTCGCGCAGCTCCACCGGGTTATGAGAGCGGGCGATCTCCGTGATCAGCCCCAACTGGTGGCCGATCTCGGATTCGCTGCCCTCGACCTCTATGATCAGCAGTGCCTCGCACATCGGATAGCCTGCCTTGGCAAAGGCCTCGCAGGCCTTGATGCAGGGGCGGTCCATGAATTCAATGGCCACCGGCAAGACGCCCGCCTTGATGATACCCGAAACACAGGCGCCGGCCACCTCATTGCTGTCAAAGCCGATCAGCACCGGGCGGGCTCCCTCAGGCTTGCGCAGGATGCGCAGGGTCGCTTCGGTCACTACCCCCAACTGCCCTTCGCTGCCGCAAATGACGCCCAGCAGATCCAGCCCGCCCGCATCCAGATGCGCGCCGCCGATCTCCACCACGGTGCCATCCATCATCACCATGGTCGCACCCAGCAGGTTGTTGGTGGTCACTCCGTATTTCAGGCAATGCGCCCCGCCGGAGTTCATCGCGATATTGCCCGCGATGGCGCAGGCCAGCTGCGAAGAGGGGTCGGGGGCGTAGAAGAATTCTTCTTCCTCCACCGCCCCGGAAACGCTGAGATTAGTGCGGCCGGTCTGGACCCGGATGATCCGGTTCTCCAAATCGGTCTCCAGCACCTCGTTCATCCGCGCCACGCCCAGGATCACGCAATCCGCGGTCGGCAGCGCCCCGCCTGCCAGCGAGGTGCCCGCCCCGCGCGGCACCACCGGCACGCCTTCCTCGTGGCAGATGCGCAGCACCTCCGAAACCTCCTGCGTGCTTCGCGGCAGCACTACCATCAAAGGCGGGCACTTGTAGGCGGTCAGCGCATCGCACTCATAGGCGCGGGTTTCCGCCTCGTCCTGAATCACTGCATCCGCAGGCAGCACGGCCAAGAGCCGCTCAGCAAGCCGCCCCTTGCGGGCCAGAATGGCGGGGTTTGGGGATGGCATTTCCATTTTGGCCTCCTCTTTGGTAAGATAATATTACCAATTTTACACATCTGGCAAGGGATGGATTGCCGCGCTAGGGTCAGCCCATGATCTGGACCACCCGCCTTCAGCAGTTTTCCCTCCTTGACCTCGCCGCGCTGGCCCTGCTGATCGCAGGCTGGCTGTGGATCGGCTGGCGGATCGAGAACCCGCCCGCCGGACGGCTCTCTGTCTCCCTTCTGATGGAGGATTTCAGGCGCGACTGGATGAAGCGGATGGTGGAGCGCGACCCGCGGATCTTCGACGCGCAGCTGGCGGGCAATCTGCGTCAAGCGACCGCTTTCTTTGCCTCTGCCGCGATGATTGCCATCGGCGGCGGGCTGGCCCTGATCGGCAATACCGAGCAGCTGGCGGGGGTGGCCGAGGACCTGATCCAGGACAGCGCCCCCGCCTTTGTCTGGGAGGTCAAGATCCTGGTGGTGCTGCTGCTGTTGTCCAATGCGTTTCTGAAATTCGTTTGGGCGCACCGCCTGTTCGGTTATTGCGCGGTGCTGATGGCGGCAGTGCCGAATGATCCCACTGATGACCTCGCCTATCCCCGCGCCGCGCAGGCGGCTGAGATCAGCATCACCGCCGCGCGCAGTTTCAACCGCGGCATGCGGTCGACCTATTTCGCCCTGGCCGCGGTGGCCTGGCTGGCTGGCGCCCTGCCGCTGGGCGGGGCGGCGCTGATCACCGTGGCGGTGCTGTACCGGCGGGAATTCGTCTCGCACTCCCGCCGGATCCTGCTGCGCATCCCGCCGGAAAGCAAAGGGGACACGGTTTCGTGAAACTGCCGCTCCGCCCGCAAAGCTATGGTGCGGGCATGAGACATTTGCTTCTAATCTGCACGTTCAGTGCTGCCCCCCTGCCCGCCTTTGCCGACGAGCCGGTGATCGAGAACGCCACCGCCCGCCAATCCGGCGGCAGCTGGACCGTCAGCGTCACCCTCTCCCATCCCGACACCGGATGGGAGCATTACGCCGACGGCTGGCGGGTGCTGGACATGAACGGAAACGAGCTGGGACTGCGCGTGCTGGCACATCCGCACGAACACGAACAGCCCTTCACCCGCTCCCTGAGCGGCGTGCAGGTGCCGAACGGCACAACGCAGGTGCAAATCCAGGCGCGCTGCATAGTGGATGGCTGGGGCGAAGAAACATACATTCTCCCCCTGCCCTGACTTTCATCTTGCCCAAAATACTCGCGCCGCAAGCATGCGCCTTAAAGCGCATTCACACCCGGTGATACGGGCTGCCTGCCAGAATCGTTGCGGCGCGGTAGATCTGCTCCGCCAGCATCACCCGCACCAGCATATGCGGCCAGACCATCTTGCCGAAGGAGATCGAGAAATCGGCCTCGGCACGCAAAGAGGGATCAATGCCGTCCGCGCCGCCGATGATCAGCGCCAGATCCTGGCGGCCACTGTCGCGCCAGCCTGCCAGCTTATCCGCGAAATCCGGGGAGGAGATTACCTTGCCGCGCTCATCCAGGGTGCAGACCACTGCGCCCTTGGGCAGCGCCTTGCGCAGCAGTGCGGCCTCCGCCGCCATGCCTGCATTTTTCTTGTCCTCGATCTCCACCACCCGCGCAGGCCCAAGGCCCAGCGCGCGGCCGGTCCGGTCGAACCGGGTCAGGTAATCGTCGATGAGGGATTTTTCCGGTCCTGAGCGCAGACGCCCGGCCGCAATGATATGCAGACGCATGACAGTCCTGATTTCGCCGGGCCTGAAGCATTCCGGCCCGCACCCATGCGCGGGCCTGCATCAAATCAGCCCTGGATCAGCCCTCGGCTGCCGGTGCTGCCGCGGTGCCTCCGGGCATCCACATCTTCTCGAGCTGGTAGAACTCGCGCACTTCCGGGCGGAAGATATGGACGATCACATCACCGGAGTCGATCAGCACCCAGTCACCGGCATCCTTGCCTTCGACCTTGCAAGTGATCCGGTACTCCTGCTTGAGCCGGTCGGTCAGCTTTTCCGCCATCGCCGCGACCTGGCGGGTGGAGCGGCCGGAAGCCAGCACCATGTAGTCGCCGATCGAAGTCTTGCCGCGCAGGTCGATCTGCACAACATCTTCGGCTTTGTCATCGCTGAGTGAGGAGAGAATCCGCTCCAGCAGCTGTTCGCTGGTGGGCTGGGACTGGGCGGCCATCACGGCTGCCCCATTAACAGCGGCATCCGCCGCTTGAGGTACGGGTGACAGGACATAGTCCTCCTTGCAACGCGCCGCCAAGCCCCGGCGCCGGGCCTGTTAATAATGTAGCAACCAGTGGGTAAATTTTCAATGAAACCCGCCCCCGGCGATGCAAGCCCTGTGCTTTATCCGTCATTGTCCCCGGGTGCAACCCTCACCGGCAGCGGGTCGTTCAGCATCCGCACCTCGCGCTGCGGGAACGGGATCGAAATGCCCTCTGCCTGGAACGCATCCCACAGTGCCAGATAGACATTGCCGCGGATGTTGGTGAGGCCGCCAGTGGGGTCATCGATCCAGAACCGCAGCACGTAATCAACGCTGCTGTCGCCAAAGCCGGTGATGTGGCAGACCGGTTTCTTGCTGCCGTACTGCAGCACCCGCTTGACGCCGCAGGCGGCCTCAATCGCGATCGTGCGGACCTTGTGAGGATCGTCGCCATAGCCGGTGCCAAAATGCAGGTCCAGGCGCACATAATTGTCGGAATGCGACCAGTTCACCACTTGGGTTGTGATCAGATCCTCGTTCGGGATCAGGTATTCCCGCCCGTCGCGGGTCACGACGGAGACATAGCGCGCGCCCAGCGAATTGATCCAGCCGAATGTGTCCCCCAGCGAGATCACATCCCCCGGCTTGATCGATTTGTCCAACAGGATGATCAGCCCCGACACCAGGTTCGACACCACCTTCTGCAGGCCGAACCCGAGACCGACGCCGATGGCGCCCGACAACACCGCAAGACCAGTGAGGTCGATACCGATCGCTTTCAGCCCGATAAAGAAGGCGCCGCCGAACAGCAGGATTTGCGCCAGCTTGGCCGCCAGCACCTGCATCGAGGGGGAGATGTCGGAATTGGCGCGGATCCGGTTCGCCGCCACCGAGGAAATGACCCGCGCCAGCGTCAGCATCACCCCCAAAATCACCACCGCCTGCACTACCAGGAACAGCGAGATCCTCAGATCGCCGAAACTGATGGCGACCCCGTCCATCAAATGCACCGCATCTTCGGTGATGCCGAGAATACGCAGGGTGATCCAGATCCAGGCGCCGTATTTCACCAGATTGCGCAGCAGCGGGTTGCCGACCAGCCTGGTGGCAAAGGAAACGATCAGCCAGGCCAGCGACAGGTTGGCGATGACCGTCAGCAGCCGCGAACGGCTGGGCCAGGTCATCTCCTGCATGATCAGGACAACCATCCAGATAAGCAGTACAAACAGAATGCCCCGGATCCGCTTATGTACCACCAGCCCGGTCCGTATCCGCCAGCGCGGCCAGCCCTCCCGTGCACGCAACCAGTCGTGAAAAGCGCTTTTCAGCGGCCGCGCGATCAGGGTGGCAAGCACAAAAACAGCCAGCACGATCCCCGCCTGATAGGCATTCCAGGGCCTTAGCAAAAGCTCAATGCCCTCCGCCGCCAGTTCCCACAGCTGCTGGCCAAGCTCCAGTGCTTCGGCGGTGCTTTCCGCGATCGCGTCTCTGGGTGGTGTCTGCTCTTCCGGCTCCATCGCGCGCCCCTCTTTTTTCTCAGTCTGCCGCCCGGCGGCGCCCGGATCAAGGAAAGAGCCTTCCCGCCCGGCACTCCAACCGGCTGGAAAGGGCGCCTGCCGGTGCACTGGGGGTGCACAGGGGGTGCACGCCCGGTGCCGCGCAGGCTGGGCGGGTTGGAGCATTCCTTTCCGCCCTTAGAACGAATCTTGATTGCCGGCCCGCCGGGATGTATCTGACAGCCATGACCCTCGTATTGGCGCAAAAGATCGAACTGCAAGACCGCGCACGGCTGCGCGAACGGTTCTTTGGCGCCGCCCGCACGGTCCTGGCGCGCCTATAAGGCCGTTGCCCAGCCCAAAGCCAGCATACCCAATACATCACGGGAGAGGACCCATGTCCCCCAAGACACTCTATGACAAGATCTGGGATGCGCATGTTGCGCATGAAGCAGAGGACGGCACCTGCCTGCTCTATATCGACCGCCACCTGGTCCACGAAGTGACCAGCCCGCAGGCCTTCGAGGGCCTGCGCATGGCCGGCCGCAAGGTGCACGCCCCGGAAAAGACCATCGCGGTGCCGGACCACAACGTGCCGACCACCCTGGACCGCGCCAAAGGCATCGAGAACGAGGAAAGCCGCATCCAGGTCGAGGCGCTCGACAAGAACGCCAAGGAATTCGGCGTGCATTACTACCCGGTGGATGACATCCGCCAGGGCATCGTGCACATCGTCGGCCCCGAACAGGGCTGGACCCTGCCCGGCATGACCGTGGTCTGCGGCGACAGCCACACCGCCACCCACGGCGCCTTCGGCGCGCTGGCGCATGGCATTGGCACCTCCGAGGTGGAGCACGTGCTGGCCACCCAGACGCTGATCCAGAAGAAGTCCAAGAACATGAAGGTGGAGATCACCGGCAAGCTGAAGCCGGGCGTCACCGCCAAGGACATCACCCTCGCCGTGATCGGTGAGACCGGCACCGCCGGCGGCACCGGCTATGTCATCGAATACTGCGGCGAAGCGATCCGCGATCTGTCGATGGAAGGCCGCATGACCGTCTGCAACATGGCGATCGAAGGCGGCGCCCGCGCCGGCCTCATCGCACCGGACGAGACCACCTTTGAATATGTCAAAGGCCGCCCGCACGCTCCGAAAGGCGCCCAGTGGGAAGCCGCTCTGAACTGGTGGAAGACGCTTTACACCGACGAAGGCGCCCATTTCGACAAGGTCGTCACCCTGAAGGGCGAGGACATCGAGCCGGTCGTGACCTGGGGCACCTCGCCCGAGGACGTGCTGCCGATCACCGGCGTGGTGCCGAACCCCGAGGACTTCACCGGCGGCAAGGTCGAGGCGGCCCGCCGCTCGATCGAGTACATGGGCCTCACCCCCGGCCAGAAGCTGACCGACATCGAGATCGACACCGTGTTCATCGGCTCCTGCACCAACGGCCGCATCGAGGACCTGCGCGCCGTGGCGGAAGTGGTGAAAGGCAAGAAGATCAAGGACGGCATGCGCGCCATGATCGTTCCGGGCTCCGGCCTGGTCCGCGCCCAGGCCGAGGAAGAAGGCCTGGCCGAGATCTTTGAGGCCGCCGGTTTCGAATGGCGCCTTGCGGGCTGCTCCATGTGCCTGGCGATGAACCCCGACCAGCTGGCCCCGGGCGAGCGTTGCGCCGCAACCTCGAACAGGAACTTCGAAGGCCGCCAGGGCTATAAGGGCCGCACCCACCTGGTGTCCCCTGCCATGGCTGCCGCCGCTGCCCTGACCGGCAAGCTGACCGACGTGCGCGAGCTGATGTAAGGAGCCAGAAGCATGGAAAAGTTCACAAAGATCCAAGGCGTTGCCGCACCGATGCCGCTGGTCAACATCGACACCGACATGATCATCCCGAAGGTGTTCCTGAAGTCCATTCAGCGCACCGGTTTCGGCAAGAACCTGTTCGACGAGATGCGTTACAACCGCGACGGCACCGAGATCGAGGATTTCGTGCTGAACAAGCCGCAGTACCGAAACGCTGAGATCCTGGTGGCCGGTGACAACTTCGGCTGCGGCTCCAGCCGGGAGCACGCGCCTTGGGCGATTGCCGATTTCGGCATCAAGTGCATCGTGTCGACCTCATTCGCGGACATCTTCTTCAACAACAGCTTCAAGAACGGCATCCTGCCGATCGTGCTGCCGCAGGAGCACGTCGACATCCTGATGGCGGACGCGGAGAAGGGCGAGAACGCCCGCATGACCGTGGACCTGGAAGCGCAGGAGATCACCACCTCGGACGGCGAAGTCATCAAGTTCGACGTGGACCCCTTCAAGAAGCACTGCCTGCTGAACGGGTTGGACGACATCGGCCTGACTTTGGAAAAGGCCGACTCGATCAAGACCTTTGAGACCAAGGCCGCGCAGGAACGCCCCTGGGTCTGATCCCGGCCGACCGCTGTAATACCGAGAACCGCCCTGCCCGGGGCGGTTTTCTTTTTGCCCCGCCAGATTCGCGCCCCATTTCCGCCGCAATTGCGCATCGATAAGGACGTTGTGCGTCATCCACGTGCACACACAGCATATAGTAGTCGCGCGGCCAATACCCTCAAATTGAACCGAAACCCTGATGCAATCCCGCACCAGTGCGGCGCGGAAAGTGGCCTCGTATTTACCGCGCCCCCTTGAGCGAAAAGCCGCCAGCCGGGCACAATGGGGCAAAAATGAGGCAGAGCACCCCGGCCCACTCTACCGGGGGGCTTCAAATCCGGACGCAAGAGGCAAAAAACGCCCGCGCTGGTTTGAAGGGAATGAAAGACGTGTTTGCACGTATCACGGGCGCGGCGTTCCGCGGCTTACTGGTGGCCATGCTGTTTGCGATGCCGACGCTGATTCTGCCGGCGTCGGCCACCGAGTCACCGGAAATCATCCTGTTTATTGCACTATTGGGATGTGCCCTGGCCTTCAGCGAATATGCCTCCCATTTCCCCAGTTTCGTTGAATTCCGAAACGCTCCGCCAATCAACCGGATGCGCTTTGCGGCTGCCGGTGCCACCGTCGGCACGCTCAGCCTGCTGGCAGCACACCCGGTGGCGCCAACTGGGCTGACCGCTTTGGTGCATCAGCTGGGCAGCTGGCTCGGCGTGCATCTCGACTTTGCCTATTCACCGGTGCAGATGACGGTTCTGATGATGCCGCCGCAGATGCCGGAACCGGTTGTGCTGATGGCACGTGACGCAGCCGGGCTTGCCAGTGCTGTGGCCGCAACCACCATCGCCACCTTTGCGCTGGTCATCCGGATCGGCCACTGGCCGGTGGGCAACGGCGCCTTCAATGTCTGGGTCAACCTGCCACTGTTCGATCCCACAACCGGCGGCGATGTGGTGCAGCGCCTGCAACGCGACGGCCGCGTCAATATTGCCGGTGGAGCGCTTCTGCCCTTTGCATTGCCCGCCGCGGTCAAACTTGCCTCCGGCCTCGTGGATCCGGGCATTCTGGCATCACCGCATATGCTGATCTGGATGATCAGCGCCTGGGCGCTGGTCCCTGCTTCAATGATCATGCGCGGCATGGCGATGCTGCGCATCGCCGGGCTGATTGCGCTGAAACGGCGCGCTGCCAGCCTCGGCGCGGATGAGGACCTGCAAACCGCATGAGGCAGCTGGCGGCGGGTCTTCTCCTGATCCTTGCTACCGGGACAGGCTGGACAGATACCCTCCGCATTGCGACTTTCAACACCGAATTGTCGCGTGACGGTCCGGGCTTGCTGCTGCGAGACATCACCGGCGGCAGCGATTCGCAGGTCGCTGCGGTGGTGGAGGTGATCACCACCGTGCAGCCGGATGTGCTGGCACTGCAGGGGATCGACTGGGACTACGAAGGCCGGGCGCTGGCAGCATTGGCCGCGCTGCTGGCGGACAGGGGCCTGGACTACCCTTACCGTGTTGCGCTGCAACCCAATTCCGGCCTGCCCCCGCCTGCCCCGCTGGACCTGGACGGCAATGGTAAAACCGGCGAACCGCGCGACAATCAAGGGTACGGAAGGTTCCGTGGCCAGGGCGGCATTGCGCTGCTGTCCCGGCTGCCAGTAGATCATGACGGCATCCGCGACTTTTCTTCTCTGCTGTGGAAGGACCTGCCGGGTGCCCTGCTGCCGCAACACGCGAACGGCCGCCCCTTCCCCTCCGCCGAAGCGCAAGCCGTGCAGCGCCTGCCCGCAACAGCTCATTGGCTGGTCCCGCTGCTACTGGCGGATGGCAGCCGCCTGAAAGTGATGACTTTTCATTCCACTCCGCCGCTGTTTGACGGGCCGGAAGACCGCAATGGCAGACGCAACCACGATGAAGTCCGGCTGTGGCAACTGCTGCTGGACGGCGCTCTTGGGCCTGCACCCGAACCTCCCTTTGTGATTGCGGGCGATGCCAATCTCGATCCGGGGCACGGTGAGGGCCGCAAGGAAGCCATCGGGAGCCTCCTGGCGGACCCCCGCCTTCAGGATCCCCGCCCGCGGAGCCCCCAGCGCGGTACTGCCACCGTGGAGTGGCAAAGCGCCGGCCGTATGCGGGTGGACTATGTGCTGCCCTCTTCTGGGCTGACCGTCACCGGCAGCGGCGTGTTGTGGCCGGACAGCCATAACGCCCCGGCGGCAATCGCCAGCCGCCACCGCTTGGTCTGGGTGGATTTGCTTCTGGACTGACCTACCCGCCACAACTTCGTTGCGCGGGCTAATCCTCATCTTTCTCCTTTATTTCCAAGGGCTGTTATTGACCCTGCCCCGCTGTCCCGCTACGCCCTTGCCAGCTGTTTTTTGGAGGACCCCATGCCCAATCCATCGATTCTGATTCTGCCCGGTGACGGGATCGGCCCCGAAGTCATGACCGAGGTGCGCAAGATTATCACCTGGTTCGGCGACAAGCGCGGCCTGCAGTTCGATGTGAGCGAGGATCTGGTCGGCGGCGCCGCATATGACAAGCACGGCAAGCCGCTGGCGGATAAGACCATGGCCAAGGCGCAGGAGGTCGACGCGGTGTTGCTCGGCGCGGTCGGCGGCCCGGCCTATGACAACCTGGATTTCTCCGTGAAACCCGAACGCGGCCTGCTGCGCCTGCGTAAGGAGATGGACCTTTACTCCAACCTGCGCCCGGCGCAGTGCTTTGATGCACTGGCCGATTTCTCCTCGCTTAAGAAGGACATCGTCGCGGGCCTCGACATCATGATCGTGCGCGAGCTGACCTCCGGCGTCTACTTCGGCGAACCGCGCGGCATCTTCGAGGAAGGCAACGAGCGCGTCGGCATCAACACCCAGCGTTACACCGAAAGCGAGATCGAACGGGCCGCACGCTCCGCGTTCGAGCTGGCAATGCGCCGTAACAAGAAGGTCTGCTCGATGGAGAAGGCCAATGTGATGGAATCCGGCATCCTGTGGCGCGAGGTGGTGACCCGCGTGTCTGCTGATTACCCGGAGGTCGAGCTGTCCCACATGTACGCCGACAACGGTGCCATGCAGCTGGTCCGTGCGCCCAAGCAGTTCGATGTGATCCTGACCGACAACCTGTTCGGCGACATCCTGTCCGACTGCGCGGCAATGCTGACCGGTTCGCTTGGCATGCTGCCCTCCGCTTCGCTTGGCGCACCAATGGCCAACGGCCGACCCAAGGCGCTTTATGAGCCCGTGCACGGCTCTGCGCCGGACATCGCGGGCCAGGGCAAGGCGAACCCGATCGCCTGCATCCTGAGCTTTGCCATGGCGCTGCGCTACAGCTTCGATCAGGGTGCTGAGGCCGACCGCCTGGAAGCCGCGGTCGAGAAGGTGCTGGCCGACGGCGTGCGTACTGCGGACCTGCTGGCCAGCGAAGGCGTGGAGCCTGTCTCCACCAGCCAGATGGGCGATGCTGTTGTGGCTGCGCTGGATGCAAGTATCTGACTTTAAGCTATTAATCAGAAGTCAAGATAGCCCCGCCCGGCAAACTGAGCGGGGCTTTTTCGTGGCTGGCAGCACCGCGCCGGCAGACGCGAAAAAGATTTCCCGAAAACCGCATCTTTCTGTGAAATCGCCCTTGTCAAACCCCGCGCCCTGGGCTATTTCGCCCTCCACGGTCGGAGTGTAGCTCAGCCTGGTAGAGCACTGTCTTCGGGAGGCAGGGGTCGGAGGTTCGAATCCTCTCACTCCGACCAATAAAACAAGGCGCCTTCGGGCGCCTTTGTTGTTTCCGGGGCAGAATTATTTGGTTGCGGACGTCAAACAGGCCTGTCGGCGGGCCGGCGCTCAGGCCGCTTTCATCGCTGAGCGTTTCAGCTGTTTCCACAGCACATCCAGCGTCTGCTTGGTACTGCGCGGATCGCGGTATAGACGGATTTCAAGATCGGTGCCCAGCCGCTCGTCGACAATGGCGAACCGGCCGGAGGCGATTTCCTCGCGGCACAGGCTCAGCGGCAGCCAGCCCATGCCGAAGCCTTCCTGGATCATTGCCTTGACGCTGTTGGCCAGCGCGTTCTGGTTGACCACAAACACCTTCTGCCCGGGCAAAAGCTGGGTCAGGGCAAACTCCTGCACTGAGCGCAGCGCCGAGACAGCACCATAGGAAAGCAGCGGAACCGCATCCTTGCTGCCGAGTTTGAAGGCAAACTCGGCGCCGCCGTCCGGGCTGGTGCGGGACACCGGCACGTAACGGTCGGTCGAAAGCGTCAGATACTCGAAGTTGGCAACCTCCAAGGGCCCTAGGAAATCCATCGACGGGTGCCAGTAGGTCAGGATCACATCGCAATAGCCTTGCTGCAGCGCGCTGACGAACTGGTCGGCGGCCCAGGAGGTGGAATTGAGGTCAGTGTCGACCCCGCCCTCGCTGGCGAGCGGCGCAATCAAAGCCTTGTAGTGGGTCATGTAGAGCGACTGCGAGGCGGCAAAGCGGATCACATTTTCGCCCGCTGCGTCGATGGTCTGGCAGCGTTCGATGGTCTCCTCGTAGGTGCGCAGCATGATGCGCGACTGCGACAGGAACACTTCCCCCGCCGGCGTCAGTGTCAGCGGCAGCGTCTCGCGGTTGATCAGCCGCACGCCGATCTCATTCTCCAGCGCGCGAATCCGGCGCGAAAAGGCCGGCTGGCTGACATTGCGCTCCTCAGCCGCGCGCGAGAAATTCTTGCACGCGACCAAAGCCTCGAAATCCTTGAGCCAGATGATATCCAACTGGGCGTCCCGTTTTAACCGGCGGCCACCGCATCCAGCCTGTCTTCTTCGACGGCATGGCATGCAACCATGCTGCCGTCGGGCTGGTGAATGGCCTTGGGCTTTTCACTCTTGCATCGTGCGTCCGCAAAGGCGCAGCGGCTTTGGAACGGGCAGCCTGTGGGCAGGTTGATCGGCGTCGGGATCTCGCCCTTGAGGCGGATATGGTTCGGCCGGTCGTCCTTCAGCTGCGGCACCGCGGACAGCAAGGCCCGAGTATAGGGGTGTTTTGGGCTGGAGAACAATGTCGCGGTGTCCGCAACCTCGCAAACCGACCCGAGGTAAAGAACCGCAACCCGGGTGCCGAAGTGCTCCACCACGCTCAGATCGTGGGTGATGAACAGATAGGTGAGGCCGCGGCTTTCCTTGGCTTCCAGCATCAGGTTCAGCACCTGCGCCTGGATGGACACGTCCAGCGCGCTGATCGGCTCATCAGCAATGATGAACTCCGGATCCACCGTCAGGGCGCGGGCGATGGCAATCCGCTGGCGCTGGCCGCCGGAAAACTCATGAGGGTAGCGCTTGGCCCAGCTAGGATCGACGCCCACCGACAGCATCACCTCTGTCACCTTGTCGCGCACCTCCGCCGCCGAGGCGCTGGGATAGTGGTGGCGCACCGGCTCCTCCAGCGCCTGCCGGATGGTCATGCGCGGGTTGAGCGAGGCATAGGGGTTCTGGAAGATCATCTGGATCTTCTTGCGCAGCGGCTGCATAGCGCCGCGCGACAGGTTGTCGATGCGCTGGCCGCCATAATGGATCTCCCCCGCCGTCGGGGTCAGCAGGCCCGCCACCAACCGCGCTACGGTGGACTTGCCGCAGCCCGATTCGCCCACCACGCACAGAGCCTCGCCCTTGCGGGCCTCCAGCGAAATGTTGTTCACCGCATGGACCGATCGGCTTTCACGCACGACCCGGCCCTGTTTGAACTTCAGGGTCTCCAGAAAACCGTGATCGAGGTCGAACCGCTTCTCCAGGTTCTTGATCTCCAGCAGCGGGCGGTCTTTCTTTGCGTCACTCATGCCCGTGCCTCCTGACGGTCTTCATCGCTGTGCAGGCGCTGCACCTCGTGGCAGGCCACTGCGACCTCGCCGTATTGCACGATTTCCGGCACCCGGCTGCGGCACAGGTCGGTGGCGTACTTGCAGCGCGGGTTGAAGGCGCAGCCAGCGGGTATGCTGGCCAGGCCAGGCATATTGCCTGGGATCTGCTTCAGCCGCTGACCCGGCACCGTCTGCTGCGGCAGCGCGTTGATCAGGCCCTGGGTATAGGGGTGCTGCGGGTCGTTGATGATCTCGCGGGTGCGCCCGGCCTCGATAATGCGGCCGGCATACATCACCAGCGTGCGCTCGGTCATCTGGCTGACCACGCCCAGGTCGTGGGTGATCAGGATCAGCCCCACCTGGTTGGACTGGCACAGCTCCAGCATCAGTTCCATGATGTCGGCCTGAATGGTCACGTCCAGCGCGGTGGTCGGCTCATCCGCGATGATCAGCTGCGGGTCCAGCAAGAGCGCAATCGCAATGATGATCCGCTGGCGCATGCCGCCCGACAGCTCGTGCGGGTATTGCTCCAGACGCTCCTCCGGCGACGGGATATAGACCTCGCGCAGCTTGACGATAGCGATCTGGCGCGCTTCCTCGCGGCTCAGCTTGCGGTGCGCCATCAGCGTCTCGATCATCTGCTGGCCGATGGTCAGCACCGGGTTCAGCGTCACCATCGGATCCTGAAAGATCATCGCCATCCGGTTGCCGCGCAGGTTGCGCAGGCGCTTGTCGTTCATCTGAACGACATCCTCGCCCTCGAACAGGATCTTGCCGCTGTCGATGTAGCCGGGGCGGCTAAGCAGGTTCATCAGCGAGAAGCCGGTGATTGACTTGCCGGCGCCGCTTTCACCAACGATGCCCAGTCGCTCACCCTTGGCAAGGTCGAAGGAAATGCCGTTTAGGGCGGTGACCGTCTGGTCGCGCATTGCAAACTTGACGGTGAGGTCGCGAACGGAAAGAAGGCTCATCGCGTTACCCCTTGTAGAGTTTCGGGTTCAGGACGTCGCGCATCCAGTCGCCCAGCAGGTTGATGACAAGAACCAGCACCACCAGCACCACGCCGGGAATAGCGGTGATCCACCAGCTGCCGGAGAAGATGTAGTCGAAACCGGAAGAGATCAGCGAGCCCAGTGACGGCTGGCTCGGCGGCATGCCCAGGCCCAGGAAGCTGAGCGACGCCTCGGAGATGATCGCGTTGGCGACCTGCACGGTGGAGATCACAAAGATCGGCGACAGCGAGTTCGGCAGGATATGCCGCACCATGATCCGCATGGGGCCGAAACCCAGCACCCGGGCGCTGTCGACGTATTCCTTCTTTTTCTCGGCCAGCACGGTCGCACGGACGGTCCGGGCATATTGCGGCCATTCCGCCACCCCGATCACCGCGATCAGGAACACCACCGCATATTTGTTGAAGGTGTCGGTTCCGAACATCGCTTGCGTCACCGCCAGGAAGATGATCGCCACCATCAAAGTGGAGAACGACAGCTGGATGTCAGCAAGCCGCATTAGCAAGCTGTCGAGACGACCGCCGACATATCCCGCAATCAGGCCGATAGAGATGCCGAGGAACGCCTGCAGTGCCACAGCGCAAATGCCGATCAGCAGCGACAGGCGGGTCCCGTACAGGATGGTGGACCAAAGGTCGCGGCCCTGGTCGTCGGTGCCCAGCACAAACTCCGGCAGCGAACCGCTGACCCAGGCAGGCGGGTATTCCGAGTTCATGATGTCGATCTGCGCCGGATCATAGGGATCATAAGGCGCGATCACCGGCGCCAGGAAGGACGCGAGTGCAATCAGCAGGAACACGATCATGCTCAACACCGCCACCGGGTTGCGGCGGAAGCTGTACCCCATGTTGGAGTTCCAGATCTTGGACCAGCGCGAGGGCTCGGACTTCGGGTTCAGCGTTTCGGTGCTCATGCGCCCATCCTCGCAATATTCACGGTCGGGTTCACCAGGCCATAGATCAGGTCGACGATGGT
Organism: Leisingera sp. ANG59; assembly: GCF_013317235.1. Classification (GTDB taxonomy): domain Bacteria; phylum Pseudomonadota; class Alphaproteobacteria; order Rhodobacterales; family Rhodobacteraceae; genus Leisingera. Next base: position 332,222 of record NZ_WLCM01000004.1, on the reverse strand, counting down.
GTTGGTGACCACAAAGATGAAGCCGACAACAATCAGGTAAGCCACGATCAGCGGGGTATCGACGCGGTTCACCGCCTCCAGGAACATGAAGCCCATGCCCGGCCACTGGAACACCGTTTCTGTCAGGATGGTGTAGGCGACCATGGTGCCGATCTGCACACCACCCACAGTGATCACCGGTAACAGCGTGTTCTTGAGCGCGTGCACAAAGTAGATGCGCCACGGGTTGATGCCCTTGGCCTTGGCGTATTTGACGTATTCGGACTGCAGCACTTCCATCATCTCGGCCCGGATCAGGCGGACAAACAACGGCAGCATGATGGAGGCCAGCGCGATCGAGGGCAGGATGATATGCATCCAGCCGTCAGCGGTGGCAAAATTGGTCTCCCAATAGCCCCAGACATGCACGGTGTCGCCGCGCCCGTAGGAGGGGAACCAGCCGTATTCGACGGAGAACACAAAGATCATCAGGATGGCGGTCAGGAACACCGGGATCGAGATGCCGACAATCGACAGGCCCATGATGATGCGGCTCAGGATGCTGTCCGGCTTGATCGCGGTATAGATACCCAGCGGCACCGAAAAGCCGACGATGATCAGCGTGGCGCCGAACACCAGCTCCAGCGTCGCGGGCAGCTTCTTCAGGATCACGTCCAGCGCCGGCTCCTTGAAGAAATAGGAGGTGCCCAGGTCGCCCTGCAGCGCATTGCCTGCAAACCGCAGATATTGCGTCACGAAGCTGTCGTTCAGCCCCATTTCGTCGCGCAGCTGCTGGCGTACTTCTTCCGAGACCGACTGCCCGACCAGCTCGCGCAGCGGGTCGCCCAGGTTGCCCTGGATGGCAAAGGCAATCAGCGAGATGACGAACATCACGGCAATCGCCTGAATGACTCGCTTTGCGAGATAGGCAAACATCGTCCTGACCTTTGTAGAGTTTAATGACAGCGCAGGCTTGTGCGTCCTGGCGGGGGCGCGGATCCTGCAGGTGCAGCCTTGGCGGCCGCTTGTTATTCAAAAGGTCCGGGCCGGCCGGGGGAGACCGGCCCGGGTTTTTCAGTGCTTAGCTGCCGGTCTCGACAACCAGGTCACCGAAGTAGGGGAAGTTCAGCGCGTTCACGATGTCCGCCGAGTTCATGCCGGACTTGGAACCCCATGCCAGGTTCTGCCAGTGCAGCGGGATAAAGGCCGCTTCATCATAGAGGATGCCTTCCAGCTTCTGCAGCATTTCCGCACGCTTGGCCGGATCGGTTTCCGCGTTGGCCTGATTCATCAGCGCGTCGGCTTCCTCGTTGCAGTAGTTGCCCGAGTTATACTGGCCGTTGCCGGTTGCTTCATCCGGGCAGGCGGTCAGGAACTGGTGGAAGTTGGCGGAATCTTCGGTGTCCGCATGCCAGCCGATCATCATCATGTCTGCTGCGCGCTCGTCGAAGGTCGGCCAATACTGCGCCTTGGGCATGGTCTGCAGGTCAACCTTGATGTTGATCTGCGCCAGCATCGAAGCCACCGCCTGGGCGATCTTGTCGTCGTTCACATAGCGGTTGTTCGGCGCCATCATGGTGATCGAGAAGCCGTCGGCATAGCCTGCCTCAGCCATCAGCGCCTTGGCTTTCTCCAGGTCGAAGCGCGGAGCCAGGGCTTCGTTGTAGCCAAGGTAGCCGGCCGGGCTGGCCTGTGCGCCCACGGTGCCGAAGCCGCGCATGATGCGGTCAACGATGCCTGCGTTGTTGACAGCATAGTCGATTGCCTGGCGGACACGGGCGTCCTTGAAGGCTTCGACGCGGTTCTGGTTCATCTGGAAGGTGATGATACGGGTGCCGGGCATGGTGATCAGGTCAACGCCCTCGGCCTCTTCCACGCGCTTCAGGTCGGTCGGCGGAACCGGCGCGATGAAGTCCACGTCGCCGGACAGCAGGGCCGCCACGCGGGTCGGGTCTTCCTTGATCGGGGTCAGAACGATCTTGTCGACATTGCCTGCATCAGCGTCCCAGTAGCCGTCGAAGCGGTCGAACACGACGCGCACGCCCTGCTCACGCTCGGAAACCACAAACGGGCCGGTGCCGGAAATGTTGCGCGAGGCAAAGCTATCGCCATGCTTGACGATCTCGGACTTGTCTTTGCCGTCCTCGGTGGTGCCGGTGTAGAACGCGCTGTCCATCGGGAAGATGTAGGTCGCGGTGTGCAGGACCAGCGGATAGGGCTCCGCGGTCTTGAGATCGAAGGTCATGTCGTCAACGACTTCGACATCGGTGAACGGTGCGAAGATCGCCTTGAAGTCGTCGCTTGCCTTCAGACGGTCAAAGGTCCAGTCGACATCCTTGGCAGTCAGCGCATTGCCGCTGTGGAAGGTGACGCCGCTGCGCAGCTTGAAGCGCATGGTGGTCTCGTCGATCTGTTCCCAGCTTTCGGCCAGGCGCGGTTCGAACTGCAGGTCCTTGGTCCAGCGCACCAGCGGGTCAAAGACCATGTGCGACAGCTGCAGCGTGCCGCCGGACAGCTGTTCATGCGGATCCAGCGAGACCGGGTCAGCGTCGTAGGCAACCCGCACGGTGGTTTCGGCATAGGCAACCGGTGCCATCGCCACCACCGCAGCAGCCGCCAGGCTTCTGACAAATTTCGTCATTAGGCATACTCCCCTGTGATTATGCCGCAAACGCTAGCCCGTGGCGCGCAAACTGTGAAATGCCGATATCGCATAGGGTATGCAGGTTGCACATCAGAGCCATGCACCCCTGGAATACCAATTTCAGATCAGAGCCTTACCCCTGCCGGCTTTATGTTCTAACTGCATCTGCCTGTGTCAATCCTGACCTCTCAGAGCGGTGCTATGCGCAATCCACAGATACCCGTCTGCCTCCTTGAAGGCCCACTTCCAGTCCCGATCTGCAGCGCCGACCGGGTACCGTTTGTTTGAAATTGATCGGTACGGCGCCGGGTCCAGCGCGACAACTTAACCCTCAAGGGTCCGGTGCAGTCTACAACCTCAAGCGACAAAGAGGCTCCGGCACACCGGCCTCTGCGATGCCCTGTTGAAAATGAACTCAGCAATAGCTGAGGTCCGACCTGTTCTGTCCGCCTGTGCCATTTATAAGCGCGTCGAAAGTAGCTGAACCGGAGAAGAGCCCCGTCAGAGCTCCTCCTCGGCCAGACTGCTGCGGATCCGCTCCGCAGCCAGGGCCGCGCGTTTTCCGGCCAGGCCGGAGCCCGCGAGGGCGTCCAGCGCAGGCAGTGCCGCTTCTGCGGCAGCACCGATACCGCCTAAGGCGTTGGCAGCGTCTTTGCGCACAAAAGCGGAGGGGCTGTCCAGCAGCTCTATCAGTTCCGGCACCGCGGGCGCTGCACCGGCGCCGAACAGGCCCAGTGCCCGTGCCGCCTGCCGCTGGGAGCTGGCGTCTGCCAGCGTCAGCCCGGCCCTGAGGCTGGCCACCGTTGTCCCCGGCGGCAGGACCGCAAGCCGCAACCCGTCCGACAGGCGCCGGTTCAAGTGCTGGCTATTGCCAATCCATCGCACGATGAAGAAGTGGCGCTCCACCGCCATCGGCAGGAGAGCCTCTTCCTTGCCTTTCTGCCAGCGCTCCACCATTGCCCTTGCCTGCCGCTGTTCTCCTTTCAGCGCCAGAACCGAGGCTGCTATTGGCATCAGTTCCCTGGCCTGCGGATTGAGCTCCAGCTCTGCCAGCAGCCTGTCTGCCGCCAAATCGTACTCCCCCTTCGCGAAGTGAGCTGCAGCTTGAAACAGGACGTAATGGCTGGGATGTTTGGGATCGAGCCGCATGGCTGCCTGGACAAAGGCCAGCCCCTCTTCCGGCTGGCCCGCCGCAATCAAAACCCAGGCCATGGCCAGATGCGCCTCCGGATCGCTAGGCTGGAGGGCAATGGCCCTGGCGGCCTCCTGGCGCGCTTCAAAAGTTCCCTGGCTGCTGCCCCGGGCACTGTCCCAATCATGCAGGTTCAAAAGCACCATCGCCCGGATAACGTGCTTGAGCGGCGTGTCGTGACGGACAACTTCCTGAAAATATTTGTAGAACAGGCAGATATGCATTTCACCGGCGCGTTCTGCAAAACCGCTCCAGTTATGGAAAATATGCGGACGCAGATGTGCCATTGCCAGAAAAGCCCAGGCGCGGCCATAGCCCGGATCCAGCGTCACCGCCTGTTCGAAATGCGGAATGGCGGCCAGATTGTCCTGTTCGTTGAACCGCGCATAGAGCTCCCAGCCCTGCTGAAACGCCTCGCGCGCGGCAATGGTGGCGGTGTCCACCTGCTCGATACCGGTGCGCTCTCCCTCATCCACCCGCAGTTCCAGCGCCTTGGCGATATCCGGTGCTATACGGTTCTGGACAGAAAAGAGTTCCTGCAGCGGGCCGTCAAACCGGTCAGCCCAAACCAGCCGGCCACTGGATGTATCCGTCAGCCGGATGTTGACCCGGAACGCCGTGGCAGTGCGGCGCAAGCTGCCGTCGACCACATACCTCACGCCCATTTCCTCGGCAAATTGCGCGGGGCTGATCTGCTGGTTCTGATAGGCGAAGGAGCTGTTTCCGGAGATCACGAACAGGCCAGAAATTCGAGACAGGTCAGTGATCAAGTCTTCGGAGAATCCATCCGCTAGCATTGCACTGCCGCTGTCGCCGGTGGCGTCGGCCAGCGGCAGCACCGCAACCGAGGGCAGATCCGGCAGCGGAAAGGCCATTCGCGCTGCGATTGCTTGATCCGGGTCTGACTGCCAGGGCGCGATCCAAAAAACCGCAGCGGCAGCTGCGAGACCGCCAATCCCCACAGCCAGCCCGGCGCGCGGGAACTGGGCACGCTTTTTCTGTTTTGCGGTATCTCCGAACTTGCCGATCCAGAAGACCTCCACCGGTTCCGGAATATTCCTGGCCATCTGCGGACCCATTGGGATGCAGTCGGCGGTAATGCTCTTACGCGCATAGCTGACAACTGCCTGCGAAGCCGTGATCCCGCCCGGCTCGTCCAGCGCCTCCAGCCGGGCAGCCACGTTGACGCCGTCGCCCAGGATGTCGCCGCCGTTGGAGATGACATCCCCGACGTTGAGGCCGATCCGCAGCAGGATGGCACGGTCCGCTGCCACACCGGCATTCCGGGTCTGCAACTGGTCCTGGATGCTGAGGGCGGCGCGCAGCGCATCAACGGCACTGCGGAATTCAATCAGGAAACTGTCGCCCGCGGTGTTCGCGATGCGGCCGCCGTGCTGTTCCGTGACCGGCTCGACCACTTCGCTTCGGATGGCGTGCAGAGCGGCTACCGTGCCTTATTCATCCGCAGCGGTCAGTCAGGAATAGCCCGCCACATCCGCAGCCATGATCGCTGCCAGGCGGCGATTTGAAGGGCTTTTCATAGGGTTGGAGTGTACCAGTTCGGTCCCTTCATGGGAACCGGCTTCAATACACCCCTAGCCCGCCAGCAGCCGCAAGCCTTGGGTCACGTCGGAGCGTACCGCCAGGCGCAGGCCGGGCTCATCCCCCGCCTTGAGCGCGGCGATGATCAGGCGGTGGTTCTGCGGCGGATCGGTGCGGCGCAACCGGCCATAGAGCGCCCGCATGGTGGGACCAAGCTGCAACCATACGGTTTCCGCCATCGCCAGCATGGCCGGCGCCTGAGCGCGCAGGTAGAGAGTGCGATGAAATTCCAAGTTGGTGCGGATATAGCCCACTGCATCGCGCTTGGAGACCATCTCAGCGACGTTGGAATTGATCGTCTGCAGCCGGTCGATCAGCGCCATGTGGGCGCGTGGCAGGGCGCGACTGGCCAGTTCCACCTCCAACAGCGCGCGCAGGGCGGCCAGTTCCTCGATCCGCTCGTTTGTCAGTTCCGGCGTGGTCACCCGGCCCGAGGAGGACAGGAACAGCGCGCCCTCGGCGGCCAGGCGGCGCACCGCCTCGCGCGCAGGCGTCATCGAGACGCCGAATTCGCCGCCGATACCGCGCAGGGTCAGGGCGGCGCCGGGGGTGATCTCGCCGTGCATGATGCGGGTGCGCAGCGCCCGGTAGACGCGGTCATGGGCCGGAGCGGAGGCGGTTTCCTGGGCGGGGCGAACGGGCTGGTTCATCCGGTCATGTGATCACAAATCCCGCCGCGGTCAACCGCGCATTTGCGCGCGCTCTCAAGGCCGGCCCGCCAGACCTGCCAGGCTGAGGCCGGTGCGCAAGGCCCGCCGCGGCGCTGCTGCGGAATAGGGAAAGGCCGCCGCCGCCTGATCCAGCGTCAGCGGCGCGCCCTTGAGTCGGGCGCAGGCGGCGGCGGCCTCGTCAAAACTGCCCAATGCGGCCAGGCTGGCGCAGTGCAGCACCCAGGCCAGCTGTGCTGCGGGCTCCAGCGCCAGCGCCTCAGCCGCGGCTGCGGCGGCCTCTGCATCCTGCCCCGCCGCGAGGTGGATGGCGGACTGCACCGTCAGCACCATCGGCTGCGGCAGCGGGTCGAGCCGGCTGACATGATCCAGCACGTTTTGTGCGCCGCCCGCCTGCCCTGCCAGATGCAGCAGCCAGGCACGCAGAAGCTGCCCCTGGGCATCGTTGGGGTAGGCCTCTGCCAATTGTTCGGCCAATTGCAGCGCCGCATCGGACCTGCCCGCAAACTGCGCCGCCAGCGCCCGCAACTGCAGGACGGCAGACTGCGGCGGCAGACCAGCCGCGATCTCCGCCGCTTCCGCCGCGCGCTGCGGCAGGTCAGCCGCCGGGCCGGTCAGAAGGTCCAGATGCCAAAGCGCCGCCAGCGCCTGCGCCTCCGGCCAGTCCGGCGCCATCCGCAGCGCCCGGCGCAGGGCCAGCTCCGCACCTTCGCGGTTGCCGTGCTGCCTCAGGCTGCGGGCGGTGAACAGCTGCAGCAAAGCGCCATCGGGCACGTCAGGAAGATCCAGCTCCGGCAGCGGCCTGCCGAAATAGCGGATGATGCTTGCGGCAAGCTGCTGAGCAAGGGGCGCAGCGGCCTCCTGAGGCCGCGGCGGCAGGATGCTGAGCGGCTTTGCCCCGGCCTCGCCGCCGCTGCCTGCAGCCGCCTGGAGGATTTCCAGGCGCACCCCGTCGAGCAGGGTGCCGGGCAGATGGCCCGCGACCACGAAATCCGCCCCCAGGAGCGCCGCGGCCTCGCCCGGCAGCAAGCCCGCGGCGGCGCGGCTGCTGCCGGGCGCAACGATGCGGACATCGCTGGCGGCGGCAAGGCTTCGGGTCACGTCCTGCGACAGCATCCGCGCGGTCTCCGGCTGCAGCGCATCTGCGGTGAACGGCAGCACCGCGATCACCGGGCTGCCCTCAAACGCCGAGGCGGCGGGCCGGCCTGCCGCCGGGGCTGCGGCGCTGCCCTGCCGGGCCGCCTGCTGCCAGCCCCAGATCCCGGCCGCGGCGGCGGCCGCACCCAGGCAGCCCGCCAGCAGCAGCATCGCAGGCCGCATTCCCCGGCGCGGTGCAGGTTCCGGCAGTTTCGGCGGCTGGGTGCTGCGGCGCAGGGAGGGCAGCGAGGTCAGCTCCTCGCCCAGAAAATAGACCTGCACTGGGTCGGGAAGGTTCTTGACCTCATGCCGGCCGAAATCCTCGAAATCATAGGGAATGCGGTTGCGGACCTGGTCATAAGCCGCCGCCGACAGCGCCACGCCGCCGGGGCGCGCCAGGCTCTCCAGCCGGGCGGCGATGTTCACCTCGTCGCCGAAGACATCGCCCTGGGCAATCAGCACCTCGCCCAGATTGATGCCGATCCGCAGCGGCAGGTGGCGGGTCCGCGCCGCATCCGCCTGGATGTGCGCCGCCGCCTCCACTGCCGAGATCACGCTGGGAAACAGCGCCAGCACCCCGTCGCCCATCAGCTTGACGATGCGGCCGCCATGGCTGCGGATGGCCGGCGCGATCAGGGTCTGCTGCTGCGCCAGCACCTGGTTCAGGGTGCCGGCCTCGTCCTCGGCCATCATCCGGCTGAAGCCGGAGACATCCAGCATGAAGATGGCGGCAAGGCGTCTTTGCGGCTTGTCTGACACGGGGCGGCCTCTGAACCGGGGAACTGGCAACTGCAACTGGAGCCAGCTTAGCCCGCGCGCCCGCCGGCTCAAAGTCCTGATTTCATTCGCCGAAACGGTAGCGGTGCAAGCTGGCGCCGTTTTCGCGCAGCCAGGCGCGCTGGTCCTGCCAGCGGCCGTGGATGTGCTCCACCGTGTCCCAGAACGCCTGCGAGTGGTTCATTTCCTGCAGATGCGCCACCTCATGGGCGGCGACGTAGCGCAGCACCGCAGGCGGCGCCAGGATCAGCCGCCAGGAATACATCAGCCCGCCGTCCGCGGTGCAGGAACCCCAGCGCGAGCGGGTGTCGCGCAGGGTCAGGCGGCTGTAGCCTTTACCCAACCGGGCGGCGTAGAAATCAGAGGCCTCCGCCAGCCGGTTGCGCGCCAGTTCCCGCAGATACCGCTGCAGCGGCCGTCCCGGTGCAGGCCCCGGCACCGCAACGCGGCCGGCCTCCAGCTGGATGCGCCGCCCCGGGGCCGGCGCGATCACCCGGTCCTGGCCGTCAATCGGCAGCACCGCGCCAAAGACGGCCTCGACGGCATCCGGGTGCTTTTCCAGATTGGCCCGGATCCAGTCCGCCTTCTCCTCGGCAAAGGCCAGCGCGGTGCGCTCCGGCAGCCCCTTGGGCAGGGTCAGCGTCACCCGCCCGTCCAGCGAAGAGATCCGCAGGCTGATCCGCCGCGCGCGGCCCGAGCGGCGCAGCGTCAGCGGCACTGGCGGGTTCCCGGGCAGGAGATGTTCGGCCATGCATGCGCCCCTTTCCAGGCTTTGGCTTTGACAGTGCCCCCCTCATATGGCAAGGCACCGGAATCGTCGATACGACTCACCAGTAAATCAAGGGGATCCACATGCCCAAGGAAGAATGGGGTGTAAAGCGCGTCTGCCCCACCACTGGCAAGCGCTTTTATGACCTGAACAAGGACCCGATCGTCAGCCCCTACACGGGCGAGGTCGTCGAGCTGGATACCGGCAAGACCCGGATGATCGAAGCAGATGCCGAAGACGCGGCCACCCTGAAAGCCAAAGAGAACCTGGACGCGGATGACGTGGTCCTGGAAGATGACGAGGACGTCGATGTCGATCTGGGCGATGATGTCCTGGACGATGACGATGATGATGACAACGTTTCGCTCGACGACATCGCCGACATGTCGTCGCCGGACGACGATTCCTGAGGCCGTTCAAGCGGTTCGGGGGCGCGTTCCGCCGTCCCCGGACCGTCCGCCCTGGCCGGCGGTAAAAAATTTCGGACCCGGTGCATTTTTCCGCTTGCAGCCCGCGCCGCCGTCCCGTAAACGACGCTCACACCGCAAGACGGACCGCACCGGAAACGGAACGGACACTGAAAGCGGACAGGTTTGGGGCCTTAGCTCAGCTGGGAGAGCGCCTGCATGGCATGCAGGAGGTCAGCGGTTCGATCCCGCTAGGCTCCACCAAATCTTCAAAAATTAGTGAAGCAACAGCAGTACCGGGCAATGTTTTGGAGCCTCTTTTCTTTCGATCAACAGCTGCGCCCAACTGCACTTTAGCGTGCCAGCCGCCGCGCTGGCGGCCGGTTTAATATTTGGGTCAGGCCTGCAGCCGCCAAGACCCCTCCTCAGGCCGCTCTGCGCCTTCCCAAGCCTGTTCTGGTGCGATTGCATTGGTGCGAAATGCGCCCAGCGCGCCTGCCATGGCCTGAGCTTCCTTGGACAGCCCGTGACTGGAGGAGGTCACCTCCTCGAATAGGCCCGCGTTCCGGGTGGTGGCATCGTCCAGGTTCGCCATAGCCGAGTTGATCTCCTGCAGGCTGCCGGACTGTTCGGACGATGCCTGCGAAATAGCCTTCATCAGGTCGGCGGCACTAGCAACGGATTCGGAGATTTCACCGATAGCTGCACGGGTCTGCTCGACAAGGTCAGCACCCAGTTCAACATTCTGGCCCGCCTCATCGACCAGGGCTGCAATCTCGGTTGCTGCTTCCTTGGAACGATGCGCCAGCGTTCGAACTTCGGAAGCCACCACTGCAAAGCCCTTGCCAACAGTTCCCGCCCGGGCAGCTTCGACCCCGGCGTTCAAAGCCAGAAGGTTCGTTTGCTGTGCAATCGCTTCAATCATGCCGATGATACGAGAGATTTTCTCAGAACTTTCCTTGATCGCCTCCATGGCACCATATGTGCGCTTCACGACCTCAATGCTGTCAGTTGCGTTGCGGCGCGCAGCTTCGACTGAGGAGGAAGCCTCACCTGAGGCTTGGGCGGTACCGGCAATCGACACCGACAGCTGGTTCACCGCAGCCGCGGTGCCAGCCAGGGTTTGCGCGGTCCGTTCGGAGCGTTCCGACAGGTCGCGGGAAGCGGCGGAGATTTCGCTGCTGACGCCGGCAATGGACTGACCGTTGGCACTGAGACTGCGGACCGAGGCTTCGAGCTTTTCAAGCGCAGAATTGAAATCGTCGCGAAGCTTTGCATACCCCTCGCCCATCTCCTCGCGAATGCGGAAGGTCAGATCGCCCTGCGACAGCCGCTCCAGACCGTCACCGATGGCAGTCACTGCGGCAGTCTGCTCCGCCAGCCTGGCATTGCGCTCCTCATTGGCGGCGGCCTCGACCTCAGCCTTTTCCACCAGTCCGTCACGGAACACGGCAAGGGCCGTTGCAATGCGGCGGATTTCATCGCTGGAGCGCTCATAGCCCTGCACCGGACGCAGATTGCCCGCAGCCAGGCGTTCAGTTGTGCCGCTGATGTCCGCCAACGGCCGTAAAATCAGGATCCGGGTCAGGATCAAGGCTGCCACAAACACCCCGGCAGCGACCGCTGCGAGAATTTGCAGCTGCCGCTGTGCCGCCTTCACATCGGCGGCCAACCCGTTTGCAATCGAGGCGATTTCCTGCTGGCTTCCGTTGCCAAGCGCGGTTGCGCGGCGGGCAAATTGCAGAACCGCCTCCACCGTGGCCTCGGACGCTCTGGCAGCTTCGGCTGCCGCCTCCAGCGACGCGACCTTGAATCCCGGCAGGCCCTGGGCAGGATCAGCCAGAGCAATCATGCCCTCCAGCTCTTGCGCAAAAACTCCATCGCCGAACCCGGTGTAACCCTGCAGTGCAGCCGCAGCTTCCTGCAGAGGTGCCGCTGCGGCATTGGCCGCCTCGATACTCTGAGCCGCCGCCATATCCAGCGCGGCAACCTGGAAGGCGCTGATCCATCCATTGATTTCCAGAAGCCGCAAGAGCACATCGACCTGATTGTCCAGCAGGCCCTGAATGGCGGTTCTGTTGTCGGCACTGGCCTGCGTAGCAGCCACGGACAAAGTAAACACCATACGCTCCATCGCCTGTGTCAACGGACGAACACTGGCGTTGCGGGCGCTCAGCACCTGCTTGCGGCCTTCCTTCAGCTCTTTGCGGCTGGCTGTCAGGGTATAGCGGAACAGATCAACAGCTTCGGTCACTTTCTTGGCGCGGAATGCATCAAGCCCCAGCTCCTCAAGTCGGCCAAGCACTGGTTCAAGACGTTTCAGAGCATCAGTTGCCATTTTCTTGAGCGCGCGTTTGGTCGGCACATCGCGGACATGCCCCAAAGCCAGCGCCGCACCGGACAGAATACTGATATCAGCGCGCGCCTCCAGCAGTGTCTGCAGGCTTCCGAACTGCTGATCCACCAAATTATTCAGAACCTCATCGACCTGAATGATTGTCTCCTCACCACCGTCCATAAGGCTATCACGCGCCCCTGCAGCCACCTGCACGAGCTTTTCCTGAACCGCCTGACTGAGGGTTTGCAAATCCGCGGTCTGAGTGTCGATCCAGGCCTGATTCCGGAATGCCGCCTGCCGAGAGGCAATCAGGTTGTTCAACCGGTCCGAGGCCTCCGCCGCCTCAGGTGCGAACTGCACCCGCTCCGCTGCCGGAAGTTCTGAAACACTTCCCTCAAGCATCAATACCGCTGCCGCAGAAGCCTCCTGCGCCGCGGACAGCTCCTCAGCCGAGCCCGCCTGCAGGACGCCAATCATCGCATTTTTGGCCTGGCTTGCGGCATTAACCATATGGCTGCTGAGCTCCAGTTGCGGCACCTTCTCGCCAGTCAGAACCTCCATCTGGCGGCCTGTCTGGGCGAACACCAAGGTGACAAGAATGCCTCCGACCGCGGCGGTCCCGCCCATCGCCATCAGGATAAGCGTGATCTTGGCACCAATGCTTGAAAACGGCCGGAACCTGCGTTTCGCCAAGAGGTCTTTCTTCGAACTCATTCTATCACCCAAGTCTTCCGCCCGTATTCCGCGCCCCGGGCAATTCATGCGGCACGGGCCCAGCCGGTGGGCAGGAGACCCGCATATCCTCTACAGAAGGGCCGCAAGACGTAAAAAAAGGGTGAGAGTGCCGCACAAGTTGCTACGGATTTTAGCGATCTGCCTGCCCGGACAAGAAGCCCCCCGCGCTTTGCGTGGCGCGCGCAGGGGCATCAAACCGTGGGGCGTGATGCCGCAAACGGTTTCCGGAGAGCTTATTCCGGCACTCCTGCCTGCCGCAGGGCACATGCCCATTCCTGGCCCGCCGGGCTCATTGCGGCCGGGTTGTCGCGCTGGAACTGCGACAGGCAGAATTCCGGAGCTGCCTCAAGCAGCTTTTGGACCGTGTGGCGGGCTTCCTGATCCTGGCCCGACAGCTGCAGCGCAATCGCCTTGGAACGCAGCGGCACAGGAAACGCGCGCTTGGCCTGCAGCGAGCGGTCCGCCAATTCAATGGCGCGGCCATATTTACGCGCTGACAAATTCGCCAGGGCAGACAACGCATCAAAGTAATAGCATTGCGGCCCCAAGGGCGTCAGCCGCCGCGCAGCGTCGGTCATCTGCACTGCCTCGTCGGCCATATCCTGATAGGCCAGCGTGGCCCCCTTGAGGAGCAGTGCCAGTGCCTCGTTTGGATTGTCGCGCAGAGCAAGATCATAGGCATCAAGAGCTTGATCGAACCGGAAAGTGAGATGGCTGAAGATCAACCCTTTAAGAGTATGAGCCAAGGAAAAGCCCGGCGCCGCCTCAATTGCTGCCTCGGCCAGCTGACTCGCCAGACGGCTGTCTTCCAAGCGGTCGTGCGACAACCCCCGTTCAACCCGCATCACATGCCAGAACCCCATCCAGGTCAGGGGCAGCGCGTGGCCCGGCTCCCGTTCCAGCAGGTGCGAAAGGATACTGTAAGCCTGCTGGAACTTCTGCACGTCCATTTCCTGAATCAAGGAAATGGACGCCATCAGCAGAGTATGACTTTCCAGATCCTGCAGAGGCTTGAAGTCCGCCAACCGCACGGCCTCTCCGGCAGCAGTTTGACCAATTTGCAAAGTGGCGTTTCGCAGGACCGAACTGCGGCCCTCCATAAGACTGGCCAGTGAGCCTTCGAAACTGCGCGACCAGATCACCTTCTCCCGCAAAGCGTCATGCAAATCTATCTCGGCGTGAAACCGGTCGCCGCCGCAGGTTACAGCGCCCGACACCAGATAATCGGCTCCGGCCACTGATGAGACTTCAGCCGGACGCACGGTTTCAGGCTTAAACTGGCGCGACGCCAAATACGAGGTAACGGAAAACGCCCAACTGCGCGACAGACAGCGGGAAAGTTCCTCTGACACCAGTGAGCCTAAGGGGGCAGATGACTGGCCTGGGTGCCGGTGCGCGAAGGGCAGCACCGCAATTGAAGGCAACAGCCCGTCCAGAATGACCCGGCCTGGCGGCGTGCCCGTTCGCGCTGAGGGGGCTGCAGGCCTGCGGGTCAATTCTGCCCGCGCCTCTTGCAGCCAAGCGTTAAACACGGACTCATGCGGTAATTCAAAGCCTTCCATGAATTCAGTTCCGCCCGTGCAAGTGTCCAGCTCCACCCGTGTCAGATCCAGAATGACTCGCTCCCGGTTGGCATAAAGCAGCTTGGCCGCTTCCGGCCCAAGGTGCCGCCTTAGCGTCGACAGAGCGGTACGCAGGCTGGCCTTGGCCTGTTCCGGCTGTGCCAGGCACCACAATGTCTTTTCGAGAAAGGCCCGGGTCCGGATTCCGCCCTCGGCGGTGGACAGCAAAGCCACAAGAGCTTGGTGCTTGGCGCCGAGCTGCACGCCCGCACCATCCGAGTGGAACACCCCAAAAGCTCCGAAGCGGCGGATTTTCAAAAGGACAGTCATTCGCACCCCCACACAACGCGTGATACATTCAATATTAAAGTATCGTTATAATGCACGCCTTTAGGTTGTTTTGCAATTACTGATTAAAGTTGTTAATGAATTGCATTGCCGCACATAAGCCTGCGATGGGCAAAAAAGCTCACTTAATCGCTAAAAAACATGCACATACGCCTCCCGGCAACCTCAACATGAGCGGTGTGCGAGAACTGCACTCAACTTCCACTTCAGCTCCGCGTCATCAAAAACCACACAAAAAGTGTATTTTTTTAACAATTTCTGCCAATCTGCCTCAGACCGGTACCGGTTCAGGCCAGCCCCAGCCTTACGCAAGTGCTTCGCAGCGCCTCGCAGAACCGGGCAGCGGCCGGCGACAGCTGGTGCTCCAGCCGGACACAAAGGCCCACCGGCCCAACAGTGCCGCCGGTGTCCATGGGCAAGGCCACCATCGTGCCCGCAGCAAGATCCGGCCGCACCACACCCTTACTGATGATCCAGATCGCCTGATGCTCCAGCACAAAACGCCGTCCAAAGGCTGAGGAGACAGTTTCTACCGGATAGCGCGGCAACTCCAGTCCCTGCTCCAGAAACATCTGCTCCACCAGCGGCCGGATGACCGAGCCCTCAGACGGTATCAGCACCGGGTAGTCCTCGAAGGCGGAGAATGGCAGGCGACTGGCTCCGGCCAGCGGATGATTTTTTGCAGTAACTGCAACCACACGCTCGCGATAAAGAGGATCAAACCCGATCCCAGCCATAGCTTCCGGAGCTGGCATCCGGCCTACAACCAGATCCAGGCTGCCCCGGCGCAACTGGTCGACGAGGTACTGGTTATCACCGGACATCACCATGAAGCGCCCCGGCGCACCGCTGTTGCGCAGCCCGGATAACGTGTCCGGCACCAGATCCGCCTCCACCGTTGGCAGGGCGCCAATTGCGACCAGCGGCCCTTCCGCCTCATCCAGGCCGCGCAGCAGCGCAACACCGTCACGGGCCAGCGCCAGGCTGCGGCCGGCGTGATCGCGAAACAACTCACCATAGCTGCTGAGCCGGATGCCGCGGCCATGCTTTTCCACCAGCGGCTTGCCGCAGACCGCCTCCAGCTCGCGCAGCGCCCGGGTGACTGCGGGCTGGGTCATGCCCAGCGCATCCGCCGCCTGGGTGACACTCATCTTGCGGGCCACTTCAACGAAAACCTCCAAATGGCGCAGCTTCAAGGATGAGGAAAGGCGCATATCTCTACAGTTATCATTTCATGCCTAATTGAAGATTATACAGACCACTTGCGGTATGCGATATTGTTTCGGAACAGGGAGGCCGGAATGACGCAAGACCGCTACACCCGCGGCATGCAGGTGCGCCGCCAAGTACTGGGCGATGCTCATGTGGACCGGGCGGAGGCAGCCAAGACCGCGCTGGACCAGCCGTTTCAGGAGCTGATTTCTGAGGCTGCCTGGGGCACGGTCTGGGCCTCAGATCGGATTTCCTTACGAGAACGCTCGATGCTGACGCTGGCGCTGCTGGCAGCTACCGGCAATTTTGACGAAATTCCGATGCACATCCGCGCCACCGCCCGAACCGGTGCCAGCCGGGAGGACGTGCTTGAGGCCTTCCAGCATGTAGCCATCTATGCCGGGGTGCCGCGGGCCAACCGCGCGCTGAAACTAGCCAAACAGACCTACGCCGAAATGGACAGCGAGGGAGGGGAAACCCCATGACCAAGCCACCACAGCCAGGAGAGTTCTACCAAAGGGACCGCCGCTGGCATCCCGCTGCCCTGTCGCAGAATTACAAGACCTCAGTCACCCGCTCACCGCAGTTCCCGCTGATCAGCCTGGAAAACACCGCCAGCGAGATCACCGGACCGGTGTTCGGCCACGACGACATTGCCCCCGCCGACAATGACTTGCTGACGAATTTCGCCCAACCCGGCCAAAGTCCGATCGGCGAGCGCATCATCGTGCATGGCCGGGTGCTGGACGAAAACGCGCGTCCCGTGCCGAACACGCTGGTGGAGGTCTGGCAGGCCAATGCCTCCGGCCGCTACCGGCACAAGAAGGACACCTACCTCGGCGCGCTGGACCTGAATTTCGGCGGTTGCGGCCGGACCCTGACGGATGAAAACGGTCGCTACCATTTCCGCACCGTGAAGCCCGGCGCCTACCCCTGGCGCAACTGGGTGAACGACTGGCGGCCTGCGCACATCCATGTCTCGGTCTTTGGCAGCGGCTTTGCCCAGAGGCTGATCACCCAGCTGTACTTCGAGGGCGACCCGCTGATTGCCCGCTGCCCGATCGTGAACACCATCCCGGATCCAGAGGCGGTGGAGATGCTGGTGGCCCGGCTCGACATGAACGCGACCATCCCGCTCGACACCATCGCCTACCGCTTTGACATCGTGCTGCGCGGGCGGCGGTCCACGCTGTTCGAAAACCGGCTGGAGGGGAACTGATGCGCCAGAAGCTGGACTATTTGAAAGAAACACCCTCGCAGACCGCCGGGCCTTATGTCCATATCGGCCTCGCACCCGGCGCAGCAGGGTTCGAAATCTACGATCAGGAGCTTGGCCGGGACATTGCCGGCCCCAACGCCAAGGGTGAGCGGATCCGGGTCGAAGGCATGGTGACGGACGGTACCGGCTCGCCGGTCAAGGACGTGCTGCTGGAGGCCTGGCAGGCCAATGCGGATGGCGTCTATGCCCACCCCGAGCATTCAGGCGGGGTGGAGGAGGGTTTCCGCGGCTGGGGCCGGGTGATTACCGACTTTGAGACCGGCGAATGGGGCTTTGACACCGTGAAACCCGGGGCTGTCGCGGGCCGGAGCGGCCAGATGATGGCACCGCATATCAGCCTGTGGATCGTCGCCCGCGGCATCAACGTGGGGCTGAACACACGGCTCTATTTCGAGGATGAGCCCGAGGCCAACGCTGCCGACCCGGTGCTGAATGTGATAGAGTGGGAGCGCCGCCGCGCCACCCTGATCGCCAAGCGTGCGCTGCGCGGCGGCAAACCTGTCTACCGTTTCGACATCCGCCTGCAGGGCGAAGATGAGACCGTGTTCTTTGACATCTGAAGGGGAATTCCATGAGCAAACCCTGCATCATCTGTGTCGCCATCACCGGCTCGGTGCCGACCAAGGAGAACAACCCGGCGGTGCCGGTCACCATCGAAGAGCAGATCGAAAGCACCCATGAGGCGTTTGAGGCTGGCGCCTCGATTGCCCATTGCCACGTGCGCAACGACGACCAGACGCCAACCTCCGACCCAGAGAAATTCGCGCGTCTGATGGAGGGACTGCAGAAACATTGCCCTGGCATGATCATCCAGCTGTCGACCGGCGGCCGCTCCGGCGCGGGCCGGGAGCGCGGCGGCATGCTGCCCCTGCGTCCAGACATGGCGTCGCTGTCGGTGGGGTCCAACAATTTCCCAACCAGGGTCTACGAAAACTCCCCGGACCTGGTGGACTGGCTGGCATCGGAGATGCGCACTTATGAGGTGAAACCGGAAATCGAGGCCTTCGACCTGTCGCACATTCACCAGGCGGTGAAGATGAACCGCGAGGGGCGCATCCCCGGCACGCTTTACGTGCAGTTCGTGATGGGGGTGAAGAACGCGATGCCGGTCGACAAGGACGTGTTCGATTACTACGTCAAAACCATGCAGCGGCTGGCGCCAGAGGCCCAGTGGTGCGGCGCCGGCGTCGGGCCGGGGCAAATCCTGGTCAACGAATGGTCCATCGCCGCGGGCGGCCATACCCGCACCGGGCTGGAGGACAACATGCGGCTGGACCGGGACACCCTGGCGCCCTCGAACGCTGCGCTGGTGAAACGCGCAGCAGAGCTGTGTGAAAAATACGAGCGCCCCGTCGCCACCTGGCAGCAGGCCCGCGAGATCCTGGAGCTGCGACCCGCCTAAGGACGCCCGCTTCGGGTCGTAAGGCCCGAAGCCATGCCCAAGGCCGCCAGGCGGCCCGCCAGGGCAGCCGAGGGCGCGGGAGTACACCACGCCTCCCCCGCCGGAAGGATCACCCCTCGCCGGACAGGTCCTTGAGGATCGGGCAGTCCGGGCGGCTGTCGCCCGCGCAGCTGTTGACCAGCTCGCCAAGCGTGTCGTGCATCGCTTGAAGATCCGCGATCTTCTCCTCGATCTTGGCCAGATGCTCCTGCGCCAGCTGTTTCACATCGGCGCTCGCGCGGCTTTCGTCCTCGTACAGCGCCATCAGGGTGCGGCAGTCCTCGATGGTGAAACCCAGCGCCCGGGCCCGGCCCAGAAACGCCAGCTTGTGCAGATCGGTCTCGGCAAAGCAGCGGTAGCCGTTGGCGCTTCGGTGCGGCTTGATCAGGCCGATATCCTCATAGTAGCGGATCGTCTTGGCGGGCAGGCCTGAGCGGCTGGATACGTCCCCGATGTTCATGCGCGCGCCTCCTGCTTGCCGGCATCCTTGGCCGCGAATGCGGCCTGCTCCTCATCTATGGCAGGTTTCAGGCGGCGCAAGCGCAGGGCATTGGACAGCACAAACACGCTCGACAGCGCCATCGCGCCCGCAGCCAATGCCGGCGACAGCAACGGCCCGCCAAAGGGATAGAGCACCCCGGCGGCCACCGGGATCAGCAGCACGTTATAGCCAAAGGCCCAGCCCAAATTCTGGCGGATGTTGCGCATGGTGGCGCGGCTGACGGTCAGCGCATTGACCACCCCGCGCAGATCGCCGGAAACCAGCACCACGTCTGCCGCCTCAATGGCCACATCGGTGCCGGTGCCGATGGCGATGCCGGCATCCGCCGCTGCCAGCGCCGGCGCGTCATTGATGCCATCGCCGACAAAAGCCAGCGCCCCATGCTCCGCCTGCAGCTCCTGCAGCGTCTTGACCTTGTCCGCCGGCAGGCATTCGGCTTTCACCGCGTCAATGCCCAGCCGCCTGGCAATCGCTTGCGCCGTCGCGGCCGCATCGCCGGTGATCATCGCCACCTTCAGCCCCTGATCGTGAAACGCCTTGATCGCCGCAGGGGTGCCCGGCTTGATCGGGTCGGCCACCGCGATCACCGCCGCCGCCTGCCCGTCAATGGCTGCGTACAGCGGAGTTTCACCGCGTTCCGCCAGCCGCGCGCCTTCCGCCGCCAGCGCGCCAAGCGCAATGCCTTCGCGCACCATCAGCCGGGCAGCGCCCACCAGAACCTCGCGCCCCTCTGCCTCTGCCCGCAGGCCGTAGCCCGGGATCGCCTCAAAGGCGTCCGCCTTGGGCAGCCCCTTGCCGGCCGCTGCCGTGATGGCGCGGGCAATGGGGTGTTCGGACTGCGCCTCAGCCGCACCGGCCAGGCGCAGGACCTCCTCGCGGGTGAATCCCTCGGCGCAGATCAGCTCAGTCAGCGCCGGGCGGCCTTCGGTCAGGGTGCCGGTCTTGTCGAGCGCCACCAAATTGATCTCCTGCAGCCGCTGCAGCGCGTCGCCCTTGCGGAACAGCACCCCCATCTGGGCGGCGCGGCCGATGCCCACCATGATCGAGGTCGGCGTGGCCAGCCCCATCGCGCAGGGGCAGGCGATGATCAGCACAGAGACGCCGGCCACCAGCGCCAGCGGCAGCGACGGCGCCGGGCCGAACAGCGACCAGGCCAGCACGGTCAGCGCAGCCACAGCAATGACGGCAGGCACGAACCACAGGGTGATCCGGTCGACCAGCCCCTGCACCGGCAGCTTGGCGCCCTGCGCCTGCTCCACCATGCGGATAATCTGAGCTAGAACTGTGTCGCGCCCCACACGGGTCGCACGTAACTCCAGCGACGCATTGCCGTTGATCGTGCCCGCCGTCACCTCGTCACCGCGCGACTTGGCAACCGGCACAGGCTCTCCGGAGATCATGCTTTCATCGACATAGGAATTGCCGGAGGTGATCTCGCCGTCCACCGCGATCCGCTCGCCTGGGCGGACGCGGATCAGGTAGCCGGTGCCGATTTCTTCCACCGGGGTTTCAGTGGCTTCACCGCCGGAGACCACCATGGCGGTCTTGGGCTGCAATCCCGCGAGTTTGCGGATCGCGGCACCGGTGCGGCCTTTGGCGCGGGCCTCCAGAAAGCGGCCCGTGAGGATCAGCACCACGATGACCGCCGCGGCCTCGTAATAGACATTGGCGGTGCCCGCGGGCAGCAGCGCGGGCGCAAAGGTGGAGATCACCGAGAACCCGTAAGCGGCCGAGGTGCCCAGCGCCACCAGCGCGTTCATATCCGGCGCCCCCCGGAACAGTGCCGGGATCCCCTTAGTATAGAACTGCCGCCCTGGCCCCGCCAGCACCGCGGTGGTCAGGGCAAACTGCAGCATATAGCTGTTCTGCATGCCGATGTTTGCCGCCACCCAGTGGTGAAGCGCCGGCAGCATATGGCCGCCCATCTCGATCAGAAACACCGGCAGCGTCAGCAATGCGGCGATCAGCACTTGGCGGCCCAGCACAGCAATCTCATCCGCCTTGCGCTGACTGGCCTGTTCCGCCTCATCCTCCGCCGCGCCGCTGCGACGGGCGGGATAGCCTGCCTCTGTAACCATGCGGGCCAGATCCGCGGCACGGACCACCCCGGTCAGAAACCGGACTTGCGCGCTTTCGCTGGCCAGGTTGACGCGCGCCTCCAGCACGCCTGGCACCGCCAGCAGCGCCCGCTCCACCCGCCCCACACAGGACGCACAGGTCATACCGCTGAGCGCCAGGGTAACATCCGACTCCGCCGCCGGGTAGCCCGCGGATTTGAGCGCATCCGTCAGCTGAACCAGTTGCACCTGCGGCGCGGCCTCGACCTGGCCAGTTGCGTTTGCAAGGTTCACCGAGGCCGTCTCAACCCCTTCGACCGCAGCCAGGGCACGTTCGGCGCGTCCGGCACAGCCTGCGCAGCTCAGATTGGTGATTTGCAGTGAAATACGGGTGTTTTCTGACATGGGAGACCTGCGGGTTTTGTCCTATGTTAGGCCATATGAGGGTTCCAGTCAGTGGAAGGTCAAGGCCCCGCGGCAAGATTCCTTCCCAAAACTGGAAGCCTGCAGGCAAGCTGCTGGAATACGCAGTTTTTTCTTCCTAAACAGATGGCGCGGACCGCCGCTCAGCTGTCGCATTCGGGGCAAAGCTATGCACACAGGGACTGCTAGGGTGCTGAGGCAATGCTTGCGCGCGCCAGTCTGCAAATGTAACGCTGGGTCATTCCGACCCGCGGCCCTGCCGCTGGCAACGCATTCACCCCGGACCCGCCCTGCGGCGGCCCGGCCCCGGAGAATATGGACGAAGGACCAGTCACATGATCAAGACCCGCGCCGCTGTTGCGGTTGCCCCCGGCAAACCGCTGGAAATCATGGAGGTGAACCTCGAAGGCCCCAAGGCGGGCGAGGTTCTGGTGGAAATCAAGGCAACCGGCCTGTGCCACACCGATGAATTCACCCGCTCCGGCGATGACCCGGAAGGCATCTTTCCAGCGATCCTGGGCCATGAGGGCGCGGGCGTCGTGATCGAGGTCGGCGAAGGCGTGACCAGCCTGAAGCCCGGCGACCACGTGATCCCGCTCTACACGCCTGAGTGCCGCGAGTGCGAATACTGCCTCAACCCCAAGACAAACCTGTGCCAGGCGATCCGCTCGACGCAAGGACAAGGCCTGCTGCCGGACGGCACCACCCGCTTCTCGATGCAGGACGGCACCCCGATCCACCACTACATGGGCTGCTCGACCTTTGCCAACCACACTGTGGTTCCGGAAATTGCGCTGGCGAAAATCCGTGATGACGCACCGTTCGACAAGGTCTGCTACATCGGCTGCGGCGTCACCACCGGCATTGGCGCTGTGATCAACACCGCCAAGGTGGAAATTGGCTCCCGCGCGGTGGTTTTCGGTCTCGGCGGCATCGGCCTGAACGTGATCCAGGGCCTGCGGTTGGCCGGCGCCGACCAGATCGTAGGCGTCGACCTGAACCCGGGCAAGGTGGAGATGGCGAAACACTTCGGCATGACCGATTTCGTCAACCCGGCCGAGGTCGAGGGCGATCTGGTGGCGCATCTGGTCGAGCTCACCGGCGGCGGTGCGGATTATACCTTTGACGCAACCGGCAACGTGAACGTGATGCGCACCGCGCTGGAATGCGCCCACAAGGGCTGGGGCGAGTCGATCATCATCGGCGTGGCGCCTGCCGGGGCCGAGATTTCCACCCGCCCATTCCAGCTGGTCACCGGCCGCAGCTGGCGCGGCACCGCGTTCGGCGGCGCATCGGGCCGCACCGACGTGCCGAAGATCGTCGACTGGTACATGGACGGCAAGATCGAGATCGACCCGATGATTACCCACAAGCTGACGCTGGATCAGATCAACGAAGGCTTTGACCTGATGCACGAAGGCAAGTCGATCCGCGCGGTGGTCGAGTTCTGATCCCGGGATTCATGCGAAACAGATGAAACGCAGGCCCTCGGGCCTGCGTTTTCATTTGAACAATGGTCAGGAATGGCCCTGCCGTCAGTTTTCGGTGGTGGCCTCCACTGCGTCAAGCCGGACGTCATAACCCCAGAGCCTGCGCAGATGCTTCAGCACCTCTTCCTGATCATCCTCGTCCAGATGGATGCCATCGCGCACGGTGTGGGTCAGCTTTAGCTCCCGGTCGCCGCGCAGGTCGGCATCGGTGACCTGGATGTCCGGCTCCAGATAGGCGAGGTCATACTGTTTCGCCAAATCGCGGCGGATTGCCTTGTAGCCGGCCCGGTTGTGGATCTGACTGACCACAAGATTGGGCAGCTCCGCATCGTTGGTCAGGGTGAAAAGCTTGAACTTTCGGATCAGGTTCGGTGACAGGAACTGCTGGATGAAGCTTTCGTCGCGGTAGTTAGCCCAGGCATCCCGCAGCACCCTGCGCCAATCCGGGTTGCCGGCAAAGTCCGGGAACCACTCCCGGTCCTCGTCGGTCGGGTTCTGGCAGATGCGCCGGATGTCGTCCATCATCGCAAAGCCCAGCGCATAGGGATTGATGCCGGAAAACCGCGGATCGTCATACTCCGGCTGCATCACCACATTGGTGTGGCTGTGCAGCATCTCCATATAGGCACCTTGCGTGATCTGGCCCTGCTCATACAGTTTGCTGATGATGTAGTAATGCACGAAGGTCGCACAGCCTTCGTTCATCACCTTGGTCTGTTTCTGCGGGTAAAGATACTGCGCCAGCATCCGCACGATGCGCAGAATTTCGCACTGCCAGGGCTCCAGCACCGGGCTGTGTTTCTCCAGGAAATACAGGATGTTCTCCTGCGGCAGGTTCATCATCTTGCGCCGCGCGCTGTAGTCGGCGTCCTCGACCAGTTCCAGCTTGTCCCGGCCAAGTGTCGAGTCGGTCCAGATGTCCAGCACGCTCTGGCCGCTTTCATACCCCTCGCGCACTTTCTGCATCGCTACCAGTTCCTCACTGGTGGGCTTGGGCGGGCGGCCGTAACGGAATACGCCCTGCGACTGCATCGCATGTGCGGCGTCCAGCACTTCTTCCACGGCCATCGGGCCATAACGCTCCTCGCAGGCGGCGATGTAGTTCTTGGCGAACGCCAGGTAGTCGTGAATACCCTCGGCATCTGTCCATTGCTGGAACAGGTAGTTGTTCTTGAAGAAATGATTGTGCCCGAAAGCCGCATGCGCCATCACCAGCGTCTGCATCGCCATGGTGTTTTCTTCCATGTTGTAGCTGATGCAGGGATTGGAATTGATGACGATCTCGTAGGCCAGCCCTTGACGGCCAGTGCGGTAAAGCGCCTCGTCGCGGGCGAAATGCTTGCCAAAAGACCAGTGCTGATACATTAGCGGCAGGCCGACGCAGGAATAGGCGTCCAGCATCTGCTCAGCCGAGATGATCTCGATCTGGTTGGGATAGACGTCCAGTCCAAGGTCCTTGAGCGCGATCTCTTCGATCGCGTCGCGCGCCTTTTCCATCAGTTCAAAGGTCCATTCCGGCCCGTCAAACAGCGGCTCGCGCGCCGTTTCAGCTGCCCGCATGCTGCATCCCTTTCACCTTGGGGAGGAAGAATTCCCGGAAAATCGGATAGATGTGGCCCGGCTGCGAGACCCGCTGCATTTCGAAATGCTGCGCCTGCGCCTTCACCTCGCGATAGTTCTGCCACAGATCTTCGCCTGCTTCGGGGTTGTTCAGCAGCATCTCCGCCGCTTCATCGACGATTTCCACATAGGCGTAGAACTGGCTGACCGGCAACAGGTCGTTCAACAGCAGGTTCTTGCAGCGCACAGAGTCATTGCCGAAGTTTTCACCGTCTGAGGCCTGGGCGCCATAGATGTTCCACTCGTCCGGCGGGTAGCGTTCCTCGATGATCTCCTTCATCTTCTCCAGCGCGGTAGAGACGATGGTGCCGCCGGTCTCGCGAGCATAGAAGAAAGTTTCCTCATCCACTTCCTGAGCGTGGTGTGTATGGCGCACGAACACCAGCTCCGTGTGTTCATAGCAGCGTTCCAAAAACAGATGCAGCAATAGGAAAAAGCGCTTGGCCAAGTCTTTTTCGCGCTCCTGCATGGAGCCGGATACATCCATCAGGCAGAATACCACGGCTCGGGAGTTGCGGATCTTTTCCGGCACGAAGGTGTCGTAACGCAGATCCAGCGGGTCGATGTAGCCGACCACCTTGCGCTTGCGGATGATGCCTTCCAGCCGTTTTTTCAGTGCCTCCAGGAATTCCTCCTGCGGCGGGGTGCGCTCATCCAGCGCCTCCAGTTCGGCGATCTGTTCCTCCAGTGCGCGCTGGGATTTAGCGGTGGGACGCTGCAGGGCGATGCGGCGGCCCAGCGAGTTGCGCATGGTGCGTACCAGGTTCAGGTTGTTGGGGGTGCCTGCAGTGGTCAGGCCAGCGCGGCGGGTGCCGATGGTCTCGGTTTCCACTGTGGCCTTTTCCACCAGATCCGGCAGCTCCAGCCCCTCGAACAGGATTTCCAGGTACTCCTCCTGGGTCAGGGTGAAGGAAAACTCATCCTCGCCATCCCCGTCTTCTGATGCCTGGCGGCCGCCCTGTCCGGCGCCGCCCTGCGGCCGTTTGATGGTGTCGCCGACAACAAATTCCTTGTTGCCGGGCAGCACATGGCGGCGCATTCCGCCCTTAGAAGAATGGAAGAACCGCGGCTCCTTCAGCCCCCGGGTCGGGATGGTGACCTTTTCGCCTTCGTCCGGAACACCGCTGCCGCCTTGGATCGACTTCCCCCGGACCGACTGATCGACGCGCTCCTTAATATTCTCCCGGGCCCGACGCAGAAACCGCTGGCGGTTCCCGAGGCTCTTGCCCTTTGGGTTGGCGCGCCTGTCGATGAAATGATGCATGTTGCACAGCGCTCCTCTTTAGCCCGCCTTGTTGACCCGCATGTACCATTCGACCAAGCGCCTCACTTGGCGGTCGGTATAGCCGTGGCCGCGCATCCGCTCGACGAACTCCTGGTGCTTGCTTTCGGTCTTGCTGTCCTTCTTCGAGCCGAAGGAGATTACCGGCAGCAGTTCCTCGACCTGGCTGAACATGTGCTTCTCGATCACGTCGCGCAGCTTCTCATAGGAGTTCCAGGCCGGGTTCGAGCCGGTGTTGGCACGGTGGCGCAAGGCGAACTTGACCACCTCGTTGCGGAAGTCCTTGGGGTTGGCGATACCGACCGGCTTCTCAATCTTGCTGAGCTCCGCATCCAGCACCTCGCGGTTATAGAGCTGGCCGGTGTCAGGATCCTTGTAGTCCTGCTCTTCGATCCAGGCGTCAGCGTATGAAATATAGCGGTCAAAAACGTTCTGCCCGTATTCGGTATAGCTTTCGAGGTACGCCTTCTGGATTTCATTGCCGATGAACTCCTCGTAACGGGGCGCCAGCTCGGTCTTGATGAACTCCAGGTACTTCTGCTCCGTCTCCTGAGGAAATTGCTCGCGCTTGATCATCTGCTCCAGCACATACATCAGATGCACCGGGTCCGCCGCCACCTCGTTGGTATCGAAATTGAAGGTGGTGGAAAGCACCTTGAAAGCGAAACGGGTGGAGATGCCGTTCATGCCCTCATCGACACCTGCACGGTCCTGGTACTCTTGAACCGTCTTGGCCTTGGGGTCGGTGTCCTTCAGGCTTTCACCATCATAGACCCGCATCTTGGAATAGAGGTTGGAGTTCTCATGCGGTTTCAGGCGGGTCAGCACAGAAAAGCGGCTCAGGATCTTCAGCGTCTCCGGCGCGCAGGGTGCATCGCGCAATTCGCTGTGCTCAATCAGCTTTTTATAGATTGAGGTCTCATCCGAGACGCGCAGGCAGTAGGGCACCTTGACGATAGACACCCGGTCGATGAAGGCCTCGTTGTTCTTGTTGTTCTTGAACGACTGCCATTCGCTTTCGTTCGAATGCGCAAGGATCAGACCGTTGAACGGAATCGCTCCGAAGCTTTCGGTGCCCATGTAGTTGCCTTCCTGGGTCGCAGTCAGCAACGGGTGAAGCATCTTGATCGGCGCCTTGAACATCTCGACAAACTCCAGGATACCCTGGGTCGCCCGGTTCAAACCTCCCGAGAAGCTGTAGGCGTCCGGATTGTCCTGGCTGAAATGCTCCAGCTGGCGGATGTCGACCTTGCCAACCAGAGTGGAAATGTCCTGGTTGTTCTCATCACCCGGCTCCACCTTGGCCACACAGATCCGGCGCAGACGCGACGGATACAGGCGGACAACCGAGAACTTGTTGATATCGCCGTCAAATTCATCCAGCCGCTGCACCGCCCACGGCGACATGAGCCCCGGCAGCCGATGCTGGGCAATGCCGTATTCCTCTTCCAGAACCTTGCCCATGCGGACCGGGTCGAACAGGCCCAGCGGGCTTTCGAAGATCGGCGAAATCTGGTCGCCGGCCTTCAACACATAAATGGGCTGATCTTCTACGAGGCGCTTCAGACGTTCCGCCAGCGAGGATTTGCCACCGCCGACCGGGCCGAGCAGGTAGAGGATCTGCTTGCGCTCTTCCAATCCCTGCGCCGCGTGGCGGAAGTAGCCGACGATCCGCTCGATCGTGTCTTCCATGCCGAAGAAATCGTAGAAGGCGCTGTAGCGTTTGATCGTCCGGTTCTGAAAGATCGGCCCGAGCCGCGCGTCCTTGGACGTGTCCACCAGTTCCTCTTCGCCAATTGCCTTCAGCATCCTCTCGGCGACGTTTGCGTACAGGCTTTGATCGTCACGGCAGGCGTTCAAATACTCCTGCAGCGGCATTTCCTGCTCGCGCGTTTCGCCGTACTGCTCTGCAAAAAGTTCGGCAATGTCTTTCATCTTGGATCAAGCCTCCTGGTTAACTGGCGCCGTTCCTCCTGGCGTTTAAGATCGCGCACGGACAGAGAGTGCCCCGCACGTGGGCATGGATGTCCGCGTCAGTGTTGAGTTCTGATTTCTGCTCGGCGCCGTTACTGGCGGTGTTACGTCCGGCTGGCCGCTCTTGGCGGCGGCCTGCGCCCGGAAACCAGGGCTATCGGCGTCGTGTTACTTACTCTCGAGCTTACACCAATTACGAACTTCTTACTATCTGAAAGTGGTGTACTTTTAATTAATTGCCAGAAACTTTTGCGGGAAATTTACATCACATCGCAGCGATCACTGTCGGCAAACACCCCTTTTGAATCGCGGCACTTCAACGGTTTCCGCGCCATACTCCCCTCCTGAAACCAGCCTCACGAAGATGTCGCCCCAGCATTTGCAGCCCCTTCAAAAGCTGCCCCGCCGGGCATCCGCGGCTGGCCTCCGCCCTTCTTCAGCGCGTGAAAGCGACCGGAGCGGCATCACTCAAGCGTGGAAAACCGTAGAAAATCTGCGGCAGACAGGACACGGTCGGCGACCAAATGTCCTCAAATGCACTGCGCATACACTGGACAGGCCTGAGAAAATTGTCACATTGTAGGCTCAAAATGGCCGCAAAAGACGGCAGCTGGGCAAAATACAGGCAAACGAAACCACACGCCGATGGCCGAATTCCGGGCCGCGGCGCTTATAGATGGGCGGTAAATTTATGAGCACGGTCGCATATATCACCCGCGATATGGCGGGCACTACGCAGCATGGAAATTTTTCCGAGGGAACGCCGGCAAGTCTTGACGCGTCTCATTCCAAGGATTTCTCTCTGAATCTAAGACCCGCTGATGTTGAGAGCTACTCCCGGCAGGGCAACAACCTTCATATCATGCTGGCAAACGGCCAGGAGCTGGTACTCGAGAATTATTACTCCTTCGGTGCAACGGGCAGCAAAAACCTGTTCCTTAGCCAGGAAGGCGAGTTCATAGAAGTCGTGCTGGAGGACAAATCCGGCGGTATGCTGTTTGCCACCTACGAGCCGCTCGATCTGGCCGGCAAGTGGAGCGCCTATGACGACATGGTCTTTCTGGACGTCGACCGGATCGAACCAGTGGTTGCGCCGCTGGCTGCTCCATTATTCGGTGGCCTTGGCGCGGCCGGCGCTGCAGCAGGTGTAGCTGGCGCCGCAGCCATTGTCGGAGGCGGCGGTGGCGGTGGCGGCGGAGGTGGCTCCAACGGCAACACCTTTGTAACCATCGACAGCGGCCAGGCTGGCGGCGATGATGCAATCAGCGGTGCCGAAGCTGCATCCGGGGTGACTCTGACAGGCACCGCGGAAGCCGGTTCCACCGTGGAAGTGACCTTTCAGGGAGTAACCCGGACTGTGACCGCCACCGATGACGGTATCTGGAGCGCGGACTTCGCGGCTTCTGAAATTACCGGCGGCGAGTACGATGCACCGGTCAGCGTCACATCGACAAACACCTCCGGCGACACGGCAACGGCCAATTCCACCATCCGTATCGATACCGAGACTGCTGTTGCAATTGATGATGGCCAAGCCGGCGGCGATGACATGATCAATGGCGCAGAGGCCGCGAACGGGGTGACCCTGACAGGCACCGCTGAAGCTGGCGCAACTGTTGACGTCACCTTCCAAGGGGTGACACGCACGGTTACAGCCGCAAGCGATGGCACTTGGAGCGCCGATTTTGCAGCGTCCGAGATCCTGTCGGGTGAATACGACGCTGACGTGACCGCCACGGCGACCGATGCCTATGGCAACACCGAAACCGTCACCGGAACGGTACGGGTGGACACCATCACATCGGTGGCGATTGATGCGAACCAGGCCGGCGGCGACGACATTGTGAACAATGCAGAGGCCAGCGACGGGGTAACCCTGACCGGCACTGCCGAAGTGGGTGCCGCGGTCAGTGTCACCGTCGAAGGCGTGACCCGCACAACAACCGCGGACTCCAGCGGCAACTGGGCCGCAGAGTTCGAAGCGGGCTCCCTGCCCACCGGTGAATATGACACCACTGTCAGCGTCACCTCCACCGATGCAGCAGGCAATACAGCGACGGCCACTGCCGATCTGCGCGTGGACACTCTGGTTGATCCCCTCACCGTGGATACATCCAGCGTCGAAGGCGACGGTATCGTCAATGAAAACGAGCACAGCGACGGCGTGACCCTGACAGGCACCGTGGAGCCGGGTTCCACCGTGGTTGTGCAGCTGGGCAGCGCAACCGAAACTGCAACCGTTGACAGCAGCGGCAACTGGACCGTGGATTTCGCCGACTCCGACATCCCGGAAGGCAGCTATGAAGCAGATGTCACCGTCACAGCCACGGATGCTGTAGGCAACACTGCAGAAATCACTGACACCCTGACCATCGACACGGAAGTTGTGCCGTTTGAGGCAGACAGCATCACCGACGACGACATCGTCAACATCGCCGAACGCGCTGCGGGGTTGACCCTGACCGGAACAGTCGAGCCCGGCTCCTCGGTCGATGTCACCATTGAAGGCCTGACGCGCAGTGCAAGCGTAGATGCCGATGGCAATTGGAGCGTGGAATTCGACGTAGAGGATTTGCCCGAAGGAACCTACAGCAGCAGCGCGGTTATCACGGCGACGGACCCGGCAGGCAATACCGCAACTCTGACTGAGACCTTTGAAGTCGATACTGATTACGATGCACCGAATGTCGGTAATATCATCGACACGGGGGCTGGAGTCACTGGTTTCTTCAGCGATGACTATAAGGACAGCGATACCGCGCACGAGCTGACCAGCGGCGGCGCGGTGGAGGAGGTTACCGGAACCTCCACGGACCTCGGCGGCGGCAGCACCCTGTTCAGCTTTGACGAGACGGTGCCGGACGGGTCGAACCTGGTGGTGAACCGCGTCGATGATGCAGGCAACAGTTCCGGCACCATGGTTGTTTTTGAAGACGGTGCAGATGCCACGGTTCTCGACCACGCAGGCTTGTCGCAATTCAACATCGACGAGCTGAACCTGGTGCATGCGGACAACGTCAACCTCACCCTGACCGAGGCCGACATCAACGCGCTTTCAGGAAACTCCGATACCTTGACCGTGCATGGCGGCTCGGACGACACGCTGACCATCACCGGAGCGACGGCCAGCGGCACCCAGACGGTCGACGGCGAGACCTACGACGTTTACACTCTGGGCGACGACGGCACTACGATCCTGGTCGATGAAGACGTCAACACCGTGATCTGATCTACCGGCCTGGCGGCTTCTGCTGCCGGGTCCAAAATATCAAAAGCCTGGAACAAAAGGGCAAAGGGCAGGATGCAACCGGGACGCTTTCTTTGCGCCATCGCAACGATGTGCAGCCTTTCGGCCTGCGCACCGGCACCCTTTGGCGATGCGGAAGCCAGCGGCCCGCACAGCAATTTCACACAAACGGGCGAGACCACCTCCGAAGTGATCAGCGCCCTGATGGAGCGCCGCTCGCTGCTGGCGGAGGACAGCGCCTACGGACAGGTGGCCGCAGCCGCCATTGCCGCCTCCTCCCGCGCAGCCGAGGCAGAACTGGTCAGCGCCAAGCTGCGGGCGGAGGCTGCGTCCAAGAATTGGTTTCCGACGCTGGGGCCTTCTGTCAGCCTGACTGACCTGGGCGATCTGGTGGCCGGGCTGCTGATCGAGCAGGTGCTGTTCGACAACGGCCGCCGCAAGGCAGAGCGCGAGTTTGCCGCCGCCGATGTTGAGGTCGCCGCCGTAAGCCTGTCTCAGGACATGAACAGCCGGGTGGAAACCGCCGTCGGGCTTTATGCCGCTGCCCTGCGCGGCGATGAGAAGGCTGCCTATGGCGACCGCGCACTGCGCCGGATGCAAGAGTTCCGCCGCATCGTGCAGGGCCGGGTCGATGGTGGCGTCTCCAACCGCGCCGACCTCAACGTGGTGGACAGCAAGATCAGCGGCATCCGCACTGCGACCGCCACTGCCCGGGACGCTGCCGCCACCGCACGCGCCGAATTGCAGGCAATGACGGGGCAGAGTTTCGACCAGAAACCTTCGCAACTGTCGATCGGCACACCGCCTGAACAGGGGCAGTTCCTGTCAGTGCTCAAGGCCGGCGCCGAAGCGGAGCGCACCATTGCCCAGGCCAAATCCGGGCGCGCCGGGTTGCTGCCGCAAATTTCTGCGGCTGGAAATGTAACCACAGATGGCTCCGGTGCCGGGATTACTCTGGGCGCCGGGCAACCGCTGGGGCTAGGCACTCCTGCCGCGATCCAGGCTCTGGAAGCCTCCAAGGTGGCCGCCCAGCGTCAGGTGGCCGAGGCAGAGGAAGCCGCGCGGCGCGCCTACAGCCGCCAGATGCAGCAAATCGCCTCCTACCAGCGGCAGGAGGGCGAGACTGCCGCGCTGGTGCGCCGCAGCCGCGAGACATATGAACTGTTCCAGAAGCAATTCGAGGCAGGCCAGCGCCCGGTAATGGAAGTGATCCAGGTCTATGAAGAACTGGTACGCCGCGAGCAGGCCTATATCGACGCAAAATACGAGGTGGTGCTGATCCAGCTGGCACTGGCACGCGACCTTGGGCTTCTGGCTGATGGGGACAAGATTTGACCGACACCACGCAAAAGCCGCCCCACCCGATGCCCGCCGCCGGCATGAAGCCGGTGCTGCGGGCCGTGCCTGTTTCCGGCCCGCAGGCCGCACCGCAAGGCAGGATGCAGCAGGCCAACACCCCTGCCCCGGCACCCAGCCCCAGTGCCAAGCTGAAGCCAAAGACAAACAACCGGCCCAAGCCCCAGGATCCCCAGCCCGAAGTCGGCTCGCTGCTGGAAGGGGCGGCAGCCCGCATCCAGCACCGGGCCAGCCTGATTGCGACCCTTGCCGCGCTGAAGGGCAGCGAGGTGGCAGTCAGCGACGTCGCAGCCTTCCTGTGGAAGGAAACGCCGGGGGACCTGTCCCTCCACACGCTGACCAAGGCGCTGCAATCCACCGGGCTGCTGCCCAAAATCCTCGAAAAGCAGCGGCTTGCCCCTACCCTTTGGCCCGCGCTGGCGATCATGTCCGGCGGCCAATGCGTGCTGGTGCTGAGCCAGGCCGATGATGGGCTGACGATCTATGACACTTCCTGTCCGGAAAACCGCACCGAAGTGCCGCTGGAAGAGTTCAGCCCTTATTTTACCGGCACCGTGCTGTCGGCCCGCCCTTCGCTCGGCCAGATGGCGGCCAAGCATACGCCGCAAATAGACCCGGGCCATTGGTTTTGGAGCGAGTTTCCCAAGTACCGCCGTCAGGTGGGAGAGATCATGCTGGGCTCGCTGGTGGCAAACATCCTGGCAGTGTCCGTCGCGCTGTTCTCCCTTCAGGTCTATGACCGGGTGGTGCCGCACCAATCGCACGCCACTTTGTGGGTGCTTGCCGTCGGCGCCTTTCTGGCAATTGCACTGGAAGCGATGCTGAAACTGGCCCGCGCCCGGCTTACTGACGCGGCCGGACGCCAAATCGAGCTGTCGGTGCAGCACAACCTGATGCGCCGCCTGATCGGCATGCGCTCTGACAAGAAGCCGCTGCCGCCATCGGGTCTGTTTGCCGCGATGCGCGACTTCGGCTCGGTGCGGGAATTCTTTACCTCTTCCACGATTTCGACGCTGGCCGATATCCCGTTTATCGCGGTGTTCCTGCTGCTTGTTGCCTCCATCGCCGGGCCGGTGGTCTGGGTGATCATTGCCGGCGGCATCCTGATGCTGCTGCCTGCCTATTTCATGCAGAAAAAGATGATCGCCTATACCCGCCAGACCCAAGGCGCGAATGCCAAAGCCGGGCGGCTGCTGCATGAGGTGGTGACCGAGCTCGACACCGTGAAGACCCAGCGCGGCGAGGAGCGGGTGCTGCGGCTGTGGGATGAACTGAACACGTTGTCGTCGCATTCCGCAACCGAGCAGCGCAAGCTGTCCAGCGCCCTGACCTACTGGTCTCAGGGGGTACAGCAGGCCACCTATATTACCGCGGTAGTGCTGGGTACACTGCTGGTGTTTGCCGGTGAATTCACTGTCGGCACCATCATCGCAACCGGTATCCTGACCAGCCGCACGCTGGCACCACTGACACAGTTCGCAGCAACCCTGGCACGCTGGAGCAACGTCAAGGCTGCATTGGAGGGGCTGGATGCAATCGCCCAGGCACCGCAGGAAAAAGAGAAGGAACGCACCTACCTGCGCCGCCAGAAGATCGAGGGCCGGTTTGAGCTGCGCGAGATCCTGTTCCGCTATGAGGATGACGCGGCACCGACACTGGATGTGCAGGTGGTGGCGGTCACTCCGGGCCAGCGGGTTGCGGTGCTGGGCGTCAACGGCTCTGGTAAATCCACCCTGCTTAAGCTGCTGTCCGGCCTCTATGCCCCCGACCGGGGCCGCATCCTGCTGGACGGAACCGACATGGCGCAGATCGACCCGCGCGACCTGCGGGCGAACATCGGCTACCTCAGCCAGGACGTGCGGCTGTTTGCCGGCTCCTTGCGCGACAACCTGAACCTCAACCAGCTGGAACGCGACGACGACCGGCTGATGGAGGCGCTGGAATTTGCCGGCCTCGGCGCCCATGTCCGCAACCACCACAAGGGTCTGGACCTGGAGATCAGCGACGGCGGCCACGGGCTGTCGATTGGGCAGCGCCAGTCGATCGGCTGGGCACGGCTGTGGCTGCAAAACCCCTCT
Source organism: Leisingera sp. ANG59 (assembly GCF_013317235.1). GTDB lineage: Bacteria > Pseudomonadota > Alphaproteobacteria > Rhodobacterales > Rhodobacteraceae > Leisingera. The sequence goes on along the minus strand of NZ_WLCM01000004.1, from coordinate 298,103 downwards.
GTCGTGCTGCTGGATGAACCCACCGCGGCGCTGGACCAGACGCTGGAACGCACTCTGGTCAGCCGCCTGGAAAACTGGCTGGAGGGCCGCACGGCGGTGATCGCCACCCACCGGATGCCGATCCTGTCACTGACCAACCGCACCCTGATCCTGCAGTCCGGCCGGATGGTGGTGGACGGCCCGCGCGACCAGGTTCTGGCGCATCTGGCCGCAGGAGAAGGCAAATGAGCACGGCGCTGAACGACCCTTACGGCGATGCCCAGACACCGCGCAGCGCCAGCCGCATCATCTATCTGGTTCTCGCCGTGGTGCTGACCTTTCTTATCTGGGCCGCCTTTGCCTCCATCGACGAGATCGTACGCGGCGAGGGTCAGGTGGTCTCCTCCTCCCGCGCGCAGATCGTGCAGAACCTGGAGGGCGGTATCCTCGCGGAGCTGCATGTGCGCCAGGGTGACATCGTGACTGCGGGCCAGGTGCTGGCCAAGCTGCAGGACACCAAGTTCCGCACCGCTGCCGATGAGCTGCAAAACCAGATCGACGCGCTGGAGATCAGGCGCCACCGGCTGGAGGCGCAAATGAAAGGCGCATTTGAATTCATTGTGCCGGATATGCTGGCACAGCGTTCCGCCGGTATTCTGGCCTCTGAACGCGGCCTGCTGACCGCGCGGCAGACAGACTTTGCCAGCCGTCGCGACAGCGCCCGGCAGATCATGGATCAGCTGAACGCCGAACTGGCGAATATGGAGAAGCTCTACAAGCAGAAGATCGTGGCGCTGATCGAGGTGAACAAGGCCCGCAAGGCGGCCACCGATGCGCGCGCCAAATACACCGAAATCGGCACCCAGGCGGAGCTGGAACAAGCCGAAGAATACGCCCAGACGCTGCGGGAGATAACCACCCTGCGGCAGGAGCAGAGGCTGGCCGTGGATCAGCTGAACCGCACCATCATCACTTCGCCCATGGCGGGGATCGTCAATAGCCTAGCGGTCACCACGATCGGCGGCGTCATCCGCCCGGGTGAGGAGATCCTGGAAATCATCCCGCTGGGTGAGGAACTATTTGTCGAGGCGCGGGTGAAGCCGGAAGACATCGCCAGCGTGCAGCCTGGCCAGGACGCCACCATTAAGCTCTCGGCCTATGACTATACCATCTACGGCTCGCTGCGCGGCAAGGTGGATTTCGTCTCGGCCGATACATTCGAAGATGAGCGCAACCCGCGCGCCGAGCCCTACTACCGGGTAACGGTGCGGGTCGACAAATCCGGTTTCACCGAACGCCAGCAGTCGATCGAGATCCGCCCCGGCATGCGGGCCGCGGCTGAACTTCAGACCGGTGCCAAGACTGTGCTGCAATACTTGCTGAAACCGCTCTACAAATCCCGCGAGGCGCTGCGCGAGCCCTGATGAAACAAGAGGCCGCTCCAGTTTGGAACACCCCCTCGGAATTCGCAACCGGGAAGCAGCGGGTCAGCCCGCCCGGCGGATCAGGTCGCTGAGCGTCGAATCCAGAGCGGTGCCGATCGACACCCGGCGGCTGCCTATGGCAGCCTTGGCCGAAATCACCGAAACAAGCCGCGGCGCTTGGCCCGGGCTCAGTTCCAGCACCGGCGATCCCGAGGCACCGAAATCCACCAGGCAGGACATCACCAAAGTACGGCTTTTGCGGGCGAGAACGCTGCAGGAGCGTTTTAGCCTGGGCCGTGTCGCGTGATGCTGCGTATAGGACAGCACGTCCAGGGTATCGCCCCGCGCAGCCCCCCAATCCATGGCCAGCGGTGCTATCTGTTGGCTGCTGATCGGCCGGTCCAGCCTCAGAACCGCCAGGTCGCTGCCGATTTGATGAGTACCGGACGGGTGGTACTGATATTGCGGATGCACAACAGCCTTCGCCACTTGCCGCAGCGCAACAGCCCGGCGCCCGGACAGGCCGGCCTCAAACCAGATGCTCTGCGGATCAACCCTGGCGCCTGTCCTGGGATCGTACAGGCAATGCGCGGCAGTCAGCACCAGATTGGGTGCCACCAGCGCCCCGGTGCACATGCTCTTGTTGGCGATGTTCAGCCGTCCGACGGCCTCCAGCCCCTGTATCGATTCGGCGCGAGCAAGCGGCTCATCCGCAGCCACGCCTATGGGCATGCCCAGGGACAGGCATGCCGCAATTGCAGCAATAGTCAGTCTCATAACCCACTCCAGCTTCCCACATCGGCATCGTCATTCAGGCGTGCGGCTGGAATGAGACCCAAAGTAGCCGGGCTGAGACCAAAAGGTGGACAGAATGCGGCAGCGTTAACAATTCCCTAACCCCCCGGTTATTGATGCTTAACCATGGCAAAAAAGCCTGCCGCTTGGCCAGAAAAAGTAAACAAAACGTTAATGTTTTTTCCAACCTGTTAACAAAAAAAGAAAATTCGGAAGCAAATAAAGTGCCAAGTCCAGCCAGGGACGCCCCTGTTTGCCGCGATTCGAAGTCACCCCGGCGGCAAAAGCGCAACGCCACCGCCCCTTCCCGCCGAGCACTTGCCTTCGGCCGTTAACCAGTCCTGCGCTTTCTGATCAGATCAAATCCATAACGCGGGCTCAGCCAATGACTGTCTAGGGAGGGCAGGCCGTCTGGAAAATACAATCATTGTGATATTTTTTATCCCTTCTATCCCGTATTAACGGAACAAAAATCAATCTGACGTTGTATCAGGCAATATTCCTGTTCTTCGTCCGCATCATCTGAGCGGCGGACGCCTGCCGGAGGTATTAAGTTCAAAATGATCCGCAATCTGAAATTGGCACACAAACTGCCCCTGCTGATCGTCGGCACTGCGCTAACGGTAACAATCGCTCTCATTGCTTTCAGCAGCAACTATTTCCGCCGTAGCGTTGTTCATAACGCGGAGGTTGTCCTGCAATCCCTTGTCCGCGACCGGGAAGCAGCGCTGGAAGCATATCTAAAGTCGATAGAAGCCGCAGTCTTGACGGTCTCTTCTGTCCCTTCCACCGCCAAGGCGATGAAAGACATGGGCATTACATGGGACAGCCGTGGCGGCAGCGGCCAAGAAAACGTAGAGAACCTGTCGATGTTTGCCTCTGCCGCATCGCCCTATGACATCCATTTCGAACGCAATCACCCGGCCTTCGAAAAAATGATGGAGCGCCTAGGGTTTTACGACATCTTCCTGATCAGCCCGGAGGGCGACGTGATCTTCTCTGTCGCCAAAGAGGCAGACTACGCTACCAGCCTCAAAACCGGGCCTTACGCGGAGACCGGTCTGGCCCAGGCCTTCCGCCTGGCTTCGGAGGGAGAGAAGGAACACGTATACTTCTCCGACATCGCCTCCTATGCTCCCAGTGCAAACGCCCCTGCAGCCTTCGCGGCAACCCGTATTTTGGACAGCGGGGGACGCTACATAGGCATTTTCGCGCTGCAGGTTGCGATCGACGAAATCGCTGCAATTACCTCCAGCTTCAAAGGCGATCTGCAAACGCTTGACATGTACCTTGCCGGGCAAGACCTCAAGGCTCGCACTCCATCACGCCTCGAAGGCGGCCATGGACTGCTGGAAGACTTGCCGGCACTGCCTCATATCCAAGGTGCCCTTGTATCTCCCTCGGCCGCGCCAAGAGGCACGGAGGCTAACACAGCGGCGACCTTCTATCCCTTCATCACCAAGGATGGCGGTCGTGAAGTCACAGCAGTGTCCTCACCAGTCAGCTTCCGTAATGTGCAGTGGGGCTTGGTCGCGGAACTTGACCGGGCGGAGGTTCTTGCTCCAGCCGGCGTCCAGCAGCGGATCATGATCCTGATCTCCCTCGCCTGCGCCGCCCTGGTGTCCTTCTTCGGCTGGCTGTTCGCGCGGTCGATCACCAAGCCGATCGACCGGATCTGCGCCGACATGGAGGCGGTTTCCTCCGGCGACCTGGAGACCGAGGTCGAGGCCGCCAACCGCGGCGACGAGATCGGCAAGATCGGCAAGACGCTGGTCTCCATGCAGGACGACCTGAAGCTGGCCCGCGCCGCCGAGGAAGAACGCGCCGAGATGCAGCGCCAGCAGCAGCAGGTGGTCGAAAGCCTGAGCGCCGGCCTGATGCAGCTCGCCGATGGCGACTTCTCGCAGCCGATCAGCTCTGCCTTCCCGGAGGAATACGAGCAGCTGCGGCAGAACTTCAACAGCACCGTCAGCAACCTCAGCACCACCGTGCAGCAGGTGATCGAGGCCTCCGGCAGCATCCGCAACGGCGCTGCCGAGATCAGCCAGGCCTCTGACNGCCGAGGAAGAACGCGCCGAGATGCAGCGCCAGCAGCAGCAGGTGGTCGAAAGCCTGAGCGCCGGCCTGATGCAGCTCGCCGATGGCGACTTCTCGCAGCCGATCAGCTCTGCCTTCCCGGAGGAATACGAGCAGCTGCGGCAGAACTTCAACAGCACCGTCAGCAACCTCAGCACCACCGTGCAGCAGGTGATCGAGGCCTCCGGCAGCATCCGCAACGGCGCTGCCGAGATCAGCCAGGCCTCTGACGACCTGTCGCACCGCACCGAAAGCCAGGCGGCGACGCTGGAGCAGACCGCTGCGGCGCTGGATGAGCTGACCGCGAGCGTGAAATCCGCCGCCGACGGCGCCCGCAGCGTCGAGGCCACCATGGCCGAGGCCCGCACCGAGGCGGAGAACAACCGCGAGGTGGTGCAAAGCGCGGTTTCGGCGATGACCGAGATCGAGCAGTCTTCGAACCACATCAGCCAGATCATCAGCGTGATCGACGACATCGCCTTCCAGACCAACCTGCTGGCGCTGAACGCCGGCGTCGAGGCGGCGCGGGCGGGCGAGGCCGGCAAGGGCTTTGCGGTGGTCGCCAGCGAGGTGCGGGCGCTGGCGCAGCGCTCCTCGGATGCGGCGATGGAGATCAAGACGCTGATCTCCGACAGCTCCAAACAGGTGGAGCGCGGCGTGGATCTTGTCGGCAAGGCGGGCGAGGCGCTGCAGAGCATCGTCGAGCAGGTGACCCATATCTCGCAGCTGGTCTCCGGCATTGCCGAAGGCGCGGCGGAGCAGTCCACCGGCCTCAATGAGATCAATACCGGCGTCACCCAGCTGGACCAGGTCACCCAGCAGAACGCGGCGATGGTGGAAGAGGCCACCGCGGCGGGCCACATGCTGAACACCGATGCCGGCAAGCTGGCCGAGCTGGTGGCGCATTTCCGGGTCTCCGGCGGCGCGGCCCCCGCCCGCCCGGCTCCGGCAGCGGCGCCCGCTGCCGCCCCGGCCGCCAAGCCCGCGCCTTCGGCGCATGGCGAGGGCGACTGGGAGGTCGAAGCCAGCCCGGCACCCGCAGCCGCCAGCAGCGGCAATGCCTCCCGCGATCTCTGGCAGGACTTCTGACAACTCAACGGAGGCGCCGCGCAAAAATCCGCGGCGCCTTCAGACTGTCCAGTAGCGGCAGGCACTCTGCCGAAAAGGAATAGCCTTGGGGCTACTGGCTGCCCTAGATTCTGTCGAGGTGGAGAAGTGATCCGAGAGCTTGTCGCCCCGCCCTTACCGCAGCCGCCATCCTGATCGATCGCCTTTGAACAACGCATAGCCGCAGCGTTGTGATTGCCGCCATCAGTCCAAAATTTCCGGCAAATCTGAAGCGGTCAGTTTGCGGCTAGGCTCTATGAAATTTTCAGAAAATCTCATCGCCCCTCGTAGAAGAAACGCAAAATCCTCCAGCCCCTTTGTTCCACTCAGTTTTCTTTAACAAATCTCTTTAGATAATGACCCCGAGCGCGATCAAATATGATACGTTCAACTTATGAGTGATTATACTTGGGCACCATTTGCCCCAAGGACCATGTCAATTTTAAGGGGTACAGGATGAGTAACAATGGTCTTCCCGAGGTGACTGCGCCACCATTTTTGCAACCCGTGATCCTCAACATCCTTTCAGTTGATGATGACGAGATTGACAGGCTGCGCTTGAAGAAACTGTGCCGCAAGGCCGGAATGGAGGCGGAGTTCTTTGAGGCTGCAAATCTGGACGAGATGAGCCGGCAGCTGGACGCGGAACAGTATGACCTGGTGTTTCTCGACCATAACCTGGGCATGGACACAGGCCTTGATGCCCTGAAGCTACTGCTGACCCACGAAGATCAGGTGCAAGCTGTACCTATTATGCTGACGAGCGTCACCAGCTATCAGACCGCCGTCGAAGCAATGCGCCGCGGCTGTGCGGACTACATCGTAAAAGAAGAGCTGTCGGTGGACGCTCTGATCAAGTCGATTGCCTCCGCCATCGAACGGCGGGCGCTTTATGGCCAGCTGTCCAGCGCGCGGGCTTCGGAAAAGGAGCTGAGGCGGATTTTCCAACGCTTCATTGTCGGCTGCGGTCCCGATCTCCGGCTGTTACTGAGCCGGACACTTGCGGGGGTCAGGGTTGTGAAATCTCAAGCTCGTCAGGGCGATAGTGTTTCTCCCTCTATTCTGGCGGATGTGACGATGCTTGAGCGCAGCTGCAAAGATCTGGTGGCATTCATGGATGATTTGGACAGCGTTATTGACGCCACCCGGGAAGTGACCGCCCGGGTATCTCCTAACCTCCTGCAATAGGAACATTTGTACGCCGAAGTCCGATCGGAGGAACCGTTGTTTCTGTCTCTGGTTCATTTGTCAGAACCCCTAGGCTAAAGGAGTAACTGTAGATTGCAGTGTCCCTCTACTCCCAATCGCCCGGCCCTGAACATTATCCTTGCGGAGGACGATGACGCCAAGGCACTGCACCGGGCTTACGAAAAGGCAAAAAGCGCCAATACGGTTATACGGGTTGCGAACGGCTTTGACATTTTGGCTTTCCTAAGCAGCAAGATAAACCACGTGCCACCGCCTCATTTCCTGGTCCTGAATGATATCAGAATGCCGCACTGGAACGGGATTGAGCCATTGCGGGAAGTCCGAGCCGACCCGTTGCTGCATAAGACCCTTTCCATTGTGCTAACAACCTCGGATGACAAGCGCGACATCTTCGAAGCTTATACCAAAAACGTCGCAGGGTACCTTCTGAAGTCTAAAGCTGGCGGCATGTTTGCCGGTCTCATGGCAACGGTCGGCAATTTTTGGCGCATTGACGTACTACCCGAGGATCGAACCAGAAAGGTGGCTGATGACAGTTCTGAATATCCTGCTCATTGACGATGACGCCGGAGACAGGAAGATGTTACGTCGGCTTCTGACGCAAACACACCCCGGCGCCAGTATCACCGAAGCCGAAAGCGGCGAAAAAGCGCTGGAACACGCCGGGCGTCCAACAGATGTGATTTTCCTGGATTACCTGCTTCCCGATGGGACCGGTCTGGATCTGATCGCGCGGCTGAACGAGGCCTGGCCGCGGGCCGTGCTGTTTATGACCACAGGCCACGGAGACGAAGAAATCGCCAAAAGCGTCATTCTGGCCGGGGCCAGCGACTACATTCCCAAATCAGCTCTCAGCGCGGAAGCGCTCAATCGGATGATATCGAACGGGCTGAAGGTCTCAGACATGCGTTGGCGTATCCAAGAGCAGCAAAACGAGTTGAGGTTGTTCTCGGATGTGCTGGTCCATGACATGCGAGCCCCCCTGCGGGCCATTAAGTTTCTGAGCGAACAGATCCAGGAGGAATACGAGAACGGTGACCTGGACGAAGTTGCCAGGCAGTTCGACCTGATGAAGAAATCAGTAAACAAAACGTCCGAACTGATTGAACGGCTGGCCAGCCATATCAATCCCCACAGCGAAGGCCGAGCGGAACATGTCACCGTTGAAAGTCTGTTTGACAGCTTGCGAGCAGTGTTGGCTCAGGATCTTGCGGAATCGGGCGCCCGGCTAAACTGGCAGTCGAGTGGATTGAGCGTGCTGTGTTTCCCGCCAGACATCGTGCAGCTGCTGCAAAACCTGATCGGCAACTCTATAAAATACAGCGGCGGCAAAACGCCTGAAATATCTGTAGTTGCCGAACCTGCCGAATCCGGACTGATGATTTCTGTTGCCGACAATGGTATTGGCGTGCCGCCGGAGTACCGGGAGAATATCTTTGAACCCTTCAAGCGGCTGCAGCGCGGCAGCGAGCAGCCCGGCACCGGTCTGGGCCTGGCGACCTGCGCCAAAATCGCCAAGCGCCACAAGGGCCTGATCTGGTGCGATCCGCAAACGGAAACCGGCACCACAATCCGCTTTACGGTCAACCTGGGCCCCCTGCCTGCCGGCGATACGACTTAACAGCACGTGCTCTCAGGGAAGAACCGCTTTCTTCAGTCTAGCTCTACGGAGTTTTGTTGTGGCTACCGGTCCGCTGGACGTGCCGCCTCCGATGAAATTTCGCTGATTGGCCCTGCAGGGGCGCTACCCTTCCAGCGACACCCAAAGGACTCTGGCATCTTCTTCGCTGATCGAGACGCAGCCATGACCCATGCCGCTGTCGTAATACACAGAGTCACCCGCCCCCATGCGCAGCGGCCGATAATGCTCAGTATAAAGGACCAGTTCACCGCTCAGCACAAACATAAACTCCTCGCCCTGATGGCGCACCCAATTGTCGAACTCGGTCACATCGCGCGCCTTGATGGTGCTGATATAAGGAACCATGCGCTTGCTGGTCAGCTCGCTGCACAAGAGCTCGTGATCGTAGGTCGAGGTTTCCTTGTGCTCGCCCTCTCCCGTGCGGGTGAAGTCCCGGCGCCCGGTCACACCGCTTTGGCTGGACTGCACAAACAGCTGCGGCGTTTCCAGTTCCAGGGTCTGCATCAGACGGCGGATGATCTCGAAACTGGGCCGGGTCTGGTTGTTCTCGATCTTGGACAAAGTAGACCTGCCGATGGCCGCAGCCTTGGCCGCTTCCTCCAGCGTCAGCCCCTTTTCCTTGCGGGCATCCCGAATCATTTTACCCAGCACTTCCCCGTCCGGGGCTTCTACCACATCGGGGCCGAGCCCTGTTTCTTCTGAGGGAATTGGTTCCATTTCTGCGAATTCTCCTGATCCGCAAACAGCTTAGCTTTGATGTATCTGCGGGTCAAAATTTCCGAGACCGCACTTTTTGTTTGCAATAGGGAAAAAGTTTCCTATAGGAGACGCAACGTCGTATACGACTGAATACGTGCCGGTCCTGAACCGCTTTTCGGAGGAGACACCACATGAGCGCATATGATCTGATTGTGATCGGAGCTGGCCCGGGCGGTTATGTCGCAGCAATCCGCGCCGCGCAGCTAGGCATGAAGGTGGCCTGCGTCGAAGGCCGCGGCTCCCTAGGCGGCACCTGCCTCAACGTTGGCTGCATCCCCTCCAAGGCGCTGCTGACCTCCTCCGGAAAATATGCGGATCTGTCCCACTTGGCCGCGCATGGCATCGCCGTCGAGGGCGCCAGCCTGGATCTGGGTGCGCTGATGGCACGCAAGGACAAGATTGTCGGCGACCTGACCAAGGGCATCGCTTTCCTATTCAAAAAGAACGGCGTTGACCACATCGAAGGCTGGGCCAGCATTCCGGCGCCCGGCCAGGTGCAGGTGGGCGAGAACAGCTACACCGCAAAGAACATTCTGATTGCCACCGGTTCGGAACCCAGCCCCCTCCCTGGCGTGGAGATCGACGAGGTGGACGTGATGAGCAGCACTGGTGCGCTGGCGCTTGAAGCCGCGCCTGAGCATCTGGTGGTGATCGGCGCCGGCGTGATCGGGCTTGAACTCGGTCAGGTCTGGTCACGCCTCGGTTCCAAGGTGACGGTTGTGGAATACCTCGACCGTATCCTTCCCGGCATTGACGGCGAGATCGCCAAGCTGTCCCAGCGGGCGCTGAGCAAGCGTGGACTGAAGTTCCAGCTGGGCCGCGCGCTGAAAACCGTCGAGAAGGGCGATAACGGCCTGACCCTGACGCTGGACCGCGTCGGCAAGGACAAGGAAGAACAGATCGAAGCGGACAAGGTGCTGGTTGCCATCGGCCGCCGCCCGGTGACCCGCGGACTGGGCCTGGAAGGCCTGGGCGTTTCCATCAATTCTCGCGGCTTCATCGAAGTGGACGAGCGCTTCTCCACCTCCGTCCCGGGCATCTTTGCCATCGGCGACTGCGTGCCCGGCCCGATGCTGGCACACAAGGCCGAGGAAGACGGCGCTGCCTGTGTCGAGATGCTGGCAGGCGAACACGGCCATGTGGATTACAACACCATCCCAAGCGTGGTTTACACCGACCCGGAGGTTGCCTCCGTCGGTCAGACCGAGGAAGCGCTGAAAGAGGCAAGCACGGACTACATCGCCGGCAAATTTGCCTTCATGGCCAACTCCCGCGCCCGCTCCACCGGTGAAACCGACGGCGCAGTAAAGGTGCTGGCAACGCCAGAGGGCAAGATCCTTGGCGCCCATATTTGCGGCGCGCATGGCGGTGACCTGATCGCTGAACTGGTGTTGGCAATGGCCAAGAGCGCCACCGTTCAAGAGGTTGCCCGTACCTGCCACGCGCACCCGGCAATGGGTGAGGCGGTGAAGGAAGCCTGCCTCGACGCGCTTGGCCGCGCCATTCACGCCTGATCCGGAGTTTTGCCAAATGACGATCCAGCTGCGCCCCCGCCACCCGGAAAAGGCACACAAGGCCGACAGCGCCATTCCGCGCAAACCCCAGTGGATCCGCAAGAAGAAGATCGAAAGCGCTGAGTATTACGAGACCCGCAAGCTGATGCGGGAGCATGATCTGGCCACCGTCTGCGAAGAGGCCGCCTGCCCGAATATCGGTGAATGCTGGTCCAAGCGCCACGCCACCATGATGATCATGGGCGAAGTCTGCACGCGCGGCTGCTCCTTCTGCAACGTGACCACCGGCAAGCCGGACACGCTCGATGCGTTTGAGCCGGGCCGGGTTGCAGCAGCGGTGAAGAAACTGGGCCTGCGCCACGTGGTGATCACCTCGGTTGACCGGGACGATCTGGATGACGGCGGTGCCGGGCATATCGCCCAGACCATCCGCGCCACCCGCCACCAGAACCCCGGCACCACCATCGAGGTGCTGACCCCGGACTTCCTGGGTAAGGGCGAGGCAGCGCAGATTGTGTTCGAGGCCGAGCCCGATGTGTTCAACCACAATTTGGAAACCGTGCCGCGGCTGTACCCGCGCGTGCGCCCCGGCGCGCGTTATTACACCTCGCTACGGCTCTTAGATGACGCCAAGCGCGCCAACCCGCAGTTGTTCACCAAGTCCGGCATCATGGTCGGCCTGGGCGAGACTTTGGACGACGTACGCCAGGTGATGGACGATCTGCGCGCAGCCCAGGTCGATTTCCTGACCGTGGGCCAGTACCTGCAGCCCACAGCCAAACACCACCCGATCGACCGCTTCTGGTCGCCGGAGGAATTTGCGCAGCTGGAACAGATCGCGCGTTCCAAGGGCTTTTTGCATGTGTCAGCGACACCGCTGACCCGCTCTTCGTTCCACGCGGATGAAGATTTTGCCGCCCTGCAAGAGGCCCGTCAGATGGCCTTGGCAAAGGGCATTTAACCTTAACGCAAGCGGGAGGAGACCCATGGAAGCGTTAAATTCAATCGTAGGAGCCGTAAACGGCGTGGTTTGGGGGCCAATGATGCTGGTTCTCATTCTGGGCGTCGGCTTTTTCCTTCAGGTCGGCCTGAAGTTCATGCCGATCCGGAAGCTGGGCATGGGCTTTGGCCTGATGTTCAAAGGCCGTGAAGGCACTGGCGAAGGCCAGATCACCCCGTTCAACGCGCTGATGACCGCGCTGTCGGCCACCATCGGTACCGGCAACATCGCAGGCGTTGCGACCGCCGTCTTCCTCGGCGGCCCCGGCGCACTGTTCTGGATGTGGATGACCGCGCTGGTCGGCATGGCCACCAAATACTCTGAAGCGGTCTGCGCTGTGAAATTCCGCGAGCGCGACGAAGAAGGCAACTATGTCGGCGGCCCGATGTATTACATCAAGAACGGCCTCGGCGCGAAATGGGCCTGGCTGGGCGTTGCCTTTGCCGTGTTCGGCTCCATTGCGGCCTTCGGCATCGGTAACGGCGTGCAAGCCAACGGCGTTGCACAGGTTCTGGAAACCAACTTCGGCTTCAACCCGTCGATCACCGGCATCGTGCTGATGGTGCTGACCGGCGCTGTGATCCTCGGCGGCATCACCCGCATCGGCGCGGTGGCCGGCAAGCTGGTGCCCTTCATGGCCGTCAGCTACATCGTTGCGGGCCTGATCGTGCTGATCATCAATGCGGATGCCATCGGCGACGCCTTTGCGATGGTCTTTACCTATGCCTTCACCCCGTCGGCAGCCGAAGGCGGCTTTGCCGGTGCGGCGGTCTGGGCGGCGATCCGCTTTGGCGTGGCGCGCGGCGTGTTCTCGAACGAGGCAGGCCTCGGCTCGGCCCCGATCGCCCACGCGGCGGCGGAAACCAAAGGTCCGGTCAACCAGGGCCTGATCGCGATGCTGGGCACCTTCATCGACACCATCATCGTCTGCTCGATCACCGGCCTGGCGATCATCGCCTCCGGTGCCTGGACCTCGGGCGAAAGCGGCGCGGCACTGACCTCGCTGGCGTTTGAAACCTCGCTGCCGGGCTTCGGCGGCTACCTGATCGCCATCGCGCTGTCGATCTTTGCCTTCACCACCATCCTGGGTTGGTCCTATTATGGCGAGAAGTGCATGGAATTCCTGTTCGGCGTGAAAGTCATGCTGCCCTACCGCATCCTGTGGATCATCGCGATCTACTTCGGTGCCACCGCCGACCTGGGCTTCATCTGGCTGCTGGCTGACACGCTGAACGCGATGATGGCCATCCCGAACCTGATTGCCCTGGCGCTGCTGAGCCCGATCGTCTTCAAAGTGACGAAAGAGTTCTTTGCCACCGGCGGCAAATCGGAAGAAGCCGGCCACGCTGCCGAGTAAGCTCTTAGGGAGGGCGCTCCCTGCGCCCTCCCCCACCCCGAAACCCTAGTAATTCAAAGGCTGCACAGGATGACCGACGCACCCAAACGCACCCCGCTTTATGACCTGCACGTCGAACTTGGCGGCAAGATGGTCGACTTCGCCGGCTGGGAAATGCCGGTCCAGTATCCCATGGGCATCATGGGCGAGCACAAGCAGTGCCGCGAGAAGGCTGCACTGTTCGATGTCTCCCACATGGGCCAGGTGATCTTGTGCGGTGAAAACGTGGGCGAGAAGCTGGAAACGCTCTGCCCGCAGGCCTATGCCACCCTGAAGGAAGGCAAGGCCCGCTACGGCTTCTTCACCAACGAAGAAGGCGGCATCATGGACGACCTGATCGTCTCCAACGCCGGTGACCATTACTTTGTCGTGGTGAATGCCGCCCTGCGCCACCAGGACATTCCGCACATGCAGACCAATCTGGACGGCGTTGAAGTGACCGAGATCTTCGACCGCGCGCTGGTTGCCGTGCAAGGCCCCAAGGCCGAGGACGTTGTCGGCGAGCTGTGCCCTGCCGCCCGTGAGCTGAAGTTCATGGAAACCACCCTTGCCGAGATCGGCGGCGTCGAATGCCGCATCTCGCGCCTGGGCTACACCGGCGAGGACGGCTACGAGATCTCGATCCCGGAAACCGACGCGATCCGCGTATCCAAACTTTTCCTGGCCCATGACGACTGCGAGCCCGCAGGCCTTGGCGCCCGCGACAGCCTGCGCCTGGAGGCAGGCCTCTGCCTCTATGGCAACGACATCGACCAGTCGACATCGCCGATCGAAGCGTCGCTTTCCTGGGCAATCCAGAAGCGCCGCAAGGAAGAGGGCGGCTTCCCCGGTGCCGACCGGATCCAGAAGGAACTGGCCGAAGGCGCCGCCAAGAAACTGGTCGGCATCAAGCCCGAAGGCCGCGCCCCCGCCCGTCAAGGCGTGGAAATTCAAAACGAAAACGGCGATACTTTGGGCGCCATCACCTCTGGCAGCTTCGGCCCCACGGTCGGCGGCCCGGTTGCCATGGGCTATGTTGCGGCAGATCAAAGCGCGGCTGGCACCAAGGTGAATCTCATCATCCGCGGCAAGGCGCAGCCGGCTGAAATTGTCGCCCTGCCCTTCGTTACTCAGAACTACAAACGCTAAGACATCATCAGGAGAGTCAACATGGCCACCTATTACTCTGAAGAGCATGAATGGATCACCGTCGAAGGTGACGTGGCAACCCTGGGCATCACCCAGCATGCCGCCGACCAGCTGGGCGAAGTTGTCTTCGTTGAACAGCGCGAAGCGGGTGAGGAGTTCGAAAAGGGCGGCGAGATCGGCGTCATCGAGTCGGTGAAAGCAGCCTCCGAAATCTACGCGCCGCTGGACGGCGAAGTGGTCGAGGTGAACGAAGCCCTGGCCGACAACCCCGGTGCCCTGAACGAAAGCCCGGAAGGTGACGCCTGGATCTACAAGATCAAGATCTCCGACGCCTCCCAGCTGGAAGATCTGATGGATCTGGACGGCTACAAAGCCCTGATCGGCTAAGCACCCCTTCCCCGCCGGAACTGCCCGGCGGGGTCCATTGCCCCAGACAAGGACCCATGTAATGGCCTTCAAACTTACCGATTACGAAGCCTATGACTTCGCCAACCGGCGCCATATCGGCCCGTCTCCGACCGAGATGCGGGATATGCTGCAGGTGATCGGCTTCAAGACCCTGGACGAGCTGATCGACGCCACCGTGCCGCCCGCCATCCGCCAGAAAGAGGCGCTGGACTGGGGCCCGGCAATGACCGAGCGCGACGCCCTCTTCCACATGAAGCAGGTGGCCTCCAAGAACAAGGTGCTGACCTCGCTGATCGGCCAGGGCTACTATGGCACCACCACCCCGGCGCCGATCCTGCGCAACATCCTGGAAAACCCGGCCTGGTACACCGCCTATACCCCCTATCAGCCCGAAATCTCCCAGGGCCGTCTTGAGGCGCTCCTGAACTTCCAGACCATGGTCAGCGACCTGACCGGCCTGGACATCGCCAACGCTTCGCTGCTGGATGAAGCCACCGCCGCTGCCGAAGCTATGGCAATGGCGCACCGCGGCTCGCGCTCCAAGGCGAACAACGCGGCCTTCTTCGTCGACAAGAACTGCCACCCGCAGACCGTTGCCGTGATCCAGACCCGTGCAGAGCCCCTGGGGATCGACGTTGTGGTTGCAGATCCCGACGATTTGGATCCGGGCGCAGTCTTCGGCGCGATCTTCCAGTACCCCGGCACCTACGGCCATGTGCGCGATTTCACCAAGGAAATCGAAGCCATCCACGAGCACAAGGGCATTGCCGTTGTGGCCGCCGACATCCTGGCGCTGGCGCTGCTGAAGTCGCCCGGCGAGATGGGCGCTGACATTGCCATCGGCTCCACCCAGCGTTTCGGAGTTCCGATGGGATATGGCGGCCCGCACGCGGCTTATATGGCAACCACCGACAAGCTGAAGCGCGCC
Source organism: Leisingera sp. ANG59 (assembly GCF_013317235.1). Classification (GTDB taxonomy): domain Bacteria; phylum Pseudomonadota; class Alphaproteobacteria; order Rhodobacterales; family Rhodobacteraceae; genus Leisingera. The sequence continues at coordinate 282,738 of NZ_WLCM01000004.1, read as the reverse complement.
ATGCCCGGCCGCATCATCGGCGTGTCGGTCGACGCCCGCGGCAATAAGGCCTACCGGCTGGCGCTGCAGACCCGCGAACAGCACATTCGCCGCGAAAAGGCCAACTCCAACGTCTGTACCGCACAGGCGCTGCTGGCTGTCATCGCGTCGATGTACGCGGTCTACCACGGCCCGGACGGCATCAAGGCTATTGCCCAGTCTGTGCACCGCAAGACCTCGCGCCTGGCCGCCGGGTTGGAAGAGCACGGCTTCAAGGTGCAGCCGGAAGTCTTCTTCGACACCATCACCGTCGAAGTTGGCCCGCTGCAGAAAACCGTCATGGAAGCAGCCGTTGCCCGCGGTGTGAACCTGCGCAAGATCGGCGACAGCCACATCGGCATCTCGCTGGACGAGCAGACCCGCCCGGAAACCATTGAAGCGGTCTGGGGTGCCTTCGGCATCGAGAAGAAGGACGACAGCGTCAAGAACCGCGCCTACCGCCTGCCCGACTATGCGCTGCGTGAAAGCGAGTATCTGACCCACCCGATCTTCCACAAGAACCGGGCCGAGGCAGAAATCACCCGCTACATGCGCCGCCTGGCCGACCGCGACCTGGCGCTGGACCGTGCAATGATCCCGCTGGGGTCCTGCACCATGAAGCTGAACGCGACCATCGAAATGATCCCGGTCACCTGGCCGGAATTCGGCAACTTGCACCCCTTCTGCCCGGAAGACCAGGCGCAGGGCTACCACCAGATGATCGCTGATCTGAACGACAAGCTCTGCCAGATCACCGGCTATGACGCGATCTCCCAGCAGCCGAACTCCGGTGCGCAGGGCGAATACGCGGGCCTCTTGACCATCCGCAACTATCACGCGGCCCGGGGTGAAGCACACCGCAACATCTGTCTGATCCCGACCTCCGCGCACGGCACCAACCCGGCGTCGGCACAGATGGTGGGCTACAAGGTGGTTCCGGTGAAATCGGACGACAGCGGCAACATCGACGTCGCTGACTTCCGCGCCAAGGCAGAAGAGCACTCTGCCAACCTCGCGGCCTGCATGATCACCTACCCGTCGACCCACGGCGTGTTCGAGGAAACCGTGCAGGAAGTCTGCCAGATCACTCATGAGCATGGCGGCCAGGTTTATATCGACGGCGCCAACATGAACGCCATGGTGGGCCTCGCGCAGCCAGGCAAGATCGGCGGCGACGTTTCGCACTTGAACCTGCACAAGACCTTCTGCATTCCGCATGGCGGCGGCGGCCCCGGCATGGGTCCAATCGGCGTCAAGGCGCATCTGGAAGAGCACCTGCCGGGCCACCCGGAATACGGCACCGCAGTGGGTCCGGTTTCGGCGGCTCCGTTCGGCTCGCCCTCGATCCTGCCGGTCAGCTGGGCCTACTGCCTGCTGATGGGCGGCGCGGGCCTGACCCAGGCGACCAAAGTTGCGATCCTGAATGCCAATTACATCGCAGCCCGCCTCAAGGATGCCTACAAGATCCTATACACGTCGGAAACGGGCCGTGTGGCGCATGAGTGCATCCTGGACACCCGCCCGCTGGACGAAGAAGGCCACGTCACCGTGGACGACATCGCCAAGCGCCTGGTCGACTCGGGCTTCCACGCTCCGACCATGTCCTGGCCAGTGGCCGGCACGCTGATGGTGGAGCCAACCGAGTCCGAGCCCAAGGACGAACTGGACCGCTTCTGCGATGCCATGCTGTCGATCCGTCAGGAGGCGCAGGATATCATCGAGGGCAAAATCGATGCGCAGAACAACCCGCTCAAGCACGCGCCGCACACGGTGCGCGACCTGGTCGGCGAATGGGATCGTCCCTACAGCCGCGAGCAGGCCTGCTTCCCGCCGGGCAACCTCGGCGTCGACAAATACTGGCCAGTGGTGAACCGGGTGGACAACGCCTATGGCGACCGTCACTTGGTCTGCACTTGCCCGCCGATGTCGGACTACGAAGAAGAGTAAGACCAGAACTTCCTGGCTTGCTGCCCCGCCGGTGTGTCCGGCGGGGCATCCCCGCAGCCCCTTTTGCACCGCTGCATCCATGCATGTCCCGCTCAGAGGAGAGAATGATGTCCCGTCTCGAACCGCTGACCGTGCCAGCTTCCCGGCAAACCGCTGACGGCGCCGCCCTGGCCCGCTTTCACGATGTCGAAATCATTCTGCCGCAGCCGGACTCGCCCGCCGCGGCCCAGATGATCTGCGAAGTCTTCCGCGCCGCCAACGATCTGTTCCCCGACAGCGGCTACCGCACCGCGGTGCGCAATCTGGCGTTGCAGATGCGCGCCGTGCCGGACGGCTGGAAGCCGCAGACCGTCATTTTCCTCGGCGGCATCTCCAGCCGCTGGCCGCTGAACTCCGGCGAGAAGGCCAGCCTGCAACGGATCTGCCGCCAGGCGCAGCGCTGCCTGTTTGCCGGCAGCGCCATTTTCCTGCTGCCGGAAACCGGCCTGAATGCCGCGGTTGAAACCGCTGTGCACGCGAATTTTGCCGCAGCAGCCGAAGAAGAACATATGATCTGCGCCCCGGCTGGCACTCTGACCACCACATCGGGCCGCATCAGCACCGCCGTCAGCAGCTTTGCCGCCCTGCGGCTGCTGGCCAATTTCCTGCGCGCCGACCGCGGTGCCTTTATTGCCGATGCGGTCTGCGATTACCTGGGCCTCGCCTTTGGCCCGGCCTCGGAACAGTCGAAGGTCTCCTTGCAGCTGCGCCAGACCGCCGGCGGCGACGCGCTGGTGGTCAAGATCCTCGACCTGATGCAACAGAACCTGGAAGAGCCCCTGTTGATCCGCGACATCGCCCAGCAGGCCGGAGTGTCGCCGCGCAAACTGGAGCGCCGGTTCCAGCAGAAGGCGCAGACCAGCCCGCTGGCGGCCTACCGCAAGCTGCGGATTGAGAAGGCACGACAGTTGTTGCTGCACACCACTCTGCCGCTAGCAGAGATCGTCGCCGCCACCGGTTTCGGCTCCCGCAGCAGCCTGACGGAATGGTTCAAGCGCGAATACAAGACGAGCCCGCAGGCCTTCCGAAAACAGTATTACGCTGATCGGCACCCGGCAGGCTCTATGGCCTGATACCTGCAGGTCCCAGAAACGCAAAAGGCGGCCCTCTCGGGCCGCATTTGTTTTATCAGAACGCTACCGTTCAGTTGCCGGAACCGCTGTCCCCGCCGTCACCAGACAAAGCGTTCGGGTCAAAGACATTGCCGAACCCGGAACTGTTGCCCTGCGGCTCCTGCCCTGCCTCGGTCTCAGCTTCGCCCTCACCCGACAGGCTGCCCGGGGCAAACACGCCGCCGAAGCCAGAGTTGTTGCCGGAGCTGGTGGAGGGGGCAGTTTGCGCCGGCGCGGCGTCGCCCTGCTTTTCCAGCTGTTGCTGCCGTCGCAGCTCACGCAGGCGGCGCAGTTCCTTGATGCGCTCCTCGGTCTCCAGACGCTTCTGTTCTTGCACATCAGCAATGCACTGCTGCGGGCTGTAGACCGACGCGGTGCCGACCACCGCCACCGTCGCACAGGCCACAACCACCAGCGCCACCGCCGCCATGTTGGAGCTGAGAAAGCCCGGCAGCCGCAGCTTGCCGCTCTCCAGTTCCTCCACCGTGGCTTTCTTGCGCGCCTCGGCCACCAGCTGCTTACGGCGGATGCTGGCCTCGTTGAACAGCGCCGCAAAGACCGTAAGTACCACGATGATAAATGCGAGGGCCGAGATCGCCGGGGTGATGCCGTAGCGGACCTTCTGCGCCAGCTCGATGGTCAGCGTCGGGTACTCGCCGAAGGTGAAGGTTGTGGTGTTGTAGTTCTCGAAGCTTGCCAGGAAGGCCAGCACCGCCGCCGAGGCAATGGCCGGCCGCATGAACGGCAACAGCACCTTGCGGAAAGCTTGGGCATGGGTTGCTCCCAAGTCCAGCGCCGCTTCCGTCAGTGCAATGTCATAGCGCTGCAAGCGCGCCACCAGCACCAGCATGCAATAGCTGGCGATAAAGGTGGACTGGCCGATGATGGTCAGGAACAGGCCGTTCGACAGGAAGCTGTCGGCACCAAGGCCCAGCATCCGGTTGATCCGGTCCCAGAACACAAGGGTCGAGATACCGAGCACAACGCCCGGGATCAGGATCGGTGCGATGATAACGGTATAGTAGGTCGCCCGAAGCTTAGGCCAGATCTGGGTGAGCATCAGCGCCCCCGCCAGGCCCATCGCCACCGACAGCACTACCGTGCCCGCTCCCACCAGGACCGAATTCCAGATGCCGTTCAATATCCGCTCGTCCTGGAACAGGGCTGAGAACCACTCGAACGTCAGGCACTCCCAGGGGGTCATCCGCGGGAACGAAGGCGAGTTGAAGGCAGTTGCCGACATAATCACCAGCGGGCCCAGCAGATAGGCAAAGAAGATCGCCAAATAAACCCAGAGGCTCAGGCGCATAAAGGTGAAGTTCTTCATTTGCCGATATCCCCCATGTTCACCTTGAACAGGCGCATGACGGCCAGCACCAGCAGGATACAGGTGACGAGCAGTACCACCGCATAGGCAGCGCCCTGCGGCCAGTCCGAGTTGTCATTGAACTGCTGGTAGATCAGCTGGGTGAACCACAAGGACGACGGGCCGCCCAGAATCTGCGGGGCCGCAAGAGCGCCGGCCGACAGCATAAACACCATGGTGCAGCCCGACGATATGCCCGGCTTGGCATAGGGGATAACCACGCGGCGATGGATCTTGGTCCAGCTTGCCCCCATGTCCCGCGCCGCCTCAATCTGGTTGCGGTCCAGGCTCTCGATCACATTGTAGATCGGAAAGATCATCAGCAGGATATAAGCGTAGCCCAGACCGGCATAGAGCGCGATATCGTTGCGGATGAAATCGAAGGGCGTATCGAAAATACCCAGTCCCACCAGCATGTTGTTCAGCACACCGGTCTCGCCGAAGATGATGCGCAGCGCAAAGGCGCGCAAGATTTCGTTGATCCAGTAGGGGATGATCAGCATCAGCGCAAAGATACGGATGTGATTGCCCTTGGTCTGGGCCAGGTAATAGGCGATCGGGTAACACAGGATCAGGTTGAAGATGGTGACGCAGACCGCGGCCACCAGTGTACGGAAGAACACCTTGAGGTCGACCGCGTTATAGTCCTGGCTGCCGCCTTCGGGGCCGTAGACCAGGTATTTGTAATTCTCCAGCGTATAAACGTCTTTGGGACCGCCGATTTCCGGCGGCGGCAGGTTGGGACGGAACGAGAAGTCTAGCATCGACAGCTGTGGCAAAATTATGAGGCCAATGGTCCAGAACAGGACCAAGCCCAGCATCAAGCTGCCCATGCCTGTGCCGTTACGTTTGAAAAACTCCCTCAGGAAGTTTGGCATGGCTTGGGCCTCCTTATTCCGCGGCCAGCTCACCGGCAGGCACGACGACGGCGTTTTTCGTCTTGTATTCCAGGGTGATGTTCTGGCCGGTGTGGTCGTCAAACGACTGGCCCAGGTTGGGGATCGAAACCTTCAGTTCCTTGCCGCCGTCACCTTGCATGAAGATGTTGAAGACATTGCCCTCGAACTCTTCGTGGTTAACCTTGGCGGTCACGAAATGGTTACCCGTGGCTCCCTTGGGTGCCAGTGTGAAGGCCTCGGGGCGAATGAACATCATCGCATCGTCGCCTTCCTTCATCTTGCCCTGATTGGCGGTGGAAATGCGCGCAACAAGCTCACCCGAACGGTTGGTTGCTATCAGCGCCTCATCGCCCGTGATCCGCTTGACCTTACCGCGGAAGACATTGTTTTCCCCCACGAAGGACGCTGCAAACGCGGTGGAAGGGTCATTGTAGATGGTCTTACCGTCGCCAATCTGGTCGATCACGCCCGCCTTCATCACCGCGATGTTGTCGGACATGGTCAGTGCTTCGCCCTGGTCGTGGGTGATGTAGATGAAGGTAATCCCGACCCGCTGCTGGATATCCCTCAGTTCGGTGCGCATGTGCTGGCGCAGCTTCAGATCAAGCGCGGACAGAGGTTCATCAAGAAGAAGCACATCCGGCTCCGCACAGAGCGCCCGCGCAATGGCCACCCGCTGGCGCTGGCCGCCGGAAAGTTCGGAGGGCAGCTTGTCGCCCTGCCCCGGCAGCGCGATCATGTCCAAGAGCTCATCTGCGCGCTTACGGCGTTCCTTGGCAGAGGCGCCCTTGATTTCCATGGAAAAGGTGATGTTTTCCCAAATCTTCATCAGCGGGAAAAGCGCCAGGTTCTGAAAGATCAGCGCGGTGGGGCGCTTGTTCGGGCCGATCCCCTTCATGTCGTTACCGCCGATCAGCACCTTGCCGTCGCTTGGTTCCAGGAAGCCCGAGACCGCGCGCAGAATGGTGGTCTTACCGCAGCCCGACGGGCCCAGGAAGGAGAAGAAGTCTCCCCCATTGATGTTCACATTGGCATCGCGCACGGCGACAAAGTCACCGAAGCGGATCCAGAGGTTCTCGAGATCAACGCCGACCCCAGCACTCATTTGGCTTCTCCCCAGGGTACAGGTCCCCATTCCGGTGGCACGCCACCGGCCCCGCAAGGCCTGCTTCCTGTTTCTATTCTTTTGTGATTGCGCCGCTCGGCACGTGGCTGGCCCCCAAGGGTTCCGGGGGCCAGATTCTTTAAGCGCTTGGCTTAAGCGCTCTTGAATTTGTTGACGAACTCGGTGCGCACGTCAGCGTACCAGGGCGCCTCTGCCGGCCATGGGTTCAAGTTGGCCAGCGAGTTGCCTGGATAGGCCTCGGCAAAGTTCTTCTTATAGACATCGCCCGAGAAGCTGTCGGCGCCCAGCACCGGCGAGTTATAGCCGTGGCTGTCGATCGCCTTGCCCGCAGGCTCTTGCTGGTAGGCATAATCGATAAAGGCATAAACCTGTTCTTCATTCTGCGCGCCCACTGGCATCGACATGCCGTCGACCCAGGCCATCGCGCCTTCGACCGGCGCCTGGTAATGCACCGGCTCGCCTGCAGACTTCAGTGCGAGTGGCGGGCCGTCCCAGGTCTGGCCGACCACCACGCCTTCGTTCAGCAGGCCGTTCTTCTGGGTATCGGCGTCGTTCCAGATCAGCTTGATCCGGTCCTTACGCGCCACACACCAATCGGTGACCTGACCCCAGACCTTGCGCATGGTTTCCTCGTCGTCATAGGCAGCCCAGATCGAACCCGGCTCCATCTCGCCGACTCGCTCCATGTACAGGCCCGCGCCCAGCATCATCGAATGTGCGCGGCCCATGGTTTTGCCGGCATTTTCTTCCGACCAGACGTCTCCATAGGACGGCGCGTCGCCTTCCGGCAGCCACAGGTCTGTGCGGTAGGCGATGCCCTCGGTGCCCCAGATGTGCGGCAGCCAGTGCACGCCGCTGCCTCCAAAGTTCCAGGCATCGGTGCCGATTTTGGCCATCGCCGGGTTCACCGCGTCGATGTTGACCTTGCTCATGTCGAAGGGTTTCAACAGCTCCAGCGGCCCCCACTGCAGCGAGCGGTTGTTAGTTGGTGAAACGATGTCGAAGCCCTGGCCCTTGGTGGCCTTCATCTTGTTGATGATTTCTTCGTTCGACCCAATGCCGGTGTAGTTCACCTTGATGCCGGTCTTGGCTTCAAAGCCCGAAATGAATTCAGGCGGCAGATAATCCGACCACATCAGAATGTTGATCTCGCCGGAAGATGCCAGCGCGCTTTTCGAATAGAGCGGTGCCGCGAGGGCTGCGGCGCCAGCACTCTTCAGAAGGCTTCGCCGCGTTAACTTACCAGTGTTTGCCATTTTTCCAATTCTCCCTTTGGACTGCTATTTGTTGTTTTTGTTGTTTCAACGATGAAACCTTGCGAAGGCTTGCCCGCCTCCAACAGTGACAGTTTTAGAAAACAATAAGACCAGATTACCCGTCAACCTGCGCAACATGGTGCCAGTTTCGGCACGGTTTGAGGACACCCGCGACAGAACTGCGATGAGAAACTACCGCTGTAGTCGCAGTGTGCGCGTCGCAAGGCGGGCCGTCAACGCTCCTGCGTCTTCAGCCAGCAAAAAGCTGTATGACCCAGGCAAGTAAAAACATCGTGACACAGCCAAGAGTTAGCAACAGAAGCGCCAGGCAATGGCAAATCGGGAGGCCGCAGCGCGCAGGCGCTCCGCTGCCGTTCCCTTTTTGCGGCATCCTCCCAAACCGCTCAATCGCTCTTTCGTTTTTATGCGAAGTGCGTTCCACCGTCTTGCCGCCGATGCCGACCCGCAGCTTAGTCAATAGGGAACTGTCAGGAGGCCCGTTTCATGAAATCGCGCACCAAGGTTGTGGTCATTGGCGGCGGCATTGCCGGATGCTCCACCCTCTACCACCTCACCCAGGAAGGCTGGAGCGACGTCGTTCTGGTAGAACGCAACGAACTGACCAGCGGTACCACCTGGCATTCCGCGGCACAGGTGACGAACTTCGGCATGAATCAAACCATGGTCGGGCTGAAAACCCACTCGATCAATCTCTACAAAGCGCTGGCGGATAACCCGGAATACCCGATCAACTACCACCACGGCGACGGCGGCATCAGGCTCGCCAATACCGAGGCGCAGATGCAGGGCTACCGTCATTTCGCCTCGATGGCCCGCGGCATGGATGTGCATTTCGAAGTGATCGACGCCGAGGAATGCGCCCGCCGCCATCCGCTGATCTCCACTGATAACCTGGTGGGCGGCCTGTGGGACCCGCTGGACGGCGACATCGACCCGGCGCAACTGTGCCAGGCGCTGGCCCACCACGCTCGCATAGCAGGAGCCGAGGTCTACCGCAACACGCCGGTCACCGCCCTTACCCAGCACAAGGACGACACCTGGACCGTGCATACGGAACACGGCGACATCGACTGCGATATCGTGGTCAACGCCTGCGGCTACCGGGTGAACGAGGTTGGTGCGATGATGGGGGTGCACCACCCGGTCGCTTCGATGGAGCATCAGTATTTCCTGACCGAAGACATCCCCGGCATCATAAAGGCCGGCCATAGGATGCCGCTGATCCGCTGCCCGATCTCCGACTACTACTGCCGCCAGGAAAAGAACGGGCTGCTGATCGGCTTCTATGAGCAGGACTGCAAGACCTGGGGCATGGACGGGATCGACCCGAACTTTGTGAACGCCCTTTGCCCTGATGACCTGGAACGGGTGATGGACGTGCTGGAGGGCGCATTCGAGAGGATGCCCGCGCTTCGCGAAACCGGCATCCGCTCGATTGTAAATGGCCCGATCACCTATACCATCGACGGTGCGCCGCTGATTGGCCCAATCCCGGGCAAGCGCAACGCCTTCTGCGCCATCGGGTTGCGCGCAGGGCTCGGCGAAGGCGGCGGCCACGGCTGGCTGCTGGCGCAGATGATCGTGCAAGGCGAGGCCTGCTATGACACCTGGTGCATCGACCCGCGCCGCTTCACCACCCACGCCAATGTGGAGCTGACCGCGCTGAAGGCCATTGAGGACTACCAGAACGAGTTCCGCTTCCACTTCCCGCATGAGCACCGCCCGGCAGGCCGGTCGGCCAAGACAACGCCGCTGACGCCGGTGCTGGCCGCCGAGGGCGCCGAGTTCACCGTGGTGAACGGCTGGGAGCGGGTCGAGTACATCAAGCCCTCGCCGGATTTCCACCCCTCGCTCACCTTCAACTTTGACGAGGCATTCGACGTGGTCGCGGCGGAAGTGAAAAACGTCCAGGAAAACGTGGGCCTGGCCGAGGTCAATGGCTTCAACCGGCTCGAGATCACCGGTGCCGACCGGCACAGCTTCGTCGACCGCATGTTTTGCGGCACGGTCACTAAACGCGCGGGCCGCGTCGGGCTTGGCTACCTGCTGAACCACCATGGCATGGTCAAGGGCGAGGCCACCGTTGCTAACCTCCCCGCCTCTGACAGAGGCCCCGAACGTGTCTGGTATGGCTCCGCCGCCGCCAGCGAATTCCACGACATGGACTGGCTGCAAAGCCACATCCGGCCCGGCGAAGACGTGCAGATCCGCTCCCTCACCAATGACCAGACCATCCTGGTCCTGGCCGGCCCCCGGGCACGGAACGTGCTCGCAGCCTGCGCCCGGGGCGACTGGTCGGCAGCGGCCTTCCCCTGGCTGTCGGTGCGAGAATGCTTCATCGGTTTTGCGCCTGCCACAGTGATGGGGGTCAGCTTCTCTGGCGAACTGGCGTATGAGATCCATGTCCCCAACGCCTCACTCCTTGCCGCCTATCTGGCGCTGCGGAAGGCGGGTGAGGAGCACGGGCTCAAACTTTTCGGTGCCCGCGCAGTCGAGTCGATGAGGATGGAGAAAGGCTTCCTGCACTGGAAAGCCGACCTGATTACCGAATTCGATCCGTTCGAGACCGGGCTGGACCGTTTCGTGAAGCTGGAGAAAGGCGATTTCATCGGGCGCGAAGCCTTGCTGAAACGCCAATCCGAAGGCGACCGCAAGAAGCTGGTCACATTGCAGGTTGGTGCCACCAACGCCCCGGCTCATGGCGGCGCCTCGCTGATGCAGGGGAACAAGGTCGTGGGCACCGTGACCTCCGGCGATTGGGGGCACCGGGTGGGGATGAACCTGGCCTATGCATTTGTTGAACCGGACCTGGCGGCAGAGGGCAGCAGCATGCAGCTCGACCTCTGCGGCGATCTGGTTGCAGCAACAGTTATCGCCCCATCGCCCTATGATCCCGGCTTCGACCGCATCCGCGGCTGATGCCTTCCCCAAACAGCAAAACGCCCGGAGATTTCCCCGGGCGTTTTCATTTGTCTTGCAGCTAGGATCAGCTGCGGCCTTTCCACGGCACCAGCCAGTTCTCGGCCTTGCGCATCAGGATGTCGATGCCATAGCCGATGATCCCGATCAGCACGATGCCCATGATCACGATATCGGTCAGCTGGAACTTGGACGCGGCGATGATCATCATGCCCGCGCCCTTCTGCGCGGCGACCAGTTCGGCAGCCACAACCGTCCCCCAGCAGACCCCCATTGCCACCCGCGCGCCGGTAAAGATTTCCGGCAGCGAGTTCGGCACGATCACATGGCGCATGATCTGCCACTTGGAGGCGCCCAGTGAATAAGCTGCGTGGATCTTTGAGATGTTCACTCCTGACACTCCGGCCCGCGCCGCAATGGTCATGATCCACAGCGCCGCAAGGAACAAGAGAACGATCTTGCCGGTTTCCCAAATGCCGAACCAGATGATCACCAGCGGGATCAGCGCCAGCGGAGGCACCGGGCGCATGAACTCGACAATCGGGTCGAACCAGCCGCGGAACCAGCCGGACAGGCCCATGGCATACCCCAGCGGGATGCCCACGATGGCGCCAGTCACAAAGCCCGCCACAACCCTGAGCAGCGACCAGCCCAGGTGCTGCCACAGCGAGAAGTTCTGATAGCCCTCATTGGCGATCTCAAAGAACCGCGACATCACGGTTTCCGGGGCCGGCAGCCAGATCGGGTTCATCTGCATGCCGCTGTCAGGGGTAAAACTGATCGCGCCCTTTCCGGTCAGCGTCACGGTGCCGTCACCGGTGTCGACAGCGCCGCCAATTGCAATCGGCTCTCCGTTGATCGCCACGATCTTTGCGCCGTCCCGGCGCTTGGCCTCGTCGTTCTTGTCAAACAGCAGCGTGGTCGAACGCCCCGCTTGCGCCGCCAGCGCGTCATTTGCGGCAAAGCCGCCGCCGCCCTCGACCTCGAACTTCTGGACGTCCTCGCCAAACCCGAAGACCCGCACGGTGACATCCGCGTCATCCGTGGCGCCATCGGCGTTTTCCAGCGTGTAGGTGAAGGTGGTCTCACCGGTGAATGGCCCTGGGACGTGGATCGGGAACAGTTTGGAGCCGGTGAATGCCGCCCAGATCACGAAAATCACCAGAACCGATATGATCGACGCCGCCCGGTCCGGGGTAACCGCGCTTTCGTCGCCGAAGGTCACGGTCTTGAGGCTGGTGAAGTCCTGCCGCGACTGCATCCCTTTGCGGATAACCTGGACCAGGAAAAAGGCGCCGGCAAACAGCGCGATGTAAAACAGAAGTACGCTCATGCCACTTGCTCCGTCCGGCCCATGATCTCCTCCTCCATCTCCCAGATCATCGAGAGGATCTCATCGCGGGTCTCGGCAAAGCCTTCGGATTTCTTGACGTCGCGCAGGTCCGCATTCACGCCGCGCTCAGCAAAGGGTAGCTGGTATTCGCGGTGAATGCGGCCCGGGCGCGGTGCCATCACGATCAGCCGCTCGCCCAGCAGAAGCGCTTCCTCCACCGAGTGGGTGATCAGGATGATAGTCTTGCCGGTCTCCTTCCACAGCTTCAGCACCAGGCCTTGCATTTTCTCCCGTGTCAGCGCGTCAAGCGCGCCCAGCGGCTCGTCCATCAGGATCACGTCCGGCTCATTCGCCAGGCAGCGGGCCAGCGCAACACGCTGCTGCATACCGCCCGACAGCTCATAAACCGCCTTTTCCTTGAAGTCCTGCAACCCGACGATTTCTAGCAAGTGGTCCGAGATTTTTTCCCGCTCCGCCTTGCCCATACCCTTCATCCGGGGGCCGAATTCCACATTGTCGCGGACGTTCATCCATTCAAACAAGGCGCCCTTCTGGAACACCATGCCGCGTTCGGCATCGGGGCCGGTCACTACATGGCCATTCAGCTCCACCGCGCCTTCGGTAGGGGCCAGGAACCCGGCCAGAATATTCAGCAGCGTGGTCTTGCCGCAGCCCGACGGGCCCAGCACCGACAGCAGCTCCCCCGCCTGCAAATTCAATGAAACGTCTTTCAGCGCCTGAACCGAACTGCCGTTGGGCAGGTCAAAACGCATGGAGACACTCTTGATGTCCAGTCCCGACATCGCTTCCCCTTCCTGTTAGCGCCCGTATGCAGCCGGCCTGCAACGGCGGATGCGAACGGCCCGGAATCCGGGCCGTCCGTCTTTGCCAGTTCGTTCTGGCTCAGTTCAACGCGGCAGCCAGCGGTCCGCTGTCCACAGCGCCGTCATAGGAATCCAGCGCAGCCTCGATGCTTCCTGCGTTCACGAACACATCCGCCACGCCTTTCATGAAGCTCTGAGCGCCGCCGCCCAGCCATTTCTCGGACAGCTGGTCCTCAGCGGAGGGGAAGCTGAAGGTGGCGATGGTGGCCTCGGCATCAGCCAGATCCATGCCCGCATCCTTGGCAATTACCGGCAGCATCTCGTCCTTGCTGTCGCCTGCATTCCACATTGCGTTGGCATCTGCGGTCACCTTCAGGAACTTGCTCAGAAGGGCGCCCTCATCGGCGATAAAGCCCGCCGGTGCGCTGGTCACATCGAACACCAGAATGCCCAGCTCTTCCTTCTCGGCGCCTGTCAGCAGCACATTGCCGTGCTCCAGCATCCGCCGCAGCGCACCGCCCCAGCCGCAGACCATGTCCAGGTTGCCCTGGGCAAATGCCGCTGCGCCATCGGCAGGCGCCATGTCGACTATCTCCATCGACCCGACATCAACATCGAAGTGCGCCATCTGCGACAGGAAGCCGTAATGCGCGGCCGTGCCGATCGGCACGCCGACCTTCTTACCGTTCAGCTCGCCGGCGTTGTCCTTGTCGATTTCCAGCGCTTCAGCCACCACGCAGTTGTCGTTGTCGGAGTAGCTAACCGCCACATCCACCGTCTGGATGTCCTGCCCGGCAGAGGTCGCAACCACAAAGGGTGGCACACCTTGGCTTACCGCAATCTGCACATCGCCCGAGGCCATTGCCGCGGACATCGCGGTACCGGTGTCAAAGGAGACCCAGTTGATCTTGACCCCCATTTCTTCTTCATAAGTGCCATTGGCCTTGGCAAACTGGAACGGCATCGGCCATTCCAGGAAATAGGCCACTGTGATTTCATCCAGGGCCGAGGCCTGTGTCGCTGAAAGCGCAGCAGCGGCTGCGCAGGCTGTTGAAAGCAGATGCTTTTTGATCATATTAATTGTTCTCCCAGTTGTCACGCCTGGCTCGTTCTATGCGGGCCTTAAGGCTCTGATTTTTGCACGGCAAACCTTATCCGGGAAGAGAATTCGCTGTAGAATAAAATTACTCTTGCAGAGAAAGTAAAACTCAGTTGCGATTTTTTCGCATGTATTGGCGCATTTCTGTGGATAGCATATGCAAACCGCTAGGGAGGGCTGAAAATGCAAAAGACGCTGAGTCTGCGCTGGCTGGAAGTTTTCCAGCTGATCTCGAAGTCCGGGTCGATACAGAAGGTCGCGGCGGAAACCGGGCTCTCGATCAGTACTGTGTCCAACCATCTTCGCAGTCTTGAAAACGCGCTTGGCGTAGACTTGGTGGACCACACCCGGCGCCCGATGGGGTTGACCCCCGCAGGGGTTGTCTTTGCCCGTTATGTCTACGACGGGCTGATGACGCTCAGGCGCGGCGAGGCGGAAATGCGTTCCGGCAGCTGGCAGCATGCTACCGACCTGCGCATGGCGCTGCTGGATGATTTTGACAATGAGGTCGGCCCGGAACTGTTCCAGTTTCTCTCCACAGCTCTGCCGCGCTGCAGTTTCCGGCACTACACACGCCCCAGCCACGAGATCATCGAAAAGCTGCAGGCGCAGAAGCTGGACGCAGGCGTTGCCACCCGCCCGTCAGGGCTGCTGCCCGATCTGATCGAATACCCGCTGATGCGCGACCCGTTCATTCTAGTGGTGCCGGCAGGCTACACAGGCAGCGTCGATGAACTGACCAAACACGGAGCACCGTTGCCCTTCTTACGCTATTCCCGCGATCACACCATCGGCAAACAGATCGAGACCCAGCTGACCCGGCTCAAAATCGCGCTGCCCAACAGGTTTGAGCTGGAATGCAACCAGTCGATCATCGGCCTGGTGTCCGAGGGAAGCGGCTGGACCGTCACCACCGCCGCCAGCTACCACCGCGCCCAGCGCTTCCACGAAAAAGTCAAAGTGGTGCGCTTTCCGGGGAAAAGCTTTGCCCGAACAGTGTCTCTGTTCACCACCAGCGTCTATCCCGCTGCCACGTCGCAGCTGATTCACGAGGCCCTGCAGAAGTCCCTGCGGCATCACTTTACCGATCCGATCATCCAGCGCTTTCCTTGGCTGGGCGAGGAGTTCCGGACTCTGCCCTCAGGCGCAGGCTGACCGCTAGGGCAATTAGAAACAAACATCCGTGTTTTTCGAAACCCTTGGGTCACGGCTTGACCGTCCGGCCCGCCAGCCGCTGTCTTAGGCGCAAACCGCGCCGTGCGCTTCCCGCGCATCCGGCGGCTGTTCGAGGAGCTTGGACCCATGGCAATCACCTATCTGAAACAGGCACCGGCGCGCCCCGCCGCTGAAAGCAGCGACATCCGTGACACCGTCGCCGTGATGCTCGCCAACATCCAGCGCGAAGGCGAGGAAGCGGTGCGCCGCTATGCGGAAAAGCTGGACGGCTGGACCGGCCCGATCGTGGTGACAGACGCCCAGCGCCGGGCCGCCTGCAACCGAGTTTCGCAGCAGACCAAGGAAGACATCCAGTTCGCACACGCCAATATCCGCCGCTTCGCCGAGGCGCAGAAGGCCACGATGGGTGAATGCGAAGTGGAAGTGATCCCCGGCCTGATCGCGGGCCAGAAGCTGATTCCGGTGTCCAGTGCCGGCTGCTATGTACCGGGCGGCCGCTACAGTCATATCGCCAGCGCGCTGATGACCATCACCACCGCCAAGGTGGCCGGCGTGCCGCATATCACCGCGGTCTCCCCGCCGCGCCCCGGCAGCGGCATTCCCGACGCCATCGTCTATGCCATGGACCTGTGCGGTGCTGATCTGATCCTGAACCTCGGCGGGGTGCAAGGCATTGCCGCCATGGCCCGGGGCCTGTTTGGCGCCCAGCCAGCCGACATCCTGGTCGGCCCCGGCAATTCCTATGTGGCAGAGGCCAAGCGGATGCTGTTCGGCGAGGTCGGCATCGACATGTTTGCAGGCCCCACCGACTCTCTGGTCATCGCCGACGACACCGCCGATGTGGAAACCGTCGCCTGGGATCTGGTCAGCCAGGCCGAACACGGCGCTGACAGCCCGGTCTGGCTGGTCACCACCAGCGAAGCGCTGGCCAAGGGTGTGATGGCCCGCGCGCAGGCGCTGATTGATCAGCTTCCCGAACCCAACCTCTCCGCCGCCCACCGCGCCTGGCACGAACGCGCCGAAGTGGTCCTGTGCGATAGCCGTGAAGAAGCCGCACAAGTGGCTGACCGCTATGCTCCCGAGCATCTGCAGGTGCAGGCCAAGGATCTCGACTGGTGGCTGGACCGCCTCACCGCCTACGGCTCGCTGTTTCTGGGCAAGGAGACCACGGTCTCCTTCGGCGACAAGACCTCCGGCCCCAACCACGTGCTGCCCACCAGCGGCGCCGCGCGTTATACTGGCGGGCTTTCGGTGCACAAGTTTACCAAGACCGTGACCTGGCAGCGCTGCAATGCCGCCGCCTCGCATGAACTGGCCCAGCGCACCGCCCGCATCAGCCGGATGGAGGGGATGGAAGGCCACGCCATCGCCGCCGAGATGCGTCTGCAACCCGAAACTGTCTGAAGCTGCTTCACGCTCAGGACGGGGTCTCCAGCTGCTGGCCCAAATCAACCGGCCCCAGCACGGCCTCGTCAGGTATACCCTCGAAGCCGGCGACGGTGCCGCCATAGCGCTGCGTAAACCGCGCGGCCGCCTCGGGCGAAGCGAACGGCACAACCTCCGGCGCGCCCATGCCGCCCGCGACGTTGGAGCCGACCACGAAATGCGCTTCTTTTGCGTTAATCCAGTTGTCAGTGCCGGGATGTTCCCAACTTGCCGCTGCGCCCATGTCGCTCACGTAGATGGCGGTGATTTCCGCATCGCGCTCCGGGCTTTTCACGTAGGCCGCCAGATCGCGCACCTGGGCAAAGAACAGAGGTGCCGCGAAGCCGTCCAGATGGATTTGCCCCTTCGGCCCGCCATGTTCAGCGACATTCATCTGGCAGAAGTAGCTGAGCGCCGCCTCCGTCAACTCCACCGGCGCAGGCGGCGCCTTGGCCTCCTCCTCCTGGCAAGCAGACAAGACCAATGCGGCAGCAAGGATCAGGCGTTTCATGGCTCCACCCTCCGGAATGCAGCGCAGGCCAGCAAGAATCCCAGCGCAGGCCATAAGAGGAGCGACAGCGGTGCGGCCCAACCGGGCAACGCACTGGCTGCGCCAGCCATGCCGCTGGACAGCGCCACGCTTTCCGAGGCTGCGACATTCCACAGCCGGAACGCATCTGCCGGGTTGGCAACCATCACCCAGGGGAAGATCTTCTGAGTGAACACCCCGCCGCTGTCCATCACCACGGCCCCCAAGAGGCCCAGGTCGTAAAGAACTACAAACACCAGCCACACACCCGCAGACAGACCCGCCGCGGCTGTTGCCCCGCTGCTGAGCGCCGACAGCGCATAGCCCAGCACGAGGAACACCGCCCCCAGCAGGATCGAGGTCAGCACCAGCCGCCCCAGTGCGAGCAGGCTCTCAGCCCCGGCGCCGCCGAACCAAGCGGCGACGGCACCCGCCGCGCCAAAGCCGATGCACATGGCAACGGCCAGGGCTGCCAGATGCGCCATCAGCTTACCCAAGAGGATCTCAGCTCTCCCCGCAGGATAGGCCAAAAGCAAAGCGAGGCTGCCCCGGTCGCGGTCGCCCGCAACTGCATCAAACCCCATCATCAGCGCCAGAAGCGGTGCCAAATAAACCGACAGCGTGGTCATCGAGGCCACGGAGACCGTCAGCATGTCCACCCCCAGCGTCCCGGTCGGCGCTGATCCGGCAAAGGACAGCGCCAGCGCAAAGGCGAGCATGATCAGCGTCGCCATGAATAACCAGAGGTTGCGGCGCAGGATCAGCATCTCGGCGCGGGCAATGGCAAAGGCACGTCTCATTTGCTGTCCTCCCCGGAGTAATGGCGATAGAGGTCTTCCAGCCGCGGCGGCACCATATCGAAATCGGCCACTGCATCGCCCATGGCGGCGATCTTGCGCAGCTCGGCCATCTTGTCCTGCGGCGAGCACAGGATCTCGACCGAGGCGCCGTTGATCCGCCGCCCGCCGGTTTCCGTTGCGATCCGGTCAGCGTGCGTGCCGCTAGCCTGCACCCGCAGCTTGACCGGCAGCCCGGCCTGCGCCGACAGGCCTGCGAGCGTATCATCCGCCACCTTGACGCCCTTGCGCAAGATGGCGATGCGGTCGGTGCGCGCCTCCACCTCTGTCAGCGCGTGGGAGGCGATCAGCACCGCCGCGCCCTGTTCGGCCAGCTCATTGATGATGGCATAGAGGTCCTGGCGCGAGATCGGGTCCAGGCCGCTGGTAGGTTCATCCAGCAGCGCCAGCTTCGGGCGCCCCAGCAGCACCTGCGCCAAGCCCAGCCGCTGCCGCATCCCTTTGGAATAGGCGCCAATGCGGCGGTGCATCGCCTCGCCCAGACCAACCCGTTGCAACAGGCCGTCAATCTCCGCGCGTTCGCCGGCCAGGCAGGCAAACAGCGACAGCTGCTCATGCCCGGTCAACGCCGGGTGGAAGCTGACGGCCTCCGGTAGAAAGGCGGTGGCGGCCCGCGCCGCAGCACTGCCGGGGGCTGCACCGCAGATGCGTATGCTTCCGCCCTCATGCCGGATCAGGCCCAGTACTGCCTTGATCAGCGTCGACTTACCCGCGCCGTTGTGACCCAAGAGAGCTAGACGCTCGCCCGGCGCGATGTCCAGGTCGATGCCATGCAGCACCTGTGTCTTGCCACGGAACTTGTCCAGCGCGCGGATCTGCAGCGGAGAGTTATCCATCCTGTTCAACCTTTCTGGCGGCCCCGGGCCGCTCCGGCCGCATCAGCGGGTGGCTGTCAATCACCCCGCCGGGCAGCAACGCCGGGAACGCCGACTGCGACCAGCGCACCAGCTGCACCGCGGGCGAACCCATCAAGAGTTTCGCCGCTGGCTGGGTCCACAGCACATGGTCCATGCTGTCATTCGGACGGTAGGGCGCATCGGCGATGCCATTTCCGTCCACATCAAAACCTGCGAAGTCGGACCAGTAATTGCCCCGGCCCTCCTCGCTCCATTCCACCCATTTGGTGGAGACGAATTTCACCTGATGCCGGTTGCCGACAAAGGCGTTCCCAACCATCCGGTTCCCATCGCTGCCGGCGGTGAAATGGATACCGATCCCGCAGCCCTCGAACCAGTTGCCGGAGAAATCATTCTTGTGCGCGTTATATAGGAAGGTGCACTTGTCCTTGGCCCCCTTCACATAATTGCCGCGCACCTCGCCCTGGTTGGCGTAGTTCAGCATCACCCCGTGATCGCGGTCATTCAGCGAGACATTCCCGGTCACCTTGACCCGTTTGGAGAACATCACGGCATAGCCCAGGTGATTGCCGATCGAGACATTGCCCGAAACCTCGGAATTGTCGGCATACATGTAATGCACGGCAAAGCGCAGGTCGCGGAAGGTGTTGTTCGTAAACGTGTTCTTCTTGGAGCTGTTCACAAAGATCCCGTCGCGGCCAAAGCGGATGTCATTGCCGTCCACCACTGCGCCCGGTGCGTTCCAGACATAGACCCCGTTGCCGCGGGCATTCATGTGCCGGTCCAGGCGGCCCTCGATCCGGTTGCCCTGCACCAGGCTGTCCTTGGCGCCGTGTATGTCCACGCCGTAAAGGTTGCCCAGCAGCACATTGTTCAGGATCCGCGGTGCCTTCGCGGTCTTGGTCAGCTTGATGCCGCTGTCGATCTCCTGATGCGAGGAGCCGGAGCCAACAACGGTCAGGTTCCGAACAGTAACGCCCGGCCCGGTCACGGTGATCACCGATCCCTTGCCCTGCCCTTCCAATGTGGCCTGGCCCTGCCCGTCCAGAATGACAGGCCGGTCCAGCACCAGGGTTTCGGCATATTCGCCGGCGGCGAGGCGGAGGGTGTCGCCATCCGCCGCCTGCGCCAGTGTTTCAGCGATGGCTCCTGCCCGGTTAGGCACATCCCAATCCGCCGCCCAAACGGGCGCCAGGCCGGCGAGGGCCATAACCAGGGATTTGGGCAGGAGCCGCTTCATAGTTACGCGCTCCGCGGCTCGACCAGCATCCGGCCGCGCATCTCCATGTGCAGCGCGTGGCAGAACCACTGGCAGTAATACCAATGCACGCCCGGACGCTCGGCGATGAAGGTGACCGAAGCGGTAGCCAGCGGCCCGACCTCCATCGCGATGCCGAAGTTCGACAGGCAGAAGCCGTGAGTCAGATCGTCGATATCATCCAAGTTGGTGACATAGACAGTGACCTCGTCGCCCTGCTTGACAGTGAACTTCTCAAGGCTGAAGTTCGGTGCCTGGCTCGACATGTAGACCCGCACCTTGTCGCCGTCACGGATGATGGTGTCCTGCCAGTCGTCCAGATCGACGCCATCCGCCTCGGCCTGCTTACGCGCATCTTCCCACATCGGGTCGTTGCGGTCCCAGATGCTGGCCGGGTTCACCTTGGAACGGTGCACGATGATCGAGTCATGCGGCTCTGCAAAGGTCGGGCCGTCGTGCACCACCTTCATCTTGTCGCCGGAGATATCGATCAGCTGCTCGTTCTCGGGCTTCAGCGGGCCCACGTTCAGGAACCGGTCCTTGGAGAACTTGTTCATCGAGATCAGCCACTTGCCGTCCGCCTCGGCGGTCTCACCCATCGAGGTGGAGTTGTGGCCCGGCTGGTACTGCACATCGACCTTGTCGAGAATCGGGTCCACGTCGGCACCCGCATAGGCCTCGATCGCCTTGGCGATGTCCCATTTCACCACCTGGCTGTCGAGGAACAGGGTGGTGTAGGCATAGCCGCGGTTGTCAAAGGCGGTGTGGAGCGGGCCAAGACCCAGCTGCGGCTCAGCTACGATGGCCGAGCGCGGGTCGGCATCCGCATCAAACAGCGCGTCCAGCTTCTCAACGTCGATCACAGAAACGGTCGGCGACAGCTTGCCGTTTACGCAGACGTGCTTCTTGTCCGGTGCGGTGTTGATGCCGTGCGGCGAGTTCGGGATCGGAATGTAGCGGGTCAGCTTGCCTGGCGCGCCCTTGCGGCCGTCAACCACCTTGGCGCCATTCAGTTCCTCGTACTCACCGGCCTCGATCGCCGCCTCAATGGCTGCAATGTTGAAGACAACCACGTGGTCCAGTTCGTTCTCGGTCATTTCGGCCAGGGTCATGCCCATTTCCGAGTTGTAGGAAGTCGAGTAGGCGTATTTGCCCTGATAGTCGCAGTCGGTGTTGTCCAGGTTGCCCGAGACAATCACCTGCCAGGCGACTTCCATGGTGTCGCCATCGATGGCTGAGAAGATGTTCACATACTGCGACGGATCATCCAGGATCTGGCCGTCGTTGGTCAGCGGCGCCTCGTGCTCGCCGTTGGCAAAGACATAACCGGTGCGCGGGAACTTCTGCGGACGCAGGCCGTGGATGTCTTTGGCGTTGGGGATCTCGATGATCTTGTCGCACTTCATCACGTCGCAGCGCACGCGGGCAACGCGGGTGTTGGCCTTGTCGTTCATGAACAGGTAGCGGCCGTCGTAGGTGCCGTCGGTGAACGACATATGCGGGTGGTGCAGGTCGCCGTTGTCATAGGTGACCTTGCCGTTGGCGGCCAGGAATTCCTTGGTCTCCGGCAGCAGGCCTTCGGTCAAGATTTTCAGGGACTCATTGGTCTGGCCCCAGCCGGTGGCAGAGCAGCGGTTGAACACCGGCACGCGCATCAGCTCGCGCATGGACGGAACGCCCATGATCCGCAGTTCGCCGGTCTGGCCCGAGGACCAGAAGCCGTAGTATTCATCCAGTTCGCCCGGCTCCAGGCCGAAACCGGCAGCCTGAGCGGGCTTCGCGCCCAGCAGTGCGGATCCGACGCCAGTTGCCGCCAGAACGGCACCGGAGGCAGTGGCCCCCAGAAGTCCGCGGCGGGTGACGGGCAGTTTGTTTTTCAGGTCTTCAGACATGATGTCCTCCTTCAGGAAACTTTTGTCCTGTTCGCGTTGGGGTGATTGGCAGGCGGGCGGCCCAGAGTGACGTCCGAGGCCGGGCTGCCGGTCTTGGCCCGGCGTTTCAGCTGTTTGATGACAACCGGGCATTTGGCTTCGGATTGATAGAGAACCTGGCAATGCAGGCAGTTCACGCATTCGTTCGGGTTGATCTCACCGGTGGGGTGGATGGCCTGAACCGGGCACTCGTTGGCACAGGTCTGGCAGGGGTGGCCGCATTCGTGGTAGCGCTTCAGCCAGTCGAACATGCGCACCCGCGCCGGGATCGCCAGCGCCGCGCCCAGCGGGCACATGTAGCGGCAGTAGAAACGCTCGATGAACAGCCCGGCCAGCAGCAGCAGCACTGCAAAGACCACAAACGGCCAGTCGCGCACGAACTTCAGGATGATCGCGGTCTTGAACGGCTCCACCTCGGCATAAGTTTCGGCCAGCGGGATCGACACTATCGAGACGCCGAACAGACCAAGGAAGATCATGTATTTCGCAGGCCACAGGCGTTCATGCAGGCCCCACGGCAAGGTGATCTGCGGCACCTTGAATGCGCGGGCGATCTTGTTGGTCAGCTCCTGCAGCGCGCCGAACGGGCACAGCCAGCCGCAATAGGCACCGCGGCCCCAGAACAGCAGCGCGGCGGCAACGGCAAACCATTGGATGAACACCAGCGGGTCCAGCAGGAACGCATCCCAGGAAAAGCCGCTGCGCAAGGATCCCGCCAGCGCCATCAGGTTCACCACGCTCAGTTGCGCATTGGCGTACCAGCCCAGGAACAGCAGGGTGACCGTCAGATAGCCGATCCGGAACCAGTAGAAGCTGCGCGCATTCACAGTCGCCTGGAACTGGAAGAAGAACACCCCCGTCAGCACCAGCAGCATCACGCCCAGCACTCCGATCTCGACAGTGCGGTCTTTCCAGATCCGCTGCCACAGGGCGGCCTTGGCGGCGGCCTCGCTCGTGTCATCCTCCACCACCTTGGGCGCAGGCGCGGCGGGCAGCAGATATTGCTCCGGCAGCTTGTAGCCCAGATCAAAGGTCAGGAACGCCCGCTCCAGCGCACCCACCGACCGCTGCACCAGCAATTGCAGGCGGAAGGGTTCGGCCGGGTCGAACTCCGCATCGGCCGGGATCTTGAACAGGTCCAGCTCAGCGAAACTCGGGCTGTCCGCCGTCGCCAACCCGCCCAGCCGCTTGTGCTGGCGGTCGAAGAAGCGCACCGAGGCATCGCCCTGGATCATCTGGATGCGGTCGAAAATGCCGCCGCGCACATAGCCCGAACCCTTGAAGCTGTAGCTGCCGCGCCCCAGCACCAGGATGGCGTGCTCGTCCTTGTCCAGCCAGGCCTTGAGGTTCTGGTACTCCGCTTCGCCCAGCAGCGACTTGCCTATGGAGGGCACAGAAACCAGCGCCATATGCATGTCGACGAAAGTGTCGTCCGGCGCTCCCGGCTCTGGCCGCTTGATCGCGCGCTGGTCGCCACTGGCCTCAAAGGCCGCGTTGATCTGTCCCACGTCCAGCGTCATCCGCCGCACAGAGCCGTCGCCCGCCAGCGTAGTCCAGTCCGCGACTTCCTCGCGGGTCATATCCACCTCGCGTTTCGGACCGTCCGCCTGCACCGGTGACAGACCGCCCAGGCCCAGCGCGCGGGCGACCTTGATGCCTGCCCGCACCAGGCTGTCGTCGATCACCATGATCGTCACCGTCGCGCCCGAGATGATGTCGAGGTCATGGGCATCGCCGCCCGCCGCCGCCTCGGCCTTCAGGTCGAGACCCGCATAGCTCTCGGTCAGCTTGACCATCTTGGAATTGGGAATCCCGATCAGCACGATCGGCTCAGAGTGCTTAACCAGCTTCACGCCTGTCAGCACCGCATCGGTGTCAATTGCGGCCACCACATGGATCGGCTTCCCGCTGTAGCCGGTGGTCCCGACAAAATCTGAGGTCAGGAAGGCAAAGGCAACGGTCTCGCCCGCCTTCAGCACCGGTGCCACCGGCACATCCGTGCGCACCGGGCCAAACGCCTCGGCGCCGGGCACTAGGTCAGCAGGTGTCAATTCTGTCAGGAAGGAATCGAGGCTGTCGGCCTCAGCCGCCGCGGCAATTGCAGCGGCGATGGTTATCACAAGGGCTGTCAGCCAGCCCCGGAAGGCGCGTGTCAGGACCATGGCGCCTCTCCCTTATTCTGAGTGGCTGCCACGGACGCGCGAAATGCGCGTTCGGATTCTATCTCTTTGACCAGCGGGGGCCCGCGGCCATCGTGCCAGTATTGTGCCGGGTTAGGCTGCACCGCGGTGCCCGCAGGCAGCAGCACAGAGCAGTCTGCCGCCCGGCTCACGCCAGCTGAATGAATGCCTGCCGCCTCGGCCCCAGTCTCAGCCGCGCAAAGGGCGCAGGTGCTGCATTTGGGGCAACCCTGCCCCTCGTCGCTGTCTTCGCCAGCGATCTGGATTTCTACTACCCCAAACTCGCCGCAGATCTCTATCCACTCACCACCGCTCGCCGCCTGCCCCGCACCGGGAAAGGCCACTTGCAGTGCCAGCAAGAAAACCGCGCACAGCCCCGCCAGCCGCCGGAAAAGGCCGGCGCGGCAAGCGGAAGATATGAAAAGGGTGCGCGGCATCTGTTACAAGATTCTCTTGCTGCATTCGCCGCCGACACTACTGGGAACATCAGTGCCGTTATTTGATGTATGTCAGATAAATCGGAAATTCCGGACCAACTTCCTTTGGACCGGAACACAAGCTAAACACCCGCCGTTTCAGCCTTTCTCCAGACGCCGGAAGGCCAGGGAAATCACGCCTGCGATGCCCATATAGACAAGCGCCAGAAGCAACAGCGGCTCATAAACGATGAATGTATCGGCCCGGACGCGTGAGGAAACCGCGTAGATTTCCATCACCGTGATCGTCGCAACCAGCGGCGTCGCTTTCAGTTGCAGTATGGTTTCGCCGCCCAGGGTCGGCAGCACGTTGCGCACCGCCTGCGGTAGCCAGATCCGCCGGAACATAGTGAAGCGCGGCATGCCAAAGGATTTCGCGGCCTCCAGCTGCCCTTTGGCCACGCCGGAAAATGCGCCGCGCATCACCTCCCCCTCATAGCCCGCATAAGACAGGGTCAGCGCCAGCACCGCGTAGGGCCAGGCCTGCCGCAGGTAGGGCCACAGCTCAGAGGAGCGGATCCAGGGAAACTGCGGAAACAGAGACCCCAGCCCGTAATAGAGCAGCCAGATCTGCAGTAGCAGCGGCGTGCCGCGGATGATGGTGCAGAAGGTGCGCGCCGGGATCGACAGGTACCAGGGTCCCACCGCCTGCGCCAATCCCAGCGGCACCGCCAGCAGGAAGCCGAGGAAAGTCGAGACGGCCAGGATCCACACTGTGGCCCACAGGCCCTCCAGCGCCAGCGGCGCGTATTTCGGTATCCAGTCCCAGCGCAGCGCAATGGCGCACCAGATCACGATACCCGCGAACACCAGCATCATCACGACGCGGTGCGGCTGCATCAGGTCTTTCAGGCTGATCATCGCGCCCCCCCCTTCAGCGAGGGCTGGCCGCGCCGTGCCCATTTCTCAACCCGGGCAAAGACCGCGCCGGAGCACAGCGTCACCATCAGGTACAGGAACCCGGCCGCCAGAAAAAAGGTGAAATAGGCCCGCGTGCTGCTGGCTGCCTGGCGGGTTTCCAACGTCAGCTCATTGAAGCCGACCACCGCCAAAAGCGCGGTGTCCTTGGTGGCGATCAGCCACAGGTTCGCCAGCCCCGGCACCGCAAAGCTCATCATCGCCGGGATCGTCACCCGGCGCATGATCATGAAGGCCGGCATGCCATAGGATTTCGCCGCCTCGATCTGGCCCGTCGGCACCGCCTTGATGGCGCCGCGCAGCACTTCGGTGGCATAGGCCCCCTGCACCACGCCCAGCACCCAGATGCCGGCCGCAACGCCGTTGATCTCGACCCGGCCGCCGCCCATAGCGGCGGAGATCTTGTTGATGATATCGCTGCCCACGTAATAGAGGATCAGGATCAGCACCAGTTCCGGCACCGCCCGGATCACCGTGGTGTAGATGGCGAGAAGATCACGCGTGACCTTCCCGCCGTAGAGTTTGCCATAGGCTCCGAACAGCCCGATCACCAGCCCCAGCCCAAAGGCGCCGAAGGCGATCTGCAGGGAGTTGGCAAGCCCGCGCAGCAGGTTGCCTCCCCAGCCCGACAGCGACAGCAGCTCCGCGCTGGCGCCGAGGCCCAGTAGTTCAAGCAGTCCGGTCACGTCAGCGCCTTAGTAGATGCTGGTGGTGAAGTATTTGGCAGTGATCTTCTCATGGGTGCCGTCGGCCAGGATCGCCGCGATGCCCTTGTTCAACGCCTCGCGCAGTGCGTCGTCGCCCTTGCGCACGCCAGCGCCGACCCCGCGGCCCAGAATTGCCGGGTCATCCGCCACCGCGCCCTTGATCTCACAGCAGCCGCCGTTGCCGGAGTTGACGAAATCCGCCATCGCGATGCTGTCCGCCTGGGTCGCGTCAATGCGGCCGGCAAACAGGTCCTGGTTTGCCTCATCCTGGGTCTGATAGACCTTCAGCTCGGCATCCTTGAAGTATTCCTGCGCATAGGCTTGGTGGATGGTCGAGGCCTGGATGCCGACAATCTTGCCCGCCAGAGATTCCGGCGTCGGCGCAATGTCCATCGACTTGTCCGCCACGATCACCGCCGGGGTGTTGTAATAGGGATCGGAGAAATCGATTGTCTTCATCCGTTCCTCGGTGATCGACATGGAGGCCATAATGGCGTCGATCTGCTGGCCGGTCAGCGACGGAATGATGCCGTCCCAGGCCACCGGCGTGATCACGCAGTCCAGTTCAGCCGCGGCGCAGACAGCGCCAATCACCTCGACCTCCCAGCCGACCCAGTTGCCGGAGTTGTCGAGCGACGCAAACGGCGGATAGGGTTCGGCAGCGATGCCGATTTTCACCTGTTCAGCAGCAGCCGCGCCAGCGGACAGAGCGGCAGCCGCGGTTGCCGCGGCAAGCAATGCTTTCAGTTTCATCTTCTTCTCCCAGTTGGTTTTTATTTTGGTGGTAGTGGATCAGGCGACCGAGCTCAGGAATTGCTTCAGCCGGTCTGATTGCGGATTGCCAAAGACCTCGGCAGGCGGCCCCTGCTCTTCGATGCGGCCCTGGTAAAGGTAGACAACGTGGTTCGCGACTTCGCGGGCGAATTTCATCTCATGGGTCACCAGCAGCATGGTGCGCCCCTCGGCGGCCAGATCGCGGATCACCGTCAGCACCTCGCCCACCAGTTCCGGGTCCAGCGCGGAGGTCGGTTCATCAAACAACATCGCCGACGGGTCCACCGCCAGCGCGCGGGCAATCGCCGCCCGCTGCTGCTGGCCGCCGGACAGATAGGCAGGATAAGTGCCCTCCTTGCCGCCCAGACCCACCCGGTTCAGCAGCTCATGCGCCCGCGCGACGGCCTCGGCCTTGGGCACTTTCAGCACATGCACCGGCACCTCGATCACGTTTTCCAGCAGCGTGCGGTGTGTCCACAGGTTGAACTGCTGGAACACCATCGCCAGCTTGGTCCGGATGCGCTCGATCTGCTTCTGATTTGCCGGGCTGCCGTCACTCCGCATCGCAACTTCCTCACCGCCGATCACGATCTTGCCGGAACTCGGTGTCTCCAGGAAATTGATGCAGCGCAGCATGGTGGATTTGCCGGAACCGGAGCCGCCGATGATCGCCACCACATCCCCCTGATGCGCAGTCAGATCCACGCCCTTCAGCACTTCCAGATTGCCGAACGACTTGTGCAGATCCTCGACCCGGATCGCCTCCCGGCGCGTATCGGCTTCCGGAGCTGATGCGGCTGCTGCGGCTGTGTCCATCTTTGCGTCTTCCCGAATTTTCCGATTGCAGTAAGCCGCGACTCGAGTAATTATGCAAGTGTATAATTTTTCCGCCAGCACAAAAACAGGAGCTGAGGTGACCGACGAGCGCCGCAAATTCAAACGCGAATCCGCCAAGGCGCGGAAGGAAGCGCTGATTCTCGCCACGCTGGAACTGGTGGCGGAGAACGGCGTGCGCGGCGCCACGGTGCGGGGCATTGCCCAGCGCGCCGACGTCACCCAGGGGCTGATCCGGCATTACTTCAGCTCCAAGGAAGAGCTGATCATCGCCGCCTACGAGCACCACATGACCGCCATGACCGATCAGACATTTGCCCCCGCGGCGGGGGTGGACGGTACAGCACTGGCCAGGCTCACCGCCTTTGTGAATGCCTCGCTGACGCCGCCGGTTGTGGATCCGCGGTCCATCGCGCTCTGGGCCAGTTTCCTCAACAAGGTGCAGCAAGACCCGCAGATGAAGGCCACGCACGAACGCACCTATGCCTATTTCCGCGACTTTCTGGAGGGGCTGATCGCCGCCGCGCTGGAAGAAGCTGGCCGCCCCGCCGCTCCGGCCCGGCTGCGGCAGCTGGCGATTGCCTGCAACGCGGTGATCGACGGGCTGTGGCTGGAGGGCGGCGCCCTTCCGGACGCCTTTGCGCCGGGTGAACTGGCAGACATCGGACGGCAGTCGGTTGCCGCAATCACAGGTTTGAATTTGGAGCAGGAGGCTGAAAAGACATGAGGCTGACAGCAATCACTGAACGGCTGGCCGGACTGGGCGGCGGCAAATGGGAAGTGCACGCAAAGGCCCGGCAGATGGCCGCAGCCGGTGCCGACTTGGTGGAGATGACCATCGGCGAGCCGGACGTGCCCACTCCGCCGGAACTGGTCGAAGCCGCTGCGCAGGCGATGCACGCAGGCCGCACCGGCTATTCCGACGGCCGCGGCGAGGCGCATCTGCGCGCCGCATTGGCTGAATCCTACAGCGCCAGCCGCGGGCGGGATTTCGGGCCGGAAAATATCCTCTGCTTCCCCGGCACCCAGACCGCACTGTACGCAGTGCTGCAGGGCGTTGCCGAACCCGGTACCGAAGTGCTAGTAGGCGATCCGATGTATGCCACCTACGAGGGCGTGATCCGCGCCTCTGGGGCGGACATGGTGCCGGTTCCGCTGCGCCCGGAAGCCGGGTTCCGGATGCAGGCCAGCGATATTGCCGCCCGCATCACCCCGCGCAGCCGCGCCATCCTGCTCACCACCCCGCACAACCCGACCGGCGCCATCCTGACGCCGCAGGACTTGCGCGAAATCGGCGAGCTGGCAGTGCGGCATGACCTCTGGATCATCTCCGACGAGGTCTATGAGCACTTGGTGTTTGAAGGTGCGGAATTTGTCTCGCCGCTCTCCGATCCAGCACTGGCCGACCGGGTCATCTCGGTCTCCTCGATCTCAAAATCCCACGCCGCACCGGGTTTCCGCAGCGGCTGGTGCGCCGGGCCGGAGGCCTTCTGCACCGCCCTGCTGCCGGTGTCGGAAACCATGCTGTTCGGCAACCAGCCCTTCATCGCCGACATGACCGAAAGGGCGGTGCGCGAGGGCTCGTCGGTGGCCGCGGGCATGGCGTCCCGCTTTGCCGCCCGTGCCGCCCTGCTGGAACAGCGCCTGCATGGCGAGACCCGGCTGCACGTCCACCGCCCCAAGGCCGGGATGTTTGCCCTGATCAATGTATCCGCAACCGGCATGGACGGCGACGCCTATGCCTGGGACCTGCTGAACAGCGGCGTTGCCGTAATGCCCGGCTCCGCCTTCGGCGAAGGCCTCAAGGACTGGGTGCGCGTTGCCCTGACAATTGATGACACCAGCTTTGCGGCCGCCCTCGACCGGATCGTGGCGCACGCGAACTCCAAGGCACGAGGCGCAGCATGACCCGCAAGACAGTTGGCGAAGCCCTGGTCGCTGGGCTGGAGGCGCGCGGCGTTTCCTGCGTGTTTGGCATCCCCGGCGTGCACACGGTAGAGCTTTACCGCGGCCTGGCCGCCTCCGGCATTCGCCACGTTACACCCCGTCACGAGCAGGGCGCGGGCTTCATGGCCGACGGCTATGCCAGGGTGTCCGGCCAGCCGGGTGTGGCCTTTGTCATCACCGGCCCCGGCCTCACCAACACGCTGACCCCGATGGCCCAGGCCCGCGCGGATTCGGTGCCGATGCTGGTGGTGTCCGGTGTCAACGCAAGCAATACGCTCGGCAAGGGCCACGGCCACCTGCATGAGCTGCCCGACCAGCACGCGCTAGCCAAGACCGTGGCGCTGGCTTCCGAACACGTCGCCCGGCCTGAGGTGCTGGAAGCCGCGTTGGACCGCGTTTTTACCCCTTTCTCGGCCGGCCGTCCCGGCCCAACCCACATCGAGATCCCGCTGGACGTGGCGGGCACTGCGTCTCAGGACGGACCGGCATCCCCCGCCGCCGCCCGGCCACAGCTTGACCCTGGCCAGATCTCCGACGCCGCGGACCGCCTGTCCAAAGCGGGCAAAGTGGTGATCCTGGCCGGCGGCGGTGCCAAGAATGCCAGCGCGAGCCTCCAGACGCTCGCGGAACGCCTTGACGCCCCGGTAGTGCAAACCGTCAACGCCCGCGGGTTGATGCACGCCCACCCGCTGACCGTTCCGGCCAGCCCCAGCCTGCAAGCCGTCCGGGCGCTCATCGAGGAGGCCGATTGCGTGCTGGCTTTGGGAACGGAGCTGGGGCCGACGGACTACGATATGTACACCACTGGCAGCATGGCAGCCATGGCCGGGCTGATCCGGGTCGACATCTGCAAAGACCAGCTGGCTCGCCACGAGACTGAGCTTTCCATCCACGCCCGCAGCGCGGACGCGGTGGCTGCATTGCTCTCCTCTCTCCCGTCAGCAACTAAGCAAAGCCGGGGTCCTCAGCGCGCCGCAAGCACACGCACCGCCGCCCTTGAAGAAATCGGCCCGGACTACCGCCAGCAAGTGGCAGTTCTAAACGCAATGCGCGATGCGGTGCCCAATGCCCTGATGGTGGGCGACTCCACCCAGCCGATCTATGCCGGCAATCTCTTCTATGACCACGACCGCCCCGGCGGCTGGTTCAACGCAGCCACCGGCTACGGTGCGTTGGGCTATGGCATCCCCGCCGCCATCGGCGCCTCGATTGCCGATCCTTCCGCGCATGTCCTCTGCATCGCCGGCGATGGCGGCGCACAGTTTTCCCTGCCAGAGATGATGGCCGCGGCGGATGAAAACCTGCCCATCACCTTCATCATCTGGAACAACCGCGGTTACGGAGAGATCGCTTCCTCAATGGAGGCCGTGGACGTCCCAGTGGTCGGTTGCGACCCTGCTCCGCCGGAGTTCGGCCCCGCCGCTGCCTCCTTCGGCATTCCCTACACCCGCGTCCCGATGGAACCGCAGGCGGTTGCAGC
The DNA here is from genome assembly GCF_013317235.1 of Leisingera sp. ANG59. Taxonomy (GTDB): domain Bacteria; phylum Pseudomonadota; class Alphaproteobacteria; order Rhodobacterales; family Rhodobacteraceae; genus Leisingera. Next base: position 251,430 of record NZ_WLCM01000004.1, on the reverse strand, counting down.
AGCCGTCAGCGAGGCCAGCCGCAGCGGTACCCCTTCCATCGTCGAAATCGAAATCACCGGATCCGCTCCGGGCCAGGAGTAACCCCATGCGAAACCCCACTTTTGAATTCACCCGCGCCATCACCCGCCGCCCTGCCGCCACCATCACCGCTGGCCTGCGTGCCGAGGACATTGGCAACCCCAGCCTCGACGGAATGCTAAAGGCCCACGCAGCCTATGTCGCCGCGCTGCGCAGCACCGGCGCCGAAGTGATCGAACTGGACCCGCTGGAAGCTTTCCCCGACGCTCAATTCGTGGAGGACACGGCCCTCTGCCTGCCGCAGGGCACCATCCTGATGCGCCCCGGCGCGCCGTCGCGGCTTGGCGAGGTGGCGGAAATGGCTCCCACCCTGAGCGCCTGCTACGACGACGTTCGCGAAATCACCGGCCCCGGCCATATCGAAGGCGGCGACATCCTGGTGACCGGCAAGGAGATCCTGGTCGGCCGTTCCGACCGCACGGATGCCGCCGGAGTTGCCGAACTGGCTGAAATCGCCGCGGAATGGGGCCATACTCTGCGCGAGGTGTTCACCCCCGAAGGCGTTCTGCATTTCAAAACTGATTGTTCGCTGATGGACGCTGAGACGATCCTCTCGACCAGGCGCCTGGACGCCTCAGGCTGCTTCGCAGGCTACCGCGTTCTGCACGTGGCCGACGGCGAGGAAGCTGCGGCGAACGCCATCCGCTTCAATAATCTGGTGCTGATGGCAGCCGGTTTTCCGCGCACGGCGGAGATGCTTGCCACGGCCGGATACGAGATCGTCGAGATCGATAACGCAGACTGTGCCAAGCTGGACGGCGGCATGTCCTGCCTGTCGTTGAGGTTCTGATCACAGGCCTCTTGGCCCCGGCCCTTGCCTGACGGTCTCGAATAATGAAGACAAGGGCCGCCTGGCCGCCGACCGGCAATCGGCGCGGCTTGTCTGGAAGCCTCGGAATTTCTCGAACGCCGGTTCCCATGTCGCAGACACCAAAGATTGGCAGCCTTTATTTGCTTATCTGGGAATTGCCACGCGGTCCCCCCCATTGCGCCCGCCGTGAAGCAAAGTGAAATCACGGAGATTTATTCTTAAAAATACCGTTCCAGAAGCTGCCGGGCCGTTTCCAAATAAGCGTTTTGCCGTTCAGAGCTCATCCTGTCCCAAGTCCGGTAAACCTGATGCAGGCGGGGATTTTCGCGCAGCTTGTCAGCGTTGCGCACTAGGAAATCCCAGTACAACGGGTTGAAAGGGCAAGCCCCCTTGCCTGTCCTGCGTTTCACATCATAGCTGCAGCCTGCGCAATGATCCGACATCTTGTTGATGTAGTTGCCGCTGGCAGCATAGGGTTTTGACCCCAGCAGACCGCCATCGGCAAACTGGCTCATGCCAATCACATTCGGCGCCTCGACCCACTCATAAGCGTCGGCATAGACCGCCAGATACCATTCATGCACCTCGCGAGGGTCAACCGCCGCAAGCATGGCAAAGTTTCCTGTCACCATCAGGCGCTGGATGTGATGCGCATAGGCCTCTTCTCGGGTCTGGGTGATGGCGGCGGCCAGGCAGGCCATGTCGGTCTCGCCGGTCCAGTAGAATTCCGGCAGGGGGCGGGTGGCCTTAAGGAAATTCTGTTCGGTATAGCCCGGCATGTTGAGCCAGTAGATCCCGCGCATGTACTCGCGCCAACCGATGATCTGGCGGATGAACCCCTCCGCCGCGTTCAGCGGCGCGTGGCCTTCGTAATAGGCGCGCTCGACCCGGCGGCAGACCTCCAGCGGCTCCAGCAGGCCTGCGTTGATGTAATGCGACAGGACCGAGTGGTAGAGGAACCGCTCGCCCTCCAGCATGGCGTCCTGATAGTCGCCGAAATCCGGCAGCGCCTGTTCCACGAAGCCTTCAAGCGCCTCCAGCGCGCCGGTCCGCGTCACTGCGAACCAGAACGGGCGCAGGGTGCCGAAATTGCCGCCAAAGCGGGCGTCAACCAGGTCCAGAACCTCCTCGGTGATGCTGTCGGGCGTGGTTTGCAGCGGGCGCGGCAGGAACATTCCACCGCTCGCAGGCTTGCGGTTCTCATCGTCAAAGTTCCACTTGCCGCCCTCCGGCTGATCGCCATTCATCAGCAACCCGGTCTCGCGGCGCATCTCGCGGTAAAAATACTCCATCCGCAGCTGCTTGCGCCCCTCGGCCCATTGCTGGAACCGCTGGTGGGAGCAGAGAAAGCGGCTGTCCTGCCGCATGTCCAGTTCGACGCCCGCCTGTTCCACCCAATCCAGCAGCGCGGACTTCAGCCGGTATTCTCCGGGCTCCGTAACCACCACCCGCGCCTGCGGATGGTCCGTGCGCAGCCGGCCGATCTCGCCGGTCAGGCTGCCGGAGTTGCCGGGATCGTCCAGCCGCACATAGCGCAGCCGCCAGCCGCCGGCTTCCAGCTCCTGGGAGAAATGGCGCATGGCCGAAAACACAAAGGCGATCTTCTTCTTGTGGTGGCGGACATAGGAGGCCTCTTCCATCACTTCGGCCATCAGAAGGATGTCACGCGACGGGTCCGCGTCCGTCAGCGAAGGAATATTGCGGCTGAGCTGATCACCCAGGATGAGGATGAGGTTGCCATCGGCAACGGGTTCGCGTTCGTCGGTCATGCCGCGGCGCCCGGGCGGTTCATTGCGCGGGCCGCATGGTGGCGACCAGCTCGGCAACCTTGACGCCGAACTTTCGCATCTCGGCCCGGTTCATGATGACGCCGTCCTCGGTCAGATACAGCCAGTCTGTGGCCTGCAATGTGTAACCGCCTGAGTTTTCGGGCAGGATAATGTTGTAGGTAAGCCGCACAGTTGAGCCGGACACTACACCCTGCGCCACGCCGTCCAGGTCATCCGCGGTTGCCGTGAAGGTGTTTCCGGGACCCAGCTTAAGGTGCCACTTGCGGCTTTGGCTGGCACCGTTGGAAAAGGTGAACTCTTCGCTGAGGGTGCCCGTATCACCCTCCCAATTCCCGACCATCCGGGCGGTAAAGCTGCTTGCCATCTTGCCTGCCGGGCCAAAAATCACCCCTTCAGACAGGATCTCGCCGGACAAGTGTTCAGTCAGAACAAACTGCGGGCCGGTGCCCTCATATTCCTGCGGCGACTGAAAGCGGAAGCTGAACACATAGGTCTTTGCAATCATCGCAAGAAGCGCGATCGCGAGGCAGAGGGTCAGGAGTTTCATGCTGTTGCTCTTTCTGATGGCAGGGTCAGGGCAAAGGCGAAGGCGGCGGTTTTCAGGACACAGGGCAGAACCGCGTAGGACAGGGCTAGGGCGCGCAGCGCCTGCGGGCTATTGTCCGCTCCGGGTCGGAACCCCTGCTGCTGCAAAAGCGGTAGCGCCAGCGCGGCGGCCAGCGCCAGCGCCAGCTTGCCCGCAAAGGACCAGATGCCGAAGGCGGCGGAGGCATTGAGGCCCGCGCGGGTCAGCGCGATGCTGAACATCGCGGGCAGCAGCACCATGTCAGCGCCAAGCGTGGCACCCGAGACCGCGCAGATCAGGGCAAATCCCGGCAGGCTGCCCGGACCCAGCGCCGCGGCGCCGGCAAAGCTGGCGATTGCCAACGGCATGGCGATCAGCAGCGTCTGCTTTGCTCCGATCCGCTGGCTGAGGCGCGCCCACAGCGGCACGCTCAAGCCGGCGCAGAGGAAAAACAGCACCAGCAGCGGCCCGGCGTAGCCCGCAAGCTGCAGGTGGTCTTCGACAAAGAACAGGAACAGGGTGGAGGTTAGCGCCACCGGCAGGCTGTTCAGCACCGCGAGCGTCAGCAGCCGCAGCGCCCCGGCCTGTGCGAGGGCCATGGCTGACAACGGCTGGCCGGAGACCGCCGGGCGCCTCCAGAGCCGCACGGTTGCCGCAGCGGTTAACAGGGCAAGGCCGCCCAGCACGAACCCGAAGGCGCCATAGCCCTTCCCCGCGGCCCCCATTCCCGCCAGCATCGCGGGTGCGATGGCGGCAAAGATCACGCCGCTCAACATCCCGGCTTCGCGGAAGGCCGCCAGCGTCAGAAGCTCCCGCGGGGTGGATTGCTTGGCCAGCGTGGCGCTGCGGCCGTACAGCAGGATCATGCCCAGACTGTAGGCCGAGAACAGCAGAAGCAGCACCAGCACCAGCTTCGCCACCGCCAGCGGCCCGGTCGTCAGCCCGAACAGCAGCGGAAATCCGATCGCCAGCCCGCCAGCGGCCGCCAGCGCGAACCACGGCTGCATCTGCGGCCAGCGGTCGATGGCCCAGCCAATTAGCGGATCCTGCACAAGGTCGAACAGCCGGATGGCCAGCAGGATGCCGCCAAGCGCGCCCAGCCCGATCCCGAGGTTCACCGAGGCAAACTGCGGCAGGTGGATGTACAGCGGGATCCCCGCCGAGGCGAGCATCATCGCATAGAGGCTGACCCGGGGATACAGCATCCTCAGCCCAGCAGCGCGCGGGTGAAGCGGGCAGAGCGAGTGTTTTCGCCCACAAAGATCGACATGAAGCTGCGCTTGATCCCCGGCTGGGACAGGGTGCAGGCGCTGCGGCCATTGCGCAGGAAGCGGATCCGGTCCGGACCTTCGCTCACCGCAAGATAGCGGTCGCCGGGGGCAACGCCCTGAAAGCAGGCCTCAAACCGGGCGCGGCCCGGCGCGGCCTGACCGAGCCGCCGCATTTCGCGCAGGGTGGCCTCGACAAGATCGGTCTGGCTCAGCTGTCGCTGATAGGTCAGCTCAAGCGCGAAATCCTGGCCCCAGTCCAGCGGCGCGCCACCGCGCGTGAACAGCCGCGCCTGATAGACCGGCACACCCAGCAGCCGGAACGTCGCCGCGCCGCGCTGATCGGCCCCCGGCAGCAGCGATTGCACCGCAGAGGTAAAGCCCGCTGAGGGAGCCGCGAGCAGGCACAGGGCCAGGAGCAGCTTACGCATGGGCCAGCTCCACCTGCACGACATTGGTGTGGCCGATCGCAAAGGAAGCGGCGCAGATCTCCAGGTAGTACTGCCAGTTGCGGAAGAAGGCCTCGCCATAGCCAAGGTCCGTGATCCGCCGCTTTTGCGCCGCCAGACGCTCGGCCCAGATCCGGCAGGTGCGGGCGTAATCCTCTCCGAAGGCAAAACTATCGGCCACCTGCAGCCCCGCCGACCTGGCCTGCTGCGCGATCACCTGGTCGGACAGCAGCATGCCGCCGGGAAAGACATATTGGCGTATGTAATCCGAAGAGGTCCGGTAGGTCTGAAAGAAATCATCCCGCACCGTGATCGCCTGCAGCAGCACCCGGCCGCCTTCGGCCAGGCTGTCCTTCAGCTTGGCGAAATAGCTGGGCCAGTAGCGCTCGCCCACCGCCTCAATCATCTCGATCGAGACGATGTTGTCGAATTTGCCGCCAATGTCGCGGTAGTCGCGCAGCTGGATGTCGGCGCGCCCGTCCAGGCGGCTTTCGGCATAGCTGTGCTGGTTGCGCGAAATGGTGACACCGGTCACGTCGCGGCCTTCGGCGCAGGCCTGCTCGGCAAAGCCGCCCCAGCCGCAGCCGATCTCCAGCACCCGCTCGCCGCTCCCCAGTCGCGACAGGATGCGGGCGTTCTTTCGGCTTTGGGCCTGCGCCAGATCATCGCCCTCCGCGCCGAACAGGCCGGAGGAATAGGTCATGCCGTCGTCCAGCCACAACTGGTAGAATTCGTTGCCGACATCGTAATGCGCGCGGATGTTGCGGCGGGCACCGCGCTTGGAGTTGGCGCGCAGCAGCGTGTCGACGATGCGGAACTTGGCCCGGTTCAGCGGGCTGGCCTGATCGTAGCTTCCCAGATGCTCGCGGTTCTGCATCGCCAGCCGCATCAGCCCCTCGACCGACGGCGTGTCCCAGAGGCCCTGCACATAGGCCTCGCCAAGGCCGACCTGACCATGCGCCGCCATCGCAGAAACCGCAGCCCAGTCGTTGATCTGCATTTCGGCCTCAGGGCCTGTTCCGCCGAATTCATAACGCGCACCGTCCGGCGTTCGAAGCGTCAGCCGCCCCTCACGCAATTGCGCGCAGGCTTCCAGAAATTCCGACTGAAGGGCTTTGTCTGTCAATGCCATGATCTGTTCCTTTGGCCGGGGAGAATGTGAAAGCATTCATCATGCGGACAATCCGCATGGCGCTGGCGATGCCGTCTTCGTGGAAGCCGTGACGGTTGTAGGCACCGGCAAACCAAGTGTTGTTCTGGCCCTGCATCGCTTGGATCTGGTGCTGGGCACGCAAGGCAGCCTTGTCGAAAACGGGGTGTGAAAACTGCACCTGATCATAGACCTTCTCCGCCGGAATGGGCTGGGTGGGGTTCAGCGTCACAAACAGCGGATCGCTGTCCGGTATGTTTTGCAGCCGGTTCATCCAGTAGGTGACGCCAACCCTGCCCTCCTGGCTGCGGTAAGCCCAGCTGGACCAGCATTTGCGCCGTTTGGGCATCTGCCCTTCGTGGCAGTGCAAAACAGCTGTGTTCGGCTGATAGCGGATTGCGCCCAGCGCTGCCGTCTCTGCAGGCCGGGCATCCGCGCCCAGAATGGCCAATGCCTGATCGGAATGGCAGGCAAAGATGACGTCGTCAAAAAGGCGCGGCGCTTCGCGCTGGATCTGCAGCAGAACCCCGTCCGAATGCCGGACAACGCTTTTTACCGGGCTGGACGTGTGGATCCCGCAGCCGCGGGCCACAAGCGCCGCCTCCAGGCGGCGGACATATTCGATGCTGCCGCCCTTGACGGTCCACCATTGGTGCTTGCCGGAGCCTGCCAGCAGCGCGTGGTTTCGGAAAAAGCGGACCAGAGACCGGGCCGGAAAAGCGTCCACATCGGTGACCGGGGTTGACCAGATCGCGCCGCACATCGGCATCAGGTAGTGGTTGCGGAACCAACTGCCCAGTCCCAGCTCCTCCACCAATTCACCGATTGTCTTGTCATCATCGGTGGCAGCAGCTTCGGCCTGTTTGCCGAACCGCAGGATATCCGCGACCATCTTGTGAAACTGCGGGCGAATGAGGTTGCGTTTTTGGGCAGTCAGCATCCGCAGGCTGTTCAGCCCGTATTCCAGACGACCGCCGTCGATGCTGGCGCAAAAGCTCATGTCGCTCTTGATCACCGGAACATCCAGGTCGCGAAACAACCGTGTCAGATAGGGATAGGTGGCATAGTTGAACACGATGAAGCCGGTATCGACAGGCTGATCGCCGTTCCGGCCCGCCAGAACGGTGCGCGCGTGGCCACCCAGCCTGGGCGCGGCTTCATACAAGGTCACATCGTGCGAGGCGGACAGGTAATATGCTGCGGAAAGCCCCGATATCCCTCCGCCAGCAATGGCAATCCTGCGGCGGCGTCCCTGCGTCTGGTCCAGCATGTGTCTGCTTTCCTTGCTGTTGTTCGGACTGGATACGCCGCAAGCAAGAAACCGGATCACTCCGTGCGCAAAAAACTGCAAAGGAAGTGATCCGGGACGGCAAAGCAAGCGTACCCGAACCATGATAGAACACGTGGCAGCCCAGACATTTCATGCGCGAAGGGGCCGTTTGAAAAACGCCTTCCGCTACGGTGTCGACTTTATCCTGACCGACATGACCGACGGCGCGCCGCCGCTGCTGTCGCGCAACCGCTTCAACCTGTTCTCGGTCCATGACCGCCGCCACGGCGGCCCCCGCGGCAAGGGGCGCGGCATCGCCTGGTTCCGCGCGGAGCTGGAACGGCGCGGCTTTGCGCTGGAGGGCGCAGAGCTGTTGCTGCTGACCCAGCCCAGCTTCCTGTGGTTCCATTTCAATCCGGTCAGCTTCTGGATCGCGGTGAGGGACGGCAGCCCGCGCGCCTTCATCGCCGAGGTGAACAACACGTTCGGCCACCGCCATTGCTACTTCGCGGCCCACCCGGACTTCCGGCCAATCCGGCGCAGCGAGGTGATCGAGGCGGAAAAGCTGATGCATGTCTCGCCGTTTCAGCAAGTTGCAGGGCGCTACCGCTTCAATTTCGGCATGACGGATAAAGCCTTCAACATCCGGATTTCCTACACCAATGGCGAAGAGGGGGTACTGGCGACGCTGAATGGACTGCGCCGCCCCGTCACTGCTGGAGGACTGCTGCGCGCTGCCCTGCGCAGGCCGCTCGGGGCGGCCCGCGTCGTTGCGCTGATCTACTGGCAGGCGCTGCGGCTCTGGGTCAAGCGCGCACCGTTCCTGAAGAAACCAAAGCCGCCGGAACCGCTGATTTCCAACAGCGCCACATTCTCGGGGAAAGAGGCATGACGCCGTTTGCCGGCAAGACCTACTGGCTGGTGGGTGCGAGCCAAGGCCTCGGGCGCGAAATCGCACGGCGGCTGGATCGTGAAGATGCCCGGCTGATCCTGTCGGCGCGCTCCGAAGATTCGTTGCAGGATCTGGCACAGGAGTTGCGCCATGCGAAAGCGGTTCCTGTGGATGTGTCAGATATGAATTCGGTTGCAGAGGCTGCCCGCGCTGCCGGGGCGCTGGATGGTGTCATCTACAACGCAGGCGCATATGAACCGATGCGGACCCAGGACTGGGACAGCGCCGCCGCACTGCAGATGAGCGATGTGAATTTCGTCGGCGCGCTGCGTATTCTAGGGGAAGTGGTGCCCGGCTTTGTCAAGCAAAGGCGCGGGGAAATCACCCTGGTCGGCTCTCTGGCCGGATATCGGGGCTTGCCGGCATCAATCGGCTATGGCGCCAGCAAGGCGGCTCTGATCAGCCTGGCGGAAACCATGCGCCATGACCTGAAGGGCAGCGGGGTTAACGTCCGCCTTGTCAATCCCGGCTTCATCAAGACCCGGCTGACGGACAAGAACAGCTTCCTTATGCCGCAGCTGATGGAGCCTGGGGATGCGGCCCGCCATGTGATAGGCGCGATGCGATCGCGCCGCTTCCGCACCGATTTCCCGCGCCCCTTTTCCTATGCAATCAAGGCGCTGCATCTGCTGCCCGACTGGATCGTCTACCGCGGGAAATGAGCGGCACGCCCGAAATCTCACACAGTTCAAGCAAGCCTCAAATCCGGAACAGCGGCTGCAGCAGTCGCGGCATAAAGGCCCTGAAGCGCAATGGCGCATCAGTGGCGGCTAGGCAGATGCACGGATCGCCCGCATCTGCGACTGGCGTATGTTCCAGGTTCTCGTCGCCTATCTCCACATCGCCGACACCGAATTGCCCGGTCTCGTCGCTGAAGCTGCCCTGCAGTACCAGTGTCAACTCCAGCCCATTGTGGCTGTGATCGGGCACCGCTTGCCCGGCCGGGATGAACAGCAGCCGAGCAGAGCCTTCGCTGTCCTCAAAAAGAATGTCCTGCTTCACGCCCATTCCAAGAGACTTCCAACGCGGCGGCCTCCCCTTCAGTCTTTGTATGACCGGTCCCGGATAGATCCCCTTTGCCTCGAACACCGGTTCCGGCACAACATGGGAATCAAGCGCAGCCAGAACCCTCGATTTCAAACCCGCTTCAACCGCCACGGCGTCTCCCGTCTCAAGCAGCGCACCGCCAGCAGCCTGATGTGCGCCCAGCGCCGCCTGGCAGTCGCGGCAATAGGACAAGTGGGACGCGACCACCATGGAAAAGGCGTGCGGCAGGCTGCCGGAGACATAGGCAGCAATCATTTCATCGGGGATGTGGTGGGTGATTGCAGGCATTCAACGCAATCCTTTTAGCTCCTTGCGCAGCCGCCCGAGTCCCAGCCGGATACGCGATTTTACAGTTCCCAGGGGCAGGCCGGTCTGACTGCTGATCTCCTGGTGCGTCAGGTGCCCCATATAGGCCTTGACGATCATCTCTTTCTGGTCGGGATGCAGTTGCGCAATGGCGTGCTTCAACCGCACCGTTTCCTGCTCCAGGGCCAGGATTTGACTGGCGTCGGGCTCGGTGGCGGGATCTTCACCCAGTTCATCCGGCACTGGCCGGCTTTCCTTGCGTACAATGTCGATATGACGATTGCGGGCGATCTGATATATCCAGGCTGAGGCCTGCGCCTTGTGCGGATCAAACAGTGCTGCCTTGCGCCAGACGGTCAGCATGACGTCCTGGACGATCTCTTCCGCCAGCGCAGGGCTTGAGCCGCTCCGGATTATAAACCCCTTTAGCCGCGGCGCCAGATAATCGAACATGTCCGCGAATGCCCCTCTGTCACGCTGGTCGCGCACGGCAAGCAGCCATAGGGTAAGTTGCGACAACGATTGATCTTTTGGCACAGCTGCTTTGTCCTCAGGGGTTGCCCGAAGCACAATTGTTTCTTCCGGCGGCCTATCCAAGTTCAATGTCACCATAATCTGAATACGACCCGATGGTGAAGCCGGATCACCGGGCAGGGAATTTTTGAATGCCTAAGCAGACCATCCGGGCGCTCCGTAGCGTCAGACTTCCTAATGCAACTGCTTAGGTCTGAGCCGTGTTGACCAAAGGGAGCTGCATCTGTTTCAGGGCGTGTTTCAAACCGGCACCTGCGACGGAAACCAGCTTGGCACGAGATCTGATGCCGAATTAGGAAAGAGCCGTCTCTGAAGGGGTCATTCTCGCAACCCGCTACGACGAGACCACTGAAAACCTTCTGGGATTCATCGTCATTAGGTCATTCTGCCTCTGACTGCGCCACTTGCCAGTATGTTTGGCAAAGCAAAAGCACTGCGCCAAAGCCGAAGTTGAATTGAAACTGGTGCTCTTGATCTGGTGATCGCTTTTTAACAAGTGCTTTAATCGCACTTGGAGTGCAGAATTTCAGCAGCTGTTGCAGCCATATGGTATGTTTGCGGTGAACGCCCGACACCAGCGAAACTTCCGGAAGCGGGCTACACGAGGGAAACCAAATGAAAACCGTGGACAAAGCGATGCTCCTGTTGCGCCAGTTTTCGCTGGAGAACCTTGAAATCGGCTTGAATGATTTGGCCCGTGCTACGGATCAAGACAAAGCCGTGACGCGCAGACTGCTTCTGTCCCTCATCAAGCACGGTTTCATCGAACAGAACCCGGAAACCCGGAAGTACCGGTTGGGCCACGCCTTCCTGTCTCTGGCGCGGCTGCGTGAGGCCACGGTACCGATGGTAAAGGCAACCCAGGTAGTGACACAGTGGCTGTCCGCGCAGGCAAATGAAACCGTGCATGTCGGCATTCCTGGCGCCGTGGGCTTGGGGACCGCGTCGTTCACCCTGCCTGCACGGGGCAATGTGATCAATCTACAGCCTGCGGAAACCTACCCCTACCACTCTTCTTCTTCCGGACTGGCGTTTCTGGCATTCTGTTCTGACAACACCCGGGAGCGGCTGCTGAATCTGAAACGGGAGAAACTGACGCGCTTCACCGTGACAGATGAAGCTGAGCTGAGTGAGGTCCTCCGCGAAACCCGCAATCGCGGCTATTCCTGCGCCCGCAACACGGTTGAGATTGGGGTCGCCAGCGTGGCGATGCCGTTTTTCACCGATGGCAAAGATCCGGCAGGCACCATAGCAATCGCGGTTCCGGACCTGAACCTAGATGCGGCACGCCAGGCAGAACTGGCAGCGCTGCTGGGGGCCGCTATCCGGCAGCTGGAAACCGCTCTGACTGGTGCGCCCTCGCCGCGCAGCCCGGCTTCACTGGCGGTGCAATAAACGCACCTTTGGTGCGAAATATTTCTGTGAATCGAATCTTTCTGCCACAAGGTCTGCATCTGAGCGGCTGAAACCTGCGCCCCTCTGCGCCTCTCCGCACCGGGTCTGAAACCTGCAGATCGCCTGCACAAGCGGGCTGAAGGAACAATTTGATGGCTCACAATCTCCCGGAACAAGCCCCTGTGGTGATCATCGGCGGCGGTATCATCGGCGTCTCGACGCTGTACCACCTGGCGAAACGCGGAGTGCCGGCTGTTCTGATCGAACGGCGCAAGGTCGCCAGCGGCACCACCTGGCACGCGGCAGGGATTGTCGGCCAGCTGCGCGACAGCACCGCGCAGACTGAGCTGGGCAAATACACCGCCCGGCTGTTCCGCGAGTTGGAGGAGGAAACCGGCCAGGCCACCGGCTACAAGCCCAACGGCACCATCAACCTGGCCATCGGTGACGTCCGGCACGAGCAGCTGCTGCGCAGCCACGACCACGCCGTCCGCATGGGGATCGAAAGCTTCCTGCTGTCCCGCGGGGAGCTGCAGGAGAAATGGCCCTGGATCGAAACCGGAGACGTGAAATCCGCGTTCTTCGTGCCGTCCAACGGCCAGGTGAACCCGCTGGACGTGACCGTTGCCATGGTCAAGGGCGCCAAGGTGCTGGGCGCCCGGCTGTTCGAGGACACCAAGGTCACGCAGCTGGTTGTCCGCGGCGGCAAGGTCGCAGGCGTTGAAACCGATCAGGGCGTGATAACCACGGACAAGGTGCTTTTGGCCGGCGGCATGTGGAGCCACCTGTTTGCCAAAGCTCATGGTGTCACCGTGCCGCTGCACGCAACCGAGCATTTCTACATCGTGACCGAGCCGGTCGACGGGCTGCCGAAGGATCAGCCGATCCTGAACATCGCCGAGGAGCGGACCTATTGGAAGGAGGACACCGGCAAGCTTCTGATCGGCTCTTTCGAGAAACACGGCAAGCCCTATGGCGCTGACGGCATCCCCGAGGATTTCGAATTCGACGAGCTGCCTTTCGACATGGAGCATGTGGAGCCGAACCTGGAGAAGATGTTCGAGCGGATGCCGGCGCTGGGCGGGATGGGTATCCAGACCTTCTTTAATGGCCCCGAAAGCTTCACCCCCGACGGCCGCCCCTACCTGGGGCCGGCCAGCGAGATAAAAGGGCTGTATGTGGCCGCCGGGATGAACTCCAACGGTATCCTCAATTCCGGCGGCGTCGGGTTGACGATGGCGGAATGGATGACCGGCGGCGAGCCGTCCCGCGGCATGGGGCCGATGCTGGCGCGGCGGGCGCATCCGTTCCAGCGCAACACGAAATACAACCGCGACCGCAGCGCGGAATCGGTGGGCTTTCACTACGGTGTCTCCTGGGCGGGGCGCCAGGTCTACAGCGCCCGCGGCGTGCGCCGGGTGCCGCTGCATGACCGCCTGCAGGCCGCCGGCGCCACGTTTGCCGAACGGATCGGCTGGGAAATGCCCATGTATTACGATCCGGACCAGAAGGGCTGGAACGAAGAGCCGAACCTGTGGTGGAAGGACTGGTCGCCGCATGTCGAGGCGGAATGCCTGGCGGCGCGGGACGCGGCAGTGCTGATCGACCAGTCGATGTACGCCAAGATCCTGGTCCAGGGGCCCGATGCGGTGCGCGCTCTGAACCGGGTCTGCGGCGCCGAGATGGACGTGGATACCGGCACCTCTGTCTATACCCAGTTCCTGAACAGCCGCGGCGGTATTGAGGCCGATGTCACCATCACCCGCACTGCGCCGGAGAGCTTCATGGTGATCACCGGCCACCCCAGCCAGATCCGCGACCAGGCCTGGATCCGCGACCACGCCGACCCGGAGTGGCGGTTTGAGATCTTCGACGCCACCTCTGCTTATGGCCTGATCTCAATCCACGGGCCGAAGTCGCGTGAAATCCTGTCCGCGATTTCTGGCGACGATCTGTCGAGCGCGGCGTTCCCCTTTGGCGCGGCGCAGGAAATCGACATGGGCTATGCCCGCGGCTGGGCCATCCGCCGGTCGTTCCTGGGCGAGCTGGGCTATGAGCTGATGATGCCGACCGAATTTGTAGCCGGCGTTTATGAGGCGCTGATGGAGGCGGGTGAACCGCTGGGCCTGCGGCACATGGGCATGTTTGCGATGAACGCCTGCCGGCTGGAAAAGGGCTTCCGCCACTTCGGGCACGACATCGGCGAGGACGACACCCCCTATGAAACCGGGCTCGGTTTTGCAGTGGCGCTTGGTAAGGACGACGATTTCCTCGGCAAAGCCAGGCTCGCCGCGCAGAAGGCAGCCGGCCCGGCAACGCCTTACCGGACCGTCTCCTGCATCGCCGAAGGTGTCGGCGCCAAGGACGGGCCCTATCTGATCCACAATGAACCTGTGTGGAAGGATGGCGGGATCGTGGGCCATGTTACCTCGGGCGACTGGGGGTTCCGTCTGCAGGCAATGGTGGGGCTGGCGAGCCTCCACCGTGAGGGCGGCGTTAGCAGGTCCTGGATCGACGAAGGTGGATTCGAAGTGCAGATCGCTGGCAGGATGTACCCGCTTAAGGTGCAATTGACACCTTTCTACGACCCTAAGAGCGAGTTCATGCGGGGTTGAGCCGCGACTGGGAGGGAAGACAACATGACCAACAAGACCATTATGGTCATCGGCACTTATGATACCAAGAACGCCGAGCTGGAATTTCTGGCACAGAAGATCCGCGTCCTGGGCGGCGGGGTTCTGACCCTGGATGTCAGCGTGCTGGGCGACCCGGAGCAGCCCACCGACTTCTCCAAGCATGATGTGGCCAGGGCCGGCGGCAGCTCTATCCAGGCTGCGATCGACAGCGGCAGCGAGCATGTGGCGATGAACATCATGTCGGCGGGCGCCTGCGCGCTGGCCCGGGAGCTGCACGGTGAAGGCGGCATCGACGGGGTGATCATCCTGGGCGGCACCATGGGCACCGACCTGGCGCTGGATGTCTGCCAGGCGCTGCCGGTCGGGGTGCCGAAATATGTGGTTTCCACCGTCTCCTTCTCGACGCTGATCCCGGCGGAACGGCTGTCGCCGGATATCCAGATGATCCTCTGGGCGGGCGGTCTCTACGGGCTGAACAGCATTTGCCGGTCCTCTCTTGCCCAGGCGGCGGGCGCCGTGCTGGGTGCTGCACGGGCTGCCGAACCTGCGGTCAGCGGGCGGCCGGTGATCGGCGTCACATCGCTGGGCACCTCCTGCCTCAAATACATCAAGACGCTGAAACCGGAACTGGAGCAGCGGGGCTACGAGGTGGCAGTGTTCCATGCCATGGGCATGGGCGGCATGGCGTTCGAGCAGATTGCGGCGCAGAACGGCTTTGTCTGCGTGATGGATTTTGCGGGCTGCGAGCTGGGCAACCTGATGGCCGGTTCGGTGGTCAACGCCGGCCGTGACCGGCACCTGTCGGCAGGCCGTGCAGGCATCCCGCAAATCGTTGCGCCAGGCTGCATGGACCTGATCGACTTTGCCGGCTGGCAGGAAATCCCGGCCCAGTTCGAGGGCCGCCCGATCCACACCCATAACAAGCTGGTCAAGAACACGTTTTACAATGCCGAAGAGCGCCGCGAGATCGCCCGCGAACTGAACCGCCGGCTGGGCGAAAGCAAATCCCCCACGCATCTGATCATCCCCAAGGGCGGGATCGAGGAATGGGACCGCCCCGGCGGCGACTGCCACGACCCTGAAGGGCTGGCAGCCTTCATCAGCGAGCTGAGCGCCACTGTGGCGCCCTCTGTTCAGGCAACCGGATTGGATGCCCACATCAACGACACTGCCTTCGCGCATACAGCGCTGGAGATCCTCGACCGCTGGGTGGCGGAAGGGACTGTCCCGCCGGGCAAGGCATAACCGGCCGAACAAAATAAACATCAAAAGGGAGGACCAAATGAAACTCAAACTAGCAGCCGCTGCGGCCTTACTCAGTGCTACCGCCGCCATGGCGGAGTATCCGGAAAAACCGGTTTCCTTCGTGGTGCCCTGGCCGCCGGGCGACCTCGAGGACGTGCTGACCCGGATGATCGCCGACAAGTTCCAGGAAATGTACGGCGTTCCTGCGGCGGTGGTGAACAAGCCTGGCGGCGGCGGCGGCCCGTTCCCCGGCGCTGTCGAAGTGGCCAACGCACCGGCGGACGGCTATACGGTCGGCTCCTTCGTGATCGGGGTGCCCGTGGTCGGCCCTGAGATCGGCATTCCGGAGCTGAGCCCGAACCCCTTTGATCCGGTCGGCATCTTCCTGACCTATCCGTTTGTGGTCGCGACCCTGGCGGACAAACCCTATGACACCTGGGAAGAGCTGTCGGCCTACGGCGCGGAGAATGACGTCTCGCTGGGCCACTACGGCTCCTTCCTGGCACCGACCAAGGTGACCTTTGCCGCGGCTATCAAATCCGGCTTCGATTTCACCAGCGAAGCGGCCTACGACCTGTTGGACTGCAACGTGCTGGCCTCGGGCGACGTGGATGTGGTGAACGGCACCCTGCAGACCCTGTTGCCCTGTATGGACAGCATCAAGATCCTGGCCAGCATCGGTTCCGAGCGCACTGCGCTCACCCCAGATGTCCCGACCATGGCCGAGGTTGTTCCGGGCCTGGAGCTGTCGCTGTGGAACGGACTGTTCGTGCACAAGGACACCCCGGCGGATGCGCGCGAGAAAATCGCCGCCGCTGCCCAGGCCGCGCTGGAGACCGAAGCCGCGCAGAACCTGATGAAGGAAACCGGTGTGCTGCTCTACTGGAAGGACGCCGAGGCCTCTGCCAGCCAGATCGAGAAGGACATCACCGACCTGGCCGAGGTCAACGCGCTGGTCGGCGAATAACAGGGACCGGGGCGCCGCGCTGCGCCCCGGCATCCGCCGCGGCTTGAGGAGGGCGCTGCGATGACACGCATCAAGTATTTTCAGGAGCTGTTTCAGCGTTACCGGCGGCCCGGCGACCTGGTCTTTGCCGTGGTGTTCCTGCTGTTCGCGCTGTTCCTGCTGAGCCAGCTTGGCGAGCAGACCAAATGGGTGAAACGCACCAAATGGTTCGGACAGCCGTCGCTGTGGCCCAGCATTGCGGTCTGGGGCATGGTGATCTTCGGCGCCTTCCATCTGCTGGGCTCGATCGTTTCACCGCGCATTTACGGCCGGCTGAAGGAAGTCGTGTTCTGGCTGCGATCGCTTGAGTACGTCCTGTACTTTCTGGCCTATGTCGCCATTGTCCCGCTTTGCGGCTACCTGCCGTCAACGATCCTGTTTGCCCTGTTCCTGACGCTGCGCGCAGGCTTCCGCCGCCCGCTGCACCTGACGCTTGCTGCGCTGTTTGCTGTCTGCGTCGCGCTGATCTTCCGCGGGTTCCTGCAGGTGAAGATCCCCGCAGGCGAAATCTACCAGTATCTGCCGGAGGCGATCCGCGCCTTTGCGCTGACCTATTTGTGAGGCCGCCATGGACACGCTTCTTTCCGGTTTTCAGATCCTGGCCCAATGGGAAGTCCTGATGGCGCTGGCCATCGGCTCCATCGGTGGCGTCATCATCGGCGCGCTGCCGGGGGTCGGACCCGCAGTCGCCATTGCCATCCTGCTGCCCGCCACCTTTGCCTTTGAGCCCATCGTCGGGCTGACCCTGCTGCTGGGTATCTACGGCAGCTCAATGTACGGCGGCGCCATTCCCGCCATTCTGATCAATACCCCGGGCACGCCGGTCAATGCACTGACGACCTATGACGGCTACCCGATGACCAGGCGCAAGGAGGGCCACAGGGCGCTGTCGCTGGCCTATACGGCGTCCTTCTTCGGCGGCATCTTCTCTGTCATCTGCCTGATCCTGCTGTCGCCGCTGCTGGCGGTGATTGCCCCGCATTTCGGCAGCCGCGAGATCTTTCTCGCCGCGTTCATGGGCATCCTGCTGGTGGTGGTTGCGCACCGCGGCCAGACCTTTGCCGCCGGCATGCTGGCCTGTTTCGGCATTTTCCTGAACACCGTCGGGCTGGAGCCGGTGAAATACACCAAACGCTTCACCTTCGACCAGTCCTGGCTGTCCTCCGGATTTGACCTGATTGTCGTGGTGCTGGGTCTCTTTGCCCTCAGCCAGGCGTTCCTGCTGCTGATCGAAAAAGACCATGCCCCCGGCGATGCCCATGTGCAGGGCAGCATGCTTGCAGGCATGAAAGAGCTGCTGGGGATCAAGCGCATTGCCACCGTCTCCTCCTCCCTTGGTGTGCTGATGGGCATGATCCCCGGCGTCGGCGAGTTCACCGCGCAGTTCCTTTCCTACACCTACGCGCAGAAAACCTCGAAAAACCCGGACGCCTTCGGCGACGGCTCTCCCGAAGGCCTTGTCGCATCTGAGGCAGCAAACAACGCTGTTCCAGGTGCGGCAATGATCCCGCTTCTGGCGCTGGGCATCCCCGGCGAGGCGCTGACCGCAATGATGCTGTCGGTGTTCTATGTGCACAACGTGATCCCGGGGCCGCAGCTGTTCGAAACCCAGCTGGATTTCGTGATGGCACTGTATCTGGCGCTGATCCTGCTCAATGTGATCGTGCTTGTGTTTCTGCTGTTCTCCACCAACCTGCTGCTGAAGATCATTCAGATCCCGACCCGTTTCCTGGGCATGATGATCCTGACGCTGTCCTTCATCGGCGTCTATTCGCTGCGCAATTCGATCACCGATTGCGCCATCGCCGCGGGCTTCGGCGTGTTCGGGCTGATCCTCAAGCGGCTGAACCTGCCGATCGTGCCGATTATCCTGGGCATGGTCCTGGGCGGCATCATGGAGGTCAAGCTGCGCGCCGCGATGGCGGCGGTGAAAACCCCCATCGATTTCATCAGCCGCCCCATCGCCGCGGTCATCTTTGTGATGATCATCGGGATCCTGGTGCTGCACGTGCGCACCCTGATCCGCGAGCAGAAGGCCAAGCAAAAGCCGGAGCCCGTCGGGCCTAACTACGAACATTCCAGCCAGCAAGGGTAACAGCATGCTGAACCAGAACGATATCAACGCCCTCCGCCAGCTGGAGGTGCCGGCGCAGGGCCATTTCATCGATGGCGGGCCGCAGGCTTCTCTGACCGGCGGCACGCTGGAGGTGATTTCCCCGATTGACGGCCGGCCGCTGACCCGCCTGGCCGAAGGAACCCCTGCCGATATGGAGCGCGCCGTCGCCTCCGCCCGGGCGTCCTTTGAGGCCGGCCGCTGGTCCCGCATGGCCCCTGCCGCCCGCAAGAAGGTGCTGATGAAGCTGGGCGACCTGATCGAGGACCGGGCGCTGGACCTGGCTGTTCTGGGGGTTCGCGACAACGGCACCGAAATCAGCATGGCGCTCAAGGCCGAGGCGCTCTCGGCCGCCGCCACCTTCCGCTACTACGGCGAGGCGATCGACAAGGTCTATGGCCAGGTTGCCCCCACGGCAGAGAACGTGCTGGCCCTGGTGCATCACGCACCGGTCGGGGTGGTGGGGGCCATCGTGCCCTGGAATTTTCCGCTGATGATCGGCGCCTGGAAAATCGCCCCGGCGCTGGCGGCGGGCAACTCGATTGTCCTGAAACCTGCTGAAAGCGCCTCGCTCAGCCTGTTGAAGATCGCCGAACTGGCGGTCGAGGCCGGCCTGCCGCCGGGCGTCTTCAATGTGGTCACCGGCAAGGGCAGCGTGGTTGGCGAAACCCTGGCGCTCAGCATGGACGTAGACATCATGGTCTTCACCGGCTCCGGCGCCACCGGGCGGCGGCTGCTTGAATACTCGGCCCGCTCCAACCTCAAGCGCTGCTATCTGGAGCTGGGCGGCAAATCCCCCAACATCGTCTTCAGCGATGCGCCGGACCTGGCCGAGGCGGCCAAGGTTTCGGCAACGGGCATCTTCCGCAATTCTGGCCAGGTCTGCGTGGCCGGGTCGCGGCTGCTGGTGCAGGAGGACATCGCCGAGGATTTCATCACCGAAATGGCTCGCCACGCAGAGGCCTTCCGCGTTGGCGACCCGCTCGACCTCGCCAGCCAGATCGGTGCGGTGCACTCGCTGGCTGAACTGGAAGTCAACCTTGAGTTTTCCGCCCGCGCCGAGGCCGAGGGCGCCGAGCTGCGCAGCGGCGGCAAGCGCATCCTGCAGGAAACCGGCGGTTTCTACATGCAGCCAACCATCATGGCGGGCGTAAAACCGCAGGACAACCTGTTCCAGAACGAGGTGTTCGGCCCGGTGCTCTCCGTCACCACCTTCAAGGATGAAGAAGAGGCAATCCGCCTTGCCAATGCCACCACCTACGGCCTCTCAGCCGGGGTCTGGACCGCAAACCTCAGCCGGGCGCACCGCATGGTGGCAGGCATCCGCGCCGGCATCGTGCATGTGAACACTTACGGCGGTTCCGATCTGACCGTGCCACTGGGCGGCGTCAAGCAGTCCGGCAACGGACATGACAAGTCCCTGCACGCCCTGGAAAAATACTCAGACCTGAAATCCGCCTGGATTCAGCTGTAACCCCAAGGAATCGCCATGACACTGTCTCCCAGATCCCAGGATCTCATCAACCGGCGCGCCCGGCTGCTGGGGCCGAATGTCTCCACCTTCTATGATGAGCCGCTGCATATCGTCAGGGGTGAGGGCGTCTGGCTGTGGGATGCAGAGGGGCGCAAATACCTGGACTGCTACAACAACGTGCCGCATGTGGGCCACTGCAACCCGCGGGTGGTGGAGGCGATCTGCCGCCAAACGGCCACGCTCAACACCCACACGCGCTACCTGCACGATGGCATTCTCGACTACACGGAGAAGCTGACCGCCACCATGGATGCGTCACTCGGCACGGCCATCCTGACCTGCACCGGATCGGAGGCCAACGACATTGCCCTGCGCATGGCCGAGGCAATGACCGGCAAGCGCGGCATCGTGGCAACCGACGCCACTTACCACGGAAACACCGCGCTGGTCAGCCAGCTCAGTTCCTCGAACACGCCAACAGCGGGCTTCGGGCTGGAGCAGTATTTCCGTTTTGCCGAAGCGCCCGACAGCTACCGCAACCCGGACCCGGACGGCACCAAATTTGCCGCTGCGGTGGCCGAACAGATCGCCGCGCATGAGGAGACCGGCACCGGCTTTGCCGCGCTGGTGATCTGCCCCTTCTTCCTGAACGAGGGCTTCCCAAACAATCCGGACGGCTGGCTGAAACCCGCGGCAGAGGTGGTGCGCAAGGCGGGCGGCCTCCTGATCTGCGACGAAGTGCAGTCCGGCTTCGGCCGCACCGGCACTCATATGTGGGCGCATCAGAAGATGGGCGTGGTGCCAGATGTGATGACATTGGGCAAACCGATGGCCAACGGCCACCCGGTCGGCGGCGTCGTCACCCGCAGCGAAATTCTGGCCACCTTCCGCTCTGGCTACCGCTATTTCAACACCTTCGGCGGCAACCCTGTGTCCTGTGCCGCGGCGATGGCGGTGCTGGAGGAAATCGAGGACAAGAACCTGCTGGCCCATGCCGAGACCGTTGGCGCCCATGCCCGCGCCCGGCTGGCAGCGCTGCAGGAGAAATATGATGTCATTGGCAATGTGCGCGGTTCCGGCTTGGTTTTCGGCGCTGAAATGGTGCTGGACCGGTCCTCCAAAGAACCGGCCGTTGCCTTCACCGACCGGGTGATCAACGCCATGCGGCACCGGGGCATCATCCATTCCAAGCTGGGCCGTCACAAGAACACGCTGAAAATCCGCCCGCCGATGCCTTTCTCCAGGGATAACGCCGACCTGCTGTTCGACACGCTGGACGAAATTCTGGCCGAAATCCCGGTACAGCCGTGACCGCCGCAGTGGAGAAATCCCTGGCGCTCTGGGGAATGGAGGGCGCGGCTGCCCGCCTGATTGCCACCCGCGAAAACCAGGTTTACCGGGTGGATCACGGCAGCCGGTCTTATGCGCTGCGCTTGCACCGCCCCGGCTACCGGACGGATGCTGAGCTTTGGTCGGAACTGCAATGGATGAATGCCGCGGCTGCGGGCGGCCTGCTTGTGCCCGTCCCGGTTCCCTCTGCATCGGGCGGCTTCCTGCACGTGGCTGACGGGATCCAAGTGGATGTGCTGACCTGGCTCTCCGGCGCCCCGATCGGCCGGACAGGCGAGGATCTGGATACCGCCGACCGCACCAGCCTCTTCCACGGCATCGGCCGCGAAATGGCCCGCCTGCACGCAGTCTCCGACCACTGGACCCCGCCAAAGGGCTTCAGCCGCTGCTCCTGGGACCGTGAGGGGCTGCTGGGCAGCAATCCTGTCTGGGGGCGTTTCTGGGAGAACCCCTCCTTGGTAAGCGAAGATCGGGAGCTATTCGCTGCGGTCCGCATGACGGCGGACAAAGAACTGCGGCAGATCGAAGGCGGTCTGGACTACGGCCTGATCCACGCCGATCTTGTGCGCGAAAACGTGATGGCCGACGGGGACAAGCTTCAGTTCATTGATTTCGACGACAGCGGCTTTGGATTCCGGCTGTTCGATCTGGCCACCACACTGCTCAAGAACATGCGGGAAAAGGACTACCCGGCGCTGCGTGACGCACTGATCGCCGGATATCTGTCGGTGCGCGCGATAGACCTCGCGGCGCTGGACCTATTTCTTCTGCTGCGGGCGGCAACTTATATCGGCTGGATCATCCCCCGCGCGGGTGAGCCCGGCTCCAAGGCCCGGCAGCAGCGCTTTGTTGAAACCACCCGTCTGCTGGCCCGAAGTTATCTGGCGGTCTAAACTTATTGGTTTGCGATGCCGGCGGCTTTGGCACCCTTATAGGAACAGCGGCGCGGTTCGGGGCACTGCGGTACAGGCCAGCCTGAACACAGCCGTGGCTGCCGCAGATCGCGTGCAGCTTCGTGTTCATGCCCCCCTTGGTCCGGCCAATCAGGCGGCAGCGCCGCCCTTTTTCACGCCCATGCTGGTCTCTGCCCGGTGGGCCTTGCGGCAGGCCGCGCCCATCGTCACGGTCTTCTCTTCGCCATGCCCGGCAGCCAATCCAGCCTTCATCTGAGCGAAGATGCCCTTGTCGCGCCACCGCTTCCAGAGTTTACGCAACGTCCTGCGGGGGCCGTGTTCAGCAGGAGCGTCGCGTCTTCGCAACCCATTTCGATTGATGAACTTAATCCCGCTCAGCACGCGACGCTCATCGGCACGCGGCTTGCCGTGGGACTTTGGCGAACAGGGCTTCAGGCGCGCCACCTGCGCGTCGGTAAGCCGGAAGAGATCAGGCGCTCACCGCTCGTTTTTCGAACCGTGAATCACGCTGCCAGAAGGAAATCAATGGGGCCCGGGCCTAACTAATTCCGCTCTCGGCGCAATCCCGACCTTGCTAACAGTATCCTGACGCTGCGGTTGCAGCCCGCGATCCGGCTATTCGCAGCGAGTGCAACATAGAGAGCGATTCAAACTCACACTTCGCGGCACAAAGCGAGCTTTTGCTGCAAGCCGCACATTTTCCGGAACTGCTTTTTTACCTTTGGAGAACCACTGGAACGGTAGCATGACATAGATTTCTGCGAGAATTGACCCCGGAGTGCGGCCGCGCCCCGTTCGCGGTAGGTGCCATGAACGGGCGGCAGGGCCCTGCTTCCAGCCCGCAGGCTATTCGATCCCATTTGCCTTCTGCAGTTCCCGCACGTACTGGGTGATGCCTTTGACGTCGCCATCGGTCAGCCCCTGCTGAGCAGGCATGCTTCCGAAATCCCAGTGATGCGCGCGCACGCCGTTGCGGACTGCGAGCAAGAAGGCGGCGTCGCCATGGTGCGAAGGTTCATAGATCTTGTGGACCAGCGGCGGCCCCATGCCGTTGCGGCCCGCGGCATTGTCACCATGGCAGTCGGCGCAGACCGCGTCAAAGGCGCGCTTGCCGATCTTTGCGGCCTCACTCAGGTCCGGTGGCAGCTGAACCTCGGCGAGCGGGGCGCCGGGCTCCGGAACGGCGCGCTGCGGAGTTGCATCGTTGCCGCCGGCGCTGCTGTAGACGAAATAGGCCGCCGCCGCTGCCACGGCTGCGGCCGCGAGGATGGCGAGAATCTTATTCATGAGGGTCTCTTTCTTTCATAGGTGAATGAATTGAAGTGAACCGGGTTCGGGCCATACTGATGCTGGCTGGCCTCCGCCGGTCCGGGCTCCCCGCGGGAGCCGGATGCGAAGGCGCGGATCTCCTGGTAGCGGATCCGCACATCCTCGCTTTGCTGATAGAAACGGAAAAGATCCTTTAGCGGCGAAGAAAACTCCTTATGTGCCGACAGCATCGCCACAAGCGCGCCCAGCGAGACCCGCTCCTGCAGCACGAAATAGCCGCCCAGGGAATAGAACAGGAAGGGTGTCAGGGCGGTCAGGAAGTTGTTGATCGCCTTGGCCAGGAATTTCAGCCGGTGGATTTGCAGGCGCAGGTCCTGCAGCTGCCGGAAACTTCGCGCAACCGGCAGCGCGCCCTGCCCCGAAGCCCGCATGTCCCGGTCCAGATTTTCACCCAGCAGGCGCATCTCGCGGATCCGTTTGCGGGACACGGCATTCACCCGCCGCTGCAGCTGCGGCACGATGATCAGTTGCAGCGGAAGCACCGTCAGGGCGGCCGCCGCAAGGATCGGGTCCTGCACAAACATGAACAGAAGGACCGTCGCCAGCGTGCCGCCCTGCAGCAGCGGGACGGTCAGCAGTTCTGAGGCAAAGCCGCCGACAGGTTCAACCTCGGGTCCAATAACCGGCATGATGGCCGGCTGGCGCCGCGCGGGCTGATCTTTCCGCCACTGGCGGTAGACGGCCAGCCGCAGCCGGCGCGCAAAGCTTTCGGCTACCCGCCCCTTGCAGATGTTCAACCAGTATTTGTTAAGGCCGTTGAGCGTTATGGCCGCCAGATAGGCGCCGCAGAGCAGAAACAGCAGCGAAACTTGCGAAAGCTCGGAATCAAGCAGCACAACCGGGCCGCTGTCGCCCTCAAACACGCGGTTCACTATCTGCTTGGGCAGTTCAAGTGTCAGATAGAGGATCGGCATTGCGGTCAGGCTGAACAGGATCAGAATCTTTTGCTGCTGCCCGGTCGTGCGCAGGATATGGCGTGGCAGTCCCGGCTCCAGACCGCCTGCCGGAAGCTGGGGCGGCGCAAATGGTGCCGCCCGCCGCAGGGAACGCTGACGCAGCAGCCAGGCGGCCTGGCCTGCCAGGGTCAGCACAAGCAGCGCGGGCGCCAGCACCAGAACCAGATGCATCACCGGGTGCAGCCATCCGGGTGCGGTATCATCATACCAGAACCCGAAAGCGCCCGCGGCGTCGTGTGTGAGAGTATGCAGATCCAGCATCGCGGGAAAGATTGCCTGTTGTCTGATGTTCACCAGCTGCACCGAAAAGTAAGTGTTCTTCTGCTCCTGGGCGCTGGCTGGGACCGCTGGGGTTTGACAAAGGCGGAGGCCGGCATTCCGGCCTCCGCTGCCGGTTATTTCAGGGCGGTCAGGGTCAGTTTGCCTTTGACCCGTTCTGCGACGAACTCAATCGCGTCGCCGACCTTCAGCTGATCCAGCATCGCGTCATCGGCGACGCGGAACACCATGGTCATGGCGGGCATTTCCAGATCGACCAGCTCCTCGTGCTTGATGGTGACCTTGCCGGACTTGGGGTCGACCTTCTTGACCGTACCCGCAGTGAAGGTGGCGCCGGCTTCGAGCACCGCCACCGGCCCGCTCATGCCGGATTCGTAATGGCCGGGGATCAGGCAGGCGAACTCGAAAGTGCCGAGGTTCGAGAAGGTCCAGACGATTTCACCGGTTGCGCCCGGATCCAGGCGCACCGAGTTCGGGTCGTCGTGCTCCATGTCCATCTTGGCCATCAGCTCCTTGTGATGGACGTTGCGCTCGGGCGTACCCAGCACGAATTCATGCTCTAGCTCACCGGCGTTGGTGATCACGAATTTGACCGTCTCGCCCTTGGCAAAGGAAAAGCTGGACGGCTCGAACAGCATTTCACCGTCATCGGTCTCCTTCATGGTGACGGCGATTTCCCGGTTCACCAGGGCAGCGTCGCCGGGTTTGCCCACTTCCATCTCGTCATGGTGGCCGCCGCCGTGGCTGCCGCCGGCCAGGGCCGGGGCAGTGGAAAGAGCGCCAATCAGGGCTGCCGAAAGAATCTTGTTCATGTCTGTCTCCTCGTCAGGTTTGGATGAATTTAGTTTGGTGCCAAGGGATCAGCCCTTGGCGGCTGGTTTTGGGGTAATGCGGGTCTTCGCATCTTCTGCGCGGGCAAAGTCCGGCAGTTCGCCGGTCCACTCATAGGCCTGGGTGCCGGGCGGGTTTTCGTACCAGCCGGGATCGCTGTAGTCGTTCGCATCGATGCCCTCGCGCACCTTCACCACCGAAAACATGCCGCCCATCTCCAGCGGGCCGTGCGGGCCCCAGCCGGCCATCATCGGCACGGTGTTGTCGGGCAGCGGCATGGACATCTCGCCCATGTCGGCCATCCCTGCGGTGCCCATCGGCATGTATTCGGGCTGCAGCTCGCGGATCTGGCCCGTCAGCTTGCGCTTGTCGGTGCCGATGAAGGTTGGAATGTCGTGCCCCATGGCGTTCATCGTGTGGTGCGACTTGTGGCAGTGGATCGCCCAGTCGCCCGGATGCACCGCGTCGAACTCATAGGCGCGCATGGCACCGACGGGAATGTCGATCGACACCTCCGGCCAGCGGGCGGTTTCCGGCACCCAGCCGCCGTCGGTGCAGGTGACCTCGAAGTCGTAGCCGTGCATGTGGATCGGGTGGTTGGTCATGGTCAGGTTGCCGGTCCTGACCCGCACCCGGTCGCCCTGGTTCACCACCAGCGGGTCGATGTCCGGAAAGATCCGGCTGTTCCAGCACCATAGGTTGAAGTCGGTCATCTCCATCACCCGCGGCACATAGGAGCCGGGGTCGATATCAAAGGCGTTGAGCATGATCAAAAAGTCCCGGTCGACGCGCATGAAGGCCGGATCCTTGGGATGCACAATGAACATGCCCATCATCCCCATCGCCATCTGCACCATCTCATCCGCGTGCGGGTGGTACATGAAGGTGCCGGATTTGATCAGGTCGAACTCATAGACAAAGGTCTTGCCCGGCGGGATGCCCGGATGGCTGAGGCCGCCAACCCCGTCCATGCCCGAGGGCAGGATCATTCCGTGCCAATGCACCGAGGTATGTTCGGGCAGCTTGTTGGTCACGAAGATCCGCACCCGGTCTCCCTCCACCGCCTCGATGGTGGGGCCGGTGGATTGGCCGTTATAGCCCCACAGATGCGCGATCATGCCGTCGGCCAGCTCCCGCTCGACCGGTTCGGCGACCAGGTGGAACTCCTTCACGCCGTTGTTCATCCGGAACGGCAGGGTCCAGCCGTTCAGGGTGACCACCGGGTTGTAGTCCGGCCCGGTGGAGGGGGCCAGCGGCGGCTGGGTCGCCGCGCTGTCCATGCTGGCGGCTTCGGGCAGGCCCATGTTCACGGTCTTGCCCCAGGCCTGGCTGGACACCAGCGCCGCACCCGCGGCGCCGGCCCCAAGCATTTGACGTCTGTTCATCATGATATTTGATCCTTTCAATGGCCTGCGCCGCCGCCAGCGGCGATTTCCGCGCTGCCGCCCTGCGGGGCTGAGCCGGAACCGCCGCCGTAAATCGCGGCGCTGACATTTGCCTGAGCCAGCCAGAAGTCGCGCTTGGCGTTGGCCGCTTCCAGCGAGCCCGCCAGTTTTTCACGCACATCGGTCAGCAGTTCGAAGGTGCTGGTGATCATGCCATTATAGCTCTGCAGCCCTTCCTCCTCGATTGTCCGGCGCAGCGGCACCAGCACGTCACGGTAGTGGCGGGCGATTTCATATGAGGAGTAGTAGGCCAGCTCTGCGCTGCGGGCCTCGGAGCGGACATTCACCGCCCGTTCCGCCAGCGCGTTGGCGGCCTGCATGTAGGAAAGCTCCGCCTTGCGCATCCGCGCCTTGCCGGTGTCGAACACCGGGATGGCGAATTCCAGTTCCAGCTGCGGCAGGGTTTCGGTGTGGGTCTCCCCGTCCTCCCGCTCACGCTCGGACTCTACCCCGGCGATCAGTTCCAGGTCGGTGACAAGCCGGGTCCGGTCAGTCAGGCCAAAGGCCCGGGCCTGTGCTTCCAGCCCCAGCTTGGCAACTTGCAAGTCAACCCGGTTCTGCAGCGCCGCCTTCTCGATTGCCGGCAACCTGCTCAGAGACTTTGGCAGCGGCGGCAGCGCATCGGGCACGTAATATTCGGCATCGCTGCCCCACAGCCCCATCAGCCGGGTGAGTTCCTCCTTGGCAAGCTGCGCTTCCAGCCGGGCACGGGCGACTTGGCCAGCAAGCTCCGCGTTGAAGGCAAACTCGCGAGCCTGTCCCGCCTTGTTCAGCGCGCCGGTCTTGCCCAGCTGGCTGGCCAGCTCTGCCCCGGCTGCGGCAGTCTCTCCGGCCTGGCGCAGATAGCTCAGCCGCTCGAAAGCGGCCACCGTATTGATCCAGGCCTGCCGGGTCTGCCCGGCCAGCGCCAGCGTATCGTTCACCGCGTTCAGCTGCGCCTGCTGGAACTGCGTCTCCGCCACCGCGGCGCGCTGCCTGCGGGTCTTCACGTCCAGCAGGTTCACGGCGATGGTGGATTCCAGCGCCCGGTACAGGCCCAGTTCCGGCGCTCCGATCCCCATGAGGCCGATCGCAACCACCGGGTTCTCCGGCGTCATCTGCTGCCAGGCCTCAGCCGCCGAGATACCAACTGCGGCGTAAGATGCCTGCAGTCCCTTGTTGTTCAGAAGCGCCGCCTGAACGGCGGTATCGGCAGAGATCGTCTTTCCCTGCACCATCTTCCGGACTTCCTGAGCCAGCGCCTCGTTCTGGGCCCTTGTTTGGGCGAAGGCCGTGCGCTTGCCGATAGCGGCCGAGGTCCGGCTGGAAATCTGCTGAAACCCGGCCTGCGGGCTCGTATATGCGCTCGGCACCTCGGCCGAGCAGGCCGCAAGCACCACCGGCGACGCCAGCAGGACGCGCCAAATCTTCTGACTCATCAGTGGCCTCCCCGCTGCTGTTCGTTGGCTCCGCGCCAAGAACCAGGACCACCGGGGGTGTGGTTTTCAAATCCCCTGAAGGGAGACTGGTAATTCAGGGACCGGTAGGGGCCGGATGGCGCCGCAGCATGCTGCAAGGCCGCGGTATCGGGCAGCGCCGCCGGCGATTTGGCGCATGCCCCCAGCAGCAGGGCGCCCGCCCCGGCCAGAAAGAGAGACTTCATGTGTTTTTTCCTGAGAAATATCTGCACAGCTCCCGCATGCGGATGCAGGAGAGAGTTGGAAGCCGTATTAACGGCTCAGATACCTCAGATTTTCGGCGGCCTCAGAAGCGCGATCTGTTCCAGGGACGGCAGCTGAGAATTCTCTTGCTTCCAGCGTACAGGCTGCGTCAGGGAGATTTCTTCCGGCTGCAAAGACAGTACCGCAACCGCCATACAGGCGCCTGAACAGCAATTCCCTGTGTCTGCGTTATGGGGCGCATCCTGGCCATCGTGTGCATCGGTCGGGGAGACGTGAAACGGTGCGCCTGGCATGGCTGCACCGGCATGGTTCTCCCCGAGATGCGAGACCGCGGCGTTGCCATGATGGCCGGTGATGGCATGCGCCGCGGATGGCAGCGAAAAGCCCAGCGCAAGGATCACTGCACAGGCAGCAGCGACCCTGATCAGCCGGAAGATATGTGCCAGAAACACCATGCGGGTATTTCTCCTGACAGGACCGGCCCGCGTCAAGGCGGCAATCATGCATTCCATACACAAAGTTCGGTCTTTCAGAGGTGTTTTTCCTGAGTTTTCCGGCCTGATCGCAGCCCGCTTCATAGCCTCGCTAACCTTCCTGTGCAGGAGGGTCGAGGTCAGCCGGAGAGGGTGATTCGGGGGTGAACAGACCAGCACAGCGGGCAATCCTTCTGCACCGGCAATACCAGCTTCTGAGAACTCGCAACCCTAGGAGACCTTTCGGCCCATTGCTGCCTTTTAATCATAGCTGAAGGCTGGGACGCAGCTGCCCTATAGCGGCCAATAAACATATTGCGCATCACTCCGAAGCGTCGCTTTGACTATTAGTAGCGCATCCGACCCCTGGGTAGAGCTTCACCAATAGATCCAAGACTGCAATCCGCTGCTCGACATTGGCAGAGATCTGGGGCGCCCAGCTACGAAAGATCGAAAGCAGGCTTT
The DNA here is from genome assembly GCF_013317235.1 of Leisingera sp. ANG59. Taxonomy (GTDB): domain Bacteria; phylum Pseudomonadota; class Alphaproteobacteria; order Rhodobacterales; family Rhodobacteraceae; genus Leisingera. The sequence continues at coordinate 221,637 of NZ_WLCM01000004.1, read as the reverse complement.
GCATCGCGCTGTTGCCGCTATGATCCTCGGCTTCCAGTTCGAAAAGCTTTGCAAGCACATAGACCTCATAATAGATGATCTGGCAGCGCAGCGAGGCAATCAATTCGTCGACTTGACTGGCTGGGCCTGAGCACAGAATATTTATCGTCAAACCTCCAACGTTTCTTGCGTGGCTGGTTTTAAGATTCGTCCGAACCCGGCTCATCGTCAGAATGCGTTGAACCGTCCGTTTTCCGGAAGCAGGGCAAATAACGTGACCCACCAGGCCCTCTCCAACAGGCAAACCGAATGCCTCATGTTCTTCCGGCAGGATTGTCAGCCCCAGAAACAGATCCTCTTTAGCCTTCCGGAGGCCGCCAAGTATCAAACGTTTCAGGGCTGCACCGAAACGCTTCTGCTCGACCGTATTGATTTCCAGGATTGCGTTGTGCGCCTCCGAGATGTTTTGCTCGTGAATGGCCGCCTCCGCACGATGCCTCAACCTCAATTCTCGCGCCGTCGCTTCCCATTGATCATATGAGATGCCGTCGAAACAATTCTGAAGCGCCTTGGCCACAAACCACTCCTGCCCGATCTGAACCAAGATCCACCCAAGGTTATTAAGGTCGGCTTTGATTTCAACATGGGTTTCATGGCCGCGCAGATGGAACTCGCGCAGGGCTCCCGCGTTCGCCACGTGGCAAATCAGCAGGAACAGGCGGCTTCGCCGACTGAGCCTGCAAATCAACCCTGATTTTCCAGAAGGAAGTCAGATCAAACGTAACAGACCGCGCGAGCCGAAAACGGGAATTGGGTCAGCAATCTGACAGAAAGGTCAGTTTTGCCTGGCATTCGACATTTGGTGTCAAACGTCAGGCAAAACTGACTCGATGCGAGCCATTTTCTGGGGAAAGTTGCTTACACCCGCCAGGCATTTCCACCCCAATTGTCAAGCATTTCTGATCCAAACCAGACCTTCAGAACGGGATGAGAAATGGGCAAGATGCCGGACAAGGACGAAGCCGCTCGCGCGGCACTGGCGCCAGTGGCAGGCGTTTTGCATTGATCTGACCCCTGTGCATTTGGGAATGGGCGCGGCTATCTGACGATTGGGACCTCTCAATCGAAAGACAGGAGGCTCCCATGACAGAGGAGAGAACAACGCCGCTGCGCGCGCGGATGATCGAGGACATGCGGATCAAGGGACTGGGTGACAAATCTCAGAAGTCGCACATCCGGGCAATCAAGGACTTCGCAGCGTTTCTGGGACGGTCGCCGGACACCGCGACGCCGGATGATCTGCGCGCCTACCAGCTTCACATGACCGACCGCGGTATCACGCCGCCGACCTACAACGCCCGCATCATCGCACTGAGGTTCTTCTTCGAGACGACCTGCGGGCGGGGCGAGATGAAGCGGCACATGCAGTTCCGCACCCAGCCGCGCAAGCTCCCCGTAGTGTTCAGCGCCGAGGAAGTAGCGGCGCTGCTGCGGGTCGCGCCTGGACCTGGGCTGAAGTACCGGGCGGCGCTCAGCATTTCCTATGGGGCCGGGCTCAGGGCATCTGAAGTCTGCAATCTCAAGGTCAGCGATATCGACAGCGACCGGATGCTGATCCATGTCGAACAGGGCAGCCCCGGCATTTTCCGTTTGATTGGTCCGCCTGCCATCCGGAAGACACGAGGTCTTCCGAAGTGAAGATCAGGGAAGGCTTCGCCACCGGCGGAACAGGAGGCGCGAGCGGGGATGTTGGAGACACGAAAAAAGGAAAGGTTCTGTCGCAAACGGCAATACTATGTGTCGCCCGACAATTTGTGTCGGGCGACACATAGTTCTTCCAGCCAGGCGCCGCTAAGACATTGATTTTAGGACAATGAAAAACTTACGTTCGCACGAGTCTTTCCTTTTGCGACTCATAGGTTTTCCTTCGGCTGAAGCAGACTTTCATGCCGCACGCGGCGAAATCGTGCTCCGAGCCCAACCCGGAAGAGCCATTTTTTCGCTGCATGCACTCGCAGCACGTTGACTCGCTGCATTGCCCAAGACCACCCGCTGCACGGCAGAAGGAAATGCGGACGTTCAAGCGCGGAGCGTCGATGTATTGGTGGGCAATGCACGGGGTGCGCAGACAATTCTGCCGTTAAGGGCCAAGCGGTGTTAGGCCTGACGAAAGGAAACGAATATCGCTGTTGTTGGACTGATTACGCGAGCAGCTTTCCATTCTTGTCCATCACCATTTCGCCGTCCTCTTTTAAAAGCGGACCTGGCGGCAGGTGATCCAGGAGATCTAGAACCGTTTCCGAAGGGCGGCAAAGGCGAACCCCTTTGGGACTGCAGACTAGGGGCCGGTTCACCAAAATCGGATGCTCAACCATGGCGTCAAGCAGCGCGCTTTCGTCCACGGCAGCATCGCAGAGGCCGAGTTCTTCTGCTGGCGAGCGGTTGATGCGCAACGCCTCCCGAGCGGTCAAGCCCGCTGCTGCGAAGAGACCTAGGAGCTGCGGACGTGTCCAACCAGCTTCGAGATAATCGACGACAACCGGCTCCTCACCCGCGGCGCGGATGAAGGCCNCCTTTGGGACTGCAGACTAGGGGCCGGTTCACCAAAATCGGATGCTCAACCATGGCGTCAAGCAGCGCGCTTTCGTCCACGGCAGCATCGCAGAGGCCGAGTTCTTCTGCTGGCGAGCGGTTGATGCGCAACGCCTCCCGAGCGGTCAAGCCCGCTGCTGCGAAGAGACCTAGGAGCTGCGGACGTGTCCAACCAGCTTCGAGATAATCGACGACAACCGGCTCCTCACCCGCGGCGCGGATGAAGGCCAGGACATTTCGCGACGTGCCGCAATTGGGATTGTGGTAAATTATTAGGGTCATGATACTGCCTGCGGAAAGCGTGTCCGGGTCTGGTTTGCAAAGGCCACCAGCGTCAGCATCACCGGCACCTCGACCAAAACACCCACCACTGTTGCAAGCGCCGCACCGGAGTGGAGGCCAAAGAGGCTGATTGCCACAGCCACAGCCAATTCAAAGAAATTCGAGGTTCCGATCAGGGCGCAGGGGGCTGCAATCCTGTGCGGAACCCGCATGGCGTAAGCAGCAGCATAGGCGGTGAAGAAGATRGCATAGCTCTGGATCAGGATCGGAACTGCAATCATTGCGATCACTGCCGGCCGGTCCAGGATMACTTGCCCCTGAAGACCGAACAGGATGACCACCGTCGCAATCAGCCCGATAACCGAAAGGGGTTTGATCCGGGCCAGAAAATCCGTGATCCGCGCCTCGCTAGCCAGGCGGGAGCGGGTCCAAAGGCCCGCCGCCAGCGGCAGCGCGACAAACAGAACCGCGGACAGGATCAGCGTGCTCCAGGGCACTTCGATATCGGTGACACCAAGCAGGAAGGCAACGATCGGTGCAAAGGCAAACACCATGATCAKGTCGTTCACCGAAACCTGCAGCAGCGTGTAGTTTTCGTCCCCCTTGGTAAGCTGAGACCAGACAAAGACCATTGCCGTGCAGGGGGCGGCGCCCAAAAGGATCAGGCCCGCGATATACTGTTGCGCATCGGCGGGCTGCACGAATGGGGCAAAGACCACTTCGAAGAACAACACACCAAGCGCCGCCATGGAGAAGGGCTTGATCAGCCAATTCACCACCAGCGTAATAGCCAAGCCCTTGGGCTGGCGGGCCACGTCCTTGAGGCTGGAGGGTTTTACTCCGATCATCATCGGATAAACCATGGCCCAAATCAGCACCGCCACCACCAGGTTAACGCTGGCAACCTCGGCCGCCGCGATGGCATCAACCACCGCGGGCGCGGCATTGCCAAGGGCGACGCCCGCCACCATGGCCAAGGCCACCCAAAGGGTGAGGTATTTCTCGAATATGCTCATGACAGGGCCTCATGTTCTGGATTGGAAGTAAGCCGTCCGGCGGCCAGCGCACTGAGCGCCACCATCACTGCTGCGGTTCCCAGGCAGGCGGCCACACCGCCCAGTTGATAGGTGAGGCCGGAAAGCACGGTGCCCAACAGGCGCCCGCCCGCATTGGCCATGTAGTAAAAGCCCACGTCCATGGTGACCCGCTCATCCTTCGAAAAAGCAAGGATCAGGTAGGAGTGCAGCGAGGAATTGATGGCGAACAGCCCGCCAAAGACCAGGAGCCCGACAATCAGCACGACCGTGAGCCAGGGCGCGGGCTGGCCCGCGGCCAGAACGGCCACGGCCAGAACGGCGGGCAGGACAGCCAGCATTGCGGCCCATGATCGGGCGGTCGCGATCAGTTCTCCCTCGCTGCGGGATGCAGACTTCAGGAGGCGCGGAGCGGAAGCTTGGATGGCGCCGTAGAAAATGATCCAGACCGCCATGAAGGTGCCGATCAGGAAAAAGGCAGCCCGGTTCCCCTCTTCGCTGCCGTCCGAGAAAACGGCGTAGAAATAGACCGGAATTCCGACCACGAACCAGACGTCCCGGGCGCCGAACAGAAACACCCGTGCCGCCGAGAGCCAGTTGATATTGGCGGACTTGGAGAACACTTCAGAAAACTTCGCGCCCTTCCGTCCCCGCGGCAGGCTCCGAGGCATCGAAACCAGGACCGCTGCAAGGATCACCGCCAGCACCGCAGCCATGCCAAGAGTGGCCCAGGTAAATCCCGCCACCGCCAAAAGGCCCGCACCCAGCAGGAAGCCGATGCCCTTGACCGCGTTCTTGGAACCCGTCAGCACCGCAACCCAGCGGAATAACCCGTCGCCCTCCTTAGGGGCCAGCAGCTTGACGGCGGACTTAGAGGCCATCTTGGCCAAATCCTTAGCCACGCCCGAGAGCCCCTGCACGGCCATGACAAACGCCACCGATGCGGCGATTTGCCAGTTGGGGTCCAGCTGCGCCAGTGCCACCAGCGCCGCCACTTGCAGGCCAAGACCAGCATAGAGCGTCGCAGTCAGTCCGAACCTGGCTGCGATCCAGCCGGCGGACAGGTTGGTGGCCATCCCTGCGATCTCGTACAGTACAAACAGATAGGCCAGCTGCACAGGGCTGAAGCCTAGCGTGTGGAAATGCAGCAGCACCAGCATCCGCAGAGCGCCGTCGGTCAGCATAAAGGCCCAATACGACGCCGTAACCGCAGCATAGGCACGCAGCCCCCCGCCCGGCGGGCTGCCTTCGGTTTTCGGGCCGGGAGGTGTCACAGGCTTTCACCCACCATGCGGGCAACATCCACCAGCCGGTGCGCATAGCCCATTTCGTTGTCGTACCAGGCGTAGACCTTCACCTGGGTGCCGTTCACAACCATGGTTGAGGGCGCATCCACGATAACCGACCGCGTGTCGTTGGTGTAGTCAGCGGAGACCAGCGGCCGCTCCTCATAGCCGAGGATACCGGACATCGTGCCTTCGGCGGCAGTTTTAAACAGGGCGTTCACCTCTTCCGCAGTGGTTTCGCGCTCSAGCTCGAACACGCAATCAGTGATCGAGGAATTCAGAAGCGGAACCCGTACGGCATGGCCGTTCAGCTTGCCCTTCAGCTCGGGATAGATCAGCGTGATCGCCGTGGCGCTGCCCGTGGTCGTGGGGATCAGAGAGTTCAGCGCCGACCGCGCCCGGCGCAGATCCTTCGCCGGGCGATCCACGATGGTCTGGGTGTTGGTCACATCATGGATCGTAGTGATGGAGCCATGCTTGATGCCGATTTCCTCGTGCAGAACCTTGACCACCGGGGCCAGACAGTTGGTGGTGCAGCTGGCGGCAGTCACGATACGGTGGCGTTCCGGCTCGTAGATGCCCTGATTCACACCATAGACGATGTTGGCTGCGTCGCCGTCCTTGACCGGCGCTGAGACGACCACTTTTTTTACGCCGGCGCTGAAATAGGGGGCCAGCTTGGCTTCGGTTTTGAAAACGCCGGTACAGTCAATCACCRCATCCACGCCTTCCAGCGGAAGATCCTCGATCCGGCTTTCGCAATGAACCGGCAAGCGGGTGCCGTCGATGGTGACACTGTTCTCATCAAAGGCAAAATCAGCTTGCCAGCGGCCGTGGACCGTATCGAACTCCAGCAGATGGGCGTGCATCTCGGGCGAGCCCACCGCATCATTGATCCAAGCGATTTTTGCACCGCTCTCCAGCAGGGGTTTTAGGGCAAGCTTCCCCATTCGGCCAAGGCCGTTCAATGCGTATACAGTCATGGTCTTTCCTTTGTTTATAGGGCGCCAGCTTAGAAGGCCGTTCAGTGGTTCAGTGCGATGTCGTCCACAGCCTTTTGCAGCGARACGCGGTCGAGTTCGGCGATGGGCAAAGCCGCAAAGGCCTGGATCCGGTTCTTGAGCAAGCCATARGCCTGTTGAAAGGCGAGGCTCTTCTCGGCATCGCTGCCTTCGGCCTTGACCGGGTCCGGCATGCCCCAATGACCGGAAATCGGCTGCCCTTCCCAAGCYGGGCATTCCTCGTTTGCAGCCTGATCGCAGACAGTGAATACGAAGTCGAATTTGGGTGCAGTGTCGCCGATGAACTCTCTGACGTTCTTTGCGCGCAGGCTGTCCACGTCATGTCCCTTGCCGCGCAGGACTTCGATGGCAAACGGGTTGAGTTCGGAAGAGGGCTTTGTGCCAGCRGAGTKTACATTGAACCGCTCGCCGCCGACACTGCGCAGCAGCGTTTCGGCAAAGATCGAGCGGGCAGAATTACCGGTGCAGATGAACAGCACGTTATATCGCGGRTCTGTCATGGATCGGYCCTTTGGTGTCGGGCTGGGCTGGATAGACAGGCACAGTTCGGGACGGCCCCGGCAGCAATCAAGCAGAAGCGCATCCAGTGTTTCCCGGATGCCGGCTATTTCAGCCCGGTAATAAAGCCAGGTGCCTTCGCGGGTCTGCGTCACCAATCCTGCCTGCATCAAAGCAGAAAGATAGGACGACAATGTACTGGACTTCACGTCCAGCGCCGAAGCGATTTCCCCAGCTGGCACCAGGTCAGGATACCGGCGCATCAGCAACCGGAAAACCGAAAGGCGCTTGGGGTGCCCCAAGACGGAGAGGCGGAGGGGAATCGATTTTTCCATATTTCGGGTTTTATCAAAACAATAGGGCCGCGCAAGAGGCAGTCAGCGAGAACCGTGCCGCGCCCGCGAGCATTTTCTGCGTAAGCAATAGTCGCGCGAGCAAAAGGCGGCTGTGTCCGGCGATATGTGAGTTCACGATCCGCGTGGCAAATGGCAGAGGAAGATCTCGTCGGCTGCTTTCCTCCTGCCATTCGGGCTGGTTCCTGGCCTTGGCTGCGCTACTCTTGAACGCCTTTTCTTGGGTCGGCAAATCCCGAGCTTTCAGCTCGTGACCGCGCTCTATCCGGATACCGACTGCATCGGCATCCGGACGGAACCTGGATAGCTCAATCTCCCTGCGGCCCGGGAGCGGCGGAACGCGTCTCGTTCCGAGCCACTTTCCACCGCGGCCACAAGTCGTTTGCACTACCCAGTTCCCGCCTCAGAAGGTAACGATCCCTTTTGCGGGACAAGGCTGGACTGTCTGGCAGCTGGGCAGCTGCGGCTTCAGAAAGAAAGAGTAGAAATCCGCGCGGGGCGCGCGGATTGCATATCCCAGGTGTCGTGGCAGGGCGTCGACGGGCTGCGCCCGCTCCACCCTGCCCCGGCATTTTCCGTTTGATTGGTCCGCCTGCCATCCGGCCGGCAATCTGAACACGGGTTCTGATGCCGCTGCGCGTCAGCCTCCACGGAGAAATCCGGTTCCTCCCGCGCCAGGCGCGGGCCCCTCCCAATTTCACCGCTCCGGCCCCGTGTGTCAGATCACCGCCCGGCCGCAGTCCGGGCTGCGCCCACCCTGCTTTGCCCTCCGGAAGACACGAGGTCTTCCGAAGTGAAAATCAGGGAAGGCTTCGCCACTGGCGGAACAGGAGGCGCGAGCGGGGATGTTGGAGACACGAAAAAGGAAAGGTTCTGTCGCAAATGGCAAAACTATGTGTCGCCCGACAATTTGGGAAGTGGCGGACCGAGGAGGATTCGAACCCCCGACCCCTTGATTCGTAGTCAAGTACTCTATCCAGCTGAGCTATCGGTCCACTGCGGCGGGGTGTAATCTTACCGCCGCAGTGCCGCAACCCCAAAAGAGACAGCGCTTTCAACAAATTTTGCGCTTCTCGGACCTCCTACTCGCTTGTTGCAACACCGGGGGAGCTTTATCGGAGTAGTCACCCGTTCTTGTCCTGCGGCCGGCGCGGAATAGCGATGACGGCAAACACGCCTGCAGTGATCGTCCACACGTGGGAAAGAATGTGGTATTATTGGTTCAGGACTCGTCCTCCGGGTGCATGGGCAACCGACGGGATCCGAAAGCAAAGAGAGGGAAAGCAAATGCCGCAACGGCGATCAGAAGCTTTCTGGCTCCGGCCGCTGGAAAAAGGTGACTTCTCCCCGATGGCCGACTGGTTTCAGAACGTCACCGATCTGGCCCGCTTTGACCGCTCCGTCCGGTTTCCTTTCAATTCAGCAGACATGGAGGCTTCTTGGGGCCAAGCTGCAGGGGCTGCAAAAGAACCCGGCAGGCAATGGTTTGCTATCACAGCGGAAACCGGCGAACTTTGCGGTATTACCGGACTGGAATGCGTATCCGCTGTTAACCGCGATGCTGTGATCGCGCTGTTCATAGAGGAAAGCCGGCGCCGGCAAGGTATCGGCATCCGTTCCATGGCGCTGGTTCTGGACTTTGCCTTCCGGCAGATCGGGCTAAATCGCGTTACATCGTACTATCGGGCCGACAACCCGCGCAGCCAGCAGATCACATCACGGACCGGGTTCACAACTGAAGGCACCATGCGGGAAGCCTGGTTCGCAAACGGCCGGTATTATGACATGATCTGCGTTGGTTTGTTGCGCAGCGAATGGAACACCTGCCGCGAGGCCCTCGCCCGGGAGCTAGAAACCTCCCGCACAGCCGGTTTCCGCGGATCAGGAAACTCCGGCTGGGCCTGGCCGCCAGGACCACAGGATCCGCCAGACGGCTAAACAATTTCAGTCTGCCTGGCGCCGCACAGCACCGGATCCGGCAAGCAGCCGGTTTAAGCCATTCTCACGAGGGGAGGACAGCTTGTGAGCGGCCAAGACAAGGAACGGCATTTCCGGCGTCAGCTTGGCGCGGTGCTGTTTGCGGATGTGGTCGGCTATGCCCGGCTAATGGGAAATAACGAGATTGACACCTACAGCGCGCTGAAGTCGCTGCTGGAGCAGCTGGAAGCCGCCTGCCAAGCGCATGACGGGCAGGTTGTTGCAGTCCGGGGAGATGGCGTACTGGCCTTGTTCGAAACCGCCACTGATGCAGTCAAATTCGGGGTCGAGCTGCACCGGATCGCGGATCAGAACAATCGCAGCCGGGCAGAGGATCAGCAGCTGCGGTTCCGTGCAGGTGTGCATATGGGCGAAATCCTGGTCGACGACCGCGGCATCCACGGTGACAACGTCAATATTGCCGCCCGGCTGCAGGAAATCGCAGAGCCGGGCCGCGTCTATGTCAGTGCCTCTGTCTATGAGCAGATCCGCAACCGGCTGCGATTCGGCTTCGAATTTCTGGGTCCGCGGCGGCTCAAGAATATTGCGGAACCGGTTCCGGCTTATTGCGTCCGAAGCGAAATCGAGGGTGCGGCCATGGCGGCCACCCTGCGCCCGGCGAACCACCTCGTGCAGCCGCAACAGCCAGACATTCCCTCGGTTGCCGTGTTGCCCTTTACAAGGCTCGGCGGAGACCCGACCGACAGCTGGTTTGCTGACGGGCTGACAGAAGACATCATCCGGAACCTGTCCAAGTTCAAGAACCTCTTTGTCATCGCCCGCAACTCCGCCTTCTTCTTCAAGGCGCGGTCAATGCCGCCCCAGGATGCCGCGCGCGAGCTTGGCGTGCGCTATGTTGCGCGGGGAAGCGTCCGGCGGGCAGCCTCCCGGATCCGCATCGCGATTGAGCTGATCGACGCGGATTCCGGCCGCACCATCTGGGGGGAACGTTACGACCGGGATATTGATGACATCTTTGCCATACAGGATGAGGTCACCGACGCCATTGTCGCAGCCACCGCGGTGCTGATCGAAGCACAGGAGCGCAAACGGATGTCGCAGACGGCGCCTGCCGACCTCGCCGCCTATGGCTATGTTTTGCGCGGCCAGCAGTACATCTTCCGTTACACCCGGCAGGACAACCACCAAGCCCAAAACCTGTATGAAAGGGCCTTGGCGCGGGACCAGGACTATGCCCGGGCATCGGCAGCAATTTCCCGCACGATGAATATCGATTGGCGGTATTCCTGGGCCAAGGATGCGGACCACGCGCTGGATACAGCTCTGGCGTTTGCGCAAAGAGCGGTGGAACTGGATCCGGTCGACGCCCGCGGCTTCGGCGAATTGGGTTTCGTGCATCTGTACCGCAAAGAGCACGATGCCGCAATCGGCGCTTACCAGCGCGCCCTTACGCTGAACCCAAATGACGCCGATCTGCTGTCTGACTACGCGGATGCTCTGGCCCATTCCGGCGATAATGAAACAGCGATCAGAAACCTGAAGCAGGCCATGCGCCTCAACCCCTACTTCCCGGATCAGTATCTGTGGCACTTGGGCGGCGCCTATTACAACCTCAAGGAATATGATGCGGTGATCGACACGCTGACCCAGATGAACAACCCGACCGAAGGACAGCGCATGCTGGCCGCCAGTTATGCCCAGCTGGGCAAGATGGAACTGGCGCAGGACATGACCGCCAGGCACCGCGAAGCCCACCCGAATTTCTCACTGGACCGCTGGGCCAAGGTGCAGCCCGACCGTCTGGCGGCAGACACCCAGCATTTTGTCGAAGGGTTGAAGAAGGCAGGGTTCTGAAGCAGAGCGGCGCCGACAGTTCAGCAGCGGCAGCGCTCTTCACCATTCCCTTGCCAGCCGGTTCAGTCGCCGGAGCCGCGTGCCTTTGCCCCGCTCACCTTGGCGCCGCTGACTTTGGCACCGCTGACTTTCGCGCCGCTAACCTTGGCACCACTGACTTTCGCGCCGCTCACCTTGGCGCCGCTGACGTAAGGCCCGCCGCCGAAATAAACATCCAGCAACACCTGCTCCAGCATGCCAGTCATCACATCCATGCGGATGGAGTAATCGGCCTTGTCATATTCCCAGACCACGATGTCATTTGAGAACTGGTACTCAGCGGAAGCCACCCCGGTCACAGATGGGTCCAACGGTGCGCGGGCACCTTGGTTGGCAGGCAAGTTATCTGTTGCGCTTTTGCCGTTACCGTGCACCAGAAACAGCGTCGGCTCCGGCAGTTCAAAATAGGTTCCTTCGTAGGCAAACCCGTAAATCCGGGCGAACTTGGCATGCAGGCTGAGCTGGGAATCCAGCAGATTGTTCCTGCCGCGGCCGCGAAGCCCCGCTTGTTTATAGATTTGTTTTGGAATGTCTTTGATCTGGGTCCAAACCGTGTCCCCGAACTCAGTTCCCTCTAGAACCGCAACCCGCTCTTCAGCTGATATCTTCATCTCTGAGACCAGTTTCAGCGTGTTGCCGGCCCCAGCGGTGACTTTATATATGCCATTCTCATTTGCGTTGTTGCGCCGCACCAGAACCATATCGTTCTCGGCAATCTCTACCCCATCCAGCTCAGCGTCGATATTATTGAGATTGACCTTCTCGACAGTCGCCAAACGGACCGTCATCTTGATATCGGATCTGACGATCTGCAGATCTTTCAGGACGCGTCCAAATAACAGCACTTCAGAAAAACTCAGTAAAGACTCGGCCACCGCACACACTCCCGTGGCTATTGAAACAACACCAGAAGGTCTTTTTGCAGCGGCCCCGGCAGCAAACTGGAACTGCCGGTTTCCCTAAAACTCTCCCTCAGGATGAAAGTAGCACAAATTGGATAAATTTTACAGCTAATACACAGCTTAAACGTCCGGCACCCGTGTCCGCACCGAATGCGCATGGCTGTCTTCGTCCGCTGCGTCTTGACGCGGCCCGGCCTGAACCAAGCCAATACCGCGCATCCGAAAGTTACCTTCGATGATCGCGTGGAAGGCTCCGCCGGTTGATTTTCGGTCAATCAGCAACAGCGCCTGCTCAACCGCTGCATAGGTCAGAGTCTCCGCATCCAGCATGCTCCATGCCGCTGCCAGATAGGAGCCCAGGATATCCCGAGCCTCTAGCAGAGCCCGGCGGAACCCTTCAGGATCAGCATCATAACGGGTGTCAAACAGCGCCTGCATGACCTCACCATAATAAGGGCTTTCCTCCAGCTGATCGGAAAGATCTTCCATTTCAGGCGTGATAAGATCGTGAACCAGCAGCCGCTCGTGGAAGATATCCACCAGAATGTCGAACATCGCCCCGGTCAAAGGTTCCGACAGCGCGTGCTCACTGCTCCAGCCGCAGACAAAATCGTCCAGCAGGCGTGTGTTCGCCGCCATCCGGATTTGCGCGTTCCCGGCCAATTCTGCAAAACGGTTCAGCTGGTTGAAGGTGTACAGATTGCCCCGGGTGTTTTCTAGCAGCTCCTCAACCACCGAGCCGAAATGCAGTGAGGCAATCAGCGCTACCATATCCGCCGCGGATTCATGAAACCCATAGTATTCACCGGGAACATCTTCCGAGACCGGCATCCCGGCGACGCTGTAGATAATGGCGTGGCCGATCTCATGCGCGACCACATCAAAGTTCAGACTGTAGGCACGATACTCGCCGCCGTACTCACTGGTGCCGCCGGTTTCCAGAAACCCCCAGCCGATATGGGCATTGTCCAGGCTCGGCAGCAGCGACAGTTCCAGCCGGTCGTAGTCACGAGCGAAATGCCAGGGGATCTCATGACCGAAGTAGGCTTCCCATACATCCAGGGTGAAATGCGCCGCGGCAAAAAGGTGCGCGGCCTCAAACCCCGGGTCAGACGGCAGAACGTGAAGAAAATGCCCGTTCTCATCCGGCTGCGGCGGCGCATGCAGGTCCCCATGCCATGGCGGCAGGTACATGCCCGGCCCGTCAGCCCCTTGAACAATTGCGCCATAGGGGATTGTCTTGCCCAGCGCGTTGACCGTGTACATCCTCGGCCCTGACGGTCCAGGGCCGATGGCACCCGGCGGCGCGGAAATCTCGACAAGCTCCAGCACCGGGTTGTCAGTTCGGAACGGCGATTGCGGAAACAGCAGGAACCGCGTTCCCGGCGCTTCCTCCGCCGCCTCAAAAGTGTCGTCCATAGCGCCTCCAATCCTGCGGAGGTTTCACTTGTCCTGTCCTGCCTCATCACTGCTGCCTGATGCTGGTCGTGTTTTGCACCCTTGATGATATAGGAATTCACGCCGGATCAGCTCAAAGAATTCTTCGGTGCCAATTCCAAGATCCGCCGCGTGTGCCTCCAGATCCTCCGGAATGTTCTGATGGAGGCAGTTTTCGAAATACCAGGCCACCATCTGCAACCGTTCCGCCTGCTGCATGGGAATGTCCGGCTGACCCCCACCCGCTGTCTTTTCCTCCTTGGCATCGGCCCGCACTTTCAACCCGGCATAAGCACCTGCCAATCGGAGCTCCGAAAGCAGGCTTGGTTCCAATTCGGGCTGCATCGCGCTGACAACCGCGGCGGATTGGGCTGCCTTCCCCAATTCCGCCTCGTATTGCGCTGCAGTCAGCCCATTCGCTTGCAGCCACATCAGCAGGTTCCTGCTACGGAACAGGCTGTGCGCCTGCCGGTGGCTGTTCAACTGCGCCAATAACACTTCCTGCCCAAGCTGAATACCCGACCTGCGCGCCTCTTTCAGCGCCAGGAAGCGCAGCGCCGCCCGGTTCCGGAACGCAGCATAGCGTTCCGGAACCAGCCGCAATTCGTCCAGCACCCTGCGGTCCGCGTCCTGCAAGCTGCACTCCTGCGCCTCAGCAAGGCGCACCAGACCTTGCCAGGCTAGGGTCTGCTCCACCTGTTCACGCCATTCAGCATCAGTCGCCTTTCCGGTGTCAGGAAAGGTGGCCATCCGCGCAAGCATCTCTTGCGCATCCTCGCGCTTGGCATCTACCGCCCCCGTCGTCAGCCAGGCCGCGAACCGGTCCCGCCAGGAAGACGCTGGAAGATCCGCCAGTATCTGTTTCCAGGTTCGCTGCTGATAGAAACGTGTCTTGGCGGCCTGCAAGACAGCCGTCGCCTGCGCCGTGTCCAGAACCGAGCCGCCCGCAGCGCGTTCCACCGTCGCGCGGATCGAGACCATTGGCTCGCTTAGCGGCGTATAGCCCAGTTCAGCGGGACTGTGCAGAACCGCAACTTCGTCATCATCAATAATCGCGCCAGAGGCGTAGGCCTCATAGATCCTGCCAACGCCAATCATACCAAAGGCCGACAGCTCTGCCGCCCTCAAGGCCCCCATGCTGGCGCTTCCGAACACGGCAATGCCCTGTTCCATCGCCCACAGGATTTCTTTGTGCCAGACCGAGGGAACCCCTTCGAAATAGCCGTCGATTAGCCCGATAGCATCAATCCCCTGACGGGCCGCCCGATAGACATCGCCCTGACCCGCAGGCGGCAGCAACACGGCACCCGGCAGCAATTCTTGCACTTCGTCCGCCCCGATGGTCGGCCCTGCAAACACCGCCACCTTCAATGGCTTGCCTCCGCTGCCCGTTGCGCCCGCGCGCCAGCGATGAAATCAGGATCGTCGTGCGGCGCTTCCAACCCTGGGATCACTGCACGCACCACGGATACCCCCACGCCTGGACGCGACAGGTCCACCGTCAGCACCTGCTTCAGTCCGACTTCTTCCAGCCTGACCAGAAGCCAGGACTGATCCGCTTCGAAAGTAGGGGAGGAAAAAGCCGGGCAATCCTGAAACCGGACGGCGGCCGTTGACCGGGAGAGCAAGCGGCGCACGTAGGATGCTCGCTCAGCGGAAGCAGCTGGTGTAAACTCCTCAGGGTTCAGATCATCACGTGCGCCGGAAATATAGGTCAGCCGGGTCTGGGCCGCTTCTGTCAGCGCCCTAAGCAAAGCAATAGCCCGGTCCGGATGACAGCCGCTGCCAATGCCGATATGGCCGGGGCGGCTGCCTGCCTCGCAAATCATGCAAAGAAACGCCGGAACCCCAATGTCAGAAGTGATGTTCCATATCCCGGTGTCAAGCCCCGCCGAGACAAACCGGTCCAGCGCTTCTTGGCAGCGTGCGTCATCTATTGTGGTCGGATCAATTCGCGGGCCCGGCGCCGCATGGTGCCACAGGGTGATCGCATCGCGTTCAATCAGTTCGCAAATCGCATGGCAGGAAGCCTCCGCGAGGCTGTTGCCCGACGCCAATCCGTTTGTCGTGCGCGGGAACGCACCCTGCCCGCCGCTGGGTGGAGCCGTATAATCGGTGTCCACCATTTCATATGGCACCCAATGGCGGCCGCCAGTTATTAGGTCGGTTCCTTCAATCCATAAATTCCGTCGTCGCGGGTCAAAACTGGCGCCAGTCACACGCGGCAACCGCGTCACATCCGCAACCACGGCCTCCACTTGCAAATCATGGTAACTGGCGGAGCGCAGCGGCAACATAATCCGCTCTGCATGCCAGGACTCGACAGCTTCCATCACGCCAGAGGCCTGTGCGGCCTCCAGCGTCAGCCCCTTGCCCAGCGACACGGCAACCGACCGGGAGGTTGGCCGTGTGACCATCACCGTGGGCAGGCCCACCCTGTCAAGCCCGGTCAGATTGGCAATCCGGGTAATGCCCATTTCCGCCAGGTGCGGACGCACCGTTGCCAGCGTCTGCGCTGGATCACACAGCCGGTGGGTGTCGTGCAGATAGCCTTTCTGCTGTGCTTCGGGCATCTGGCGGGCCTCTCTGTCATGACCGCCACGGAAAGTCTGCCGCTGTCCAAAACAGCGGCTGGCAGACATAGGCGAAGGATGGCCGGCGGCAAGCCAGCGGTCAACAGCGGGGCAGCGAGAAGTATGTAGACCTGGCCGCCTCGAACCTACAGGTGCGGCTGAAAATCGAAAACAGGCAAGAAACTTGCGGGGGCCAGGGTCTAACCCAGCAGGTGATCTGCCACCGTGCTGCGGTCGAAAGTCCTGATGGCGGGCCCGGAGTGTTTGGAACGCAATT
The DNA here is from genome assembly GCF_013317235.1 of Leisingera sp. ANG59. Lineage (GTDB taxonomy): Bacteria > Pseudomonadota > Alphaproteobacteria > Rhodobacterales > Rhodobacteraceae > Leisingera. Next base: position 205,571 of record NZ_WLCM01000004.1, on the reverse strand, counting down.
TGCCTTCGGTTGCGCGCACCGCCTTTCAATCGGCAACCGTTGCTGAAGTACGGGAAAATCCCCTAACACAGCAACGATGCGGACGCGAAAGCCCTCGCGGTAAACCACATGTGTCATGCAATCTGACACAAACTTAACCTGCCACTGTATGCCTAGGGCGCGCAGTACCGGCACTGCGGCCTCTATTGCAAGAGCCGTGCGGAAACCTTGCTTGACAAATGCCACCCAGCACGCTTCTTCAGCCTCGAAATCTAGGCAGACTTGCCCTCAGGCGCTCCCTTTGGATGACGCGCGGCAATGATCCTGCCAGCCTCATCCCCCATTTTGTTTACAGCAGATGCCTCACGTTCACGGTGCGCCATATCATCCGCAAATTCAAAGCAAGATCGAGCGGTGGCATTAGACCTTGAAGAACCGCGTCCTGCTGCAGAATTAATACCTACCGGGCGACCTCAGGCAGAAGCTCGACACCTTCCGCTAGAACTACACCACCAAGCGGCCACACAGAGCTCTGGGGTAAAGCCTGCCGGCGGCGGAAGCCATCGTTCAGGTGGATCAAAGGCCGGTCATGAACTTACGATCAAACTGGACCGCTCAGGTGGGATTGATCAGCACCGCCACAGGCCTCAGCGCTAGCCCTTACTATCGCCGCGAGCGCCTTAAGACCGCCAGGCAGATAGTACGCATTTCATGGGACGGAATCTCAGACAACACTCATTCTGTTGGCTATGCCGTAAGGCTCCGGCGGCGGCCGCCTGATCCCGGGATCGATCCGATGGTAAGTCCGGCCTTATGTCCGACTTCAATAACCGCCCTCAAATCGAAGTTCTTTCCGCTGCCGATGGTGATCGCCGCCGGTATTGGTCAGATGATGATAAACTGCGCATCGTGGAGGAGAGCTTTATCGGCCACCGACAAGCGGCTGCCACAGCGCGGCGGCATGGCATTTGCCGGTCGCTGCTGACCACCTGGCGGCGGGGTAAGGCTCCGGCGGCGGCCGCCTGATCCCGGGATCGATCCGATGGTAAGTCCGGCCTTATGTCCGACTTCAATAACCGCCCTCAAATCGAAGTTCTTTCCGCTGCCGATGGTGATCGCCGCCGGTATTGGTCAGATGATGATAAACTGCGCATCGTGGAGGAGAGCTTTATCGGCCACCGACAAGCGGCTGCCACAGCGCGGCGGCATGGCATTTGCCGGTCGCTGCTGACCACCTGGCGGCGGCAGTATCGAAACGGTGAGCTTGGATCTTCTCGCCCGGTGCCGTTCGCGCCGGTGACCGTGGCAAAGGGAGCTCCCGCTTCGCAGGCCAATCCGGTTGACCCCTGTCCGCCTCCGGACTGTCAGGTTGAGATAGCCCTGCCGAACGGGCGCCGGCTCATCGTGCCGGTGGGCGTGGAGCCCGAAGCACTTGCCCGGATTCTGGCAGTGGTGGATCGACAATGATCGCGTTTCCGGCAGGCGTGAAGGTGTGGATTGCGGGCGGCGTCACCGACATGAGGCGGGGCATGAACACGCTGGCGCTGCAGGTGCAAGAAGGGCTCGGCCGCGATCCCCATGCGGGTGAGCTCTTCTGCTTCCGGGGCCGCAAGGGCGATCTGGTGAAGATCCTGTGGCATGATGGCGTGGGTATGTCGCTGTATCTGAAGCGCCTGGAGGCGGGCAAGTTCATCTGGCCGGTGAGCCGGTCCGGCGAGGCGGTGCAGATCTCTGCGGCGCAGCTGGGCTATCTTCTGGAGGGGATCGACTGGCGCAATCCACGCTGGACGCAACGCCCTGCTAAGGCTGGATAAATTGCGCTGACAGGCCTGTTTTGATTGGCGCGTCACGAGCCCGGGTGATAGACATCCGCCATGTCGAATACCGCTTCCGAGCTCGCAAGATTACGCGCTGCCCTGGCCGCAGCGGAGGCCCGCGCAGAGGTTGCGGAAAGCGAGCTGGCACAGACCCGTGCCGTCGTGTCCTGCTCGGAAGCGATGATCCAGGAACTCAAGCTTGAGATTGCCAAGCTGCGCCGCGACAAATACGGCATCTCGTCGGAACGGCGGGCCCGGCTGATTGATCAACTGGAACTGCAGCTTGAAGAACTGGAAACGGCGGCAACCGAGGATGCCCTGGCCGCTGAACAGGCGGCTGAAAAGGCCACCAAGGTGCGCGCCTTCACGCGCCGCCACCCTGTGCGCAAGCCGTTTCCCGATCACCTGCCGCGCGAGCGGGTTGTTGTCGAGGCACCTGCCGCCTGCACCTGCTGTGGTTCGGATCGGATCGTGAAGATGGGCGAAGATGTCACCGAGACGCTGGAGGTGATCCCGCGGCAGTGGAAGGTGATCCAGACCGTGCGCGAGAAGTTCACCTGCCGGGCCTGCGAAAAGATCAGCCAGCCGCCAGCCCCGTTCCATGCGATCCCGCGCGGATGGGCCGGGCCCAGCCTGATCGCCATGCTGGTCTTCGAGAAATATGGACAGCACCAGCCGCTGAACCGGCAGGCCGAACGCTTCGCCCGTGAAGGCGTCGAGTTGAGCTTGTCGACCCTGGCCGATCTGGTCGGGCATGCCACTGCCGCGTTGCAGCCGATCCATGCCCTGATCGAGACCCACGTGCTTGCCGCCCACCGCTTGCATGGCGACGACACGACCGTGCCGCTCCTGGCGCGGGGCGGTGCAAAAAAGGCCCGTCTCTGGACCTATGTGCGCGATGACCAGCCCTGGAATGGTGGCGCGCCACCGGCCGCGTTCTTCCGCTTCTCCCGCGATCGCGCGGCAACCAATCCCAATCAGCATCTCGCCGGATGGCAAGGCGTGCTGCAGGCCGACGCCTATGGCGGATACAACGATCTTTACCGCGCTGACCGTGATGCGGGTCCCGTGACCAGCGCGCTGTGCTGGTCGCATGCGCGCCGGAAGTTCTTCGAACTTGCGGATATTGCCGGGAATGTCCGCAAGGGCAAACCGGCCCATCAGATCTCGCCGGCCGCGCTGGAAGCGGTGAAACGGATCGACGCCATCTTCGATATCGAGCGCGAGATCAATGGGCTGGATGCCGATGCCCGGATTGCCGCCCGTCAGGAACTCTCCCGTCCCCTGGTCGATAATCTCCATGACTGGCTGCAGGAAGAGCGCGCGAAACTGTCCAGGCACAACAAGGTGGCCAAGGCGATCAACTATATGTTCGAGAAAAAGGACCGTTGGCAGGCCTTTACCGCATTCCTCGATGACGGACGCATCTGTCTGACGAACAATGCGGCCGAACGCGCCCTGCGCGGCGTGGCCCTGGGCCGGAAGTCATGGCTCTTTGCCGGCTCCGAGCGCGGCGGTGAGCGGGCCGCCGCCATGTACACCCTTATCGTCACGGCCAAAATGAACGACATCGATCCGCAGGCCTGGCTGGCCGATGTCCTCGCCCGGCTGCCCGACATGCCCGTCTCGCGCGTGCCGGAACTTCTGCCCTGGAACTGGAAAGCCCGTGAGGGCGTTACTGCGGCGGCCGCGTGAACAACCGTTGAAACAGGGCCTTTGAGCGCTGTAGCCCTTCATCAGTCAGCACGACAGATTTGGCCCGGTTAACCGGGTCATGGATCAAACCCTTCCGATGCAATCGATCCAGTGCCGACCAGTCCATTCCCTTCCAGGCGCGACGCTCATCATGCAGCGTCAACCAGAGCAGTCCCAGAACCGCGTCGTCGATCTTGTCCTCGTCGATCTCCATGAACAACGGGTATCACATCACAGCGCCAATGGGACCGCGGTCTTCGCCGGAGCCTTACNAGCGCTGTAGCCCTTCATCAGTCAGCACGACAGATTTGGCCCGGTTAACCGGGTCATGGATCAAACCCTTCCGATGCAATCGATCCAGTGCCGACCAGTCCATTCCCTTCCAGGCGCGACGCTCATCATGCAGCGTCAACCAGAGCAGTCCCAGAACCGCGTCGTCGATCTTGTCCTCGTCGATCTCCATGAACAACGGGTATCACATCACAGCGCCAATGGGACCGCGGTCTTCGCCGGAGCCTTACGGAGAACTGCGCCTGAGGTGCAGTTCAGAACTCTTTGAGTTTAAATCCGTTCCCTGTGCAGGCCTGCACAGGGTTGAGGGTTATGAGCGGATTTTCGCACAGCCACATTGAAAAGAAGCGTCAATGCACCTAGAAAAAGGTTGCTGCGCAGACCGCGCAGTGAGTGACATGGCCGTTTGGTTGCCGAGTGCCGTTCCGGCACAAAAGAGCAGCCCGGGGCCGATGAGGACGAGGTGCAGTTTATGAACGCAGTATCTGCGGCCCCCCGGCGCATGCCGGTATTTTTTCATTCGCTCAAATTTGCCTGCGCGGTGGCTCTAAGCCTCACCGTCAGCCTGAGCAGCGCAAGCGCTCAGGGCGGCAAACGCGTCTCCGGAGAAACCACGCTGGCAAAAGGGACTTACGTCTGTTCTCCCAGCGGGTTTGGACGGAAGTCCAAATGCTATCGCCGGTAACAGCCTGCTGCATTCGGCCGCTCATCTTCTGATTTGCCGTCAGGCGGCCGAACCAGTTGTCCCCCGGACGATGCTTTCCAGCCCGCAGCGCAGCCTGAACGGTTCGCGTGTGTCCGATGTGATGTAAGCCGTAAATCGTTTCCCGGCAAGCGATCCGATGGTTTCGGCCGGAATGCGTATGGTGGTCAGCCCCGGTTCGATATCCGCTGACCCCTTGAAATCCCCAATTCCAATAATTGATACATCCTCGGGCACCCGCAAGCCGCGGCTTTGCGCGCCGTACAGAGCGCCTTGGGCGATCACATCATTACCGCACAACAGTGCTGTCGGCCTGGCTCTCGCCGAAAGCAGGCTGATCGCCGCCAGCTTGGCCTGCGCGACACTGTAGGGGGCCTCAGACATGCGGTATTCCGGAACAGATACGCCATTTTCCTGCAGTGTCTCCATTACCGACGATAACCTGTATTGCGCCCTGTCATTGCCGCGGGTGTCGGGAAAGATCAGGCCGATGTCCCGGTGCCCCAGTTCCAGCAAGTGCTCCGCCGCCATCCGCCCGGCCAGGCGATTATCCGCGCCGACACAGGGCAATTCGGAATCCTCAGCATAATTCCAAATCGCCATTGCAGGTGTTTCCTGCTGCGCAATCAGCCGCGAGGTGGCCTCGGAATGCTCCAGCCCGATCAGCGCCACCCCGTCCACCCGGTGCTCCATCAGCTTGCGCACCATTTCGTATTCGCGTTCGAGGTCGTAGCCATGCGACGCCAGCAGCAGGGTAAACCCGGCCTGATCGATGGCGTCTGAAAACGCCTGGATCACCTCGGCGAAAATCGCGTGGTTGATGGTCGGCACCACCAGCCCGATGGTGCCCGACCGCTTGCCGTGCATCATCTGCGCCGCGCGGTTCCGGACATAGCCCAGTTTCTGCACCGCACGGGTGATCTTCTTGCGAGTCGCCGGGCTTACCAGATCGGGGTGATTGAAGGTGCGCGACACCGTTGAGGGCGACACTTTTGCAGCCTTTGCCACCGCAACGATATCCACGTTACCCTTCTGTTTCGGCGCCATAATCTCCCCTCCCCCGGCAAGATTAATGAAAACGTTTGCAATACTATTTTCATGGCCTAACCTGTTTTGTCAACAAAAGTAAAAGCGCGATCAGCCGGGTTGGGAGGCCCCGAATGGACTTCATATTTTACTTCGGAGAAGTTTTCTCACCGCTGTCATTCCTGCTGCTTTTGGGCGGCACCATCGGCGGCCTGATCCTGGGGGCGACCCCGGGGCTTTCCCCCACCATGGCCGTGGCGCTGCTGATCCCTTTCACCTTCCATCTGGAGGCGGTGCAGGGCCTGATCCTGCTGGGGGCTGCCTATACCTCCACCGTGGCGGGCGGCGCGGTCAGCGCGATCCTGCTGAAGATCCCCGGCGCGCCCGCCAATATCGCCACCACGCTGGACGGCCACAAGATGGCCAAACAGGGCCAGGGCGCCAAGGCGCTGCAGCTGTCGTTCCTGGCCTCCGCGGTCGGCGGCATCTTCGGCGTGCTGCTGCTGATCTTCCTGACCCCGCTGCTGGCCCAGTGGGCGCTGGCCTTCGGCCCCTCGCATCTGTTTTGGCTGGCGATCCTGGGCGTCACGGTGATCGGCTCGCTGGACTCGGCCTCCGTGGTCAAGGGGCTGCTGTCCGGCTGCATCGGCTTGTGGCTGGCCACCATCGGGTTCGACGACATCATGGGCGCCCAGCGGTTCATCTTCCACCCGTCGCTTGGCGGCGGCATCAACATCATCGCGGCGCTGATCGGCCTCTTTGCCATCCCGCAGGTGCTCACCATGTTCGCCAAGGGCCGCCGCGCGGACGGCGCCGAGGTGATCGAAGTGCAGAAGCATTCCGTGCTTGACGCCACCCGCGAACTGCTGCGCCGCCCGCGCGCCCTTGGCATCGGCACCATCACCGGCTCCATCATCGGGCTGATCCCCGGCGTCGGCGGTCAGATCGCCGGGCTTGTGGCCTATGACCAGACCAAGAAGTTCTCCTCCGAGAAGGAGAAATTCGGCCACGGCCACAGCGAAGGCGTGATCGCAGCGGAATCCGCCAACAACGCCATGGTCGGCCCGTCGCTGGTGCCGCTCCTGACGCTGTCGATCCCAGGCAGCCCCACCGCCGCGGTGCTGCTGGGCGGCCTGCTGATCCACGGCATTTTCCCGGGCTCCGATCTCTTTGACAATCACCCCGACGTGGCCTGGACCTTCATCAACTCAATGCTGGTGGGCCAGGTCCTGATGTGCCTCTTCGGCCTCTATGTGGCAGGCCTCGCCGCCCGCGTCGCCCAGGTGCCGCAATCGGTGATGGCCGCCATCGTGCTCGCCCTCTCCGTCTTCGGTGCCTACTCGGTGCAAAGCTCGATGGGCGACGTCTACGTGATGGCCTGCCTCGGCATCGGCATGTACTTCCTGGAACGTTTCGGCTTCTCCGCCGCGCCGCTGGTGCTGGGCCTGATCCTGGGCCCGATCGCGGAGTCGAACTTCATTCAGGGCGGCATGATCGCCGACGCCACCGTCGGCAAGTCCGCCTACTTCCTGACCGGCGGGCTGAACATCTTCCTGATCGCCGTGGTTGTCGCCTCCATCGCTTACTCGGCCTGGATGGAGCTGCGCAGCCGCCGCTACACCACCAAAGAGGAGGCCCAGGCATGAACCGGTCTCAGCACATCCTTGGCTCCGGTCTGGTCTTTGCCGTCGGCATCTGGGTCGCCTGGGTCAGTTACACCCAGCAGCCTGCCGAGGCCTTCCTGTTTCCCCGCCTGATCGCATCCGTCTTTGTGGTGCTGGCGGGCTGGACCTTCGGCAAGGCCGCCCTCGGACTCAGCAAGGTCGGCTCCGGCGTGTCCCGGACAATGTTCCTGAACATGGTTCCGGGTCTGTCGTTGATGCTGGTCTATGTCTTCTGGGCCGCCAAGGCGCTGGGGTTCTACACCGCTACCGCCATCGGGTTTTTCATCCTGCTGTCGCTCTACGACCCGGCGCCGCATTCCGAAGGCAAGACCTGGGTCAAACGCGTGCTGATCACCGCCGTCTTCGTGGCGGTGATGTACGGCCTCTTTGCCAAACTGCTGAGCGTCTACACGCCGCGGGAAATTCTGTTCTGACCGCCGGAACGCGGTCCGAAACCAATAGGGAGGAGAAGAAAATGAAGAAACTGATTGCAGGCGCTGCCATCGCGCTGATGGGACTGGCAGGCGCTGCCATGTCCGAGGAATACCCGGAACGCCCGATCATGATGATGGTCTCCTACGGGGCTGGCGGGGCAACTGATTTTCAGGCCCGGATCGTCACCATGACCGCCGGCAACGAGGATGCGCTGGGAATGCCCATCGCCATCATCAACAAGCCCGGCGCCGGCGGCCGTGTCGGCTGGAACTGGTTTGCGACCCAGGCCGATGCCGACGGCTATACGCTCGCGGCCTACAACGTGCCCCATTTCATCGCCCAGTCGATCAAGGGCGGCGTGCAGTATTCCGCGGAGAGTTTCGAACCGATCGCCAACTGGGGCGCCGACCCGGCAGTGTTTGTCGTGGGTGCTGACAGCCCGTTCAACTCGATGGCCGATGTGGTCGCCTACGCTCAGGGGAACCCGGGCAAGCTGACATTTTCCGGCGCCGGCCTGTTTGTCGGCCACCACATCGCGGCGCTGCAGATCGAAAAGGCCGCTGGCGTGAAAATGGCCTACATCCCGACCAAGGGCGGCGGCGCCGCTGCGATGAAGGCAGTGATCGCCGGTGAGGTTATGGGCGGCATCAACAACCTGTCGGATGCCTACCGTGCGCAGGAGGCCGGCAACGTCAGGATCCTGGGGGTTGCCGACCTGCAGCGCTCCGATTTCCTGCCCGACGTGCCCACCATGCAAGAGCAAGGTCTGGAGGTCGACAACTCCTCCGTCAATTTCCGCGGCGTGATGGTGCCCAAGGGCACTCCGCAAGAGGTGATCGACAAGCTCGCCGCAACCGTGCCTGCGATGTTCGCCAATGACCGGGTCTCCAAGAAGATGGCGGCCGGCGGCTCGCCCATGCACATCATGACCCGCGACGAGGTCAAGGAGATGTGGGCCGCCCGCGAACAGACACTGAAAGAGCTTCTGGCAGGGCTCTGATCCCAGCCGGAACTCCTCCGGGGCGCGCACAGCCGCAGCGCGCCCCGGCCTAGAAATCGAGGTAAGACATGAACGCTCAGGACGCACTCGCCTCCGGCGCCGCCGAGGTGGAACAGATCGTGGTGCGCGCCCGCACCGCCCAACAGGACTTTGAAGCCAGGGGAAGCCAGGCTCTCTATGACAAGGCTGCCCTGGCGGCCGGATGGGCCATCATGGAGCCCGCCCGCAACCGCGCCCTGGCTGAACTTGCGGTGGAAACCACCGGCCTCGGCAACGTGCCGGATAAGATCACCAAGAACCACCGCAAGACGCTGGGCCTGCTGCGCGACATTGCGGGTGCCCGGACCCACGGCATCATCAGCGACAACCCTGATACCGGCATAACCGAAATCATGCGCCCCATCGGCGTGATCGGCGCCGTTGTCCCCTCGACCAACCCGGCGGCGACGCCTGCCAACAACATCATCAACGCGCTGAAGGGCGGCAATGCCATCGTCGTGGCTCCCTCCCCCAAGGGCGTCGCCTCCTGCGAGCTGCTGCTGGCCTATATCCACGCCGAGTTTGCCAAGCTGGGTCTCAATCCTGATCTGGTGCAGATGATCCCGGCCCCCGGCTCCAAGGCCAAGACCCAGGCGCTGATGGAGGCCGCTGACCGGGTGATCTGCACCGGCAGCCAGAACAACGTCCACCGCGCCCAGTCCTGCGGCACGCCTGCCGTGGCTGTCGGCGCCGGCAATGTCACGGTGATCGTGGATGAAACCGCGGATCTGGCGGAGGCCGCGGCCAAGATCGCCGCCTCCAAGTGTTTCGACAATGCCACCTCCTGTTCCTCGGAAAATTCCGTCGTGGTGGTGGATGCCATCTATGACCAGTTCATTGCAGCGCTCGCCCGGGAAGGCGGCGCGCTGGTGCCCGAGGCCGAGGCAGATGGCATCATCGCCAGACTCTGGCCGGACGGCCATCTGAACCGCGAGGTCATCGCCCAGGACGCGGGCAGGATGCTGGCCGCGCTGGACATGACCGGCAAAGTCCCCCCAGAGACCAAATTCCTGGCGGTGGAAACCAAGGGCATCGGCCCGGACCACCCGCTGTCCGGCGAGAAGCTGAGCCGCATCCTCGCCGTCTACCGGGCTGCGGATTACGCGGATGCCAAGGCCATCGCCGCCCGCATCCTCACCTACCAGGGCGCGGGCCACTCGATCGGCATCCACACCGCCAAGGACGAACGCGCCGTCGGACTGGGCCGCGAGATGCCGGCCTGCCGGGTGATCGTCAACCAGGCCCATACCTTCGCCACCGGTGGTGCCTTCACCAACGGAATGCCGTTCTCCCTGTCAATGGGCTGCGGCAGCTGGGGCGGAAATTCCATCGACACCAACCTCAACTGGCGCCACTTCGTGCAAACCACCAGGATCGTGCGCGAAATCCCTGCCCGCGAACCCGCGCTCCAGGACATCTTTGCCAGCTACTGGGCGGAGGCGGGGCAATGAGGGAACCGCCCAAGGGAACCATCCGCGACTGGCTCGACACACGCGCCGCAGAGGGCGGCACCGGCTTTGTCTTTCCAGACGGCGGCCCCGATCTGAGCTGGCAGGAGCTGCGCAAGACGGCAAAGGCAATCGCCGGCTACCTGACCGGCAAGGGAATCGCCAAGGGCGAAAGCATCGCCATCCTGCACCCCAACGGGCGCGAAGCGCTTGAATGCCTGTTCGGCGTGCTTTACGGCGGTTTCCGCGCCACCATGATCAACCTGGTTGCCGGCAACAGCGCGGTGTCCTACGCCCTGCAGCACAGCGGCGCCCGCTTTGCCTTTGTCCACCCCAGCCAGACGGACCTGTTTCACGAGACTGCCAGCCTGCCATTTCTCTCCCCTTTGGACCAGGCGGCAGCAACTGGCGGGTCACCGGCAGAGCTGCACCCGCTCTCCGCCGGTGACCACGCCCTGCTGATGTACACCTCCGGCACTACCGGCCGCCCCAAGGGCGTGGTGCACAGCCACGCCAGCCTGCTGGCGGGCGGCTGGACCACCGCCGTGGCGCATGAGCTGACACCGCAGGACCGCGGCCTCTGCGTGCTGCCCATCTACCACATCAACGGGCTGTGCGTGACCGTGATGGGCGCGCTGATCTCCGGCGGTTCGCTCGCGATGTGCACGCGGTTCTCTGCGAGCCGTTTCTGGGCTCATGCCGGCTGGTCGCAGGCGACCTGGTTCTCGGTGGTGCCCACCATCATCTCGCATTTGCTGCATTCGGACCTGGACCCCGTCGAAAGCACCAGGGCGCGCCTCCGCTTCGGCCGTTCTGCCTCATCTGCCTTGGCCCCGGATGTGCAGCGCGCGTTTGAAGACCGCTTCGGCATGCCGGTGATCGAAACCATGGGCCTGACAGAGACGGCAGCCCAGATCCTGTCGAACCCCCTGCCCCCGGGCATCCGCAAGATCGGCTCCCCCGGCATCGCCTTTGGCAACGAAGTGACGATCCTGGATGCAAACCTTCAGCCCGTCACCAATGGCAGCGCAGGCGAGCTGGCGGTGCGCGGCCCCAACGTGATGCTGGAATACCTGAACAACCCGGAAGCCACAGCCGCAACCTTCACACCCGACGGCTGGCTGCGCACCGGCGATCTGGGGCGGATCGACGGCGACGGCTATGTCTTCGTCACCGGGCGCCTGAAGGAGCTGATCATCAAAGGCGGCGAAAACATCGCCCCGCGCGAGATCGACGAGGCGCTCTATTCCCACCCGGACGTGATCGAGGCCGCCGCCTTCGGGCGCCCCTGCAAAAGCTATGGTGAAACAGTTGAAGCCGCCGTGAAAATCCGCGGCGGATCGGAACTGACGCCGCTGGAACTGATCGAACTCTGCCAGTCCCAGCTTGGGAAGTTCAAGTCCCCTGACGAGGTGTATTTCCTGAACGATTTGCCCAAAGGCCCGTCAGGAAAAATACAGCGGAACAAGATTCTGGCGGCGATTCCCAACGCAGCCCGTTCCGACTGAGCTACCTTGTCCGGCGCTCCCGAAATCCCGGGATGAGGCGCGGTCGCCAAGTGCTGAAGGGGTGAATCCGTCGAGCTTCAAGAAAACTAGCAGCCATTCCAGAGAGCGCCCTGCAATGGCTGCTCGCTTGGTCAGTCGCTGATCGCGCCTTCCTCGTCCTGGCGCTGGTGCATCTTGGCCCTTACTCGCGCACCGACGATCAGCGGCAGCACAAACCCGATGATCGCTATCGCCCAAAGCGCGATGGACAGCGGGCTGTCCACAAGGGTCCACCAGTTGCCGTTGTCGATGGTCACCGCACGGCGCAGGTTGTTCTCCATCGCGTTGCCCAAGAGCGTGCCCAGGATGACCGGCACCAGCGGCACATCCAGCTTGCGCAGCACCCAGCCCAACACACCGAAGCCGATCATCACCAACAGATCGAAGGTGCTGCCGGAAATGCCGTAGATGCCGACGAAGCTCACCATCGCCACAATCGGCATCAGGATCCGAGACGGGATCATCAGCACGCGGGTGAACAGCCCAACCATCGGGATATTCATCGCCAGCAGCATGAAGTTGGCAATGAACAGCGCCGCTATCAGGCCCCAGACCACGTCCGGGTTCTGGCTGAACAGCAGTGGCCCGGGCGTGATGTTGAGTGCCAGCAGCACCGCCAGCAGAACTGCGGTTGTCCCCGAGCCGGGCACCCCAAGTGCCAGCATCGGCACCAGCGCGCCGCCGGCAGCCGCGTTATTGCCGGCCTCGGGCGCTGCCACGCCGCGCGGATCGCCGGTGCCGAAAGTGCCCTCCTTGTCGACCAGCTTCTTTTCCATCGAGTAGGAGATGAACGATCCCAGCGAAGCCCCGGCGCCGGGCAGCACCCCGGCAATGAACCCGAGGAAGGACGTCCGCAGCATGGTCGGGGTGGTCTGCCGGATCATCGCCATTGGCGGGTAGAGCTTGCCGATGGTCAGCTTGCGCCCTGCCGCGTCCGATCCGCCGTGCCGGGTTTCCAGGAAGATGAAGACCTCGGACAGGGCAAACAGGCCAACGATGGCGACCAGGAAGTCAAGCCCGTCATAGAGATGCACCTCACCGAAGGTGAAGCGCGGCACGCCGGTCTGGGTATCGACGCCGATGGTTGCCAGTCCCAGCCCCAGCGCCGCGGCAAAGGCCGATTTCGCCTGGTTGGTAGAGGACACGCCGCCCAGCGTCATGAAAGCCAGCGCGAACAGGGCGAAATACTCGGCCGGGCCGAACAGCAGAGCGATCTTCACCAGCTGCGGTGCCAGCAGGATCAGCCCCCAGGTGGCCAGGAACGCACCGACGAAGGACGCGATGCCCGACAGCGACAGGGCTTCGCCCGCCAGCCCCTTCTTGGCCATCGGGTGGCCGTCCAGGCATGTCATCATGGCCGGCTCATCCCCGGGAATATTCAGCAGGATCGAGCTGATGCGCCCGCCGTACATGGCGCCATAGTAGACACTGGTCAGCAGGATCAGCGAGGGCGTCGCCCCCAGCCCCATGGTAAAGGCCAGCGGGATCAGGATGGCGACCCCGTTCGACGGCCCCAGCCCGGGCAGCGCGCCCATGATGGTTCCCAGGAAACACCCCAGCAGCGCCAGGCCTATGTTCTGCCAACTGAGCGCGATGGCAAAACCGTCGCCAAGATTTGCGAGAAGCTCCATGTTCCGCCCTCCTCAGAAGCCAAGCGGACCCTTGGCCAGCGACAGGCCCAGGATCAGGTGAAAGGTGACATAGATGCCAACGGAAGTGCCCGCGCCCACGGCTGCCGCCTCCAGCGGTCCCGACCCCAGCCGCCAGGCCAGATAGGCGGCGGCAAAGGCGGTGGCGATGACAAAACCCGCGACGGGCAGCATCTCGGCATAGAGGATCAGCACCACCACCGCGGCAGCCACTTCCGCCAGCCGTCCCAGGGCGGGCCAATGCGGTTCCGGGTCCGGGCGCAGCGCGATCACGGCGCTCGACAGACCGAGGATGGCAGCAATGATCAGGGGAAAGGCCTTGGGGCCGACGGCATCGGAAAGAAAGCTTTCCTCGATCGCAAGCGCGGCAAAGACATAGCCGGCAGCAAGGATCATGCCGAAGACACCGAAGATACGATCGCTCATGGCGGTCTCCAGTTCAGGTGTCAGGCGGGACCAGCCCGCCGAAGGGGCCGCATGGCTGCGCGGCTTCCTCCCGGGCTGGCCCGGCGCAGGTTACTTGATGATGCCGATCTCTTTGGAAATCGACTGGATCTGCGCAACCGAACCGGCCACGAAATCCTGGAACGCGGCGCCCTGCAGGTCCAGCGGCGCCAGGCCGTTGGCGGCCATTACGTCTTTCCACTCGTCAGAGGCATAGAGATCGCCGATTTTGGAAACCCAGGCATCATAGGCCTCGTCCGACATGCCGCCCGGCGCATAAAAGCCGCGCCAGTTGGCGCCGATGGCATCAACGCCCTGTTCCTTGGCGGTCGGGAAATCCGCGAACTCACCCGGCAGGCGCTCTGGCGACAGCACCGCGATCACCTTGATATCACCGGAATCCACGAATCCCTTGGCTTCGGAAATGTCGCCGGTAAAGGCCTGCACCGACCCGGCCAGCAGCTGGGTCACGGCCTCGCCGCCGCCGTCAAAGGCGATGTATTTCACGGTGCGCACATCTTCGATGCCATAGGCACTGGCCGCGATCAGCACCTTCAGGTGATCCCAGCCGCCAACCGCAGAGCCGCCGGCGACAGAGACCGAGGACGGATCGGCCTTGATGGTGTCCAAGAGCTGCGGCAGCGTCTCGATGCCGCTGTCAGCGGCAACCGCGATCACACCGTAGTCGGCGCCGATGGAGGCCAGCCAGCGCACCTGGTCCATGCTGTTGCCCGGATAGGCGCCCTGCGCCAGGCGGGTTGCGGTGGCGCTGGAGGCGGCGACGATCAGGTTGCCATCGTCCACGCGCTTGTTGACCACCTCGGCAAAGGCCACGCCGCCGCCGCCGCCGGCCAGGTTCACGACCTGCATGGTCTTGTCTATCAGCCCTAGATCCTGCAGCGACTTGCCGACCTGGCGGCAGGTGAAGTCCCAGCCGCCGCCCGGGTTGGCCGGGGCGATGCACTCGGGGTTTTCCTGCGCGCCGGCGGCAAGGGCAGACAGTGACAGGGCGGCAGCGGCAACCAGGCCGCGGGTGACGGTGAATTTCATATGTTCCTCCTCAGGTCATGGCCGGCGCACTCCCAAGCGCCGGAAATCCCCCTGCAAGAAATCGCTTTGGCAGCCCCTTTCCTGCGGGTTAGACATGTTTACCCATTGAAGCTGTCACCAACCTGTCGCCGGTTTCAGCAAAGCGGAGAGCCATAAGATGCGGGTCCTGATGGTCGAGGATGCAGAGGATCTGGCCGAGGGCGTGATTGCACACCTGGCCCGCTGCGGCATTGTCTGCGATCTGGCGCCGGACATCGAAAGCGCCCGAGACTGCCGCGCCGTGCAGCGCTATGATGCGGTGATCCTCGACATCAACCTGCCGGACGGTTCCGGCTTGTCGCTGCTGCGCGAAATGCGCCTGGCGGGCGACCCGGCACCGGTGCTTATGCTGACCGCGCTGACCTCTGTGGACGACCGGGTGGCGGCACTGGACCAGGGAGCGGATGATTACCTGGGCAAGCCTTTCGACCAGCGGGAACTGGAGGCGCGGCTGCGGGCGCTGGTGCGCAGGCAGGCAGAGCGCAAAGAAGAGCAGGTCATCCTCGGTTCGCTGGCCTTTTCCCCCAGCGACCGCAGCGCCCGGCTGAACGGGCGTCTGCTGGAGCTGACCCGGCGGGAGGCGGCGCTTTTGGATATGCTGATCCGCCACCAGGGCCGCTACCTCTCCAAGTCCCGGCTCTATGACTCGCTTTATGGTTTCGACGATGCCGACGTTGGCGAAAACGCGATCGAGCTTTATATCGCGCGCCTGCGCAAGAAGATCGCGGGCAGCGATGTCAGCATCGCCACCCAGCGGGGGGTCGGTTACCGGCTGCATCTGAATGACTGAGCCGCGCGCGCCGCTCACGCTGGCGGCCCGGGTGCTGGGGGCAGTGCTGCTGATCCTGCTCTTGGGCGGGATGCTGGTGTCCGGCTCCGCCTGGCTGAACGGCCGGCAGGCCGCGCGTCAGGCCTATGACCGCATCCTGCTGGGGGCCGCCAGAGATATTGCCGAGTCGGTCCGCATCGAGGAGGGGGTCCCTGTCGCCGACTTGCCGGTCTCAGCTTTCCAGCTGCTTGCACAGGCACCCGACGACCGCATTTATTATGCCGTTCATGGCCCGGGGCAGATGCTCATAACCGGTGTCGATCCCGAGAGTGAAGTCCAGCTGCCAGAGCCCGGAGCCGGCGGGCCGGATTTCTTCGAAGCCGCGCTCAGCGGCGAACCCGCGCGTTTCGTACGGATCACCCGCCGTTTTGCGGAGCGCAGCTTCTCCGGTCCAGTCGAGGTTGTGGTCGGACAGACACTCCGGGCGCGCAAGGCGATGATAGCGGACCTGATGCTGGACGCGCTTTTGCCCATGGCAGTGGCCGGGCTGGCGTTGGTGATTATGGCCTGGCTGGTCATCCGCACCGCCCTGCGGCCGCTGGATGCCATCACCGAAGACCTGGCCCGCCGTGACCCCTACGACCTGACTCCGATTGCCACCGGCCGACTGCCGCAAGAGCTGCAGGTCGTGCTGGGTTCCATGAATAGGTTCATGGGGCGGCTGGACGGCCAGGTCGAGGCGATGCGCAACCTGATCTCCGACACCGCGCACCAGCTGCGCACCCCGGTCGCTGCAATGCGCGTGCAGGCGGAAACCGCGATTGCCGAGCCCAGCGAAGCCGCCCGCCGCCGCGCATTGGACCGGCTGCTTGCCCGCACCCGGTCTCTGGGCAGCCTTTTGGATCAGCTCCTCAGCCGCGCGCTGGTGGTGCATCGCACTGACAGTGCGCCGCGCCTGCCCGTCGACCTGCGCGAAGTTGCACTGGAGATCATGGAGCGCAACGACCACGCACTGCTGTCCCCAGGCAGCGATCTGCGGCTGGAGATCGGCGTGGACCCGGTGATGGTGCGCGCCGATGCATTTTCACTTGGCGAGGCGGCCGGCAACCTGCTGGTCAATGCGCTCAGGCACGGCACTCCGCCAGTGGCCATAGGTGCAGAGCAACGCGGCGGCGATGCCATCCTGTGGGTGCGCGATGCCGGCCCCGGCCCGGCGCCTGAGGTCACCGCGCAGCTTGGCAGCCGCTTCAACCGCAGTGCCGACGCCCAGGAAAACAGCACCGGCATCGGCTTGTCGATCGTGAACTCCGTGGCCGCTGCCTTTGGCGGCCGGGTAGAGATGGGACACGAGGGAGGCGGCTTCCGCGCTGCGCTGGTCCTGCCCGCCGCGGAGGCTGGAACATGATGCGGGCCTGGCAGATGCTGTCGCTCATTGCCGCGCTGCTGCCTGTTTCGGCCGCCGCGCAGGAGGCGACCGTGCGGTATGGCAGCGGCCCGGTGCCTTTTCTGATCCGCTCCACCACCGACAACAGCATCATTCAACCGGTCATGAAACGCTTTGCGGATTTGAACCCGGACCTGACAATCACCTACGAGCAATGGGGCTCAAACGCGCTTTTTGCCCGGAGCCGCGCCGATTGCCGGGATGGCAGCCAGCCTGCCGATGCGGTGCTGTCCTCGGCCGTGCAGCAGATGGTCTGGCTGGTCAACGCGGCCTGTGCGCAGCCGCACCGCTCACCCGCGGCACTGGCGCTGCCGCCGTCGCGGCGCTGGCGCGACGAGCTGTGGGGTATTACCACAGAACCGGCGGTGATCGTCTACAACAAGCGGCTGCTTGACGGCGCCGAGGTGCCGCGCAGCCGCTTTGCCCTGCTCGACGCGCTGCGCGCCGAACCCGGCCTCTACCGCGGCAGGATCGCCACCTATGACATCGCTGTTTCAGGGCTCGGCTATCTGTTTGCTTTCAGCGACAGCCTCGAGGCGACAACATTCGGCGCTCTGATGGAAGGTTTCGCCCGGGTTGATGCCGTTGCCACCTGCTGTTCTGCCGAAATTATCTCAGGCGTGGCGGAAGGCCGGTTTCTGATTGCCTACAACGTCTTAGGATCCTACGTCGCAAATGCATCCGCACCGGAGGTCGGCCTCATCCTGCCCGAGGACTACACGCTGGTCCTGTCCCGCGCCTACATGATCCCGCGGCATGCCAAGCATAAGAAAACAGCTGCTGACTTTCTCGATTTCCTGCTGAGCACAGAGGCGCAGGATCTGCTGGCCCAGGCTGGACTTGTCACCCAGATCGCAGACGCCGAATCCGGGCTTACCGCCAGCGCCCGCAGAAACATCCCCCTGTCACCATCCCTGCTGGTAGCGCTTGATGCCAACCGGCGCGCGCTGCTGCTCAAGTTCTGGAGCGATACCTTTGGCCAAGGAGCCGGCCCTTGAACAACCTCCAAGGGTCACAGCGGTGCAAGACGGCCGGAAATTCGCAGCAGGCTTCCGCTGCGGCATTCGTGCGATTGCCTTCCGCGTGCAGCCATGCTGAGGTGCGCGCAACAAAAGACCCTTCACGGAGACATACAGATGACCGACGCCCCGTCCTATGGTTTTGACACCTTGCAAATTCACGCTGGCGCCAAGCCGGACCCGGCTACCGGCGCGCGGCAGACGCCGATCTACCAGACCACCGCCTATGTGTTCCGCGATGCCGAACACGCTGCGGCATTGTTCAATCTTCAGGAAGTCGGCTTCATCTATTCGCGGCTGACCAACCCCACCGTCGCAGTGCTGCAGGAACGCCTGGCGACGCTTGAGGGCGGCGTCGGTGCGGTCTGCTGCTCCTCCGGCCACGCGGCGCAGATCATGGCGCTGTTCCCGCTGATGGCTCCGGGCTGCAACGTGGTGGCTTCGACCCGGCTTTACGGCGGCACGGTGACCCAGTTCAGCCAGACCATCAAGCGCTTCGGCTGGTCAGCGAAATTCGTCGATACCGATGATCTGGAGGCGGTTAAGGCAGCTATTGACGAAAACACCCGCGCGGTGTTCTGCGAATCCGTGGCCAACCCCGGCGGCTATGTGACCGATATCCGTTCGCTGGCTGATATCACCGACGGCGCCGGCATCCCGCTGATCGTTGACAACACCTCTGCCACCCCCTACCTGTGCCGCCCGATCGAGCATGGCGCGACGCTGGTGGTGCATTCCACTACCAAGTACCTGACCGGCAATGGCACCGTGACCGGCGGCTGCATTGTCGACAGCGGCAAGTTCGACTGGTCTGCAAATAACAAATTCCCCTCCCTGTCGGAGCCGGAAACCGCCTATCACGGGCTCAAGTTCCATGAGACTTTCGGGCCGCTGGCCTATACTTTCCACGGCATCGCCATCGGGCTGCGTGACCTCGGCATGACGATGAACCCGCAGGCGGCGCATTACACGCTGATGGGCATCGAGACCCTCAGCTTGCGGATGCAAAAGCACTGCGAGAACGCCCGCAAGGTGGCCGAATGGCTGGAGAACGACAGCCGCGTCGAGTATGTCACTTATGCCGGTCTGCCGTCCTCTCCCTATTTCGAGCGCGCCCAGGCCTGCTATCCCAAGGGCACCGGCGGCCTTTTCACCTTTGCGGTCAAGGGCGGCTATGAGGCCTGCGTCAAGCTGGTGGATTCGCTGGAGATCTTCAGCCATGTGGCCAACCTCGGCGATACCCGCTCGCTGATCATCCACTCTGCCTCGACCACTCACCGGCAGCTGACCCCGGAACAGCAGGAAGCGGCAGGCGCCGGCCCGAATGTGGTCCGCGTCTCCATCGGCATCGAAGATTCGGACGATCTGATCCGTGACCTGGATCAAGCGTTGGCCAAAGCCTGCGGCTGAGGCCTGTTCCATCCCAATAGAAAGGCCGGGCCCCTGCCCGGCCTTTTTTGTTTCTTATGTTACTCGCCGCCCGGCACCGCCATGTCGAAGACAACCGAGACATTGTGGGTAAAACTCAGCTCCCCGGCCTCGATCGGCATCGCGTCGCTGCGGGCCATTTCCATTGCCATCATCGGACGACCGCCGCCACCGCCGTGCTCTGTGATCGTGCGCACCGGTCCCAGCTCCATGCCCGCAGCGTCCGCCAGCTGCTGAGCCTTTTGGATGGCATCTTTGACCGCCTCGCCGCGGATCCGGTCAATCACGGCGGCGGGATCAGACACACCGAAGCTCAAGCCCTGGAACCGGTTCGCGCCTGCAGCCAGAACCTTGTCCAGAACCGGCCCAAGACCGTCCAGATCGCGCACCCGTACCATCAGAGTGTTCGAGGCCTCAAAACCGGTAATCTCGCGCCGCCCGCCGCTGTCATAAGAGCGGTCCTGCGACCAGACGGGGCGCATGGAAATCTGCTGGGTCTGCAGGTCCTCAGCGGCGATGCCAGCCTCCTTGAGCCGGGTAATAACTGCTGCCATAGCCTCTGAAACGGCAGCCATGGCGGCGGCAGCCTCCTCGGCCTCCTCCGTCACGCCCAGGGTGATCATTGCCAGCTCGGGCGACACGTTCAGGGTGCTTTCACCGATTACAGTGATCTGACGCGGCGGCACCGTTTCGCTGGCGGCCAGGGCGCCTGTGCTCATCGACAGCATAAGTGCGGCTGCCAGAAGTTTCTTTGCCTTCATACTGAAAAGCTCCTTTTCCCAATGCCCTTACATGGGGACGGCAAACCGCCGCCCGCAAGAGCCTGGAATTGTCTTTTCCTTTTACTCGGCAGGTTCCTGCTTTAAGGTCCGCGGCAAAACACCGGACGCGCCAGGCGCGGCCGGGCAGTATGGATTCGGATGGATTGACCCAAAGCATGAAACCGGCCTTTGCTCTTTCGCTTTCCGCCGACGGGATCGCACTGATCTACCGCGCCAAGGACGGCTGGAGGAGTGTCGCCAGCACACCGTTTGACACCGAGGACCTTCCCGCAGCACTGGCTGCAATGCGCGCCGACGCTCTGCGGCTGGCACCGGAAGGGATTTACAGCAAGCTGATCCTGCCCAATGACCAGATCCGTTTTCTGAGCATTGAAACCGGCAGCCTGCACGCCGGAGAACGGATTGAAGCGGCGCGGCAGGCGCTGGAAGGCGCCACGCCTTATCCGGTGGATGAACTGGCCTTTGATATTTGCGCTGACGGCGATGTAACCCATGTGGCCGCAGTGGCGCTGGAAACTCTGGATGAGGCAGAGACCTTTGCGGTTGAGCATGGCTTCGGACCTGCAAGTTTCGTGGCTGTGCCGGAGGACGGGGGGTTTCAGGGAGAACCGTTCTTTGGCACCACCCGAGCAATCCGGGGAACCGAGGTTGAACCCGACAGCAACGCGATCAAGGTAATCGGTGCGGTCCAGCTGCCCGGTCCTGTGCCAGACAACGGCGCCGAAGACCAGATTGCTGCCGCGGTTGAGCCTGAACACGCGCCCAGTCCAACCGCACCTGCCGAGGAAACGTCAGAAGCGGAAGAAACACCTGAAACCGGCGCGGAGCCGGACTGCGCGGACGCGCCGGACCCGCAGCCCCCGCTGGAAGCTGCCACTGACGCGAACTCCGAACAGCAAATGCCTGCTGCAAAAACCGCAAGCCGGCCGCTCCCGCCTGCGCCGCCCGCTCCTTCTCCGGAAATGACCAAGCCGGACGCACCAGAAACCACCAGCTCCCCGGTGCCGGGACAAAGGCAGCGCACAGAAGGGAGTTCTCCCGCCGGGTCTCCCCCTGCAGCGAAACCAGCACCTTTTGTCCTGACTGACAGAAGTTCCAGCGCGGCGAAGCCTGCAGCGGTAAAACCGCTGGGGCCGGCAAGTGCCGCCTCCGGGGAGGAAAAGGCCGGACTGCCTGGGACGATTCCGCCCGCTCCAGCCGCCTTGCGCGCGCCGTCCCCTGCCGCGCACGCCCGGCCACCGGAAACTGCGCCGGACCGCAAGGCTGCAGCTGGCGGCAAGCGGCGCTCGCTTGGCTTCGCCCTCGCAGCGGCGCTGGTCCTGGCGGCTATTGCCGCTTGGACGCTGTTCCGCGAGGACAGTTTTCTTGCCGCGCTGACCGAATCCGACAGCGACCTTCCGCCTGCCCCTGCCATCAGCACTGGCGAAACCGCTTCAGCGCCGCTTTCCAGCGCCTCTGGGCCTGCTGAGGATATCGCACCGCAGGTCAGTGTGCTGGCGGATCAGCCTGACCCTGGCCTCAACAATGCTGGGTTCCCCGAACTCAGCAGCGCAGATGAGGAACCCACAGCCGAGGATGAGGCCGCTGCCGACGGTGCCGAACCGCCGGAGGAAGGAACCGATACTGCTTTCCTCGATCCGGAAGCCCTGCAGTCTGGCGCCGCGCGCCCCCCCGAATCCCCCCACATGGATGAACTGGCCCTGGCCGCGCGCTATGCAGCGACGGGGATCTGGCCCGTGGCGCCGGAGCTCGACGGCATCCCGGCGGCTCCCGGTCTGGATGAGCTATACACGGCGTCTGTCGACCCGACCGAATTCGCCGCTGACGCCGTGGCACTGCCAGATCCTCGGTCCTATGATCAGGATGACGTGCCGTCCGCCGTTGCGTCTCCTGCTGCGGCAGGGTCAGCCTTTGATTTGGATGAACGCGGACTGGTCAAGGCAACACCGGAAGGGGCGGTGAATCCAGACGGCATCACCGTTTACCTTGGCCGCCCCAATAAGGCGCCGCCGCCTGCACCGGACCGCAGCGACCCGGCAGCCGAAGCGCTGGCAGAAGAAGCCGCCCGAAATCAGGTGCTGTCGCGCAAGCGGCCCAAGGCCCGGCCTGCTGATCTGGCGGAACAGGTGGAGCGGGCCCAGAACGGCGGCCTCAGCCGCGCCGAACTGGCCAGCCTGCGCCCGCGCCAGCGTCCCGCAAGCCTGAAACCGGCAGAAGAGGAAGAGCTGCCGGTCACGGCACAGGCCATCGCGTCTTCGGTTGTGCCGCGCGGCCGTCCTGCCAATTTCGCTAATCTGGTCGACCGCGCCCGCCGCAATGCGCAGAACCAGGTCCAGATTGCCGCTGCCGTGCCTGCGGCCGCAGCCGCGGCGGCGCCGCGTATACCGACAAGCGCCTCCGTCGCACGCCGCGCCACCGTCAACAACGCGATCAACCTGCGCAAGCTGAACCTGATCGGAGTCTATGGCACAGCAGCCAACCGCCGCGCCCTGGTGCGCCTGCCCTCGGGCCGCTACAAGAAAGTGCAGGTTGGCGACCGCATCGACGGCGGCCGGGTGATTGCCATTGGTGAAAGCCAGCTGCAATATCAGAAGGGCGGCCGCAACCGCACCCTTACAATGCCCAAGGGCTAAGGGCGCAAAACAAGTGCCTTCGGAATCTTACGGCGATGGGCATTCCAGGAATGCCTGCTGCATGGCAAGCATCAGCACTGTTGCCCGCCTGCAATTTCTAGCCGGATAACCAAGCCGTAAAAAAGCCGGGCCTGCATGACAGGCCCGGCTTAGCCAGTTTGTCAGCCAGCGCTTATTCCGCTGCGTGGATCTCGCCGCTTTCGATCTGCTCGCGCTCGATCGATTCAAACAGCGCCTTGAAGTTGCCTTCGCCGAAGCCGTCGTCGCCCTTGCGCTGGATGAACTCGAAGAAGATCGGGCCGATGACTGTTTTCGAGAAAATCTGCAGCAGGATGCGGGTCTCGCCGCCATCCACCACGCCTTCGCCGTCGATCAGGATGCCGTGCTTCTTCATGCGGTCAATCGGCTCATCATGGCCGTGCACCCGCTCCCTGGACATTTCGTAGTATGCATCGTTCGGGCCGGGCATGAACTTCAGGCCCTTTTCGGCAATCGCATCGGTGCTGGCATAGATGTCCTCGGTGCCGACCGCGATATGCTGGATGCCTTCGCCGTTGTACTTCTTGAGGTAGGACACGATCTGCCCGGTCTCGCCGCGGTCCTCGTTGATCGGGATCCGGATGCGGCCGCAGGGCGAGGTCAGCGCGCGGCTGAACAGGCCGGTGTATTTACCCTGGATATCAAAGAAGCGGATCTCCTTGAAATTGAACAGTTCCTCATAAAACTTGAACCACTTGTCCATGTTGCCCTTGTAGACATTGTGGGTCAGGTGATCGAGGTAATAGAAGCCGTCGCCGCGCGGCTTGGACTGCTTCAGCCATTCGAAACCGGTATTGTAGGGCGAGGTGTCGTAATACTGGTCGATGAAGTAAATCAGCGAACCGCCGATACCCTTGATCGCGGGCACATCCATGACCTTTCCCGGGCCCTCATATGCCTCCGCGCCCTTGGACACTGCATGTTCGAAGGCTTTCTGCGCATCGGCAACCCGCCAGCCCATCGCCGGGGCGCAGGGGCCGTGTTCATCCACGAATTTCGCGGCAAAGCTCTCCGGATCAGCATTCAGGATGTAGGTGACATCCCCCTGCTGCCACAGCTCCACCAAAGGCTGGCCCTTACGGCGGCCCACCAGTTCGTATCCCATGCGAGCAAACAGTGCGCGCAGTTCTTCCGGCTCCGGGCTGGCAAACTCAACAAATTCAAAGCCATCTGTGCCAGCCGGGTTTTCCGGAGTGATCTCGGATTTCGGGGCGTTGTGCGGGAACGGACCCATAGCGCGTCTCCTTCATGCCATTCAGGACAATGTGAATTCTTGAATCAAGAATACCGCATATCGGCTGCAGGTTTTCCGCATACTTTCGCGCCAGGAACTTGAAATAAGCGCGATTTCCGCACCATTATGCAAAAAAGAGGTGAAAACACGCATGCTGGACCCAACCGATACCAAGCTGCTCGCAGCGCTGCAGAAAAATGCCCACCTGACCGCGCAGGAGTTGGGCGAATTGCTGAACCTGTCACCCAGTCAAGCCGGCCGGCGGCGGCAGAGGCTGGAAGTAGAAGGCTACATCGAGGGCTACGCCGCCCGGCTGAACCCAACCAAACTGGGACTCGCCGTACAAGGGTTCGTGCAGGTGCACCTCAGCAGCCACGGACCGGAACAGTCAAAGGGATTCGCCAGGCTGGTGGCCAGCCAGCCGGAAATCACTTCAGCCTGGACGATGACCGGCGAGGCCGATTACCTGCTGCGCGTCTACTGTACCGACTTGCAGGCACTGAATACGCTGATACACGAGATTCTGCTGCCTCATCCCGGCGTTGCGAGGGTTCAGAGCCAGATCGTGATGGCACAGTTAAAACGCGACGCGCCGCTGCCGACTTAACCAGCTGGGAAGGATTTGATCCTAAAGATGCGGCAACGACTATTGTAACCCAAAGTGGAACCTTCCGTGTCCTTTGTCGACCGCCGCGTTGAAACCCGCCCAACCAGCGGCGAGGCCCCATTTGGCCTCAATGAGGTGTTTTTCTCCCGAACCGACAGCCGGGGGGTGATCCGGGCCGGAAACTATGTGTTCCGCCGCGTCGGCGCCTATTCCTGGGAAGAGCTGACTGGTGCGCCGCACAAGGTGATCCGCCACCCGGACATGCCCAAGGGTGTATTCTCGCTATTCTGGGAGACGATCCAGCGCGGTGAAAGCATTGGCGCCTACGTCAAGAACAAGGCCAAGGACGGACTGTATTACTGGGTGTTCGCCGTGGTGGTCCCCTGTCAGGACGGCTATCTGTCTGCCCGCATCAAACCGAGCAGCAAACTGTTCGATGATGTGCGCGGCCTTTACGCCAAAATGCTGAAGCGTGAAAAGGAAGAAGGCGTCAAGCCTGAGGAAAGCGCCCAGTACCTGCTCAACTGGCTCAAAGGCCGAGGCTATGAGAACTATCATCAATTTGCAGCCCATGCTCTCAGCCAGGAACTGATCGCGCGGGATCAAGGGCTGGGAAACCAGCCGCATGCCCGGATTCAAGAGCTGACAGGCATGCTGCAGGATGCCGAAAAACTGGCAGAGGAAACCGATGGGCTGATTGCCGATTTCGATGCCATGCACACCATCCCGCATAACCTGCGGGTGCTGGCCTCACGCATCGAACCTTCGGGCGGCCCTGTGACAGTCCTGTCCCAGAACTATGGCGCCATGTCTCGGCAGATGTCCGATTGGTTCGGCGCCCATGTGATGGGAGAGAACAGCAACTTCGCCAAGATCAAGTCGTCGGTGAACGACAGCCTGTTTGTCGAAGGCATGGCACGCGTACTTATAGAATGCGACAACCAGCTTCAGAAGGAACGTCGCGAACTCGGCAACGCCGACATGGAATCCGAGCGCAAGATTCTGAGTGACCTGGTGAAGGAGCAGGTGAAACGGTCTGAGGACGGCATGAAGGAAGTGGACGAGGAAGCCGCGCGCATCACTGGCGCCTGCCAGATCATGCACCGCCACTTCCTGGGGCTCAGCTCTACGCGGGTGCTGCTCAAGATTGAAAGCGCGCGGCTGACTGACTCCGGCGAAACCCTAGCTGACATCATCGACCAGCTTGGCGGCTTCCAGGAACGTATTTCGCGGCGGCTGGACCGGATCGCAAAGCTCAGCGAAGACATCCGTATGCTGGAGCAGTAGCGCCACGCAGGCGCTCTATTGCCATAACAGCCTGCCCCGCGGCTGCAAAGCCATTGCCAAGGCACCGGCAGGCTTGCGATACCTGTTTTATGGAAGAGTTTTTCTATCAGGCGACAATTTACCTGGGTGCCGCGGTCATCGCGGTGCCGCTGGCGGCACGTCTTGGGCTGGGCTCGGTTCTGGGCTACCTCGCGGCCGGCATCGCGATTGGCCCTGTGCTCGGCTTGACCGGCGCCGAAACCGAAGATCTGCGCCATTTTGCCGAGTTCGGCGTGGTGATGATGCTGTTCCTGATCGGGCTGGAGCTGGAGCCGCGCGCGCTTTGGGCGATGCGGGACAAGCTGATCGGCCTCGGCGGCATGCAGGTTGCGGCCTCGACCGTCGTCCTGATGGGCGCAGCCATGCTGGCCGGCGAAAACTGGCATGTCAGCCTAGCTATCGGCCTGGCGCTGTCTCTCTCCTCCACTGCAATTGTGCTGCAGACGCTTTCGGAAAAGGGGCTGATGCAGACCGGTGGCGGCCGCGCGGCATTCTCGGTGCTGCTGACGCAGGATATCGCGGTGATTCCGATTCTCGCCTTCCTGCCGCTTCTGGGCACATACGCCATCCCGCAATTCTCTGCCGACGGTTCGATCAGCCGTGAGGGGGTGGGCGGGCACGGCGGCGGCCATGGCTCGCTGTCACTGGTCGACGGGCTGCCCGGCTGGGCCGTGGCGCTGGTGACCCTGGCTGCGATCGCCTTCATCATTCTGGCAGGCATCTATCTGACCCGGCCCCTGTTCCGCTTCATCCACGCCTCCAACCTGCGCGAAATGTACACTGCGCTGGCGCTGATGATCGTGGTTGGCATCTCCTTCGTGATGACCCTTGTCGGCCTATCTCCGGCGCTTGGTGCCTTCCTGGCGGGTGTGGTGCTTGCTAACTCAGAATTCCGGCACGAGATGGAGAGCGACCTCAACCCTTTCAAGGGGCTTCTGCTCGGACTGTTCTTCATCACCGTGGGCGCCGGCATCAACTACCGCCAGTTCCTGGCCGATCCCGGCGACCTGATCGGGCTGGCCCTCTTGGTGATCTTCGCCAAGGGTGTGGTGCTGTTTATTGTTGGCCGTGCCTTCGGCCTGCGCCGGCGCCGGCTGTGGCTGTTCACCCTCAGCCTGGCGCAGGCCGGTGAATTCGGCTTCGTGCTCCTGGCGTTTTCCACCCAGCTCAACGTCCTGCCGGCGGCGCTGTCGGAAAAACTGCTGCTGGTGATCGCCCTGTCGATGCTGATCACCCCGCTGCTGTTCATCGCCTATGACTTGCTGTCCAAGCGCATGGGCGAACCGCTTCAAGAACCTGAACCCGACGAGATCGACGAGGAAGGCCCGGTGATTATCGCGGGCATCGGCCGGTTCGGGCAGATCGTCAACCGGCTGGTGCAGGCCAGCGGCTTCAAGACCGTGGTGCTGGACCACGATATGGAGGCGGTGCAGCTGATGCGCCGCTTCGGGGTCAAAAGCTTCCTGGGCGACCCGACCCGGCCCGAGCTGCTGAAGGCCGCGGGCATCGCCAAGGCAAAGGTGTTTGTGGTGGCGCTGGATGATCCTGAGGGCGTGGTCAAGATGGTATCCTATGTGCGCCGCGCCTATCCCGACCTGCACATCATCGCCCGCGCCAAGGACCGCAACCACGTCTATGAACTGTACCAGGCCGGTGCCGACGATATCGTGCGCGAGCTGTTCGACAGCTCTGTTCGCGCAGGCCGCTATGTGCTCGAAAATGTCGGCCTCAGTGAATATGAGGCTGCGCAGGCGGCGCAAACTTTCTACAACCATGACCGCCAGAACCTGCGTGACCTCGCGCAGCACTGGATGCCTGGCGTACCCGCCAGCCAGAACCAGGCCTATATCGAGCGGGCGCGGGAGCTGGAGAAAGCCATCGAAAGCGCGATCTTCGAGATGGCCGAACGCAAGCGCAAGAGATCCTCGGAAGCCGCAGAATAAAAAATGCCCCGGCACAAGCCGGGGCTAACTTACCTTTAGCGCCTGAACGCCGGGGGGTCAGCCGTCCGATACCCCTGCCTCAGCGAAGGTGGCCATGCCACTATGGCAGGCAACAGCGCCTTTCAGCACCTGAATCGCCAGCGCCGCGCCGGACCCTTCCCCCAAGCGGAGCCCCAGCGACAAAAGCGGCTCCTTGCCCAGTTTCGCCAGCAGAGCCGGATGGGCGCTTTCGGCGCTCTGGTGGCCCGCGACCGTGTGGTCCAGCGCCCCGTCTGCGGTTTGCAGCAGGCA
This sequence comes from Leisingera sp. ANG59, assembly GCF_013317235.1. GTDB lineage: Bacteria > Pseudomonadota > Alphaproteobacteria > Rhodobacterales > Rhodobacteraceae > Leisingera. Next base: position 177,230 of record NZ_WLCM01000004.1, on the reverse strand, counting down.
AGCTGCCGCTGCGCAGCAGATGTAACCGTCCAGAATGACCGGAATGCGCAGCACACGGGCGGCAGCAATCGCTCCGGCCATGGCAGCAATCTCACGTCCGCCCAGGCAGGCCAGCGCGTCCAGCCCGTCGCGGATCGCCTTCCGGTGCAGTGCCACGCCTTCGCCCACCACCCGGGTCTTGTTTGCCAGCCCCGCATCATCGACGCCGGTGCCGCGGCCGGTCCAATCCCCTGCATCACCGCCGAACAGGGCACAGGCCAGCGCCGCAGCGGGCGTGGTGTTGCCGATGCCCATTTCGCCAACCACCAGCAGATCCGCGCTCGGGTCGACCGCATCCCAGCCGGCCTTCAGCGCCGCCAGCAGGTCGTCCTGGCTCATCGCCGGCTCTTGGGTGAAATCAGCGGTCGGGCGGTCCAGCTCCAGCGCATGCACATCCATGCGGGCGCCTGCCAGTTTGGCCAGCTGATTGACCGCGGCGCCCCCGTGTTCGAAATTGATCACCATCTGCTCGGTCACTTCTGCCGGGAAGGCGGAAACCCCCTGCGCCATGACGCCATGGTTGCCCGCAAAGACAATCAACTGGGGCGCGGTGATTTCAGGCCGGTCGCTGCCGCGCCAGCCGCCGTACCAGATCGCCAGATCCTCCAGCCGCCCCAGCGCTCCCGGCGGTTTCGTCAGCTGGCCATTGCGTGCCGCCGCGCCAGCCGCAGCCGTCTGGTCCTGGGCAGGCGCGCGAGCAAGTGCGGCGCGGAAATCATCAAGGGAGGAAAGCTCTGGCAGCATGTGAAAGCCTCGTTGCATCTGAGTGGTGGACGCGGATAAAGCGGATTGACCCTGTTTAACCGCTGACCGCTTCGCCGCAAGCACTGCAATAGGCCCGCAAATGCGAAAAAACGACATCCAGGCAAAAGACATCCTGCTGGCACTGGTGCTCCTCACCCGGCTGCCGCTGCCAGCTCTGCCGCCAAAGGCATTCCAGCGCCAGGCCAAGGCGGTCTGGGCGTTTCCGCTGGCGGGGCTGGCAGTTGCCCTTCCCGCAGCGCTGCTGGCCGCGCTGGCACTTGCAGCCGGCCTGCCCGAAACGGTGGCCGCTGGGCTGGCGCTGGCGGTTCAGGTGATGCTGACCGGCGCGATGCATGAGGACGGGCTGGCCGACACCGCAGACGGCCTCTGGGGCGGCTTCAGCCGCGAGCAGCGGCTGGAAATCATGAAGGACAGCCGCATTGGCGCCTATGGGGTGATTGCGCTGATTCTGGGCTTCGGCTTGCGCTGGAGCGCTCTGACAGCGCTGTTTGCGGTTGCCGGCGTCTGGCCGCTGCTGGCGCTGGCAATGCTGAGCCGGGCGGTGATGCCCGCACTGATGGCCGCGTTGCCGAACGCCCGGTCCGCAGGCTTGTCGCAGACCGTGGGCCGCCCCCGCGCCCTGCCCTGCCTGCTCGCCGCCGGGCTGGCCATTTCCCTGTCGCTGCTGCTGATCGGCGGTGCGGCCTTTGGTGCAGCCCTGGCGATGGGGACCGCCGCTTCCGGGCTGGGCGCGCTGGCCAAGGCCAAAATCGGAGGCCAGACCGGTGACATCCTTGGCGCCTCACAGCAAGCGGCCGAGATCACCGGCTTGCTTACCTTGCTTGCAATTTACAGCTAAGAAACTTTCAAACACCAAAAGGGCCGCGCCCCTTCAGGCACGGCCCCTCAATCCTAGTTCAACGCAGGCGTCACGCAGCGCGGGAGGTCAGTACCTCGTCCACCTGCTTGGCAGCCGCGATTTCGTCGTTTCCGGAGACCGCGGCCACTTCGCGGGTCAGGCGCTCCAGCGCGGCTTCGTACAGCTGGCGCTCGGAATAGCTCTGCTCGCGCTGGTCGTCAGTGCGGTGCAGGTCGCGCACCACCTCTGCGATTGAGATCAGATCGCCAGAGTTGATCTTCTGCTCATACTCCTGGGCACGGCGCGACCACATGGCGCGCTTCACCTTGGCCTTGCCCTTGAGCGTCTTCATCGCCTGGGCAATCACATCCGGCGAGCTCAGAGAGCGCATGCCCACTTCAGTTGCCTTGTTGGTCGGCACCCGCAGGGTCATCTTGTCCTTTTCAAAGGTGATCACGAAAAGCTCCAGCGCAAAGCCCGCCACTTCCTGCTCCTCGATCGAGATGATCTGTCCGACGCCATGCGCCGGATAGACCACATAATCATTGGGGCGGAATTCGAGCTTCTTCGACTTGGTCATTCAGGTTCTTCCTCACTCATGGCCGGGCGGCACCGGCACTATCGCGAAAAAATTCCCGGTTCCGGTCAGTTCAGTTTGACCAGCCCCCAGGACATTCTCTCCGCAGAAATTCCGCCCATTACGCGCGCCACTGCTACGGCGCACCGGGGGCGGACTCCGATTGTTTATGTCTATTGTCCGCTAAGTATATCATAAAAAAGGGCCGCCCGAAAGGCGGCCTGCTGGCAAGGCTCCGTGAAAATCCGAAGCAATACGGCGGTTTTCCGCACAAATGCGGCATCACCGCGTGCGGCAGGGAATCAGCCGCCTTCGCCGGGCGCCTCGGAGAAATACTTCTCCATCTTGCCCTCTTCGCCGTCGCGCTCCTCGTAGCCCGGCATCGGATCCTTCTTGGACACGATCACCGGCCACAGCTCGGCATATTTGCGGTTGAACTCGACCCATTTATCCATATCCGGCTCGGTATCCGGGCGGATTGCGTCCGCCGGGCATTCCGGTTCGCAGACGCCGCAGTCGATGCATTCGTCCGGGTGAATGACCAGCGTGTTCTCACCCTCGTAGAAACAGTCCACCGGGCATACCTCGACGCAGTCGGTGTATTTGCAGGCGATGCAGTTTTCCGTCACGACATAGGTCATTGTACCGAGTCCTGTTTTCCGTTTGCGCCTAGCTAATCCAGACGCGGCTGCACTTCAAGGCGTCAAAAGCCCTCGGGCTTGCGGGTAAGATCAAGCGCCCTGCGGGCTTTTTTGTCCGGGCGGCCTTTTCCCTCGAACTTTGGATTGGCCGGAACTTTTTCCTGCTTTTCCGTCATGTCGAAGTACAGCGCCTGGGCCTCCGGGGCCGGGCCGCGGCGTTCGCCGATGGCCTCCACTCGCACCACGCGGATCACTTTGCCTTGCGCGAAGGTCAGAACATCCCCCGGGGCGACGTTCTGAGCCGGTTTCAGTGCCTTGGTGCCGTTGAGGCGCACATGGCCCGCGCTGACCTGTTTGGCGGCCAGGCTGCGGGTTTTGAAAAACCGCGCATGCCACAGCCACTTGTCGATGCGGATTTTCGGCGCCCCTTCGGCCATGGCAGGATCAATCGCCCTGCTTCAGCCCCATCAGCGCTGCGGCAAAGGGGTTGTCCGGGTCGATCTGCTTTTCCTTCTTGGCAGGACGCGAGGAGTAGGTCTTGGCTCCCTGATCCTGGCGCGGGCCGCCCTTGCGTCCCGGCTTGCCGCGGTCGCCGCCCTTGGCGCCACGCGGCTTGCCCTTGCCGCCAGGCTTGCCTTCGCCCTGCGGACGGCGGTTCTGCTGGCGCTGGCCGCCGCCTTGGCGTCCGCCGCGGTTGCCGCCCCAGGTGAAGGTAAAGAAGACCTCGACCTCGGGTTCTGCATCAGCAGCCGCTTCGGCTTCGGCTTCCTCGGCCTGTGCCGCGGGCGCGACCTCGGCTGCAGGAGCTTCGCCAGCAGATTCTTCTACCGGTGTTTCCGATGCTTCTGCCGCAGGCGCTTCTGCAGCGGCCTCTTCCGCAACGGGCGCCTCTTCAGCCGCCTCTGCGGGCTTCGCTTCCGCCGCCTTCACCTTCTGCCGCTCGCCCTTCTCGGCCTTATAGCCCAGGCCCTGCATCAGGTCAGCGAACTGCTCCAGCGTCATGCCGGTGATCGACAGCATGTCGGCCTTGGCTTCAAAGCCGCCGCGGCTGTCTTCGCTGCGCAGCATATCGGCCAGGCGCTCCAGCATGTCGATCCGGATCATCCGCTCGCCGGCGGCGCGGTAGCCGGACATGGTGTCATAGCCTTCGGGCGCGTCCTTGATGGAGGGCACGGTGACCAGACCCGGGGGCGGTGCCTCGGGGAAGTCCTGCAGACCGTTGGCCAGCGACCATAGCACCAAGCGCAGGCGGGTCGGCGCGGGCTTCAGCAGAAGCGGCATGAAAATGGTGAACTGGCCGAACCGGATGCCATGCTTGCGCAGCGCGCCCCGGGCGTCCTGGTCCAGGTCCTTGACCTCTTGCGCCACGCCTGCACGCGGCAGCACGCCAAGGTTTTCGACCATGCGGAAGGCAAAGCCGCGCGCCAGGCCGGTCAGCTCTTCGTCCTTCTGCAGGTTCAACAGCGGCTCGAACAGCGCATTGATCTTGCGGGTGATGAAATGCAGCAGGCGGCGTTCGACCTTCTGGGCGACATCCGGTCCTGCGGCCTCATCCACAAAAACCTCGATCTGCGGGTTCAGCGCGTCGGCGCCGGCAACCAGCTTGCCCACCGCATGCTCGCCCCACATCAGGCCGCCCTGCTCGGTAAAATCGATCTCGGTGTCGGGCGCGTTATAGAACCGGTCCGCACGCAGATGGAATTGCGGCGCCAAAGCCTGCAGCGATGCCGCCTTGAGGGCCTTCGCCTCAGTGCCTTGCGCAGCTTTGTCCGGGCTGAACCGGAACCCCTCCAGACGGCCGACGAATTCGCCTTCGACCGTCACTTCACCCTTGTCATTCACTTCGGCCAAAAGGGCCTCCTTCTGTTTGAGCCGCCGCAACAGCACAGACGTGCGCCGGTCCACAAATCGCTGAGTCAAACGCTCGTGCAGAGCATCCGACAACCTGTCTTCTACAGCGCGCGTCTCCCCGCGCCAATGGCTTTCGTCACGCAGCCAGCCATTCCGCTGCGCGACATATGTCCACGTCCGGATAAATGCCAGACGTTTGGACAATGTGTCGATGTTTCCGTCGGTGCGGTCAATCCGCTTTATCTGGCGGGCCATCCAGTCGTCCGGCACCACCCCGCCGCCGTGCAGATGCTCGAAAATCACCCCTAGAAGCGAGGCATGTTCGGCGTGGCTGATGCCGCGGAAATCCGGAATCCGGCAGACATCCCACAGCAGTTTCACCGATTGCGCGTTGGTGGTGCGGGCAATAACGGCGGATTCCCGCGACAGCATTTTCAGCGCCCCCAGATCATCCGCCTCGCGCGCCTTGGTCAGGTGCTCGTTCGACGGGCTTGATTCGAGTGCGTTGATCAGCGCCTCAACGGTGCCGAACTGCAAGTCCGCAGACCGCCAGTTCAGTTTCTTCAGCGGTGTGAATTGATGGTTCATGATCGCCGAGGCGGTGCCCTCATCCAGCGGCCGTGCGCCGCCGGTGACACCGAAGGTGCCGTGGCTCATGCCGCGGCCCGCGCGGCCTGCGATCTGCGCCAGCTCATTGGGAGCCAAGGGACGCATCCGGCGGCCGTCGAACTTGACGGTGGAGGAGAACGCCACATGGTCGATGTCGAGGTTGAGGCCCATGCCGATGGCATCGGTGGCGACCAGATAGTCGACCTCGCCATTCTGATAAAGCTCCACCTGCGCGTTGCGTGTCCGCGGGCTCAGCGCCCCCATCACCACTGCCGCACCGCCCTTCTGGCGGCGGATCAGTTCGGCAATGGCATAGACATTATCAACCGAAAACCCGACGATTGCGGTCCGGGGCGGCATCCGGCTTATCTTTTTCGAACCCGCATAGGCCAGATCGGACATCCGCTCGCGCCGGACGAACTCAACGCCCGGCACCAGGGTGGAGATCGGCCCGCGCATGGTGTCAGCGCCCAAGAAAAGCGTCTCATGAGTGCCGCGGGCGCGCAGCAGCCGGTCAGTGAACACATGGCCGCGCTCCGGGTCGGCGCAGAGCTGGATCTCGTCAATGGCCAGGAAGTCACAGCCCATGCCCTCCGGCATCGCCTCCACCGTGCAGATCCAGTACTGCGCCCGCGGCGGCACGATCCGCTCCTCGCCGGTGACCAGCGCAACCACCGACGGCCCGCGCGCTGCCACCACCTTGTCATAGACCTCGCGCGCCAGCAGGCGCAGCGGGAACCCCACCACCCCGGTGCGGTAGCCCAGCATCCGCTCGATGGCGTAATGGGTTTTACCGGTATTGGTCGGGCCCAGGACGGCCACGATCCGTGATGCGCTTGCCATATCTTCAGCCCCCGCGCCCCAAAGGGGCTTACAGTTCCCTGCCCTCGATCGAGGGCTTCAGACGTTCGAGGGCGCTGCTTACTTCCTCGTGGTGCGGATGTATAGTCTTGGCGCGCTGGTAGGCCTGATAGGCGCGCTCCGGCTGGCGGAACTGCTCAAACACCACGCCCAGCGCATAGATCGCGTTGTAGTCCTGGGGATTCAGCGCAAGTGACCGCTCCAGATCCGCAATCGACGGCCCGTAAAGCCCGATTTCGAAATAAACCCGCGCGCGCTCGTACCAGCCGCGGGCGAACTCCGGTGCATGATCTGTCAGCGCGGTCAGATGCTCCACCGCCTCCTGCAGGTCACCGCGTTCCATCGCGTCGCGCCCGCGCCGCAGCAGCAGGTCCATCGCCGGAGAGCCGCTCTTGGCCCACAGCGCCTGCAGTTCGCGGTCGATCGCCGCCGCCTCTGACGCTTCGGACTGCGCCAGATCCTGCAGCAGCACATCTGCGGAAAGCTGCTGTGCCGCGCAAACCGCGGGCAGGCCCAGCGTGATTGCAGCCGCCGTTGCCGCCACGATAGCTTTGAGCTTTGGGAAATTTGCCACCATGATGCCCCCAGTGTAATCCTGCGCGCTGCATTTACCAGTATTAGCTGCTATGGCTTCACAGGTTTGTGCTATACACGCGCCCAACAGATTGAGGATCAAGATGAGCGTTACCCTTGAGCAGGCGGCTGAGGCCCTGAACGGCAAACTGGATGCAGGCGAGTTCGCGTCCACCGCCAAGTTCCAGATCGAAGGCCTGGGCGCCATCATGCTGGACAGCTCCGGTGCCCGCGTCGCCGACGAAGAGGCCGATGTCACCATGAGCGCGGATGCCGACACTTTCCAGTCGATCCTGGAGGGCGACCTGAACCCCACCGCGGCCTTCATGTCCGGCAAGCTGACCATTGACGGCGACATGGGCACGGCAATGCAGCTCGCCTCGGCGCTCGCCTGATGGACGGCACCCAGGTGGACCTCCAGCCTGCCCCCCTGTTTGCGGAAATCGCGCAGGGACCGGCAGGCGGGGAAGCCCACTGGGTGCACACCTGCGATGGCCTGCGCATCCGTGCGGGCCACTGGCGTCCTGAAGGGAAGGCAAAGGGCACGGTCCTGCTGTTCCCCGGACGCACGGAATACATAGAGAAATACGGCCCTGCCGCGGCTGAGTTCGCCGCCCGGGGCTATGCCACGCTGACCGTGGACTGGCGCGGCCAGGGGCTTGCGGGACGGATGCTGGCCGAACGCCGGCTGGGCCATGTCGGCCATTTCACCGACTTCCAGAAAGACGTGCAGGCGCTGGCCGCACTGGCCGCGCAATTGGATCTGCCCCGGCCCTGGCACCTGGTTGGCCATTCGATGGGCGGCGCCATCGGCCTGCGGGCGCTGATCGAAGGGCTGGAGGTCAATTCCTGCGCCTTCACCGGCCCGATGTGGGGTATCCAGATCCCGCCGCTGCTACGCCCGCTCGTTCACGCACTTGGCGGTATCGCACCGCTGCTGCGCTTGGACGAACGGCTGCTGCCGACCACCGCGTTGGAGCAATACGTGCAGATTACCCCGTTCGAGGGCAACACGCTGACCACCGATCCCGAGATGTACAAGCTGATGCACGCCCAACTGTCCGCACAGCCAGATCTGGCGCTGGGAGGCCCCACCATCCAATGGCTGCGGGTCAGCCTGGAGGAATGCTCGGAACTGGAACAGATGCCCTCCCCCGCCCTGCCCTGCATCACCTTCCTCGGCACCGATGAACAGATCGTCAGCCCGGCAGCGATCCGCAGCCGCATGGACCGCTGGCCCGGCGGTGAACTGGACCTGATCAAGGGGGCCCAGCACGAGGTTATGATGGAAACTCCGAAAATCCGCGCCCATGTGTTTTCCCGCATGTGCCGCTTGTTTGATCAGTACAGCCGCTAACCCCCGTTGCCCGGGCTGCGTACGCCCCGTTTACGTGCTCCTTACCTGAATATGCCATTCTCTTGCGGCCCGGCATCCGGCTGCTTGTGATCCCGCATGCCCGCCCTTAGATGTTGGGTCAATGCATTTCTCATGACAGGAGCCCCCATGTTCCAGCTTCCCTTCCCCGTCCGCGACGCAAACGCCTCTGCCGGTTCCGGCGGCCTCGGCGACCTGCCGGAATGGGACCTCAGCGACCTCTACACCTCCGAGGACGCCCCTGAACTGGCCCGCGACCTGGAGTGGCTGGAGCAGGAATGCGCCGCCTTTGCCGCCGATTACGAGGGCAAGCTAACGGATCTGGATGCAGACGGGCTGCTGACCTGCGTGCAGCGCAACGAGAAGATCAACAACATCGCCGGGCGCCTCATGTCCTTCGCGGGCCTGCGCTACTATCAGCTGACCACCGACGCGGACCGTGCCGCCTTCCTGTCCGACTGCCAGGAAAAGGTGACCATTGCCACAACTCCGCTGGTGTTCTTCACGCTGGAGCTGAACCGCATCGAAAACAGTGTGATGGACGCGCATCTGGCCGCCAACGCGGAATTGGCGCGCTATGACAGCGTGTTCCGCCGCATCCGCGCAATGAAGCCTTACCAGCTGTCGGACGAGCTGGAGAAATTCATGCACGATCTCGGCATCGTCGGCGACGCCTGGGAGAAGCTGTTCGACGAGACTATCGCCGGCCTCACCTTCACCGTGAACGGCGAAGAGCTGAACATCGAAGGCACCTTGAACCTGCTGACCGAACAGGACCGCAGCAAACGCGAGGCCGCCGCCCGAGAACTGGCCCGCGTCTTTGCTGAGAACATCAAGACTTTTGCCCGTGTTCACAACACCCAGGCCAAGGAAAAGGAAATCATCGACCGCTGGCGCGGCATGCCCAGCCCGCAGACCGGCCGCCACCTGTCCAACGACGTCGAGCCCGAGGTCGTCGAGGCCCTGCGCGAGGCGGTGGTTGCCGCCTACCCCAAGCTCAGCCACCGCTACTACGAGCTGAAGCGCAAATGGCTGGGGCTGGATGTGATGCAGGTCTGGGACCGCAACGCGCCGCTGCCGCTGGAAGACACCCGCACCATTGGCTGGGAAGAGGCTGAAAGGACCGTGATGGAGGCCTACAACGCCTTTGATCCCCGCATGGGCGAGATCGCGGCACCGTTCTTCTCGGACGGCTGGATCGACGCGGGCGTGAAACCGGGCAAGGCGCCCGGCGCCTTTGCCCATCCGACCGTCACCAACGTGCACCCCTATGTGATGCTCAACTACCTGGGCAAGCCGCGCGACGTGATGACCCTGGCGCATGAGCTGGGCCACGGCGTGCACCAGGTGCTGGCGGCGGAACAGGGCGAGATGCTCTCCTCCACCCCGCTGACACTGGCGGAAACCGCGTCTGTCTTTGGCGAAATGCTGACCTTCCGCAAGATGCTGGACAAGGCCGAAACCAAGGAGCAGCGCAAGGTGCTTCTGGCGGGCAAGGTTGAGGACATGATCAACACGGTGGTCCGCCAGATCGCCTTCTATGACTTCGAATGCAAACTGCACGCCGCCCGCGCCTCGGGTGAACTGACGCCGGATGACATCAACGCCATCTGGATGTCGGTGCAGGCGGAATCCTTGGGCGAAGCCTTTGAATACATGGACGGTTACGAGACCTTCTGGGCCTACATCCCGCACTTCGTGCACTCGCCCTTCTACGTCTACGCCTATGCCTTCGGCGACGGCCTGGTGAACGCGCTTTACTCGGTCTACGCCTCGGGTGCCGAAGGCTTCGAGGACAAGTATTTCGAGATGCTGAAGGCGGGCGGTTCCAAGCACCACAAGGAACTTCTGGCGCCCTTCGGCCTCGACGCTACCGACCCCAAGTTCTGGGACAAGGGCCTGTCCATGATCTCCGGCTTCATTGATGAGCTGGAGGCGATGGAGGAGTGAGCGGGTGTCCCGGAAACGCTCCTGTGGAGCGTTTCTCCCGCGAACGGGCGGAGCCCTAGACCTTACCCTGCGCCCTGTGGCCCGCGAGGAATTTGATCTGGTCGCCCATATCCACGTGGAACCGGATCAGGTCCGCTTCTCCGGCACCGTCGCGCAGGCCTTTCAGGAACAGGAGGATGGTGTGGATTTCCATGCCATCCTCGACGGCTCCAGCGTCGTTGGCTTCTTCAAAATCGACCGTCTGTATCATGAAACCTATGAATTCGCCCGCCAGGATGAGCTAGGCCTGCGCGCGTTCATGATCGACCACAGGATTCAGGGCCGCGGCATGGCCACCGCCGCGGTGACCGCCCTGCCCGCCTATCTGGCCGAGCTGCATCCCGATCGCAACGCTGTGGTGCTGACTGTGAACCTGCAAAACCCGGCCGCAATCCGCTGCTACCTGAAAGGCGGCTTCACCGACACCCGCAGCATATACCCGCATGGCGTCGCCGGGCCGCAGCACATCCTGCGCCGGGGCTTCCAGCACGACTGACCGCGACCGCCCTATTTCAGCTGACTGTCCTTGGAGCCGCGCCGGTTTATACCGCCGCGTGCCTGGTGGATGCCGTCGCGTTCCTGCTGGCAGTCGATGCAGAGCTTGACGCCGGGAAGGGCAACGCGACGTTTTTCCGGGATCGGCTCCTCGCATTCAGCACAGTGGGTCAAGCTCTCGCCCACCGGACGTTTCTGCGCCTTCAGCCGCGCCAGTTCGTCGTTGATCGAGGCTTCGATCTGCTCATTCACCGCGCCGTCCTGCGCCCAGCCGCCTGCCATGGGGTCTCCTCCATCACCAAAGCACATGAATTTTAGGGGCGCTTGCGCGGTCTGACCAGTGCCCGCCGCCGCGAATTTCCGAGTAAATCTATCAACTATCTGATTTTATTGCATTTTCCATTGACCGCCCTGCCCCGGCCAGCTACATAGAATACAGAAATTGCAAGCAAGCCAGAATCACCAGGCCGCAAGCAGCCAGCGCTCTAGCCACCCGTCAGGGCAGTCAGATAGCAAGCTTCGCCAGCAACCGGAGTGATTTCAGCCAGCCGCGCCTAGACCAATCAGCCAGCAATTCTGCCAGCCCTCCCATTCAGCCTCGCACCCAGCTTACCGCCAGGCCCGTGCCAGACAGGGTGTCATGCCAGCATCCGCCAGCCCTGTAGGTCAGCACGTCTGACCAAATGTTTCGCGCGCGAAACATTACGGCAGAACCGCTGCCGTAAAGCCAGCGTCATTGTCTGTTGACGAAAAAAGGCGGTGCAGTGCACCGCCTTTCCAACCTTCGCGCTGATGATAGATCAGACGCTGTTCAGCATGCCCTTTTCCATCGCCAGATCGCGCATTTTCTTCTGCAGCTTCTCGAACGCGCGCACCTCGATCTGACGGATCCGTTCGCGGCTGACGTTGTACTGCGTGCTCAGCTCTTCCAGCGTCACCGCCTGATCCATCAGGCGGCGCTGGGTCAAGATGTCCTTCTCGCGGTCGTTCAGTACATCCAGCGCCTCGGCCAGCAGCTCGCGGCGGGCTTCCAGTTCATCGCGGGCTTCATAGTCGCCGGCCTGGTCGGCATCTTCGTCCTCCAGCCAGTCCTGCCACTGCATGGTTCCTTCGCCCTCGGAGCCGACGGTGGCATTCAGCGAGGCATCGCCGCCGGACATACGGCGGTTCATCGAGATCACCTCATCCTCGGTCACGCCAAGGTCGTGAGCAATCTGCGCGACATTCTCGGGGCGCAGGTCGCCCTCCTCCAGCGCGCCGATGCGGGCCTTGGCCTTGCGCAGGTTGAAGAAAAGCTTCTTCTGCGCCGAGGTGGTGCCAAGCTTCACCAGCGACCAAGAGCGCAGGATGTATTCCTGGATCGAGGCCCGGATCCACCACATGGCGTAGGTTGCCAGGCGGAACCCCTTTTCTGGATCAAAACGCTTCACCGCCTGCATCAAGCCGACGTTGGCCTCGGAGATCACTTCGGCCTGCGGCAGGCCGTAGCCGCGGTAGCCCATGGCGATCTTGGCCGCGAGCCGCAGATGGGACGTCACCATCTTGTGCGCAGAGGCCGCATCCTGTTCCTCGACCCAGCGCTTGGCCAGCATGTATTCCTCTTCCGGCTCCAGCAGCGGAAACTTGCGGATTTCCTGGAGATACCGGTTCAGGCCGCCTTCGGGTGTCGGGGCAGGCAGGTTTGCATAATTCGCCATATAAAGTGTCCCTCCCAAAATGTATAAGGACTTAACATCAGCGCATATGTGTTAGCGCTAAGACCTTTTCAAGGACCGCTTAAGGAATTCTTCTATGTTAGCCCGAGTCTTTTTGTCTGTGAATTGCATCACAGGACGGAACACGCTTATTTGCTGTCAGTTTACTGGCGCAAAGCGTCCAGCAGTTCGGCCATATCCGCGGGCAGCGGAGCCTCGAACCTGAGGGCTTCGCCTGTCACTGGATGATCAAACCCAAGAACCGCGGCATGCAGCGCCTGGCGCGGGAAGGCCTGCACCGCCGCCTGACCAGCATCGCCCAGCGCCTTGGCAGCCAGTTTGCGGCGGCCGCCATAGGTGGGATCGCCGACCAGCCCGTGGCCAGCATGGGCCATATGTACTCGTATCTGATGGGTACGGCCGGTTTCCAGCCAGCATTCGATCAGCGCCAGGCTGGGCGGGGTGCCGAAACGTTCGACGATGCGCGCCCGGGTCACCGCGTGGCGGCCGCCCTGAAACAGCACCGCTTGCCGCTGCCGGTCGGTCTTGTGGCGGGCCAGCTGGGTGGTGAGCTTGAGGATATTGCCAGGCTCGAAGCTGGCGCCCTTGACCCCGCGCAGGCGGGGATCGTTGCCATCCGGCACGCCGTAGCAGATCGCCTGATAATAGCGCTCCACCGTGTGCTTCTCGAACTGCGCGGCCAGCCCCTGGTGGGCGGCGTCGGATTTTGCGACCACCAGGAGACCCGATGTTTCCTTGTCGATACGGTGCACGATGCCAGGGCGCTTGACCCCGCCGACGCCTGACAGGTTGCCGCCGAAGTGATGCAGCAACGCGTTGACCAGCGTGCCTGAGGGCGAGCCCGGCGCCGGGTGCACCACCATGCCCGCAGGCTTGTTGATGACAATGAGGTCATCGTCTTCGAACACGATCTCCAGCGGGAGGTCCTCCGGGCCGATATGGCTGTCCCCGGCCTCCTCCACCTGGATGGCAATCTGTGCGCCCTCGGTGATCCTGGCCTTGGGGTCCTGCACGACCGCGCCGTCTACCGTCAGCGCGCCCTCCTCGATCAGCCGGGCCAGCCGGGTGCGCGACAGCGATGCCTCCTCTGGCACATCGCGCGAAACCGCTTTATCAAGCCGCTTAGGCGGGTTTTCCGCAATGACAAACTCAATCCGGCGGCTGCCCATGACTGATCCTTCCGAGACAGAAATCCAACAGGAACCGCCGCAGATCCGGTTCCTGCGGCGGCTGGTGACCACGCTGACCGTGGTGATGATTGGCGGGCTTGTAGTGATAATCTCTCTGCTTGTCATCCGCCTGCAAGCAAGCGACACGCCGCTGCCTGCTGAAATCGCCCTGCCTGACGGAGTTGAGGCCGAAGCGGTGACCCTGGGGCGCGACTGGATTGCCATTGTCAGCCAAGACAACCGCATCCTGATCTTTGACCGCGAGACCGGTGATCTGCGCCAGGAAATTCAGATCGCCGAGTAATCCGGCTGGTCAGGACCTGAGCAGAACCTTGTTGGAGTCGATAGCCGCGGCGATCTGTGCATATTGCGTCTGCCTTTCCTGCGCCGCTTCTGCACTGCGCAAGAGCACAGTGGCCGCATCTTCGAGGATCCGTGCGGCTTCCTGATTGACCGCAGCCTGCGCCGCAGCACTGACCGGATTAAGCGGCCGGTTTGTTCTTTGCGCCGGATCTGTGGAACTGGTGACCGTCACCCGCCCCCGGTTCGGGTCCCTGTTTTGGCGGGCCAGCCGTTTCAGTTGCTGAGAGGTGTCCTGCAGGACGCCCCGCACTTCTTCGTAGTCTGTGCCTTTGGGAATGCCGTCCGCCGCGGCCTCCAAACGTTCGGACAAGCAGTCCACCTGCAGCGACAATTCGCCGGTCGAACGGCAAAAGGCCTTGGCAGCTGCCAATGTACCTAAAAGCTCTGTCAGAAAAGCTGCAGAACCGAATTCGCCGGCTGGCACCACTACCGTGTAGAGAAGCCCGCCCGGGGCCTGAGCCAGCGCGGGCGCGGCGGCCAGTGCTAGACTTGAGCCCCCCGCGATCAAGATCCTTATGGCTGTCTGGAACATATCATTACCCTCATTACAGTCTGAAACCCGCTTATTGAGCGGCGCATCTGAGCAGCATCCCGCCGGAGCACACATGCTGCTATTTCGCCGTATTGCCCGATTTCCGGCTGCCGGTTACCCTTTACCCATCTCAAAGCATAAGGTTGTTTTACCATGTATACCAGTATCTTGCGCGCGGCCTCACTGCTGGTTCCGCTGACCCTTGCAAGCCAGGCAGCCCTGGCCCAGGCAAATCCGGCGCTGGACGAAGCCAAGCGGCGGCTGGCTTGCGGTGCCGGAGTACCGGTGTCCGCCGGCTATCTTCCCAATGGCTCGCTCCAGGTTACCTGCCGGGCACCAGGTGCCGAAACGGTGGCGCAAGCCACTGCCGGCGGCCTGCCGGAAACCGGCCTGTCTGCCGGAGCAACGGCCGCCGTTGTCGGTGGAGCCCTGCTCGTGATTGTGGTTGCTGATGACGATGGAACCACCACGACAACAACTACGACAGACTGATCCTGCGGCGCCGCCAGCGGCAGCACGGACGGATTAACTCCGGCCAAATCACAACGGTCCGCCGCATTTTCATGCGGCGGACCGTTGAGCTTAGAGCAGACTGCCGCCCAGAACCGCAGCCTGCAAAGGCAAAGACACCACGAACTGGCGGCTGGGCTGCCACTTGCCGACGCGGAAAATCTGGCAGGTAGAATGAGTAGGTGGTACCGCCTCCCCGGCTTGAACGGGGGACCTCTGGATCCACAATCCAGCGCTCTAACCAACTGAGCTAAGGCGGCACTGAGGGGGCATTTATAGCACGCTCCGGAGGCGTGCAAGAGGTTTTTCACCTTTCCGTTTCAGAAAACCGCCACCCGGGAGCACGCCCGGCCAAGACCTCCGCAAAACAAACGGAACAGTGCAGAGCGCAATCCGCAACCGCTTGCATTTGCTCCAGAAACCCGCCGCCCCTCTAATCAGGTTACAGCGTCCTGAAACGAAAGATGCCAGGTCTGCTCCACCAGATCCTGGCCGTAATTACGCACAGGGCGGCTGTCCTGCAACTGCCAGCCGAAAGCGCGATAAAGGGCGCAGGCGGTGCGGTGGCTTTCATGGGTCTTCAGCATCATGCCGCAGTAACCGGCAGCTCGGGCAAACTCCATGCATTCCCGCAAAAGCCGCTTGCCCAGCCCCTTGCCGCGCGCCTTTGGCGTCAGCAGGAACAGCCGCAGCTGCGCTGTCTCCGCATCCTTCTTCATGCAGAATACCGTGCCCAGCCGCTCCTTGCCGCTGACTGCCATCCAGCCGCGCTCGCACGCCGGATCATGGGTGGCACAGAAGCTGTGCAGTATATCCGCGACCAGAGGGCCGAAACTGCCGTCGAACCCAGCCTCGCGGGAATAGAGATCCTGGTGGCGCGCCACCAGCCATTGCATGTCGGTCGGGGCGAATCGGCGCAGCGTTACTTCCATCATGCAGGCAGTGTAGCGCAAACCCGGCTTGCGTTTCAGCCTGCGGCGGGCTAGCACCGGCATTCAAGCGGCCGACTGCCAGTGGAGTGCAAGATGGGCATCAATACCGAACGCGACGTGGAAGCAAACATGCAGATCGGCCCGACCGATCAAGGCATGGTACGGATTTTCATCGAGGCGGACGGTGTCGAAATCCCGATGGACTTTGACCCGGAAGAGGCAGAGGAAATCGCCGACGAACTGCGGGCTGCAGCGCAGGCGGCCCGTACCGTCAAGTAAGATCAGCTCTCAGAAAATCCGCCTCTGTTTTCAGACGAATTTTCGAAACTGCATTTTTAGCTATTATATCTATCGAAAGCCCCAAGGCTCACCTTTGTGCTCAGCCAGTTATCGGAGCGAGTACTATGGTGAACCTGACGAGCAGCACAGCCACCCCCTTTTTCTATTCGGCGCAACTGGCCGCTGTGACCAGCGGCGCGCGCGCTTCCCTGGGCGGGATCAATCCGGCCCTCGGCCTGAGTGCCGATGAATTGCAGCAGCAAGCCAATTCCCTGTTCGGCGGCCAGGGCCGCCGCGGACCGGAAGGCCTGCCGCCCGCCGCCCACGGGTGGGAAAATCCGCAGGTCCAGAATGCGGTGGTGAAACTGGGTGGCACACCCGCTGCGCCCATGCCGGATGCGCCGCCGCAATCCGGCACGCCGGCGGAGCAAACCGCCCCGGAAGCATCAGTCACCTTGCAGCCGTCCCCTGCCCCTGCGGAAAGCCCTGCCGCAGAGGTTCTGCCGCCGCTGGAAGTGACCCAGGCCAGTGCCGCCGGTCCGGAAGCCTCCTATTATGAGAAGCGCATATTCGAGATGGCAAAGGCGCTGCACACCCTGGCCTCCCAGCCCTGGCCGGAGCATTCTGTGGCGCTGATCCTGCTGACCGGCCTACCGGAAAAGCAGCCGGACGCCCCCGTGCAGCCGGCGGCAGAGCAGCCGCAGACTCCGCGGCAAGACATCCCCGCAACTGGAACGGACACGGTGGGAACCGCCGGCGATGACACGGTTGAGCTGCGCGCCAATGTGATCCGCCAAGTGGCCACTGGTGACGGTGCCGATGCGGTGGCGCTGGAAGGGCGCATCGTGCAGGGCGTTCACACTGACCGCATGGCCGCCCGCCCCTTCGAAGGCCCCGGCTTCGGTTATGGCCGCCGGCTCAACCGCATGCAGGGCCTTGCGCTTGGGCACCAGCATGCGCCGGGCCAAGCGCGCAGGCAAGAACAGTTTTCCAATGCGGATTCGGTGTCGATTCGCGCCCGCCATGCCAGCAACATCAGCACCGGCGGCGGCAATGACGCGATTGCAATCCAGGCAGGCACGCTGCGCGGTGTCCGTGCCGGAGCAGGCGATGACAGTATCGCAGTTGCGGCCACCCTGGTATCGCGGATCCGCGGCGGTGCCGGCAACGACGTAATCTCGGTCGCGGCTCAGCGCGCCTTGCGCGGCCCGAACGAAGGCGCCGCACCAGTTTACAATACCGACGCCCCAGCGGCGGAGAAGATGCGCCAGGCACTCAGCAGCTACGCCCAGGTCAGCGGCGGCAGCGGGGACGACCAGATCACCCTGCAGGTGGGTGAGACTCTGGCCGCACGGGGCGGCAGCGGCGACGACCGCTTCATCCTCCAGGGCGGCACCGTGGCGCTGCAGTACAGCCTCGGCGACGGTCATGACACCGTCGAACTGAAGGAAGGCGCAAACGCCGTCGTGCAGCTGCGCGAGATGGGCGCCTCCGCCTACAGCTCCACCCGCGACGGCGACACGCTGACGCTGACGTTCGACACCGGCGGAAGCATCACTTTCACCAACGTTTCCCAAGGCGGCGCCATCGGCGTAGCGACCGGCCGGAACGCCCCTATTGCGCTGCTGCACCAGCCGGCCGCGCTGAATGCAACGGCCTGAACCGGCAGAGCCGCCTGCAGCGCACCGCAGGTGCGCTGCCCGGCCCTAGGCTGCCAGGTGGCGCCGGCGTAGCCAAGGCCTCTGCGGGCGCGGGAACCTCGCCGGATCACCAGTCCGGCTGCTCCTCAGCAGGTCCGCCCAGCAGCAGACCATCCTTGCCCGGGCGCGGATCGCGCAGGGTTTGCAGGCGGCGGGCGGCGTCCATGGCGAACTTTTGGACCAGCTTCTTGCGCCGGGCCGGCGCCAGCTTGTCCTCCGGTGCCATGCGGATGATTTCCGCATCATAGGGATCGGCAATGATCAGACCGGTGCCGCCGGGCAGCATTTCGGTGGGGAAATCGATGTCCACCGCCCAGAAATAGCGGTCGCACCACTCCAGATAGCCCTCCCATTTGCTGTCAGACTGGTAATCGGCGCGGCTGGACTTGCACTCGACCACCCACAGCTCCCCTTTGGGGCCCAGCGCCATCACGTCCACCCGCAAACCGCGGGCGGGCACGAATTCCTCCAGCGGCGCATAGCCCAGAGAGCGCAGGTAGCGCGACACCCCGCGGGCAAGTTTCTGGCCAGGCTGCAGATCTTCCATCATGCCGATGAATGTGAACAATTGGGGAACAAATTGCAATCCTGCGCTTTTGCAGCGAAACGCGTGAAGACAGCCGCAGCCCCCTTGTAACGGCGCGCCCGGCAGCTTACTTACGGGCTTGGCGGGTTCTGCCCTTCTCGTGACAGGCAGCATTCCGGTGGCCTTAAGCAATTCCGAGGGAGCTGGCTCTGTCCGGATCCTGGTCCGTTTACCTGGCGCCCACCTGTATATACAGGTCCTCGGGAATCAAAGCCGCACGGTTGACTGGTGGTCCCGCCGCTTCCTCCCCTCCCCGCAAATGAAAACCGCGCCTTCCGGTGGGAAAGCGCGGCGGATATTCAGCAATTGCGCGGATCAGCGGCGGCGGTTCAGCTGGCGCTGCCGCTGGGAGGTTTCCTCCGCCGGGACGCGCACCGGCTGGAATTCATGCGCCGCCGGGGTGCCGCGGCGGGGGCCGTCATCCTTTTCGGCCATGGCCATCACTGCCCAGGCGAACTGCACGCCGGCAAAGACGATGCCGTTCATGAACCACAACAGGAACACCGCCAGCAGCCCCACGTCAGAGGCGGAGACCAGCGCCCAGAGGTTCATCACGTTGATCCACAGGAGCATTGCCACAAAGGCGGCAGCGATCCCAAAGCCGATCACCACGTTGCGGATGTACATTTTCACCAGTTCAGGCATCTGAGTCCTCCAGATAAGCAAGAAGAGGTTATCAGCCTTTGCGGCGGCGTCCAGCGGTTCCGGAAGGGATGAGCGGAATTTGCCGCACCCATCGCCCGCCTTGACAGCGGCACAAAAAAGCGCGCCCGGAGGCGCGCCTTTTTTCAGCTCAATTCAGCGGCAAATGGCGGCTCAGAATGCTTCCGGCCGGGCCTCGCGCGCCATGTGGTCGAGCACGGCGTTGACGAACTTCGGCTCCTTGCCTTCGGGGAAGAAGGCGCGGGCGATGTCGACAAACTCGTTGATCACCACCTTGGGCGGGGTGTCGGACTGGGTCAGCTCTGCACCGGCGGCGCGGAACAGCGCCCGCAGGGTCGGGTCGATGCGGGCAATCGGCCATTTCGCCACCAGGGCACGGTCGGTCATCTGGTCGATCCGTGCCTGGTGGTTCACGGCCTCACGCACCAGCTTGCGGAAGACGGCAGTATCGCCTTCCGCCATCTCGTCACCCTCGTAGACAGCGCCGAAACGGTGATCCTCAAACTCGACGATCACCTTGTCGAAGGTGAGGCCGCTGTGCTCCATCTGGAACAGCGCCTGCACGGCATAAAGCCGCGCTGCCGATCTCATCTGATTCTTGCCGTTGCCCTTGGGGCGGCTGTCCTGGGTGCTCATGCGCTGGTGGATCCGTTGTCTGAACCGGCGACCTGATACGCCCCTGCGGGCGCCTTGAAGCCGATGCCTTTGGTCTGGGCGCCCCACTTACGCGTGAGCGCGATCAGATGCAAGGCCGCAGCCGCCGCACCGCCGCCTTTGTTCTGGTCAGCGGTATCGGCGCGCACCTCTGCCTGCTTGCGGTTTTCCACGGTCAGGATGCCGTTGCCGATGCACAGGCCCTGCAGCCCCATCAGCTGGATCGCGCGGGAGCTGTCGTTGCAGACGGTGTCATAATGGGTGGTCTCGCCGCGGATCACGCAGCCCAGCGCCACGTAGCCGTCAAAGTTGGAGGTGCGGTCGGCAATCGCAATTGCAGTCGGCACTTCCAGCGCACCGGGCACTTCGACGATCTCGAAGGTGCCGCCTGCGGCTTCAATCTCCGCCGCGGCGCCTGCGACCAGGTTGTCTGCTATGTCCTTGTAGTACGGCGCCACAACGATCAGCAGCTTCACAGGCTTGTCGAACTCGGCGCGCGGCAGGGTGTAGTGGGTTTCATGTCCAGCCATATCAAGCGTCCTTCAGAATGGGGCGGCTGCCGGTGATGGCCAAGCCATAGGCGTCCAGCCCGACGTATTTGGTCGAGGGCGAGTCGGTCAGCAGCACCAGCTCATGCAGGCCCAGGCTCGACAGGATCTGCGCCCCGATGCCGGTCTGCTTGATGGTCACGGTGCGCGGGCCTTCGTCCTCGTTGGCATAAAGCGCGTTGCGCGGCTGGCGGAACAGGGTCACAACACCGCGGCCCTCTTCAGCAATAATCTCCATCGCGCGGGGCAGCTGGCGGGCGGACTTGGGGCCGAGACCCAGGATGTCGGTTGCCTCATGCAGCGCATGGGTGCGCACCAGCACCGGCTCCGGCGTGGTGATGTCGCCCTTGATCATCACCACATGCTCGATACCGTGGGTTTGATCGGTGAACAGCCGCATTTCCCACTCGCCGCCGATTTCCGAGGTCACGGTCTCGCGCGAGGTTTCCACCACCAGATTGTCGTTGCGGGCACGGTAGGTGATCAGGTCGGAGATGGTGCCGATCTTCAGCCCGTGCTTCTGCGCATATTCGACCAGGTCGGGCAGACGCGCCATGGTGCCGTCTTCCTTCATGATCTCGCAGATCACCGACGACGGGTAATGGCCCGCCAGACGGGCGACATCGCAGCCGGCCTCGGTGTGGCCCGCGCGGACCAGCACCCCGCCCCGGCGGGCGCGCAGCGGGAAGACATGGCCCGGGGTTGCGATGTCGGCCGCGGTTTTCTCCGGATCGATGGCGGTGGCCACGGTCAGGGCACGGTCGGCGGCGGAAATACCGGTGGAAACCCCCTCACGCGCCTCGATGGAGACGGTAAAGGCGGTCTCGTGGCGCGAGGAGTTGTGCAGCGCCATCATCGGCAGGCCCAGCTCCTCGATCCGCTCGGCCGGCATGGTCAGGCAGATTAGGCCGCGGCCGTGGGTTGCCATGAAATTGATCGCAGCCGCATCGGCATGCTGGGCGGGGATCACCAGGTCGCCTTCGTTCTCGCGGTCCTCGTGGTCGACGAGGATGAACATGCGGCCCTGGCGGGCCTCTTCGATGATCTCTTCGATTGGGCTAATGGCATCGCGCAATTGCGCCTCAACCGGCCCTGGTGTTTCAAAGCTCATATGGCAGCCTTTCGATGCGCTTGGGCAGCACGCCTGGCACTGCGGGTTCTTTCCCAGCCAGATAGCCCAGGCCAGCGGCAAATGCCAGTCCTGCAAACGGCAACCGGACGTCCGGACGCGCCCTGTGCATCTGCGCTCAGGACACTGAGGGTCGCTGCCCCTCGGCCCACCGGCGTTCCCCAGAAGTTTTTGGAGAAAGATGAAGAGCTGGCCTGCTCAGCCTGCTTCGTGCAGCCGTGCGACGTAGCGGGCCAAGGTGTCGATTTCCAGGTTGATGCGGTCGCCCAGCTTCACGTCGCCCCAAGTGGTGACTTCCTTGGTGTGCGGGATGAAGTTGATGCCGAAATCGCAGCCCTCCACATCGTTCACCGTCAGCGAGGTGCCGTTCAGCGCGACCGAACCCTTGGGCGCGATGAAGCGTGCGAGGTCCTTCGGTGCACGCAGGGTGACACGGGTGCTGTCCCCCTCATCGTGCAACTCCACCACCTCCGCAACGCCATCCACATGGCCGGAGACGATATGGCCGCCAAGCTCATCTCCCACTTTCAGGGCGCGCTCCAGGTTCACGCGCTTACCCACGGACCAATCGCCCAGGTTGGTTTTGGACACCGTCTCTGCCGAGATCTGCACATCGTACCAGTCGTCGCCCAGCGCGACCACCGTGAGGCAGACGCCATCGGAGGCGATTGAGGCCCCCATATCGATGGTTGCCGTGTCGTAGCTGGTCTTGATGCGGGCGCGCAGGTCGCCTTGCTGTTCCAGTTCGGCAATGGTTCCTACATCGGTGATGATGCCAGTAAACATGGGTGCGCTCCCCGCAGGTGATATGTCATTCCTGCCGCAGAGGTAGCCAAGCCGCGCTTCCTTCACAAGCCCCGGCTTGTGTTCACAGCCGGCACAGCCATAGTTTCGCCCCAGTCAAATGTTAATCAAACCCTGAATCCACTCCCTTAAAACAATACTCGTGATGCCGAACGCCGCTTTGAACCACCGCAGCTTCCTGTTCCTGCAAGGTCCGCACGGACCGTTTTTTGCCGCGCTCGGCCGGATGCTGATGGCGGCGGGATGCGAGGTGGCGCGGGTGGGTTTCAATGCCGGCGACCAGGCATTCTGGCGCCCCAAGGCCAGCTACCTTCCCTATCGCGGCAGTCCGCAGGATTGGCCGGATTATGTGGCAGGTCTGCTGGAAAGCCGTGGCGTGACGGATATCGTGCTGTATGGGGACACCCGCCCCATACACGCCACTGCCGTTGAGGCGGCGCGGCGGCGCGGCATCACCGTGCATGTTTTTGAAGAAGGCTATCTGCGCCCCTACTGGGTAACCTATGAGCGCGGCGGCGCCAACGGCCATTCGCGGCTGATGGAAATGACCGTATCCGGGATGCAGGAAGCGCTGGCCTTGTCCGACATGGAGGCATCGCTGCCGCCCGCCCATTGGGGCGACATGCGCCAGCATGTTTTTTATGGCGCGCTGTACCACTGGTTCGTGATGTTCCGGAACCGCAAATACCGCAATTTCCGGCCCCACCGGGCGCTGCCAGTGACTAAGGAATTCCAGTTGTATCTGAAGCGGCTGCTGCTGATGCCCGTACAGGCATTGGAACGGCGGCTGGCGGAACGGCGCATCCGTAATGGCGGCTTTCCCTATCACTTGGCGCTGCTTCAGCTGGAGCATGACAGTTCCTTCCAGATGCATTCCCCGTTCACCAGCATGGGCGATTTTCTGGCGGAGGTGATTACCGGTTTTGCAGAAGGCGCACCACGCCATCACCATCTGGTTATCAAAGCACATCCGCTGGAGGATGGCCGCGCCCAGGTGCGCCGTACCTTGCGGCGGCTGGCGCGGGAGCATGGCCTTGAAGGCCGGGTCCATTATGTGCGCGGCGGCAAGCTGGCGCAGCTGCTGAATGAGGCGCGCAGCGCGGTGACAGTCAATTCCACCGCAGGCCAGCAGGTGCTGTGGCGCGGCATCCCTCTGCGGGTGTTCGGCCGCGCTGTCTATGGCAAGCCGGAGTTTGTGTCGGAACAACCGCTGGCCCAGTTCTTTGCGGCCCCTGCGCGACCTGACAGCCGCGCCTATAAAGATTACCGGCGCTTCCTGCTGGAAACCTCGCAAGTGCCCGGCGGGTTTTATTCACGCGAAGGCCGTCGCCAGCTGTTGCGCCAGGTTGCTGACATGATGCTGGCGGGTGAAGACCCCTATGACGCGCTGCGGCTGGGCACAGCGGCACCACGGCAACAGTTGCGGCTGGTGACCTGAAGCGGATCGGCCCAAAGGCTGGATTTTTTCCAGCCAGCCAGTTAGGTTGCCCCTAAAACTTGAGGCAAACAATAATTGGTCGAGGAGACCGAGCAGTGAAATCCGTTCCCCTTCGCTGGGCGCGCCCCGTGGCAATGCTGGCGGCATTGGCGCTTGCGGCGTCCTGCGGGCTGCCAAAAGTCGGCCCTAACAAGCGCCAGATTTTCGCCGGTTCGGTACAGCGCGAAGGCGATGCCTTTATCGTTTCCGTCAATGACCGGGTTGCCCGTGCCACAGCTGTGGTTCCGGCACTCGGCTTTTCCTCCGGGTTCACATCGGCGGGCAAGCTGACCTCGGACACCATCCGCCCCGGCGACGTTCTCGGACTGACGGTCTGGGAAAACGTGGATGACGGGCTGCTGGCTGCAGAAGCCACCAACTCTACTGTGCTGGAAGAGGTGCAGGTCGACAGCGCCGGCTACATCTTCGTGCCTTATGCGGGCCGCCTGCGCGCCTCCGGCAATACCCCTGAGCAGTTGCGCGAAACCATCACCAAAAAGCTCGAGGATCAAACCCCCGACCCTCAGGTGCAAGTGCGGCGGCTGGCAGGGGATGGTGCCACGGTCAGCCTGACCGGTTCTGTGGGCGCGCAGGGCGTCTATCCGATCGAGCGCCCGACCCGAACCCTGTCGGCAATGCTGGCTCAGGCTGGTGGCGTGACGATCCAGCCTGAAATTGCCCAGGTCACCGTGATCCGGGGCCGGGAAAAGGGAAAGATCTGGTTCCAGGACCTGTTTGACCACCCGGAACTGGACGTGGCCTTGCGCGGCGGTGACCGCATTCTGGTCGAGGAAGACACACGCTCCTTCACTGCCTTGGGCGCAACATCGGCCCAAGCGCGGGTGCCGTTTGAAAGCCAGGACCTGTCGGCGCTGGAAGCCATTGCCCAGGTCGGCGGCCTGATCTCCACGGCCGCAGACCCTACCGGCGTGTTCGTGCTGCGCAATGAGCCTGCCGAGATTGCCAACCAGGTGCTGGGCCGGGATGATCTGATCGGCGCGCAGCGGATGGTCTACGTGCTGAACCTGACACAGCCGAATGGGCTGTTTATGGCCCGCGATTTTGTGATCCGCGACGACGACACGCTTTATGTGACTGAAGCACCCTACGCCCAGTGGACCAAGACCATCTCGCTGCTGCTGGCCCCGGTGGGCTCTCTGGCCAGCACGTCCTCAGCGGTTAGCGGCTAAGGCAGCATGAGCCTGAGAGCAGGCCGCCAGGAAGCCGGGAACAATGCGTCCCGGCTTTTTGTTTACAACGGCGGCTTTCTGACCCAGCGCCGGGTGCGGCGGATTCTGCAGCTGTCAGGCTATGATATCCGGCTGGGCCTGCCCCGGCCGGAGGATCTGGTCGGCATCTGGGGCGCCTCGCCCACTGCGCAACGCGGCCTTGCGGTGGCCGAACGCCGCGGCTGCGGGCTCTTGCGGGTGGAGGACGCCTTCCTGCGCTCGGTAAATCCCGGCCGCGCCGGGGAGCCACCCACGGGGCTGCTTCTGGACCGGGCAGGAGTGCATTTCGATGCTGGCGTGCCGTCGGATCTGGAGCAGCTTTTGGCCAGCCACCCGCTGGATGACGCGCATCTGATGCGCCGGGCACGTGATGCGATTGCCCGCCTCAAGGACGCGCATCTCAGCAAGTACAACGCTTTTAATCCCGAGGAACCAGTGCCTGCGCCCGGCTATGTGCTGGTTGCGGATCAGGCACGCGATGATGCTTCCGTCACCGCCTCACGCGCGGACCGGGCGCGTTTCCTGGAGATGCTGGCATTTGCACAAGAGGAGCATCCCGGTGCGCGGGTGCTGATTAAAACCCACCCCGAGACGCTGCGCGGCTTCCGTGCGGGGTACTACGATGCCGATGATGCGCATGGGCGTGTGGAACTGTTTACGGGCAGTGTCTCCCCGTGGGCGCTGCTGGAGGGGGCGGTCGGGGTTTACACAGTTTCATCGCAGCTGGGATTCGAGGCGATTCTGGCGGGCCACAAACCGCGGGTGTTCGGGCAGCCGTTTTATGCGGGCTGGGGGCTGAGCGTGGACGACGCCCCGCCGCCCCGGCGGCAGCGGCGTCTGACCCGGGCGCAGTTGTTTGCGGCGGCGATGATCCTATACCCCAAATGGTACGACCCGTTCCGGGATGAACTGTGCGAACTGGAAACAGTGCTGGACAGCCTGGAGGCCCTGGCACGGGCCTGGAGACAAGACCACCATGGCTGGGCGGCCGCCGGCATGCGGCTGTGGAAGCGCAAGCCGCTGCAAAAATTCTTTGGCTCGGAAAAGCGGGTGCTGTTCACCGACGTCCCCGCCAAGGCACAGGCCAGCGGCCGCAGGCGGATGGTCTGGGCTGGCAAGGCCTCGGAGGGCCATGCCGGTGCGGTGCAGGTGGAGGACGGCTTCCTGCGGTCGCGCGGCCTGGGCGCAGAGCTGGTGCCGCCCCTGTCGCTAGTGACCGACCACCGGGGGATCTACTATGACCCGCGCACGCCCTCGGATCTGGACGCGCTGATAGCACGCCGCGTGAACATGACCCAGGCAGAGGAGCTGCGAGCCGAGCGCCTGGTTCAATCGCTGATTAGGGATGGTGTTTCCAAATACAATCTCGGCGGCGCCACCCCGGCCCTGCCCGCAGGCCGCCGCATCCTGGTGCCGGGCCAGGTGGAGGACGACGCCTCGATCCTCTGCGGCGCCGGCGGAGTCCGGACCAACCTGGATCTTCTGCGCGCCGTGCGGGCGGCCAACCCGGAGGCAGTGATCGTCTACAAGCCGCACCCGGATGTGGAGGCAGGCCTGCGCAAAGGCCGGGTTGCGGCAGAAGGGCTGGCCGACGTTGTTGCCAGACAGGCAGACCCGATGGCGCTGCTTGGTGAAGTGGAGGAAGTCTGGACAATGACTTCGCTCCTGGGATTCGAGGCACTGCTGCGCGGGGTGAAGGTGACCACGCTGGGAACGCCATTCTATGCTGGCTGGGGGCTCACTGCCGACCTGGCGCCGGCCCCCTCCTGGCGGCAGGCGCAGGTGCCGCTACTGGGTCTCGCCCACGCAACCCTGATCGACTATCCCCGCTACTTCGATCCGGTGACCGGCCAGCCCTGCCCGCCGGAAGTTGCGGTCATGCGCCTGCGCGAGGGCCGTCTGCCGCATCCGGGCCTCAGCAACCGGCTGCTGTTCAAGCTGCAGGGGCTGTTTGCCACTTACGCCCATCTGTGGCGCTAAAGCGGGTCCGGTTGACACCTGATTGACGCTTGAAAATACTGTGCTCAGCGCAGTGCCCGGGTCCAGCGGTGCAGGATATCCTTGCCGATAAGCCGGCATTCAACCAATTCGAAGCGCGGTGCTTCCTCCAGCCGGCCGATGCCCAGCGCGCCGATCGAGGGCAGCCCTTCAGCCCCGATGCCAAGACCAGCGGTGAAGCCGATCAGCTCATCCACCAGGTCAAAGGCCAGCAGCGACGCCGCTAGCGCACTGCCGCCTTCGCAGAACACCCTGGTGAGCCCGGCAGCGCCGAGCTGCTGCAGAATATCGCCGGCATCCAGCTGCACACCGTGCGATGCGCAGGGAATCAGTCTGGCGCCCAGCCCCTCCCAGGCGCGGATACGTTCCTGATCGGCGCCGTGGCCGTGGCACAGCCATACCGGCACGTCCTTGGCAGTGCGGGCCAGCTGGCCCATCAGCGGCAGGTCCAGATGACGCGAGATCACCACCCGCACCGGCTGATGCTCCACCCCCAGATCGCGCACCGTCAGCGAGGGATCATCCGCCCGCGCCGTGCCGCCGCCGACCATCACCGCATCGTGGCGGGCGCGCATCGCGTGCACCGCACGGCGCGCCTCCGGCCCGGTGATCCATTTGCTTTGCCCCGATCCGGTGGCAATGCGGCCGTCAAAGCTGCTGGCCAGCTTCAGGGTCACCAGCGGGCGGCCCTGCTCGGTTTTCAGGAAAAATCCGGCATGATCGCGCGCCGCCTGGGCGCCCCAGACGCCAGTGTCCACCCTGATGCCTGCATCGCGCAGCATACGGATGCCCTGGCCGGAAACCCGCGGATCGCTGTCCCCGATCGCAGCAACAACCCGCGCCACCCCTGCGTCGATCAGCGCTTGAGAGCATGGCGGCGTTTCGCCCTGATGGGAACAAGGCTCAAGCGTCACGTAGGCGGTGGCGCCGCGGGCGGCTTCCCCGGCCTGCGCCAGCGCCTCGGTCTCGGCGTGCGGGCGGCCGCCCGGCTTGGTCCAGCCGCGGCCCACAATCCGGCCGCCCTGCACGATGACGCAGCCAACGGCCGGGTTCGGCCAGCAATTGCCCTGCCCGCGCCGCCCCAGGGACAGCGCCAGCGCCATGTAACGGTGATCTGTGTCCATTATTCTTCCGGGGCCACCGGCGGGCGCAGCTCGTGAACAAAATCCTCGAAGTCGTCAGCCGCCTGGAAATTCTTGTACACGCTGGCAAATCGCACATAGGCCACGGTATCGATCCGGGCCAGCGCCTCCATCACGATCTCACCGATTTTCTTGGAGGGAATATCGGTCTCGCCCATGCTTTCCAGCCGCCGCACGATGCCTGAAATCATCTGGTCGATGCGCTCCGGCTCAATCGGGCGTTTCTGCATCGAGATGCGGATCGAGCGCTCCAGCTTGTCGCGGTCGAAATCCTCGCGCTTGCCATTGGTCTTGATCACCACCAGGTCACGCAGCTGGACCCGCTCATAGGTGGTGAAACGGCCGCCGCAGGCCGGGCAGAACCGGCGCCGGCGGATCGAAACATGATCCTCGGCGGGGCGTGAATCCTTGACCTGGGTGTCGATATTTCCGCAAAATGGGCAGCGCATCCGCCTGCTCCCTCAATCCTGTCAGCCTGCTTTTTGTGCCGGAATTTCTCCGGTTATCCACAACTATAGGCGACCCTCCATAATTTGGGTAGGGGGCATTTTCCGCCGCTAGATAAAGAGGTTCAGGCCAAGTGTGCGGCAACCTGCCGCCGGTGCGGCGCATCGCGGTGTTCAAACAGGTAGATACCTTGCCAAGTGCCCAGCATCGCTGCGCCGCTGCGCACCGGAATCGACAGGCTGACAGGCATCATCGCAGCCTTGATATGAGCAGGCATGTCGTCCGGCCCTTCATAGGTGTGACGCAAGTATGTCATCGACGGATCGGACGACGGCGGCACCAGGCGGGCAAAAAACGCCCGCAGATCCCCCTGCACCTCAGAGTCGGCATTTTCCTGGATAAGCAATGAGCAGGACGTGTGGCGGACAAACAGCGTCAACAGCCCGTCCCGGTAACCGCTTGCCGCCACCCAGGCCGTCACTTCGCGGGTAAATTCATAAAGCCCCTGCCCGCGCGTCGGAATGGTGAAGTCATGCTGCATGAGGCTTTTCTGGCCTTCGTAAGCCGTTCAGGCAACCCTATACCTGCGGCCTCCGCTTGTTACGGCAGCCAGCGGTCGCGCCCGGGCAGCCGGTCATAGCAATAGTTCTGCGCCGAGGTTACCCGCAGGCTGTCCCCTGCTTCGCGCACATTGAGCGACAGGCTGCCTGAGCGGTCCGGAACCCCCGGCGGCAGGCCAAAAGCAAATTGCACCGCTTTGCGGCCAGGCCGGTTCACCGACGGCCCCTCTCCGCGCCAGACGTAAATCCGCTGGTTCACCGGCGCTCTCAGCTGGCGGATGGCAAAGTCGGCAATGCTGCACCAGTAGTCTTGGGCGCCGGAGCGGCTCCGGGCCACCACTTCCCAAACCCCCTCGGAGACCGGCAGCACTTCATTGCGGTTCATCGCCCTCCAAGCGGACGCTGGCACCGGCACGGACAAAACCAATGCCAGCATTCCAGACAGCCACAGTCTCTTGCAGGTCATCTCAACCTCCTATTCCGCCATCCGGAATGGCCGTGGATCACAATAACTTCACGGCCGTCCGAACGGCACAAAACAATAATCAAACGCTCTCTGAACACTCATTGTATCACCAGCTTGCAGGCTGTTAACAGACCCGTAACCGCCCGGCGGAGGCGTTTGGGCCAAACTTGTATCCAGCGTGAATTGAACCGCGGACCTGCGCCCCGTGGTTTCACTTGGTCCCAGACCGCGTGATATGTGCAAGCTGGCATTCCATGGTGCCCCTATAACGCGGTGGGCATAGTCAGCGGCGCCGCACCAGAACAAGTAACCGTTTCCAGTTTTAGGTATCACTTCGAATATGCCGCCCGGCATTGGATTAACTCGTATGCTGTGGCGGCTGGCATTGGCTTCGGCACTGCCGGACAGCCCGAGTGCCAGGATCGTGACGGCGATTGCAGTTGCGGAGGCAGGTTTCATGGCGGCACCCTTTCTTTCAACGAGACGCAAAACGCTGCGCCCTGCTTTCAGGGTAAGGAAATCCGAAGCACAGGCCATTCACACTGGTGTGCGGGCAGAACCGTCCTTAGGCTTCAAGCCAAGACGACGCAGGGCACCGCTACACGCGCCCTGGAAATTCCAAATTATCACAAATACTTGGGGCATACAGACGGCATCTTTCTGCTGGCTGCCGAGGAAACCCAGCCCAAAAGGTTGTGACCAGAATATCCTGCGCTCTCTCGCAGCAGCCGCACAATGCTGTGGCTGGCAGTGAACTCCGCACCGCACCGCGCCCGGGCTGGAACTACAGCGCCGGCGCCTGCACGCAGTACCCATACCCCTGCTGCACAGACAGACTCTCGCCAGAACGGAAACCCAGCGACAGCCAGCCCGTCTTGGCAGGTACACCTGCCTGCTCTGGTTTAAGTGTGAATTGCACTGAAGACCGGCGCCCCGTGGTGACGCTGACGTCCCGCCCGCGCACCACGTAGTAGCGGTCGGTCCATTTCGCCCCCAATACCCGGCGGGCATATTGCGCCGCGGCGCACCAATAGTCCCAAGTGCCACCAGAACGGCCCGGCACCACCTCGAAGACGATATCGTTGACCGGCAGAACACGCACACCACGGTTGCCAAGGAAGGTATCTGCAGCAGCGGGAGCGGCGAAGGCGCAAGCCAGCACAGCGGCAGCAATGAGGTTTTTCATCCGCAATTTCCCTAAGTTCATTTCAACATAGGGAATGAGCTCTTTGCCTCCAAGGGGCGATCAAGGATTTGGCGGCAACCTCCCGCAGATGTGTGCCTGCAAGTGTCAGGCCCGGACAGGAAAGGGAATGATCTCTGCACTCTCTTGCTGAACAGCTAGTACTTCTTCGAGAATGGCCAGAACCGCTGCATCAGGTGCAGTTCCGGTTTCGGGATGAAACCGAGCCCGGGCCTGATGGCGCAGCATGTCCTTTGTTCGGTCGCTGCTCATCTGTTTCAGAGCGTCGCCCTGGCTGGCCATCGCCTCCACCATGAACTGGTTGGCGCGCACCAAGTTGTTCAGCGACTGGAGTTTTCCCTGCAGCGCATCCAGCGCTCCATTCAAATCGGCATGTGCAGACATCTTCTTCCCCCCGGAAGGTAAATGCGGATGCTGCGAGTTTATGGCGCGGGCCGCAAACGGGCAACGCTACGGTTAGCAAATGGTTAACGCCGAAGGTTCAGTTCCGGCAGCTCAATGTGGCCGGTGTAGCGCACCAGCTGGCCGATCTTTGGCAAGCTGGCGGAGATGTCAAACCCCAGGTGCCCCTGCTGCGTTTCAAATTCCATGGACGCGCTTTCGGGGCACAGAGCCCGTGGCAGCGCAAGTCCGAACAAGCGGGCTTTTTCTACCGAAACCATCAGTGCGCCCTGCTGCATCCGGACTGAAAGCTCCAGCTCGACCGGGCCAAAGCGCTCCAGCGCACGGCCCCGGCGCGCATCATAGCGCAGGAACGACCGGGTCTGATGCCTGCCGAAAACACGCCGCCAGACATGACCGTTTCCCTGCGGTGTGACGTCAAGCCGGAACCGGGTCTGCGGCATCGGCGGCGGGAATCCTGCAAGCCGGGCCAGCAGCTTCGCCCAGCGGGTGCCGCCCTCGACACGTACCACGCCAAAGCTGCGTTCCGGCGGTTCTGCATGAAACCGCATCAGCGTCGGCGGCACCTGCAGAGTTTTCGCGGCGATGATTTCACCAAAAGCGTCCCTCATCGGCCATACCCCCCGCGGGCAAAGCGGGCGCGGACTTCGGGACCGGGGATCATGCAAGTGTCACTCCGTCCGAACAGGCGGTAGCGGTTGCGGGCAATACTGACGTACAGCGGATCCTTGAGCCACCCAGGCAGGAACCGGCAGACAGACAGCATCTGCCAGGGCCACGGCAGCGCCCGCATTGCCGCGGCAAAGGCGTCAAGACGTTGATGGGAGCGGCCGTCAACGATCACCAGGTTGGTCTCAAAATCATCCGCGAGCAGGCCCAGATCACTGTAGAGCTGCTGCCCCAGCGGCGATTGCGCGGTGGCAAAGGCAAACCTGCCGGCCCGGTCATGGCGCAGCATGAAGCGGAAGAAGCCGGCGCACAGCGCGCATTCGCCATCGAAGACAATAAGGTTCTGGTACTCCGGGTCCGGGCTTGACGATTTGACTTTCACCTATTCCCACTCCCCCGTTTCCAGGGAGTATTCCTGCCCTGCCGCGACTTTTGCGTCAAACAGCGGCAAAGGGTAGCCGCTGTCCACGGTTCCGGCATCACACCGCAGATGCGCCAATTCGCTGCCGTTACTTTCGACAATCACTCCACCTTCCATAGGTGTAAGCGCTCCGGGATCCTTTGAGACACTGTAGTAAACGATGTAGCGGGCATCGCCGTTGCTGAAGATGACTTCCTCCCAGATTGACCCGCCGATGCCTGGCCATGGAGTCAAACCGACATCCCGGACATGCCGCTTCATTGACAGTTCCGGCTGCCGCCCTGGCGCTCCGAATGCATAGGTTGCCTGTTTCCCGTGCAGACAGGTTGTCAGCGCCTTTGATCCACCGCCAAATGTGCAGGAGACCAGGGTCTCGGAGCCTTCGGGGCAAGCCTGAACCGGCGTGCTGAATGCCAGAAAAATTAAGCCGGACAGGAAAATACGCAAAACACTGCTCCTTAACAAATGAAAAGGCGCCCCGTGGGGCGCCTTCTGACTTACTGATCCAGGAACGAACGCAGTTTGCGGCTTCGGCTGGGGTGCTTCAGCTTCCGGAGCGCCTTCGCCTCGATCTGGCGGATCCGTTCACGGGTCACGCTGAACTGCTGGCCGACTTCTTCCAGCGTGTGGTCGGTGTTCATGCCGATGCCGAACCGCATCCGCAGAACCCTTTCCTCACGCGGGGTGAGCGAGGCCAGAACCCGAGTCGTGGTTTCCTTGAGGTTTTCCTGAATGGCGCTGTCGAGCGGCAGCACGGCATTCTTGTCCTCGATGAAATCGCCCAGCTGCGAATCTTCCTCGTCGCCGATCGGGGTTTCGAGCGAGATCGGCTCCTTGGCGATCTTCATCACCTTGCGGACCTTCTCCAGCGGCATCTGCAGCTTGTCGGCCAGTTCTTCCGGAGTCGGCTCGCGGCCGATCTCGTGCAGCATCTGGCGGCCGGTGCGTACCAGCTTGTTGATGGTCTCGATCATGTGGACCGGAATCCGGATGGTCCGGGCCTGATCCGCGATGGAGCGGGTGATGGCCTGACGGATCCACCAAGTCGCATAGGTCGAGAACTTGTAGCCGCGGCGGTATTCGAACTTGTCCACCGCCTTCATCAGGCCGATGTTGCCCTCCTGGATCAGGTCCAGGAACTGCAGGCCACGGTTGGTGTATTTCTTGGCGATGGAAATCACCAGGCGCAGGTTGGCCTCGACCATTTCCTTCTTGGCCTGACGGGCTTCCTTCTCGCCCTTCTGGACCTGCTGCACAATGCGGCGGAACTCAGAGATATCCAGACCGACATACTGGCCCACCTGGGCCATGTCGGCGCGCAGCTCCTCAACCTTGTCGGTGGAGCGTTCGATGAACATCTGCCAGCCGCGGCCCGGCTTCTCGCCCATGTCGGACAGCCAGTTCGGGTCCAACTCGCGGCCGCGGTAGGCGTCCACGAACTCGCGGCGGTTGATGCGGGCCTGGTCAGCCAGTTTCACCATCGAGCTGTCGATCTGCATGACGCGGCGGTTGATGCCGTAAAGCTGGTCGATCAGCGCTTCGATACGGTTGTTGTGCAGGTGCAGGCCGTTCACCAGCTCGACGATTTCCGAGCGCAGCGACTGATAGCGCGCCTCGTCTTCGCTGCTGAAGGAGCCGTCCTCGTTCAGAGTTGCCGAGATCCGGCTGTCCTGCATTTCGCTGAGCTCGGCAAAGTCAGTGGAGATCCGCTCCAGCGTGACCAGAACCCGGTCCTTGAGCGCGGCTTCCATCGCGGCCAGCGACATGTTGGCCTGATCGTCTTCGTCGTCGTCATCATCACTGGCAATCGGGTTGCCGTCGGCGTCCAGCTCCGGGCCTTCTTCCTTGGCCGGTTTGGCCGCTGCCACGGCGGAAGTGTCGACAACCGGCTCTTCCTCTTCGCCGTCCTCGTCCAGCTGGTTGCCGAAGGTGGCCTCCAGGTCGATGACGTCGCGCAGCAGGATGTCCTCGGACAGAAGTTCGTCGTGCCAGATGGTGATCGCCTGGAAGGTCAGCGGGCTTTCACAGAGGCCCGCGATCATGGTGTTGCGGCCCGCCTCGATTCGTTTCGCAATGGCGATCTCGCCTTCGCGGCTCAAGAGCTCGACCGAACCCATCTCGCGCAGGTACATGCGCACCGGGTCGTCGGTGCGGTCCAGCTTCTCGGTCTGGGCACCCGCCAGCGCAACCTCGCGTGGGCCTTCGGTGGTCACAAGGTCAGTGGTGCCCTTGTTCTCTTCTTCCTCGGCCTCTTCGTCCTCGATGATGTTGATGCCCATTTCGCTGAGCATCGACATCACGTCTTCGATCTGTTCCGAGCTGACCTGGTCCGGCGGCAGAACCTGATTGAGCTGATCGTAGGTGATGTAGCCTTTCTCGCGGGCCTCCGCGATCATCTTCTTGACCTGAGCCTGGCTCATATCAAGGGAGATTTCGGCGTCCTGATCGTCAGGTTTGCGGTCGTCGGTGTCTTTGGCGGCCATTAAATGCTCCTACTCAGGGGCTGCGGGGCGATTCGCTGAGCGAATCATTAGCGCGATCATCTGATTCGTCACCCCGTTTACCCAATTTTCCTGTGCTCTTCCTTAGCAAAACGCAGAATCACTCCCACGTGTTACTTCTCGGAAAAGCCGATCCGGTCCAAAAGGGCACCAAAGGCGTCGCGCTCATCCCGGTTGAGCCGGGCGCCGTTTTTGCCCACGTCATACGTCGCTTTGTCCTCATTTTCGCTGCGCAGGGCCTTGTTCTTGGCCTCTGCCGCCTGCCGCAGCCGCCATGTCAGCGCTTCATCTGCAAGGCCATGCAAATCCTCTTCGGCTTCTGCCAGTTCCGCATCCAGCCCGCGCAGCGCTTCGAGTTTTGCAAGCTCTTCGGCCAGCGTCATGCTGGCCAGTTCGGTATCGCCGGGTTTGCGCAGGCATGGGATGATTGCAACGTGGCGAAGGGCAAAGAGGTTTTCAAGGGCATGAGGCCCCAAAGACCAATCGATTTCCTCACGCAGCCGCTCCGGTGCGCTGATGCCGTGGCGCAGCACCATGTCGCGCAAGGCTGCCAAGTCCGGATCGGCGCATTGCAGGCGCTCCAGGCTGGTTTCGAATTCCGGGATCACTTCAGGTGTGATGATGGCCGTGGCCAGGATCACTGCCTCGCGCATGGCGGCAAAGGATTCATCATCTGAACCCGCCACCAGAGAGGAGCGTGTAGTTGCGCGCGGCTGCGGTATCGGGCCAAATCCCTTTCCTGGTTTCCAGGGCGCGCGGGCGCCATCGCGGAAGCCCCCGCCCTTGCCGCCCCGCTGCTGGTAGCTGCCGCTGTCCCGGTTGCCGCGGAACAGCTGCCAGCGCAGTTCCTTGATGTCGTCGCCGTAATGCTTGCGGATCGAGGGATCGCGGATCAGCCGGATCTTTTCCCGCAAGGCCTTGTCGAGCGCCGCCTTGCGCTCGGGGCTGTCGAAGACCTTGCCCTCGGTCTCGCGCTGCCACAGCAGCTTGACCATCGGGATCGCCTGATCCAGCACCGCCTGCACCGCTTCCGGCCCTTCGCTGCGGATCATGTCGTCCGGGTCCTTGCCCTCCGGCATAATGGCAAAGCGCAGCGACTTGCCCGCCTCCAGCAAGGGCAGCGCCAAGTCGATCAGCCGCATCGCGGCGCGAATGCCCGCGGTGTCGCCATCCAGCGCGATGATCGGCTCATCCGACATCCGCCACAGCATCTGCAGCTGGTTTTCGGTAATGGCGGTGCCGAGCGGCGCCACGGAGGACTGGAAGCCGCCCTCTGCCAGCGCAATCACATCCATATAGCCCTCGGCCACAACCAGGGTGGAGCCGCGCCCCGAGGCGGCCCGCGCAGGCCCGTGATTGTAAAGGCTGCGGCCCTTGTCGAACAGCTCAGTCTCGGGCGAGTTCAGGTATTTGGCGTTGTCGTTCGGGTCCATTGCCCGGCCGCCAAAGGCAATTGCCCGGCCGCGTGCATCGCGGATCGGGAACATGATCCTGTTGCGGAAGGTGTCATAGGGTTTGCCGCCCTTGTTCGACGGCTTGGCCAGCCCCGCCCCGATGATCAGGTCCTCGGGCACGTTTTTGCCGCGCAAGGCATCCCACAGATTCTGCCAGCCGTCAGGAGCAAAGCCGATCTCCCAGCGGTCCAGCGCCTGCGCCGTCAACCCCCGCCGCTGCAGATAGGCGCGCGCATCCTGTGCGGCATTGGTTTTCAGCTGCAGGCGGAAGAACTGCACCGCCTGCTCCATCACATCGGCCAGCAGCGTCCGGCGGTCCTGCTTTTCCTGCGCGCGGGGATCGCGCTTGGGCATTTCCATGCCCGCTTCGCCTGCCAGGATTTCCACGGCTTCCATGAAACCGACGTTCTCAGTTTCCTGGACAAACTTCAGCGCGTCGCCCTTGGCGTGGCAGCCGAAGCAATAATAAAATCCCTTGCGGTCCTCCACATGGAAGGACGCAGTCTTTTCATGGTGAAACGGACACGGCCCCCAATAGTCGCCCTTGCCCGGCTGCGACTTGCGCTGATCCCACATAACCTTGCGCCCGACGACATCAGAAATGCTGATGCGGGTGCGCAGTTCATCCAGAAAACCGGGCGGCAGGGACATATCAGTTCGACTTCAGCTGTTTCTGCATCGCCTGGATCTGATCCCAGTTCTGCAGGCACTGCTGTTCGAACAGCGCGCCAAGGTCGGTCTCCTTAAGGTCGCGCCGCTTCATCGCGTAAACGTGGCTCGTAAGCTGCGGGATCGCTTTGGAATAGGCTTCAGGCCATTCCGGCTCGCTGTCCAGAACGGCCTGCTCCACCTCTTCCTGCTTCACCCGGTCCAGCCGCGCCTGCTGCACTGCGGCCATGACCTGGCCCTGGTATTTGCAGCTTTCTTCTTTGGTTTCAGAAGCATAGGCCGGCGCCGCCAGCAAGGCGGCTGCAAGGGCGATGCGGATCATAGATGCGCTCCGGGAATCAGTTGGTGATTCCCGAAGATTACCCTCGCGCCGCGACGGCTTCCATGGCTGTTTTCAGATCATGCACCAGCGTCTTTGCCATCGAGCGGAACACCATGATCTGAAACGCCTGCTGGCCGGTACGGGTCACCGAGGCCATCATGTGCTTGAGTTCCGCCCGCACGGTGTGGCCGCGCTTGAAGACCTGGTTACGCATATCGACCGGCACAAGCCGCGCCAGCACGTCCTCGGTGCCTGCTCCTTCCAGCTTAACCACGGCCCAGGCATCGCTCTGGTCTGTCAGCGCGGCGTGCTTGGCCAGACCGGCGTCGGGCGCAGGCCCAATCAGCAGTGCCATGTCCCGGCCAAACCAGACAGCCCGGCTGCCCGCCTTGCCGGTGGCGCGGTTCGGCGCCGGGAACGCCATGCCGTGGGCTGTCTCCAGCGCCTTGCTCAGCGCCTTTTCCTGACCCTTGAAGGGCGCCACGGCCCACATACTGCCGGGGTGTTCCTCGGTCAGGCTCATACCGCCGATGGTTGCCGGAACCAGCCCCTCACAGGGGCTCTTTGCAATCAGCTCAGCCACGGGCACGTTCTCCTTCCGGGTCAAAGAACACAGGCGAAACGACCTCGCACAGGGTATCTGCTCCGCGCATATGGTCGACCAGGCGCACGGTCTCGCCAATCCGCTCCGGCCCTTCTTTCAGGAAAGCCAGGCCAATCGGATGCCCCAGCGTCGGCGAATACCCGGCCGAGGTCACATAGCCCTGGTCATAAATCCGCTCCACCGGGTCGCCCGGCGTGAACAGATGCGCCCCGGCGGTGATCTCCTTGGCCGCACCCACGGGTTTCAAGCCCACCAGGCGCATCCGGTTCTCGGCCATCAGGCCCTCGCGCGCGGACATCGCCTTGCCCAGGAAGTCTTTCTTGTTGGACATCATCCCCTGCAGGCCGAGGTCAAAGGCTGTCACGGTGCCGTTGATCTCGGCGTGGGTAATCAGCCCCTTCTCGATCCGCAGCACATTGAGCGCTTCCATGCCATAGGCACCGCCGCCCATCGCCTCGGCCCGCTTCAGCAGCTCGCGGAACAGGGCCTCGCCATAGCGCGCGGGCACGGCCACCTCATAGGCATGCTCGCCCGAGAAGGATATCCGGAACAGCCGTCCCTTGACGCCCAGCACGGTCGCTTCGCCGCAGCCCATGAAGGGCCAGGTCTCGCCGTTCACGTCCTCGTCCAGCAGCCCGTTCAACAGCTCCTGCGACTTGGGGCCGGCGACGGCAAACTGCGCCCATTGCTCGGTCACCGAGGTAAAGCGGACATCCCATTCCGGGTACAGCGCCTGAGAGACAAACTCCATATGCGCCATCACCTGCCCTGCTGCGGCGGTGGTGGTGGTCATCACAAAATGGTTCTCGCCGAGCCGCGCAGTGGTGCCGTCATCCATGACAAAACCGTCCTCGCGCAGCATCAGCCCATAGCGGACCTTGCCGACCTTCAGGGTGCTGAAGGTGTTGGTGTAGAGGAAGTCGAGGAACTTGCCCGCGTCGGCACCCTGGATGTCGATTTTGCCCAGGGTTGAAACATCGCAGATGCCAACTGCCTTGCGCACCAGCGTGACCTCGCGGTCGCAGGACTGACGCCAGTTGGTTTCGCCCTGTTTCGGGAAATAGGCAGCGCGGTACCACAGGCCCACCTCCAGCTGATGCGCCGCGCGGGTTTCGCTCTCGCCATGCGAGGTCAGGAAGCGCTGCGGCTTGAAGCCCTCATCCGTGGCCCCCGCCCCCATCGCACCGATGGACACCGGCACAAACGGCGGGCGGAAGGTGGTGGTGCCGGTCTCGGGGATTGTCCGCCCGGTTGCATCCGCCAGCACTGCCAGCGCGGCAACGTTGGAGTTCTTGCCCTGATCGGTCGCCATGCCCTGGGTGGTATAGCGTTTCATATGCTCGACAGAGCGGAAGTTCTCCACCGCTGCCTGTTTCACATCCTTGACGGTCACGTCGTTCTGGAAGTCGAGCCAGGCGCGTCCCTTGCCCGGCACCGCCCACAGCGCGGCGATGCGGTAGGGATCATCCTCAACCTCCGGCAGATCGGCGGCAGCTGATTTCAGGCCCAGCGCCTCCAGCACCTTGGCGGCAGCCTCCGCGCCTTCGCGTATTGCGCCTGCGGTGGAGAAAGTGCCGTTGCAGGCGCCGGCTGTGACCATGCCGGGAACGGCGCCATCCGCCGGCACAAAGGCCAGCGCCTCGCGCTTCCAAACAGGCCGACTGTTCAAATGGCAGGTCAGATGCACAGACGGGTTCCAGCCCCCGGACATCGCCAGGCAGTCGGTCTGGATCTTCTCCTCGCCCTTGACCGAGCGCACGGTGATGCTCTCCAGCCGCTGGCGGCCGGCGGAGCCGCAAACCTGCGCGCCCTTGATCACCTGATAAGGTCCGCCATCCGGCGCCTCATGGCGGCTGTCGATAACCGCCGCGATATGCACGCCAGCGTCATGCAGGTCGCGCGCTGTGCGGTGCGCCTGGTCGTTGTTGGCAAACAGCGTCACCCGCTCGCCGGGCGCCACGCCCCAGCGGTTCAGATAGGCACGCACCGCGCCCGCCATCATAATGCCGGGCCGGTCGTTGTCGCGGAAGGCCACCGGGCGCTCGATGGCGCCCGCCGCCAGCACCGCGTGTTTGGCCGCAATCCGCCAAAAGCATTCGCGCGGCAGATGGCTGCCCTTCAGCGAATGCCGCCGCGGCAGATGATGCGAGACCCGCTCCAGCGCTCCGTAGGTGCCCTGGTCATAGGCGCCGGTGACGGTGGTGCGGGTCATCAGCCGCACGTTGTTCATCGCCTCCAGCTCGGCCAGCACTTCTGCCGCCCATTCATGGCCCGGCTTGCCGCCGATCTCCTCGCGCTCTGCCAGCAGGCGGCCGCCCATGCGGCTGTCTTCCTCTGCCAGGATCACATCCGCCCCGGCCCGGCCCGCGGTCAGCGCTGCCATCAGCCCCGCCGGACCGGAGCCGATCACCAGCACGTCGCAGAAGGCAAAGGCCTTCTCATAGCGGTCCTGATCCGCCTCGCCCGACAGCGCGCCAAGGCCTGCCGCATTGCGGATCAGCGGCTCATAGACCTTCTCCCAGAACGCCGCCGGCCACATGAAGGTCTTGTAGTAGAACCCCGCACCAAAGAACGGCGCGGCAAGATCGTTCAACGCCATCACGTCGCGCTCGACCGTGGGCCAGCAGTTCTGGCTGCGCGCCTCCAGCCCTTCAAACAGTTCCTGCTGGGTAGCGCGCACGTTCGGGTCCTGCTGGCCGCCGGTGCCAATGGTCACCAGCGCGTTCGGCTCTTCGCTGCCTGCGGTCAGCACCCCGCGCGGGCGGTGGTACTTGAACGACCGCCCCACCAGGTGCACATCATTTGCCAACAGCGCCGCCGCCAGCGTGTCGCCTGCCAGCCCCATCATGTGGCGGCCGTTGAAGGCAAAGGTGATCGGCTTGGCGCCCTGGTTCAGACCTTTCCCGGGAAGTCTCATTTCTCACCTCCCAGCCCGGCTTCGGAGGCCAATTGCACGTCCAGAATCTCATGGGTCGCGGTATTGCGGGCGACTTTCAGCCAGGCATTGCAGCCCATTTCGTGATACCAAAGCTCATCCAGCGGCCCGGCCGGGTTCTCCCGCAGGTTCACATACTCATGCCAGGCATCCAGATCCGCGCCTTCGGCCGGACGCACCAGCGCCGCACCCTTGTAATAGAATTCGCGGCGGTCCCTCTCGCCGCAGAGCGGACAGGTAATTCTCATGACCGGCGCTCCTTCTTCTTTGCGAAAATACTCCCGCCGGAGGCATGCCCGGCGTGCTCCAAACGCTTAGTGCAGGTTATGCTGCGCACCGGTCCCCTCCTCATCCATCAGGCCAACGCCGCTACGGAAACGGTCGAGCTTGAACTTCGTGGCCGCCCCGTGCGGGCGGTCCGTTGCTATCAGATGCGCGTACACGCTGCCCGACCCTGGCGTCGCCTTGAACCCGCCGTAGCACCAGCCGCAGTTCAGATAGAGGCCCTCGATCGGCGAATGGTCGATGATCGGGGAGCCGTCCGGGGTCATATCCATGATGCCGCCCCAGCTTCGCAGAAGACGCGCCTTGCTGACCGCCGGCACCATTGCCACAAAACTCTCCATCGTGTGCTCCACCATCGGCAGGTTCCCCCGCGCGGCGTAAGAGCTGTAGAAATCCAGGTAGCTGCCAAAGACCAGCCCGCCCTTGTCCGACTGGCTGATGTACAGGTGCCCCTCGGCAAAGGTGATCACGTGGTCCACGATCGGCTTCAGCCCCTCAGACACAAAGGCCTGCAGCACATGGCTTTCGATCGGCAGAGTCAGCCCCGCCATCGCCGCCACCTGGCCGGAGCGGCCCGCCGCAGCCAGCGCCACCTTCTTGGCACGGATCGGGCCGCGGGCAGTCTGCACGCCCACGACCTTGCCGTTTTCCACGTCGATGCCGGTCACCTCGCAGTTCTGGATCAGATCCACCCCGCGCATGTCTGCACCGCGGGCAAATCCCCAGGCCACCGCATCGTGGCGCGCGGTGCCCGCCCGGCGCTGCATCAGCCCGCCCATGATCGGGAAGCGGTTGCTGTCAAAATTCAGGAACGGCGCCAGCTCGCGCACCTGCTCGCGGCTCAGCAGTTCTGCGTCATCGCCCTGGTTGACGATGGAGTTGCCCCGGCGCACCGCCGCGTCGCGCTGGCCGTCGTTGTGGAACAGGTTGATGATGCCGCGCTGGGACATCATCGCGTTATAGTTCAGGTCCTGTTCCATGGTTTCCCACAGTTTCAGGGAGTGGGAGTAGAATTCCGAGTTGCCCGGCAGATAGTAGTTGGCGCGCACGATGGTGGTGTTGCGCCCC
Source organism: Leisingera sp. ANG59 (assembly GCF_013317235.1). Lineage (GTDB taxonomy): Bacteria > Pseudomonadota > Alphaproteobacteria > Rhodobacterales > Rhodobacteraceae > Leisingera. The sequence goes on along the minus strand of NZ_WLCM01000004.1, from coordinate 135,180 downwards.
ACGTTGCCGCCGCCGAGATAGCCTTTTTCCAGCACCGCGACATTGGTGATGCCGTGCTCCTGGGCCAGGTAATAGGCGGTTGCCAGCCCGTGGCCACCACCGCCGATGATCACCACATCATATTCGGATTTGGGTTCAGGGTCCCGCCAATGGGGCGTCCACCCCTTGTTTCCGGTGAGCCCCTCCTTGAGCACACGCCAGCCCGAAAACCGCATGTCGTCCCTCCCCGTCAAATCACTTCCGCCGCCCGGGAAAATCTGTTCCGGGTCTTGGCGGCATTGCTACCCGCTTTCGCGTGCTGCTCCTAGCCCCAAGGCTCAATTAGCGGCACTTCAGCACGGCTTTGCCGCAAGTCACACGAACTGATCACTTGTGTCTAGTGCTAATTGCGACGGGTTGTGACGTTAAGCGGAACCGGCTCGAAAAAAACGGGGCGGAGAGGTTCCCCTCCGCCCCGCAGCTGCAATACAGACCCGCGCCTGATTACAAACCCTTGGCGTGGTAACTCTTGGCAACCTTGTCGATCGACACCAGATAGGCGGCGGTGCGCAGGTCGGTCACGTCGTCCCGGCTGTGCCAAACTTCGCGCATCGACTGGTAGGCCGCCCGCATGGTGTCATCCAGACCCGAACGCACCAGTTCCAGTTCACCCGCGCCCTTCAGGTACTTGTCCTTGAAGTCCGGAGACATCGACCAGGTATTGCCCATTACATCATCCAGACGCTGCAGCTCGTCGATCACCAGCTGGTGACGCGCCTCTTCCTGGCGGCGCTGCATCCGGCCAAAGCGGATGTGAGACAAGTTTTTCACCCACTCAAAGTAGGACACCGTCACACCGCCCGCGTTGGCATACATGTCCGGAATGATCACGCAGCCCTTCTTGCGCAGGATCTCATCCGCGCCGGCGGTCACCGGACCGTTCGCAGCCTCGATGATCAGCGGCGCCTTGACGCGCTCGGCGTTGGAAAGGTTGATCACCCCTTCCAGAGCCGCCGGGACAAGGATGTCGCATTCTTCCTCCAGCAGCACCGCACCATCTTCGACATATTGCGCGTCCGGGTAGCCCGACACGCCGCCGTGTTTGACGATCCAGTTGCGGACAGCCTCCACGTCGAGGCCATCAGCACTGTGCAGCCCGCCGTCCCGCTCGATGATGCCGGTAATCAATGCGCCATCTTCCTCGGACAGGAATTTAGCGGCGTGATAGCCCACGTTGCCGAGGCCCTGCACAATAATCCGCTTGCCGTCCAGCTTCCCGGACAGACCTGCGGCAGCCTTGTCTTCCTCGTAACGGAAGAACTCCCGAAGCGCATACTGCACCCCGCGGCCCGTTGCCTCGACACGGCCGGAAATGCCGCCGGCGTTAAGCGGTTTGCCGGTGACGCAGGCCTTGGCGTTGATGTCGGTGGTGTTCATCCGCGCATACTGGTCTGCAATCCAGGCCATTTCGCGTTCGCCGGTTCCCATGTCGGGCGCGGGCACGTTTTGCGACGGGTTGATCAGGTCGCGCTTGGCCAGCTCATAAGCGAAACGGCGGGTGATCAGCTCCAGTTCATGCTCTTCATACTCGCGCGGGTCAATGCACAAACCGCCCTTGGAACCGCCAAACGGCGCTTCCACCAAGGCACACTTATAGGTCATCAGCGCCGCCAGCGCTTCGACTTCGTCCTGGTTTACCCCGGTGGCATAGCGGATACCGCCCTTCACGGGCTCCATATGCTCCGAATGCACCGAACGGTATCCAGTGAACGTGTGCATCGCGCCGCGCAGGCGCACGCCGAAACGCACCGTGTAGGTCGCGTTGCAAACCCTGATCTTCTCCTCCAGCCCCGGCGGCAGGTCCATCAGTTTCACTGCCCGGTTAAACATCAGGTCCACGCTCTCGCGGAAGCTCGGCTCTGTGCGGCTGCTCATAAAAAATTTCTCCGTGATCAAACATCGACTCGCTGCCGATGATGCATTCACTTTATGCAAAGATGTTTGAGAAGTGCGACCTTTTTGACCCTTTGCAGACAAAAAGAATCAATTCCCGGCATGTGGCGCGCGATTCGCCTTTTCCCAAGGAGCGATTGTCCCGCCCCGCACCACAACGCCGCGGAATCGCGCGGGATTGACGCCCGGAGCTGCAACAATCGGAGAGTTTCCGGCCAATTCCCGCCCCATTTCCGCCCACTTTACCAAGCATTAATTAATGGAATTCCGCTGCAGAAACCGAGCTGGCCCGTTCCCCAGCCGGAAAGGGGTATTTAAATGAGTAAGCACCACAAGAATTCAACTGCGCTGAGCAATCCGCTCATTCTGCGCTGCCGGGATAAGGTCAAAGGCTTCCTGCGGGAAGAAGACGGCGTTCTGGCGAAGCCCATGATTATTACATTGCTGCTTATGCTGGCCGCAGGCGGTATGGGCGTTGACCTGATGCGAATGGAGCGCGACCGCACCACTCTGCAATACACGCTGGACCGCGCAGTTCTCGCAGCTGCCGATCTTGACCAGCAGCAGGACCCGGCAACAGTTATTCAGGAATACCTGACCAAGGCCGGGCTTGCCGACTATTACAGCGAGCCGGAAGTGGAACAGTCACTGGGCTACAAGAGTGTTGAGAGCACGATTAACGCAACCTTCCCCGCACATCTGCTGAAGTTTGCCGGCGTCGGCGACCTTCCGGTTTATGCGAATTCCCGGGCCGAAGAGACCATCGGCGCTGTCGAAATCTCCATGGTGCTCGACATTTCCGGTTCGATGTCCCGCAACAACCGGCTGGTCAACCTGAAAGCAGCGGCGCACAGTTTTGTGGATCAGATTACGCAGAACACCGACATCGACAATCTGTCGATCTCGATCATCCCTTACGCCACCCAGGTGAATGTGGGTGAGGCGCTGCTCAGCAAGTACACTAATGTCACCCAGGAGCATAACTATTCTCACTGCGTGAACTTCATCAAGGACCAGTTCAGCAAACACACGCTGCCCCGCGATGAAAACCTCGAGCGCACCGCGCATTTCGACACGTTCACCTACTCAGAGAACATGATCTCGACGCCGGTTTGCCCGACAAGGGACGGCTCCCAGATCCTGCCTCTGACCAACAACGCTGCATTGCTGCACGAGCATATCGACAAGCTGACTGCAAGCGGCAACACCTCGATCGATATCGGCATGAAGTGGGGCAGCGCCCTGCTGGACCCGACGGCCCGCGGCGTTGTGAATGACCTGATCGCCGATGGCGTGATCGATGCATCCTTCGTCGACCGGCCCACCGATTATGGCAGCGGCGACACGCTGAAGATCATCGTGCTGATGTCCGACGGCCAGAACACCAACCAGTACATGGTGAACCCGTCGCGCCGGGAAGGCGACTCAGACGTGTGGTACAACCCCACTGCGGATGCATACTCCGTGTATCATTCCAACGGCACCAAGAACTACTACTGGGAGCACATGAACCGCTGGGAAGACCACCCTTACGGGGAAGGCACCTATGAGACTTGCAACTACTATGGCTGCACGACCCACACCGAAGAAGGCACCTCTTCCCGCCTGACTTACCCGGAACTGCATGCCCGCGCCTCGCTGGCCTGGATCGCGAAATACATTTACGAATTCAGCAGCAGCGCCTGGGCCGACTGGTTCCACGCAGGCCGGTATTTCCACAACCGTGTCGCCAAGGACCAGCACACCAAGCACATCTGTGACATCACCAAGGACCAGGGCGTCATCGTGTACTCGGTCGGTTTCGAAGCACCTTCCAAGGGCATTGCCGTACTCGAAGATTGCGCCAGCTCCCCCGCCCACTTCTTTGACGTGGATGGCCTGGAGATCACCGACGCCTTCTCGTCAATTGCGACTTCCATCCGTCAGCTGAGGCTCACCCAATGACACACCGTATCCAAACCGCCCTGCGCCGGTTCCGGCACCGTGAGGATGGCAATGCTACAATGGAATTTGCCATCATCGTCCCAGCCTTCCTTATGATCCTGCTGGCCACGGTCGAACTCGGCATCATCAACCTGCGCCATTCACAGCTGGAGCGCGCCGTGGATCAGACTGTCCGCGACATCCGCCTCAGCACTGGCGCCGACCTGCAGCACGACCAGCTTCGCGACGCGATATGCGCCCGCTCAGGCTTCATCAGCAACTGCTCCGACTCGCTGCGGCTGGAGATGATCCGCCTGGACCCCTTCAACATGGCTGAGATTGATCCGACGCCGGATTGCATCGACGTCATCGACGATGCCCAGCCCGTGCGCAGCTTTGAAAACGGCCAGTCCAACGAGCTGATGTTCCTGCGGGCCTGCATGAAGTTCAATCCGATTTTCCCGAGCTGGGGGCTCGCCTCCCATATTGCACAGGACGAAGACGGCCGCATTCAGCTGATTGCATCCTCTGCCTTTGTCCAGGAACCGAGGTAACGCCATGCTGACGCTTATTTCCCGCTTTTCCAACCGGACTCCGCGGCCGCTGCGCGGCTTCGTTGAAAACACCAAGGGCAGCGTTTCGATGGAGTTCGCCATCTATGCGCCGCTGCTGATGTTCATGTTCGCCGCGATCTATACGTTCTTCGATGCCTTCCGTCAGGAGAACGTCAACCTGAAAGCGGCCTACACAGTCTCTGACCTGATCTCACGCGAGACTAATTATGTGAACGAAACCTACATCGATAGCATGCACGCCTTGGCAACAGAGCTGGTGCGCGGCGACTCTTCCCTATCGACACGCATTTCCGTGGTTCGCTGGGACGAGGACGATCAGCGCTACTACGTTGACTGGTCGAAAGTCCGCGGCTCGACCTTCACCGAATGGGACGATGGTTCGATCACCGAAGCCGAGGAAAAACTGCCTGCAATGTACGATCAGGAACGCGTGATCGTGGTGGAAACCTGGAACGAAGTGACCCCGGCCTTCAACATCGGGCTGCCGCTTCTGGATGTCCAGAACTTCGTCTTCACCCGCCCGCGCTTTGCGCCGCAGGTTGTCTTCCTCGAAGACAAGGGCAACGGCAACAACCACAACGACGACGCCGAAAAGGTTTCGCCACCCGCCTGATCAGCCATCAGATAAATCAGTCAACCTTGGCCGCGTTGCACCAGCATCGCGGCCAAAATTTCTGACATGGCCTTGCCCTGCGATCCGGGTGTCACGCCGCCAATACCGATTCGGCGGCCTGATCGCCACCACAGCCCTGGCATCCATGCCCGGCTGCCTTGGGTGCCTGTGCGGACCAGAAAACCGTTTGACGGCTTGAAGGCAAAGAAGCCGCGGTCGATGGCTTCGATATCCTCGACCCGCGCGATCACCTGTCCGTCAGAGCAGCGCAGTTCTTCCGCCGTCAGTTCGATCCGGTGCACAGTTGCCTGCCACATCCGGACGGCCAGCCACAGGGCACCTGCGCCAACCACCACCAGGAATACCAGCCAGGCTGGCGAGGGCGTTGCAGCAAAGGCCACATAGACCAGCAGGCAGCCCGTCAGCCCTAGCATCGCCGTGCCCATCACACGCCGGCTGGCCGAGGCCTCAATCGTCGCCAGAACTTCGTTGCTCATCTGCTGCTCCCCGTTGTTGCCCTGCCGGGCATAGACCGGATCGGCAAAAGAAAACAGCCCCCGGCACACCGGGGGCTGAATGCAGCCGTACTGTTCGGGCGAACTTATTCCGCAGCAGCGCGGCGCACGACAACCTCGTAGCCTGGCTCTTCCGGCTCGTCGTCTACCAGTTCCTGCGGAAAACCCGGCGCGGTAATCGACAGGCCGGTAGCCTCCTCCAGGCGCTCGATCATCCGGTCGGACTGCGCCCGCTCGCCATAGCGGCGCTGACCGTCCTTCATCATCTCGATCATCAGGGGCGACAGTTCCAGCGGCACGTTGCGGCGGTCGGCCAGGGTCTGGAACAGGCCGATGTCCTTCATCACCAGATCCATGGTGAAATTCACATTGCGCGAGCCCGACAGGATCAGCTGGCTTTCGGTCTCATGCGCAAAGGAGGTGCCCGACGACATCGAGATCGCCTCGAATGTCATGCCCAGATCCATGCCGCAGGCCTTCATCACCGTCAGCGCTTCCATGACTGCCAGCAGGTTCATGTTAGCCAGGTAGTTGGTCATCACCTTCAGGGTCGAAGAATTGCCGATCTCGCCCACATGCAGGATGCGGCGGCCCATGGTGGTCAGGATCGGCAGGATACGGTCGAAAGTGGCGCGCTCGCAGCCCGCATAGATCGAGATATTGCCGGTATCGGCCCGGTGGCAGCCGCCGGAAACCGGGCAATCGACCGGCTCGCCGCCGCGCTCGACGATCAAGGCGCCGAGGCGTTTCACCTCTTCCACGTCGGTGGTGGACATTTCCATCCAGATCTTGCCGGGTTTCACATGCGGCAGCATCTCGGTGACCACCGCATCAGAGGCCACCGGGCTGGGCAGGCAGGTGATCACCGCATCGCAGTCCTGCATCATCTGTGCCGGGCTGCCGCCTGCCTTGGCGCCGCGCGTCACGAATTTTTCAACCAGCGCCGCGTCCAGGTCATGCACAGCCACATCCAGCCCGTTGCGCACCAGGCTGCCCGCCAGCTTGCCGCCAACATTGCCGAGGCCGATGAAGCCGATCTTCATATCCGTTTTCATGTCCCGTTTCTCCTCCCGGGGTGATCGCTTGCGAAATGGCTAGCTTGACCCAAGGCAAAACAAAAACGAATAATAACACCTCCTGACCCACATTTTTTTTGCAACACAATGTCCGATCTGCCCAACCTCGTCTGGCTGCGAGCCTTTGAGGCCGCCGCCCGCCTGCAGAGCTTCACCGCAGCCGCTGATGAGCTGGGCCTGACCCAGGCCGCCGTCAGCCACCAGGTCCGCAGCCTGGAGAAAAGCTTTGGCATCACCCTTTTCATCCGCCGCGCCCGTCATCTGGAGCTGACGCAGCTGGGGCACGCCTACTACCCCTCGGTAGCGCAGGCGCTGACCGACATTGCCTACTCCACGCGCGGGCTGCTGGGGCATGCGCAGACCCGGACCGTGACCCTGCGGGCGCCGGTCTCTACCGCGGTCCTGTGGGTGGCACCGCGGCTGGGGGCCTTTCACGCGGCGCACCCGCATATCCGCATCCGGCTGATCTCTGCCGTCTGGGCAGACAGCACCCAGGACGAGGACGTGGATATCGACCTGCGGCTGGGGCCGTCCGGCTGGTTCGACCGCCGCGCCCATCTGCTGGCAACCGAAAGCGTGATTCCGGTGGCACAGCCGCAGCTGGCGGAGCAGCTGAAATCGGTGGACCAGCTGTTCGGCCAGACTCTGATTCACATCCACGGCTACCAGGACCACTGGCTGCGCCTGTCCGAGCAGACAGGCGTGCCGCTCAAGGACCGCTCCGCACCGCTTTATGTCGACACCTCATTGGCGGCGATAGAGATGGCAGCATCCGGCGCCGGTGTAGCCATGCTGATGCGCCGCTATGCCGAACTACCGCTGTCGCTGGGCCGGCTGGCGCCTGTGGCGGGCGCGGAGATCCCGATGGGCCAGGGCCACTACCTGATGCCCGCCGCCGGCGAGCCCCCCAACAGCGCTGAGGTCGCCATGGTGCGGGACTGGGTCGTCTCCTTGTTTTGTTAAGAAATGCCTCCGGCGCGTCTTGCCCGGCGGCTTGACGACGGATACCGTCCGCCCATGCCCTGGCCACAGAACACCCCGCCCCAGCGCGACGGCGACGCAGCCGCGGGAATCGAAGTCACCGACGGTTTCGAGCGGTTCTCGCAACGCAACGACATCTTCACCCGCGCCTTTTGGGATGACCGGGTAAAGTCCAAGCACACAGCAAAATTCTTCTCCTCCTACCGGATGGAAGCGGCGCCCCGGCGCGGCGACGGGTTTACACAGCGCGACTTCGCCCTGCGCAATGCGGCCTGGCTGATTTCCGACGTGGTCTCCTCACGGCGGGCGCACGAAGGCATCCGCGAAGGGTTCCAGGCCGCCATCCGCCCGGACACCCCGGTGGCCAAGGATGCCCGGGAAATCGACGACCCGGCAAAGATGTCCGCCGAGGTGAAGCGCATCGCCAAATTCTTCGGTGCCAACCTCTGCGGTATCACCGATCTGGATGAACGCTGGCTATACACCGCCCGCGTCGACGCCCGCGACATGTCAGAAGCACCGCATGACCTGCCAGACGGGCTGACCAGCGTGATCGTGCTCGGCCATGAAATGGACAAGGAACTGGTGGCCACCTACCCCTCGGCGCTGGCAGGCGCCGCGACGGGGCGGGAATACAGCCACGAGGTATCCATCGTGGTGCAGCTCGCCGCCTACATCCGCAACCTAGGGTATGAGGCGGTACCGTCGATGAACGACACCGGCCTGGTGATCCCCTACGCCGTGAAGGCAGGCCTCGGCGAATACGCCCGCAACCAGATGGTGATCACCCCGGAGTTCGGCCCGCGCCTGCGGTTTTCCAAGATTTTCACCAATCTGCCGCTGGAGCATGATGTGCCGCAGCCCCTCGGTGTGAAAGAGTTCTGCAACATCTGCTCCAAATGCGCCGACGCCTGCCCGGTCAAGGCCTTGCCCTATGGGCCGCCCTCCACTGAAACGGCCAATGTCTCTGCTATCAAAGGCGTGAAAAAATGGACCTCTGACGCCGAGAAATGTTTCTCCTTCTGGGCCAAGATGTCCTCGGACTGCGCCATTTGCATGCGGGTCTGCCCTTTCAATCGGGACTTTTCCAAGCGCTGGAACCGGCTGTGGCTGAAGCTGGCGCTTGGCCCGTTGCGCAAACTGGCGCTGCAGCTGGCCGCCAAGCATGGCGCGCGAAGGAAACCCGCTGACTGGTGGGCTGCGGCCCCGGGCGGACAGGACTGAAAAACGCAGCGGCGCCCGCCCGTCCTTGGCACTTTCGGCACCGCTTCCCGTTGGGCCGGGCAGCCCCGCGGGCTGCGGGGGCATCTGTTTACCTGCGCACAGCCCCCGTGTCCGGCAACAGGTTTCAGGGTGGCAGCTCACACCCTATCTTAGCCGCAGTCAACGTTTACAGGAGGCATTGAGATGTCCCTCAGACCCATTCTCGAAACCCGAGCCGCCCAGCCCCACACCGAGGGCGCCGGCGTCAAGCTGCACCGCGCCTTCGGCTTCAAGGACCCGGCGGAGCTGGACCCGTTCCTGCTGTTCGACGACTTCCGCAACGAGAACCCGGAGGACTACCTGCGTGGCTTCCCCTGGCACCCGCACCGCGGCATCGAGACCATCACCTATGTGCTGGCCGGTTCGGTGGAACATGGCGACTCGCTGGGCAACGTTGGCACCCTCAGGGCGGGCGACGTACAGTGGATGACTGCAGGGTCAGGCATCCTGCATCAGGAGATGCCAACGGGCAATGCCAAGGGCCAGATGCACGGCTTCCAGCTGTGGGGCAACCTGCCCGCCAGCCAGAAGATGACCGCACCGCGCTATCAGGACATCAAAGGCAGTGAAATCCCCGAGATCATCGACGATGACGGAACCCGGGTGAAAGTGATCGCCGGCAATTTCTGGGGCAAGCGCGGGCTGGTGGACGGCATCGCCGCCGACCCGCAGTATCTGGATGTTTTTGTCGCGGCAGGCGTCAAAAAGACCCTGCCGATCGACACCTACCGCCGGGCGTTCGCCTATGTGTTCGAGGGCGAGGCTGCGTTTGCCGATGCCTCAGCCCCGCAGGGGGTGCTGCTGGAGAAGGAGGTCGCAGGACAGGAGGTCAACATCCGCGATCTGTCCGGCGACCGCACCCTGATCCGCTTTGGCACCGGCGACGGGATCACCGTGCAGGCGGGGCCCCAAGGCGTGCGCTTCCTGCTGATCTCCGGCGCGCCGATCAATGAGCCGGTGGCCTGGCACGGGCCGATCGTGATGAACACGCAGGAGCAGCTGCACCAAGCCTTCCGCGACCTGCGCAACGGGACGTTTATCAAGCCCGCACGCTAACCGGATCGCCTGCCAATTGGCGCCACTGATGTGCTATACTCCCCCTGTCCAGTAACCGATGGGGGGAGTGATGATCATCCGGGTGTTCCGTGCCACCGTCCGCGACGACAAGATTCAGGATTTCAAGAATTTTCTGACCGATACCGCGGTGCCGCATGTGCGCCGCCAGCCTGGGCTTGTATCGGTGACCGCCGGGCTGCCGCGGCCCGAATCTCCCGCCACATTCTGTGTAGTGATGGTCTGGGAAAGCATCGAAGCGCTGCAGGCCTTCGCAGGCGAGGACTGGGAGCAGCCGCATGTGCTGCCCGAAGAGGACCCGATGGTGCTGAGCCGCCAGATCGATCACTACGACATGATCGGGCTACTGAGCTGACCCGCGCTTCAGCCGCCGGAAAACCAGCTGTAGACGGTTTCCGCTCCCGCAGGCTCCGGCGTGAAACCGGCTTTCTGCAGCACCCAGGCCGAGGCCGCGTTTTCTTGCATAACCCCGCCGGACAGGGTGACGCCGCTGCCACGGAAATGCGCCTGCAATCCGCTGATCAGCTCGCTGGCCAGCCCCTGCCCCCAGGCGATTTCGGCAAAGAGATAGCCGAGGTTCCGGATGCTACCGCCCTCTTCCGGGAAGGACAGGATAATCAGCCCGACACCCTTGCCCGCTGTATTGCAGAGAGCCGCCACTTCGGCCTGCTGCGACACTGCCGCCAGGAAATCCCGGCGGCTCTCATCGCTGCCCTGCGCCTGAAACCCCGCCGGCAGCCATTGCACCACCTCAGGGGCAAACAAATCCGCCAGTTCCGCCGCCGTCAGATCCTGCCAGGGTGCAGCCCTCAGTCGGCCGGTTTCCAGATCCAGCAAGCTCATTTGCTGACCGCCTTCTGCACCATGCCCCAATAGACCCGCTCCACCTCGTCCAGCGACAGCCGGCCTTCAGAGCGGTACCAGGTGTTGACCCCGTTCAGCATCGCAATCACCGCCAGTGTCGCGATCTTGGTGTCGGGAATGGCGAATTCGCCCTGCTCCACCCCTTGCTTCAATATCCCTTCCACGCCGTTCTCGTAGTCCCGGCGCAGCGATTCGATGATGGTGAAATTCGCCTCCGTCAGGTTGCGCAGCTCCATATAGGCGATGAACACCGCATCCGGGCGCTCCAGGTGAAAGCGGATGTGAAAGCCGGTAAAGGCACGCAGCCGCTCCAGCGCGCTGTCCGCCTGCGGCACTGCATCCCAGGCTGCCTGCAGCTCTTCCATATGGCTGGACATCAGGCTGAACAGCAGGCTCTGCTTGTCCGGCGTGTAATTGTACAGCGCCCCGGCCTGCACCCCGACCTCCTTGGCAATCTGGCGCATTGAGACGGCAGCATAGCCATGCTGCGCAAACAGCCGCAGGGCCGCCTCGCGGATGCGGGGGCCGGTGATATCGGAGTGGGAACCTTGGGTACGTGCCATGGGCCGACAATAACTGAACAGATGTTCAGAAAAAAGGCCGAATGCCGCCGTTTCCCTTTTCTGCCAGCACACTGCCGCCGGACCATCCTCCAAATGCTGCGGGAAATCAATTGTGCCAGGACGCCGGAGCACCTAAAACCAGCGCTGCAGAGCATGGGGATTAGGCAATGCAGTTTTGCACACGGATCGCATTTCTTTTGGCGGTGGCGGCTTCCGCTGCCTGCACCCGTGTGCCTGAGCTGGAGGACCGGCTGGCACCGGACCTGCGTGATGCGGATTATCCCGACCTGTTGCCGCTGGATGACGCGTTGGAACCATTGGACCCGCCGCAGCAGGCCGGCCAAGAGCTTCAGGATGAGCTTGATGCCCGCAGCGACCGCCTGAAACGCCGTGCAGAATCTGTCAAAAACGCCGAACTCTGACCTCTCCGAGACATTCCTGCCCGCACGGATGCGCCTTGTTCCGCAGCGGCGTTGCACGCTTGCGCCGAACCCGCTAAGGCGGGACGGACAAGTTTCGGACAAAGGACCTCCAGCCATGACAGAACCGCTTCGCCTAGGGATTGCAGGCTTGGGCACCGTCGGCATCGGCGTGGTGAAAATCATCCGCCGTCACGCTGCGCTGCTGGAGGCGCGGACCGGACGCTCTGTCGTGATCTCCGCCGTATCGGCCCGGGACCCGAACAAGGATCGCGGCGTGCCGCTCAAGGATTACGCTTGGGAGGCTGATCCTGTGGCGCTGGCCGTGCGTGATGACGTTGATGTGTTCGTTGAGCTGATGGGCGGCCACAACGGTGCTGCAAAGGCCGCAACTGAGGCCGCGCTGGCGGCAGGCAAGGATGTCGTGACCGCAAACAAGGCGCTGCTGGCAATCCATGGCCAGGAACTGGCGGAACAGGCAGAGGCTGCAGGCCGGGTGATCCGGTTTGAGGCCGCTGTCGCCGGCGGCATCCCGGTGATCAAGTCGCTGACCGAAGGCCTGGCGGGAAATGAAATCACCCGCGTCATGGGGGTGATGAACGGCACCTGCAACTACATCCTGACCCAGATGGAGGCCACCGGCCAGGGCTACAACGCCCTGTTCGAGGAATGCGGCCGCCTGGGTTACCTGGAAGCCGACCCGAATCTGGACGTGGGCGGCATCGACGCGGGCCACAAGCTGGCGCTGCTGGCCTCCATCGCCTTCGGCACCAAACCGGCCTTTGAAAAAGTAGAGCTGGAAGGCATTCAGCGCATCCAGCTGGAAGATATCCGAGACGCCGCCGACATGGGTTACCGCATTAAGCTGCTGGGCGTGGCACAGCGCACCGCCCGCGGGCTGGAACAGCGCATGTCGCCCTGCCTGGTGCCGGCCGACTCGCCGCTGGGCCAGCTGGAAGGCGGCACCAACATGGTGGTGATCGAAGGCGACTCCATCGAGCAGGTCGTGCTGCGCGGCCCCGGCGCCGGCGAAGGCCCCACCGCCAGCGCGGTGATGGGCGATATCCTTGACCTCGCCCGCGGCCTGCGCATTGCCACCTTCGGCCAGCCCGCCAGCACCCTGCAGGATGTGCCCGCAGCCCAGACCGGCCTGCCTGCGCCGTTCTACCTGCGCATGGGGCTGCTGGACAAACCCGGCGCGCTCGCCAAAGTCGCGGCCATCCTTGGCGAGGCCGGCGTGTCGATCGACCGGATGCGCCAGTACAGCCACAAGGCGCCGGTAGCGCCAGTGCTGTTCGTGACGCATAAATGCACCCGCGCCACCCTGGACACGGCGCTTGAGGGCCTTTCCGCCACCGATGTGGTCGACGGCACCCCCGTTGCCCTGCGCATCGAAGAGGTCTGATCCGCGCCAAAGGGGCAAAATTGAGCTTATTTACGCGCCGCGGCAGAGATTTCCTGCCGCAGCAGCGCCTATCGCCTCTTGCGAGCTAGCCCCGCCCCGCGCTATTCGGCTTGGAACGCCCATTCACATCTGACCCGTTGAGACAGGATTTCCGGTATGACATCGAACACCTCTGACGCGCCCTTTCATGACCGCATGCTGTCGCTGGGCCTTGCCCGCGTTGCCGAGCAGGCCGCGCTGGCCTCGGCCTCGCTGATCGGACGCGGCGACGAGAAAGCCGCCGACCAGGCCGCCGTCAATGCGATGCGCGAGCAGCTGAACCTGCTCGATATCGCCGGCGTGGTGGTGATCGGCGAAGGCGAGCGCGACGAGGCCCCGATGCTCTACATCGGCGAGGAAGTCGGCACCGGCAACGGCCCCGGCGTCGACATCGCGCTGGACCCGCTGGAAGGCACCACCCTGACCGCCAAGGACATGCCGAACGCGCTGACCGTGATCGCTATGGGCCCGCGCGGCTCCATGCTGCACGCGCCGGACACCTATATGGACAAGCTGGCAATCGGCCCGGGTTACGAAGAAGGCATCGTTTCGCTGGACATGTCCCCGCGCGAGCGCGTCGAGGCGCTGGCCAAGGCTAAGGGCTGCGCGCCGTCCGACATCACCGTCTGCATCCTGGAGCGCCCGCGCCACGAGGCGATGATCGCCGAAGTGCGTGAAACCGGCGCTGCCATCCGCCTGATCACCGACGGCGACGTGGCCGGCGTTATGCATTGCGCCGAAAGCGATGTGACCGGCATCGACATGTACATGGGCCAGGGCGGTGCACCTGAGGGCGTGCTGGCAGCGGCGGCGCTGAAGTGCATGGGCGGTCAGATCTTCGGCCGCCTGCTGTTCCGCAATGACGACGAAAGGGCCCGCGCCGCCAAGGCCGGCATCACCGATCTGGACCGGATCTATGCCCGCGACGAGATGGTCACCCAGGACGTGATCTTCGCCGCCACTGGCGTGACCGGCGGTTCGCTGCTGCCCTCAATCAAGCGCACCCCGGGCTGGGTCGAGACCACCACTCTGCTGATGCGCTCCAAGACCGGCTCGGTGCGCCGCATGTCCTACCGCACGCCGCTGGAACCGCATCAGAAGTGAACCGGCCCCCGGGAAGCGGCTTACGCCGCTGCCTCCGGCAGGAGTATTTGAGCAAAGAAGAAGGGCCGGATCCAATTGGGTCCGGTCTTTGCACATGAGGGCAGACGCATGAGCTTTTTGGGTATTGAGCAGTCTTTGACCGGCCGCCGCTGGGTTGGCCCCGGGGTCGAAGTGGACCGCGCCTCCGAGATGATGGCGCAGCAGACCGGCCTGCCCCGCTCTGTCTGCCAGGTGCTGGCGCGGCGCGGCGTTCCGGCGATGGAGGCCAAGGGGTTTCTGGAGCCGAAGCTGAAGGAACTGCTGCCCGACCCGCGCGAGATGAAGGACATGGAGGCTGCCGCCACACGGTTCCTGGAAGCGGTGCGGCGCAAGCAGCGGATCGCGGTTTTTGCCGACTATGACGTCGATGGCGGCAGCTCTGCTGCGCTGCTGCTGGTCTGGCTGCGGCAGATGGGGCTGCAGGCAACGCTTTACATCCCCGACCGCATCGACGAGGGCTATGGCCCCAATGTTCCAGCCATGCAGGAACTGGCCGCTGCCCATGACCTGATCATCTGCGTGGACTGCGGCACCTTAAGCCACGAACCGATTGCCGCCGCCAAAGGTGCCGACGTGATCGTTCTGGACCACCACCTGGGCGGCGAGACGCTGCCGGACTGCGTGGCGGTTGTGAACCCCAACCGGCAGGACGAGAGCGGCGATCTCGGCTATTTCTGCGCCGCTGGCGTGGTGTTCCTGATGCTGGTCGAAGCTGGCCGCCAGATGCGCGAGGGTGGCGCCAAGGGTCCGGATCTGATGGCGCTGCTCGACCTGGTGGCGCTGGCGACCGTGGCGGATGTGGCACCGCTGATCGGCGCCAACCGAGCGCTGGTGCGCCAGGGGCTCAAGGTGATGGGCGCCCGCAGACGTCCCGGTCTGGTGGCCTTGTCCGATGTCTCCCGCATGGATTCGGCCCCTTCCACCTACCACCTCGGCTTCCTGCTGGGCCCGCGGGTCAATGCCGGCGGGCGGATCGGCAAGGCCGACCTCGGCGCGAGACTATTGTCGACCGACGACCTGCATGAGGCTGCAGCGCTGGCAGAACGGCTGGATGAGTTGAACACAGAACGCCGCGACATCGAAAACGCCGTGCGTGCCGCCGCTTTGGAACAGGCAGAGGAACGCGGCCTGGACGCCCCCCTGGTCTGGGCAGCAGGCGAGGGCTGGCACCCGGGTGTGGTCGGAATTGTCGCCTCGCGCCTGAAGGAAGCTGCCAACCGCCCGGCCATCGTGATCGGCTTCGACGGCGAAGAGGGTAAGGGCTCGGGCCGGTCCGTGTCCGGCGTTGATCTGGGTGCTTCAATCCAGCGGCTGGCGGCCGAAGGGCTGCTGGTCAAGGGCGGCGGCCACAAGATGGCCGCGGGT
This sequence comes from Leisingera sp. ANG59, assembly GCF_013317235.1. Taxonomy (GTDB): domain Bacteria; phylum Pseudomonadota; class Alphaproteobacteria; order Rhodobacterales; family Rhodobacteraceae; genus Leisingera. The sequence continues at coordinate 119,430 of NZ_WLCM01000004.1, read as the reverse complement.
CTGACTGTGATGCGGGACAAACTGGAACCGGCCATGGAGCGGCTGAGCGAACTGCTGGCCAAACAAGGCGCAGGCCAGGGCGGCCCGGCGGACCTCAAACTGGACGGCGCCTTGATGCCGGGCGCTGCCACCGTGGATCTGATTGAGCAGATTGAGCAGGCTGGCCCCTTTGGTGCCGGCGCCCCCGCCCCGCGCTATGCACTGCCGGACCTGCAGGTACGGTTTGCAAAAAAGGTGGGTGAAAGCCATCTGAAGCTCTCCCTCAGCGACAGCATGGGCGGCGGTGTCGACGCGATTTGCTTTGGCGCCTTCGACACCGCATTGGGCCCGCGCCTGCTGGAGCACTGCGGGGCGCGATTTCATTTTGCCGGGCGGCTGGAAATCAATACTTGGGGCGGCCGCCAAAGCCCGCAACTCCGCCTGGAAGACGCCGCCGAAGCTTGATTTTTCAAAGGCTTGCCGCCTGTGGATAAGAAATTTCACAAAGGCGTATTTTTTCTCTTGCGGGTTCCGGCGCTTACAACTAAATACCCGCTCACGCACAGAGTGGCCCGTTCGTCTATCGGTTAGGACGCCAGGTTTTCAACCTGGAAAGAGGGGTTCGATTCCCCTACGGGCTGCCACTTTTCCAATCAAAAACTGACAACTCGGGTGCTGTCCAGACGCCGCCGAAATTTGCGTGGCTGCAGAGCTTAAGCACACCCGCCGACGCTTTCCACCACCGGAAAAGGCCTGGGAGACTCACTGAAGCGCGCTGGTTTCTGCTCCGCTTGCACTAAGGGTCTCCGAAAATCGGCGTGGCATTCTGTGAAAACTCTACTCAGCTTGACATCACTGATAAAAAATTTGGTGTGCCAGTGTTGAACTCTCAGTCCTGTTGGCCGGCATACCATTCTAGGCTCCGGGCGCGCCGGTCATCCACACGAGAGGTGCCGTGGAATGCGGGAAAGGAGGGTTCCAGACGGCCATCTGCTCTCGGCAAGCCAGAATCGACAGCTCATATCACAGCTCGATTTGGCGGTCGTTAATCATCTCACTTGGCGGATATCAATGGGGCCCGAGGCTAGGATCCACACCAACAAAGTGACATTGGGCCTGCCCTTCCAGCGATCAGGTAACGGAACCCGTTGGCGTACAGAACTTGCTCATCCTGCAGAGCCTTCACCAGGCAATCTGCCCCATGGACCATAGCATCTTCGAAACAATTTCGCAGTGGCGCTTAAGACGAGAGTTTTTACTAATGCCCCGGGCTTATCTCGCCCGGGGCAGTCTGGCTTTGGCGTTATCAGGGGATTTTATTTTTTCAGGTTGGTCCAGATTTGATCATAGACCGCTTGGGTTTCCTGGTTACAGACCTCGATGAACACGCCCTCACCCGCATGTGCATGCGGGTTCTTTTCCGGCTGGGCGGCCAGCGCCGGATCAAGGTGCTCGCTTGTGCCCGTCACCCCGGCATTATACTGCGCATAATTGGTGACCGCGGCGATGTTTTCCGGCTCGAGCAGGAAATCCATGAACTTCAGCGCGTTTTCGCGGTTCGGCGCATCCTTCAGCAGCACCACGTTGTCCATCCATGCGACATAGCCCTGGGTGGGATAGGCATATTCCACATTGGCGCCTTCCTCACGGGCCTTGGCGGCAAAGCCGTCATAGATCTGCCCAACGGCGGCATCGCCCGACACCAGAACTTCCTTGGCAGTGTCGGAATTGAAGGAGGCCCAATGCTGCTTGGCGTCCTGCAGCATGGCATTCAGCGCCTTTAGCTGTTCCCGGTCTGTGGAGCACTGCGGTATACCCAAGTGCAAGGAGGCCATCGCCATCACTTCCCCCTGGCTGTCCAGCATATTGATCTTGCCCGACAACTCTGCCGGAGGGTTGAAGAGGATATCTGTTGTCTGGATGTCGCCGCTGTAGGCGTCCCGGTTCACTGCAAAGGAGGTCGACCCCCACTGGTAGGGGATCGAGGAAGCGCGGCCCGGGTCAAAACTGGGGTCGGCCCACTCCGGGGCAATGTTGCCTTTGTTGGCCAGTTCGCCATCGGCAATGGTGTCCAGCAGCCCCTCTCCCGCCATGATGCTGACCATGTAGTCGCCCGGCACCGCCAGGTCATAGGTGCCCATGCCGCCGGCCTTCAGCGTCGCCAGCATGGACTCATTGGAATCGTAGGTGTCCATGGTCACTTCGATGCCGGTCTCAGCCGTGAACTTGTCCAGGACCTCCTGCGGCATGTATTCGAACCAATGGTAGAGGACCAGTTTGCCCTCGGCGGCGGCGGCATTGGCAGCGACACTCAGAGCAAGTGCGGCGGCGCTGGATTTCAGCAGGTTTTTCATGTGTTTCCCTCCAGGTTGGATCATTTTGTGCTGTCGGATTTGCTGACGAAGTAGCTGATGGTGACCATCACGATCGAGACGCTCAGCAGCATGGTCGAGATCGCCATTATGTTGGGTTTGATGCCCTGTTTGACCGAGCCGAAGATCGCGGTGGGCAGGGTCTCGACGCCCGCGCCCTTGACGAAGTTGGTGATGATGAAATCGTCCAGCGAGACGATGAAGGCCAAGAGAAAGCCGGAGATGATGCCCGGTGCCATCAGCGGCATCAGGATCTTGGTGAAGGCCTGCCGCCGGGTGGCGTAAAGGTCCATCGCCGCCTGCTCGAAGCTGTCCTCGATCCCCTGCATCCGGGCCGAGATCGGCAGATAGGCAAAGGGGATGCAGAAGGCGACATGGGCAACCAAGATGGTCAAGTAGCCGCGGGTGAAGCCGATGGCATTGAAGAAGATCAGCGTGGCCACCGCGGTCACGATCTCCGGCACCATCAGCGGCAGGCTGATCAGGCCAAAGGACACGGTGCGCATCTTGAACTGGCCGCCGCGCACCATGGCGGTGGCTGCCAATGTGGCAATCATCGTGCTGGCGGTGGCGGCCATGATGGCGATGGTGAAGCTGTTGAAGGCCGCGGATTTGAACTTGGCGCTTTCCGGTCCGGTGAACACATCGGCGTACCAGCGGAAGCTGAGCCCTTCCCAGTTGGTGATCGATTGGGAGGCGTTGAAGCTGTAGATGGTGACGATCACCAGGGGGGCATAGAGCACCACCAGGCACAGCAGGGTGATCGCGCGGAAGCCTTTGTAGGTTTTGATATTTTCATTCACATGCGCCATGGCTTAGCCTCCCGCCTTGTCTGCTTTGGCCTGCTGGCGGGCGGAGAACATCAGGATGATCAGCACCATGGTCAGCAGGATCATCGAGGCGGCGGCGCCGAACGGCCAGTTGCCCGCGTTGCCCTTGAACTGCTCCTCGATCAGCGATCCGATCATGAAGTTCTTGGCCCCGCCCAGCAGATCCGGCGCCAGGAAGGAGCCCATTGACGGCACGAACACCAGGATGCAGCCCGCCACCACGCCCGGCTTCACCGCGGGCAGCACGATGCGGCGCAGGGTGGTCCATTTGCTGGCATAAAGATCCGCAGCAGCTTCGCTGAGCGAGAAGTTGTAGCGCTCCACCGCGGCATAGATCGGCAGCACCATGAACGGCAGGTAGGAGTAGAACAGCCCCAGCTGCACCGCAAAGTTGGTGTTGACGATGTGAATGGGGCTGTCGATCAGCCCGGTACCGATCAGGAAGTCATTGAGCGGCCCCTGATCACGCAGCAGGAACTTCATGCTGACGGTGCGGATCAGCAGATTCACCCAATAGGGGATGGTGATCAGGAACACCCAGACGGGCCGCACGTTTTCCGGCCGTGTGGCGATGAAATAGGCGGTGGGGAAGCCGATCAGAAGGCTGAGCAGCGTCGCCGCCCCGGCCTGCCAGATCGAACGCCAGAAGATGGTGATATAGGTCCACTCGAGCTTCGGCGGCTCATCCCCGAACAGCCCGCGGTCAAAGAAGAACTGATCGTAAGCCGCGAGTGAAGGTTCCCAGATCACCCCGCCGCGGAATTCCTTGGTCAGGAAGGAATAGATCAGCATCATGCAGACGGGACCAAGCACAAAGATGCCGAGCACCGCCCAGGACGGCAGCAGCAGCCAGCCGCGGGCGTCCTTGTAGGTATCTGCGCGGGCTGAGCCGCCGCTTGCTGCGCCTGCTGCCATCAGTCCATCAGGAGGCGCCCGGCCCCCAGCTCCATGTTGACGAAAATCTCGCTGCCCGGCTCAAAGATCCGCTTGTTGCCGCGGTCGGAATTGGAGGTCCGCACGATGAACTGCGGCCCCTCGGCCAGATCAACCAGCGTGCTGATGTCGGTGCCGACAAAGATGTTCTCCGCGACCCGGCCCTTGAGGCTCTCGGCCTCGACCGGCACGTCGGACATGAACAGCCGTTCGGGCCGCACCGACATATGCACCTTGGCGCCTGCACCGATGCCGTCCACCGAGTTGCAGGTCAGCGCGTGGCCGCCGCCCAGATGGCAGACCGCGCGGCCGTTCATCACCTGATCGACAGACACCTCCAACAGGTTGGTCTCCCCGATGAAATCCGCCACGAACATGTTGCGCGGCTGCTCGTAAATCTCGGTCGGGGTGCCCAGCTGCTGCATCTCGCCCGCCGACATCACCGCGATGCGGTCGGACATGGTCAGCGCTTCTTCCTGGTCGTGGGTCACGAAGATGAAGGTGATCCCGGTCTCCCGCTGCAGGTGCTTCAGCTCCAGCTGCATCTGCTTGCGCAGCTTCAGGTCCAGCGCCGACAGCGGCTCGTCCAGAAGCAGGACTTTAGGCTGTGGCGCCAGCGCACGCGCCAGCGCCACACGCTGCTGCTGGCCGCCTGAGAGCTGGGACGGCTTGCGGGCAGCGAATTGCGACAGCTGGACCAGCTCCAGCATCTCGCCCGCGCGTTTGCGGGCGGCGGATTTGGACTTGCCGCGCATCTCCAGGCCAAAGGCGACGTTGTCCAGGATCGTCATATGCGGGAACAGCGCATAGTTCTGGAACACCGTGTTCACCGGCCGCTGATGCGGCGGCAGGCTTTCGATCTCGTCGCCGAACAGCAGGATCTCGCCCTCGGTCACATCCTCAAAACCCGCGATCATCCGCAACAGCGTGGTCTTGCCGCAGCCCGAGGGCCCCAGCAGGGTGAAAAACTCATTGTCCTTGATGGTCAGCGAAATGCGCTTGAGGGCGGTGAAATCCCCATAGCGTTTGACCGCATTGCGCACATCAATCGCATCTGTCTTGTTACCGGGCACTTGCGCCTCCCCGTCTGCCGCGTTTCGTTTGATCCAGCATAGGAAGGCCCGGGGGCGGCATTAAGAATTGACTCCCTCAGCAAATGTTAGTCTTTGCCTAATCTTTAAAAAACAATTCAAAGCAATGCCTTAGCAAGGTCAAGAAGGTGCCGCACTTGCTTCGCCTGGCCCTTCTCCTTGCAACGGAAACCGCATCTTTGGCGCATCTGCGGATCTGGCCATGGCCTTGGGGAAAACTCCCAGCAGTAGGACAGCAGACAATGCACAAGACACGCGTGGAACAAGTCTCCATTGGCCAGGTGGAACTGCCTGCCGACTGCCCGAACGGCATTAAGACGGAACGGGCGCGGGAAATTTCCCAATTACCGGTGTGCCGCTGTCGCATTTCCCGGCACTGGTTAAGGCGCTGGCGCTGTTGAAAACCGCCGCCGCCCGCGCCAATGCAGAAACTGAAGGGCTGGAACCGGGCAAGGCCGCGGCGATCACCGCTGTCTGCACAGAGGTACTGAATGATCGCCATCACGAGCACTTCAGCGTCGATGTATTTCAGGGCAGCGCCGTCACCTCCACCAGCATGAACACCAACGAGATGATCGCCAATCTGGCGCTGTTGCGGATCGGGCGCCAGCCCGGTGACTACACTCATCTGCGCCCCAATGACGATGTGAACCACGGCCCATCAACTAATGGCGTCTACCCGACCCCGATCCGGTTGGCAGTACTTGCCAGCACCGCTCCGCTCTGCGAGGCGCTGCACAGGGTGCAGCAAGCCTTTGACGAACGCGGCCGGGCCTTCGACGGCATCGCCAAGGTAAGCTAAGGCCCGTGCAGCAGGATCGCCAAGATGGCGATTAGCCCGAGGGCGCCGAACCAGGCAAAATCTTCGATCATGCTGGCAGGTTGCTGGTGACTGCCAGATGGGGCTTGCGCGCCATGGCCTGCGGGCAGGTGGTCATTGGCATGCAGGATCCCTCAATTTGTCAGATCGTCCAGGATCCGGTCCATCATCGCGTCGCAGGCGGCAAGCTGGCTCAGTTCCAGGTATTCGTCAGCCTTGTGCCCCTGCCCCGCCATCGATCCCGGGCCGCAAACCACTGTCGGCACGCCCAGCTGATCAAAGAACCCGGCTTCAGTGCCAAAGGCGGCCTTTGTGGTGCCATTGCTTCGGGCCAGTTTCTGCGCAAAGAGGACGACAGGGCTGTCCGCGGGTACGTCGAGGCCGGGATAGGCGTTGTATTTTTCCACCTCAACGCGGGCCTTTGCCGGGTAGCGGCTGCTGACCCGCTCCGCAACGGCCTTAATGCGGGCCAGGATGTCCTCGCCGCGGTCGGCGGCCAGATGGCGGTATTCAAAGGTCAGCTCGGCCCGGTCCGGCACGATGTTGAGTGCAGTGCCGCCGCTCATTTTGCCGACGTGCAGCGTTGAGTAGGGCACCGCATAGGCCGCATCCCGCGCACCCATGGCGGCGAAATCATCCTGCAGCGTGCGCAGCTCACTTATGAAATCCCCTGCCAAGTGCAAAGCGTTAGTGAAATTGGGCGCCAGGGCCGAATGGCCGCTTTGGCCGTGGCAGACAGCACGCAGGGCCGCCTTGCCCTTGTGGCCAATGGCGACTTCCATCTCCGTCGGCTCACCCACGAAGCAGGCGCGGGGCTGACCGATCAGCGGCGCAAGACGCTCCAGCATCTCCTGGATACCGACGCAGCCGATTTCCTCATCATAGGACAGAGCAATTTTCAGCGGCTCTTTCAGATCCGCTGTTGCCGCCCGGTCCGCCAGCGCCAAGGCACTGGCAACATAGCCCTTCATATCGGTGGTGCCACGGCCATAGACACGTTCTCCGTCCCGGATCAGCCGGAACGGATCGCGGGTCCAATTCTGCCCGTCCACCGGCACGACGTCCGTATGCGCCGACAGCAGCACCCCCTGCCCTGCCGGGCCTTTCTCGGCGTAGAGCCCGGTCTTAGAGCCATCCGGCGACGGCAGCCGCATCACTGCGAAACCGCGCTCAACCAGGAAGCCCTCCACATAGGCGGCAAGCTCCAGGTTTGAGTTGCGGCTGACCGTGTCGAACCCGGTCAGCCGCTCCAGTATGTCCAGCGTCGCTGTCATCGTCAGTCCAGGGCCAGCTCGGTGATCTCACGACGAAAGGGCAGCGCATCGCCGATGTCAGATCCGTCCAGCTCGCGGGCATAGCGGTGGCCCGCATAAGTCGCCCAAGCGATCGGCCCCGGCGCGCTGGCGTCGCCGATGATCTTGACTGACTTGATGCCGGCATCCGCCCAATCCGCCTCGCGGGCGCGCAGGTCCTCGTAGATGCTGTCGTTGCCGGTCCGCGAGGCGACCATCACCACGGCATCCGCCTCGATGGTCCAGGTGCGGTCCGTGTAGGTGCAGTTGCTGACCACATGGCCCGCGTGGATTTCAGTCACCCCGCGATTCAGCACAATCTCCGCCCCGGCCTCAATCAGGCGCGGATGGATCGCCACCTGCTCCAGCGTGTTGTTGGTCCAGTCGCTGACATAGGCCGAGGGCGTGACCAGCGTCACCTGCGCGCCCTTGGAGGCCAGCAGTTCGGCCAGAACCCCGCCCATGTAATAGTGGTCGTCGTCATAGACCACAACGCGGCCTTCGGGAGTGGTGCCGTCCATCAGGTCGTCAGGGGTGTAGACCTTGGCGCCCTCGGCGATCGGCATCGGCACCACGTGCTGGCGGGAGACCCCGTCGCGGCGCCAGGTGGAGCCGGTGGCGATACAGACATTTTCGAAGCCGAACTCCAGGATGCTGTCCGCATCCAACGGGCTTTCGCGGTAGATCTCCACATTTGGGCGCTGGCTCAGCTGATAGTCTCGGTAATCCACCACCCGGCCCCAGGCGTTCAGCCCCGGCAGCTGGCGCTCGCGGGTCACCCGTCCACCGATCACGTCCTTGGCCTCGGCCACCGCCACGTCATAGCCGCGGCGGCAGAGCGCCCAGGCGGCTTCCAGACCGGCAGGGCCGGAGCCGACCACCAGAACGTTGGAGCTGTCGCCCTTGGTGTTCATCTTCTCCGGATGCCAGCCCTTGCGCCATTCCTCCATAAAGGTCGGGTTCTGGGTGCAGCGGCTGATCGACATGGTCATGTCGCCGGTAATGCAGATGTTGCAGCCGATACATTCGCGGATGTCTTCGATCCGGCCTTCCTCGATCTTCTTCGGAAGGAAGGGGTCGGCAATCGACGGCCGCGCGCAGCCGATGAAATCCAGCGTGCCGGATTTCACCATCTTGGCCATCACATCCGGGCTGGTGAAGCGGCCAACGCCAACGATGGGCTTGTCCGTCAGTTCATGAATGCCGCGCACCAGTTGTTCCTGCGCGGCTTCTTCCTTGAAGCGGCTGGGTCCGGAGCAATCTTCCCATGTACCCTGCGCCAAATCCCAAAGGTCCGGCAGGTCCTTGTTCATCTCAATGTAATCGCGCACTTCTGCGTTGGAGAAGCCCAGCTCGCCGATAGTTTCATCCAAGCTGACGCGCAAAGTGATCGCCATGGTGTCGCCCACCGCATCGCGCATATCCGCGATGACTTCCTGGCTGAAACGTGCGCGGTTCTCCAGCGATCCGCCGTATTCATCCGAACGCTGATTGGTCGCCCGGCTCAGGAAATGCTGAAAGATGCCGAACCCATGCGCGCCGTAAAGGCAGATCAGGTCAAAGCCTGCCTCTTTTGACCGCTTGGCTGCGTTGACGAACCAGCGGCGCAGATCCTTGATGTCCTGCTTGTCCAGCGCACGGGCCTGCACCGGGTCATTGGTGAAGGTGCGGATCGGCAGGGCGGAGGGCGCCAGCGGCACCTCCTTGGAATAGAGGTTCGGGCCGTTGATCCCGGAATAGGCCAGCTGGATACCCGCCAGTGCGCCATGGGTCTTCATCCGCTCCGACATCTTCCTGAGCTGCGGGATATCCTTGTCCTCCCACAGGCGCAGCTCGATGAAGGGAGTGATTTCCGAGGTGTGATGCATCTCGCACTGTTCGGTGAAGATCACGCCCCAGCCGCCTTCGGCCTTGATGCCCCGCATGGCTGCCGCGGCAGAGGGGTCGCGGTAGCCGCCGCCGTTGCAGTGCGGCACCTGGTAAAAGCGGTTCTTGGCGGTGAGCGGGCCGATCTTCATCGGCTCGAACAGAATATCATAGCGGGGATCGCGCAATTTCCATCTCCTTCGTGCAGAGCTGCCAAAAGGGTACAGGACTGTGTCAAAGGCGAAAGTTGCGCTTACGGAAGCATTGATTAGCCGCCGCCTAAGCGCCGCCGCCATCCCCTATACGGATGCCCGGCACAGTGCCGTCTGTGATCCGTTCCTGGCAGTAGCTGATGAAGGTTTTGACGGTCAGCACGTTCTCGGCCCCTTCAGCCGTCAGCAGGCCCATCCGCATCGGCCGCAGCTTGCCTTCGATTGGCACGAACTGCAGCTTGCGCCCGTCTGGTGCCATGTCTGTCACCGGGCGGATATTGGCAATGGAATAGCCAAAGCCGTTCGCCACCAATCCGCGCATTACCGCCATGTCGCGGGTGCGCTCGGAAATCTGCGGAGCGGCACCTGCATCTTCGAAGATGGAAAGGAAGTATTCGGCGCTAAGCGGCAGATCCAGCAGCACCATCGGATGCGCGGCCAGGTCTTCGACAGTGACGCTCTCGCGGTCTGCCAGCGGGTGATCTTCGCTCAACAACGCGTAGGGCGGCAGCTCCGCCAGCGCGTTGAATGTCAGGTCCGCCGGGATGTTCAGGTCATAGGTCAGCGCCACGTCGATCCGTGCCTGCCGGATCAGCTCAATCAGCCCGGCCTGATCGCGCTCCAATTGGCTGATGGTAACCGCCGGATATAGCGTCTCGAACTGGCGGCGCAGCCCCGGCACGATCAGTTGGGCGAAAGTCAGCAGGCAGCCGACTGACAAGGGCCCCTGCACAAAACCAGAAATATTATCCGCCAGACGGCTGAGCGCACCCGCCTCATACAGAACCGCACGCGCCTGATCCATGAACTGATGCCCGGCCTGGGTCAGCGACAAACCTTGCGCATGTTTGCGCACGAACAGCTGCAGGCCGAACTCATTTTCCAGCTGCGACACCGCCGATGATATCGAAGGCGAGGACACGTTCACCTTCTCCGAAGCCAGGGCAATGGACCCGGCCTCGCCGACGGCGACGAAGTATTCCAGCTGGCGCAGGGTGAAACGCAAAGGCATGTCAGCAACTATGCCGGAGCGGGACCGGGCTTATCAAGTCCGGTACTTGATCCAAGTGGTTTTCAGCGCGGTATATTTTTCCAGGCTGTGCAGCGACAGATCGCGCCCGAAGCCGGACTGTTTCATACCGCCAAAGGGCGTCTGCGCCGAAAGGGCGTCCACCGTGTTGACCGAGACCGTCCCCACTTGCAGCTTGTCCGACACCCGGCAGGCGCGGCTGAGGTTGTCCGTCCAGACCGAGGCTGCCAGGCCATAGATCGAGTCATTGGCCATGGCGACGGCCTCCTCCTCGCTGTCAAACGGGATCACCGACAGGACGGGGCCGAAAATCTCATCCCGCGCCAGCGGGTTGTCGTGGCTCACGTCATCAAAAATCGTCGGCTGCACAAAACAGCCCTTGCCATCCACTGTGACACGCGCGCCGCCCGCGACCAGGTTGGCCGAGGATTTGCCCGCCTCAATGAAGCGCATGATGCCCTCGGTCTGCTTCTCATCCACGATGGCGCCCATTTTCGAGGCCGGATCCAGCGGATCGCCCGGCTGGGTCGCCTCGGCGCGGGCGATCAGTTTCTCGACAAAGGCGTCCTTGACCGAACGCTCCACATAGAGCCGCGAGTTGGCAGAACAGACCTCGCCCTGATTGAAGAAGATGCCAAAGGCAGCCATGTCGGCAGCGGCGTCCAGATCCTCGCAATCCGCGAACACCAGGTTGGGGGACTTGCCGCCGGTTTCGGGCCAGACCTGCTTCAGGTTCGATTGCCCCGAATACTGCATGAACATCTTGCCGATGGCGGTGGAGCCGGTGAAGGCGAGGCAATCCACGTCCATATGCAGCCCCAGCGCCTTGCCCGCGGTGGCGCCATAGCCCGGCACCACATTGAAAACCCCATCCGGCACCCCGGCCTCAGCCGCCAGCCCCGCCAAGCGCAGCGCAGACAGGGGCGATTGCTCTGCCGGTTTCAGCACCACCGAATTGCCCGCCGCCAGCGCCGCCGCGGCCTTCCAGGTAGCCATGTCGAGCGGGAAGTTCCAGGGTGTCACGGCCCCCACGACGCCCAAGGGCACACGGGAGACGAGCGCCAGATCGCCCGGCCCGGTCGGCGCCACTTCGTCATAGACCTTGTCGATTGCCTCGGCATACCACTGGAAGAAATGCGCCGAGCCCGGGGCGTCAATGGTGGCCGCATCGGTCACCAGCTTGCCCATGTCCAGGGAATCCAGCAGCGCCATCTCCTCGAGGTTTTCGCGGACAAGGTCAGCAAGCCGCAGCATCACTGTCTTGCGGTCCCCCGGCGCCATCCGCGACCAGCGCCCGTCCTCAAAGGCCCGGCGCCCGGCGGCCGCTGCCCGGTTCACGTCCTCTTCATCGCATTCGGCCACCTGCGCCAGCACCTCACCGGTTGCGGGGTTCACGCTGGCAAATGTCTTGCCCGAAGCCGCATCCGTGAACTTGCCGTCAATGAAGGCCTGGCCGCGGAACGAGAGAGCCGCCGCCCGGGATTTCCAGTCGTCCAATGAATAGTCCAGCATAGTCTCTCTCCTGCTTATTCGTCCCCGGGCACGCCGTAGGACGGCGCCTCGCGCGGGTCGAGCGCGCGCTGGACATAGGCCTCCAGCTGCGGCTTGTAGATGTCCCAGGCGGTTGCGATGTTCTCGACCGGGCAGTCCTCGGTCCAGTCGCAGCGCAAGTCGGCCACCGGCCAGCTGACCTTGTCGACGATCTTCATGCCTGCCGAATGCACCGGCCCGGCCTCGCCGCCTGCCGCCAGCCCGGCGCGCATGGCGGCAATCAGCCGGTCGCCGAGATGGCCCTCCGCCGCCTGAAACCCGTCCACGATCGCCTGGCACACCCCGTCATTGGCCAACAGGTTGCCGCCAGAGGCCACGTCCTGGCCTTCCGCCTGGGTCCAGATGCCCAGGGAGTTCGGTCCCGAGTGAATGGCGGTGCCGCCAATGCTGTCCACCGCCAGCACCTGCCGGTATTCGATGAAGCGGCCGGTTTCCCGCACCTTGGCCACCGCGGCGGCAGCGGTCATGCCCTGCTCCATCAGATCCAGCGCCAAGGGACCCAGGCTTGGGTCGGTCACATTCTGGCTCGCCACCGCGCCAACGCCCGCGCGGGCAAAGGAACAGCGCGCTGCCACCGCCGGCGAGGAGGACGAAATCGCCACCCCGAACATGCCCGTTTCCGCGCAGCGCGCCACAAGCGATAATGTCATCGTCTTTCCTCCTCACCAGCCACTGGAGACGGATCCGTTCTTCATCTGGCCGGAAATTTCCTCAGGGGTGAATTGAGCCGCAGGCTTAAGAGGGGGCAGACAGCCCCCTCCCTGCTTCCGGATCAGTCCGGGATAACCGCGGTGCCGTCGATCTCCACCAGCCATTCGGGCCGCGCCAGCGCCTGCACCACCAGGCCGGTGGAGACCGGATGCACGCCTTTGATATACTCGCCCATGGTGCGGTAGACCGCCTCGCGGTGGCGCACGTCGGTGATATAGACCACTACCTTGACCAGGTGCTCCATCGAGCCGCCGCACTCCTCGATCAGCTGCTGGATGTTCTGCATCACCTTGTGGGTCTGCTCCACCGGATCGTGGCTCTCGATATTCTTCGCATCATCCAGGTTCTGCGGGCACTGGCCGCGCAGGTAGACGGTTCTACCGCCTTGGGTCACCACCGCCTGGCACAGGTCGTTGTCCAGGTTCTGTTCCGGGTAGGTGTCCGATGTATTGAACTTGCGGATGCGGGTATGGGCCATGAAATCCTCCTGATGTGACGGGGCCGGCCGGACATTGCGTTTGCCGGAAAAACTCTCACGAGCCGCGGGACAGCCAAAGCATCTTTTGGCTACCCCTTGCTTCGGCTGCGGTTAAGCCAGCTGTCAGATTTGATCCGCGCGGCGTTCGGCGGGGCCGCGGTAGGCTTCATAGTCGCGCTGGATGGCGATCTGGTCGGCCACATGCTTGGCATCATGCCAGACCCCCCAGATGAAGGTCGATCCGCGCCGCGACTGCCAGGGCAGTCCCAGGAAGTAGATCCCCGGCTCGTTTGACACACCGCGCTGATGCTGCGGACGGCCCCTTTCGTCAAAGGCATCCACTTTCATCCAGTCAAAGTCCTGGCGGAAGCCGGTCGCCCAGAGGATGGTGGTGATACCCTCCTTCTCCAGGTCCAGTTCCCGGATCGGATGGGTCAGGCTCTCCGGATCCGGGAAGGCCTTGCGCGCCTCCGGCTCCTCCGGCAGGTCTATACCGTTGCGGGTAACATAGGCGTCGGCCAGATCCAGCATTTTCAGGTAATCGGCGTCGCCATTGGCGATGTTGTCCTGCAGGTCGCCTGCAAATCTCATGGTGCCATTGTCATAGGACTCGGTCAGCCCCAGCAGGGTCACGCCCTCGCCCGCCAACCGGCGGAAATCCATGGTCCGGCCGCCATAGGCACCGCTGACGGAGATCGTCACATGCTCCTTGCCCGGGTCCTGCGCCGCCTGGTCCCACAAGCCCAGAACGCCCAGCCACCAGACAAAATCGCGGCCCCGGTACATGCGCGGCGGGCGGTCATGCGGCCCCACCGAGAGAAAAACCTTGCGGCCCGCCCGGTTCAGCTCATCGGCAATCTGCGCGCCGGATGACCCCGCTCCGACCACCAGCACCGCGCCGTCAGGCAGCTGATCCGGGTTACGGTAGTGGAAGGAGTGAAGCTGGTTCACCTCTGCGCCTTCCGGCACCAGCGGCGGGATAACGGGGTGCTGAAAAGCGCCGGTGGCCGCGACGATCCGCTGCGCCTCGAACACCCCGTCCGAGGTTTCAACACGGAAGCCGCCAGTGCCATTCATTCGTTCTGCCTTGGTCACTTCGACGCCGGTTCGGATCGGGGCATTGAAACGTCCGGCGTATTCAACGAAATAGTCCGCGATACGCTCCTTCCCGGCAAAGGCCTCCGGATCGGTATCCGTGAACTCAAGGTTCGGAAAACGATCGTGCCAGGCCGGGCCGTTGGCGACCAGCGAGTCCCAGCGGCCTGTCCGCCAGGCCTCGGCAATCCGGTTCTTTTCCAGCACCAGATGCGGCACACCATGGCTGGTCAGGTGTTCGCTCATGGCCACTCCAGCCTGACCGGCACCGACAACCAGCGTATCTGTTTTTTCGATCGGCATGTCCAAACCTTTCCTGCATCCTCTGCCGGCACCATCGCCCTGCCGGCTATACAGGGAAGAATGTTCACATCCTCAGCGCTGGAGAAAGAAATCTATGGCTTACCCCTGCTTCGCTTGCCTCTAACCCAACCCGGACTTCGCCTGCCTTTGCACTGGACTTGGCCTGAACCCTAAAAATTTACTGCGAAACTGATGGCTTACAGACTGGACGTATAATGCCACCGAAGCAGACCCAAGGCCTCTCCCAGAAGTAGAGGGAACTTGGGGCTTCGGTCAGTCATCACTTCCGCGGCACGACGGCTCCCGACTGACGCTGTGTGAAACACTCTTCCTGTTTCCCTGGCCCGGCTTACACCGCATGACACCTACATCTGCAGCAATGCCTATGGTGTGACGGACTTGCCTGCAATTTGTGATCTTCTATTGCCATGGCGCTCGCTGACCGAAGGAAAGAGCGAGGTGGTCAATGAACAACCGAAGCTTCGGAGGCATGTGCTTTATCGGCGGCCAAACGGCTTGCACTGGCAACGGTTCCGGTGTCAATTCAGGCAGGACCTGAAGCAAGCGCTCATTCTTCAGGTCATCGTAAACGATGAACATGGGCAGTAGCGCTATCCCTAGGCCTTCCAGAACCATGTCGCGCATCGCTTCGCCGTTGTTTGTCATGACCCTGGACGGGGCCGGCGGGTCAACTGGTTTGTCAAACTGCCAGATTTCGCCCAGGCGCTTGTTCTGATACCCAATCGCGGCATGGTCCCTGAGCTGATCGGGACTGTCGATCGGACCATGTTGTTCCAGATATCCGGGGCTTGCGACGATCACTCGCGGGTCTTCGCACAGTTTGCGCACAACCAGGGTGCTATCCGGCATTGCGCCGACGCGTACAGCAGCATCAAAACCGGACCGGGCCAGGTCAACCATTGCATCATCGTATTCGATGATGACCTCGAGGTTTGGGTGCATGCTGGAGAACTTGGCGGCTATCCGGCCAACGTGACGGATCCCGAAGCTCATCGGGGCTGAAATCCTCAACCGGCCATGCAAGCCAGGGTCATCCTCCGCGACCCATTCGGTGGCTGCAACAAGTTCGCTGTATGCAGGCCGAATACGCTCTGCCAGCGCACTGGCAGCATTTGTGGCGCTGATCCGGCCTGCATGGCGCGTGAAAAGGGCGACGCCGAGAGCCGCTTCGAGATCGCTGATCCGTTTGCTGATAACGGATTTTGAAAGGCCGGCACGGGTAGCGGTTTCTGAGATGGACCCGGTGTCCATCACACTCAGGAAGGTTTCGATTTCGTTTATGGTCCAGCGCATATGGTCAGCATAAGCATGTTTCCAGAATGCGGGAAAAGATTTCGTTCTGGATTTTCGAACGCTGGGGACGGCTTCCGGCATCAGATGCACGGGTCCGGTCCTCAGCCATCTGACTGCCTGCCCCACTGGTTCTGATCAAAAAACTGCACTTCTCCGCGGTGGGCTGTGGCAAGCGAGCGCACCCCTGGCAGGCGTGCCGGAGGCCTGTGCTGAATTGCGGCGTGCCGCCTTTCCCTGAGGGGAAAGGCGAACCTTGGGTTCTGTTTTCGGGAACGGTGCGCGCATTGATTGCTTGCCGCTGCACCCCAACTCAAGGGCAGCCACGGTTTCCCCGTGAAGTAAGGAGTTGCAATATGAGACAGGTATTATCTGCCGGCAAGACCGGCCCTGGACATTGGGTGGGCGATGGGTTTCCAGTGCGCTCGCTGTTCTCGCACATGGGCGGGGAAAACAGCCACGACCCGTTCCTGATGCTGGACTATGCCGGGCCGCACCGTTTCGATCCGGCGGACCGGCCGAAAGGTGTGGATGTGCATCCGCACAAAGGGTTTGAAACCGTCACCATCGTCTATCAGGGCGAGGTTGAGCACGGCGATTCCACCGGGCGCGGCGGAGTGATCCGGGAAGGCGATGTGCAGTGGATGACGGCAGCAGACGGCATCCTGCACAAGGAGTTTCACAGCCAGGAGTTCACCCGCAAGGGCGGCACGCTAGAAATGGTCCAGCTCTGGGTAAACCTGCCCGCCAAGGACAAGTCCGCCGCGCCCGGCTACCAGAGCATCACGGATGCGCAGATACCTGGTGTTGACCTTGCTGATGCTGCAGGGCGGCTGCGGGTCATTGCCGACAGCTATAACGGCCGCACCGGGCCCGCGCGCACCTTTACACCGATCGAGGTATGGGATCTGCGCTTGAACGGGGAAAAAGGCATTTCCCTGACACCGCCGGAAGGCCAGAACGTGACAGTGGTTGTTCTGGACGGTGAAGTGACGATCAACGGCAGCGCGTCTCTGGCGGGCCCGGCAACAGCGCGCCTCGGGAACGAGGGGGGCATCAGGATTGATGCTGCGACCAGTGCCAAGCTTCTGATCCTGTCAGGTGAGCCGATCGGCGAGCCGGTTGCCGCCCATGGGCCTTTCGTGATGAACACCCAGGCCGAAATCCATCAGGCGATTGCCGAGTTCCAGTCTGGAAAGTTCGGCACTCTGTAAGAGGCTTATGAACAGCACCCGGGCGGCGGGCAGTATCCGCTGCCCTACTGTTTCAGCCAGGCGCGGGCGGCGCTCAAATCGGTCGGCGAGATATCGTGGCCCGCTTCAATAACCCCGGTTTCGGCATCCGCACCGCTGTCACGCAGCCATTGCGCCAATCGCGCAGCCTCTGAGCTGAAAGGGTCATCGCGGCCGGTCAGCAGCAATACCCGGGCCGAGGACAGATCCACGCGTGGCAGATCTTCTAGCACAGGGATCGCCCGCAGCAGTATGGCGCGGCGGATCAGACCGGGGTGCAGCGCCATCACGGCGGCCGCAAAATTCGCGCCGTTGGAATAGCCCAGCACCGTCACCGCCCCGGCGTCCAGCTCATATCCCCGCACCGCCGCGTGCAGAAAAGCCTCAAAGGCCCGGGCCTCGGCGCGGATGTCCTCCTGGTCGAACGCATCCACGTCAAACCGCCGGAAGAACCGGGCGACGCCCTCTTCGGTGGCACGGCCGCGCACGCCAAGCAGGGTTGCCCTTGGGTTGAGGCGCGCGGCCAGGGGCATCAGGTCAGCCTCGTTGCCACCGGTTCCGTGCAGCAAGAGGATCACCGAGCCGTCGGGGTCTTCGGGATAGTGAAACCGATGCACGAAGGGCAGAGACCGCTTGGGCATCCGCGGTTCGCCTGGCCGCGTGAACTGCGGCAGCATAACGCGCAGGTCCGCAGCACGGGCGGTGTCATGGTCCGGTATGAGCAACTGTTCTCCCAGGTGGCTTGACGGCTCATCCACCGCAAACCCGGGCGCGTCGGTTGCGTACTCAACAAGCAGACCGGCGGGATCCCGGACGTACAGCGACAGGAAGTACTTTCGGTCATGAACATTGGTCGGCTCATGGTGACGCGCCAGAGACAGGCGCATCTCCCGGACTGCCGCAACATCCGGAGCGCGGAAGACTACGTGGTCAAAAACGCCGGTGCCGGGAATGCCGCTGAAGAACCCGCGGGTATCACGGATATCTATCGCATCGGTATCCGATACCATCCGCTGTATCGGACCTTCTGTAGCGCTCATGCGGTAACCGAACTTTTTGGCGAACTCCGCCGTTGCTTCAGGATCTCCGGAAAACAGCGTGACGGCCCGCAGGCGGGTTGGCGCAATTTGGTCAGGTAGTGGGTGCTTGGGCCCCAAATCTGCACCAACCAGCTTCACGATGATACCGTCGGGGTCTTTCAGCCGCAGAACAGTCTCCCCGAACTCGCGCACAGGCCGTTCAAGGGGCACCCTGGCCTCCATGGCGCGTGTCAGCCATTCACCAATGCTGCCGGGCGGAACTGCAAAGGCAATTTCGCCGGCCTGGCCCTGTCCAACACGCCCTGGTGCGCCATCCTCCCATACCAGGAAGGTCACCACCGACCCGGGAGCGCCTTGTGCGTCGCCATAAAACAGATGCAGTTGTTCGGCGTCCTCATAGCCGCCGGTTTGTTTGACAAGGTGCAGGCCGAGAAACCCAATGTAAAAATCAACATTGGCCTGAACGTTTCTCGTGATGCCCGTCACATGATGAATCCCCGAAGGCATTTGCACCTCTTACCCAGCAGTCGGCTCAGCATAACCCAGCTTGGGTCCAGGTGAAGACAGGGCGGGCGAACACCGTATTCGCCCTGATCGAACAGGTGGCGGCTTCTGCATCCTCCACGATGGGTTATCCTGTTACTGAACTCAGACCCAAGGGAGGTTGATATGAGCTGGAATCCTGCACTTGACCCCGGATGTCCTGATGACATTGGCATCGACTCCATTGAAACCCTGATCATTCCCCGTGCGCATGACCTGGGCGGGTTTGAAGTCCGGCGCGCGCTGCCCGCGCCGAAGCGCCAGATGGTCGGCCCGTTTATTTTCTTCGATCAAGCCGGGCCTGCCGAATTCCTCACCGGCCAGGGCATCGACGTGCGCCCCCACCCGCATATTGGATTGGGCACGGTGACCTATCTTTATCAAGGGGATTTCCACCACCGCGACAGCCTGGGCACAGATCAGGTCATCCGGCCCGGCGCCCTGAACTGGATGGTGGCCGGAAAGGGGGTCACCCACTCGGAGCGCACCTCCTCGGAGGGCCGCAGCGGGCCGCATTCGCTGTTCGGCATTCAGACCTGGATGGCGCTGCCGGAAGACAGGGAGGACATCGCTCCCCTGTTTGAGCACCACGGCAAGGAAAGCCTGCCTGAAATCGAGGCGGAGGGCGTCCGTGCCAAACTGATCCTGGGATCGGCCTACGGAGAGGCCGCCCCGGCAACCCTTTTTTCCGAAACCTTCTATCTGGATGTAATTCTCGAGCCCGGCGCGCGCTTCCCGCTTCCGGACGATCACGAGGACCGCGGCATTTACGTGTCCCAGGGCAGCGTGAAGATTGCAGGCCAGGAGTTCGAAGCCGGCCGGATGATGGTCTTCCGGCCAGGTGACCGGATCACGGTGGCCGCTGGCGCAGCAGGCGCCCGGCTGATGGCACTGGGTGGGGCAACCCTCAATGGCCCCAGATATGTATGGTGGAACTTCGTGGCCTCAAGCCGGGAGAAGATTCAGCACGCCAAGGAAGAGTGGCGTGCTGAAAAATGGGGGACGGGGCAGTTCGATCTGCCGCCCAATGACCGGAGCGAACACATCCCCCTGCCGCGCCGCTGAAGCGCAGCCCCGCGCTGAATGCCGCGCGGAGCTGTTGAGCCAGACAGCCCTTGGCGGCTGCAAAATCCCCGCCAAGGGCTTGCCTGACACACTTTCAGGCCACGGCCGCTTATGACGTGACGGGCGTCGCGTTATAGCTGCTGATCAGATTGCGGTAGTCCGGGATGTGGTTGGAGAACAGTGCCCCCAGCCCTTCGATGTCATTCCGCCAGTCACGGTGCAATTCGCAGGCCATGCCGAACCATGACGTCAGCTGGGCTCCCGCAGCAGACATGCGGTCCCAGGCTGCGTCCCGGGTGATCGGATTGAATGTCCCGGAGGCATCCGTCACGACAAAGACGTCGTACCCCTCTTCGATCGCCGACAGGACCGGGAATGCCACGCATACTTCCGTCACCACGCCGGCGACAATCAGTTGCTTCTTGCCGGTCGCCTTCACGGCCGCGACGAAGTCCTCATTGTCCCAGGCGTTAATTTGTCCCGGGCGGGCGATATAGGGGGCGTCCGGGAAAAGCTCCTTCAGCTCAGGAACCAGCGGCCCGTTGGGACCGTCTTCAAAACTGGTGGTCAGGATCTTCGGCAGGCCGAAGTACTTTGCGGAATCAGCCAGGGCCAGAACGTTGTTCTTGAACTTGTCGGGATCGATATCCCGCACCAGGGAAAGCAGCCCAGCCTGATGGTCGACCATCAGAACGGCGGCATCATTTTTGTCGAGGCGTTTGTAAGGAGTTGTCATCTGCGTTTCCTTTCTTTTAGCACCGCAAGATGAGGAGGGATCAAGTGTGTGCTTGGCGTCTCAAATCATCTTCACGAAAGTTCAGTGAAGGCAAACCCCGCCACATGCGGCGGGAAACATCATACCATTATCTCCGCAGGCTTTCGCCGCCGGGCCGGTTGAATGCAGTGTTCGGAGATAACGAACAGCTTCCCGCCCGCTTCCACTTGCAACCAGCGCCCCGCTTCGCCCAGGGCCGCCGCCACAACCTCCGATCTGCAAGCCAGTTGTCAAATCCGGCTAAGACCCCAAGCCGTTGCAGCCCGCTGTTTCGGTACAAGCCTAACGCGACGGCCTGGAGGCTTCGTCTAAGGGCCGAGGACCCGGATAATGCGACGGCAGCAGCCAGAACCCATCGCCAAGGTCGACAAGCGGCCTGGACGCGCTTCCAGGCTTCGCGCCCGTCCGCAGGGCCAAGATTATGTCTGAAAGAACGGCTGGGTTCCTTCTGAAGTAGGCATGGCTGCTGCTGCTGTCGCCATTCTCCACCCGGATAAAATAGACCAAGGACTCCCGTAGCAGGGATTCAAATTCAGCCGGGGCCAAGTCTTCGCGCTGCAGCTTTCCAAACCTGACGGTGCGGGTTAAAATCGCCGAGAGCCCAAGGGCAAAGTCATTTGGGTTGATGTAGAAATTCAGCTGTTCGAAGGCTTCCTCAACACGCTCTGTTGCGAGGCGCTGACGCACTACCCCCACATCAAGGTCGGCGGCGGCCAGTATCAGCGTTCCTGTTTTCATTGCGCGTCTTGGCCTTAACCCGGCGGCACGATGCTGAATAACAAGCTCGCGAATTCCATCCATCGCAACATCAGACCCGTGGGAATGCGCAACGATGTCGATACGCTTCACCTCTGGCACCTCCGCCAAAAGCCGCAGCAGCTCCTTGAAATGGAACACGCTGAAGTCGCCTGCAGCGCTGTCGCGAAAGTATCCGAACAGGCCTGGGTTTCCTGCAGGCCATGAAAATGCCAGCGGCAGGCTCTTGCGTCCGGAAAAGTGCCACAAGTTCGCGAGCGTCGAGAGGCTTTCGTCGAAGGTGTTGTTCACGCCGTGAATATATAGCAGAACACTGTCCTGCCGCAGACTGGACAGTGTTCTGCTCACGGCTTGCTTGAAGGCACGGCCCTGGTTTTGGTAGGCCGACAGGGGGCCGGTTTGGAATTCCACCGTATCTCCCCGCCTGTCCACGGGTAGCGGGATTGGCAGGAAATGAACGACTTCCTTGACATCGCCGATCGTAAGGGAGGTCCAATTGCGATGCTCCTCTCCGGTGGTCCTTCGCAGTAGGGTGTCCCAATCGGTGACATCAAATTTTACTGTTGCCTCGCCGAAGAACATTGAGTCCGACCTTTGTTTGCCAAAGACGCCTTTCGGCTCGTCATTGCCCGCAGGCCGGCGGTTGGTTACGAAAAACAACTTCGGATCAACGCTGCGCAGCGGTTCCGGAATTTCCTCCGCGGGGTACTCCGCGCCATTCAGGTAGATATTGGGTGGCGGCGACAATTGCGTCGGCTTGGGAGCGCAGCCCATTGCCGCAATTGTCAATGCTATCAGGATGCACCTGATCACTTGTTTGCCTGCCTTTCTGGCCAACTGGAAACCAAGCTGTACTCTGCCGGCGGATGCATTCCGTAATGCAATGTCATCAGGTCCCGAACGGAACCGTGTCGCCACGCTCCACAGCGAGACCTTCGGATTGCCCGCCGGGCAAAACAGCGCTCACCCGCACACCGGCGCTGCGGTCTTTACTTGCTTTAAGACGGGTCACGCCTTCATCTTGGCCTGCGCGGCCTTGGCTGACAAGACGCAGTTCCGGGCGCCGGCCAACCAGAAACGCATTTTTACAGTTTCCCGTACCGGCGGCTTTCTCCAGGCCGCCCCGAGCCCCTGTAGCTCCTCTTGCTGGCGAGGCCATTGCCAAGCCCAGCGTGCTTGTTCTTTGGGGCTGCCAGCCGTCACAGCAAACCCAGCCGACCATAAATGTGGTATAAAGGAAGCTTGGATCCACTGGCGGATCCGCACCCAGGAAGGAGATCGTCATGACCTACAAGGTTGGTTACTTCGTTGGAAGCCTTGCCAAAGATTCGATCAATCGCAAACTTGCGAAGGCCCTGGTCCGGCTGGCCCCGGAGGGTCTCGAGATGACCGAAATTTCCTTTAAGGACCTGCCCCTCTACAGCTACGACTACGACGACGATTTTCCTGCCGTGGCCCGCGGCTTCAAGGACGCGCTCGCAGCTGTTGATGCCGTGTTGTTTGTGACGCCAGAGTACAACCGCTCGATCCCCGGCGGGTTGAAGAATGCAATCGACTGGGCAAGCCGCCCGTGGGGGGACAACTCCTTTTCCCGTATGCCCTCCGGCGTCATCGGCACATCCCCGGGCGCCATCGGGACGGCAATCGCCCAGCAGAGCCTGAAGAGTGTCTTGAGCTTTTGCAATTCGCCCATGATGAACGCGATTGAGGCCTACATCCAATTCACCCCGGATCTCATATCGGATGAGGGTGAAGTCACCAGCGCCAGGACAGAGCAGTTCCTCAAAAACTACATGAAGGAATACGACCAGTTCGTCCGGCGGGTCCTCAGCGTCTTGCCAAGATCGGTGTGATCTTTGCCGAAGCACATCTGCTCACATCATTCTGGGCGGCATTTTCTGTCTCGCTGCCATGGTTCGGCACGAGCTTCGTCATGGCTGGGCTATCGGCTGGAGGCGTCCTTGAATTGGCGGAAGCAAACGCCTGCTTTCGCTACCAAGAACGAAGCCGCCCCTTTGGGAAGGGCGGCAAGCTGATCTTCTCTGCGTCCCTTTCGAACGGCAGCGGTTCGAGCAGGCTCAGAAAAACACGCCTTGCAAAAGAGCGGGACCAAGTCGCCGCAGAGGTCGCGCCAAAAGCCCGGCTGACCACTGAGAAATTTAACGCTTATGTGTTTTTCGATGCAAACAGGCCTGACCAACGAACAAGATGCGGTTCAGAAAGGGTACCTGCGATCAGTCATCGGCAGGATCGGCGCCGGTGAGAAAAGTCGCCGGATACGAGGGCGTCGCGCCTTGATAGTGCGCGCAGTGGCGTCTGGTGAGGCTCAGCCCTCAGCGGTTCCCGCTTTTGTTTGCAAGTGGCGGGGAGACAGGGATTCGAACCCTGGGAACGCTCTCACGTTCAACGGTTTTCAAGACCGCCGCATTCGACCACTCTGCCACCTCCCCGGTCCGTCAGCGGTTTAGGATGCAACGCCGGGCGAGGCAAGCGGAAATCCTTGTCCCGCGGGAAGTGCACAAGAGAAACTTTCCGCGCGCTGCCGGACACGCGGAAACATGCCGCTGGCCCGGCTTTCCCTTGCATCGTGACCCGGCAGGGTTTTCATGACCGGAAGCGCAGGCTATCATGCCGTCAAATCAAGAAGACCGGGCATTCCGGCAGGGGCGCAAAAGCGCCGCGGGCACAGGCAAGGATGAACGCATGACAAACACGGTGTCGAGAGCAAGAAGGGCCCCGCGGATCGCCGCAGCGGCCTTGGGTCTGCTGGTCCTGGCAGCTTGCGAGGACGGGCCAAAACTGGGCTTTCTGGAGCCAAAGCCGAAGGCAGAAGGTGAAGTCCGCGCCTCCAGCAGCACCAAGCTGGTGGAACGCGACGTGGAAGCGCCGGACGTGTTTCAGGTCACCGAGGCCGGACTGTGGGACGGGCGCCCGTCGATCGGCGGGGTCTGGGTGGCGCACCCCGACACCAAGGACCCGGAACGGGTGATCATCCGCAACAATGCCAACGGCCAGTTCGTGATCGGCGCCCTGTTCCGGCGCGAGCGCGAGATCCCGGGGCCGCGGCTGCAGGTCTCCTCTGACGCCGCAGCGGCGCTGGGGATGCTCGCCGGCGCGCCGGTTGAGGTGAACGTTACCGCCCTGCGGCGCGAGGAAGTCACCCCGGAGCCGCAACCCGAAGACCTGTTAGGCGCCGAACCCGCACCGGAGGACGACGTAGGGCTGAACGACGATGCCCTGGCCGGCAGCGAGATCTCTGAGACCCCGCTGGATCCGATTGCTGGTGCCGCCGCCGCGATTGAGGCCTCGGCGCCCACCGCTTCGGAAGCAACTGAAGCATCTGCCAAGGCAGAGCCGGCCTCGGCGCCGGTCTCAAAACAACAGAAGTCGTCGCTGAGAAAACCCTTCATCCAGATCGGCATCTTCAGCGTTGAAGCCAACGCCAAGCATGCAGCCAACGCAATGCGCAGTTCCGGAATGGTGCCGGAAGTGCGCAAGCAATCCACCAGCGGCAAGACTTTCTGGCGGGTACTGGTTGGCCCGGCGCAAAGCAAAGCAGAGCGCAGCCAGCTTCTGAAAAGCGTAAAGGAAACCGGATTCGCTGATGCCTATGCTGTCACGAACTGACCCCCCCGGCGCGCCTCTGGCGCGTCTCCTGAAGTCATCGCTGCGCATAGGCCTTGCGGCCGGTCTGGCCGTCAGCCTTTCGGCGCTGTCTGCCGCCGCCTTTGACACCAAGGCACGCGCGGCCTATGTGCTGGATTCGGGCACGGACACCGTCCTGCTTTCGAAAAACGCCGATGTGCCGCTGCCGCCGGCCTCGATGTCCAAGCTGATGACGCTCTATGTGGCATTCGAAGCCCTGCGCGACGGGCGGCTGACGCTGAATGAGGAATTGCCGGTCAGCGAACACGCGATGAGCTACAAGGGCTCGACCATGTTCCTGGACACGCTGGACCGGGTGCGGGTCGAGGATTTGCTGCGCGGCATCATCGTGCTGTCCGGCAACGACGCCTGCGTGGTGATTGCCGAGGCGCTGAGCCCGGATGGAACCGAGGCGGGCTTTGCCCGCTACATGACCAAGCGCGGCCAGGAACTGGGCATGACTGCCTCGACCTTTGCCAATTCCAACGGCTGGCCCGCCGCCGGACACCGGATGTCGGTGCATGACCTGGCGATCCTGGCTGAGCGGCTTATCGAGGATTTTCCGGAATATTACCCGCTGTTTGCCGAAACCAAGTTCGAATTCGACGGCCGCGCGCCTTCGAATACCCGCAACCGCAACCCGCTGCTGAAACTGGGCATCGGTGCCGACGGACTTAAGACTGGCCACACCGAGGAAGCAGGTTACGGGCTTGTCGGCTCCGCCACGCAAGGCGACCGCCGGGTGATCTTCGTGGTCTCGGGCCTCGACAGCGAGCGCGGACGCGCAGAGGAGGCAGAAGCCCTCGTTAACTGGTCGTTTCGCCAATTTACCAAAAAAACTGTTGCCAAGGAGGGCATCCCCATCGCCGAAGCCGAGATTTGGCGGGGGGCCGAGCGATCGGTAGGGCTGGTGCCGGCTGAAGACCTGGAAATCCTGCTGCCGTCACTGGCGGGCGGCACCATCGAGGGCGAGGTGGTCTATAACGGCCCGATTGAGGCCCCGGTGGCCCAAGGCCAGCGCCTTGCCGAACTGGTTCTGCAACCAGAGGAACTGCCGGAGGTGCGGCTGCCGCTGGTGGCGGAAAGCGATGTGCCCGCTGGCGGCTTTGTGGTGCGGGTGAAAACCGCAGCCCAGGTGCTGATCAAGCAATTCCTGACCGGTCCCGAGGGGGCACTGTGACATCTGGCACGGGGCGCGGCCTGTTCATCACCTTTGAAGGCATCGACGGGTCCGGAAAGTCCACCCAATGCCGCCTGCTGGCCGAGGCGCTGCAGGCGGAGGGCCGCGATGTGGTGCTGACACGCGAACCCGGCGGCTCCCCCGGCGCCGAGGAAATCCGCCGCCTGGTGCTGGAGGGCGACCCCGACCGCTGGTCGGCCGAAACCGAACTGCTCTTGTTCATGGCGGCGCGGCGCGACCACCTGGAGCGTACCATCGAGCCTGCTCTGGCCGCGGGCAAGGTGGTGATCTGCGACCGCTTTGCCGACAGCACCCGGATGTATCAGGGCCTGTCGCGCGGCGATCTGCGCGCCGCGGTGGACCAGATGCACAAGCTGATGATCGGCCGCGAGCCGGATCTGACACTTCTGATTGACATGGACCCGGCTGAAGGGCTGGCGCGTGCCAAGGGGCGGCAGGGCAAGGAGGAACGGTTCGAGGATTTTGGCGTCGAGCTGCAAGAGAAGATGCGCGCGGGCTTCCTGGCGCTGGCGCAGGAGTTTGCGGACCGCTTCCGGGTGGTCGATGGCGCCCGCCCGGTGGACGACGTCGCAGCAGACGTCCGCAAGCTGGCGCATGAGGCCCTGGAAGGACCTGCCGCATGAGTGCTGACGACGAGCTTCCCCGCGCTGACCAGGCCGAGGGCGCGCCGCATCCGCGCGAGACCCTGCGCCTGATCGGGCAGGAGGCGGCGGAGCAGGATTTCCTGACCGCCTACAATTCCGACCGTCTGCACCACGGCTGGCTGCTGACCGGCCCGCAGGGGGTGGGCAAGGCAACGCTGGCCTGGCGGATCGCCCGTTTCCTGCTGGCCACGCCTCCGGCTGAGGAGGGCCTGTTCGGCGCCCCGCCCCCGCCGCAGACGCTGGACATTGATCCGGAGCACCCGGTTTCGCACCGCATCCAGGCGCTGGCGGAACCGGGGCTGGCGCCGATCACCCGCTCTTATGACGACAAGGGCAAGCTGCGCAGCCAGATCGTTGTGGACGACATCCGCAAGCTGAACCGCTTCTTTGGCCTGTCCGCCACCGACGGCGGGCGGCGGGTGGTGATCGTGGACGCCGCCGACGACATGAACGTGAGCGCCGCCAACGCACTCCTGAAGATGCTGGAAGAGCCGCCTGCGCGCACCACGATCCTCTTAATCTCGCACCAGCCTTCGCGGCTTTTGCCGACAATCCGTTCGCGCTGCCGCACACTGCGGTTGGGGCCGCTGTCGGCGCCGGACATGGAGGCGGCGCTGGCGCAGTCGGGTGTCGAGCTGCCCCAGAACATGGACAATCTCGCAGCCCTGGCAGGCGGCTCGGTCGGCGCGGCTTTGCGGCTGATCAATCTGGGCGGGCTCAAGATCTATGCCGAACTGGTGCAGATCCTCGATTCCATGCCGCGGCTGGACCGCCAGCGTGCCATGGCCCTCGCCGAGGCCGCCGCCCAGCGCGGTGCGGCAGACCGGTTCGAGCTGCTGCTGTCGCTAACCGAGATGGCGCTGGCCCGGCTCGCGCGCACCGGCGCCACCGGTGCTCCGCCAGCGCCGGAAGCTGCACCGCAAGAGGCGGCGATGCTGAGCCGCCTGTCGCCCGATCCGCGCAAGGCGCGCGCCTGGGCCGACCTCGCGGCAGAAGTGACAGCGCGCGCCCGCCACGGGCAGGCGGTGAACCTTGACCCCGCGGCGCTTGTCCTAGATACGGTTTTCAAGATGCAGGAAACCGCGGCGCGCTAGGCATCCGGCGCGGCGCAAGCGGCACCAGAGGACAAATGACCGAAACGCCCCCCCAGATTACGGACAGCCATTGCCACCTGGACTTTCCGGACTTCGAAGGCCGCCTGGATGAGGTGATCGCCAGCGCCGCTGAGGCCGGCGTGACCCGGATGGTGACGATCTGCACAAAGATAAAAAACGAAGCGTCCGTGCGGGCGATTGCCGAGGCCCACGTGCCGGTGTTCTACGCCGCAGGCACCCACCCGATGAGCGCCGCGGATGAACCCCTGGTTACCGTTGACGAACTGGTGGCGCTGGCCAAGCACCCGAAGTTTGTCGGCATCGGCGAGACCGGGCTGGACTACCATTACACCGCCGACAGCGCCACCGTGCAGCAGGAGTCCTTGCGCATCCACATCGCTGCCGCCCGCGAGACCGGCCTACCGCTGATCATCCATGCCCGCGCCGCCGATGACGACATGGCGCGCATCCTGGGCGAAGAAATGAAAAACGGCGCCTATTCCTGCGTGATGCACTGCTTCTCGTCTTCCGCAGAGCTGGCCAGGGCCGCGCTGGACCTGGGCTTCTACCTGTCGATGTCCGGCATTGCCGCCTTCCCCAAGAGCCAGGAACTGCGCGATATCTTTGCCGCCGCACCCGTGGAACGCATTCTGGTCGAAACCGACGCCCCCTATCTCGCGCCGCCGCCCTACCGCGGCAAGCGCAACGAGCCGGCCTACACCGCCTTTACCGCCAAGGTCGGCGCGGAGGTGTTCGGCATGGACTACGCCGCTTTTGCCGCGCAGACTCAGCAGAACTTCGACCGGCTGTTCTGGAAAGCCGCGCAGTATGAGGCCGCCGCCTGATGGCTGAGATGCGCTTCACCATCCTTGGCTCCGGCTCCTCCGGCGGGGTGCCGCGCATTGGCGGCCATTGGGGTGATTGCGATCCCCAAAACCCCAAGAACCGCCGCGGCCGCTGCTCGATGCTGGTGGAGCGCGACGGACCGGATGGAACAACCTCAGTGCTGATCGACACCCCGCCGGACATGCGCAACCAATTGCTGGATGCAGAGGTGAGCCGGTTGGATGCGGTGGTTTACACCCATTCCCACGCCGACCACCTGCACGGCGTCGACGATCTGCGCATGGTCTATTTCAACATGCGCCAGCGCATCGAGGTCTATGCCGACGGCCCGACCCAGAACGACCTGTTGAACCGTTTCGGTTATGCCTTTGCCCAGCCTGACGGTTCCCCCTATCCGCCGATTCTGGATCTGAAGAGCATCAGCGGACCGTTCAACATTGACGGCCCAGGCGGCGAAATCCCGTTCCGGCCGTTTGAGGTGAACCACGGCTCCATCGACGCGCTTGGGTTCCGTATCGGCGGACTGGTGTATCTGCCGGATGTGAAGGAAATCCCGGACGCCGCCCTGCCGGAACTGGAGGGGCTTGACGTCTGGATCCTGGACGGGCTGCGCCGGACGCCGCATCCGACGCACTTCAGCTACCAGGACGCGCTGGAGTGGTTTAAACGGATGGCGCCGAAACGCGGCATAATCACCAACATGCATATCGATATGGACTACGCGACCATCGAAGCTGAAACACCAGACCACATCACCCCCGCCTACGACGGGATGGTGATCAGGATGGAGATCTAAGGGGCGCACCGGCGCCCTTTTTCAATCGCGCTGTTTGAGGACGAAAATTGTTTCAGAGCCTGATCGACGTCATCCTGCCGGTGTTTCTGGTTGTCGGCGCGGGCTATGCCGCCACTGCGCGGGGGGTGCTGGACCAGGCGCATATCGACGGGGTGATGAAGTTTGCGCAGGGCTTCGCCATTCCCTGTCTGCTGTTCAAGGCGATGGCGGAACTGGACCTCTCTGCCAGTTTCAATCCGCAACTGCTGGCGAGCTTTTACACCGGCGCCTTCACCTGTTTCCTGATCGGGCTGTTTGGCGCCCGTATCCTGTTCAAGCGGGAGTGGGAGGATTGCATCGCCATTGGCTTCTGCTGCCTGTTTTCCAACTCGGTCCTGCTGGGCCTGCCGATCACCGAACGCGCCTTTGGCCCGGACAACCTGACCGGCAACTACGCGATCATCGCTTTCCATTCGCCCTTTTGCTACGGCGTCGGCATCACCGCAATGGAGTTTGTCCGCAACCGCGGGGCGGGCGGCATCAAGACTGTCACATCCGTGCTGAATGCGATGTTCCGCAATGTGCTGATCCTGGGGATCACACTGGGGTTTGCGGTCAACCTGTCGGGGCTGGCCATTCCGCTGGTGATAAACGAGGCGCTGTCGCTGCTGATCCGCGCGGCGCTGCCTGCGGCGCTGTTTGCGCTTGGCGGCGTGCTGGTGAAATACCGTCCCGAAGGCGACATGCGGGCGATCCTGTTTGTCTGCTTCACCTCTCTGATGATCCACCCGGCAATTGTCTGGACCATGGGCTCGGCCTTGGCTCTGCCGCAGGACCTGTTCCGGTCGGGCGTGCTGAACGCGGCGATGGCGACCGGGTTCAACGGATATATCTTCGCCAATATGTACGGGCGGGCCAAGCGGGTGGCGGCCTCCTCGGTGCTGATCGCCACCGGATCGAGCATCCTGACCGTTTGGTTCTGGCTGCTGGTTCTGAGCTGACGAAAAAGGTCAGCAGTTCTGTCCGAATGTTTCGCGTGCGAAACATTCGGGCAACAAGACTGACCTTATCCTTCAGATTTCATTAGCAATTTTCTACCAAGTGGTTACCGCCGTCAGAACCGGGGGTCATCAAGTTCCAGCGGAAATCCTTTGGGCAGCAGGCCGGCTTGAAACCAGTTGATGAAAGAATGGATCGAGAACACTGGCAGCCCGGTCGCTTTGCGCACATCGCGGGCGTAGGGCACCATATTAGTGCATTCCAGCACGATAGCACCGAGGTCCGGTATATCCGCAACCATCGCGCGGGCAGCGTCGATCATGTCCAGGCGGCAGGCCTCAAAGTCGATCGAGGGCGCGTCGCCGAGGATGTCGCGGGTAAAGGCGCGGAGGCCATCGGTGCCGGCAATGGGAGTATCCGGCGCAACACCCGCGGCAACAAGGTGGGCGGGCGTCAGCGTCGCCTTGGAGATGGTCAGGATGCCGCAGCGCTTGCCCGCGGGCAGCAGGTTCTGCACCATCGGCACCTGCATCAGCGAGGAGGTGGCCACCGGCACGCCCAGCGCCTGTTTCACCTCGTCTTGGATCAGTGCCAGGAAACCGCAGTTGGTGGTGATTCCGTCGGCCCCCATGGCGACCAGATCGCGGCCGGCCTCGACAAACAGGTCCACCAGCTCCTTGGGGTTACCCCGGACCACATTCTCAGGATTGGCACCGCGCACCACTTTGTAGTGGACCGGAAAGTCCCAGGTCATCGCGTTGCCCATGTCGCCATAAATGCGGGGAAAGCGCGTTTCCAGCATCAGGATGCCAACCGACGCGCCAAAGACAGTCTTTCCGCCATGTTCCATGTGGAACCCCTATTCGTCCGGAACGTAAAGCTGAGAAAAGGCGATGCGGACAGCCTCCGTCGCCTCCTCCCGGCGTTTCTCGATATGGCTGCGCATGGCCGTTACCGCCGCATCCGTGTTTCGGGCGGCAATGCCTTCGGCGATCTGGCGGTGGGCCGAGATGTCGCCCGGCGCCTTGCCCCCCGCCCGGTCGCGCATCCGTTTGAGGTCAATCAGCCGGATATAGCGGATCCGGCCGTTGAGGTTGTTCAGGATGCGCTGCAATTCGCTGTTGCCCGACAGCTGCGCCAGCCGGGCATGGAAGCTTTCGTCCATCGCCAGCAGTTCTTCCGGGTCGGTGGCGCTTTCGTACTCCGGCTCCATCCGATTCAGGTAATCCGCCAGCGCCGCGATATCCTCGTCTGCGGCGCGGGTGCAAGCCAGCCGGGTGGCCTCGCATTCCACCGCCACCCGGGCCTCATACAGGTCCATGATATAGCTTGGCGTCAGCGGGCGGCAGAAGAAGCCGCGGTTGTTCTGGAAGGTCAGAAAGCCCTCGGCTACCAGCCGGTTCAGCGCCTCGCGCAGCGGCGTGCGGCTGGCACCCAGCACCTCCGACAGCGCGCTTTCGTTGATCCTCTGGTCGGGCTTGAACGCAAAATCCGCCGCCATCCGGCGCAACGCCTCGTACACCCTGTCCACATTGCTTTCGCGTTTGGCCATGTTCCCGCCGATCTTTTAATCCGCCGTGCAAGGTACGGCGGCGCCCGGTCTTTGGCAACATTGAATTCGAAACTGCATACAGTTTTGAGTATGGATCAAGGACTGGTTTCCGAATAGGGCGTCAGTTCATGTTTCAGCAGCGCCAAAAACTCCTGCCCTACCGCAGATAACGGGCGCGACTTGGAGGTGATCACCGCCATATCCATCATGATGCGCGGGCGGAACGGCCGGGAAACAAAGCCACCGCCGCTCTCGAAACCCAGTACGAAGGGGTCGAGGAGCGAAACCCCCATCCCCTCCTGCACAAAACTCAGGAGGTTCTTGAACATATGCGAATGAACGCGGGTTTTCAGCGGGATTCCTGCCTGCTGAAAGACTTCGCGAGTGCGGCGGTGGGTCATGTGGTCCGGCCCCATGACAATGAAGGGCACCCCCTCCAGCAGCTCCGGTGTCAGCACCTCGTGATCTGCCAGCGGACTGTCCGCAGGCATCGCCAGCCGGGTTTCGACGCTGACCGGATGCACCTCCAGCCCGTCGTGGATCAGCGGCATCTCGCAGACGCCGATCTCAAACAGGCCTGCGATCACCCATTCCTGGATCTTCAGCGAATACTGCGCCTGGAATGATATCGACATGTCCGGGCGCGTGCGGGCGAAACGGGCGATCAGGGCGGGCATGAAGCCAAAGGACATGGAGTGCTGAGAAGCAACCTGCAGCTGGCCCGCCTGCTTGTTCTGCAAATCGGTCACAGCCTGCGCCACGTGGTCCAGCCCGCGCACTACGGTGTCGACCTCCTGAAACAGCACGCCCGCCTCCGGGGTTGGGATCAGCCGGCCCTTGCTGCGTTCAAACAGCTTGAGGCGGGTCTGGCGTTCCAGCTGGTAAAGCAGATTGGAAATGCCGGGCTGGGAAATACCCAGCTGCTCGGCCGCGCCGGTGACGGTGCCGGTCTCCACGATAGCGTGGAACGCCTGCAGCTGGCGGAAACGGAGGGACATGTCAGATCATCACTTATCATGATACCTTGCCAAATTCTTTGTATTGGTAATGATGATTTAGTCAAGGCAGGCTTCCGCTCGCACCTGGGAGGAAGATCGAAGTGCTGGAACAAAAGATTGCCGGGATGGATCTGTGGCATCTCGCGCTGCCCGTGCTGTCGCGCCGCGACCACGGGATCGGGTCTGTTGAGGGCTCCTGTGAGGTCGTGATTGTCCGGCTGCGCAGCGAAGGCGGCGCCGAAGGGTTTGGCGAAGCCTCGACCTGGTCGGTGTTCACCGGCACCCCGGAGGCGAGCCTGGCGGCGCTGGACCGCTACATCCGCCCGCTGGTGGAGGGCCGCCGGGTGGCGGACCGCGCGGCGATCATGGAGGATGCGGCCAAGGCCGTGGCCCATTGCACCGAGGCCAAGGCGGCGCTGGAAACCGCCCTGCTGGATCTGACCGGGCGGATCACTGGGGCGCCGGTCTGGGCGCTGCTGGGCGGCAAGTGCCGCGACACCATCCCGCTCAGCTGTTCGATTGCCGACCCGGATTTCGGGAAGGACATCGATCTGCTGCACCGATTGCGGGCCGACAAGGTCGGGCTGATCAAGCTGAAGACCGGCTTCAAAGACCATGCATTCGACATCATGCGGCTGGAGCGGATCGCCAAGGACTTCCCCGAGTTCCGGGTGCGCGTGGACTATAACCAGGGCCTCAGCATCGAGGACGCGCCCGCGCAGGTGCGTGACGTTGCGGAGTTCAAGCCGGACTTCATCGAGCAGCCGGTGCGGTTTCATCACTTTGGCATGATGGCCAGGCTGCGGGAGATGATCGACGTGCCTTTGCTGGCGGATGAAAGCGTCTTTGGCCCGGAGGACATGGTGCGCGCGGCACGCGAGGGCATCTGCGATGGTGTCTCGGTCAAGATCATGAAGTCGGGCGGGCTGACCCGCGGGCAGACGGTGGCGCGGATTGCGGCGGCCAACGGACTGTCTGCCTATGGGGGCGACATGTTCGAGGCTGGGCTGGCGCATCTGGCGGGCACCCACATGATTGCGGCCACACCCGAGATCCGGCTGGGCTGCGAGTTCTACCAGGCGAGCTATTTCCTGAAAGAAGACATTCTGGAGACGCCTTTCCAGGTCAAGGACGGCCAGGTGGTGGTGCCGGATGGGCCCGGCCTGGGCATTAGGCCGGATGTTGAAAAGCTGAGCCGTTTCGCGGTGGCCAAGAAGGTTGCGGCATGAGCCAGCCAAAGAAAACCGTTGCCATCATCGGCGCCGGCATTGTCGGTGTCTCCGCCGCGATCGAGCTGCAGCGCGACGGGCATCAGGTGATCCTGATCGACGGCAAGGGGCCGGGCGAAGGCACCAGCCACGGCAACGGCGGCATTCTGGCCTCCTGCTCTATCGTGCCGGTGACAGGTCCAGGGTTGTGGAAGAAGGCGCCGAAGATGCTGCTGGACTCCAGCCAGCCACTGTTCATGCGCTGGGGGTACCTGCCGAAACTGGCGCCCTGGCTGATGAAGTACATGGGCCATGCCAATGCAGAGGACACCGCCCGCATCGCCGCGGCGCTGGCGCCGGTTGTGGGGGACTCGCTGGCGGATCACCAGGCGCTGGCGGCAGGCACAGGGGCGGAGCGGCATCTTAAACCCTCCGACTATCTGTTCCTCTACAATGACCGGGCGCATTTCGGCGAGGATGCATTCGGCTGGGGCCTGCGCCGCAAGCATGGGTTCCGCTGGGATGAGCTGGAGGGCGCGGATGTCCGGGCCTATGACAGTATCTATGCAGAGGAGTTCGGCTTTGCCGCCCGGCTGAAGGATCACGGGCTCATCCTGGACCCGGGCCGGTATGTGAAGGACCTGGCCGCCCATGTGACGGCCAATAGCGGCCGGCTGGTCCAGGCCTTTGCCGAGGATGTGGCCCGCGAAAACGGCAAGGTGACCGGCGTGCGTGCCGGCGGGGAGACCATCCCCTGCGATGCCGTTGTGGTGGCCACGGGTGTCTGGTCCAAACCACTGGCGGAGAAGCTGGGAATTTCCGTACCACTGGAGGCAGAACGCGGCTATCATCTTGAATTGTGGGAGCCTTCGGCGATGCCCAAGGCCCCCGTCATGGTGGCAGCAGCCAAATGCGTGGTGACTCCGATGCAGGGACGGATCCGGATTGCGGGCATTGTGGAATTCGGCGGGCTGGAGGCCGGGCCGTCGAAAGGTCCGCTTGAGCTCTTGCGCAAGAACGCGCGGCGCATCCTGCCTGGTGTTACCTGGAAGCATGAGGAGGAGTGGCTCGGCTACCGCCCGGCACCGGCGGATTCGATTCCGGTCATCGGCGAAGTGCCGCGTCTCAGCGGCGCCTTTGTCGGCTTTGGCCACCATCACATCGGCCTGACCGGCGGGCCGAAGACCGGACGCCTGCTGGCCCAGATGATTTCGGGCCGCACCCCGAACATGGATATGAGCGCCTATGACCCGGCGCGATACGCGATCTGATACCAACCAGTGCCCCTCAAGGGGCCGCGACCACAACAGGGAGAAAACGATGAAGAAACTGACCAAACTGCTGGCCGCCACCGCGCTGACCGCGGCTGCCGCCCTGCCCGCCGCGGCGGAAGTCTGGGACATGCCGATGGCCTATTCGGCCTCCAACTTCCATTCGGCCACCGGCGCCGAGTTCGCCGAATGCGTGACCACCGGCACCGGCGGCGAGGTGGAGATCAAGACGCACCCTTCGGGATCGCTTTTCAAAGGCGCCGACATCAAGCGCGCGGTGCAGACCGGCCAGGCCCCGATCGGCGAGCGTCTGCTGTCCGGCCACCAGAACGAAAACGCGCTCTTTGGCTTTGACTCGATCCCGTTCCTGGCGACGTCTTTTGATGACAGCGACAAGCTGTGGAAGGCGGCCAAGCCCTCCATCGAGAAACTGCTGGCAGAGCAGAACCTGACCCTGCTTTACGCCGTGCCGTGGCCGCCGCAGGGCTTGTATTTCAAGAACGAGGTGAACTCCGTCGCAGACATGAAGGGCATCAAGTTCCGCTCCTACAACAACGCCACCTCGCGCCTGGCAGAGCTGACCGGGATGCTTCCGGTGACCATTGAAGCGGCTGAGATCAGCCAGGCCTTTGCCACCGGCGTGGCAGAGTCGATGGTGTCGTCCGGCTCCACCGGCTATGACCGCAAGGTCTGGGAAAGCCTGAACTATTTCTACGAAGTGGATGCCTGGCTGCCGCGCAACTACGTGTTCGTGAACTCCGATGTCTGGAACGGCACCTCCGAAGCCAACCAGAACGTGATCAAGGGCTGCGCCAAGCTGGCGGAATACGCGGGCAACTGGCGCGCCAAGGAGTACACCGGCTTTACCCTGCAGGGCTTGCGTGACGGCGGCATGACCGTGGGTCCGGCGTCCGACCAGATGGTGGGCGAGCTGAAGGAAATCGGCGTCACCATGACCAATGAATGGCTGGAAGCTGCTGGTGAAGAAGGCAAGGCCATCGTCGACGCCTTCAACGCCGAGTAATCAGACAAGGTGATGCGGGCGGCGCGGCAGGTGCCACCCGTATTCTCATAAGAATAATGCCGATGGGGATGTTATGACTGTGCTCAGGGGGCTGCGCTCCGGACTGGATTTTCTATACCTCGCGGCGGGAGTGATGGCCGCTCTCTGCCTGATTGCCATTCTGGGGCTGATCGTTGTCCAGATGCTGGCCCGCTGGACCGGTGAAGTCTTCCCCGGCGCGCCAGACTATGCGGGGTATGCGATGGCAGCAGCGTCATTTTTGGCCTTTGCCAACGCGCTGAACCGCGGCAGCCATATCCGGGTGTCGATCCTGCTCAATGCCGTACCTGAAGGCTTCCGCCGGGTGCTGGAGATCTGGTGCTTTGGCATCGGCACCGCCGTGATGTGGTACTTCTGCTTCTACGCTTACCGATTTGTCTACTGGAGCTGGAAGTTCAACGACGTGAGCCAGGGCCAGGACCGCACGCCGCTGTGGATCCCGCAAAGCGCCATGCAGATTGGTGCGGTCATCCTGGCCATCGCCCTCACCGACCACCTGATCCACGTGATTTTCCGCGGCGGCCACCGCATCACCCGGGATCTCGAAGATCAGAGCCACGCGGAGTAAGGGCACATGGAAAATATCTCAGTCATCATCCTGTTCCTCTTCGTGCTGTTCACCCTGCTGGGCACCGGCGTCTGGGTCGGCCTGGCGCTGATGGGCGTGGCCTGGGTTGGCATGGAGCTGTTCACCACCCGCCCCGTCGGCGACGTGATGCTGACCACGGTCTGGTCGGCGTCCTCCAGCTGGACCCTGACGGCACTGCCGATGTTCATCTGGATGGGCGAAATCCTCTACCGGACCCGATTGTCCGAGGACATGTTCAAGGGCCTCTCCCCCTGGATGGCGCCCCTGCCCGGCGGGCTGGTGCATACCAATATCGTCGGCTGCACAGTCTTTGCCGCGGTCTCCGGCTCCTCCGCCGCGACGCTGACCACGGTGGGCAAAATGTCGATCCCCGAACTGCGCAAGCGCAACTATCCGGAACGCATGGTGATCGGCACCCTCACCGGTGCGGCCACCCTGGGCCTGATGATCCCGCCGTCGCTGACACTGATCGTCTATGGCGTCACCATCAATGAATCGATCACCAAGCTGTTCTTTGCAGGCATCCTGCCAGGGCTGGTGTTGGCGGCGATGTTCATGGGCTACGTGGCGATTTACTCCAAGGTCGGCAAGGACTGGAACCCGGATCAGGAAAGCAAGCTAAGCTTTGCCGAGAAGGTGAAGAACTCCCGTTTCCTGGCGCCGGTGATTGCGCTGATTATGGTGGTGATCGGCTCAATGTACCTGGGCTTTGCCACGGCGACCGAGGCCGCCGCCTTCGGGGTCATCGGCTCGCTGCTGCTGGCGCTGTCGCAGGGCTCGCTGAACTGGAAAACCTTCACCGAAAGCCTGATGGGCGCCACCCGCACCAGCGCGATGATTGCGCTGATCCTGGCCGGTGCCGCCTTCCTGTCGCTGTCGATGGGCTTCACCGGCCTGCCGCGCGGGCTGGCCGATCTGATTGCCGGTTGGGAACTGACCCGGTTCGAACTCCTGATGGTGCTGCTGGTGTTCTACATCGTGCTGGGCTGTTTCCTCGATGGCATCTCCTCGGTGGTGCTGACCATGGCGGTGGTGGAGCCGATGATCCGCCAGGCGGGCATCGACCTGATCTGGTTCGGCATCTTCATCGTGGTAGTTGTCGAGATGGCGCAGATCACCCCGCCGATCGGCTTCAACCTGTTTGTGATGCAGGGCATGACGCACCACGAGATGAGCTATATCGCCCGCGCCGCAATCCCGATGTTCCTGATCATGGTGCTGATGGTGTTTGTTCTGATCGCCTTCCCGGAGCTGGCGACCTACCTGCCCAACAACCTCAGGCCTGGACCGGTCTAGAACCATGATGAAAGCGCTCGCCTATGCCGCCCGGCACGGGCGGGCCGCCTTGGTTTTTGGGCTGCTGGCTGGGCTGCTGCTGCCCGGCCTCGCTGCAGCTCTGCAGCCCTGGCTGCCGGAAATGGTGGCCGGGCTGTTGTTTTTGAACACCTACCGGATCGGCCTGCGCAAGGCCGCAGGCGGGCTGGCCGACGGCATCGGCACGCTGAAGGCCATCGTTTTTCTGCAGGTGGCACTGCCATTTTTGGCGCTCGCGCTGGCCTGGCTGTTCGGCGTTGCGCAGACCCCCGCCGCGGTGGCGTTGATCCTGATGCTGAGCGCCCCCTCGGTGACCGGCAGCCCCAATATCACAACCCTGATGGGGCACCCGCCGGAACCTGCCTTCCGCCTGCTGATCACCGGGACCGCGCTGATGCCGCTGACGGTGATCCCGGTGTTCCTGCTGGCCCCCGGCCTTGGGGATCTGGGCGAGGTGCTGCGCGCCGCCGGACGGTTGATAGGCGCGATCGGCCTCACCGTGGCGGCGGCCTTCCTGCTGCGCCGCCTTACGCTGCCGCAAATGCGCCCGGATCAGGCCAGTGCGATAGACGGGCTGACTGTAATTGCACTCGCCGTGATCGTGGTGGGGCTGATGGCGGCGCTGGGACCTGCGCTGCGGACAGACCCCGTGCTGGTTCTGCATTGGCTGGGATTTGCGATGGCCGCCAACCTCGGCCTGCAGGTGCTGGTGTTCACAGTATTGCGCCGCCGAGCGGGCAGTGGCGCCGTGCCAGTCTCCGTGGTTGCCGGCAACCGGAACTTCGCCCTCTTCCTGATCGCGCTGCCCGCGGCCACCACCGATCCGCTGCTGATTTTCCTCGGATGTTACCAGATCCCGATGTATCTGACCGCGATCCTGATGAAGCCGCTTTACAGCCGCGCTGCGCTCAAGACAGGAAGGTAACGCCCGGCATATGCCGGATCAGCTCGGCATCCGCCATATACGCCTCGCTCATTTCGTCCACCAGCGCCTGCGACCAGCCGGGGAGATCGATTTCCTCCTCGATCTCCGCCTCGTCATGAAAATAGCTCAGGAACAGGGCGCGCACCCGTTCCCGCTGGTTTTCCGACAGCCCGGGGCGGCTTGCCAGATAGGCCTCCAGCCGCTCGTATCCCGCCTCGGAAATGATGCCGCGGGTAATGTCCAGCTCGCCGCTGAAACGGAAACCGTCCCCCAGACCGGATACATGGCCCAGGATACTGGGCCAGATCACCGGAGTTTCCTCGTTGCACCAGACTGTGATGCGGCAGCCGGGATTACGCTCCAGAATGTCCTCGACCACTTCCGACCAATGCAGGTTCAAAAAATCGGTATCCCCTGCAAACTCGCGCCAGGACCTGCCGGACTGGGACTTAAACACCGGACCGATCAGGGTGGCCGGGTTGCGCAGGCCAAGGAAGAATTCGCACGGGTTGCCGGGAAACAGGCTGCGCAGCGCCGCAGTATTGCTGCCTGCATTGCGGTACAGCCGTCGGCCGTTCAGCATCCAGCCCGGCATCCCCAGAAAACTGGAGTTGGTCAGGATGATCCGCGAGACCGCCTGGTCTTTGACCAGCCCGGCCAGCAGCGCGTCCCGCTCCTGCCCGGTCACGAATTCCTGGTTCTGCTTGCGAAGAAGCTGGGTCAGCGCCGTCATATAGGTGCCGGGCCTGCGGATCATGACACCGCGCTCCAGCAGCGGTTGCGCATCCTTGCGCAGCGACCAGATCAGCTGGCCGTTGTCTGTATTGGGCGCCCCGATGTGGAAGGCGAGGGAAATATCCCGTATGTCGGTGTTCGACTGGCTCATTTTCCTGTCCGGCCTTTGCCCGTTTTTTGCTCAGCGGCGCGATTGCGGCCTGCCGCATGGCCATCCGCGCCTCTCATAGCCGTTCCTTCATACGGCGGAAAAACCGGTCGTCCCTCTGGCGCAAAACATAGGCGCAGACCTGTTTCGCAAGACCCGGATGGCCGCGATCCAGCGCCAGATTGGCAAGCTCCCGCTGAAACCGGGGAAAGCCGTGCCGCTTGCGCAGCAGGCGGTGGAAGCGGTGCGGCGTCAGGTCTCCGGCGATGGCGCCGCGGGCAATCTCCTGCAACACGCCCATCTGCTGCAGCGAAGACCCGAGCCGGTGCCCCAGAAGCGGGCACCGCCAGAACGTCACATTGGAACCGGTGAACCGGGCTGCGTGCGCCGCATCCGCCGTCACGTAAGGATCGAACATGATGTGCACGTCCCCTGCCCCCTGGCTGGCTTGCGACGCATCGCCGAAGGGGCCGGAGAAATCCCGGCCCCAAACCTTTTTGTAGCGCATCTCCCAGGGCACGATGGACTTGTCGAGGGTGGATTGCGGGCTGATGGCAAACACCGTGGAGCCGGGCGCAGCTGCCGCAAAGGCCGCTGCCGCATAGCCGCCCATCGAGGCGCCATAGAAAACCACCCGGGAAAACTGCTGGAAGAACCCGCTGTCGCGCAATTCTTCGAACTTGCGGGTGACTTCCTGATGGCGGAACCAGGTCCAGCCATTGGCCATCACCCCAAGCATCGACCAGCCCTGCGCCTCAATGAAGCTGAATCCCCAGGGCCGCCGCTCATCCCGTTTGGTCATCGCGATGTCGAGATTGTCGAAGGTAACAACCAGCGTGCCCCCGCGCGGCATGAACAGAAAGGAATGCTCCTCCAGCTCGTCAAAGAAACCTTCTTTTCCGGCCAGCCCGCGGGCCACCTTGGACCATTCACCGGAGGGTGGCAGCGCCTCCTGAGGTTCGGCGGACAGGACTGCCAGCCCATTGCTGTCTGCCCCAGGCGCCAGCAGCGTATTGCAGCCGCCATAGGCCTTGAGAAACGGGTAGCTGCCCGACCCCTTGCGGATTTCGATCACGACCCGGCTCAGCGGGTGCAGCGCGCTGTCCAGCAGCGGTTTGATGTTCTGGATCTTGTGCCGGACGCCGAAGCTGTTCAGCGCGAGGATCACGTCGTACGGGCTGCATTCGCCCCCGCCATCAGCAATTTCCATGGCCTCCCGGTCAACCCCGCCCTGTTCGAGGCGGGAAAGCCAGGTTTCAATCTCCGATGCCTCGGGCATCCTGGGCCTGCCCTTGCGGTCGAGGCAGACCAGATCAATGCGGCAGCCGAACCTGTGATGCAGCAGGATGCCCAGCTCCGGCGCTTGCCCATTGATATCTGCAACACTGCCGACGTCGTCAGCATCAAGCTCCGGCAGCACGGTTCTGAAGTCGAATTCACTGGTCAGCATATGTGTTCATCCGCCTTCCTGTGTCCTCCAGATCCCGTCGCGCCCTTGCCTGCCGCCTGCCGGAACCGCAGGGGGGGAGCGCCGCACAACCGCGGGCCGCTGCCGTCACATGACGGCAAATGGTTAACGTTCCCGCCCCCTTCACGCGGGCTGCCTGACCCGGGTCAGGACCGTAGAGTACTTGCCATGCTTTGCAAGGACATCGACCGCTCCGTAGCTCTTCATCGCGCCGATGCCGCCGGATCCCTTGCGGATATCCAGGACAATGCCGCCGCCGTCATTGATCTGGCTGCGGAACAAGCTGTCATAGGTGCCGACCGGATAGTGGAACCCGCAGGAGGCCAGGCTGATCACCAGATCGAAACTGCCCAGCGCTGCCGCGTCTTGTGATTTGGGGTTGAGGCAGATGATCTGTTCCGCTGGCACGCCGTTCCCCTCCAGAAAGGCCCGGGCGGTTTCAAGGCTCGTGTATCCGGCGCCTTCCCCTTCAAACCCGAAGTGGCGGCTGTTCCCTTCCTCGATATCGATCAGGACAACATCGCAGCCGTAACGGCGGTGCAGCACCAGACTGGCGAAAGCATATCCGCATCCGATATCGGCGGATCGTTTCGGGGCTATCGCGTCAGCGGACTTCAGGAAGAACTGGCACTCCCGTTCCGCGATACGGATCGACTCATGCAGGATATGGTCCCGCTGCGTTATGGCTTCGTCCAGCAGCAGCTGCTCATCGCCAGCCAGCCAGTCCCGGATGGTCTGGCCTGAACTGGCAAGCTCGCTGCGCTGCAACAGGATGTTGGCCACATCCTGATCGCCGAACATGGAGAAATCCAGCGTCGCGGGATCGATTTCTTCTGTCATGGATACCTCAGTTTCCGGCGCGGGCTGCAGCAGATGGCGGGTTTCTTCAGCATCGATCCCGTGTTTGGCCAGCAGCTCATGCACATAGCAGCCCTCGGGCGGCMCCCCGCCGTATTTGGCGGCAATATTGCGGAACCGCCGCCCCCAGAAATGGATCGACAGCGTGTCGCTGCGGATATGCTTGGCGGCCTGGTTGCGGCGGTTCGGGTTCAGCACCMCCCCCGCCTGCTTGAACGGCACCGGATAGATCACATGGCCGGGCTTCGAGTTTGAGATTTCTCCGGTTTCCTGCAGGAACCAGGTCAGCGCATCCGGCCCCCACACGCCCCAGGGCAGCAGCGACACATGCACCCCCTGCCCGGCATCCTTCAGCGACTGCAGCTCTGCCTGCTTCTCTGCGCTGTACCAGGGTGGAATGGGGTATTCGTCACTGGTGAATTTCAGCATCGCCTGCAGTGTCTTGGAGGTCTTCGGGAGACGCAGAACGCCATTGTTGACCATCGGCTTCTTGTCCGAAATCCAGCCATGGAAATGCTTGCCCTTGATCTCCCAGGGCTGGCAGCAATAGGCATCGGTGTCGGCCCAGATATAATCCGTCTGGCGCAGCATGTGCAGGCGGAAGACATCCGCGTGATAGGCCGGGCTGCCGGTCTTGGCATGGCGGATGATGCGGTCCGCAGGCAGGATATCGTTGGCATCCGCCACCTGCACACCCTCCGGCACGCCCTTGACCTCATCGTAGGTGAACAAAACCACCTCGTGACCGTTGTCGGCAAAGGACTTGAGGCAAAGCTGCTCCAGCCAGCTGAGCTCAGCGCCCACCCAGAGTGATGCGATGACCGGAAGTGCCATGATACCTGCCCCTTGTTAGCCTCGTGATTTCTACCGGTTAAATGCGTTAATTTGTTGGCGCAATTTAGCCTTCCGCCCAAAGTGCTGTCACATTACCCGGGCCCGGAGGCCCTAGTGCGTGGTTTCACCGCGCGCCACCGTGAACCAGAAATCGCTTCCCGGCTCCTTGTCGGCAATTTCATCCGGAATCACCCCAGGACCGCTGAGAAAGACGTTGGCGCCAAAATGCGCATGCATCCGGGACAGTTTGCACAGCTTTTCGCTGGTCAGTTCACGGAACAACTCCTGCATGTCATCGCGGGGCTTCAGCTCCTCGATCTTCTCGCGGTGCTTGCGGCACGAAAACTCATGCGCCGCGGCAATGTCCGGGTCCGACAGCAGTTGCTCCATCTCGGCTTCCAGCGCCGGGATCATGCGCTGGATCGAGCGTTCCTCCTCGGCGTTGTTGTTCATCCGGAACCAATAGGACAGGCCCTGATCACGGTCGACATGGTTCACCCTGCCGCGGTCGCGCTTGACCAGAAAGCTCTCGGCGCTGCGCACGGC
This sequence comes from Leisingera sp. ANG59, assembly GCF_013317235.1. Taxonomy (GTDB): domain Bacteria; phylum Pseudomonadota; class Alphaproteobacteria; order Rhodobacterales; family Rhodobacteraceae; genus Leisingera. Next base: position 75,432 of record NZ_WLCM01000004.1, on the reverse strand, counting down.
GTAGTGGTTCAGCTGCACCAGATCATAACCATAGGTGCTCATCGAGGAACGCCAGCCGTTGCGGAACATCTCCCGCGGCATGTCCTGACCGGAGCCATTGACCCAGCGGATGTCTTCCCACAACTGCGGCTTCAGCCCCTTGGGCCGGTGCACCCCCAGCTTCTTGAAGATGCTATTATTGCGGAACAGGGTTTTGAAGCCCCAGGCCTGATGCGGCTTGCGGGTAACCTCATGCGCGCAGCGGGTGAATTCCCGGGTGATCAGACCGCCGGTGAAATCGCGGACATCATTGTTGCCGAACAGCCGCCAGGTCATCGAGATCATGTTGGCATCGCCAACCGCCTCGAACAGGTCCGTCAGCCGCCCTTGACCGCATTTGATGTTGATGAACTCGTCCACATCCATGCAGACCAGCCAGTCGGCTTTCCGGATGACCGGCTCTTCCTCTGCTGCTTGCAGCGCTGCGTGCTGCGGCTTCAGATCGGTGCCCCGGAACGGGTTTTCCCGGTGCTGCACAATGCCCTTTTCCTGCAGCATCTGCAGCATTGTGTCGGTGCCATCGGTGCAATCGTTGGTGTAGACAAGAAAATCATCCACCCCGATCGCCCGGTGATAGGCCAGCCACTCCAGGATGAACGGCCCCTCGTTTTTCATCGTGGTGACAATCGCGGTCCTCGGCTTGCCGCCGGGGCGCTTGACCGCCTGTTCTTCGGGGATACGCACCGGTTTGGCATTGAAATAGCCGGTTGCCAGCTGCAGCAGTTCCGGGGTCTCCACCAGGCTTGTCTTAGGCACGATTTTGGAAACCGTGTCCGCTGGGTGGCGCAGCGCCATGCAGCGGTAGAACCGGGCTTCCTGTTCCGGATCAGGCTTCGCCCCTACCACACGGATCAGGCGCCAGATACAGTCCGCCCCCGCCTTGGCTGGCGCCACACACCAGCGCGGCCGCAGGCCCGTGGCGTCGAACTGGGTGCAGATGTGATCTGCAAAGGCGGGCTCATCGCCCTTGCGCACCCGCCAGGGATAGGCCTGCACACCGCCCAGGCGGATGCAGCCGGAGAGGGCGGCAGCTGCGCAGTCAAAGACGTTCCGCTCCCCGCCCGGCGCAAGAAGGTCGAACACGTCAATATTGGCCACCGCGCGGGCCCGCGCCAGAAACCGTGCGCGCAGGATCTCGTAGATCAGGAACTCCCCCAGCGGCGCCTGCCAGGGATCCGCGGGCGGGATCTCCATCCGGTCCTTGCCCGGTGCGCCCGGCACGTTGAAAGGATGCGCCTCCGGCGGCAGCCCTTCCTTGCCCAGGGGCAGCTTTGAATGAATGACAACAACCGTGCCCAGCCCCGGGATACTGCCGGCACGCTCCCTCAGATCCCGGATGAAACGGCGGCTGTCCTGCGGCCGCGCCCGGTCCAGGATAACGGCCCCCTGCACGCCATGCTGGGAGACATGAAAGCTCAGCCACTCCGCGGCCGTTTCAGGACTTTCCCCGTTGCGGACCGCAACAAGGACATTCTGCCCCGCAAACAGGCCGGACTCGTCCGGATGCAGCGGTATCTGAAACTCCTCCCCGTCAGCAGCGATACTCACCGTGCCGCAAGTGCTGCCAACTGGAATATCCAGAACCGGCGCGCCGCCAAAATTATGCAGCACCGTTCCGGTGCGGGAGGGCATGGCAGCCGCGGTATCCTGCGGCGTTCCGGACCGGAAGAACAGCCGCGCCGCGGTTGCGGCCGGATCAGGCATTTGCACCGCATCCAGCAGATCCGCTCCGGCCACTGTTAGCGCGCTGAATTCACGTTCAAGGACTTGACCGCTGCAACTCCCGGAATCTGGACTGGTCATACTGCTGCTTCACATCGCGAAATTCTTGGCCCCGGTTAAAGGTAACAGGAGCGGTTCCCTTATACCCTGCAGGCCGCAAAGCCGGAACCGGCAAACGCCGCAAACTGCCGGCAAGAGACCGAATGGCTGATATTAGGGCAACAGGCACCCCGATACACAGGCTTCAGATGCATCCAGCAATGATTTCAGGAAGATGATGGTGCGGTCGAGATGCATAAGTTGGGTTCCGTATGGCAGCACATAGCGGAACATTTTTCAGAGATTTTCAGGACTTAAAATCAACGACTTGACAATAGGTGAACATAGATTTGCACTACTTCGCATCCCAAAGGGTGGACTAAAAGGTGGACTGAGAAGGGTGGACCCAAAGGTGGACCGGTGATCTACAACACCCTAAACCAGATGAAAGCAAAGTCGCTGGACGCCGGTAAATATGCCGATGGCCAAGGTCTATGGCTCGTCAAGCGCAGCAAGTCCGCTGGCAAATGGGTTCTCCGCGTTACTGTCCACGGGAGGCGCCGTGAAATGGGTTTAGGAGCCTGGCCGGGCGTCTCTATAGCTGAAGCACGCGAGCGGGCTGCCGAAGCAAGGAAGACAGTACGTGATGGCCTTGATCCCATCATACAACGGGAGAAGGATCGGGCCACAGCGCGCAGGCTGACCCTGACGCAGGCAATTGACGGGTGCTTCGATGCCCGCAAGGCCGAGCTCAAAGGGGACGGCGAAGCGGGCCGCTGGATGTCACCCCTTACCACACATGTTATTCCGAAGATCGGCACATACCCCGTAGAGGACATCGACCAGCACATCCTCAAGAACTTGCTCGAACCGATTTGGCACACAAAGCCCGAAGCCTCATCCAAGGCACTGAACCGTCTAAACTTAACCTTGAAGCATGCGGCAGCCCTCGGGCTCGACGTTGACCTGCAGGCGACCATGAAGGCTAGAGCCTTGCTCGGCAAGCAGCGGCACAAAGTGACGCACATCCCATCCATGCCGTACGCAGAAGCTCCCAATTTCTACCAATGGCTCAAGTCCAAAGAAGGGGTCGCAGTTCGCGCCCTCCGCTTCTTGATGCTGACGGTTGCACGCACTACCGAAATTCGCTTGGCGCGTTTTGATGAAATCGAAGGTGACGTCTGGACACTAACTCCTGAGCGCACCAAGACCGGCCAGCCGCACAGGATTCCGCTTTCTCCCGAGGCGCTGGAGATCGTAGAAGAAGCACGAAAGAAAGCTGACTGCGAATATCTGTTTGCCTCGCACCGTGGCAATCCGATGTCAGATGCGGCAATGTCTTCCTTCATGAGGCGGGAAGGCTATGATGCTCGACCGCACGGCTTCCGGGCTACCTTCAGGACGTGGGTCGAAGAGGAAACTGACACACTTTATGAGGTGAAAGAGAGCGCGCTGGGCCACCAAGTCGATGGAGAAGTCGTTCGAGCATACCAACGCTCCGACAGACTCTCCAAAAGGGCTGACCTTATGTGGAAATGGGCAGATTTTTTGACTGCAGCAAAGCGTTGAAATTCCAAGCTGAGCCGCTTGGAAAACTGTCGCTCGTATGGTTGATCGCGGCTTCCGGGGTTTCGGTCGCACAGGTGGCGCAGCGGATCGACATCACGCTGTCGGCCGGTCGGCGGATCGTGGTCGAAGGGCCGACCGCGCTGTCCGCGGTCGTTGGCTTGGTGCAGGGGCTGATGACTTGATCCCGGTGCCGAGCAACACGCGGATTTGGCTGGCTGCGGGCGCCCTTCATGCGGCGCGAGCCAGGCCATCTCCTTGTCCAACCAGATTCGCAGCGCGCCCCGCTTGCGCGGGTGCTGCATTTTAGCTGGAACAGTCGGACGTTCGGTAGCGGGCGGGTGATGGCTTGATCAAGCACCCCGTGTAACCGACTGGATTCACGATGTGAAACTTCCAAAGTCAGAGTTTTGCAACAACGCCCTTAAAGATCGGAAAAGACAGTGCTAGGCTGGATTGAAAAGCACGGGACACAAAAAAAGCACGGGACACAACATGGACGACCCTTCGGTTTGGGTGATTTTGATCTTAGTATTCGTATGCGTCATACTCTTCTATGCCGTCGTCCATATGATTTTATTACAGAGAAGAACTTCTCGGGTAAAGCAAAAGGCTCTATATGAGGCACGACTCAATGAGGGACACGGAACTTTTTTCATTGTAAGCGAGCTTGACCATTTGTTTCGACTGAGGACCGGTTTAAGCGATAGCTTGATCGATTCTGCCGTGAACGGAAAAGTAGACACGGACTTTCAGCACGAGTCGACAGAATTCCTTCAAGATGCGGTTGAGATTCTAGAGCGAATTTTGTCGAAGGTGACTGGCGGTGATTGTAGCGTTTCGGTAAAACTATTCACACCGGATAATGTTGATTTGTCCAAGCCTCTTGTTCAGACCTTTTTTAGAGATCTGAAATCGCTTCGAATAAGGAGTGAGGTATATGACATCATTGAACCGTTCGAATACTCGAAAAACGCGTTCTTCAAGCAGCTCATGGAAGACGTTCCGTTTAAACGATATGTATTTTCAAACTTCCTCCAAGAAGAGGGATTAGGATACTACAATCAAAATAACGAATGGTCGAAGCATTTCAAAGCTTCAGCAGTTCACTTGATTTGCGATCCCAACTCAGAGTCCCAAGACGGCATTTTTGGTTTTTTGTGTGCTGACAATAAAGTTGGTGGATTTGATGCAAATGTAACACGTGCTATCATGAGTATCGTCGCCAGCGTGGTTTACTATTGCATTAGTGCAACTTCTGCGCTTGAATTGATGCAAGAAGTCGAAAATAGAGACCCATCATGACAGGCGAAAACACATCAGTCGTTGTGATATCTGAAACCGGCGAGCTAAAGTTTGCCGACGGCGACTACGTTTTTGCCTATCGACAAGCCCTGCATGCATTCGAAGCACATTTGGTAGACCAGCGACAGACAGTGGCAGCGGCAGTGGAGCGGACTGGTCGGTTTCACCATATTGTTCAACCAGTTAGCACATTTATTCCAACCAGAGGAGGCGCCTTGCGCTCCACTGGTGAAGGGGCGCAGATTGACCTCCTCATTCCAGAGGAGCAACCGGAAATGTCCCGGAGGAAAGATGAAGAATCTTGGCGTATTCCGGCGCCGACAGAAGAAGAACTGCGATTTGTGCTAGAAAATGCAGACCAACAGTTCTTTGACACCAGCGATGTTCGAAAGGAAATCGATGAACGGTGGAATGATGACCCAGAAGAAAATGTGGAATTCCAGCGTGAATTCTGGAAAAAAAGAGCTCCCGAATAGGGGGCTCAATTTTTGATTGTAACTTGTTACCATGGGACGTCGCAGACTGCGGCTAAAAATATCAATAAAGTCGGATTTAAAGCCAGCGAGCGTGATGGATTATGGATCGGTCACGGTCGATATTTTTTTCAAGAAGCTCCAGGTCATGCGGCTGACTGGGCAAAGTTTATGGCAACTTGGAAAAAGCAGGTGCCTGCGGTCTTTCGTGTTTCTGTAAAACTAGAGAACTGCATCGATCTCATTGATAATAGTCACTGGGAGAAAATGCGAGCAATCTATCTGAGCAAAAAGTCAGATGCACCGGGTTTTCAACCACCTTTGATGGATTACTTACAAGATTCCTCAAAGGTAAAGCTCGGTCATGACGATGATGCGTGGATAATTGAACTGTATGTGAAAGCATTGAAAAAACTTGGGAGAAACCCGAAGTCAATAAGATGCTCGATACCAGAAGGTGACCCACTTTTTGTTAATTCTTGGTTGCTTGATAAAGCATGTGTGATGATTAACGTACTTGAACCAGACCTAATCGTCGATTTCAAGCAGATTCAATAGCATCCGTATTCCTTGGCGGGTCACTTCTTGTGGCTGGGTCTTTTATGCTCCGGACCCATTGATTTTCCGTGCGCTGCATGATTCACCGCTACCAAAACGTGTATCGACCCAGTGAAAACCTGCTCATGCTACAAGAAGGAAGAAGTAGCGATGAGTGGACCATTGGAAGACAACATCAAGCGTTGGACGGCAAAGCGCAAAACGGCGCTTGTGATCGAGATTATCCAAGGCAAAACGACGGTGGCGGAGGCCAGCCGGTCGTTTGACCTGACGCCCTCCGAAATCGAGGGCTAGGTAGAGGATGCCAAGCGGGGCATGGAAAATTCCCTGCGCGCCAACCCGCTCGACATCCGCGAGCAATATGAGAAGCAGCTGAAGGATCTGCAGGAGGCTTACGGCGAGGCCATGCTGGAACTGCGCGCCCGAAAAAAGTTGGCGGCCCTCATGGAGCGGGAGGACGGCAATTGATCCGGACGCTTCATGAGGGCCTTCTGGCCGACGGCGCCGCGGTGTCGCTCTCCAAGCTCTGCGTCTGGTTCGGCGTGTCGCGCCGGACGGTCTACTACAAGCCGGTCAAGGCAGCTCCCAAGGTCGACCCGCGCTTTGCCGAACCGATCAAGGCGATGATCGAGGAGGAACCCTCCTTCGGCTATCGCACGGTCGCGTGGCTCTTGGGCTTCAACAAGAACACCGTGCAATGGATCTTCCAGATCAAGGGCTGGCAGGTCCGCAAGCGCGCCGTGGGCATGCGTCCTCGCATCCAGGCCGTGCCATCCGTCGCCACCACGCCGAACGAGCGCTGGTCGACGGACCTGGCGCGTGTCTGGGCTGGCAAGGACGGCTGGGCTTCTCTGGCCCTGGTGATCGACTGCCACACGCGCGAGCTTCTGGGCTGGCACCTGTCGCGCTCAGGCAAGGCCACCACCGCCAGCGCTGCCCTTGAGCATGCTTTGATCAGCAGGTTCGGCACCCTCGGCCGCGTGGACAACCAATTCCTGCTGAGATCGGACAACGGCCTCGTTTTCACCAGCCGCCACTTCACGGCCCTAGTCCGCAGTTATGGCCTGAAGCAGGAGTTCATCACCCCGCACTGTCCGCAGCAGAACGGTATGGTCGAGCGCGTGATCCGAACACTCAAGGCGCAGTGCGTTCACCGGCACCGTTTCGAGAGCATCCAGCACGCGACCCGCGTCATCGGTGACTGGATTAACTTCTACAACAACCGCCGCCCTCATCAGGCCCTTGCCATGCGCACGCCTGCCGAGGCATTCAGATTAGCGGCTTAACCTGAGCAGATTCCGCTGGGTCGATACAGGGACGGCCTCGTTACCGAAGTCCAGACCCTAGTCCTGAAATGTACCGATCGAGCATGTCCATCAATTCCCGCAGTAAATCGGGCTCTTTTCCGCCTTCAGGAATTCGTTGCGTTCATCGAGTCGCCGTATGAGCATCTCAGTAGGTGTTCGAGGAATGGGCCGTTGCTTCAAGCTTTCCCGTCCAAATCCGTGTAAACAGAGCCATCAAAGAGCCGCAACAGGCGTTCGAGCAATCTTCGCGCTTCGACACCCCACAGGGGACTGTCGCCAGAAGTTCGATCTTTGTGGTGGTGTTGGTCACATTATAGACATTCAGGCATCTAGACAACAAAACCGCTCAATTGAGCGGTTTTATTGTTTGTATGTTCGGGCACCCCCTTGGCTGATCACGGACATCCTCTAAGTTCTGCAATACGACGCGGAATTCTCGAACGTTGCAGTCGAGGGCCCAAGCGTACTCTTCGATGCTGCTCAGCATCTCGATCGCATCGGGCTAGTGATGCTCGAAGGCTGACTGTGTCAGAACCTATTTCTGAAATGGCTTAAAAATGGTGGTTTGATTTAAACTGATAACCGGTCGACCGTGTCCCACACTATCCTTTCACGTGCCAGTGGAGTACCGTCAGGGAAACTGGAAAATCTCGCCTCTGTCGGATACACTAAAGCATTGAAAATGGCTATGAAGATCACTCTAGACAACAACTGCATCATCAACCTCTTTGATGCCAATTCGCCCTCAGCGACTTCGGTCGATGAACTCAATGAGTTGATGCAGCTGGCTCTCTCAAGTGATGCCGAAATAGCAATCACTACTCGTGTTGAGGCAGACTTGGAAAATGACCGGAACGATGCCAGGCGTACAGAGCTGCTTGGTCGAATCAAGATGTTCCCCGTAGTTGGCACGGTAGCGCGTTGGGACGTTTCCAAATGGGATTCCGGAGATGTTTGGGGTGGCTATGATACGACACGAATTTCGGATGAAATTCAAAAAATTCTGTTTCCTGGGGGTTTGAATACTGAGGCTTCCAATTTTGGAAACAAGCTGAACGATATCGACCACCTCGTCGGCCACAAAATCAATGAACGAGACGTCTTTGTTACCGACGACAAGGGCATTCTTAAGAAAGCGGAAGTGCTCAAGACTTCACCTGGCATCGTGGTGATGAACCCAGGGCAGTGCGTCGAGCTGTTGAAGGGTCATATCGAGACCAGAAAATCCAAACCCTTAGAAAGCGAACGAAAAGCTGTTGGCTACGAGAATTCTTCTCTCGATGGTGAAGCCCGCTTCGACTATTCAAATAACGATGGGCGATACACAATTGGTCACGGATCGTTCTTGTTCGAAACCATGTGGACGCATGCGGACCAAGTATCCATTCACGTCTACAACGATCCATCTAGTTTATCGGGGGTTGCACTCGCGAAAGGCCATGAAGAAATAAGTGAAATAGTGGATGCCTCAGAGTTTGACTTCACATCGCGGTCAAGAAATGTTCGTGAAGGTGGTGTCTTGGTTCTGCAGAACCAGAACGGCATTTTTGCAGCAATCAAAGTGATCGATGTTCAATATGAAGATCGCGGAGATGAGCAGGATCTGCTCGTTTTTGAGTATAAGATACAGCATGAAGGTGGCGGTGATTTCACAAAGACCTAGTGACTGTGACGATTTTTGGCGACCTGCCGGTCAATCTTCGTTCTGATTTTCAGAATACAGTTCAAACAAACGCTTAATCGCTTCAGGCTGTCCAAAAGTTCGATCTGTGTGTCGAGGGTTCACATTATAGACATTCTGGCATCTAGACAACAAAACCGCTCAACTGAGCGGTTTTGTGTTTTTGAGAAATGGCAAATTTAGCCTGATTTTCCCTTACCCCTAAGGGGATCCGAACTTATTTCAACCTTATGCTCTGGGGAATTTTCATTCCAACGTTCTGGATCGGTTACCCAGGGCCACGAATTTTCTCGTTCCATACGTGAAAATATATCCTGGCATAGCTGTATGTAGCTGTTAAGTGCTTCTTCTTCAGTCATATAGAAAGAGTACCATTTCCGGCAGGAATGTGACACTAGACACCTTTTCACCCTATTGTTACGATAGAACGCAAGTCATAGCACTCTTCCAAGAGGTGTGTCGAGCGGAGTAACTATGTATGGCCGAAAAAACGAACAAGCTGTCAATTTACCTACTAAAACCCTCGACTTCAATCGAGGGTGTTTTACGGAAAGATTTTCAGTCCATTGATCTGGAAAATGGGCGGTTTTACTATGCAGCCACCCCTTCAAACCCACCAACTTGGGTCTCAAGCTTTTTCGGTGTGTCTCTCGCTGATGTAGACTTGAAAAATCGAAGCTCAAAAGGGGTTTGGTTCACTGAGCAGGAGTTTGAGGGCGAAACGAGAATATTTGCGCTACCGTTCGGTTATGGTCACTCAATGATCGACAAATCAAAGTGTGTGGATGATTTTGGCCTAAAAGTCGTCCTGAATGTTGTTAACCGGAAGAGTATTAGAAAAATAGGAAAACGGACGCTTGCCTCTGATCCAAAGAATACGGTCGAACAGCTCAGTAAAATTGGCGCCATATCTGACTTTGGGATCGATATTGAGCAAGATCTTGTTGAAGAAATCACCGGTCAGCCAAAGGAGGCTGTTCAAGACATTTTTGGAAAGAACCTTGTCACCGGAAAGGTTGCCTTCTCAATATCAATGAAGCTCGATGTTGAGGATATTCATGATTTCCTCAGATCTTGCAAGGAGTTCTATGAGAAAGACGACTACAAAGACGATTTTGAGTTTATTGATCAGGTTAGAGAAATTAAGTCCTCTGCCAATCTTAACGATCGACTTATTGCAAAACTGAAAGATGACACCGTCGAAGGTGTTCAGGTTTGGATGGCTATACCTGAGATCATTGAATGGGAGAACGTCTCCGGATTCTCGTTTGGAAAGAAGTCTGGAGATTTGTTGGATGATATTTCCTTGCCTGAATTCAAAAATTCCCTTACTCAAGAACAGTTGGAGAACATCACGATAGATGTACTCAAACGCAAACGTGTAGCTGCCATCAAAGCAACTTCTGATGAAGAGTTTAATAGCTGGTCTGTGTTCCAGTGTCTGTACTGTGAAATCACAGAGGCAGACAGGACAGTGATTTTAACCAATGGTAAATGGTATGAGATTGCTCGAGATTTCGTTGCTTTAGTTAATCAAAGCTACGATGAAATTATGGCGGCCTCAGAGGACACAACATTACTCGAAGCAATCCATGGCGAACATGAAAACGTTTACAATGAACGTTTGGCAGAAAGTTTGCCGAACGCTATTATGATGGATAGACGCAATATTCGCTACGGCGGCGGTTCAAGCGCGGTAGAGTTTTGTGATGTCTTTGACGCCGACAGTAACGCGTTTATTCATGTGAAAAACTACTATGGATCCAGTGCTCTAAGTCACTTGTTTGCACAAGGTAGGGTTTCTGGTGAATTGTTTCTCAATGACAGAGGATTTAGGGAAAAGGTTAAGGCCGAGGAGGGGACCCATCCTTTTGATGAAAACGTATCTCCAGTAGCGACCGACTACAGTATAGTGTTTGGAATTATCAGTGAGAGCGAGAATGATCTAAATCTACCATTCTTCAGCAAAGTCAATCTCAAGAATGAGAAAAGGCAACTCCGGGCCTTTGGCTTTAGAGATGTCTTTGTGACTAAAATTCAAAGACAGAAAGCTCCAGCCTGAAAAGGAGGTTTTAAAAATTAGGCGCTAGTCAGTTTTATCTTGATTGCTGGACGCTTCCCACACAAAAGCCCTGCCGCTTCGGGCGGATCAGAAGTTTGATCTTTGCGACTTGCAGCTCACATTACCAGTCAAATTGGGCTGACTTGCTAAATCAGGTCGATAGGCTACCATGTGTCTATGGCAAGGCAAGAAGTCAGATTTACTGTTGCGGATGGCGCCGGGAAACGTGCGGCAACCTGGAAGCTTTGGACGCAAGTTTCCGATTATGGTCCCGAGGTGTATCTGACTTGTCGTGAACTACGCGGCGCACTCCATACAAGTTTTCATCCGTCAGGCGAATGGCACACAACAATGTCTAGGGAATCCCTAACAAGGCTAAATCATGACCCGTCCCAACCAAAGACAAATCCTCGTGTAGAAGAGTGGAATCGGCCCTCAGAAGTGAAGCCTGGAATTGTACTGGCCTACAAAATCTTAACCCCTTGGTCAGCCGTGACTACACGGATGGACACCAACGGAAGAAACATGGTGAAAATTGAAAATGCACCAACTTTGCACGCAAACGAGACAATGATCTTGATTCTCAAGGCGGGGCAAAGTCTTGCCGTATCAAACGGCACCCTTCTATGGGACACCGAGCTCGCTGATGGTGGAACTCTGGCGGTCGTAAATCATGTGATTAAAATGCCAACAATACCAGAATCACAGAGTGCTTCACCGAAGTATTTTCAGGGAAAGTCAAAAGAAGATCTTCGCTCTGAAGGGTCACGTGCTCTGATTTTTGGAGATGACAATAATGGTCATAGATTTATTTTGGACTCACCGGTCGCTCCGATGACTGCAGGTGCATGAATCACTTACTCTTCTTATTCTACTTTAGAGAAAAAGTCTCCGTTACCTGTGGTCAGCTTTAATTAGTGTAAACAGAGCCATCAAAGAGCCGTAACAGGCGTTCGAGCAATCTCCGTGCATCGACACCCCACAGGGGACAGTCGCCAGAAGTTCGATCTTTGTGGTGGTGTAGGTCACCACTGGGGACAGAAGCGTTATTCTGTCCTCCTTGCAACCAAATACAAGGCTCTAGTTCAACGTTTTTTTGAGAAACACAACGGTTCGAGAAGACAGTTTCCAGTATTTGCCGCTTTTCTCCACGATTCGAGGAATCGTAAAGCCCTGCAAGGTTTTTTACGAGTTCGGTAAATTCTTCAAGGTCTGCTTCATCGGCCACCTGTTTCTTCACTTCTTGCAACTCTTCTTCCAGTGCCGCTATGGCAGCTAGTAGCGATTCCTTGCGTTTCTGATAGTCAGAATTATCAATCACACCTTCGACCACGAGATCCGTTAACCGTTTTAAGCTGGCTTGTTTGTGACCTATACGCAATTTGAGATCCGTGACGTTTTGCCCGCGGCCTTGGTTTCGCCGCCAAAGGTCGCCGCTTTCAATTTTCTCGCAAGCAGTTGGGTTCAAGACCTTTAAAGTCTTCAGTTCCGAAACAACGGCTTGATCAAGCCGGTCTTCCCGGATTGTAGTAGTGGGGCAGTGAGGCCGCTGGCATCGATAATAAACGCGGCTTTTTTGCCGTTCGGGGCTCATTGCGCCTGAACATAGACCACAACGGAACAGTCCCTGAAACAGATGATTATGCCGTGTAACCGGTGTCCCGGCCCCACGTTGTAGCGCCTATCCCGTGCTGCGAGATCTTGCACATCTCACAGAGGGGAGTGCGTTTCGCAATGTGCGCTACAAATTCGTTTCTCAAATCGTTGGGCGTCGAGATCTACGCGTCTGGTCACCGGCGGTGGCCGGATGAAGCCAAGGCCCGTGCTGTGGCGGATACGCTTGAGCCGGGCGCCACGGTGAATGGTGTGGCAGCGCGGTATGGGGTTTTGCCGAACCAGCTGTCGGCCTGGCGCCGGTTGGCGAAGCAAGGGAAGCTGGTGTTGCCAGCGGCGGAGCTGGACGAACCGGTCTTCGCCCCGCTGGTGGTCTGCGATGTACCGGAGGAGCAGCCGGAACCGGACATTGCCGCATCAGAAGAGGTGGTCCGGATCGTCTCGGGCGAAGTCAGGATCGAGCTGGCGCCGGGCACGCCCGCAATCCGGATCGCCGAGATTGTGCATGCGCTTGGGGCCACGCCATGCTGATGCCCTCGCAAGGCGTGCGGATTCTGGTGGCGACGAAGCCGGTGGATTTCCGCAAAGGTCATGACGGTTTGGCGGCGCTCGTGCAGTCAGCGCTGGCGGAAGATCCGTTCACGGGCACGGTCTTCGTATTCCGGGCCAAGCGGGCGGACAGGATGAAGATCCTGTTCTGGGACGGCAGCGGACTTGTGATGGCTTACAAGCGGCTCGAGGAAAGCACATTCACCTGGCCCGCCATCCGGGATGGGGCGATGACGTTGAACCGGGCCCAGTTCGAGGCGCTTTTTGCCGGGCTGGACTGGCGGCGGGTGCGGTCCCTGGAGGCGCGCCGGCCGGCTGTGGCAGAGTGACTCGGTCGGGCAGAATGCCTGCCCATCGAGGTGCCGATCAGGGTATGGTCCGGCCATGTCCAGCGCCCCGCCCATCGACCTCTCTGCCATTCCTGAAGATCAGCGTGACGCTGTTCTGGCGGTGCTGCGCGAGCGGGATGCACTCAGGGAGGCCAACAAACGCCTGGAGCACCTCGTTGCCGAGCTGAACCAGGCTGTGCATGGCAAGCGGTCGGAGAGGCTGAGCGAGGACGAGCGGCAGCTGGCCTTCGAGGATTTGGAAACCGCAGTCGCCGAGGTTGAGACCCAGCAGGACGAACAGGCTCCGCCGCGAGCGTCCCAGCGCCGGGCSGCCCGGCGCAACCGTGGCAATCTGCCCAAGGATCTTCCACGGATCGAAAAGGTGATCGAGCCGGACAGCTTGGACTGCCCATGCGGGTGCGGGACAATGCACCAGATCGGCGAGGACCGCACTGAACGACTGGATATCATCCCGGCGCAGCTGCGCGTCATCGCCACCGTCCGGCCCAAGTATGCCTGCCGCACCTGCGCGGAAGGGGTCAGCCAGGCTCCGGCGCCGGCCCATCTGATCGAGGGTGGTCTGCCGACCGAGGGCGCCATCGCGCATGTGCTGGTCAGCAAGTTCTCGGATCACCTGCCGTTATACCGCCAGAGCCAGATCCTGGCCCGCTCCGGGATCGACCTGCACCGCAGCACGCTCGCCGATTGGGTTGGCACCGCGGCCTTCCACCTCGGCCCGGTGGTCGACAGGCTGGCCAAGCACCTGAAGGGCTCAGGCAAGCTGTTCATGGATGAAACCACGGCGCCGGTTCTGGACCCGGGCCAGGGCCGGACAAAGACCGGATACCTTTGGGCGCTGGCCCGGGACGACCGTGGACGGGGCGGCGATGACCCGCCCGGTGTGGTCTTCACCTATGCTCCCGGCCGCGCCGGGCAAAACGCGGAACAGATATTGCAGGGCTTCGATGGCATCCTGCAGCTCGACGGCTACCAGGGTTACAATCGGCTGACGCGTCCCTCCCGCAAGGGCGGCGACCCAATCCGCGTGGCGCATTGTTGGGCCCACGCCCGCAGGAAGCTGAAGGAGGTCTTCGACCGCGATGGCTCGGAGGTCGCCGCCGAGGGACTGCGCCGGATTGCGGAACTCTACCGCATCGAGGCTGAGATCCGCGGCATGGGCCCCGGCCAGCGGCTGTCGGCCCGGCAGACCCGCACCGCGCCGCTGGTCACCGAGTTTGGAGAATGGCTGCAAAGCCAGCGCCGCCGGATCTCCTCAAAGTCACGTCTCGGAGAGTGATCCGCCCTATCGCATTGACGAGAAAGAACGCGCTCTTCGCTGGCCATGACGAAGGCGGCCGCGCTTGGGGCCGTATCGCTTCGCTCATCGCCACGGCAAAGATCAACGGCGTCGAGCCCTTCGCCTACCTCAAGGCCACCCTCGAAGCCATCGCTTCAGGACACCCCGCTAACCAGCTCGATGAACTCCTCCCCTGGAACTTCCAGCCGTCAAGCTGATCCTGGGTGAGGTGGAGACGCCGCTTACGGTAAAACGGGTTGCCAAGCATTGCTTCTAGGCCGTGTAGAGTAAGAGGTCGACCTTTGCGGTTTGTTAATCCGCGCCTGGTCATTTCTGCCAATAAGGAGCGGAATGAATGACCACCAGTCGCATAGAGTTCAAAGGTTTCCCGAACAAAGTGGGCTCGTTCTGGATCAAGTGCTTTGGGGTTGCCACGTCCAGTGTCGATGTAGCCAAGCGGGGCGCCCCAAGGATACAGTCCTTGTTTCAGACGCCCGCGCATGCCTTTAATCGACTCCTCCCTGAGATTGCGGATAAAGTCGGCGGCGACTACTGCCTGTACGTCGGCAGCAAGCCGACCACCACGCGAGCGAAAATCTAGACTTTCGGCAGCAAAAAAGACGTCGATCCCTGCGTCGGATAGATCGCTAATAATCGCCCAATCTTTTAGGTTTCGCGCCGAACGGTCGATTTTGTGAATCACTAACCCTTGGGCAGCGCCCCGGCGCAGTTTTTTGAGCATCTGGTTGAAGACTGGGCGCCCTGACTTAGCGGCGGTTTCCTTCTCTTCAAACCACATGGTAATTTGTATATTATTGCGTTCAGCGTAGATAGTAATTGCCTCCTTTTGCGCTTGTAGTGAAACACCTTCACCTTGCTTGGTGGTAGATACACGCACATATCCAAAACAGGTTTTCATATACTTTCACGTTAGTCTGTTAATGTTTTGTCCTTGATGTCTTTCTTTTTCCACGGCCAGGAACCTTCACGCTCCATTCGCGTAAAGATTCGTTGGCATAGTGCGAGATAGGCTTCCAATTGGGGATCATTTTTCATCCAGTTATTCTGCACCTGCCCGCCCGCCAACGGTAGCGGCCAGCCCGGTCATGAAAGCTCCGACGCGGGCGGCATAGTGGTGGCAGAAAACGGTTTGGAGCGCTCACCATCGATCATCAGGCGACATACAGCCTGGTAGTTCGGCTGGGTTTGAAGGGTGTCAGGCGGGATACCGCCCAGTTCCCGAGCGATAAGGGGCGCATCCAATGCCCCTACCCTGAACGCCATAAGACTGCCCACATTCCCCATGATCGAGGCGAAGACTTCCGGTGCGGCCTGCTGGCAATGCTGTTGGCTGAGCGTCAGCCCCAGCCCGTATTTGCGGGTTTCCGCCAGCGTGTCGGCAAGCGCAGCTGTGGTAAAGCTATGGAATTCATCAACATACAGCATGAAGGGACGGCGGATGGCATCAGTTTGACGTGTGAATGCGGCATGGGTGATCCCGGAGACAATCAAGCCGCCCAGCACATTGGCAATGTCAGCGCCAAGCTGTCCCTTTGCCAGGTTCACCACCAGCACCCGGCCCTCATCCATAGTCTGCCGGAAACGCAGCGGCTCGGCGGGTTCGCAAAGGGCGCGGCGCACTACCGGGTGCGAAAGAAGGGTTCCGAGTTTGTTGGCAATCGGCGCCACACCGTCAAAAGCGGTTTTGTAGTTGAGGGCTGGAAATTCTTCTTCCCAGAATTGGCGTACCTGCGGATCGGTAATGCGGAGAATTACTTCGCGGCGGAAACTGCGGTCCAGAAAGAGCCGCATGATGTCGCGCATATCGGTTGCGGGTTGATCAAGAAGCGCCAAGAGAGCATGGCGGAGCAGATGCTCCATGCGCACGCCCCAGGCTTCCGCCCATTGCTTCTTGAGGGCTTCAATGAGCCCTGAGGCCACCAACGGGCGCAATCCCGGCGAGGTACGAGTGAGCGGGTTATATCCCAACGGGCAATCAGGATCGGCAGCGTTCCAGACCAAGGCCGTACTATCGAGAACAGCGGCCAGGTCCCTGGCCAAATCGCCATGCGGATCAATCAGGCAAAACCCAGTGCCCGCCGCCGTGTCCTGGCTCGCCATGTTAAAGAGCAAGGTCGATTTTCCAGTACCTGTCTGGCCGATCACATAGAGATGCTGCAGCCGGTCTCTCAGATGCATACCTAAGGGCTTGCCGCCATAGCGGCCATAGGCGGTGCCAAGTACGGTGATCGGTGGTGTCATCAATACAGTTTTCACCGCTCTGATGATGCCGCCTAGGGGGCGGCACGGTCACCCAGTCACCAAAGCGGCCGGTAGCTGGCGGCTGGCTCTTTGCTAGGCTGAGAGCAGACCAGTTCTTTTTTGGTCTTCTGCGTCGCCTTTTGAGGGGTGCGTCCGAACAGGTCGGGCGGCCACCCCGAGAAAGGAGACGGAGATGAAAACACATGAAACAACTGTTGCCGATATGGTGGGCGCCTATCCGGTATGCCGCGCCTGCGGTTCCCGCAAGATCGTGCTCGCGGCCTGGGCAGCCTGGAACTTCGCCACTGGAGAATGGGCGCTGGACAAGCTGGCTGGCCAGAATGTCTGCCAGGCTTGCGCAGCTGAGGATTGTCTGCAGTGGCAGCTCGATGAAGAGTTTCGCCGCCAGCGCATCCGGCGTCTTAATGATGCAATGCGCCGAGGTGAGATCGCCCACGGATCGGTGGTGGCGACCCTAGGCGTGCAGGCACTAGGCGACGACGCTCTGCCCGGCATCAGCGCTCAAGTGGCCACATACGAAGATTTTTCAGAAGACAATGACCCGCATGGTGAGCATGACTTCGGCACCTTCACCCATGAAGGCGACAAGCTCTTCTGGAAAATCGATTATTTTGACCGTGCGCTCAAGATGCATTCCCCGGACGCGGCCAACCCAGAAGTCACTCACCGGGTGCTCACCATCATGCTGGCTAGTGAATATTGATGGGACGAACTAAGCGCCCCCTCACCCCGGCAGATCGAGAACAGGTATTTCGACAAGCTATGCAGAGTTTTCCGAGGCGTTATGCCAAGGCTATCGCCCGGGGCATGACCGACAGCGAACTTACCAAGGCGCTGGAAGACACGCTCGGCATCTGGGGCGGTTCCTGTGGTCCTGGCCTGATGGATGTCGTTCACCAAGCCGCCGGACTAAAAATCTGGGGCGGCTGGCATTTCGTCAATCATCAAGTGGAGAAACCTCTGTTCTCTGGTGCCGCCACGCTGAAGATGGCACGCGAGTTCTATGGGATAGAAAACCCCGATGATCCGCAGCTGCCGCTGCTTTGATCCTAACCGCTTCCCGTAAGGGGAGCGGTTTTCTAGTCGGCCCACATCCGGTCTGCGATGGCCAGCTCTTCAGCACCGATGGCATTGGCATAGATCGCAGTGGTACTCATCGACGCATGACCCATCCATTTTTGCAGCATATTCAGCTGCACGCCGGAACGAATGGCGTGAATACCATAGCCGTGGCGCAGCCCCTTCGGGCAGGCTTGGGCGCCGGAAATCTTCGCCTCGGCCATTACAGATTTAACCCACCGGTACGCAGTGCTGCGGTTAAGCGGTTGGCCGTCATTCTGCCAGAGCGGGCACTTGGCAACTGATTGCTCCAGATCGAAGCCTCGCGCGAAGAGCTCGACCAACGATGGCGGCACTGGTACTTCACGGTATTTGTGCGGATTACGCCGCTTAAGCGTACGGAAGGTAATTACCCGGGTGGCGGGCTGAATGTCCTCAGCGGTCAACACCAGCGCCTCCGAGATCCGGCAGCCGGTATAGAGAAGTATCAGGCAAAAGCAGCGAACCTTGAGCGGTCTCTTGAGCGTTGCCCGCAAAAACCGTCTTCGCTCATCGGCGTTGATATAGAGGCGCTGATGAGCGCGGTCATACAGCCGCATTTCAGCGGGCGGGTCGTGTACGTGTTCCATAGTGAGGAAAAGTCACGTTGTTTTGGAGATCATCTGCGTCAGCTGACACGCATCAGTATTGGTAATTTTGATGCGCGTTCCGAAATATCACCAAAAAACGCGGACTTAGCGGCGAATGCCTGGGAGCATAGCTGCAAGAAGAGGGGCAAACAACGGAAAATATGCCCCTCTTCCCACAGTGTACAAAATTACCAATTTTGGTGCAAATCAGCCTTCCCGAAATCGCCAACCACAAGGGCTGCAAACAGCGCGAGAACCCTGATTTTGCGATGGAGGTGCAGAATGAATTTTCCCAATGTGACAGGCCGGGCGGGCCGTTTTTTGATCCTCATCGGGATCACGGCCACACTATCAGGCTGCCTGGCCGCAGCGCTGCCGGTGGCGGGCATGGTCGCCGGTCCAGCCCTCGTCAATAACACTCTCGACAAGACCGTAGATCACAACCTGAAAGTCCAGCGCATGAATTGTTCCCAGTTGCGGGCCGAACACGCCCGGCTGGAGAGCAACAAGCTCGCCCGGATCAATCCCTATGGAAACTGGGCCGTACGCCGCGCTTCGGTCAAAGAGGCCGCCGCCCGCAGAGGCTGCCGGTTGTAGTGGTTGGTTTCGCTGTTGAATTGGATCAGGTCGAGAGGATAAAGTTTTGAATAATGAAAATGGACTGAGCATCGCCGCTATCGTTCTCGCTGTATTAGGAGCAATTACACCCGGCGTCGGTCTCTATGTTGGCTGGGCTGCCTTGGCGCTGGCCACTCTGGCTGCCCTTGGTGGTGCCAAAGGCTTGCCGATTGCTGTCGTGGCTATTTCGGCGATTGTGTTCCTGGTTCTCACCCCTTCTCTGTGGGTAGAGGCCGCCGCACACAAGGCCGGGTTTGGCGAGGCGACCGGAGCCCCGCCCATCTTGCGCATTGGCAGCATTATTGCGCTGATCGCCCCGATTGTTGGGCTGATTGTGGCTCCGTCTGAAAAGCGCAGGGAGTAGCGGGCAGAATTTCCGAGCAGGTAATCACAGTAAAATTACCACGGCAACTTTCCGACAAAGGATTAAAAATGAGAATTCTGATGCCTTTAGCTTTTACCATCGCGTTAGCATTCCCGGTCTCAGCGGATGAAATGAAAGCCAGATCTCTGACCGAAGGCCTGGTTGGCGAATACGCGAGAATGCACCTAAGGACCACATATAACAATAATGACGACCGGCGCGCTTGGAAGCACCACTACAGATTTGTTCAACACCTCGTATCCGAAGGAGTACTGATACAAGAGATCCCCCAGAAAACCGAAAACCCGGCACAAAATTCATCAAAAGAATGCGAGCCAGGTGCTGCTTTTTGCATAACGCTCCAGGAGCATAAGGTTCCGCCACTAGGTGGAGCACGAGAAACTTATTTAGCGGCAACGGATTCGGATTGGCTGGTGCTAAAAACCAACGGTAATTTCACAACCCTCTTCGTCGGCGTGTATGACGTCATCAGCGTAATATGGAGTGAGAGCATCAATCGTCATGACTGCCAATGGAAAGTAAAGTACAGGGCCTGGATGGAGAAAGATGGCAGCCCAATTGCGAATGCGTATGCTCAATACACCGGGTTCGACGGATACGTCGCTGAAAACTGTTACTACAAGGGTCGCGATGGACTGGTTTGGAAGTTTCACGATGTAGCTTTACCCAAATGACATCTGCCTTACGGCCGGGTTGGGCAAAGCAGATGATGTTGGCTAAGCTGATTGCGGCACGGTCGGCGAAGCGCGGGGAGTAACGGGCGGATAGTATGAGGTGGCCTGCGCGGCCTCTTGCGCGGGCCTTCCTTGGAGATAAAATTTCCTCTATGGAAAGTCTGAAAACGGGTTTTGCCTGCGATGGCGGTGCGGAGCCAGGCGAAACAGTTATCTGTTTCGCTCTCCAACGACCCGCCAGCTCCGCGACGACCACCGGCAAAACCCGTTTTCAGGAATTTGACCAATCGGGTCCGTATGGCATTTGCCGCAAATCTTATATGCTGGAAGCCGTTAAAAGCACATAAGTACATTTCATATGAATCATAATTTTGCCATCGACTTACGCAGTGCCCGGCGCAAGGCGGGGTTAACCCAGGAAGACTGCGGCCACCTTCTCGGCGGTTCACGCAGCGCCATCAAACAGCTGGAGGCAGGCAGCCGGCTGCCAACTTTGACAGAAATCTGCACGCTGTCGCTGATCTTCGGGCGTAGCTTCGAGTCTTTATTTGGTGACCTAATGGCGCATTGCCGGAGAGAGCTTTTTGAAAAATTGACCAATTTGCCCGAACCCGAGGCGCCTCATGCCGCCACTTTCAACCGGAAACACACTCTCGACGCCCTAGCGCGGCGGTTAGCCACAGAATCCAGCGCGGAGTATGACACGTGAGGGCCGCTCAGTTCTGGCCTTGGCAGTGCGCCGGAGGCGGGTCTGCATGCTCTACCTGCAAGGGATAAAGCTCTATGACTGGCAAGTTTCCGAGAAGGCTGGACAGTCACCGGAGTCAGCGATTGAAGCTCTGCGTACTTGGTTCAACCGATACAAACCAGAGATCGTGATCAGCCAGAACCCCGATGTGCCAGGACGCAAGGGTGCGGACACAATAGCAGTCCTCGCCGCCATCGCACGAGCAATCGAGGACGCCGACGTGCATGGCATTCTGGTTACCCGCGCTCAGCGGTTCAATAATCTCTACGAAGAAGCTACAGCCCTTGCCAAGCGTTATCCGGCACTTCAGGGCAAATGCCCCCGGAAACCGAAATGCTGGGAAGATGAACCGCGGGGGGTAATCTACTTTGAAGCACTCGCGCTTGCTCTGCAGGGGCTGGGAGAGTAGCTGGTAGTGCAATCCAGATGGTCATAGCCGCAGCCTGGGGCTGCGGTTTTCCTATACAGACTTCGACGGCGTTGGCGCCAAAAGAGCATGGCAAAGTGACCGCCTCAGTGAAATTCTGCGAAATAGTGCCAGAGAGCGTATATACTCTATCCTAGCATCCAGCACCACCTTCCAGAAAAACACCGCCAGGCTGATTGTGCCTATACTTCGATATCAGGTCTGAGCTCGGGAGGTACGCTTCTGCGTATCTCCACAAATTCGATAGCTGCCTGCTGCATTTTTTCTATCGCCGCACACACATCACGAACGTTCGGATGAACGAAGTTAGAAACTTTTAACTCCCTGGCCGAATCCTTATGAAGTTTCCTCCAGTCACTAATAAGCTCCACCACATAGCCGAAGCGTTCTGCAAGAATCTCCGTGTCAGCAGCACCTTCCCGGAATTTCCGGTTCACAAAATGGTAGCTGGCATAATGATCGCAGCGGATCTCCTGCGCCTTCATGTTCATGTTGCCTCACCCTTCAAACAAATCTCTGGCGGACCGTGCTGCTGCAATCAAACATTCAGCATAAACAGCCCGAACCGCGAAACCGAGCCTCCCAGCGTTTGCGCAAACCTCAAGACCGCGGCACCATAGCAAAGATAGACAGACATTTGTACACTTTTTGGAGATTATTACTTTTGCATAGGATGATTACAAAAATATATCGACGTGTTGCTGTCCTGCATCTGACTGAAAGACGTTCCGGGCTTCCAGCCCCCGTCAAATATCATGCGTCAATTGAACGCGCACCGCACTTTGATTTGCCGGTCATTAGGGCCGCCACCGGGCATCTGTGCTGGAACGGTGAATGCAACCTAACTACTTCAGGTGGAGACAAGCTCATACACCGACCTAGACCGAGAAGCTTCGCGGGCTGCCAAACTTTTGCCGTATTTCAATGCTTTCGCTTAAAAGGCCATAATGCGAAGGCGGCGGCGCTATAGCGGGCGTGACGACGGAGGGAAGGGTTTTCAGAAAGGTGCAAGATGTTAGATTTGGAGGCTCACGAGAATCTACGGCCTACTGCGCTAACAGGCATAAGCGGTTCCACGCTTATTCGCACCCCTTGCGGGCTACGGCGTGCCGAATCCATACGCGTCGGAGATCTGATCGTCACGCACGACAGCGGTTTACAATCTGTGCGGGTAATCTGGAAAACCACCCCCGGAGCAAGCAAGAACCCCTCTGACGACGTGGCCGTCTCAATCTCAAAGCGCAGCATCAGACCAATGATGCCGACAAGTTTATTGATTTTGGCGCCTGCCCAGAATGTGCTCTTACCGGCTTATCTCTTCGCAAAGGATCTGCCTGGGGCGGCAGGCCTTGTTCCTGCATACAAGCTTCTAGGAACCAGCGTTGGGATATGGCTCGAGCACGGCAAGAATTTGGGCCCATTCTATAACTTCTGTTTTGATAACCATGAGATTCTCAATGCTTCGGGATTACCCATTGAGAGCAATTGGCCTTCAGCCAGTCAAATGCCATTTCTGGATAAAACCACACGATCCGCGCTGGTGAGGCAATATCCATCGCTAAATGAAAACTGCGCCCCCTTTCGCCACTGTTTATACAAACGCATTTCCTGCAATGACTGCACTCTGCTAAATCTAACACCAAACTAAGGCACACCGCATGCACCGGTCCATAAATTAAAAAATGTTTATGACCGGCACGACCCGTACAAACACTCCTAAAAGGCATAAGAGCGTGAGAAATACACCTGAGCAAAAACTTTGGCAGCATGTACTTCTAGCAGTCTTGGCAGATCTACAAACCACAAGCGTGCATAACCGCAGCAGGAGAGAGGACGCAATAGCTTGGATTGGGGGATTCCCAAGTCGTGACTTCAGAGCAGTTTGTGATCTGGCTGGCATCGAGCCTAAGCAAACACATATATACTTTCAAAGAATTTCCGCGGCCGTGAATGAGGTTGAAAATGGTTCAAAAACTCAGACCATCCCTCAAGCTCCAGGCTCATTGAATTCAGAACCAGAATATGACAGCTGCGGCGAATACAATGGCTAACAAGAGTACCTTTGAGCGACTGTCATAACGGTCGGCGGCACACCGCTAGTCCTTGAAGCGGCCGAACATAACCTCAATGCGATTGCGCCGGTAGTATCTGCGCCTGCCGCAGCGGGAGAGCTTTTCTCACGATCTCTGGCCGGGTGTACACGCGCTCTACCTCTTGTCCTTTACCGCTTCGCAAAACCAGCCGGCGTCATAGACCCGGTCAGCGATCAATCAGCCAGCCAGGAAAGATTGATTTTTACACCCTTGTTTTTCGGGCCACACGAACCCCGTATCAGGGATGGCCGCAAGGCAATTAGTGTCCCGGAGACTAAGTGCATTCACCTCAACAATTTCTATTTTTTCGATACAGTTACACGACTTTCAGGTGAAATCTGTTATTCAATCAAAGAACGCGCTTAGAAATTCCCAGTTGACAACCACAAAACAAAACGCCACTCAACGCCATCTCCAAGCGAAAATAAGGCAGGTGATTCTAATGACCGAAATCGACCTTAGCTCTTTCACTCTTGACGAACTCAAGACACTGCAAAAAGATGTCGAGAAGGCCATCAAGACTTTTGAAGAGCGGAAACGAAAAGAGGCTCTGGCGGCAGTACAAGAAAAGGCTGCGGAAATGGGTTTCGCGCTCGATGACTTGGTCGAAGGCGTGAAAACTAAGAAAGCCAAGAAATCTGTGCCGCCCAAGTACCGTCATCCGGAAAATCCAGAGTTGACCTGGACCGGCCGGGGCCGCAAACCAGACTGGTTCAAGGCTGCTCTGGAGGCCGGTGCCAAACCTGAGGATCTTGAAATCTAACTATCATCCTCCAGCCCTTACTGCAGCGAATACTCAGGCTGCAAGGTTAGGGCGCCGTTAGCAGATCAAACACCAGTAGCATCCCCCCCCTGATTGACATGACGCAACCTTTGGTTGCAATCTGTTGATCAGGGAGGATGTTGTCATGAGGTCATACCAAGCCGCCAGATCGCTGTTTAGCCTTCTCGCTTTCTTTTCCTGGTGCGTGATCATTGCCGGAGGCCTGATCGCGCTGGTTGGCGCGGACACCCTTGGTGCCCCCAAAGGCTATGGGATGGGCGCCCGAGGACTAACGTCGTTCATGGGAACCCTGCCCGGGCTCTTCGTGAGCTTTCTCGGCCTTCTCGGCTTGGCATCGGTACAAAACGGGCGTGCTACCGTCGATTCCGCCGAATACGGACAGCAAATGCTGCAGGTCGCCCGTGATCAGCTCGAGGTTTCGAAACAGGCCCTCGAGAAATCCAGCGGGCTCGACCAGTCCTTCGCCGCGCTGGCAGGTGAAAAAGAACCGGAACAGAAACCATCGGCCTATGCCTCAAGTGCCGCCAACGCGGAGCATTCCAACAAGATCGCCGGAAACAGCAACAACACACAACCGGCAAGCCTCGCGCCGCCCCAGAATTCACCAGAAGAGGAAGAGCTGTACACATACAAAGGCAAAACCATTCGCCTCTCCAAGGGGGCATACAAATACAGCGGCATTCCCTTCGACAGCCTTGAAAAGGCACACAACTACATCGACCGGTTCTCCGGGGTCACCTGATGGTTCAACCGCTGAAATACCCCCATACAGAGCCCCCAACCCCTATGGGTATCCAGTATGGGGATCGAGCGTGGTACATAACTGAACATAGCAGAACCGTTTCCAGGAGTTTTGCAGCGCGACTTCATCCGCCTGTACGGCTCCTGACCCCACCCTCCCAATCCCTTCTTTGCCAACGTTATCGGCACTGACCGATGCGGGTTTCAATCTCCCATCACACGGTCAGGAAGGGTCTCCTCTTCAAGAAGACATTCTACGAAGTTCATCTCTCCCTCGCCTTCACCCACGAGGAAAAACAGATCATCCGTCAAAGGGGATTGCTCACAACCAAACTCCTTGATCGCCGTCCGGCAACAGCCAAGGTCGATGACCGGGATGAGAAATTTGAACTGCGCGTTGAGCATCTGATGGATGGCCGCACCGACCGTTTCCAATGCGCCACGCCATCACAAGCCAAGATTTACGAAGAACGCCTTCTGGCGGTTTGTCACCAAATGAAGCTCTGGCTTGATGACAATGCCGAAACCGCTGGCCGAACGGTGGTCGAGTTCTGATGGCGCGCTCGGTGGTAGAAGAGTTTATTGGTTTCTATGCCTCGATCTTCATTGTAGGCTTCTTCATTCTGTTTGCCTTTGTGCTCACGCCCATCGCGCTCGTTGGCATTCCGTCATATGTCTTCTATCGCCTTTACCGGGAAAGCCCCCGGCGCCTAGAGCGCCTGGCCCGTGCCGAGACTGAAGCGCTATACCGTCACGCCCGTTCCGGCACCGTACAACTCTCAGGCGAAGAGATTGACACTGCCATAGCCCGGCACTGGCCGCCAGATACGCCAGAACCGCTCAAGATCCAGCTCCTGGAGATCGGCCGCGCAATCGTTGCGGACGAAGGGCTGACGCCGGAGATCCCGCCGCTACCTGCGCTCTGCAACTCCATCGAAGGCGCCCGCTACCGAGACTGGCTGGCTCACGCCGGACAGGCCCGCAGCGACCGGGTAATGGTGATGTCCGCGCTCGATGCAATTTCGCAATGCCTGGCGCCCATCGCCAAGGCGGTTCCTCCCACAGAAGGTGACGTGCTGATCGAAGTTACGCAATTCCTGCACCCATTGGGCGACGCGGTGCAAAACGTGATTACCCCAATATTCCATGACACCGGATACAATCATTTCCGTGCACTTCGTGATCGGCTCGACACAAACTTTCAGGCATCCCACCGCAGCAATCCCGTCTTCCCCCGCGAATACAAAGGTGAAGATGTGGTGGAAACATATTTGGCCGGGACACGGCTCAAAAATTTGTTCAGTCTGCGCACGCCATTTTCCATCCCCGAAGAACGCCGCTTTGAACACACTCATATCGTGGCCGGGTCTGGTCACGGGAAAACCCAGACCCTGCAATACTTCATTGCCCGTGATTTGGAGGATGTGCAGCGCGGGGACAAATCAGTCGTTGTGATCGACAGCCAAGGCGACCTTATCAATACGATCCTGCGGGCCGGGTTTCTCCGGCCGAAAAATATCGTTCTGATCGATGCCGAAGACATTGGCTATCCAGTCAGCCTCAATCTGTTTTCCGTCGGCCAAAACCGGTTGGAGCAATATGATCCGCTGGAACGGGAGCGCCTAACCAATTCCATCATCGAACTCTACGACTTTGTGCTCGGATCGCTGCTTTCAGCGGGCATGACCGCCAAGCAGAGCGTCGTCTTCCGTTATGTGACCCGGCTAATGTTCCACATCCCGGACGCAACCATTCATACGCTCCGCGACCTAATGGAACCTGGCGGCACGGAAAAATACCGGGAGTACATTCAACAGCTCGATGGCACTCCCCGGCGCTTTTTCGAAACCGAATTCGACGAAGGCGAATTTAGAAAAACCAAGACGCAGGTCCTGCGGCGCCTCTATGGCGTTCTGGAGAACCAAACCTTCGAGCGGATGTTTTCGCACCCAATTTCCAAATTCGACATGTTCGATGAATTGAATGCAGGCAAACTGATCCTGATCAACACATCCAAGTCACTTCTTAAGGAACAAGGCACCGAGATCTTCGGGCGGTTTTTCATCGCGCTCATTGCCCAGGCCGCCCAGGAACGCGCCACGCTGCCAGAGCAAGACCGCCTGCCAGCCATGGTGTACATCGATGAGGCGCAGGACTACTTTGACCAGAATATCGGCGTGATCCTAAGCCAAGCCCGCAAGTATAAGGTAGGGATGGTGATGGCAAACCAGTACCTTGGCCAGCTCTCGGGCGGGCTGCAGGAAGCATTTGAGGCCAACACCTCCATCAAGCTGGCCGGTGGCGTATCGGCGCGCGACGCCCGATCTCTTGCCGGGCAGATGTCGTCTGACCCTGGCATTATCCAGCGCCAGCCCAAGGGTACCTTCGCGACCTATATCCGGGGGTTGACCGACCGCGCCGTCCCGATCAGCTTCCCGTTTTTTGTGCTGGAGAAGAGGCCGAAGGCCACAAATGAAGAGCTTGATGCCATCCGGCAACACAGCCGCTCCGCCTACGCGGAACCATGGCAGAACACTTCCGATCAGGACGGAACATCAAATTATGACGAGGAAATTCCTTCGGACAAAAACGACGACGATGACCCCACAAATCCTTCGCCAGAGTTATAGGCCTCGGTACGCTGGCGTCATGGAAAACTCCCCTCAAGACCCCAAAACATCAGACGCCCTGGGCCGGGCAACCTTCCATCATATTCCGGCACAAGCCAATGTCCGCCCGACAGTACGGGAGCTGCGCTGGTTTAAACACATCGAACGGCACGGGCCGCAATCGTCGGTCTCGTTGCACGAGCTGACACGGGACACGCATCGCTGCAAAGACACCAGTTTGCGCCAGTTACAAAAGCTGCGTGCCGCGGGATTTCTCCGGCTGCCACCTCAGCAACGGGCGACGGAGCGGGCGGAGTTCAACCCCTACATCTACGACCTCACCCGGAAAGCTGAAGTTCACCTGGCCGACCTAGGTATCGCTGAGCCGACAATGCGCCCTACCGGCCATTGGTGGCACGGCTACAACGTCGCCTGCGCCACCAGCACCATCGACATGGCTTCCGCGCGGCAAGGTATTCGGTACATTCCAGCTCACGAAATTCTGGCAATCAAGAACACCCCGCTGGCGATACCGGTGGGGCAGAGCAAGCTCATTCCGGATCAGCTCTTTGCCCTCAACTACGGCGGCACCTACCGCGCCTTCGCACTTGAAGCCGACCGGGGAACGGAGCCGATAACGTCGGCCTTCGCCCGCAAATCTTATAGTCGGTCCATCACGCAATACGCGGAGGCCATCGACCGTGGACTCCACAAAACGCACTACGGGTTGAGGGCGAACCTTCTGGCACTCTGGGTGTTCAATTCGCACAGCAACGAACAGAGGTTTCTCGAACTACTGACGCGATGCTCGGATGTAGTTCAGCGGACTGTGCTTACGAAATCGGTTGATCTTCAGGCACTAGGCCACCACCCCGATACTTCGCTCTTTGCCGCTGACTGGCGAAGGGCAGCGGGTGGTCCGTGTTCAATTGCTGCTTGATCCGCCGGGCTTGGGATTGGCCGCGCCGTGCTTCACCGTCAGCTGGGCCAACCTTCTGGTCATTCGCCGCACGTGCACCCCTGGACGGCTTGACCGGCAACTAACTACGCTGCAGGTAGCGGACTTTGCAAAGTCCTCAGTGCAGTAAGCCATCGCGCCGCCGAAGTGGACCTTGATGAAGATAGCCCCCACAGGAACGGAGCGCTGAACCTCAGATTAATTAGCCACCGTCATCAGCGGGGTAATTAAACCGGAGCTTGGGAAACGAACCGTTCAAGATGCCTTGCCAATAGATTGTGCATAAGGCATCAATAAATCTGCCCTCTTCCGGCAGCTCGAAGGTGTATTCAGCCAATTGCGGGAATGACATCGGCACACAAGAAACTCCCAAATCTTGCCCTACCCGCAATGACAGTTTGGTATAGTCCCCATATTCATAGTCAAACAGCTCAGTCACGATAACTAGTCCATAAATCGTCCGGCCGTGGAGGTCAATTTTCGAGACTTCTGAAGTTTCTTTATCTTTTATCACAAGATACCGGTCTCGCTGAGAAAACTTAATTGCGCCCTTTAGTTGCACCATCCCTTCTTTGACTTTCTTGATGGATTTGGAGATTTTCCTTTGTATATTAGCATCAATCGACCGTTTGGTGTTCTCAATATCTTTCGCCTGTACGATGAACACACTTTTTTCGGTAACAGCCACGACATCTGCCAACTCCCTGTCGGTGTCGATCCTCAAAGGTCCGATGGATATTTCCCCATCACCAATGATTCTTTGCAGGCATTCTGAAATTTCCAACTCTTGCATGTCGCCCGGGTTGGTATGGCGTTCAAGGCTGCTGACATGTATAGGTCCGGACGCGCCGTCATTGCGTAGATCCAACATCATCGCATCAGTTGGGAAAAGCTCCTCTTGAAGTTTTATCTTTATTGCAGCTTTGTCATCTCCTTCATTTCGAGTGGAAAACCAATTATAACATTGAGAGTGAACTTCGCGAAGTTGCGACATCGGCACAAAGCTCTGGACACTGGAAATGCGATTTGATGTTGAAATAGGAATAGTGCTGCTTGCCGTGAATCCGAGCCTTTCTCTGTTAAGTTGATCGAAGAAAAAAACCTCGAAATTTTCACTCTGAATTATCCTGAAAACATCTTCCGCAAGTTTTGCGTCTTCGACAAAGGGAGTGAATATAAATAGTGGCTCATCTGGGTCGTCGAAGAACGCGCTAAAGATGCTAAAGGAACTAATTCCTGAAACTTCAACGGGCGCTAAGTACATAAAAAACTCCCGCCGTTGCAGCGCGGTTAAAATTAGCTCTTTCGAAGCTTTTATGACGAGCTTGTGTGGGTGTCCGTGTAGCCCTTCGAAAGGCAGCAAGCCCGAGGGTACTCTCTCAATTTCTGATAAGACGTATGGGTGATCCATGCTCAACATAAAGCTACTTGACATAACCCCTGACCTCGTAAGCTCTCTGGTTGCTTAAAAAATATGCTCACGCATGCGAACCTATTTCGTCAAACCATGTCAATGTATTACCTGTATCTTGTGGACATTGATCCACACTCGGGTTTAGCTAGGTGTTTGAGGGGCGGCTTTTCGCTTTCCCGACGGCACCACCAAGTGGGACCGGCATCACGGTGAATGTCAAAAAAGGGCTGATCACCGCCCTGGACGGTTGCCTTCGCTGTCGCAGGTGACCGCAGTCAGCCCGAAGCGGCCGTTCGAAGCCACAAGCTGTTGCCGTTGACAGATTTGCTGCGATGAACACCGTTCAAGCATAGGCAATGCCTGAAACGTGCAAGTCCTAGCGTTGTTTTTTGTGTACCGCTACCCAGTCAACAGATACACGAAACATCATGCCACATGCTGCATTGGGACACTCTACAGGAGGGAAAGGCGATGCTTTAAAAGGGTCAATAGCTTTATCGTAGTTCTCAGCACAAAGAGCGCAGCCGTCGCGATGCCCCCCTAGCTGATTTATGCACCCAAACTCTTGGCTAGAAGCAGCCACAATGCTCTTGGCACGATCTATAGTAAAGTCTGCCCTCCATAGTGTTAGAAAGTGCGCCTCTAGTGGTTTCAGCCTGCCCGTTTCCGACAACTCACTTGCTGCAGTCTTGGACATGAAACCATTTGACCTTATCCTTAGCGCCTTTTTCTCCTCTTTGCTCAATTGCTCGCCGTCTTTTCGATGTGACAGAGAAACGGCTTTGAAACCTTCGGCCATGCAACGCGGGATAAGGGCCTGGATAGATGGTTTTGCGGACGGCTTTAATAAGCCAAGGTGCTCTATGGCTTCGTCAATGGCATCGTTGACAATGTTGTCCGGGTTGAAATTTAGAACTTCCTTCACGCCAGTGAACGGATCTGCTGCGTGCTCAGCGTGCTTCTTTGCGTTGAGTAGACTGTCAAGGAACGCTTTGAACATAGCAACCTCTCTTGTACTTTGGCCAGACACTGACACAAAGAGATCATTCTGCCAAGGATAGGAGCGATGGGAGGCTTTACGCGTTGCGGCAAAGTTGCCTCCAGCCCAAAGCGGACAATTCAAGAGGGCTCGTTGATCAAAAAATTGTCTCAGGTTATATAGTTAACAATCTGTTCGGATTAGCAAAGGCAAAAGTGTGGCGCGAAATCATCGCAAGGTATGGCAAGGAAAAAAATGCGTTCTCTGCGGTGGTCAACGACCAGCCGAAGACTGTGAACACGCACCACCAAAAGTTCTTTTCCTTGGACAAACACGCCCGAAAGGATGGGAGTTTCCGTCTTGCAAACGATGTAACAACGGGGCATCCTCCAACGATACACTGGCTGCTTATGTTGCGTACAGCCAAGCGCCCGATGCAATTTTACATTCCACGCCGCTATCCAGTCATCAGCAAAAGTTGATTAACGGGTTTGGAAACAACCTTCCGTTTCCATACAAGCAAGGGCACTCGGTTCCAGTTTACGATGAGACGACGCAAACTTGGAAATCGGCTCGACACGTTGAATATACTGACCAAGCAGCAACCAGCCTCGCTTTGTGGGCAGCAAAGCAATCACTTGCAATGTGGTATAGGTTTATCGGTACAATTGCGTCACATCACAGCACTATTGATATTAGTCTACTTACGAACGCTATGCATCCCGACGGTGAGTTCGAACAAGCGCTTCATAGCATTGGGCCTAGTTTTTCGATGAGCACCAAGAAGAACTTGGTTGACCAAAACTTCAGCTGTAAATTCCAATGCAACTCCCAAAAGAACTTGGCGGTAATGTTCGCTCAGTATCATGGAGGGTTTGCATTTGTGAGCAAAATCAACGACAGGCCCTCCGCTAAGCTCAGCCGTCTCGGGTATCAATACAAATTTTCTACCAATGGCCATGATGGCATCCATCAGATCAAAAGTGGCAGAGCGTAGAAATTTGCAAAGTCCGCTTCCTGCGCTTCGCGGCCCTTGGTACTACCCGCAGCATTGGACGTGGTGCGCCAGGGCGGTTGGATGGCTGCATTCGGTGAGATGGACAGAGGGTTTTGCACCGGCAGCATCTTTGGCGAGTCGCCCCATTCCAATGGCCGCTCCGGGGCTGCGACCGGCCTACTGCGTCCGCAAGTGCAGCGGGTTAGGGCAGCCCCCGCTCCGGACACATCGCGCCGCTCCGCAGCCACGCTTGCCAGACGCGCAAACACAGCTAACTCGGGAGGTCGTCCAAGCGCAACCTTGCCATCACCCCTTGAGAGCTTGAGAACTATGGTACCCGGACAGCCGAACTTCTAGCAGAGTATCAAGGGTGACCGAAGTGTGCACCTCCGGCCACCCCGCTCCTGTATCAGGAGTGCCGGTAGGGATTACCGATTGTCCAGCCGCGACTGAAGCCAGTCCAGCACTTCACTCTCAACCCAGCCCACCCGGTTCGGGCCCAGCTGTATCCGCTTGGGGAATTTGCCTGCCTTCTCCAGGCGAGCAACGTGTTGCGGCGAGTACAGAACCAACTTCTTCAGCTGGAGTTTCGAAAGAATCCTCATCACGATGTCTCCATGATTGAAGAGCATCGCGATGCCCTAGGTTACGACAATACCCAGGCCGAATCAGCTTATAGTTGTAGGTTCAGTTTGACTAGGTGCAGCTTGCGTGACATCAGGCAAGGCGTTTTCAAAGGTGGACCAAACGGTGGACTGAAAATTCAGCAATTCAATTTTCAAATACATTTCAATGACTTGTGATAGAAAATGGTGCGGTCGAGAAGACTCGAACTTCCACTCCGGTTAAGGAACAGCGACCTCAACGCTGCGCGTCTACCAATTCCGCCACGACCGCACTGTCTTAGGCTTGGTGTAGCGGCGTATAGACCAGCCCGGATGCGATGTGAAGCCGAAAATCATCTTTTTTGCACAGAATATCGCAGGTCCATACCCAAGCTGCCAACCGGCGGAGAACAGCCGGTTTTTCCGGCTGCCCTGCGGTCAGCAGAAGATCAAAGGACGCCTTCAGTTACCCTGGGCGGCCACCTGCCGGCGCAGCACCATCTCGCCTGACATCTGGTCATAATACGCGGGGAACTGATCGTGGTTCACCGTTGCCGCCAGATCCTGCACATCCCGGCGCACTTGCTTGGCCAGCTGGTGCAGGGTCATGCCCGGTTCGTTCAGCCGCGACAGCAAGGCGCGGGTGAAGACGGAGTTCGGGTTGGCATCATCGTCCGACAGCCGGTCCAGAGCAGTCTGGCCTGCTCCCGCGGAGTAGAGAATGAAGGCCCCCTCCGGCGGCTCCATCCGCACCAGCCCGCGGCTGCCGCCGACCGAACGCTGGCCGTCGCGCGGGAACGGGTTGTTGCGGCAGGCGTCAAGGATCATGATCGTCGAACGCGCGCCCTTGCGCTGGAAGGTGCCGAGCACCCGGTCGGCGGCGATGCTCTCGCCGGTCAGAAAGCTCTCGTCGCCAAAATTCACCACCGGCACGTCGGACGGCAGCAGGTAATTGCGCCCGTCGACCTCCACCCCGTGGCCGGCGAAATAGAACAGCACCTCGTCGCCCGGCTCGATCCGGTTGGCAAAGGTGGACACAGCGCTGTTGATGTCACGGCGGCTGGCGTCATACAGCGTGGTGACATCAAAGCCCAGCGCCGCCAGCGCACTGCTGACAGCCTGCGCATCGTTGCGCGCCTTTTGCAGCGCCGCGAGGTTCTGGTAGCCATCCACCCCGATCACCAGCGCGCGGCGGCTGATCTGCGGCATCGCAGCCTGGTCATTTTGCTGTAAAAGCACTGGAGCCGCGGCAGACGCCGTGCCCTGAATGATGTCACCGTTCT
Organism: Leisingera sp. ANG59; assembly: GCF_013317235.1. Taxonomy (GTDB): domain Bacteria; phylum Pseudomonadota; class Alphaproteobacteria; order Rhodobacterales; family Rhodobacteraceae; genus Leisingera. The sequence continues at coordinate 41,605 of NZ_WLCM01000004.1, read as the reverse complement.
GGATCACGGTCTGCCCTTGGGCTGCTGCCAGGACCTGGCCTTGCGGCACGTATTGCCCCGGCTGTGTCCGGGCCTGAGGCTGCTGGACGGCACCGTAAGACTGGCTCGAGGCCGCAAACCCCATCTGCTGCTGGCCGAATTGCGGCTGCGGTGCCGCCTGGCCGTACTGCTGGGGAACGCCATAGGTGCCTGCAGTGTTTCCGGCCATGGTCGCCTGGGGCAACCCGTACGGCTGCTGCGGCTGCGGTGCCACGCGCTCTGCCAAATAAATCTTCAGCAGGCCGCGCGGGCCGTCGGGATGCGCCATCGCCTGCTGGGTCGCCAGATAACCGCTGGCCTGCGCCCGCTGGAATGACGAGACCAGCAGATCCTTCTCAAAATCATTCAGCTGGCCTGTGACCGGGTAGCCCAGATAGGCCTGGTAGGTGGAAATCGCCTCCCGCGACTTGCGGCCGAGCTGCCCGTCCACTGCGCCGGCCGGAAACCCGAAATAGTTCAGCGACTGCTGAATCTGGCGCCCCTCCTGCGTCGACGGCAAACGGGAACGCCGGGGCGCTTTAGCGGCAGAGCGCCGCTGCTGGTTTTTACCTAAAGCATTGCCAATGATCCCGCCGATGATCGCACCGGCCGCGAAATCCCCTGCGTCAGCAGCAACGCGGGAAGCTGGCGCGAAAGCCAGAGGCAGGCTGATGGCAAATGTGAAAAGCAGCTTGAAACGCATAAGTACCCCCTAAAACCAGGCAGCCAATGATCGCGCTAATACTGTTAAAACAGGCTTAAGGGAACGCCGAATACCGTGAGAGCAGCATGAAAAACCACTCAATACCGATTGATTTCCGCACCTTGTTTCATGCCTCCCGGAACCGGGCAGAATAGAAGGCCGGCAGAACTGCCAGCCTTCCATTCATTTCATGATGTGAGGTTCAGCCTCTTACTCGCTGCTGAAAGAGGGCAATGCGGCTGCCCCTCCTGAAGCCTGCACCGGCTGCACCCGGCCGCCTGCCAGGTCTGCCGACGCTGCCTTGATCAGTTCCGCGCGGCCTGCCTGGCCTGGCGCAAACACGGGCTCAGCGCCGCTCTCAAGCGCAACCACTGCCATGCTGTACCATTCCTGCGCCTTCTTCACCGCATTCGGCGCGCCGAAGCCCAGTGCCAGGTGATGGCCTATAAGCTCCGCATAGGGCCGCTGGCCGGTGCCGGTAAGGATAAGCGCAGCCCCCAGAGCCACATCCATGTCATCGCGCCGGTAGCCGGAGAACAGGCAGATACCGGCCGTATTGGAAAGCTGGTCCAGCGACATGCCGGATTGCAGAACGAACTTCTGCACATCACCCATCACTTCGCCGCTGCCAGAGGTGCCCAGCTTGGCCAGATACGGCTGCAAGGCAGGGCCAAAGGCATCGCACTGGCTGTCGATCTGCGCCTGCGACGCGCCTGCGACCTTGCCTGCCCGGGCTTCACCTGCATTAATGGCATAAGTGCGGGCCAGGCAGAACTGCTCGCCCAGCGCCAGCTCCGGGTCGGTCATGTTGTCAGCGGTCATGAAACCGCCGTTTGAACTGGTCAGGAGGCTCACCTTGCTGCAATAGCTGGTGAGAGAGGCGCTCTGCTCCTGCTGGTCGAACAGGGTGATACCGCCCAGACCCGCGCTGTCCTGCCCGGCAAAGGCCATTACCGTGCTCCGGTTCTGCTGGGCCGTCTGCACCGGTTCATCCGTTTCCGTGTCCGTCATCCGGCAGGCGCCCTGATGGCAGGCAAAACTGGCCGGAGTCACGCCCCGGGCCAGGAAGTCATTGCGCTGATACCCTTGCGGAGTCGAGGCAAAGACCATGACAGAACAATTGGAGGCGCCGCACCAGAAGGAACTGCCGGAGACAGAGGTGTCCAGCACGTAATCATTACGGCCGTCGCCATTCAGGTCTGCCAGTTGCATGAAGCCGGTGCGCTGCAGCAGCTGCTCGCCTGTTGGTTCAGAGCTTGCGGCAATTTCATCCACCGCATGGCTGACTTCGGGCGGCAGGCCGCCGTAGCCGCCGCCGGCATAGCTGCTGCCTGCCGTGCGGACACCGGCGGCCTCATCCCGCCATGTGTGCAGCACCCCGCGCACGCCCTGCGGGCCTTGCATCGCTTTGATGACCTGCGGGCCGCCGATCTGGGCCCGGTTATAGGAACTGACCAGGAAATTGCGTTCATAGGGCGCCAGATGGCCAGTGGCCGGATATCCCATGTGGACCTGGTACTGGGTGATTGCCGCGCGCGAGCGCCGCCCCAGCACCCCGTCCGGTGAGCCGGCGTTGAAGCCGAAATAGTTGAGCGCAACCTGGGTTTCGCGGTTCTCGGCCCGGGTCGCGGAATAGGCCGGTGCCCGCCGGTACGTGGTGGCGGCACGCTGGCGCTGCTTGTTCTTATGGACTTCGTTGACAATGACGCCGCCGATCACGGCGCCGGCTATGGCGGCCCCCAATTCGTCCGCGGCTGCGGGTCCGGTTACGGATGCCGCCAGGAATGCGGCTGTCAGGGCCGGTTTGAGCGGTTTGGAAAACATGATACTCGCCCCCTATGGATACTCGCTACGGAATCAGGATACTCCACAGGCGGCTTTGGCACCTAGGGTTTTCCCGCCGCTTCCGCCGGCAAGCCCCTGGCGGGTTGGAAAAGGAATGCAACAGGCATGGTTGAATGGATCACCTCAGACGGTTTAGTCGATTATGATCAGGCAGTTGCCTTCATGGAAGACCGCGCTGCGGCAATTGCTGCCGGATCGGCGGAGGAATGCATCTGGCTGGTTGAACACCCGCCGCTTTACACCGCCGGCACCTCCGCCAAGCGTGAAGACCTTACAGATCCCGGGCGTTTCCCGGTCTACGAGAGCAAACGCGGCGGCCAGTACACCTATCACGGGCCGGGTCAGCGGGTGGTCTACGTGATGCTGGACGTGGGCAAGCGCGGCCATGACGTGCGCCGTTTTGTGCAGCAACTGGAAACCTGGGTGATTTCCGCCCTGGATGAGTTCAATATCAAAGGCCACATCCGCGAAGGCCGGGTCGGTGTTTGGGTCGAACGCCCGGAAAAGCCACGTACCATCTCAGGCGGCATCGCCGAGGACAAGATCGCCGCTATCGGCATCCGGCTGCGCAAGTGGGTCAGCTTTCACGGCATCTCGATCAACGTCGAGCCGGAGCTGGAGCATTTCACCGGCATCGTGCCTTGCGGGATCACGGAATACGGGGTGACCAGCCTGGTTGACCTGGGCCTGCCGGTGACCATGGCGGACGTGGATGTTGCCCTGAAGCGCAGCTTCGCCAAAGTCTTCGGGAGCTGACCTCAGCCGTCTGAAACAGATGTGAGGTCCTGCAGCGCCGTCAGCACCAGTTCCGGGAAGTTGTAAAACAGCAGCGCCCCGGCATCCTGGCTGATGCACAGACGGGCATCCGGCAGCCCTTTCAGCATCTCGCGAACTGCGGAGAGCGGCGCTATATGGTCTTCTCCTCCGTGCACGAAGACCGACCGCGGAACCCGGGCCGGCATAACTGTCCGGGCCCCTTGCCGCAGCATCTGCACATCCGCCAGGAACCCCGCGCCGCCCTGCTCCTGGAACAGCACCTGGCTTTGCTGCAGCAGTTGCAGCAGGTCCAGCTGCGACAGCCGGGCCCGCTCCTTGCTGCCGCTGCGGGTCTGCATCCGAAGCAGCGTTTTGTGCCCGTACCAGCGCAGCGCAGCCGCCCAGCCCTTCATCAATGCAGGCAGCATCCAGTTGGCCCTGGTGGCGGCCAGCGCGACCAGCCACGCATAGCCGCTGAGACCGGAAAACTGCCGCGGCGAACTGATGGTGCAGTTTGAGGCTGCCGCCACCAGGCCGGCTATCCTGCTGTCCAGGCGGCTGGCTGCGAGGAAACCGTATAGCGCCCCGCCGCGATGGCACAGCAGCACCGGCCGCTGCAGGTTCTCATGCGCCATCAGCGCAACCAGCTGATCCACAAAGGCATCAGCGGTATCCTCCCCGCGTTTCAGCGGCACCGAAGCGCCATAGCCGCGGCGCATCGGCGCGTAGACCCTGAACCCCAGTGTCCGCAACTGCGGCTGCAAGCGCTGCAGCGGCGCAATCCCGTCCAGCATGCCATGCACGAAAATCACCGGCTGGCCGGTTTCCGCCCCCAGCCGGAAGTACTGAGAGCGCTGACCGGCACTGTCCTCAAATGTTCCGGACGGCGGCAGCACCTCGCCCCGGGACACCGCCAGGTCCCGGCTATGTTCATTCATCAGGAAGACCGCCAGCCGGATCAGTTCCGCGGGGCCCGGTGCGCCGGCCCGGACCGCGGCCTGCTCCAGCCTGCCATCCACCTTGCCGCCCGGGCCGTCCACCGTTTCCTTCAAAGGCTCGAAATCCGCCTCCTGCAGACCCAGCGCAGCGGCAACCGGGACCGCCGCCTCCGCCGGGCACCCCCCGTCCAGCCGCTCTGCCATAACCGCAACAGATGCACCCGCGCCCCTCAGGCGCACCGGGCGGCACAGGAACTGCTCTCCAGGGTTGCGGGAGGCCAGCAGCAGCACATCCTGCCGGGCGAAGTTTCCGGCGCGCACATCCTCCAGGTACCCTTGCCACAGCTCCGCTGCGGCCTGCGTCAACCCCAGTGCTGCGGGCAGCGGCACACGGCCCGTCAATTGGCGCGCGGCCCGTTGCGAGGCGTTCAGAAGGCCACCGTCCGCGCGCGCCTCCGCCAGCAGCCAGAACCGGCTGCAATTGCCTGAATACGCCCCCGGGTGCGGCCGCCCCGCACGCTGCCATTGCTGCTCCTGGATCTCAGCCGCCCGTGCGAAATGCGCCTGCAGCACAGGTGCAGCCCTAAGCCGTCCTTGCTGTTTCCCGTCCGCCGCCGGCGCACCCGGACAGTCCGCCGGGCCGGAAGTGAACCGGTCGAATTGCTCCGGCCGGATCATCGTTTCGTAAATGGCGGCCACGACCTGGTCCTGAGACAAGGCCTGCCCATGGCACAAGAGTGTCACCCCTGCCCCCTCCAATACAGCTCTATGACGTCAAAGAGGCACTGCCCCCGGCAAGCACGCAGCAAGCGCAGGGGGAACGCAGACCTTTTGGCCCGCATGTTTCAGGCAGCCTGCCTGTAAACAGAAAATACCCGGCTGATGCCGCCCGGAACCGGGCTGGCATACCATGCCGGCCTGCCCCAATTCTTGGGGCCCCAAACACTTGGGCGCGGGCGCCCTCTCTGACCTACAACCAATTTGCGAAACAGCTATGATCAAATTCAACTAAAATTCAACATTTATTTCAGATGCATAAATTCGCATACCAAAACACCGCAGCTTAAAGCCGCGGTGTTTTCACATTTCAAAAGATACTGACGGGCAGGAAAGATCAGTCCGACGCCAGCGCCGCACGGATTTTTTCGGCCTGCGCCTGGATCAGCTCCATGTCACCCATGGTTCCCGGCGGGCGCAGCTGGTCGCCCTCGTGCCGCGGCAGCACATGCATGTGAAGGTGGAACACCTCCTGTCCGCCTGCCGCCTCATTGAACTGCTGCACGGTGACACCATCCGCGCCAAACGCCGTGATCACCGCTTGCGACAGCTTTTGCACCGTTTGCATCACCGCCGCCAGCTGCGCCGGGCTGGCATCCAGGATATTGCGGCAAGGCGTCTTGGGAATGACCAGCAGGTGCCCGTCCGCACGCGGCATGATATCCATGAAGGCCAGGGTCTCGTCATCCTCATAGACCCGGGTGGAAGGGATCTCCCCGCGCAGGAGCTTGGCAAAAATGTTGTCGGGGTCATAGGCAGGCATGCGTCCGGGCTCCTTGTTCTGGCTTTCCCCCGGTTGTGCGCGCCCCCCGCCCCTAGGTCAAGCGCTCTGAACCGGGCAATTCCTTGGGCGTTCAAGCCCCTGCGGCAATAAATCTTGATCCAGATCAAACTCCGCCATTGAAGGCCCCGGCAGGCCACACTAAAACTCGCAAGGAATCCAGGCCGCCCGGAGTCCGTCTCCGGGGGCCTTTCGTTATGCAGCAGGAGGCACCTAAATGGCAGACGCAGCCATTCATGGTCACGGCCACGAGGACGAGCGGAGCTTTTTCACCCGCTGGTTCATGAGCACGAACCATAAGGATATCGGCATTCTTTACCTGATCGTTTCGGCGATTGCAGGTCTCATCTCCGTCATCTTCACCGTCTACATGCGGCTGGAGCTGATGGATCCCGGCGTTCAGTACATGTGCCTGGAAGGCGCGCGCCTGTTCGCAGACGCCGCTGCGGAATGTACTCCGAACGGCCACCTCTGGAACGTGATGATCACCGCCCACGGCATCCTGATGATGTTCTTCGTGGTGATTCCGGCGCTGTTCGGCGGTTTCGGCAACTACTTCATGCCGCTGCAGATCGGCGCGCCGGACATGGCGTTCCCGCGGATGAACAACCTGTCGTTCTGGATGTATGTCGCAGGCACCTCGCTGGCGGTCCTCTCGGTTGTCTCCCCGGGCGGCAATGACCAGCTGGGCTCCGGCGTGGGCTGGGTTCTGTACCCGCCGCTGTCCGTGAACGAAGGCGGCTACTCGATGGACCTGGCGATCTTCGCCGTGCACGTCTCCGGCGCGTCGTCCATCCTGGGTGCGATCAACATGATCACCACCTTCCTGAACATGCGCGCCCCGGGCATGACCCTGTTCAAGGTGCCGCTGTTCTCCTGGTCGATCTTCGTAACCTCCTGGCTGATCCTGCTGAGCTTGCCGGTTCTGGCCGGCGCCATCACCATGCTGCTGATGGACCGCAACTTCGGCTTCACCTTCTTTGACGCGGCAGGCGGCGGCGACCCGATCCTGTACCAGCACATCCTGTGGTTCTTCGGCCACCCGGAAGTGTACATCGTGATCCTGCCCGGCTTCGGCATCATCTCCCACGTCATCGCCACCTTCGCGCGCAAGCCGGTCTTCGGCTACCTGCCGATGGTCTGGGCGATCATCGCCATCGGCGTTCTGGGCTTTGTTGTGTGGGCGCACCACATGTACACCGTCGGCATGTCGCTGAACCAGCAGGCCTACTTCATGCTGGCCACCATGGTGATTGCGGTGCCCACGGGCGTGAAGGTGTTCTCCTGGATCGCCACCATGTGGGGCGGCTCCATCGAGTTCAAAGCACCGATGATGTTCGCCTTCGGCTTCCTGTTCCTGTTCACCGTCGGCGGTGTGACCGGCGTGGTGCTGTCGCAGGCGGCTGTCGACCGTGCCTATCACGACACCTACTATGTGGTTGCTCACTTCCACTACGTGATGTCGCTTGGTGCGGTGTTCGCGATCTTCTCGGGCATCTACTTCTACTTCGGCAAGATGACCGGCCGCCAGTACAACGAGCTGGGCGCCCAGATCCACTTCTGGATGTTCTTCATCGGCGCCAACCTGACCTTCTTCCCGCAGCACTTCCTGGGCCGCCAGGGCATGCCGCGCCGGTACATCGACTACCCGGAAGGCTTTGCCTACTGGAACAAGATCTCGTCCTACGGCGCGTTCCTGTCCTTTGCCTCGTTCCTGCTGTTCTTCGGCGTGGTGATCTACTCGCTGCTGCGCGGCGCCCGCGTCACCCAGAACAACTACTGGAACGAATACGCGGACACCCTGGAGTGGACCCTGCCCTCTCCGCCGCCGGAGCACACCTTCGAAATCCTGCCCAAGCAGGAAGAGTGGGACCGCTCGCATTCGCACTAAGCGGTTGAGCATAAAATTCGGAAACGGCCCCGGCGCAGATGCTCCGGGGCCTTTTTCATGCAGCCTGCGCCGGTTAGAAAGCGGAAGTGGAAATCCTGCGTTTCCAGCACATCATTTATAGTAAGCTCTCCCACAGCAGGCCCGAACCGATGCCCTATAACTGGACCCAGCCGCAAGCCGGCGCCGAGCGCGAACTGCACCTGTGGCCGCATCAATCGCTGCCGCCCAAGGGCTATGCGCGTTTCCTCGGCCTCACCGCAGCGCTGATCTGCGTGCCGCTGATCCCGGTGCTGGGCTCCGTACTCTTGTGGGGGCTGCTGCCTTTTCTGCTGCTGGCACTGTTCGGCATGAAATGGGCACTGGACCGCAGCCGCCGCGATCATCAGATCCTGGAGGTTCTGACCATCAGCCAGGACGACGCCCATCTGGAGCGGATCAACCCTGACGGCAGGCGCCAGAGCTGGCATTGCAACCGGTACTGGGCCCGCGTCGAAATGCACGACCATGACGGCCCGGTGCCCCACTATGTCACCCTGCAGGGCTGCGGCCGCGAAGTGGAGATCGGCGCCTTCCTGTCTGAGGAGGAACGGGTGGCGCTCTACGGCGACCTCAAAACCGCCTTGTCCGGTTAGCAGACAAGAGAAAGGCCCGCGCTGCGGGCCTCACCACTTCTTCTTTGGCCAAATACTCGCGCCGCAGGCACCGCGCGTCAGCGCGGCATCAGCCCGGCTGCTGCAGATCAGCAGTCGCCCTTGCTGCAGAGCTGGTCCTTGACCATCGGCCCGGCTTTGCCGAAATCCATCCGGCCGGTGTATTTCGCCTTCAGCGCGGCCATCACCTTGCCCATGTCGCGAATCGATTCGGCACCGGTTTCCGAAACCGCCGCCTTCACCGCATCGGCGGCTTCCTCGTCGCTCAGCTGCTGCGGCAGGAATTCCTCGATGACGGCGATTTCACCCAGTTCCCGCTCCGCCAGGTCCAGCCGCCCGCCTTCCTCATAGGCGCGGGCGCTTTCCTTGCGCTGCTTGGTCATCTTGCCCAGAATGGCAAGGATTTCGCCGTCGCCGATGCTGCTTTCCTCACCATCGGCGCGGGCTGCAATCTCGCGGTCCTTGATGGCGGCATTGATCAGCCGCAGCGTGGCCAGCCGGTCGGCGGCCTTGTCTTTCATCGCCTGCTTCAGGGCCTGATTGACCCGTGTGCGCGTATCCATATTCAAAAGCATCCCCATGGTTGCCGGACACCGATGGTTATCCATTCTTATGCAGCTGTGCAAGTTTACAGTAAACTTTCCATTCCGGCCCCAGCGTCAGCTTCGGCAGCCTGTGCAGGCTTGACCCGCATGAACGCTCCCCTTACAAGCCCATGAATTTCACCCGCATGGAGACTCGCGCAATGGCCGCTTCCGCCCCGACCAAGCCCACCGCATGCCTGGCGCTCGCTGATGGCACCGTCTTTTACGGCACCGGCTTCGGCGCCGCCGGCGAAACCGTGGCCGAGCTCTGCTTCAACACCGCAATGACCGGCTACCAGGAGATCATGACCGACCCCTCCTACGCCGGCCAGATCGTCACCTTCACCTTCCCCCACATCGGCAACACCGGGGTCACCCCCGAAGATGACGAGACCGGCGATCCTGTCGCCGCGGGCATGGTGGTGAAATGGGATCCGACGCTGGCCTCCAACTGGCGCGCGACCGAAGAGCTGAAGGACTGGCTCACCCGCACCGGCCGCATCGCAATCGGCGGTGTCGACACCCGCCGCCTGACCCGCGCGATCCGCCAGCAGGGCGCACCGCACGTTGCTCTGGCGCATGACCCCGAGGGCAATTTCGACGTCGAGGCGCTGGTCGCCAAGGCGCGGGAGTGGTCCGGCCTGGTCGGCCTTGACCTGGCCAAGGACGTGACCTGCGCGCAAAGCTACCGCTGGGACGAAATGCGCTGGGCCTGGCCTGATGGTTATGCCCGCCAGGAAGCCCCCAAGCACAAGGTTGTCGCCGTCGACTATGGCGCCAAGCGCAACATCCTGCGCTGCCTGGCCTCGGCCGGCTGCGACGTGACCGTGCTGCCCGCCACTGCCACTGCCGAGGAGGTGCTGGCGCACAACCCCGACGGCGTGTTTCTCTCCAACGGCCCGGGCGACCCGGCAGCCACCGGCGAATACGCGGTGCCGATGATCCAGGACGTGCTGAAGGCTGACCTGCCGGTGTTCGGCATCTGCCTGGGCCACCAGATGCTGGCGCTGGCACTGGGCGCGAAGACCGTCAAGATGAACCACGGCCACCACGGCGCCAACCACCCGGTCAAGGAGCACTCCACCGGCAAGGTGGAGATCACCTCGATGAACCACGGCTTCGCCGTCGATGCGCAGACCCTGCCGGAAGGCGTCGAAGAATCGCATGTCTCGCTGTTTGACGGATCCAACTGCGGCATCCGCATTGCCGGCAAGCCGGTCTTCTCGGTGCAGCACCACCCCGAGGCCAGCCCCGGCCCGCAGGACAGCTTCTATCTGTTTGAGCGCTTTGCCGAAGCTATGGCAGAACGCAAACCTGCGTAAAAAATTGCCTGGCCATGCCGCGCTGGCGGCATGGTTAACACCGTGTTTACCAACTCTTAACCCCCTGCCCGCAGCCTGAATGCCTCTGGTTTCAGTGTTGCGGACGGGCGATGGGTACTGTGTCACAGCCGCTTCGGCAGCTCCGGCCGCCGGAGCATGGAAAGCCCCGCCAGCAGGGCCTGCCTTCGGCTGCCCCGCCCCCCTTGGACAGCAGCAGCATGATGAAGGCGCTGGTGCTGCGCCAGCATCAGAAAGCCGCGCTTGGGCGGGTGCTGATCGCCGAGGGATTGGCCAGCGAAGACCAGGTGCTGGAGACACTGTCCCGCCAATACCGGATGCCCCGCGCCGATTTATCCGGCCAGGTGGCCAGCGCGCGGCTGCTGGCGCGCAAACCCGCAGCTTTCTGGCTCCGCCACTGCGCTGTTCCCTGGATGCAACTGGGCCGGACCGTCACCCTGGCCGTGGCCCACCCCGACCGGTTTGAGGCCCTGCAACAGGAGCTGCAGCACAAATTCGAACGGGTCACTCCGGTTCTGGCCAGTGAAGCGCAGATTACGGCTTTACTGACCGCCCACTTCAGCCCGGCACTGGTGCGGCAGGCAAGCTGCAGCGTGCCCCCGCGCCTGAGCTGCCGCACCTTGCGGCCCGCCCGGAGCCGTGCCCTTCTGGCGGCCTTGGCCGCGCCGGCGCTCTTTCTGTCCTGGCACGCACCGGCAGCAGTTCCCGCCGCCCTCAGCGCGATCGCCCTGCTGACTGTTTTCCTGTTCACAGCGCTCAAACTCTTCGGGCTCGCTTCTTACTGGCAGGCACGGGCGGACAGGACATCCGCTGTGCCTGCCGCTGCCCCGCCCGCCCGCACCTCTTACCCGATGATTTCGATCCTGGTGCCGCTCTTCCGGGAGGCCGAGATCAGCCATGCCCTGCTCACCCGGATCCGGAAGCTCCGCTATCCGCGGGCGCAGACGGACGTGATTCTGGTGCTGGAGGAGCACGACAGCGTCACCCGGGCCGCCCTGGAGAACACCCGCCTTCCGCCCTGGATCCGGGTGGTGGAGGTCCCGGCTTTCGGCGGGCTGACCACTAAACCGCGGGCGATGAACTATGCGCTGAACTTCTGCCGGGGGGATATCATCGGGGTCTGGGACGCGGAAGATGCGCCTCAGACAGACCAGCTGAACCAGGTGGCGAAGGCCTTTGCCTCCGCCAGTGACCGCACCGCCTGCTTTCAGGGGGTGCTGGACTACTACAATCCGGGCACCAACTGGATTTCGCGCTGCTTCACACTGGAATATGCCAGCTGGTTCCGCATCGTCCTGCACGGTATTGCGAGGCTTGGCCTGGTGGTCCCCTTAGGCGGCACCACCATGTTCGTGCGCCGGACGGTTCTGGAGGAACTGGGCGGCTGGGATGCCCATAACGTCACCGAGGACGCCGACCTGGGCGTCCGCCTGTACCGGGCGGGATACCGTACCGAAATGCTGCCCAGCACCACTTACGAGGAGGCCAATTGGCGTCCTTGGCCCTGGATCAGGCAGCGCTCCCGCTGGCTCAAGGGGTTCATGGTGACCTACCTGGTGCATATTCGCCGGCCGCTGCGGCTGCTGGCCGATCTGGGCTGGAAGCGCTTCCTGGGCTTTCAGGCGTTCTTTCTGGGCACCATCGGGCAGTTTCTGTTTGCCCCGGTTCTCTGGTCTTTCTGGCTGTTCACGCTGGGCCTGCCGCCCCCGGGCGCAGACAGCCTGCCTCCGCTGCTGCTGACCCTGGCGGCGGCCTCGCTGGTGTTCTTTGAAGGGCTTGGGCTGGTGATCAGCATCACCGCGGCCTTTGCCATGGGGCGGCCCTGGCTGGCCGCCTGGGCGCCCGCGATGATCCTTTACTTTCCGATGGGCGCCATCGCTGTCACCAAGGCTGCGCATGAACTGCTCGCCCGCCCGTTTTTCTGGGACAAAACCGCCCACGGCATCAAACCCGCGGCCCGGCCCCGGCGCTGGCCGTGGCGGCTTATCCCCGCCCGCTGGCGTCCTGCTTCAGCCGGGTCATGAAGGCAATCGAGATGTGCTCCTTCAAAGCCTCGCCTGCCGCCGCCTCGTCGCGGCGGCTGATCGCGTCGACAATGCCCTTGTGCTCCGACTGGGCAATCTCGCTGCGGCCCTCGGCAGCCAGCGAGGTGGTTGCCATCAGCGCCATCGTCCGGTGCACCAGATCCAGCTGCTGCACCAGATAGCGGTTGTGCGAGGCCAGGTGGATCTGCTCATGGAACCGGCGGTTTGCCTTGGACAGCGCCGTCGGATCGCCGATCAGCTTGTCGTCGGACTCGACCATCTCCTTCAGCACCTTGATCTCTTCCTCGGTGGCATGCCGCGCCGCCAGCTGCGCCGCCAGCCCCTCCAGCTCGCGCCGAACCACATAAAGCTCGGCCATCTGGTTGTGATCGAGCGACGCCACGATCAGCGACCGCCCGTCGCGCTCCAGCAGCGATTGCGTCTCCAGCCTCTGCAGCGCCTCGCGGATCGGGGTGCGCGACACGCCAAAGCGTTCCGCCAGATCGCTTTCCACCAGCCGGTCGCCCGGCTTGTAGATCCCGGAGTCGATCGCCTCGAGGATCAGCGCATAGGCATCTTTCTGGTTGCTGCGGCTCTGGCTCATGGTCGTTCCTGTCTGTTTTGATCCGACAATCTCTACAGCGCATCCCCCAGCAATCAACCCTGATGGCGCCAGCGCGCTGAAAACCCGCAGGCAAAATGCGCTTTTCATTGCAAAAGCGACAAAGGGCGCCTACTTGGGCGTCATGCCCAAACAAGCCTTTTCCCATGTCAGCCAATGGGTGTTCGATCTGGACAACACCCTCTACCACCCGTCCGCGCGGCTGTTCGACCAGATCGAGGTCAAGATGACGGCTTATGTCATGGACGCGCTAAAGGTGGATAAGGCAGAGGCCGACCGCCTGCGCAGCCATTACTGGCGCGAGCATGGCACCACCCTGGCCGGGCTGATGCGCGAGCACGGCTTGGACCCGGACCCCTACCTGGTCGCGGTGCATGACATCTCGATGGACCACCTGGAAGAGGATGCGCCGCTGGCGGCCGCGATCCGCAACCTGCCCGGCAAGAAGATCGTCTACACCAACGGCTCTGCCCCCTATGCAGAACGGGTGCTGGCCGCGCGCGGGCTGTCCGGACTGTTCGATGAGGTCTATGGCGTCGAACATGCGGACTACCACCCCAAGCCCGAACGCCGCGCCTTTGATCGGGTCTTTGCCCGTGCGGGGATCGCCCCGCAGCAGGCCGCCATGTTCGAGGACGACCCGCGTAACCTGGCAGCCCCGCATGAGATGGGCATGCGCACCGTGCATGTGGCGCCGGAGCCGGTCCGGGCGGACCATATCCATCACCACTCGGACGATCTGGCAGGTTTTCTGGCCGCCCTGACCTGACCCGCAGAACCTGCGCCGGGACGCTTTTGCGCAGCCGTTTGCCGCATCGCAGAATGTGTGCAATTGCATTCCGGCAAATCTTCGCAACTGCGGCAAAATATACCTGTTTGACGCATGTTTTCCTGCCTATATGCGCCCCGAAACGACCTGATGGAGCCCGACCGATGAGCGCATATACACTCCCCGCCCAACTGACCCTGTGGCAGCGCATCCTGTTTGCCGTGCCGCTGCTGGGACGGATGATCAAGGAGGTCGCCTACGGCCCGGAAGAGAACATCGGCTACGCCCTTGCCACCTTTGTCAGCCTGTGGGGCTGCTCGATCATGCTGTTCGGCATTCCAGGGCTGTACATCCCGGCGCTGTGCATGGTGCCGGTGATGTTCCTGGTTCTGCTCTCCATCACCCGCGGCTAATGCCCCGCGCAGCAGGTTGCCGCTTGTCTTCCCCCTCCGTCAGGGCCTATTTCAGGGCAACAACGGAGGGCTGAGACCATGGCCGAGACCTGCGACATCCTGATTTCCGGCGGCGGCATTGCGGGACTGACCGCAGCCGCCGCATTTGCCTCCAGCGGCTTTTCCGTCATCTGCGCCGACCCGGCCCCGCCGGTGACCGAACGCGACGCCGAAGGCTCCGACCTGCGCACCACCGCTTTCCTGCAGCCCGCGCAGGGACTGCTGGCGCGATGCGGGATCTGGGCGCGGCTGGAAGAGCACGCTGCGCCGTTGCAGATCATGCGCATCGTCGACGCCGGCGGCGCCCGGCCCGAACCGCGGGTGGTCAAGGACTTCAACGCCGCCGATATCTCCGACCAGCCGTTCGGCTGGAACCTGCCCAACTGGCTCCTGCGGCGTGAAATGATCGCCCGGCTGGCTGAACTGCCCAACGTGGACCTGCGCTTTGGCACCGGCACCACGGGCCTCTTCACCCGCACGGATGAGGCCCGCGTCGGCCTCAGCGACGGCAGCCAAGTGACCGCAAAACTGGTGGTTGCCTGCGACGGCCGCAACTCCCCGATGCGCGAGGCCGCAGGCATTCCGGTAAAGACCACCCGCTACGGGCAAAAGGCGCTGGCCTTTGCCGTCACCCACCCGGTGCCGCATGAAAACGTCTCTACCGAGATCCACCGCTCCGGCGGGCCGTTCACGCTGGTGCCGCTGCCCGATTACCAGGGCCAGCCGTCCTCAGCCATTGTCTGGATGGAGCGCGGCCCTAGGGCGCAGGAACTCCTGAACCTGGCACCGGAAGCCTTTGAGGCCGCAATGACCGAGCGCAGCTGCGGATTGTTCGGCGACCTGAAACTGGCCT
Source organism: Leisingera sp. ANG59 (assembly GCF_013317235.1). Taxonomy (GTDB): domain Bacteria; phylum Pseudomonadota; class Alphaproteobacteria; order Rhodobacterales; family Rhodobacteraceae; genus Leisingera. Next base: position 26,602 of record NZ_WLCM01000004.1, on the reverse strand, counting down.
CCCGCCGCACCATCTGGCCGATCATTAGCCAGTCCGCCCAGCGGCTGAACGGCGAGCGGCTGGCACTCATGGCCGAAGCCGCCCATGTGGTGCCGCCGATCGGCGCGCAAGGCCTTAACATGTCCTTGGGCGATCTGCGCAGCCTGCTGGAGCTGGCCGAGGCCCGCCCCGAAGGCCTGGGCGACGCCCAGATGCTGGCTGCCTACCACAAGGCCCGCCACAACGAGATCCTGCTGCGGGTAAAAGGCATCGACCTCCTGAACCGCACTTCCATGCTGGCACCGCGCCCGCTGCGCGACCTGCGCGCCTTCGGCCTCAATGCGCTCTATTCCCTGGCGCCGGTGCGTAAGACGCTGATGCAGATGGGGCTGGGCGTCAAATAGCATGCAGGCTGCCGGACGCTTCCTCAAAGGCCACTGGCAGCTTCTCTGCCTGACCATGGCAATTGCCGCCCTCTGGCAAAACCCGGCACTGCTGCCTCTGTGCATCCTGACCGTGTTCCTGCATGAGGTCTCCCATGCGGCCATGACATTGCTGACCGGCGGCGATGTGGTCAGCCTGACCATCGACCCCTACGAGGGCGGCATGGTGGTTTCCCGCGGCGGCAGCCGTTTCCTGGGGCTGTCCGCAGGCTACACCGGATCACTGCTGATCGGTTCTGCCCTGTTCGTGATTGCCCTGCGCACCGATTGGGACCGCAGGGTTCTGGCCGCCTTCGGCGCAATCACCCTCGCTGTTGCCGCCGTCTATGTCCGGGACCTCTTTGCGCTTGGCTTCACCCTGGCCACCGGCGCGCTGATGCTCGCCGCATCGCGCTACCTCAGCCTAAACATCAACGACATGATCCTGCGGGTGATCGGGGTCAGCAGCATGATCTACGCGCCCCTCGACATCTGGGACGACACCATCGCGCGCTCCAACCTGCGCTCCGACGCGCGGATGATGGCCGAGGAGTTCGGCGGCGCAACCATGCTGTGGGGCGGGATCTGGCTGGCGATCAGCCTCGGGGTGATCTGGCTCACCCTGCGCCATGGGCTGGGCCGCACAAGCAATATCCCCTTGCGCAGCCCAATCCGGATTTTGCGTTAAAGCACCTGATCCACGACGTTTTTCAGCCGCGCAATGGTGGCATCCACGTCATACAGCTTGTCGAGGCCGAACAGGCCCAAGCGGAAGGTGCGGAAATCCGCAGGCTCGTCGCACTGCAGCGGCACACCCGCGGCGATCTGGGTGCCCAGCGCCAGGAACTTCTTGCCGTTCTGCACATCCGGGTCGCTGGTATAGCTCACCACAACACCCGGCGCGCCGAAACCATCCGCCGCCACGGAAGTGATGCCCTTTTCCTTCAGCATCGCCCGCACGCCGTTGCCCAGCGCCCATTGCGCGTCACGCAATTTCTCAAAACCATACTCCTTGGTCTCCAGCATGGTGTCGCGGAAGGCGCGCAGCGCATCGGTCGGCATGGTGGCGTGATAGGCGTGGCCGCCGTCCTCATAGGCCTTCATGATGGTGCGCCATTGCTTCAGGTTGATGGCAAAGCTGTCCGAGGCGGTTTCCTCCAGCCGCGCCAGAGCCTTCTCCGAGAACATCACCAGACCGGCCGAGGGCGAGGCGCTCCAGCCCTTCTGCGGGGCAGAGATCAGCACATCGACGCCGGTTGCCTTCATGTCGATCCAGGCGCAGCCCGACGCGATGCAGTCCAGCACCATCAGCGCGCCGACCTCATGCGCCGCTGCGGCCATGGCGGTCACATAGTCGTTGGGCAGGATCACCCCGGCAGCGGTTTCCACATGGGGGGCAAAGACGATATCCGGCTTCTGCTCCTTGATCGCAGCAACCACATCCGCAATCGGCGCGGGCTCAAACGGAGAGGCGCTTTCGTTGCCGGTGCGGCGCGCCTTCATCACGGTCGAGGACGCGGTGAAGCCGCCGGCCTCGAAGATCTGGCTCCAGCGGTAGGAGAACCAGCCATTGCGCACGACCAGCGCGCTGGCGCCGCGGGCGAACTGCCGCGCGACCGCCTCCATCGCATAAGTCCCGCCGCCCGGCACCAGCGCCACGGCTTCAGCGTTATAGACCTCTTTCAGCATCGCGTTGATGTCCAGCATCACCTGCTGGAAGGTCTTGGACATGTGATTGAGCGAGCGGTCGGTGAAAACCACCGAGAATTCATCCAGACCCTGCGGGTCCACGGTATCGAGCAATGCCATTGCGGCCTCCCTGAAATGTCTCCTGAAACGGCTAGCCGGTGCTGCAGGCTTTGGCAAACCCTGACTTGGCATACATCGGAACTGCCGTTCTCCGAAGGCCGATATTGACGTCGGCCCGGCAAAAAGACAGCCCAGTCCCGACAGAAATCCCCTGCATTTGCGCCAAGCCGGTTTCGGATCGGCAACAAAAGCGCGGCGTCAGCCCAGCGGCCCCGGCCGCCGCTCCTCGCTCAGCAGCACATTGGCCTCCACATTGCCGACACCCGGCAGGGTCATCACCCGGCGCCGCAGCACGCGCTCAAAATCGGAGATGTCCCGCGCCGTCACCCGCAGCCTGTAGTCATACATGCCCAGCACATGCTCCACCGTCTGCACCTCGGGGATGGCGGAAACCGCGCGCTCAAAGTCCTCCAAACTGACCCGCCCCTTGGTGGCCAGTTTCACCCCCAGAAAGACGGTCACGCCGAACCCCAGCTTCTCCTTGTCCAACTCCAGCCTGCGGCCCGCGATGATGCCCGTCTCCTGCAGCCGCTTGATCCGCCGCCAGGTGGCAGGCTGGCTCAGCCCCAGCTGCCGGCCGAGCGCCCCCGCCGACAAGGTGGCATCCTCCGACAGCGCCCGCAGGATGGCAAAATCGAGATCATCCAAAGCGCTCATACCGGCAGCACCTCATCCGATTTGATCCGCGCGACATGCATCAGCGCCTCGATATCGGTGATATGCGGCAGGTTCAAAATGGCTGCGCGGTAGATCTGCTGGTAATGGGGCATGTCCCGCGCAATCACCGAAAGCCGTACATCGACCTGGCCCAGAAAGGTCTGGATTTCGATCACCTCGGCAATGCCGCGGGCGGCCTCGATGAACTCGTCAAAGGCGCGCGGGTTGGTCTTGTCGAGCGTCACCCGCAGCGAGACCTCGACCTCATACCCCAGCGCCCGCCAGTCGATCACCGCCCGCTGGCCCAGGATCACGCGCGCCTCGCGCAGCTTCTCCAGCCGACGCGACAGGCGCGAGGCGGTGAGGCCCAGCCGTTCGGCCAGATCCGGAATCGATTGCTCCGGGTCGCTTTGCATATAGCGCAGAATGCGCCGGTCGAGGTCATCAAGCATGATTTCATCATTATCAGGCCAAATGACGAATGACCACTGCAAAGAAACTGCGAAACTCATGCACAACAGCAATCGCCTTCCCCGCCCACATGCCTATGATGCCCTCAAACACCAAACGAAAGGACGTGGATCATGCGCGTTTATTACGACCGCGATTGCGATGTGAACCTGATCAAGGACAAGAAAGTGGCCATCCTGGGCTATGGCTCCCAGGGCCACGCCCATGCGCTGAACCTGCGCGACTCCGGCGCCAAGAACCTTGTCGTTGCCCTGCGCGAAGGCTCCCCCTCGGCCAAGAAAGCCGAAGGCGAAGGCCTGCAGGTCATGGGTATCGCAGAAGCCGCGGCCTGGTGCGACGTGATCATGTTCACCATGCCCGACGAACTGCAGGCTGAGACCTACAAGAAATACGTCCACGACAACATCAAGCCCGGCGCGGCCATCGCGTTCGCCCACGGCCTGAACGTGCACTTCGGCCTGATCGAGCCGAAAGAAGGCGTCGACGTGATCATGATGGCGCCCAAGGGCCCGGGCCACACCGTGCGCGGCGAATACACCAAGGGCGGCGGCGTGCCCTGCCTGGTCGCGGTTCACACCGACGCCACCGGCAAGGCGCTGGAAACCGGCCTGTCCTACTGCTCCGCCATCGGCGGCGGCCGTTCGGGCATCATCGAAACCAACTTCCGCGAAGAATGCGAAACCGACCTGTTCGGCGAGCAGGCAGTTCTCTGCGGCGGCCTGGTTGAGCTGATCCGCTGCGGTTTCGAGACCCTGGTCGAAGCCGGCTACGCACCGGAAATGGCCTACTTCGAGTGCCTGCACGAAGTGAAGCTGATCGTTGACCTGATCTATGAAGGCGGCATCGCCAACATGGACTACTCGATCTCCAACACCGCCGAGTACGGCCAGTACGTCACCGGTCCGCGCATCCTGAAGTACGACGAAACCAAAGCCCGCATGAAAGCGGTTCTGGAAGACATCCAGCAGGGCAAATTCGTCCGCGACTTCATGCTGGAGAACCAGGTTGGCCAACCGACCCTGAAAGCTTCCCGCCGTGCCAACGACGAGCACCTGATCGAAGAAACCGGCGCCAAGCTGCGCGGCATGATGCCGTGGATCTCGGCCGGCAAGATGGTCGACAAAGAAAAGAACTAAGGCGCCCGCGGAACCCTCCGCTGACCTTACCTCTGCAGGGCGCTCCATCTTGGAGCGCCCTTTTTTCTTCGGCGCATCCATTTCGCGCACATTTAATTTCGTTGAACCATATGCCCGAATGCGGAGAACTTCATGTGATGCGCCAAGGGCAGCGCCCGGCCCTGGGTGGGCGTGAAGCGCCCTCCCGTGGGGAGGGTCGGGCGCAGCCCGGCCTTCAGCCGGGCGGGACAGGAGATAAAAATGAATCAATCCCCCGGCGCTGCCAATTGGGTCAAGCTCCTGTTCCTCGGTGTGATCTGGGGCGCCTCTTTCATGGCGGTGTCGCTGGCACTCAGGGGCTTCCCGCCGATGACTATCGCTGCGCTGCGGATCTCCATCGGTGCGCTCTGTCTTCTGGGCGTGGTCTATGCGATGGGCATCGGCCTGCCCTCCATCCTCACGCGGGAAGGCCGGATCATCTGGGCCTGCGCCATCGGCATGGGGTTCTTTACCAACGCCCTGCCCTTCACCCTGCTCAGCTGGGGGCAAACTTACGTGGCCAGCGGCTTTGCCGGGGTCTGCATGGCGGTGGTGCCGCTGTTTGTTCTGCCGCTGGCGCATCTTCTGGTGCCGGGCGAGCATATGACCCTGCGCCGCACCATCAGCTTCCTGATCGGCTTCGCCGGTGTTGTGGTGCTGATCGGTCTGGATGCCTTCCGCTCCGCCGGAACCGATTTTGAATCACTGGCCCGCCTCGCCTGCCTTGGTGCGTCGCTGTGCTACGCCATCGGTTCGATCATCACCCGGCTCTGCCCGCAGGTGAACATGCTGTCGCTCTCTGCCGCGGCGCTCCTCTGCGGTGCCGCCATGATGACCCCCGCCGCGCTCTGGGCCGAGGGCGTGCCGGACCTGCCCGCCGCCCTGCCGCTCGGCGCCGTGATCTACCTTGGCCTGCTGCCCACCGCCCTCGCCCAGGTGCTGCTGGTGCAGGTCGCCCGCAGCGCAGGCCCGGCCTTCCTGTCCACCGTGAACTACCAGGTGCCGGTCTGGTCGGTGATCTTCGGCGCGGCCCTTCTGGGGGAAACCCTGCCGCCGCAGCTGTTTGCCGCGCTGGCGCTGATCCTCGGCGGCCTCCTCCTCAGCCGCAACCGCCGCCCGCGCGTGGCGTGAAGCGCAAACGCTTCGATCGATAACAAAGCAATTGCCATTGACCCCGCCCGCCCGGCGGGGTCTTGTCGCGCGATGAACGGCAAGAGGACCCCATGCCCGATATCGCACCGCGCTACTGGCTGATGATTGCCACCCTCGGCTTTGTCTGGGGCGGAACCTTTCTGCTGATCAAGCTGGCGCTGGACGGGATCACCCCGTTCTGGCTGGCCGCCAGCCGGATCGGCTTTGCCGCGCTGCTGCTGTGCGCGGTCTGGGGCTGGCGCGGGTTCAAGCTATTCAAAGGTAAGGCCAACTGGCCCTCGCTGATCCTCATCGGCATTCTCAGCACCGCCCTGCCCTTCATGCTGATCTCCTGGGGACAGCAGCATGTCTCCTCCGGCTTTACCGGCGTCAGCATGGCGGCGATCCCGCTGATGGTGCTGCCTTTGGCGCATGTCTTTGTGCCGGGCGAGCAGATGACCCTGCGCCGCCTCATCGGTTTCTGCATCGGCTTTGCCGGCGTTGCGCTGCTGATCGGCGGCAAGGCGTTTGAAACCAGCGGCGCCGAACTGGAGGCCTATGGCCGCGCCGCCTGCCTGTCAGCGGCAGCCTGCTACTCGGTCAGCTCCATCCTGACCCGCCGCCTGCCGCCCGCCGACCCGGTCGGGCTGGCAGCCATCTTCCTGGTGATCGGCTGTTTCATCATCTTTCCGGCCGCCTGGGCCGCCGAAGGCCCGCCAGTGATGCCCGACACAAAAACGCTGCTGATTGCTGCCATCCTCGGCCTGATCCCCACCGCCGCAGCAAACCTGCTGCGCGTCATCGTGGTGCGCGAGGCGGGCCCCACCTTCATGACCCTCACCAATTACCAGGTGCCGGTCTGGGCGGTGGTGCTTGGAGCGGTGTTCCTGGGCGAAGAGCTGCCGCCCTCGATGCTGCTGGCAATGGTAATGATCCTGGGCGGCCTTGGCCTCAGCCAGCTCGGCAGGCTCAGCCGCCTGTTCAGCAAAGGGCGCTGAGCGCCCTCTGCCGGTTCACTGCGCGACGGCAGCCTCAACCGCGGCGACCACGCTGTCCACTGCCAGCGTCATCACTTCGGCGTCCTCGCTCTCGGCCATCACCCGCACCAGCGGCTCGGTGCCGGATTTGCGGATCAACAGGCGCCCCTGGCCGTCCAGCATCTTCTCAGCCGCGGCAATCGCCTCCTGCACCCGCGCATCCTCCAGCGGCACCTGGCCCGCCTGGAACCGCACGTTGCGCAGCCGCTGCGGCACGGTCTCGAACTGATGCGCCAGCTCTGACGCCTTCTGGCCGGTCTGCACCATCGCAGCCAGGAAATGCAGCCCCGCCATCAGCCCGTCACCGGTGGTGGCATAGTCGCTCATCACGATATGGCCGGATTGCTCGCCGCCCAGGTTGAACCCGCCCTCGCGCATCCGCTCCACCACATAGCGGTCGCCGACGGACGTGCGCTCCAATCCCAGGCCCTTGCCCTCAAGGAAGCGCTCAAGCCCGAGGTTCGACATCACGGTCGCAACCAGCGCGCCGCCAGTCAGAAGACCTTCTTCGGCCCAGCGGCTGGCCAGCAGCGCCATCAGCTGATCGCCATCCGCCACCGTGCCGGTCTCGTCGATCAGAATCACCCGGTCGGCATCGCCATCCAGGCAGATCCCGACATGCGCCCCATGCGCCACCACTGCCTCAGCCGCGGTCCGGGGCTGGGTCGAACCGCAGCCGCGGTTGATGTTCAGCCCGTCAGGCGACACACCGACCGCAATAACCTCCGCGCCCAGTTCCCACAGGACCTCGGGCGCGGTGCGGTGCGCCGCGCCATTGGCGCAGTCGATCACAACTTTTAGCCCGTTCAGGCCCAGATTGCGCGGCAGGGAGCTCTTGACCCGCTCGCCATAGCGGAAACGGGCATCGTCAATCCGCTTGGCACGGCCGATGTTGACAGCCTGGGCCGGTTCGACCCCAGCCTCCACCAGCGCCTCGATCTCCATCTCGGCGCCGTCCGACAGCTTGAACCCGTCCGGTCCGAAGAACTTGATGCCATTGTCCTCGGACGGGTTGTGGCTGGCCGAGATCATCACCCCCAGATCCGCCCGCATCGAGCGCGTCATCAGCCCCACCGCGGGCGTCGGCACCGGCCCCAGCAGCAGCACGTTCATGCCGGTCGAGGTCAGCCCCGCCGTCAGTGCGTTTTCAAACATGTAGCCGGACAGCCGGGTGTCCTTGCCGATCACCACCCGGTGCACCCCGGTGCCATCGCGCCGGAAATAACGCCCTACTGCCGCACCGATGCGCAGCGCCATTTCGGCGGTCATGGGGTGGATGTTGGCGGTGCCGCGCACGCCATCGGTTCCAAAGAGTTTCCGCATTATGCCTTCCTGCCTAAAAGGCCTTACCGGACCGCCTGCCAAAGCCGCAGGGCCTGAACCGTCTCAGCCACGTCATGCACCCGCAGGAATTGCACGCCTTGCGCCAGGGCCGCAAGCCCCACCGCAATCGAACCCGGCGCCCGGGCATCCGCGCGCGGCGCATCACCGATGGTGCCGATGAACTTCTTGCGCGACACCCCCAGCAAGACGGGACAGCCAAGCGCATGAAACAGGCTGAGATTGCGCAGAAGTGTCAGGTTATGCTCCTGCGTCTTGCCGAACCCGATGCCCGGGTCGACCACGATCTGCTCGCGGACCACGCCAATGGCTTCCAGCCGGTCGATCTGGTTGCTCAGGAAGTCATAGACATCCAGCAGCACATTTCCGTATTGCGGATCATCCTGCATGGTCGCCGGGTCGCCCTGGGCATGCATGATGCAGACCGGCACGCTGGCCTGCGCCGCCAGGGGCGCCAGCGCCGGATCGAAGGTGAAGCCCGAGACATCATTCAGCAGGTTCGCTCCCGCTTCCAAGGCTTCCATGCCCACCGTGGCCTTGCGGGTGTCAATGGAGACCGGCACCGGGCACTCGGCGCGAATGGCCGCAATCACCGGCGCCGTGCGCTCGATTTCCTCAGCCTCGGGCACTTCAGCAGCCCCGGGGCGGGTGGATTCGCCGCCCACATCAATGATCGTGGCGCCATCAGCCACCATCTGCAGCGCCGCTGCCTTCCCAGCCTCGGTACCGGCATGCCTGCCGCCATCCGAGAAACTGTCCGGCGTCACATTCAGAATGCCCATGATCTGCGGCTGGGTCATGTCCAGCCCGGCGATCGACGCGCGCCGCGCGCTCAGGCGGCGGCGCTCCATCTCGGGGACCAGTCCGGCAGGCACGATCCGCGGCGGCGCATCACGGCTCAGGATTTCAACCTCGGTGAACCATAAGGCACTGCCTGCCAGCGGGACCGCGCCTTCGGGACGCGCCTCTCCGTGCTGAACCAACGGCCGGTAATATGTCACAGTTGTGCTTGCTCCACGCTGACGGCCCGCAAGGGGACACCGGGATTATCAGGCAAATCCCCGCCAAGCACAATCATTTCACCGGCTTCAAAGGTAGCGGCAAACCAGGCAGCCAGTGCCACCGAGTTCGACGGCGGCGCCGAGGGCCCTTCCACCGCGTCCAGCACGATCTTGGACGGCGCCCAGACGCAGATCTGGCCGTTCTTCATCGCCCAGTCCAGCTCGGTCCGGGTGGAGACCACCACGCAGCGGTCGTCCTTGGCCGCCAGCCGCCAGGCGTTCTGTTCGATCGCCAAAAGGTCGATCCGCCGCTGGGTCCATTTGTGACCGGTCGTGGGAACCGCCAGCGGGTGGGTGCCGACACACAGTATCAACGGCCGTTTGCGGCATTCCATCTGGTCGATCCAGCCGGTCAGGTTCTCACTGTCGATGGCGGTGTTGGAAAGGTACATCAGCCGCGGATGCGGGCGGTCCTGTTCCTCAGCCAGATGGCTGATCTGGTCTTTTGAGCGGACCACCTCGACGCCCAGAGCCCCCGGGCCGCGGTCCAGCTTCTCGATCCGCACAAAGGCGCGCACCGCCTGATGCTCCAGCAGGATCCGTTCGGCCACGCGTTCCGCCAGGGTCTCCAGCAAGTTCAGCCGCTCTGCCGCCAGCTCATGGGCGATGGCCTCGGTCACCTTGTCATAGGACAGGATCCGGTCGACGTCGTCATCCAGGTCCTTGGGCAGCGGCGCAACCTCCACCACCACATTGAAGCAGATCCGCTGGGTGGTGCCGCGCTCCGCCTGGAACGCGCCGATCTCCACCTCGACGGTATGGTCGCGCAGCGAAATGCGGTCCAGCGGGCCCGGCGCGGCAGTGGCCATCGAACGTTCGGACGGATGCGCAAAGGCAAGGCGGATTTCAGAGGGCATGGGAAACGGGCCTTTGGCTGGCTGTGTCAGGTGTGGGTCCCAACAATAGACTTTCGGCGGCTTCTTAACAGTCCCGCATACGCCATGCCAGTAGCAGAAAGCGGCACCTTGATGCCGCCTTCAAGCCATCAGTTGCTCATTGCGGTTTGGTAGCGATCGTCGCGGTAGAACAGATGCACACCGATGCGCGTGGTGTTTGTGAAAGTGCGGCTCCAGCGCGGGCGCACCGCGGTGGTGTGATAGTAGGTCGCGCCTTCCGTCAGTTCCGACTTCAGCCCGTCCAGTGCCGCGCGCGCCACCTTGGCCACCCGCTGATACGCCTTCTTCTCGCGGATCACTTCCTTGTGGCCGTCGCAGGTGTAGGTGAACTGGCACTGGTACTTGCGCCCTGTCCCCTGGTTGATCACCCCGCAGGGGGTGTCCGGGAACTGTTCGCTCTGGACCCGGTTCAGGATCACTTCGGCGACCGCGAACTGGCCTTTCACGGTCTCGCCGCGCGCCTCGAAGTACAGCGCCTCGGCCAGGCAGGCGAACTGTTCGCCACCGGTCGCTTTGGGCTGGGAGTCCAGCCAGGCTTTTGAGTACTCCACCTGTTGCGTCCTGGTCTTGCGGCTCTTGAACGGATTGGCGCGGAATCCGAAAAATCCGCTGAACTTCCGCGCAGGTACCGCGTTGAGACTGGCCTGCTCGCGCTCGATCAGCGCATCCAGGCCGGTTTCGGCAGCAACACTCTTACCCATCGCGATGGTGGCAGCCATCACGGCAATCATAGTCAACAATTTCATTCAGGGTTCCCCCGTCCTTACGGCTTGCTACCGGTTTCCCCGGCTACATGCGATCGCAGCCCTTAATGGAATTGGCCCCGAACGTCCAGCTTGCCGCCCAGAGGTGCGACAGCAGGGTTAACGCAAATGCTGGTCCAGCACCGTTTCCGGCGGCTGGGTACCCGGAATTTTCCTAATATTTAGTGTAAGTTGGCGCAACCTGACCGGTTTTACTGCCAATCGCCAGCTGGGCGGCGGCTAACCGCGCAACCGGAACCCTGAAAGGCGAGCATGAAACGTAATCAAAGCCTGCATCACGGCAGAACGCAATCGATTCGGGGTTGCCGCCGTGCTCGCCGCAGATCGACAGCGTGATCTCGCCGTTCTCCGACCGGCCGCGCTGGACCCCCAGCTTCAGCAGCTCGCCGACCCCGTCGGTGTCCAGAACATGGAACGGATCCTCCGGAAACACTCCCTGATTCACATATTCCGACATGAACCGCCCGGCGTCATCGCGCGACAGGCCATAGGTCATCTGCGTGAGGTCATTGGTGCCGAAGCTGAGAAAAGCCGTGTGCGGCGAGATCTCCCCCGCCCGCAGCGCGGCGCGCGGCGTTTCCACCATCACCCCCAGCCGGTAGGTGAAGTCCTCGCCGCGCTCGAATTTGACAGCGGCGGCCACCGCATCGATGCGGGCCTTGACCAGTTCCACCTCGCGCTTGGCCGACACCAGCGGAATCATGATCTCCGGTACCACCGGCTCGCCCCATTTCGAAGCTTCCAGAGTGGCCTCGAAGATGGCACGCGCCTGCATGTCGTAGATTTCCGGCACGGTGACCCCCAGCCGCACCCCGCGCAGACCCAGCATCGGGTTGTATTCGTCCATCTCCTCGACCCGGCGGGTCACATCGCTGACCGGAATGCCCAAGGCCTCCGACAGCTCGCGCTGGCCGGTCTTGGTGGCGGGCAGGAACTCATGCAGCGGCGGGTCGAACAGGCGGATGCAGACCGGCATCCCCTCCATGATCCGGAACAGCTCGCGGAAGTCGTCGCGCTGCATCGGCAGCAGACGCTCCAGCACCGCCTCCCGGCCCGAAGACGTCTCGGCAAAGATCATCTCCCGCATCACGGTCAGCCGCCCGGGCTCAAAGAACATATGCTCCGTCCGGCAGAGGCCAATGCCCTGCGCGTTGAATTTGCGCGCCATTTCAGCATCTTCCGGCGTGTCGGCATTGGCACGGATGCCGATGTCGCGGACCTCGTCCGCCCAGGTCAGCAGGGTCAGCAGCGCCCCGTCCTCAGCCGCTTCCAGCATCTGCGGCTGGCCCGCCAGCACCTGGCCGCTGCTGCCGTCGATGGTGATCGTGTCGCCTGCGTTGAACACCCGGCCATCGGCGGCCTCCAGCATCTTGCGCTTGCTGTGGAACTTCATGTTGGAGGCGCCGACGATGCACGGCAGCCCCAGGCCGCGGCCGATCACCGCCGCATGGCTGGTCATGCCGCCCTTTTCGGTCAGCACGCCGGCAGCGGCGTGCATGCCGCGCACATCCTCCGGCGAGGTCTCCCGGCGCACCAGAATGCACGGCTCGCCGCGGGCTGCGCTGGCCTGTGCGCCGGCCGCGGTAAACACCAGCTTGCCGGTTGCCGCGCCGGGGCTGGCGGCAATGCCGCGGCCGATCACATCGCGCTTGGCTTCCGGCGCCACCTGGCGGTGCAGCAGCTCGTTCAGGATATGCGCATCCACCCGCATCAGGGCTTCTTCCTTGGGGATCACGCCATCCTCGGCCAGCGCCACCGCAATCCGCACCGCCGCCTGCGCCGTGCGCGTCACCCGCACCCCGTCCAGGATATGCACCCGGCCGTTGTCGACGACAAACTCCAGCTGCATCTCCTCGCGCAGCTTCTCCCGCATCAGCGCCGCGTGAGCTTTCAAATCGGCAAAGGCCTCCGGCGCCAGCTCCTCCAGCGACAGCCCGCGGGCGTCCTTGCCCAGATACAGCGCCTTTGCTCCGGCCCCCAGCGCGTCGCGCCCCTGGCTCTGGCTCAGGTAGCGCCCCGTCAGCTGCGGCATGCCGGTGGTCGAATTCACCAGCTGCAGCACGCCCGATCCGCATTCGCCCTGGCCCACCCCGGGGATCATCTCCTGCACCACCAGCCCGAGGCCGGCATCGGCCGGCGCCCCCTTGGCCTGCCGCAGCAGCCGCGCCGAGGTGCCCTCCCACGCCCGCGCCATCGAGCGCAGCACCGCCGCCAGCTGCTCGCCCGGGTCCTGCGGGAATTGCTCGTCGGTTTCCGCCTCATAGGCGTGCAGGATCTCGCTCAGCGCATCCGGGCCGCCGTCCTCGACATCATCGAACACATCCGGGTCCAGCCGTGCCACATGCACCGCATAGGACTGCACGAACCGCAGATAAAGCGCCGCCGCAGCCTCCCGCCCCAGGGTGTCGCAGAGGTCGACATAGCGCGCATCGTTCATGCCGATGTTCAGGATCGCCCCCGGCCCGCCCCAGTCGGGGTCTTCCGAGGACGGGCGCACGCACAGCAGCGCCTCCGGGTCGAATTCTGCCAGCACCACGTCCAGGTCCGGCATCTGCCCTTCGGCAATGGAATGCACCGCATCAAACGACAGCGCCACCGTGCGCGGCACCGGCAAGTCCAGCCGCACCAGCCGCTGCAGGCATTTCGCCCGGCCGCCATGGGTGGCCGTGGCCACCGGCGCGGTGGCGGTGATGAGGCAGGCCGGCGGGGTCTGTTCGAAATCTTTCTGCACTGCAGCACGTCTCCTTTGCAAGTCACCATAAGGCCAAGATGCGACGGCGCAAGAGTCTTGTAACAGGGCAGTGACGGATAACGCCGGCGCAGATACGGAAAACCGGCCTTCCCTGGCGGAAAGGCCGGTCCCTGCGGGGCAGGTATTTGTGACCAGAAAGAAGCAGCCGGGGCGGTGCTCAGCCTTCGACTTTGGTGAGATCCGCAACCTGGCCGCAGACCTGGCGGATCTGGCCCAGCAGGTTCAGGCGGTTGCGGCGGATGATGTCATTCTCCGCATTCACCTGCACTGCCTCAAAGAACGCGTCAACCGGCGCGCGCAGGGCGGCCATGCCCCGCATGGCTGCCGCGAAATCTTCGGCCTCGATGGCCGGGGAGATCGCCGCCCCGCCCGCCTCCAGCGCATCGAACAGCGCGGTTTCGGTTTCGTCCTCGGCAAATTTGCGGTCGGCACCGAACGAATACTCCACGCCGTCCTTTTCCTCCGCCTGGCTGAGGATGTTGTTGGCGCGCTTGAAGCCTTGCAACAGGTTTTCACCGTCATCGGTCTTGAGGAAATCCTCAAGCGCGCGTGCGCGTTTCACCAGCAGCGTGAGGTCATCGTTGCCCTCCATCGCAATGCAGGCGTCGATCACGTCATGGCGAATGCCCTGATCGCGCAGGAACACCTTGAGGCGATCGTGGAAGAAGGTCAGGAGGTCCTGAAGCACCGTTTCTTTCTCATCGTACTCGATCGAAGTTTCTTCATACGACCTGGTTGCCAGGAGTTTTGCTTCGGCTTTCGCACCTTTTGCCGCTTCTTTAAGCCAATCGGAGGGTTGGGGCCCCAACGCAGTAAGCAACACGCGGGCAAGATTCATCCTTACGTCATTCTCCAGCACCAGCCGGATTACCCCCAAGGCTGCACGACGCAGCGCGAATGGGTCCTTCGACCCCGTCGGCTTTTCGTCGATCGCCCAGAAGCCGGTCAGCGTGTCCAGCTTGTCGGCCAGCGCGACGGCAACAGACACCGGCTCGGACGGTACGTCATCGCCCGGCCCCAACGGCGAGTAGTGCGCCTCGCAAGCGTTTGCCACGTCTTGCGGCAGGCCAGCGGCTTCGGCGTAGTAGCGGCCCATCAGGCCCTGCAGTTCCGGGAACTCGTAGACCATTTCAGACGACAGGTCGGCCTTGGCCACCCGAGCGGCCTGCTCGGCCAGATCCGCATCGGCGCCCACCACCGGCGCGATCTCGCGGGCCAGCGCCGCGATCCGGTCGATGCGCGCGGCCTGGGTGCCCAGCTTGTTGTGGAAGGTCACATTGCCGAGGTTCTCTACCCAGGCGCTCATGCCCGCCTCGGATTTGGCGGTGCGCAGGTCGTTCTCCCAGAAGAACTTGGCATCGGCCAGACGCGCCGACAGCACCTTCTGGTTGCCCGCCAGGATGGTGGCGCCATTGTCCGCGGTCTCACGGTTGGCAACGGTGATGAATTTCTCGATCCGGCCGGTCTTGGGGTTCTTCACCGAGAAGAACTTCTGGTGCTCCTTCATCGAGGTCTGCAAAACCTCCGGCGGCAGCTCCAGGAACTCCTCGTCGATGGCGCCCATCAGGACCACCGGCCACTCGACCAAACCAGCGACCTCGGCCAGAAGCCCCTTGTCCTCGACGACGTCCAGACCGTTGGCAAAGGCCTGGTTGGTGGCCTCCTGCCAGATCGCCTCGGCGCGCTCGCGGGCGTCCAGCACCACATAGGCGCGTTTCAGCTTGGCGGCATAGTCGTCAAACCCCGTGACGGTGATCTCGTCCGGCGCCATGAAGCGGTGGCCGCGGGTTGTGTTGCCCGCCTTAATGCCGTCGATGTCCAGATCCACCACCAATGTCCCTGCCTCATCCGACAGGATGCACAGGATCGAATGCAGCGGCCGCACCCAGCGCAAGGAGCCCGCGCCCCAGCGCATGGATTTCGGCCAGGGGAAGTTGCGGACGGTGGTTTCCAGCACCTCGGCGATGATCTCAGCCGCCGGGCGACCGGGCTTTTCAATTTGCACGAAATAGACGGCCCCCTTGGGGGTTTCGCGTTCTTCCAGCTGCTCGCGGGTGACGCCCGCGCCGCGCAGGAAGCCCTCGATCGCCTTGTCCGGCGCGCCCACTTTCGGCCCCTTGCGCTCTTCGCGAATGGTGGGGCTTTCCGCCAGCAGGCCATCCACCGCCAGCGTCAGGCGGCGCGGCGTCGACAGCGCCGCGGCTCCGGCATAGGTGAGCCCCGCCTCGACCAGACCATCGGTCACGCGCTTCTTCAGGTCCTCGGCGGCACGCGCCTGCATGCGGGCCGGGATTTCCTCGGAAAACAGTTCAATGAGCAGATCGGGCATCAGATATCCTCGGGCGTGGCCGCGCGGGCGGGCGCAGCGGAATAATTGGTAAGGGAGGGCAAGGGGCGAAGGCGCATCATTCGCTTGCACCCGCCTCAGGCCGCGGCGGGCATTCCTCGCCCACCACGGTGCCGTCATAGGCTTTCTGGCCGCAGTCATTCAGCTCATGCCAGACATAGCCGCGGCCCTCGTCGGTGACAGCGACAATCCGGTCGACCCCATAGGAGATATTCTTGACCGACAGGAACGACTTGGCAGAGCCATTGGCCAGCTTGGCGCCAATGGCGGCGGCATCGAAACAGCCAAACCAGTCCGGCGCATTGCGCGGCTCGGTCTTGTCCGACAGGGTAAAGACCTGCGCCAGCGCGTCCGGCGTCACCTTGGTGGTGAAACAGGCACGGTAGCGGATCGGGGAGCTGTCAGCGTCAATCGCCTCAAAGCCAGAGTAGGCAATCGGCTGCCCTTCACCGCCTTCCAGCGGCACCAGCACTACGTCGCGGCCCGGCTGCAGCGCGACCTGATCATAGAAGCCATAGACCTGCAGATAATACATCGCACCCCCGGCGGCGAGGCCGGAGGCGATCAGGATCAGGGCCAGAAGTTTCCCCATAACGTGCCGTCTCCTGCTCAGGCCGCATTCTCAGCCGAATACCCTCCGGCTTCGGTCAGCACAAAGGCATCGGCGCATTGCTTGGCCAGCGCCCGGACGCGGCCGATATAGGCCTGGCGCTCGGTGACCGAAATCACCCCGCGCGCATCCAGCAGGTTGAAGATGTGGCTGGCCTTGATGCACTGGTCATAGGCCGGGTGCGCCATGATGATGCGCTTGCCGGTCTTCGGGTCCTGATGCTCCTGCGCCAGGATCGCGGCGCATTCGGCCTCGGCCTCCTCGAAATGGCGCAGCAAAACCTCTGTGTTGGCCACATCGAAGTTCCAGCGGGCGTATTCTTCCTCGGTCTGCTTGAACACATCACCGTAAGTCAGCGGGATCATCGCATCCGGATCGTTGAACGGCATGTCCATCACGTGATCGACACCCAGCACATACATCGCCAGACGCTCCAAGCCATAGGTCAGCTCACCGGACACGGGGTGGCAGTCATGGCCGCCGACCTGCTGGAAGTAGGTGAACTGGGAAACTTCCATGCCGTCGCACCAGACTTCCCAGCCCAGGCCCCAGGCGCCCAAAGTCGGGCTTTCCCAGTCATCCTCGACAAAGCGGATGTCATGCATCGCCATATCAACACCGATCGCCTCAAGGCTGCCCAGATACAGTTCCTGCAGGTCCGGCGGGCTGGGTTTGATCAGCACCTGGTACTGGTAGTAATGCTGCAGCCGGTTCGGGTTCTCGCCGTAGCGCCCGTCGGTCGGGCGGCGCGAGGGCTGCACATAGGCCGCGGCCCAGGCCTTGGTCCCCAACGAGCGCAGCGTGGTCGCCGGGTGGAAGGTGCCTGCGCCGACTTCCATGTCATAAGGCTGCATCACCGCGCAGCCCTTGGCGGCCCAGTAATTCTGGAGCCTCAGGATAATCTCTTGGAAGGAGCGCGGCGCGCCGTTGGTCTGGGTCATCTCTCATCCCTTTGGGGGCAGCTAAGGCAGCAATTGCGGGGATCTTCCTATGCAAGGCTTATGGCAGGGTCAACGCCCTGCGGGCAGTTGCACCGCACCTCCGCCATGCTGCCCGCAGCGCATCGGCAACAAAAGTGCGGGAATGCGGCAACGGGCCGGGAATTCCCCCTGTCATGAGGAGTTCCCTTTGCCGCCGCAAAATGCTTAATCTCCGCCTCAAAGAATAAGAGTACTTCCGGGATACGAGGCCCTGACCATGAAAAAACTGTTTGCCGCTCTGGCCCTGCCGCTGATTGCGCTGGCCATTGCGTTCACGGCGCCTGTTTCAGCGCAAAGCAGCCGCGATGGCGTCTGGATCCAGATCGCCGCCCGCCCCTCCCTGCGCGAGGCTGAAAACGAGGCCCGCAGCTATGCCGCCCGCCTGCCCGATGTCTCCGGCTATTCTATTGGCGGCGGCTGGTACGGGGTGGTGCTCGGCCCCTATTCCCGTGATGACGCCGAACGCGTGCTGCAGGTCTACCGCGCCGAGGGTCAGATCCCGCGCGACAGTTTCATCGCCTTTGAACGCAACCTGGGCAGCCAGTTCTACCCGGTAGCCGCGGATGCCACCCAGACCGCGGAACCTGCTCCTGCGCCCGCCCCCGTGGAACCCGCGGTGCAGCAGCCCGAACCGCAGCCGCAAACTGCCGTGCAGACCACCCTGCCCGATGAGACCCCGGCCCAGGCGCGCCGCAGCGAAAGCGCGCTCAGCCGTGAGCAGCGGATGGAGCTGCAGGTCGCGCTGAAAGCTGCAGGCTTTTACAACTCCGGCATCGACGGCGCCTTCGGCCGCGGCACCCGCGCCTCGATGAGCGACTGGCAGGCAGCCCGCGGCTTTGAGCCGACCGGCGTGCTGACCACCGCCCAGCGCCAGGTGCTGATGGATGAATACAACGCGCCGCTGATCTCGGTCGGCATGGCCCGGGCCGAGGACGCCAAGGCCGGCATCGCGCTGCAGATCCCGGCAGATGAAGTTGCCTTCGACCGCTATGAATCGCCTTTTGCGCATTACACCAGCAAAGGCGATCTGGGCGCCAAGCTGCTGCTGATCAGCCAGCCCGGCGACAAGCGCACCCTGTTCGGTCTCTACGACATCCTGCAAACGCTGGAAATCGTGCCGCTGGACGGCCCGCGCGAACGCGGCGCCAACAGCTTCACCATCGAAGGCCGCAGCAATCAAATCGTCTCCTTCACCCAGGCCAGCCTGAAGAACGGCGAGATCAAGGGCTTCACCCTGGTCTGGCCCGCCGGCGATGAAGACCGCCACGCCCGCGTTCTGGCCGCGATGCAGTCCAGCTTCACCCGTCTAGACGGGGTTCTGGACCCGGCTGAGGGCGGCGACGCGGTGCAAAACGTCGATCTGGTCTCCGGCCTGGAGATCCGCAAGCCGAAACTGTCGCGCAGCGGCTTCTTCGTGGATGGCAACGGCAGCGTTCTGACCACCTCGGACGTGGTGGCCGGCTGCACCCGGATCACCCTGGATCACGGCTATGAAGCCACCGTCGCCGCCAATAACGCCGCCGACGGCATCGCGGTGCTGAAACCCGCACAGCCTCTGGCGCCTGCCGCTGTGGGCGGCCTCAGCACCGCTTCGCCGCGGCTGCAGTCAGAGGTCGCGGTCTCCGGCTTCTCCTACGAGGGCGTGCTTGGCGCCCCCAGCCTGACCTGGGGCAAGATTGCTGACGTGAAAAGCCTGGACGGCAACACCAATGTCGCGCGCCTTGAGCTGGCGGCGCAGCCCGGCGATGCCGGCGGCCCGGTGCTGGATGCAACCGGCGCGGTGCTGGGGATGCTGCTGCCGCAGCAGTCCGGCGGCAAGCAGCTGCCCGAAGGCGTCAGCTTTGCCGTGAACGCCGAGGTGATCCGCGGCGCCTTGAATGACGCAGGCCTCAGCCCCGCCGCACAGCCCGCCTCCGGCGGCAGCCTGCCCAACGCGGCAATCACCCGGCTGGCCTCCGGCATGACCGTTCTGGTCAGCTGCTGGGAGTAACCCCTGCCCCGCTTGCAGGCAAACTGCTGACACAAAACAGCCGGCGCGGCTTTCGCGCCGGCTTTCCTTTTTGCAGCACCCGCAATCTCCCAGGTAGCGGCGCACTCCCGCCCGGCACCGGTCCCTGCCGGGCCCTCAGCCCGTTGGTCATGGCACCGTGCCTGCGCACGGTGCCGCGCCGCGCAAGGCCCCCAAGGGGGCTGGCAGGGCCAGGCCGCTGCGGGCGCGGGAGCGCTCCGCTGCCTGACAGCCTCCGCTCAGTAAGGGTGGATGCGGCCGTCCCATGTATGAAAGCAGCCGGTGGTGTCCACGGTAAGGACATCAAATTCATTGATCAGCCCGGCGACCGACTCCTGCACCGTGATATCGCCGTCATAGCCGCCCATGTCGGTCTGCACCCAGCCGGGATGGTAGATGCCGACGGCAATCCCTTCCGGCTTCAGGTCGGTGGCCAGATTGCGCCCGATATTCAGCGCCGCGGCCTTTGACGCGCGGTAGGCATAGCTGCCGCCCGGCGCCCGGCTGTGGCTGGCCATCTGCGACGACAGGATGGCAATCTTCGGCTCTTCCGCCAGCCGCAGGTTCGGCAGCATCGCCTGCACGGTCAGGAACACGCCGGTCACATTGGCCGCCATTGTCTTGGTCCAGACCTCCGCGGAGTAATCCTCCAGCCCCATCGCCTTGTCGATATAGACGCCTGCGTTGCAGACCAGCAGGTCCACCGGGCGGCCCTTGATCTGGGCGGCAAACCGCGCCTGCTGGCCGGGATCGGAGACATCCAGCTTGACGCCCGAGGAATGGTCGCGCGAGGTGCCCGTCACCTCATGGCCCGCTTCCCGCAGCTGCTTCACCAGCTCCTTGCCGATCCCGCGGCTGGTCCCCGTTACAACTGCATGCATTCTGCCCTGCCCTTCAGCTTGATATTCGTCAGTTGGATTTCCGGCCCGGGCGGAACGGCAGCGGCATCACCGGCACGCCTTCCTCGATCAGCTCCCGCGCGTCTTCCAGCCTGGCCTCGCCATGGATCGCCCGCTCCGGCGCCTCGCCCAGATGCATCGCACGGGCCTCCCGCACGAAACTGTCCCCCACATAGTCGGAGTTCTCCTCGACCTTCCTGCGCAGCTCGGCCAGCGCCTTCTCCACTTCGCCGGACGGGCGGCTCAGCATGCCCGGCCCCGGCGCCGCGGATGCAGGAACAGATGCCGGGGCAGGCCGAGGCGCAGGCGCAGCCTGAGGTTCAGGCTCGCCGACACCGGACACCGCCTTGCGGCCCGGGCGCACCCGCGGCGCCATGATGGCTTTTTTCACCTGCGTGCCGCCGCAGACAGCACAGGACACCATCCCGGCCGCCGCCAGCTTGTCAAAAGCCGCCGCCGACTGGAACCAGCTGTCAAACTCATGGCCGTCAGCACATTTGAGGCTGTATTGAATCATGCTTTCTCTCTTAGCAGGAAAAGCTGATTAAATCTGCCTTTCCGGCAAGCGCAAGAGGTCTCTGTGTCCACCGCGCAGCTACCGTGCCGCATCCGGGCGCTGCAGCCGCTGCAGCAGCCGTGCAGTCAGCTCCTCCGGCGCCACATCCGCCTCGACCGCCAGCCGCCTGAGGCCGAAATGCACATGCGCCATCTCCCGGTAATAGCCGGAAAACACATAGTTCACCGCCGCCCCCGCCACCGCGCCGGCAATCGGCACCGCCTGCGCCGCCAGTTTCTGCCCCAGCACCGCGCCCAGCTTCGGCGCCACCTGCGCGATCAGCTTGTGCACCCCCCCGGGCAGCCCCAGCCGGACGGAGACAAAGCCCAGATCCGCGCCGTCATCCTCTGCCAGCGGCCCTGCCGCGGCAAAGACCCGGATGCAGTCGAAGGTCACGCTTTCGGCCTCGGGATCAAACCCTTCCGCCGCCGCGGCGCTCTGGATCGTGCGCAGCAGAAAGGCGGTGGTGGCCGGCAGCTCCACCAGCGCGCCCGGCAGCCCCGCGGCACCGCCCGCAGCCCCCATGGCCGCGCTCACCATCCGGTCGACACCGGGTTTCTGATCCGGCACCAGGCGGCGCGAGCGGCTGGCGCCCTTCATGGCAAGGCGCAGGGCGGTCTCAGTGGCGCCGGTCAGCCCGGCCCGCACCGGTTGTGGCAGCCGTTCCAGCAGGCTCTCGCCGCTGCTGCCCAGCCGGTTCAGCAGGTCGACGCCAACCCCGCCCGCCGCCCGGTAACGCGCAGCCAGCGCGTCCAGCTCGGCCTCGATCTCCTGCGGGGTGTAGACCCGCGCGTTTGTCAGAACATCTGCCACATGCGTCTCCTCCGCCTTCTTGGGGCCAGGACCCTAAAGATCGGCAGCGAAAGGCACAATTTCAAGCCTGCCAGCGGCTCACCTGCCCCTGCACGCCGTCCCAGGCTCCGGCCTGCAGCGCCAGCCCCAGAACCCGCTCCGGGTTGGTCGGCGGCGGCATCTCCACCCCTGTCAGCCTGGTGAACCCGAACCGCTGGTAATAGGGCGCATCGCCCACCAGCATCACCCTGGCCCAGCCGCTTTCCTCTGCCTTGGCCAGGCTGTCGCGAATCAAAGACCCGCCCAGCCCCTCGCCCTGCCGCGTCGGATGCACCGCCACCGGCCCCAGCAGCAGCGCAGACGCGCCGCCGACCAGAACCGGCCAATAACGGATCGCCGCGGCCAGAATGCCGTCGCTGTCGCGCGCCACCTCGCTCAGGCCCTCGACCGGCGGCACCCCCTCGCGCAGGCGGTAGGACGACAGCGCCTCGCGCCCGGGCGCAAAGCACAGGTCGTACAGCGCCTCGACCTCCCACCGGTCGTCCGGCTGCTCTGCCCTCAATTCGATCACGCCGCCCCTGCCTCCGCATTCTTCCCTGCAGGCTGGCGTTTGGCCTAGCATGAGCGTAAGCCTTGGGCAAACATCTATGACCAGAGCAGGAAACAGAAATGTTCTACCGGCCCGAGGACGGCCACGGCCTCCCCCACAATCCCTTCAACGCCATCGTCACCCCGCGCCCGATCGGCTGGATCTCCAGCCGGTCCGCCGACGGGGTGAACAACCTGGCCCCCTACTCCTTCTTCAACGCCGTGGCCTACACGCCGCCGCAGGTGATGTTTGCCTCCACCAGCAGCAAGCCGGACCAGCAGGGCACCAAGGATTCGGTCGCCAATATCGAAGCCACCGGCGTCTTTTGCGTCAACGTGGTCTCCTACGCGCTGCGCGATGCAATGAACGCCAGCTCCGGCGCGCTGCCCAAGGACGTGGACGAATTCGACCATGCCGGTCTTGAGGCCGCGGAGTGCGAAACCATCGCCTGTTCCCGCGTCGCCGCAGCCCCGGCAGCGCTGGAGTGCAAACTCACCCGAATCGTCACCCTGCCGGGCGAGGCCAACAAGGTGGTGTTCGGCGAAGTGACCGGCGTGCACATGCGCGACGACTGCCTGCGCGACGGCGCCTTCGACGTCACCGCGTTCCAGCCGCTGGCCCGCCTCGGCTACCGCGACTATTCGGTGGTGCGCGACCTGTTTTCCCTGTCCCGCCCCGGAGAATAAGGCCTGCCATGCCCCTGCCCGATCCCCGCAAGCGCAACCCGATCAGCCTGCCGGACGGCACGCCCCACGCGGGCACGGTGATGCTGAACCGGGTGCTGGAGCATCCGAACATCAAGGCAGGAGATTACTCCTATGCCTCGGATTTCGACCCGCCGCAGGACTGGGCGCAGCATCTGGCGCCCTACCTCTTCCCCGGCGCCCGCGAGCGGCTCGTGATCGGCCGTTTCTGCCAGATCGCCCATGGCGCGCGTTTCATCACCGCCTCCGCCAACCACGCCCAGGACGGCCTCAGCTGCTACCCCTTCCCGGTGTTCGACCCGGATCAGATGGCCGGCTTCCAGCCCGACACCCGCGACACCATCGTGGGCAATGACGTCTGGATCGGCTACGGCGCGCTGATCCTGCCCGGCGCCCGCATCGGTGACGGCGCCATCATCGGCGCCGGCGCCGTGGTGCGCGGCACGGTGCCGCCCTATGCCATCGTCACCGGCAATCCCGGCGCGGTGCAAAGCTACCGCTTCTCCAAACCCCAGATCGCCCGGCTGCTGGCGCTCAAATGGTGGGACTGGCCCGCCGACCTCATCACCCGCGCCGAACCGGCGCTGCTGTCCGGCGACCTCGACATGCTGGAAAGCATCGCCCCCGACTGACACCCTGCCCGGCACTTGCTGGTCCGGAGCCGCCGCCTGAGACCGGACGGGCACCGCCCGCAGCGGCGGGCCAGCAGAATTGCCGAGGCTCCGCGCCGCCAGGCGTGGATACGGCCATTGTGCCGGCGCGGCGCGAGGACCGGTGGCAGGCACGGATCAGGGGATGGAGGATCCGGGCCAGCGTTTGCTGGTATGGTGAGCCGGAAGCCCCCTCTTCAAATCAAAGGCCCGCGGTTCACCAGAACCGCGGGCCTCATTGTTCATTATGTCAAAGCTCAGTGGCCGCCCAGGATACCGGTCCTGACCGAGTAATCCACCGCGACCTCGTATTCCGGGTCATCGTCGCTATCGACCATCAGGTGGCCCGCCTTGGTCAGCAGCTGGTGGCAGTCGCGGCTCAGATACCGCAGCACCAGCTTCTTGCCTTCAGCCTCATACTTCCCGGCCACCGCCTCGATCGCCTGCAGCGCCGACTGGTCCACCACCCGGCTGCGGGCAAAGTCCACGATCACATGGTCCGGGTCGCCCGCCACGTCAAACAGCTCGATGAACCCGTCGGTGGAGCCGAAGAACAGCGGCCCCTCGATCTCATAGACCTTGGCGCCCTTGTCGCTTTCGGACTCGCGGGTATAGGCATGGATGCGGCGCGCGTTGTTCCAGGCATAGGCCAGGGCCGAGACGATGACGCCCACAACCACCGCAACCGCCAGGTCCGACATCACCGTCACAACCGTCACCAGCACGATCACAAAGGCATCCATCAGCGGCACCTTGGTCATGATCTTCAGGCTGTTCCACGCGAACGTCCCGATCACCACCATGAACATCACACCCACCAGCGCCGCCAATGGGATCTGCTCGATCAGCGGCGAAGCCACCACGATGAACAGCAACAGGAACAGCGCCGCGGCAATGCCCGCAATCCGCGTCCGGCCCCCGGATTTCACGTTGATCATCGACTGGCCGATCATCGCACAGCCGCCCATGCCGCCAAAGAAGCCGGTCACCACGTTGGACGCGCCCTGCGCGATGCATTCCTGCGAAGCACCGCCGCGCTTGCCGGTGATCTCCCCCACCAGGTTCAGCGTCAGCAGGCTCTCGATCAAACCGATGGCGGCCAGGATCACCGCATAGGGGAGGATGATCCACAGCGTCTCCAGCGTGAACGGCGCCAGCGCTGTGCCATAAAGCCCCTCACCGGTGCCAAACGGGTTGTGGAAGCTCGGGAACCCGCCCTTGATGGAGGCCATATCGCCAACGGTCGGCACGTCGATGTTCAGCGCAATGACCAGAACCGCCACAACGCCGATCCCCGCCAGCGGCGCCGGGATAACGCTGGTGATCTTCGGCATCCCCCAGATGATCAGCATGGTGAGGCCAACCAGCCCCAGCATCATATACAGCTGCATCCCGCTCAGCCATTCCGCACCGCCCGTCCCCGGCACCTTGAACTGCGTCAGCTGCGCTAGGAAGATCACGATCGCCAGGCCGTTCACAAAGCCCAGCATCACCGGATGCGGCACCAGCCGGATGAACTTGCCCCAGTGCATCACACCGGCAAAGATCTGCAAAATCCCCATCAGCACCACGGTGGCAAACAGGTACTCCACCCCGTGCTGCGCCACCAGCGCCACCATCACAACCGCCAGCGCGCCGGTCGCGCCCGAGATCATCCCCGGACGCCCGCCGAACACAGCGGTGATCAGCCCCACCATGAAGGCCGCATAAAGCCCGACCAGCGGGTGCACCCCCGCGACAAAGGCAAAGGCGACGGCCTCCGGCACCAGCGCCAGCGCCACCGTCAGGCCGGAGAGCAGCTCGGTGCGCACGCGGCCCACGGTAAAGCCCTCGTCCTGCATGATCGAAAGATTGGGCGGGGAAATCTGCTTGGCCAGCAAAGCCACGGCTGCGCGTCTCATGTCAGGTACCTGTGCTCGGGAGGAGGAGTGTTCGCTGCCCGCCCCTAGCGGAAAACCGCCAACGGGGCAAGGGCACGGGGCGCATGCAGGCCTTTGCGGCCCCGCAGGCCTCTGCCTGGCCGCCGGCAGCGGCATTTTCTCAGATCCCGCGGGAACCGAACCCCGCGCAGGGCGTTTCCCCGATGAGTACTCACGCACAAGCAACCAGATAACTGAGGAGTGAACGCTATGAAAAAGCTGCTACTTTCCACCGCGCTTGCCGCCGTGACCGCCTTCCCCGCCTTTGCCTCCGATAGCACGATCGAGGAAACCGCCGAGGCAGCCGCTGAACAGGGCGCGGAACTGGCGTCCGACGCGGCAAATGCGGCTGAACAAGCCGGTGAGGCGATTGCCGAAGAAACCAGCGAAGCGGCAGCGGCAGCCGAAGCGGCTGCTGAAGAGGTCGCCCAGGAAGCCGCAGAGGCCGAAGCAGCGGCCGAGGCGGAAGCTGAGGCAAGCGCCACCGCAGATGCCGGCTCAGCCGAAACCATGTCCGGCACCGGAACCACAGCCGCCATGCAGCCCCGCGCCCCGGTTGAGCGCGACGGTTACATGACCGCGGAAGAAACCGACCTGACCGCCGATAAACTGACCGGCGCCGCCGCCTATGACGCCAACGACGAATGGATCGGCGAGGTCTCCGAACTGCTGCTGACCGACGAAGGCAAGGTCAAATCCGCAGTCATCGACGTCGGCGGTTTCCTGGGCCTTGGCGAAAAGCCGGTTGAGCTGGACCTCACCAAGATCGACATCCTGCGCGCCGACGACGGCTCCGACCTGCGCGTCTACATCCCGATGACCGAGGAAGAACTGAAGGCAATGCCCGACTACGAGGGCTGACCCTTGCACAAGCGTAAATCCAAGGAACCCGCCGCATGGCGGGTTCTTTTTTCCGCCCGGTGCGGCGGCGCTGACCACGTCCCTCCGGCGCGAACAGCCC
This sequence comes from Leisingera sp. ANG59, assembly GCF_013317235.1. Taxonomy (GTDB): domain Bacteria; phylum Pseudomonadota; class Alphaproteobacteria; order Rhodobacterales; family Rhodobacteraceae; genus Leisingera. The sequence continues at coordinate 113 of NZ_WLCM01000004.1, read as the reverse complement.
CCTTGCCCCTTCATCTTCCCCCAAATACTCGCGTCCCATTGCCCGGCAGGCGGCTTTGCCGCCGAGAGCGGAGGCTCCCCCGCCCCCGGCACCCATCCGCTGCACATATGGTG
>NZ_WLCM01000039.1 GCF_013317235.1 Leisingera sp. ANG59 | reverse complement strand
ATTGGCGACACCCCGCCCGCCCTGATCGCGCTGGATGCCACCCTGCATCTGCGCAAGGGCAACAGCCGCCGCGAACTGCCGCTGGAGGACTTCTTCCTCGACTACGGCAAGCAGGACCGCCAGCCGGGTGAGTTCGTCGAGGCCGTCAGCTTTCCGCGCCACCCCGACACGCTCAAGGTCTACAAGCTCTCCAAGCGGTTCGACCAGGACATCTCTGCCGTGCTCGGCGCCTTCAACGTGACCGTGGTGGACGGCACCGTCACCGCCGCCCGCATAGCGTTCGGCGGCATGGCCGGCATCCCGAAACGCGCCGCCCATGTGGAGGCCGCCCTGACCGGCCGCCCCTGGACCCGGGCCACCGTCTCCGCCGCCTGCGCCGCATTTGAGCGCGACTTCACCCCGATGGATGACATGCGCGCCTCCGCCGAATACCGGATGGTGACCGCCAAAAACCTGCTGCTGCGCTACTTCGACGAGCTGAACGGCACCCCGGTCTCGGTGCTGGAGGTGAGATCATGAGCGTCTCCAAACCCCTCCCCCACGACGCCGCCGAACTGCATGTGACAGGTGCCGCCCGCTACGTCGATGACATCCCCTCCCCCGCCGGCACCCTGCATCTGGCCTTCGGCATCTCGCCCATCGCCCGCGGCCACATCACCGGCATGCACCTGACCGATGTGCAGAACAGCCCCGGCGTGGCTGCGGTGATGACCGCCAAGGGGCTGCCGTTCTCCAATGACGTCTCCCCGTCGATCCATGACGAGCCGCTGCTGGCGGCAGGCACCGTCAACTACGTCGGCCAGCCGGTGTTCCTGGTGGTGGCAGACAGCCACCGCAACGCACGCATCGCTGCCCGCGAGGGCAAGGTCGACTACAAGGAAGAACCCGCCCTCCTGACCCTCGACGCAGCCCTGGCCGCCGACAGCCGGTTCGAGGAAGGCCCGCGCATCTATCAGAAAGGCGATGCCGCCGCTGCAATCGGCGCCGCCCCGCGCACCGTCGAAGGCACGTTTGAGCTCGGCGGCCAGGAGCATTTCTACCTCGAAGGCCAGGCCGCGATGGCCTGGCCTCAGGAGGATGGCGGCATGCTTGTCTTCTCCTCCACCCAGCACCCGACCGAGATCCAGCACAAGGTGGCCGATGCCATCGGCCTGCCGATGCACGCCGTCCGGGTCGAGACCCGCCGCATGGGCGGCGGCTTCGGCGGCAAGGAAAGCCAGGGCAACGCGCTCGCCGTCGCCTGCGCCGTCGCGGCGCGGCTGACCGGCAAGCCCTGCAAGATGCGCTATGACCGCGACGACGACATGGTCATCACCGGCAAGCGCCACGCCTTCCGCATTTCCTACCGCGCCGGATTCGACGGCGACGGCAAACTGCAGGGCATCGAGTTCCTGCATCTGGTCGATTGCGGCTGGGCACAGGACCTGTCGCTGCCGGTCGCTGACCGGGCGATGCTGCACAGCGACAACGCCTATCTGATCCCCAGCATCCGCATCGAAAGCCACCGGCTGCGCACAAACCGGCAAAGCGCCACCGCCTACCGCGGCTTCGGCGGCCCGCAGGGCATGGTCGGGATCGAGCGGGTGATGGACCACATCGCCCATGACCTCGGGATCGACCCGGCAGAGCTGCGGCAGCGGAACTACTATGCGGCACCGGCACAGGCGAATCCGGACAACACCACGCCCTACGGCATGGAAGTCACGGATTTCGAGCTGCACGGAATGACCGCGGATCTGCTGCGCTCCTCCGACTACGCGGCACGCAAGACTGCGATCGCAGAGTGGAACAAGGGCCAGACCCACTTGAAGCGCGGCATCGCCTTCTCGCCGGTGAAGTTCGGTATTTCCTTCACCCTCACCCACCTCAACCAGGCCGGCGCGCTTGTGCATGTCTACCAGGACGGCTCGGTGCATCTGAACCACGGCGGCACCGAGATGGGCCAGGGCCTGTTCCAGAAGGTGGCGCAGGTCGCCGCCAGCCGCTTCGGCATCCCGCTGGAGAAGGTCAAGATCACCGCCACCGACACCGGCAAGGTGCCCAATACCTCTGCCACCGCCGCCTCTTCCGGCTCCGACCTCAACGGCATGGCGGTGAAGGCCGCCTGCGAAACCATCCGCGACCGCATGGCCGAGCATCTGGCGCTGCACCACCAGGCCCGCCCCGGCGACGTGGTGTTCGAAAACGGCCAGGTCCGCATCGGCCAGGACGAGATGAGTTTCGCTCAGGCCGCCGCGCTCTGCTACCAGGGCCGCGTCAGCCTGTCCGCCACCGGTTTCTACAAGACGCCCAAGGTTGAATGGGACCGGATCAGGGGCCAGGGCCGCCCGTTCTACTACTTCGCCTATGGCGCCGCGGTGACCGAAGTTGCCGTCGATGCCCTGACCGGCGAGAACCGCATCCTGCGCTGCGATATCCTGCATGACGCCGGCGCCTCGCTGAACCCGGCGCTGGACGTGGGCCAGATCGAGGGCGGCTATGTCCAGGGCGCCGGCTGGCTGACCACCGAGGAGCTGGTCTGGGACGACGCGGGCCGCCTGCGCACCCACGCGCCCTCCACTTACAAAATCCCCGCCTGCTCAGACCGGCCCGACGTGTTCAACGTGAAACTCTGGGACGGGCAGAACCGCGAGGACACCATCTACCGCTCCAAGGCGGTGGGCGAACCGCCCTTCATGCTGGGCATCTCCGCCTGGCTGGCGCTCAGCGATGCGGTCTCCGCTTTTGGCGATGCCTACCCGGCACTGAACGCCCCCGCCACGGCAGAGGAAGTCTGGCGCGCAATCCGGAGAGTGCGCGATGGGATTTGACGTTCAGGCATTGCGCGAGGCGGTCGCCGCGCACGGCCGCGTGACCCGGGTGGTGATCGCCGCCGTCCGCGGCTCCTCCCCGCGCGAACCAGGCGCCGCCATGCTGGTCTGGCAGGACGGCCAGAGCGGCACCATCGGCGGCGGCACATTGGAATATGAGGCCGCAGAAGCCGCGCGGGCGCAGATGGTGCCCAAGCACTTCAGCACCCACGCGCTGGGGCCGGACCTGGGCCAGTGCTGCGGCGGTGCCGTCACCCTGCTGAGCGAAGTTTACGAGGCCGCAGATCTGGACGGGTTGGACAGCGACGTCATCGCCCGCCCGGCCTCCCCCGCGCCGGTGCCGATGGCGGTGAAACGCATTCTTGCCACCGCCCGCAGCCAGGGCGTCCCCCCCGAGCCGCAGCTGGTGGACGGCTGGATGATCGAACCGGTCCACCGTCCCAGCCGCCCGGTCTGGATCTGGGGCGCGGGCCATGTCGGCCGGGCGCTGGTGAACGTGCTGGCGCCGCTGCCGGACCTGCAGATCACCTGGGCCGACACCGCGCCAGAGCGGTTCCCGGCGGACATCCCGGCAGGCGTTACCGCGGTCCCGGCCGCTGACGTTGCGCTCCTTGTGCCGCATGCACCTGAAAACGCTGCGCATTTGGTGCTGACCTATTCCCACGCGCTGGATCTGGCGCTATGCCACGCTTTGTTGGGCCGCGGCTTTGCCTTCGCCGGGCTGATCGGCTCCAGAACCAAATGGGCGCGGTTCCGATCGCGCCTGGCGGCCCTGGGCCACAGCCCGGAACAGATCTCCCGGATCACCTGCCCGATCGGCGATCCGGACCTTGGAAAACATCCGCAGATGATTGCGGTCGGCGTGGCTGCGCAGCTGCTGCGGCACGGAAAAGAAGACGAACAGAGAGAGGGCGCACGCGCGTGACTGTACCACTGTTGAGCCTGCAGGGCCTGACCAAGGCCTACCCCGGAGTGGTGGCAAACGACTCCGTCTCCTTTGACATCGGCGAGGGCGAGGTGCATGCCCTGCTGGGCGAAAACGGCGCCGGCAAGTCGACACTGGTCAAGATGATCTACGGTCTGGTGAAACCCGACAGCGGCAAGATGCTGCTGCGCGGCCAGCCCTTTGAACCCGCCGAGCCGCGCCAGGCGCGCGCCGACGGCATCGCCATGGTGTTCCAACACTTCTCGCTGTTTGACGCTTTGAACGTGGCGGAGAATATCGCGCTCGGCATGGAAAACCCGCCGGAGATGCGCGACCTCGCCGCCCGCATCCGCGAGGTGTCGGAAACCTACGGCCTGCCGCTGGATCCGTTCCGCACCGTCGGCGACCTCTCCGCGGGCGAACGCCAGCGGGTCGAGATCATCCGCTGCCTGCTGCAGGACCCCAAGCTGCTGATCATGGACGAGCCGACCTCGGTGCTGACGCCGCAGGAGGTGGAAATCCTGTTCAAGACCCTGCAGAAACTGCAGTCCGAGGGCACCTCGATCCTCTATATCTCGCACAAGCTGGAGGAAATCCGCACCCTGTGCGACCACGCCACCATCCTTCGGCTGGGCAAGAACGTGGGCGAATGCACCCCCTCGGAAACCTCGGCCCGCGACATGGCCGAGATGATGGTCGGCAGCTCGCTGCAAACTCCCCAGCGCGCGGCGCGGGAGTTCGGCGAAGTGGCGATGGACATAACCGGCCTGTCGGTGCCCGCGCCGTCGGCTTTTGGCACCGCGCTGAAGAACGTACATCTGAAAGTCCGAAAGGGCGAGATCCTCGGCATCGGAGGTGTTGCCGGCAACGGCCAGGACGAACTGCTGGGCGTGCTGTCGGGCGAAACCCTGACCGACGCGGACGCGGTGAAGCTGCACGGCAAGCCGATCGGCAGGCTCGGCCCCACCGCCCGGCGCAGGTTCGGGGTTCTGGCCGCCCCCGAGGAAAGGCTCGGCCATGCCGCGGCGCCGGACATGAGCCTGACCGAGAACGCCATGCTCACCGGCTCCGTGCGCGAAGGGCTGGAGAAAAACGGCTTTCTCGATTGGGGGGCTACCACGGATTTTGCCGAGCGCATCATTAAGGCGTTTGACGTCCGCACCCCCGGCCCCGGCAATGCTGCTCGGTCGCTCTCAGGCGGCAACCTGCAGAAATTCGTGATCGGCCGCGAGGTGCTGCAGGACCCGGACGTGCTGGTGGTGAACCAGCCGACCTGGGGCGTCGATGCCGCCGCCGCCGCCGCCATCCGCCAGTCGCTGCTGGACCTGGCCGCAAAGGGCGCCGCGGTGATCTGCATCAGCCAGGACCTGGATGAGCTGATGGAAATTTCCGACAGCTTTGCCGCCCTGAACGAAGGCCGCCTCAGCGCCCCGCGCGAAGCCGCTGGCCTGACGGTGGACGAGATCGGCCTGATGATGGGCGGCGCCCACGGCATGGAGGTGGCGCATGTCTGACCTCCGCAACAGAAATCAAAAGAAGAAACAGGGAGCCGCTTCATGATCCGGCTTGAGAAACGGCCGCAGCCGTCGCGCGCCTGGTCGATGGCGACGCCGCTGGTGGCGGTGCTTGCGACGATGTTTTTTGGCGGCCTGCTGTTCGCTGTTCTTGGTAAACCGCCGGTAGAGGCGATCCGCACCATCTTCTGGGAGCCGCTGTTCGGCGAGTTCGCCTTCTACTACCGCCCGCAGCTGCTGGTGAAAGGCGCGCCGCTGGTGCTGATCGCCATCGGCCTGTCGCTGGGCTTCCGGGCGGGCATCTGGAACATCGGCGCCGAGGGCCAGTACATCATGGGCGCCATCTTCGGCGCCGGCGCAGGCCTTGCCTTCTACCCCTCAGAATCCTTCCTGATTTTCCCATTCATGGTCATCGCCGGCGCCTTCGGCGGCTGGCTCTGGGCGATGATCCCAGCCATCCTGAAAACCCGCTTCGGCACCAATGAAATCCTGGTCTCGCTGATGCTGGTCTATGTCGCCGAGCAGTTCCTAGCCTCGGTCTCGCTGGGCCTTTTGAAGAACCCCGAGGGCTTCGGCTTCCCCGGCTCCCGCAACCTGCAGTCCTGGGACGCCGCCCATAACGCCGAGCTGATCGCGGGCTCCGGCATGCACTGGGGCGTGGTGGCGGCGCTGATTGCGGTGATCTTTGCCTATGTGCTCTTGAACCGCCACATGACCGGCTACCACATCCGCCTGACCGGCGAGGCGCCGCGGGCCGCCAAGTTCGCAGGCGTCAACCCCACCCGGCTGGTGCTGTTCTGCCTCGGCACCTCCGGCGCGCTAGCGGGGCTGGCCGGCATGTTCGAGGTCTCGGGGCCTTCGGGCCAGATCTCCATCGACTTCAACGTGGGCTATGGCTTTACCGCGATCATCGTCGCCTTCCTGGGCCGCCTGCACCCAGTAGGCATCCTGCTGGCAGGCGGGCTGATGGCGCTGACCTACATTGGCGGCGACATCGCCCAGTCGAACCTGCAGCTGCCCGCAGCCGCCATCCAGGTCTTCCAGGGGATGCTTCTGTTCTTCCTGCTGGCCTTTGACCTGCTCACCAATTTCCGCATCGCAATCGGCAAGCCGGAGGTGGCGTGATGGGACAAGTGCTGCGCTCTCTGCGAATGTGGGACCCCGAAACTGAAAAGCATATCGTGCTGGAGGCTAACGAAAGTCAGTTGCGTTTGCTGGAGGCAGACATTCGCGCCAATAAGGACGCCATTGCAGCCCTGCATGAATGGGACAGCCTTTGCAGGAGTTGCCTAGCTAATGGCGAAACTTCTTCGCCTGAGCTTCCGGCGAGCATGAGTATTTTCTGGGCCATTTTGAAACAGCACGATCCGCGTTGGCCCGGTGGAATGGGCAGCAGGCTGTTGAACGAAATGACCGCCCGCATCTGCGGCGAACGGAGCTGAAAACATGGATCTTTCTGCAATCAACCCGGTCCTGCTCATCGCCTCGCTGATGGTGGCGGCAACCCCGCTTCTGCTGGCCGCCATCGGCGAGCTGGTGGTCGAAAAGGCGGGCGTGCTGAACCTTGGGGTCGAGGGGATGATGATCGTCGGTGCCATCGCAGGCTTTGCCACCGCGGTGGAAAGCGGCTCGCCGTTTCTCGGCTTCATCGCCGCCGCCATCGCAGGTGCCGCCTTGTCGATCCTGTTTGCCATCCTCACTCAGTTTGCCCAGGCAAACCAGGTCGCCTCCGGCCTGTCGCTGACACTCTTTGGCCTGGGCCTGTCGGCGCTGATGGGGCAGTCCTACGTCGGCATCAAGCCGCCGCAGATGGGCGACATCCACATCCCGGTGCTGAGCGACCTGCCCGTTGTCGGCCCGATCCTGTTCGGCCATGACATTATCCTCTATTTCGGCATCGCGCTGACCGCCGCGGTCTGGTGGGTGCTGAAGTATTCCCGCATCGGCCTGGTGCTGCGCGCGGTGGGCGAAAACCACGACGCCGCCCACGCGCTGGGATACAAGGTGCTGAAGATCCGTCTGATGGCAATCATGTTCGGCGGTGCCTGCGCCGGCCTGGGCGGCGCCTACATCAGCCTGATCCGGGTGCCGCAGTGGACCGAGGGCATGACCGCCGGCATCGGCTGGATTGCACTCGCCCTGGTGGTGTTCGCCAGCTGGAAACCCTGGCGCGCATTGCTGGGTGCCTATCTGTTCGGCGGCGTCACCGTGGTGCAGCTCAATCTGCAGGCGGCAGGCGTTGCCATCCCGGTCGAGTATCTGGCAATGTCGCCCTATCTTATTACGATCCTTGTGCTTGTTATCCTTTCCGCGGACAAAAGCAGCGCACCCGCCTCGCTCGGCCGCAACTTCCACGCCTCCCGCTGACGCGGGGGGCTCATTGCCCGCCCCGGCTGCCGGGGCCAACCAAAACCAACTGGGGAGTCCCTTTGATGAAACTGACCAAACTCCTGACCAGCGCCGCGGTGGCGCTTGGCCTGGCTGCAGGCGCGGCCTGGGCGCAAGACAAGACCAAGGTGGGCTTTGTCTATGTCGGCCCCGTCGGCGATGGCGGCTGGACCTATGAGCACGACCAGGGCCGCAAGGCGGTTGAGACCGAGTTCGGCGATCAGGTCGAAACCGTCTATGTGGAAAACGTGGCCGAAGGCCCGGACGCCGAGCGGGTGATGACCCAGATGGCACTGGAAGGCGCTGACCTGATCTTCACCACCTCCTTCGGCTACATGGATCCGACCATCAACGTTGCCAAGAAGTTCCCGAACGTGAAGTTCGAGCACGCCACCGGCTACAAGCGCGCCGACAACGTCTCGACCTACTCCGCCCGTTTCTACGAGGGCCGTGCGGTGCAGGGCACCATCGCGGGCCACATGACTGAATCGAACATCGTCGGCTACATCGGCTCCTACCCGATCCCGGAAGTGATCCGCGGCATCAACTCGGCCTATATCCACGCCAAGAAGGTGAACCCCGACGTCCAGTTCAAGATCGTCTGGGCCTTCACCTGGTTCGACCCGGCGAAAGAGGCCGACGCCGCCAAGGTGCTGATCGAACAGGGCGCCGACGTGATCCTGCAGCACACCGACTCCACCGCGCCGCAGGCGGCTGCGCAGGCGGCAGGCAATGTGATCACCTTCGGCCAGGCCTCCGACATGTCGGAATACGCCCCGAAGCCGCGCGTCTCCTCGATCATCGACAACTGGGCGCCCTACTACATCGCCCGCACCAAGGCCGTGATCGACGGCACCTGGGAGTCGGTTGACACCTGGGACGGCATCGGCGCCGGCATGGTCGGCATCGGCGAGATCACCGACGCGGTTCCGGCCGAGGTGAAAGAGGCCGCCCTGGCGATCAAGGATTCCATTGCCAACGGCACCTACCACCCGTTCACCGGCCCGCTTAACAAGCAGGACGGCTCCGCCTGGCTGGCGGAGGGTGAGGTCGCCGATGACGGCACCCTGGCCGGCATGAACTTCTATGTCGAAGGCATCGAGGGTGACATCCCGCAGTAAGCGGCCCCTCCTATGACGCACAAAGGCCCGCCACTTGGCGGGCCTTTTTTGTTGCCCCAAGAACAGCTGATTTCAGCAAAGCCTGCTGACACGCCTTGTCACTGTCCTGCTGTACTCCCCGCTCCAGCAGCCCGCGGGAATCTGCCCGCGGCACGCTCAGGCACATTGGAGATTGCTCTTGAAAATGAATTACTTCGTTGTCGGCACCAACGACATGGATGCTGCAATCAAATTCTATGACGCGCTTTTTGAGAACCAGGGATTTACCCAGGTCCGGCCCAGTGACCGGATGACCTACTGGCTGAAGGACGAATTTGCCTTTGCCGCTGCCCTCCCCTTTGACGGCGCCCCCGCCACCAATGGCAACGGAACCATGGCGGGCTTCAGCCTCGGCTCCGCGGACCAAGTCGCCCGGCTGCACAAGAAGGCGATCGAACTGGGCGGCTCCTGCGAGGGCGAGCCGGGGCAGCGCGGGCCGCGGTTTTCAGCCTATGTGCGGGATCTGGACGGCAACAAGCTGTGTTTCGCTGACTGACCCTCCAGAAGCAGCAAAGGGCGGACCCGAAGGCCCGCCTTTCTTGTCCTTCCGGCTGGACCTGCCTTAGTGGCCGGACAGCACCAGCGTTTTAACCGGCATCAACAGCAGACGCAGCCGCAGACCTGCCGCATGGACCACCCCGATGGTGTCCACCACATGCAGGAAGGCCCACTCAGCGGTGCCGATGCTGTCATTATGCTCCAGCCGCTCGTGATTGCTGGTATAGACATTGGCCAGGCAGTTGCTGCCCGGCGGCAGCACCTCTGCGGTGCCCTCGTAAAGCGGCTCCATGAAAACAGTGATGGTGCCGGGCGCGCGCATGTTCTGCAGGTCGCGCAGCTCATCCGTGGGACGCAGCTGGCCGGTGGCGATCACGTCCTGCACCCCGACCACCACCATCGGGATCACCGTGAAAGGTTTGGTCATGCAGCCGATCTCGCCGATCATGCCGGGCTTGATGACCTGTGCCGCCATCTGGTTAAAGCCCGCCTGGAAACGATTGCGGCCAGAGTCCAGCGGTACCAGGATGCCCGCCGGGCGCAGCACTGGGCTGACATAGTCGCCGACCTGCAGCGCGAACTGTTCAAGCCGCCCGTCAACACCGGCGCTGACCAGCGTCTTGTCCAGTTCCGCCTGCGCCAGCTGCAGCTGCGCTTCGGCGCTGGCCATCTGGGCCGGGATCAGCACCTCGATCTGCTGCTCTACTGCCGCCTTTTCCGCCCGCGCCGCCTCGACAGAGGCCGCCCGCTGGTCGACAAGATTTTCCAGCCGCTCGATTTCGGTCAGTCGCACCGCGGCCGAGCCCTGGTCACGCAGCGCCTGGTTGCGCTCCAGATCATCCCGCGCCTGCGCCAGCGCCGCCTGCGCCTGGGCAATGCCTGCCTCCGCCTGGGCCAGGTCGGTGTCCGCCAGCTTGCGCGAGGCCTCCACTTGGGCAATCGCCGCCCGGGCGGATTCCAGCGCCGCCTTCTGCGACAGCCCCTCCAGCCGCAGGATCGGGTCGCCTGCCTTCACTTCCTGATTGTTGACGACATAAACCTCGGCCACCCGGCCGCCGACCTGCGGCAGGATGGTGACGGTGCGGAAGTATGAGGCCACCGTATTGGTCGCCGGATGGAAGTAGAACAGCGTGGTCAGCACCATCAGTGTCAGCATCACGCAGGCCGTGAGGCCCCAGCGCAGCTCATACCAGACGGAAAACAGCGTCAGCTCCTGGCCGACCCGCTTGCCCTGCACAAAGCGGCGGAACAAAAAGTCGGGCAGGATGGTGACCAGCGCGCACAGCAGTGTCTCAATCATCTCTCAGTGCCCTTCTGCCACGGGTTCCGCCTGCACCGGCGCAGGCGTGTCCGGTTTGTCCGCATCCGGGCTGTCCACGCCCTGCGCCACCGGGGTCTCGGGCTCCTTCCCCAGGCCCCGGACCGCATCGGCAATGGAGCGCAGCGGTGCAGCCAGATCCGGGATCTGGAAGCCCGCCATCAGGATCGCAGCCACCCAGAAGATATTGTTGTGGGTGAACAGCGCCAGCAGCGCCAGAATGCCGACCAGCTGGAACTGCGGGTGATTGCTCTTGTGTGCCATCTTCTCCGGCAGCGCGTGCAGGGTGAAATAGGCAACCCCGATCAGCAGGATCAGGGTGATGGTGAACACCGCCATGAAAGTGAACAGGAAATCGCTGCCGTCCGCCGCGGTGACATATGAAGGTATATGCCCCGCAGCCATCGGATGTGCATTGGGCGTGGTCATCGTCCGTCCCCCGTCTCAAATTATTTTCTTGAACTGCATCCAATAGTTGCACTGCCCGGCGCTTTGACCAAGCATTTTGTCTGCCAGCGCCGGAATTGCCCTTTGCCTGCCCGGCCTTGCGTGCCACTCTCCGGCCATGACACAGAGCCCACGCACGCCCCTCACCAGCCCTGATGGCACCCCCGCCAGCCGTTTTGCCTTTGGCTGCATGCAGTTCGGCAGCCGCGCCTCCGAAGCGCAGTCGGCAGACATGTACGCCGCCTGCCGCGCCGCCGGCATCACCCATTTCGACACCGCCTGGGTCTACACCGATGGCAGCTCCGAACGGATCCTCGGCCGCTTCATCAAGAGCGAACGCGACCGGCTGCTGATTGCCACCAAGGCGGGGTATGAGGGCGGCGCCGGGGCCGCCAACCTGCGCGCCCAGCTGGACGAAAGCCGCCGCCGGCTGGATCTGGACATGGTCGATGTCTTCTACCTGCACCGTTTCGACCCGCACACCGATCTGCGCGAGACCATGGAGTGTTTCGCCGCGCTCAAGGACGCAGGCGTGATCCGCTATGCGGCGCTGTCCAACTTCGCCGCCTGGCAGGTGATGAAGGCGCAGATGGCGGGGCTGGCCTCCGGCATTTCCATCGATCTGCTGCAGCCGATGTATTCACTGGTGAAACGGCAGGCAGAGGTGGAAATCCTGCCGATGTGCGCCGACCAGGGCATCACCGCAGTGCCCTACTCGCCGCTTGGCGGCGGTCTTCTGACCGGCAAATACGCCGCCGGCGGCAGCGGCCGCATCACCGAGGACAAGGGCTACAGCGTCCGCTACAGCCCCGCCTCGATGCATCAGACTGCCGCTGCGCTGACTGAGCTGGCTGCCCAGCGCGGCACCCATCCTGCCACCCTTGCCGTGGCCTGGGCCGCTGCCCACCCCGCCGCGCCGGTACCGATCATCTCTGCCCGCAACGCGGAACAGCTGCAGCCCTCGCTGGCGGCGCTGGAATACGCAATGGACCGCGATCTCTACACCGCCATCGAGGCGCTCAGCCCCCGGCCGGCACCGGCCACCGACCGGCTGGAAGAACAAGAAGACCACAAGGACTAGACCCATGCAGGATTTCATCGTCATCGGCGGCGGCATGGCCGGCACCAGCGCCGCCGCCCGGCTGGCCGCCCTCGGCAGCGTCACTTTGCTCGAAATGGAGGATGCGCTTGGCTACCATTCCTCCGGCCGCTCCGCCGCGCTGTATGAGGAAAACTACGGCCACGGCCCCACCCTCGACCTGAACCGCGCCAGCGCCGCTCACCTGCGCGAAAACGGCTACCTGTCCCCGCGAGGGCTGATGCTGGTCGGGGCCAAGGGTGATGCCGGCGGCTTTGCCCGCGACGTGGATGAGCTGGGCATGGCCACGCTGGAGCTGGACGAGGCCCGCGCCATGGTGCCGATCCTGAACCCTGAGACCGTCGGCTTCACCGCCATCAGCGGCGCGGCTGAGGATATCGACACCGACAGGATGCTGCAGGATTTCGCCAAGGCTTTGCGCGCTGCGGGCGGCCGGACCGTAACTAAGGCGCCTGTGACCGCGATCGTCCGCATCAGCGGCGGCTGGCAGGTCACCGCGGGCGGTGAGGCCTACGAGGCCCGCAACCTGGTCAACGCAGCGGGCGCCTGGGCGGATCAGGTCGCGGCACTGGCCGGGGTCGCCGCTATCGGCCTGCAGCCCAAGCGCCGCTCGATGGCGCGGCTGCCCGCGCCCGGCGGCCATGACGTCAGCGGCTGGCCGATGTTGCTGGGCGTGGGTGAAACCTGGTACGCCAAACCTGATGCCGGCAAGCTGCTGGTCTCCCCCGCCGATGCCGACCCGGTGGAGCCGCATGACGCCTATGCAGACGACATGGTGCTGGCCGAAGGGCTGGCGCGCTACGAGGAAATGGTGACAGAGCCGGTCACCCGCGTTGAAAGCAATTTTGCCGGCCTGCGCAGCTTTGTCGCCGACGGCACCCTGGTGCTGGGGCCGGATCCGGACCAGCCGGATTTCATCTGGTGCGCCGGTCAGGGCGGCTACGGCATCATGACCGCGCCCTCCGCCTCGCAGCTGATTGCAGATCTGGTGGCAGGCCGCGCGCCGGTGCTGGACGCCGCCGCGGTCGCAGCGCTGTCGCCGGCACGGCTGCGCTGATGCCGGTGCGTTCGGTTCCCGGCGCGGCGTCTGTCGCAGAACCGCAAGGAGGCAAGCTGTTTGCCCCCTCCGCCGAGCGAAACAGCGGCGCGATCTGCGATCTTCTGACCCAGATCGCCCCGAAGGCGGGCCGCGCTCTGGAGCTGGCCAGCGGCACTGGCCAGCATGTGGCCGCCTTTGCCTCCGGCCTGCCCGGGCTGACCTGGCTGCCAACGGAAGTGGACGCCGCCCGCCGCGCCAGCATCCAGGCCTACGCCGACGAGTCAGGCCTGCCCAACATCGCCCCGCCCATAGACCTGGACGCCACCGCCCCTGGCTGGGGCGCTGATCATGCGGGCCAGGACCTGATCGTGCTGGTGAACCTCCTGCATCTGATCAGCGCAGGGGAAGCCCGCACCCTGATCCAGGAAGCCGCCGCCGCGCTCGCCTCCGGCGGGCGCTTCGTGATCTACGGCCCCTTCATGCGCGCCGGAGACCTCATCAGCGAGGGCGACCGCGCCTTCCACGCCGCCATCACCGCCCACGACCCGGAAACCGGCTACAAGGATGATGCCGAGGTCATCAACTGGCTGCAGGCTGCCGGGCTGGACCTGCTGCAGGCGGTAGAGATGCCCGCCAACAACCTGGCGCTGGTTAGCCGGAAATAGCGCAACCTGAATTCCGGCGCAGAATTCAGCCCGGAAAACGCGTTTTTCTGTGGAATGTTCCGCGCCGGATTTGTTTCTCCTAACCGCCGCGCACCTCCTGCAATCCCCGCACCACCTGGCGGATATGCTGCAGCGCCGGATTGTCGGCCAGATAGAGTGCACGGCAACTGAGGCTGATCTCCGGCGCGCCTTCCACTGCGTGCAGCGCGCCCGCCGCCAGCGCCTCTGCTGCCATATAGGCCGGAAAATACCCCATGCCGCCGCGCTTCTGCAGGTAACGCAGCCCCATCAGCGCATTGCCCAGCACGATATGCTGGCGGCTGCGGGCGGGCAGCACATCCTGCAATTGCGCATCATACTCGGCGCCGAATTCCAGGTTGATGAACAGCGGCAGCGCATCCTGCCCCAGCCGCAGGGGATGGTCCGCCACCAGAACCAGCCGCTCCGGCGGCAGTTCTTCCGCCGCCAGCCGTGCGCCTGCCGGCACCTCGTTCACGATTGCCAGATCCAGCAGGCGGCGCGCCACCGCTTCGCCCATATTCATCGCGTGGTCGTAGTTCAGCGTGAAGGGCACCGTGCCCTGCACCTCCTCCAGCCAGACCGCCACATCGACCAGCAAAGGGTCCCACACCGACAGCTGCGCCCCCAACCGCAGCGGCACCCGCCCAGCCAGGCTGGCCTTCAGATCGCCGGACACAAACTCCCAGGTCCGCATCATCTGCTCGGCATAGGGCATGAACTGCCGCCCCGCCTCGCTCAGCCTCGTGCCGCCCGGGCCGCGCTCAAACAATGGCGTCCCCAGCGCCTCCTCCAGCGCCTTGATCCGGGCGCTGACAGCGGTCTGGGTCACGTTCAAAACCCGGGCCGCGCCGTGAAAGCTGCCCGCGGCCTCGATCGCCAGAAAGGTTTTGAACGCGCTGATCTGCATGGTGATCACTATTTCCTTTCAGGCTGAGCAAATCAATTCGTTTTCCTGCTCAGGCGGGAAACGCTACGCTGCCAGCAGATCAACCAAAGGACCCGCGCCATGCTGGACAAAAGCCACAAGCCAACCTGGACCAGTTTCACCGAAGCCACCGCCGCCGACTGGGCCGCGGTAGAGAAATACGAAGAGGCATACAACGCCGCCCTGCCGGACCGCATCCTCGACGCGATCCGCTCGCTGGACGAGGACTGGACCCCCTACCCGGTGAACCGCTACCAGCACTCGCTGCAGGCCGCGACCCGCGCCTGGGAAGACGGCGCCGACGACGAGATCATCGTGGCTGCGCTGGTGCATGACACCGGCGACATCCTGTCCCCCTACAACCACAGCGAGCTGTCGGCGGCGATGATGAAGCCCTATGTCAGCGAAAAGACCTATTGGATCCTCAAGCACCACTGCGTGTTCCAGGGCTTCTACTACAACCACCACTTCGGCGGCGACCGCAACGCGCGGGACAAGTACCGCGACAGCCCCTATTGGGAGGACTGCCGGTATTTCTGCGAGAAATACGACCAATGCGCCTTCGACCCGGAGTATCCGACCAAGCCGCTGGAGTTCTTCGAGCCAATCCTGCGCAAGGTGCTGTCGCGCGGCTGGGGCCACATGGAGCTGGCTGAAACCGCAGAGGACTGACATTTCGGGACGCCCTCTCTCCGCGCCCTGTCCCTGGCAAAAGCCAGGCCGAGCCCCTCCCGGCTCCCCCGGCCGGAGGGGCGCTTTCCTTGCTGCAACCCGCCATCGAGCGCAGCCAAAGCCCTGCCCCTAGGTGATCCGCCCGGTTTCTGGCATGGTGAAGCATCCTGTCCCGTGGAGGAAACCGCATGCCGGATGCCAGCGCGCTGATCGGATCCTGGCGCATGATCTCATGGACCCGCACCTCTGTCGCTACGGGGGAAACCGTGGATGCCCCGGGACCGTCTCCCATCGGCTATATCACCTATCACCGCGACGGTCGGATGATGGCCACCGTGTTCCGGCGCGACCGCATCAGCCAAAGCGGCGGGAGCTGGAGCACGGAGGAGAAAGCCGCGCTGTTTGACGATATGCTGGCCTATGTCGCCTCCTAAACGCTGGAGGGCAACCGGGTGGTTCACCATGTGGAAGGGCGCCTGGAACCCGAACTGGGCAGGCGATCTGTCACGCCCCTTCACCCTGGAAGGCGACCGGCTGAGCATCGGCGGCGCGCCGGGCGTGGACCCGGCGACGGGTGAGGACGTCATCTACAACATGGAGTTCCGCAAGGTGGCTGATCAGCCGTGACTGCCCGGAAGTCTCCCGCTTTGCATTGCCGCGCCGCGCGCGGGGTCAGCCCGGGCCGGCCAGCCAGGCCTGCACGGTCTCCCGCACATGCATGCGCCTCCCGCGGGCCACCGGAACCTCGCTGCCGTCCGCCAGCAGCAGCAGATCGCTCTGCCCTCCGCGCTTCAGCCCCGCCACCGCATCACGGGCCACCCACCAGGAGCGGTGCGGCTGCAGACCCGCCTCCTGCGGCACCTGCGCCAGCAGATCGGCCAGCCGCCCGCGCAGCGTCAGCTCGCTGTCCCCGGCAGAGATCCGCAGGTAGTGCTCCTCCGATTTCACATAGCGCAGCTGATCCAGCCGGAAGGGCTGCCCCCCCAGCACCACGACCGCAGCGCCATTGAACCCGGCCGCAGCATCGCCGGCCTGCTGCTCCGCCGGCTCCTGCCCGGGCGGCCTTTCCGCGGGCGCCGCGCTGCTTGCGGCCTGCTGCCGGTACAGGTCCAGCCCCAGCGCCGCATCGGCCTGCGGCAGGATGAACACGAACATTAAGGTCTCGAAGATATAGCTCAGGGCGATGTTGTAGGGCAGATGCTGCAGTAAGACCCGCCTGCTGAACTCCAGGTCTGCAAATAGCGACGCCATGGCCAGCACCAGGACCGTGACCACCGCCATCGCAGTTGCATTCGGCACCAGCCGCAGCATCCGCAGCTGCCGCCCGCCCGGTGCCAGCGCGAACCAGGCCAGCACCACCGCCGCATAGACCGAAATGAATGCCACGACGCAGACCGCCCAAAGCAGCATGTTGGCGGCCAGCGGCATCCCGGCCTCCCGGTAGCCATGCGTGTCGAACGCTGTCAGCAGAACGGCCACCGCCGCAGCGTATTTCAGAAACACTCCGCTGCGTAAAACCAGCGTCATTTCATGTACCGTGAACTGCGGCGGCTCACCGAACATGTCAAAAAGCTGCATTTCGCGGCTTTGGAGATTGTCCTTGATCGTCCCCAAACCTATCAGCCCCTCCGTTATCAGGTTGTCTGTTGATGAGTGGCCGGAGATGGCTTCTTTCCTTGTATTGCCGCACAAAGGAAGCTGTCTCCGCGCTCACCCGTTCGCCTTCGTCAATTCCTTTCCCTGTCAATGGCAGTTTCAGAATGCGCCAGTTCGTCCCCGCAGATTTCGACAAGGCCGCCGCCGACCTCACCCGGCTCAAAGAGGCCTATTTCGCCGCCGGCGCCGATCCTGCCGCGCGCGATACCGCTGAGGCGGCCCTGGCCGCGGCCCTGCGCTGGATCGGGATCGCCCTGGCCAGCTACCCGCCGCAGGAAGCGCACCGGGACTAGGCCGTATGCCTGCAGTTCGGCCGGGCCGCCGGGCGGCCAGCGCAACATCTGCTGCGCATCGGCGGGGCTCTGTTTCCGCAGTCTGACGCCATTCTTGTCCATTCCTTAATCTTAGCCAGAGGCATTCCGGATTGTGAATGGTTAAATACATGTTTTTGCAGGGAAACTGGCTCCACTTTTCCCTCTGGCGGAATTTCCTGATTGTGATAAAATCCGCCACAATCCCCCCCTAAACGATGTACTGACTACGGCAATACCCCTATTTCGGGACGCGCCTTCAAGCCGGACCGCAGCAGCCACTGCAACCGGAACGGTTGCGCCGCGCGCTGCGCGCCGCCACGGGCGCCAGGCAGGCCGCGCCGCAGGCGCGGCCTGCCTGGCCCAACCGGACCATGCGGATTTCATATCCGCAGGTGCACGGGCGGGAGCCCTGCGCACGGCCTTGTCCGGAACCGCCCGCCGGGTTGCGGATCACGGCGCGGCGCGGAGCCCCGATCCCATCAGCACCGGCATCGTCTGGCCGCGGCTCTCCATCTCAAAGGCCTGCTCGACGCGGATTGCACCAAGGCCCGCATCGCGGAGCGCCTCCCGCACCTGCTGCGCGGTCAGTCCGGAGGAGCCTGCCCCCCGGTCCAGCCAGTCCCACTGCACGAACATGCCGCCGCTGTTCAGGAGCCCCGCCAGCAACGCCGCGGCGCCGGGATAGTCCGGCAGGAAGCTGCAGACGGAGGAAGCGCAGATCAGATCGAAACCAGTAAGCCCCTCCCTGGCCGCGCTGCCGTCCAGAATGTCGGTATGGAGCGCTTTGACATTGGACAGCGCCTTCCCCTTCAGCATCGCGATCATCCGGTCCGAGGTGTCAGCCGCCACCACCTCCCGCACATGCGGTGCCAGCTTCCCGCTCAACAGCCCGGTGCCGCAGCCGAAGTCCAGCACCCGCTTCTCCTGCCAGCCGCCTCCGGTGATGCCGGCCAAGGCGTCGAGCGCAGCAAAAGCCTGATCAGCATATCGCCGGACATCGCTGTTGCCGTCCCATCCCTCCGCATAGTCGTTCCAGTCGTCGCTCATCTGCCCGCGTGCCCTGCTATCATGTCTCAGGCCCGGGACAATGAGGCGGCTGGCAGACGACGTCAACGTGCCGGTTGAAACGATCCGGCTGCAATCAGACCAGAGCAAGCTGGGGACAGCGATGATACACAACGGCCGGGCGCCTGGTCTCGGGGCGAAGCCGCCAGGCGCGAGGATGAACCGCAAGACGTGTCAAATCGTGAACGCGGCATTGACCACAAGGCCCGTGGGCTTCCAGTCAAACTCCAGCGAGCCGCCGGAGGCAGAGACGAGTTTGCGGATGATGGCGGAGCCATGCCTGCGCCGCGGCACCGATACCGCCGGGCCGCCGCTTTCCTCCCACCTGACCTGCAGCGCCTGGCCGTCGGCCGACCAGGACACCAGAACCTCGCCCCCGGCGCAGCTGAAGGCCCCGTGTTTGACCGCGTTGGTGGCCAGTTCATGCAGCACCAGGGTGAGCGGGGAGATCAGGTGCTCCGGCAGGGAATACTCCGTCCCGGACAAGCGGATCTGCCGGCTGCCCAACGGCGCATAGACGGACAGCAGCTGCTGCGCCAGCGCATGCAGCTCAGGCGGGCTGCCCTCGGGCCGAACAATGGAGTCAATATGCGCCTTGCCCAAGGCTTCCAGACGGCCGGTGAGGATACTGCCAAGGTCGCTGCCGCTGGCTTCCTCCTGGGCAGACATCCGGATGATCACCGACATCACATTGACGATGTTCCCCAAGCGGTGCCGCAGTTCGCGGTCGGCGAGCGCCTGCGCCTGCCGTTCCGCGGCGCGTTTGGCAGAGATATCCAGCTGCGAGCCGAAGAAATACCTGACCCTGCCCTCCGAATCCAGCACCGGCCCGATCTGCAGCGCATTCAGAAAGACGCTGCCATCCTTGCGGTAATTCACGATCTCAACCGTGCCGACAGAATGGCCAGCCAGCAGATTCCGGACCGCCGCAACGCTCTCCGGAGTGGTGTCCCGCCCTTGCAGGAAGCGGCAATTGCGCCCGGTCACCTCTTCCAATGCATAGCCGGTCAGCTCGCAGAATGCGGCGTTGGCGTAAATGATCGGATTGTCCGGGAGGTTGGGGTCAGTGATGCACAGGGGCAAACGGGCATGGCGCACGGCTTCTGCCATGACGTCATCACTGCGCAAGTAAAATGCTGTTTCCGGTGTTCCGGGCGCACCTGGAGTTTTTTCAGGCATTTTCTCAGCCTAGACGCGAACACTCCGGGCGGCAATTGAATACTGAGACCCGCGGGCAGGCACCCGCAAATGCCGCAGATGCGAAAAGCCCCGGCACAATGGCCGGGGCTTCCTTGCCTTTTCCTTCAGGACTTAGCCGTCCTTGCGGATTGTCGCGTTCTTCGGATCGTAGGGGCTGTCGCAGGTCACGACCGCATCCCACAGCTTGTCCTGGATCTTGACCTTCAGCTTGGTGCCTTCCACCGCGTGCTCAGGCTTCACATAGCCCATGCCGATGGATTTCTCGAAGGCAACCGAGTAGCCGCCGGAGGTGAGGCGGCCCACACGGGTGCCGTCTTCGGCATAAAGCGCCTCGCGGCCCCAGGGGTCGGCATCGGCCGGACCGTCGATCAGCAGAGTGCAGCACTTCACGCGGACGCCGGTCTCGATCAGCTTTTCCTTGCCGTGGAAGTCTTTCTCCAGGTCGACAAAGCGCGGCAGGTCGGCTTCCAGCGGGGTCGCGTCGCGGCCCAGCTCGTTGCCGAAGGCGCGGTAGCTCTTCTCCTGGCGCAGCCAGTTCTGGGCGCGGGCGCCGACCAGCTTCATGCCGTGCTTCTCGCCGGCTTTCTCCAGCAGGTCGAACAGGTAGTTCTGCATCTCGATCGGGTGATGCAGCTCCCAGCCCAGCTCACCGGTGTAGGCCACGCGGATCGCATTGACCGGGCACATGCCCAGTTCGATCTGCTTGGCCGACAGCCAGGGGAAGCGCTTGTTGGACAGTGCTGTTTCCGGATCGGCGTCGACGATCACCTCTTTCAGCACGTCGCGGGACTTGGGGCCTGCGATGGCGAAGACGCCCCACTGGCTGGTCACGTCCTGGATCTCGATGTAGCCGAACTCTTCCATCTTGTCTTCGGCGGCCTTGCGCAGGAAGTCCGCGTCATACTCGGACCAGGCGCCGGCGGAGACCAGATAGTAGTTGTTCTCGCCGTTGCGGACGATGGTGTACTCGGTGCGGGTGGTGCCGGCAACAGTCAGCGCGTAGGTCAGGTTGATGCGGCCGACCTTCGGCAGCTTGTTGCAGGTGAACCAGTCGAGGAACTGGGTGGCACCGGGGCCTTTGACAACATGCTTGGTGAAGGCGGTTGCGTCGATCAGGCCAACGCCTTCCCGCACGGCTTTCGCCTCTTCCACAGCATACTGCCACCAGCCGCCGCGGCGGAAGGAGCGGGCGTCGTGGTCGAAGTTCTCCGGCGCGTCCAGCGGGCCGAAGTAGTTCGGGCGTTCCCAGCCGTTAACCCAGCCGAACTGTGCGCCGCGGGCCTTCTGGCGGTCGTATGCCGGCGCGGTGCGCAGCGGACGGCAGGCTTGGCGCTCTTCGTCCGGGTGGTGCAGGATGTAGACGTGCTCATAGCACTCTTCGTTCTTGCGGGCCGCGAACTCGGTGGTCATCCAGTTGGAGGAGTAGCGTTTCGGGTCGAGCGACGCCATGTCGATCTCGGCCTCGCCGTCCACCATCATCTGCGCCAGGTAGTAGCCGGTGCCGCCGGCGGCGGTGATGCCGAAGGAGAAGCCTTCCGCCAGCCACATGTTGCGCAGGCCCGGCGCCGGGCCGACCAACGGGTTGCCGTCCGGGGTGTAGCAGATCGGGCCGTTGAAGTCGTCCTTGAGACCGGATTCCGCACAGGACGGCACGCGCTCTGCCATCGCCATGTACTGCTCGGCGATCCGGTCCAGATCCAGCGGGAACAGGTCGGCGCGGAAGCTGTCCGGCACGCCGTGCTCGAACTGTGCGGGCGCGCCGCGCTCGTAGATGCCCAGGATCCAGCCGCCGCGCTCTTCGCGGGCATAGGATTCATTGTCGGCGTCGCGCACAACGGGGTGCTCGGGGTTGCCGGCTTCACGCCATTTGACCAGCTCGGGGTCCTTGTCCATGACGATGAAGGTGTGCTCGACCGGGATCGCCGGCATCTTGATGCCCAGCATCTTGGCGGTGCGCTGCGCGTGGTTGCCCGACGCGGTCACGACGTGCTCGGCGGTGATCACCACCTGCTCGTCGGAGGGCACCAGGTTGCCGCCCTTCTCGACCATCTTGGTGCAGGTGACTTCCCAGTGGGTGCCGGTCCAGTGGAAGGCATCGGCCTGCATCTTGCGGACGATCTCGACACCGCGCTGACGGGCGCCCTTGGCCATCGCCTGGGTCACGTCTGCCGGGTTAATGTAGCCGTCCTCGGTGTGGTAGATCGCGCCCTTCAGGTCGCCGGTCTCGATCAGCGGCCAGCGCTCCTTGATCTGATCCGGGGTCAGCCACTCATAGTCCACATCGCAGGTCTCTGCGGTGGAGGCATAGAGCATGTATTCGTCCATGCGCTCCTGGGTCTGCGCCATACGCAGGTTGCCCACCACGGCAAAGCCGGCGTTCAGGCCGGTTTCCTCTTCCAGGGTCTTGTAGAAATCGACCGAGTACTTGTGGATGTGGGTGGTCGCATAGGACATGTTGAACAGCGGCAGAAGGCCGGCTGCATGCCAGGTCGAGCCGGAGGTCAGCTCGTCACGCTCGATCAGCATGACGTCTTCCCAGCCGGCTTTGGCCAGGTGATAGGCAATCGAGGTGCCGACGGCGCCGCCGCCAACAACAAGTGCTTTGACTTGGGTTTTCATTCTCCCGCTCTCCAGCTTAATGAGATTCTTGGCAGTGGTTATGCCCGCGCATTGAAATCCGCGCAAAATCAGGCCGACGCAAAAACATCCAAAACCGACCTTGCGCGCCACAGCATACAGGATTCTGGCGGCAGCCCTGCCGGAAATGGCGTTTTTCTGCGCAAGCAAAAGGGGGCCGCGGCCCCCTGCTGCTTTCAATTCACGCTGATTTGCGGCGCGTCAGCAATCCGCGACATTGCCGCGCCGGATGCAATCCGGCTGCGATCCCCCGGCGGCCTCGCCGGTCTCTGCCTGCGCCATCTGGTCGCCGCCGCCCAGCAGACTCCTGCCATAGCTGGCAACCTCGCCCCAGACCGACTCGCTGCCCTCGTGGGCGTTAAGCCCGGCGCTGTCCCGTCCGGCGCGGGCGCGGGCGATGCGGTCCTGCACAATGGTGCCATAGTCGGTTGCACTGAGATCGCCCCAGTTCAGCCCCGCGTCACGGGTCTGGATGTAGTAGTCATAGCCGACCACCCCCTGGATGCTGAACACCAGAATGCCCATCGCTTTCTTCAGTCCCATCTCTGCCCTCCGGGTCCGCACCTGCCGTGCTGTTCACACCACTTATAAACCTGGCGCAGAATTACGGCGGCAATCCGGCAATTCAGGGAAAAGCCGGTGCAATTGCCTGTATCCGGCCAGGGCCGCTGCCCTGCCGGTTGGTGTCTGCTGCTGTGCGTTCCGCATCTGAAATGCTGAACATCAGCGGTAAGGAATGGCGGCGCCGCCAGGGGGCGGAGGCGGGACGGGAGAGTTGCTCCCGCACGCGAAACGTCGTTTGTGCGTGCCCGTGCCAAAGGGCCCTGTTCCATGATGCCGGGGGTGTCAGGCCCGGCAATGACCGCGATCAATCAGCATCATGGCAGACCGGACTTAAAATGTCGTGAGACCGGCGTACGCCGACTGCGCAACACCCCGGGCATTGCGTTTGCCGCTGCCTTTGCGCGGCGAGTATTTTTTCAAAGAAGAAGAGACGGTTTGCTCTTCTTCTTTGCCCAAATACTCAGCTTCCTCCGTTGATCCAAAGCAGGACGCTGGCGGGTCCGGTTGCTCACATCTCGACGATCTTTCCCGGGTTCAGGATGTTTTCCGGATCCAGTGCCGCCTTGATCGCCGCCATGTAGCGGGTGGCCTCGCCCAGCTCCTGCTGCAGATAGGGGCGCTTGCCCTGGCCGATGCCATGCTCGCCGGTGCAGGTGCCGTCCATTTCGATCGCCATCTCGTTCAGCCAGCCGATGTATTCGTCCGCCTTCTGACGTTCCGCGTCGCTCTCCATGTCGATGAGCAGCAGCGCGTGAAAGTTGCCGTCGCCCACGTGGCCGACCATCGGCGCCAGCAGCCCCATGTTTTCGGCCTTTTCCCGTGCAGCGGCAACGCATTCCGCCAGCTTGGAGATCGGCACGCAGACATCGGTGGAGATCCCCTTGGCGCTTGGGCGCAGCTGCAGGCAGGCCCAGTACATGTCATGACGCGCCTGCCAGAGCTTGCTGCGCTCCTCGAGCGTCGAGGTGGCGGCGATGTCGAAGCCGCCGAACTCTTCGGCGATGGAGGCAAAGATATCCGCCTGCTCCACCACGCCCGCGTCGGAACCGTGGAATTCCAGCAGCAGCAGCGGCGTTTCCGGCAGGTCGAGCCCGGAATAGGCATTGGCGGCGCGCACGCTCATCTCGTCCAGCAGTTCGATGCGGGCCACCGGAATGCCGTACTGGATGGTCATCATCACCGCGCGGCAGGCCTCATCTACGCTGCGGAAGGAACACCGGGCGGAGCGGATCGCCTCCGGGATGCCCTGCAGTTTCAGGGTCAGTTCGGTAATCAGGCCCAGGGTGCCCTCGCTGCCGACCAGCAGGCGGGTGAGGTCATAGCCGGCCGAGGATTTCTTGGCCCTTTGCGCGGTGCGGATCACGCCGCCGTCGGCCATCACCGCCTCCAAACCCAGCACATTGTCCTTCATCGTGCCGTAGCGCACCGCGTTGGTGCCCGAGGCACGGGTCGCGGCCATACCGCCGAGCGAGGCATTGGCGCCGGGATCAATCGGGAAGAACAGGCCCTGGTCGCGCAGGTAGGTGTTCAGCTGCTCGCGGGTGACGCCGGGCTGCACCACCACGTCGAGATCCTCGGCATGGACCGCCAGGATCTTGTCCATCCGCATCATGTCGACGCAGATGCCGCCGGCGGGCGCGTTCACATGCCCCTCCAGCGAGGTGCCGGTGCCGAAAGGAATGACCGGCACGCCGTGTTCGGCGCAGACCTTGACGATCTCCGCCACCTCTTCGGTGGAGGTCGGGAACACCACCGCATCCGGGGCCTGGTTGGTGATCCAGGTGGTGGTGTGGCCATGCTGCTCGCAGATCGCCTGGCCGGTTTGCAGCCGGTCGCCGAACTGCCCGGACAGCGCCTCGACGGCGGCGGCGATCCCGGCCTCGTTGCGCGGCAGTGATGTGGCTTGGACCATGGCGGCCTCCCTGGCAATGGGGCGGCGGCCCCTGGACAATTCACCTGTTAACCTACGCGCGTGGCTCGAAGGCAAGCAATACCCAGAACCCCGTAGCTCTCCCGTATTGCATTGCGGGCAGCGGCCGGCCGGCAGACCGGGCGGAACCCTTAGCCGCCCAGCGCAATCCCCTCGCGCCTCGGGTCGGCGGCCCCCTTCAGCCCTTCGCCGATCTCAATCGCATGCAGGCCGGAGGTGAGGTCGCGCACGTTCACCTCATAGCCCATCTCCGTCAGCGCCTCCGACAGGTCCTCTGCACTGGTTCCCGCCTCCACATCATAGGTGCCGAAGCGGTTCACCAGATGCGGAAGCGCCAGCGCCTCCTGAATATCCATCCCCCAATCGGCCCACGCGATGATCGACTTCGCCACATAGCCGATGATGCGGCTGCCGCCGGGTGAGCCGATGGCCAGCACCGGCTCACCGTCCTTCAGCACGATGGTCGGCGCCATGGAGGAGCGAGGCCGCTTGCCCGGCTCCAGCCGGTTGGCGATGGGCACGCCGTCCGCATGGGTGCGGAAGGAGAAATCCGTGAGTTCATTGTTCAACAGGAACCCGCCCGCCATCAGCCGCGAGCCAAAGGCGTTCTCGATGGTCGTGGTCATCGACAGCACGTTGCCGTACCGGTCCACGATCGAGATATGCGAGGTCGAAGGCAGCTCGATCGCCTCATCATCCGCCAGCATCAGCGCGTGGTCAAACTCCGGGGCGCCGGGCGCCACCTCAGGCAGCGCATCATCGCCCTGCAGCAGCTCCGCCCGCCCGGCCAGGTAATCCGCCGCCACCAGCCCGTGGGCGGGCACCGGCACATAGTCGCTGTCGGCCATGTAGCGGCCCCGGTCGGCAAAGGCGAGACGCGAGGCATCGCCGATCAGCCGCCAGGCCTCGGCGCTGTCTGCACCCAGCGCCGCGAGGTCATAGTTCCCGAGCATCCCCAGGATCTGCCCCACGGTCAGCGCGCCGGAGGACGGCGGCCCCATGCCGCAGGCCTCGAAATCGCGGTAGGCGGCGCAGACCGCCGGCCGCTCCTTGACCTGATAGAGCGCAAGATCGGTGGCGGACAGCACACCGGGATTGCCCTCGTCAGCGGTCACGGCGCGCACGATCTCCGCCGCGATGGGACCGGAATAGAACGCTCCCGCCCCGCCCTCAGCCAGCGCCTGCAGGGTGGCGGCATAGTCTGGGTTCAACAGCGTTGCGCCCTCGGCAATGGGCTCGCCCTCCGGCAGGAAGTAGGCGGCTGTCGCCGGGGCGCGCGCCAGCCGCTCGGCATCGGCCTCCACCAGCGCGGCCAGACGCGGCGAGACGGCAAACCCCTCCTCTGCCAGCTTTATCGCCGGTTCAAACAGCGACGGCCAGTTGGCGCGGCCCCAGCGGCGGTGCGCCTCTTCCAGCAGCGCGGGGGTGCCGGGGGTGCCGACGGAACGGCCGCCGACTACTGCCTCAAAGAACTTCAGCGGCTCGCCGTTTTCATCCTGGAACAGGGTCGGCGTCGCCGCCAGCGGCGCGGTTTCGCGCCCGTCCAGCGTGGTCAAATCGCCCGTCGCGGCGTCATACCAGACCAGAAACGCCCCGCCGCCCAGGCCGGAGGACTGCGGCTCCACCAGCCCCAGCACGGTCTGCACCGCCACCATCGCATCCGCCGCAGTGCCGCCTGCGCGCAGCACGGCAGCGCCGGCCTCCACCGCATGCGGGTTGGCGGCGGCCACCATCCAGTTATCGGCTTCAACAGATTCACCGCTTGCCTTGGCCTCAAGCGCGGCGGCCACATCGGGGGAAATCGCCTCAAATGTGCCAGCGGTTGCCGCTTCGGGGGCAACCGCATCGGCGGCCTCCTGCGCCAGCGCGCTGCTGCCGGCCAGAAGGCCCAAGATGAGTGCTGAATACCGCATAAGCCGTCCTCTCCTTTATGTGCTGGCGCTCAGCCTAGACCAAGCCGGGGGGCAGCACACGGGGAAACAGCGGCAGCGCGGGATCAGTCAACCGCAGGAACGGCACCCAGCCAGCGTCCGAACTCCGGCAGGCGCGGGGCAAAGCGGCGGTTGCGCTCGGCTGCTCCCTGCGCGCCGAAAGTGATGCGCAGGCCAAAACTGATCACCAGGTCGGAGACCTCATCCGGGCTGCCGGAGCTGCTGCCTTCGCGCACCTCCACCCAGTCGGCCGCCCCGTAAAGCGACGCCTGATGGCCGCCGGCAATCGGGAAGCCGCGTTCGATTTCCAGCCCCAGCGCCAGCAGGTCCACCCGGTCCCGGCCGCTGCCGGAGTCGGTATCCTGGTTGCCGCTTGCATGGGCCGCCCGTCCGCTGATCCAGGTCTGGTCCTGCAGCGCATAGCCGGCGTTCAACGCCACAAAGCCGGCATCCGACAGGGTTTCCGGGTCCTCCGCCTCGGAATCCAGGCGGCCGATCTGTCCGCTGAGGGTCAGGCCGCCGGTGTGCCAGGCGGCTTCCAGGCCGTAGGCGCCGTAATCCGCATCCTGGTCGCTGTCATCAGGGTTGAAGGCAACCTCGCCCGCGGCGGCGAAACCGCCGAAATAGTGGCGCTCGCCGGCCAGGCCCAGCTGCAGCGACAGCTGGCTGCTGCCGTCATAAGTGTCGTCGCTGTCGCCGCCATCAACGATGGTTTCGGCATTGCCCTCATCATGCAGCAGGCCCAGCTGCAGGCGGAACGGGCTGCTGCCCTGCAGCGCCATCCGGGCGGCGATGCGGGCCATGGAATAGTCCTCAATCTCTTCCAGCGGGCCGCTGGAGCTGTTCAGGGCATTGCCGTTGCGGCCGTTGCGGGCCAGTGAAAGGTCCAGCTCGGTGGCGGCCTGCCAGTCCTGCGCAGCAGCAGGCAGTGCGCCCAGAACGCACAGGAGGGCGGAAATCAGGGAATTGCGCATGGTGTTCAGTCTTCTTGCTCTGAGTGGTGGCGGTTTCCCGCCGATAGACTCAAAGCATTGACGGCACAACCTGATCCGGCGGCCGGTGGCCGTCTTCGAAGGTCTTGATGTTCAAAAGCACCTTCTCGCCCATCTCGATGCGACCCTCGATGGTGGCGGAGCCCATATGCGGCAGCAGCACCACATTGGGCAGCTCGCGCAGGCGCGGGTTGATGTCGGTGCCGTGCTCGTAAACGTCGAGGCCGGCGCCCGCAATCTCGCCGGCGCGCAGCATACGGGTCAGCGCGTGCTCGTCGATCACCTCGCCGCGCGATGTGTTCACGATAACCGCCGAAGGTTTCATCAGCTTCAGCCGCCGCGCGTTCATCAAATGGAAGGTCGAAGGCGTCGAGGGGCAGTTGACGGAAATCACGTCCATCCGCGCCACCATCTGGTCCAAACTCTCCCAATAGGTCGCCTCCAGCTTCTCCTCGATCTCCGGGCGCAGGCGGCGGCGGTTGTGGTAGTGAATCTGCATCCCGAATGCGGCGGCGCGCTTGGCCACCGCCTGGCCGATCCGGCCCATGCCGAGGATGCCAAGACGGCGCCCGGCGATGCGCCCGCCCAGGAACGCGGTCGGCGCCCAGCCCTGCCAGTCGCCCTTCTGCATCACCGCCAGCCCCTCGGGCATCCGGCGCACGACGGCCATGATCAGCGCCATGGTCATGTCGGCGGTGTCATCGGTCAGCACGCCAGGGGTGTTCGACACCAGGATGCCGCGCTGGCGGGCGGTTGCCACGTCGATGTGGTCAACGCCGGCGCCGTAATTGGCGATCAGCTTCAGCCGGTCGCCGGCCTGCCCCAGCAGACCTGCATCGATGGTATCGGTGACGGTCGGCACCAGCACATCGGCATCCTTCAAGGCCGCCGCCAGCTCGCTGCGGGTCATCGGCGTGTCATCCTCGCGCAGGCGCACATTGAACAGTTCGCTCAGCCGGGTTTCCACAGGTTCCGGCAACCGTCGCGTAACGACAACACTCAATCGGTCTCTTGGCACTTGTGCTCTCCCTTGGGCTTTTCATTCCGCACGCCTCCGTGGCATCGTGGCGCAGGATGCGCAGAGGCACAAGAACCCAACCGCATTCCCTTGCCTGCAAGCCGGAATTTTCCCGGGCACAGCAGGGGCATAACAAGACGGGCAGAAGACCGGAACAAGAGGCTGGGCACAACCCGGCCGGGCAACGAAGAGGCGAGCAGGCAGTGAGAAACGCGGCAATGGCAATCCGCCATCTGGCAGCGGCAGCGGCATCCCTGGTGCTGACTGCCACCGTCTGTGCGGCCGAATCCCGCGGCCCCGTCACCAACCTCCCCCTGCCCCGCTATGTCTCGATGAAGGCGGCAACCGGCAACGTGCGGCGCGGCCCCTCGCTGACGCATAAGATCGACTGGGTGTTCAAACGCCGCGGAATGCCGCTGGAGATCACCGCAGAATACGGCCACTGGCGCCGGGTGCAGGACCGCGACGGCGCCGGCGGCTGGGTGCACTACGCGCTCTTGTCCGGCGTGCGCACCGTCCTGATCGAAGAGGACATGCTGACCGTGCACGCACGCCCCGACACCCGCGCGCCGGTCACCGCCGCATTCGAACTGGGCGTCGTCGCGCGCCTTGGCGAATGCGAGCCCGACTGGTGCGAAATCTCCGCCGGTGGCTACAGCGGCTGGGCGCCCAAGAAAAAGCTCTGGGGCGTCGCCCCGGACGAGCTGCGCGAATAACACTCCTCCTGCCCTTTCTTCTTTGCGGAAAATACTCCGGGGTGAATTGGCCGCCAGGCCATGAGGGGCAGCGCCCCTCTTCTTTTCAAACCTGCGGGGCAGCCCCCTTCCCCCCTGCCGCGGCAATCCGCGCGGGGGTGCGGACGCGCCAAACCATTGCGCCCGCAGCAATCGTGTTCTACATGGGGGCCACACACATGGCTGCCTTGGCCGGACCCGCCCGAAATCAAGGGCGCCGCCGCGGCAGCACCGGAATACCCGAAACCGGCGCGGCCTGGCCGTGCTGATGCCCAATAAGCCTCCGAGATCGCTGAAAGGTTGTGGAACATGGCAGAAAATCAAACCCCGGACATATTGTATACCATTGTAGACGAAGCGCCCGAACTGGCCTCGGCATCCTTCCTGCCGATCATCCGCAAGTTCGCCGCCGCTGCCGGTGTCACTGTCGGCACCAAGGACATTTCGCTGGCCGGGCGCATCATCGCCGCTTTCCCGGAAAACCTGACCGAGGCACAGCGCCAGAGCGATGACCTGGCGGAGCTGGGCCAGCTGGTGAAGACCCCGGACGCCAATGTCATCAAGCTGCCGAACATCTCCGCTTCGGTGCCGCAGCTGACCGCGGCCATCAAGGAGCTGCAGGGCCAGGGCTACGACCTCCCGGATTACCCGGAAGAGCCCAAGACCGACGCCGAAAAAGAGGCGCGCGCCCGCTATGACGCGATCAAGGGCTCGGCAGTGAACCCGGTCCTGCGCGAGGGCAACTCCGACCGCCGCGCCGCCAAGGCGGTGAAGAACTTCGCCCAGAAGAACCCGCATTCGATGGGTGAATGGTCGGCCGACAGCAAGACCAAAGTGTCGTCGATGCCGGGCAACGACTTCTATGCCAACGAGAAATCCGCCACCATCACTGCCGCGCAGGCCGGTGCCGCGCGGATCGAGTTCGTGGCCAAGGACGGCACCGTCACCGTGCTGAAAGACGGCTGGCCGCTGGAAGAGGGCACCGTGGCCGACGCCACCTTCATGTCGGTGAAGGCGCTGTCGTCCTTCCTGGGTGATGCGATTGCCGACACCAAGGCGGACGGCACCATGTTCTCGCTGCACATGAAGGCCACCATGATGAAGGTCTCCGACCCGATCATCTTCGGCCACGCGGTCAAGGCCTGGCTGGCGCCTGTGTTCGAGAAATACGGCGCTGAGCTGGACGCGCTGGGTGTGAACCCGAACTCCGGCATGGGCGACCTGCTGGAACGCGTGAAGGGCAACGCCGAAATCACCGCCGCCATCGAAGCGGTGCATGCGGAGCGCCCTGACATGTACATGGTGGACAGCGACAAGGGCATCACCAACCTGCATGTGCCGTCGGATGTGATCATCGACGCCTCGATGCCCGCGGTGATCCGCGCCGGCGGCAAGGGCTGGGACCAGGACGGCAACAAGGGCGACACCAACTGCGTGATCCCCGACCGCTGCTATTCCACCGTCTATGACGAGACCATCAACTTCTTCAAAGCCAACGGCGCGCTGGACGTGACCACCGCGGGCGCGGTCGCCAACGTCGGCCTGATGGCGCAGAAGGCTGAGGAATACGGCTCCCACCCGACCACGTTCGAGGCGCCGGCCGACGGCACCATCCGCATCGTTCTGGCCAACGGCGAGACGCTGCACAGCCATGACGTCGAGACCGGTGACATCTGGCGTTCCTGCACCGTCAAGAAGGCGCCGATTGAGAACTGGATCCTGCTGGCAATGGACCGCCAGCGCCTGACCGGCTCCGAGGCGATCTTCTGGCTGGACGCAAACCGCGCCCATGACGCCGAGCTGATCAAATACGTGAAGCCCGCGCTTGAGGCGGCCGGTGTTGCGGACAAGTTCCAGATCATGGCGCCGCGCGAAGCGACCCGCCAGTCGCTGGAAACCATCACCGCAGGCAAGGACAGCATCGCCATCACCGGCAACGTGCTGCGCGACTACCTGACCGACCTGTTCCCGATCCTGGAGCTGGGCACCTCGGCCAAGATGCTGTCGATCGTCAAGCTGATGCAGGGCGGCGGCCTGTTTGAAACCGGCGCCGGCGGCTCGGCCCCCAAGCACGTGCAGCAGCTGATCGAGGAAAACCACCTGCGCTGGGATTCGATGGGTGAATTCTGCGCCCTGGGGGAATCTCTGAACTTCCTGGCCGACGTCAAAGGCAACGCCAAGGCCGGGGTGCTGGGCAAGGCCGCTGAAGACGCGACCCAGGGCATCCTCGACCACAACCGCTCGCCCTCGCGCAAGGTCGGCCAGCCCGACAACCGCGACAGCCACTACTGGTTTGCCCGCTACTGGGCCGAGGCGCTGGCAGCGCAGACCGAAGATCCGGCCCTGGCGGCGCATTTCGCGCGGCGGGCTGCGGCGCGGGCTGCATGTCCCAGTCATCGCTGCCATGGGCGGTCGGCGCCGGAGCCGGGGCGGCGGCGGGCTCCGCCGCAGCCACCGGGGCCGCCTTCGCTCGGCCGCCTGCGGTCTTGAAATGGGCCACCAGCTCGGCCAGCTTGCCCGCGTCGGTCTTCAGCATGTGGCCGGCCGCGGTGGCCTCCTCCACCATCGCCGCGTTCTGCTGGGTGACCTGGTCCAGCTGGGTGACGCCGGTGTTGATCTCATTCAGGCCGGTCGCCTGCTCCGCCGCGCCCTCGGCAATGGTTGGAGCTTTCCTCGATCTCGGTCATCGCCGAGACCGCGCTCTGCACCACCTCGCCGCTGGTGCGGGCCTCCGCCTTGGCATCCTCCATCGTCGCCTCGACGCTGCGGGCGCCGTCGGCGGCGGATTTGACGCTCGCGGTCAGCTCGTCCAGCGCCGCGGCGGTCTGCTCCAGCGTCGCCGCCTGGCTTTCGGTGCGGTGCGACAGGTCGTCGGAGGCCTGGCTGATCTCGGCGGCACCGTTGCGGATGCTGGCGGCGGCGGCGATCACCTGCTCCACGGTGGCGCTGAGGTTCCGCGCGGAGGTGTTGAAGTCGTGGCGCAGCTGCTCGTAATCCTCCGGGAAGGTCTCGGTGATCTGCGCGGTCAGGTCGCCCTGCGACAGGTCCGACAGTTTGGCGCTGAGCGCCGCCACCACCTTGCTGCGCTTCTCGTTCAGCGCGTGCTCCGCCGCTTCCAGCTCCTGCTGGCGGATCAGCGATTGGCGGAACACGTCCAGGGTGCGGGCGATCTCCCCCAGTTCGCTGCGTGCATCGGCAGAGGGGATATCGCTGCTGGTGTCGCCGTCCGCCATCGTCTGCATGCGGTTCTTGAGACCGGTCAGCGGGCCGGTCACGCCGCGGGTGATAAAATAGGCGGCAACCATCAGCGCCACCAAGCTGATGCCAAGCACGATCAGCGCCTCATTGCGCATCTTGGCCACATCGGCCTCAATATCAGAGACATAGGCGCCGGTGCCGATGATCCAGCCCCAGGGCTGATAGGCCTGCACATAACCGATCTTGGCTTCCATCACCTCCGAATCGGGTTTCTTGAAGTAATAGGTCAGCTCGCCCGCGCCCTTGGCGGCGGCAATCTTCTCCAGTTCCTGAAACACCTTGATGCCGGTCACATCCTCATAGGCGCCCTGGTTGGTTCCAACCCAGTCCGGCACAATCGGGTGCGCCTGAACCACCAGGTCGTGGTCGAAGACAAAGACATAGCCCGAATCGCCGAATCGCAGCGCAGTCAGCCGTTCGCGGCCGATGTCCCGGGCTTCCTCCACCGTGAAGCGGCCGGACTGGACCCCTTCTTCCAGATCGCGCAGCAGGCTGACTGCTGTGTCGGTCACATTGTGCAGCTCCGTATAGCGCATCTCATAAGCGTTTTTGACGGACTGCGAGAGCAGCAGGAAGGTCAGCAGCGCCATCAGCGAAAGCGCAAGTGCGGAAAGCGCGTAGATACGGACAGGCAGGCGGTAGAGAAAAGCGGGTATTCTGGACATATATTCAGAGCCTTCTTTGCAGGTCTATAGCCTGCCTGTTTAGGCTGCAGTTTCTAACAAACCCCTACCCCGCAACGCCCCGCCCGCGCTTTCACGCCGTATTGCAGGGGATTTTTGCCGCATTTTGACTGAACCGCTTTCAATCCGCCGGACGGCGCCCATCCCGCCCTCTCGAGACGCAAACGCCCAGGGATCTCTCCCCGGGCGTTTTTGGTCTGCAAGAACCTGTTTCGGATCAGAAATCCTGCCACAGGTCGCGGGCGGCATTGCCGCCCGCTGCCAMCGCGGCGGGCTGCGGCGCGGGCTGCATGTCCCAGTCATCGCTGCCATGGGCGGTCGGCGCCGGAGCCGGGGCGGCGGCGGGCTCCGCCGCAGCCACCGGGGCCGCCTTCGCTCGGCCGCCTGCGGTCTTGAAATGGGCCACCAGCTCGGCCAGCTTGCCCGCGTCGGTCTTCAGCATGTGGCCGGCCGCGGTGGCCTCCTCCACCATCGCCGCGTTCTGCTGGGTGACCTGGTCCAGCTGGGTGACGCCGGTGTTGATCTCATTCAGGCCGGTCGCCTGCTCCGCCGCGCCCTCGGCAATGCCGGAGACCAGCTGCGAAATATGCGTGACCTG
>NZ_WLCM01000038.1 GCF_013317235.1 Leisingera sp. ANG59 | reverse complement strand
TCCCTCAGCCATGTGAAGAGCAGGTTCGAATTCATCGCATAGCGACGTGCCACCTGCGCCACGGAAACGCCTGGCGCGCGCGTCTGCCGACAGATCGTGCGTTTCTCTTCGTCAGACCAGAACCGCTTCTTCTGCCCTTTCTTTCCCGCCATGAAGTGCCTCAAGATGTCCATTATCGATCATGGACATTAACGGCAGCAGACCGACACCGTCAGAGCAGTTTCAACGGACGCATACGAGGTAACGGGCAAACCGCTCGCCTATTCCGATATGCCGCAAGACGCCTTTACCGAGGCGCTGGTCGGTGCCGGGCTGCCCGAGGGATTTGCGGCTATCCTCGCAGATAGCGATGCCAAGGCGGCCCAAGGTGCCCTGTTCAACGACAGCAAGACACTTTCGACGCTTATCGGCAGGCCGACAACGCCGATCAGGGACAGCATCCAACTGGCGATGGAATGATTTGACAGGGCGGGCTATGGCCCGCCCAATTTTTCCCGCTACCCAGCTCGGGTGAACCCAGTTTCGCAGCCTGTCGTCACCGTTGGCAGCCCCCCCTAGCCCAGCCGACCACGTTGCATCATCGGGGTACAACCAAAAGCCGTGCGATAGACCCGCGAGAAGTGTCCCGAGCTTTCGAACCCACACGCCATCGCGACATCCATAACTGACATCTCGGTTTGGACGAGGAGGTGCCGCGCGCGCTCAAGCCTCATGTCCATGTAATATTTCTTGGGGGACGCGTTGAGGTATTTTCCAAACAACCTCTCCAGCTGTCTGGTCGAGATACCGAGCTCTCTTGCGATTGCCGAGGGAGAAACAGGATTCTCAAGCTGTTCCCCCATCCGAGTAATAGCGGCTGCCAAATGAGGGTTACGCATCCCATTGCGGGACTGAAGAGAAACCTTCTGCGCCGCTGTCGCCTCTCTGACCGCATTGTAGACCATCTGATCGGCAACAGCGATTGATAGATCCTGACCGTGATTCTGGGCAATCAGATGCAGCATCAAGTCCGCCGTAGCTGTCCCACCAGACGCCGTCGGATGCTTGCCGTCCGCTACGAAGACATTCCGAAGAAGGTTCACCTCAGGAAACTTTTCCATGAAGCTGTCATGGTATTCCCAATGGATGGAGGCCTCGCGTCCGTTTAGAAATCCACCAATTGCCAGAACCCAACTGCCAGAGCACAAAGCACCGATGCGGGTCTTGGTCATTCTATCTTTGCGCCGCAGCGCGTTCAGCAGGACTGTGTGATCCTTGGACTGCATTCCGATGCCGGATAAAACAAACAGGCGATCGCACTCGGGCAAATCCTTGAACGCGTATTGGACCTCAATTCTGGTGCCATCGGAACTGCACGCGGATTCCCCATCGAGCGAAGCATAGGACCAGCGATAGAGTGGCTTGTCCGAGATGAGGTTGGCGATGCGCAGAGGGTCGACCGCGCAAGCAAAGGCCATATGGGTAAAGTCCTCAACCAGCGCAAAGACGAAATGTTGTGGTTCGGGCATGCGCTACGACTCTAAAAGACAGGCACCGTGCGGCCCACTGGGACCGCACGGTTGTGTTCATCAATTGGCAGCGGCGCGAGCGGCTTCCAGCCAACCGTCATAGGCTGCGCGATTGGCTTCGATCCAGGCATCGACGTGACCGTCGATCGCGTCAGACCCGTCCTCACCATCGGCCATCATCTTGTTCTGGGCCGAGATATCATTGACGTCAATCCGCGCGACCTCGAACAGTTTTGCAGCAGCCGGGTTGGCTTCGACGAAGTCGTCCGAGGCCAGGACATACATGCTGTCCACCGCAAAGCCGAGGTTCTTTCCGTTGAATTCGGTGTTGGCCTCGACGCCATCCGGCAGCGAGGTATAAGGAACGCTTAGCCATTCCACATCCTGACCCGGAACCAGCGCACCAGAGACCCAGTAGGGCGTCCAAGTGTAGTACAGGATCGGTTCGCCATTGCCTGCACGGGCGATGGTGTCGGCGATGATCGCGTTGTAGGCACCCTGGTTGTGCGTGACCGTGTCACGCAAGCCGAATTCGGTCAGTTGGTGCTCGATCACGCGCTCGCAGCCCCAACCCGGGACGCAACCGGCAAGATCGGCCATTCCATCGCCGTCGGAATCGAATTTGGCAGCCACTGCTGGATCGGACAGATCGCCAAGATTGGTGACACCGCCATCGTAGGATGCCTTGTCAATCAAGTAGCCTTGCAGCATGCCATCGACAAGTGGCCCGAGACGTTCGAGCACGTCCTCACCGCCGGATTCCTCGAAAAACGCGGTGTGCAGGTTGCCCCAGTGAATTGGATAGAAATCCGCATCGCCGGTACCGACGGCCAGGTGCGCCGTCTGAATTTCGGCCTCGAGAGGTTCTGCAACCTCATAGCCCAGGTCTTCGAGCGCGCGGAAGAGAATGCGGCTTTGGAAGTATTCCTCGGCGATAAGGCCGATGACGGGACGCACTGTGACGCCCTCGCCCGGCATGTCTTGTGCCATTGCGGCACTTGAGAGGAAGGTAGTTGCGGCGAGAGCGGCAACGACGGTCGATCTGAACATTGGAGTTCTCCCTGTTAGGTTCAGCTTGGTTAGGATTCCGCCGACGTCTTGGAGGTACGCGGCGGAGTAGTCTCATTTTTGTTCTTGCCTTGTGTCATGCGAAGAAACAGACCGACTGGCCCGCCTTGCCACCAGTGCCGGTGGCCGCGTTCACGGCCCGATTGGCCCATGCCCTGCGAAATGCGGTCCAGCACGATAGCGAGGATCACGATGCCGAGGCCACCAACGATAGCTTTGCCGGCATCAAGGCGCCCCATGGCGCGCAACACTTCGTTGCCCAGACCTTTGACCGAGATCATCGAGGCGATGACGACCATTGACAGCGACAACATGATGGTCTGGTTGACCCCTGCAAGGATGGTCGGCGTCGCCAAGGGGAGCTCAACCTTGAGCAGGATCTGACGGGGATTGGCGCCGAAGGCCCGCGCCGCCTCGACGACAGACGGGTTCACGCCCCGGATACCGAGAGACGTCAGGCGGATTAGCGGCGGCAGGGCAAAGATGATCGTCACGATCACGCCCGAGACATTGCCGATGCCGACCAGCATGACGACCGGCACGAGGTAGACGAAGGCCGGAATAGTCTGCATCAGGTCCAGCACAGGGCGCAGGATCTTTTCGAATGTATCATTCTTGGCCGCCAGTATGCCCAGCGGCAGCCCGATGATGAAACAGGCGATGACCGCAGAAATCACGATGGCAAGCGTGGTCATGGCCAGCGACCACGCGTTCGGATCGAGGAACCCGAGCGCCACAAGACAGGCGCCGACGACGATGGCAGTGCGGCGGCCCGCGGCCTGCCACGCGATCAGCGTGATCAGGATCAGCATGATAACCGGCGGCACGGCATTCAGAGCGGTATCAATCGCCACCACAATATCGTTGAAGACGGCCTTGATCGGCTGGATGATGTCGCGGTTGGAAATCGCCCATTGCTTGATGCCGTCAGCGCTGTCGGCAATGCCCAGATCGACGGAACTGAAAGGATCGAGGATATTGAAGGTCTTTTCGTCGGCCATGGAAATATCCTCGCTCAGGCAGCTTGTTCGGTTGAGGGCATCTCGCCCTTGATCCCGCGCAGGAGCGCGTTTTTGGTGACGACGCCAAGCGACTTGCCGTCGATCTTGACGATGATCGGATGCTGGGTAGACACCGAAAGGTCGACAAGCTGATCCAGCGAATGGTCCGGGTGCGCCTCAGGGCAAGTGTCGATGTCCAGCGGGCCGCGCCGTTGGGTATAGGCATCAAGCGGCTCCATGATCCTGGCGGCAGACACAAGCTCCAACTTGGAAATGCCCGCCACGAAGTCAGCGACATACTCGTCCGCCGGGTTCATCACGATGTCCTCGGGTGTACCGATCTGCACCAGCACACCGTCTTTCATGATGGCGATGCGGTCGCCGATTCGGATCGCCTCGTCAAGGTCGTGGGTGATGAACAACGTCGTCTTCTTCATCTCGGCGGACAAGGACATGAACTTGTCCTGAAGCTGACGTCGAATCAAAGGATCGAGCGCCGAGAACGGCTCGTCCATCAGCAGGATCGACGGATCGGCCGCGATGGCTCGAGCCAGGCCGACGCGTTGCTGCATCCCGCCGGACAATTCGTCAGGATATTTGGTTTCCCAGCCGTTCAATTCGACGGCCTCGATGGCGCGCAGCGCGTTGCGGGTGCGTTCCCCGGCGTCGTGGCCGCGCACTTCCTGGCTAAAGGCGACGTTTTCGAGAACCGTACGATGCGGCATCAGGGCCATGTTCTGAAACACCATGCCGATCTTTTCGGCGCGCAGGCGACGCAGTTCCTTTTGCGACACGTCGTTAATGTTCTGGCCTTCGATAAAGATGGACCCTGTGGTTGGTTCGATCAGTCGATTGATATGGCGGATCAGGGTCGACTTGCCCGATCCAGACAGCCCCATGATGCAGAAGATTTCTCCGCGCCGGACGGAGAAGCTCGCGTCCTGAACGCCGATGACACAGTCGTACTGATCCCGGATTTCATCCTTGGTTAAGCCTTTCTTGCGAATGGCCTCATGGGCCTCGTTCGCGCGCTTGCCAAAGATTTTCCAGACGCCTTCACAGCGGATCACCGCATCTTCTGATTGCTCTGTCATATGGTCCTCCCTCAAATTGGAGATTGCACAAATTTCTCTTGTAGACAAGTTGTCTTTTCTTGAGCTACACAAGGTCTTGCCGAAAACTATCGTATGTCAATGCGCGAGACGGTTATTTTGGAGGCAGATTCGTGAGCGAAAGATCAATCAGCAGGAAGGTCCGGTGTGTCGAAGACATCCGCCGACGGATTCTGACACAGGATTTCGAGCCCGGCAGCTATCTTGAAGAAGCCGAGCTGTCCGAATCATACGAGATCTCCCGTCCGCCCTTGCGTGAAGTCCTGAACCAGCTTGCCGGCGAGGGATACGTCGTTCTTCACAAGAATCGCGGCGCGCAAGTTGCACCGATGACGCACAAGACGATGCGTAACTTCTTCATGGCTGCGCCGATGCTCTATGCTGCGGTCTCGCGCCTTGCGGCCGAGCACGCGACCGAAGCGCAGATCATGCGCCTGAAAGATACGCAAACCCTCTTTCGCAAGGCAATCCGCGACGGCGACACGGCCGAGCGCGCCTTGATGAACCAGCGGTTCCATGCAGTCATCGGCGAAATGGCCGATAACGAATTTCTGACGCCAAGTCTGCGGCGACTGCTCATCGATCACACGCGGATCGGCATGTCCTTTTACAACCCGCGCAATCAATCCATGGCAGCGCAACGGAGCGTTGCAGCTGATCAGCACGACCAGTTTATCGACCTGATTGAAGCCGGCGACGCCGATGGCGCCGCCCAGCTTGCCCTCGATCACTGGGAGCTGTCGCGGGCAGAAATCGAAAGCTTTGTCACACCAGTTGGCATGCAGATCCCGCTTGGCCCTGCGCCGGGCGCCCTGGGCCAGAAAGGAGCCTTATGAAATTCGACGGCATTTACACGCCTGTTATCACACCTCACCGCGAGGATGGCAGTATCGACCATGATGCGCTGGCCGCCCAGATCGAGTATCTGATCGATTCCGGTGTGCACGGCCTGATCAACGGCGGCTCTACGGGAG
This sequence comes from Leisingera sp. ANG59, assembly GCF_013317235.1. Lineage (GTDB taxonomy): Bacteria > Pseudomonadota > Alphaproteobacteria > Rhodobacterales > Rhodobacteraceae > Leisingera. The sequence continues at coordinate 28,799 of NZ_WLCM01000038.1, read as the reverse complement.
AATACTATGCCCAGAGCCTCGAAGAACGGATGGAAATCGCCAATTTCGTCAAGGACGTGATCGGCGACCGCCTGCCGCTCATTGTAGGCACCGTGTCAATCCGCTTGCCCGATTCCGTTGCCATGGCGGAACACGCTGCCAAGATCGGGGCGGCCGCGCTGCTTGTCGGCTCGCCGCCCTATGCGGTGCCGACCGAACGCGAAAACGCGCTGAACGCGCTGGCGATCGACCGCGCCGCCGACCTGCCGATCATGCTGTACAACTACCCCGGCCGTATGGGCATCGACATGGGCGAGGAATTCCTTGATCGCGTCGGCCGCAGCCGCAATTTCTGCGCGATCAAGGAAAGCTCAGGCGATATCAATCGTGTGCACCTTTTGGCACGTGACTACCCGCATATTCAGATGTCCTGTGGCATGGATGATCAGGCGCTGGAATTCTTTGCCTGGGGTGCCAATAGCTGGGTCTGCGCCGGGTCGAACTTCCTGCCGAAAGAACATATCGCGCTGTGGAACGCCTGCCGGGTGGAGAGCGACTTTGACAAGGGCCGCCGGATCATGTCCGCGATGATGCCGCTGATGCGCGTGCTGGAACAGGGTGGCAAGTTCATCCAGTGCGTCAAATTTGGCTGCGAGATGATGGGCAATTATGCCGGTCCTCCGCGCCCACCCCTGCGCCCCCTGAACAAGGACGACAAACGACAGCTGGAACAGGTGGTCCGCGTGCTCAAACGCACGGTGGCCGAAATCGAAGCCGGGGCAAACGCCGGCACACAGGCGGAGGCAGCAGAATGAGCGACCTTTTGACAACCGAGGAATACAAGGCCATCGCAGCGGATTTGACCCTGCCGACACAGGTCTTTGTCGATGGCAGCTTCCGGCCCGCCGCGTCCGGCGCGACCTTTGACACCATTAACCCGGCGACGGGCGATGTGCTGGCCAAGGTCGCGGCCTGCGGCGCCGAGGATGTAGATTTCGCCGTTCAGAAGGCCCGCGACGCCTTCGAGGACGGGCGCTGGTCGCGCCTGCATCCGGGCGAACGCAAGGAGGTGTTGATCCGCCTTGCCAAGCTGATGAAGCGCAACGCGCGCGAGCTGGCCGTGATGGAGAGCCTCGACAGCGGCAAGACGATCTACGATTGCGAAACCGTGGACGTTCCCGAGACGATCCATTGCCTGAAATGGCATGCGGAACTCATCGACAAGATCTACGATCAGGTCTCACCCGCCTCGGACGATCACATCGCGATGGTTGTGCGCGAACCCGTGGGGGTCGTGGGCCTCGTGCTGCCTTGGAACTTCCCACTCTTGATGCTGGCGTGGAAGATCGGCCCGGCGCTGGCGGCGGGCTGTTCGGTGATCGTGAAACCGGCCGAAGAGACGTCCCTGACCGCGCTGCGCGTTGCAGAACTTGCCATGGAAGCGGGCGTGCCCGCAGGCGTGTTCAACGTGCTGCCCGGCTCCGGCCCCGAGGTCGGCGAGCCGCTGGGGCGTCACATGGATGTCGACGCACTCAGCTTTACCGGCTCGACCGAAACGGGCCGCCGTTTCCTGCGCTATGCCGCGGAGAGCAACCTCAAGGAAGTCACGCTTGAGATGGGTGGCAAGAACCCGGCGGTGGTGCTGGACGATGCCGAAAACCTCGACCGCGTGGCGGCACATGTAGTCAATGGCGCCTTCTGGAACATGGGCGAGAACTGCTCGGCTTCGTCGCGCCTGATCGTGCAGAAAGGCGTCAAGGACGCGCTTCTGGAGCGGATCAAGGCGCATGCCCGCGAATGGCCCATGGGCGACCCGCTCGACCCGGTGAACCGCGTCGGCGCGCTGGTGTCGAGGGATCACTTCGACAAGGTCTGCTCGTATCTGGGGAAGGAACCCAAGGTTGTGATGGGCGGCAGCGCCAAGGACGGCTTCGTCGAGCCGACGATCCTCGAAGTCACGGCGGACGCCCCGCAGGCGCGCGAGGAAATCTTTGGTCCGGTCCTGTCGGTCCTGACCGTGGACAGCTTTGACGAGGCGATCGCCTTGGCCAACGACACTGAATACGGGCTGGCGGCGTCGATCTTTACCGCCAACGTCAAACGGGCGATCCGCGGCGCGAGGGCGATCCGGGCCGGAACCGTCACGGTGAACAGCTTTGGCGAGGGTGACAGTGCGACACCGTTCGGCGGGTTTAAATCGAGCGGGTTTGGCGGTCGTGACAACGGCATCCACGCGCATGACCAGTACACCCAGCTCAAGACGATCTGGATCGACCTCAGCGACAATGCGGATGAGGCGGTCGATTGACGGGCATTCGTGTAGATCGCCTGCCGGTCCTTCCGGGACCGGCGGCCTGGAACAGCATCCTGGGCCCTGCCCCAATGCGTCCTGCGCTTCAGGGCGCGCGGACGGCAGATGTGGTCATCGTCGGTGCGGGTTTTGCGGGTCTGTCCGCCGCGCGCCGCGTACTGCAGCTTCAGCCAGAAGCAACCGTGGTGGTGCTGGAAGCAGGCCGCATCGCCGAAGGGTCGGCGGGGCGCAATTCCGGCTTCATGATCGACCTGCCGCACGAACTGACGTCTGAGGATTACGCCGGCTCAGGCGATGACCGCGCGATGATCGCACTCAACCGGCACGCCATCGGCTTTGCCGGTGAAGCCGTCGACGAATACCAGATCGACAGCAATTTCTTTGATCGCGCGGGCAAGGTGAACGGCGCGGCCAGCGACACGGCGCATGCGCATAACCAAAGCTACGCGCGACACCTGGCCTCACTGGGCGAAGGGTCGGAGATGCTGGACGCACAGAACATGGCCGAGCTGACCGGCTCGCGGCATTACCAATCCGGGCTTTATACGCCCGGCACGGTTATGCTTCAGCCCGCAGGCTATATCCGAGGCCTGGCCGCCGGTCTGTCGCGGGCGGGCGTGTCGATCCATGAGAACAGCGCCGTCACCGCACTGACCCGTCAGGGCACGGCGTGGCGGGKTGAAACGGCGGCGGGCGATATCAGCGCGGGCCGCGTGATCCTGACGGTGAACGGCCACCTCGAAAGCTTCGGCTTTGAAAAGGGGCGGCTTATGCAGCTTTTCCTCTATGCGGTCATGACGCCGGAGCTGAACGCGGACGCCCTAGCCAAGCTGGGCGGGCAGAGCCGCTGGGGCATCACCCCGTCGGACCCGATGGGGACGACCGTGCGCCGGATCGACACCGGCCAGGGCGGCAACCGCATCGTGACCCGGACCTGCGCGACCCTCGCGCCGGGGCGCCGAATCGGTCCGGGCCATGTCGCCCGCGCCGCCCGCGTCATGCAGCGCAAGTTCGACCAACGCTTTCCGCAACTGGCCGGGATGAAGATGGAGCACGCCTGGTCCGGCCACCTGTGCCTGACGCTGAACGGCGTGTCGGTGATGCGCAAGCTCGATGACGGGTTGTTCTCGGGCTGCGTGCAGAACGGGCTTGGCACCGCGCGCGGCACGCTTACGGGCATAGGCGCGGCGGAACTGGCCTGCGGTGTCGATAGTGACGTTACCCGCCACTTCACCGCCGAGGCGAAGCCCAAGCGCCTGCCCCCGCAGCCCTTTCAGCAGATCGGTGCTAACGCCGTACTGCGGTGGAAGGAATGGCGCGCAGGAAACGAATGACGCCCCTCCCCCGGGCGGGGCATCACACCTGCGGCAGACTCAGCTTGGCCATGCGCCCGCCATCGACGGTGTAGACCTGCCCGGTGATGAAACCGCTTTCCTCGGCAGCGAGGAAAGCGACCAACGCCGCCACTTCTTCGGGCCGCCCGGTGCGGCCTGCCGGGTGGATGCGCGCGATCTCATCGCGAAAGCCTTTCGGGTCGGGCATGCTGTCGACAAAGGCAGTGTTCAGGTCGGTGTCGATCCAGCCCGGTGCGACCGCGTTGCAGCGGATGCCCTCGGCCCCGTGATCGACCGCGACGGCGCGTGTCAACCCGTGCAACCCGGCCTTGGTCGCGCAATAGGCGGCGTGGTGCGGGTTCGCGCCCAGCCCCTCGATCGAGCCGGTGTTCACGATGCTCCCCCGCGTCTTGCGCAGATGTGGCAGGGCGGCGCGGATCATCATGAAAGGCGCAGTCAGGTTGATGGCAACGCTGCGGTTCCAATCGTCCAGCGACATCTCTTCAACCCGGGCTTCCTGCATCATGCCCGCGTTGTTCACCAGAACGTCCAGCTGCCCTGCCCGACGCAGGACCTCTGCGACAACGGCTTCGGGATTGGCCGGATCGGTGAAATCAGCTTCGACATGCTGGAACTCTGGATCAGGCCCGCGCTGCGCGGTAATTACCTGCGCGCCCTCGCTGGCCAGACGTCTTGCAATGGCCTGGCCGATGCCGCTTCGACCGCCTGTGACCAGCGCCACCTTGTCTTGGAACCGTTTCATTGGACCGCTTTTCCCCCGTTGACCTCGACAAGCGCGCCCACCATGTAGCGCGCGGCATCAGAGGCAAGAAACAGCACGACCTCAGCGATGTCTTCGGGTTCGGCGATTCTGCCAAGCGGCACGGTCTTGCCCAACTCCGCCACCGCCGTATCCGGATCGAAACCGCGTTTTTCAAATCCCGTGCGCAGCATCGGAGTGTTCACTTCATTCGGACAGACCGCGTTGATCCGAATGCCTTGATGGGCGTGATCCATACCCATGCATTGCGTCAATGACGCAAGCGCGGCTTTGGTCATGCAATAGACCGCGTGGTTCGGTCCGGGCCGAAGACCCCAGCAGGACGCCACGTTGACAATTGCTCCGTTTCCGGTTGCAGCCATCAGGGGGATGGCAGCCCTGCAAATCCGGAACGGCCCCTCGAGGTTGACAGCCAGCGAAATGTCCCAATCGTCGTCTGTCGTTTCGGAAACTGGTCCGCGGATGATGACGCCCGCGTTGTTGACTACGATGTCCAAGCCACCCAGCGCGTCATGCGCAGCCTTGGGCAGGCCATCAGCATAGGACGCATCCCGCAAGTCACCGGGCAGATGTGCATCGGCAACGATGTCCGTCAGCATGCGGTCTGCAACTGCGACACGTGCTCCCTGCGCCCGTAGCATTCGTGTGATCGCCTGTCCAATTCCTCCCGCCGCGCCGGTAACGAGCGCTCTTCTCCCGTCGAAAGCCGCCATGCTCACCTCATTCAGACCGAAACAACTGGGGGACCGAATATCGACTCGTCCGGTGTCACGCCAAGCCCCGCACCTGTCGGACGGGCGATGTGACCGTCTTGGATCTTGATACCGTTGCTCGTGTCATAGTGGCCCTCGATATAAGGGGCCGCAATCCACGCGCCTTCGGCAAGTTCCGGTGCAACTGTCGCCGCCATATGCACACAGGCTGCCGCGATGATATCCCCACCCCAGGCGTCATCGCATGTGTGCGGCAGGTTGCGCGCCGCGCACATGTCGCGGAACGCGCGCATCGGATGCAGTCCGCCGATCCTTGTGATCTTCATTCCAAACCCGTCGGCAAGGCCGGTTCCGGCAGCGGTGATCGCCGTATTCAGGCTGGTCCCGCTTTCATCCAGATAGATCGGATGATGGCACAGCGGTCTGATGCGGGCGAGTTCTTCGAGCGTGTCGCAAGGCTGTTCCAACACCATCGGGATATCCGGGCATTCCCGACTGACACGCAGCGCGTCGCGGGTCGTCCATCCGCGATTGCCATCCGCGGCCAAGCGCATACCCGTGCCTCGGATCGCTTCCCAGACCTTGCGCAACGCTTCGATATCCGCGTCAACCGCGCGCCCGCCCAGCTTGACCTGCAGTCGGGGATAGCCTTCACGCGCCTTCTCTGCCGCGATGCCCGCTGCTTCGTCCGGCTCGGCAACGCCAATGGAATAGTAGGAAGGCACCCGGTCCGTCACGGCGCCGCCAAGTAGATCAGAAACACTGACACCCAAGTGTCGCCCCCACAGATCGTGTGCAGCGATGTCGATCGCAGCCTTGGCATAGGCATGACCGCACAGCAGAGAGTCCATCCGCCGGTGCAGAGGCACGGGCATGACCGGCACCCCCAGCAGGCCTGGTGCCAGCGCACGCAGCGCCGCCAATGCGCCGCCGGAATGCGCTTCGGCATAGGTGGGACCGACGGGGCAGGTTTCACCCCATCCTACCGTGCCGTCATCCGCCACCAGCTTTACCAGCGTGGTCGTCAGCGAATGAACATCTCCGCTGGCTATACGATACGGGCCGTTCTTTACCGGCAAGTCGTATTGAAAAATGTGCACTTCGGCGATACGCGGCGCGCAGCGTCCGGTCGCGACGGCGGGCGTAAAAAAAGACCCGCCAACCTTGGCGGGTCCAGTCAGGGAGGTATTCATCAGAGATCCTGGTTCAATGCATCTGCCGCGGGAATTTCACGTTCGCGTCGGGCGATGTAGTCACGCAGTTCTTCGTCCTTTGCCTCGTCCAGCTTCGGCTCCTGGTACTCCGCCAAGAGCTTGCGGGCGTGCTCGAGCGCACGCTGGGTGATGTCTTTCGAGCCTTCTGCTACCCACTGCTCGATCGAGTTGTTGTCGAACAGTTCGGGCATGAAGAACGCCGTCTGGAAATTGTCCTGAGTGTGCGGATGCCCAAGATAATGCCCGCCCGGACCCACGTCTGGGATCGCGGCAAGTGCCTGGTCGAAGTCGTGCCATTTCGGACCTTCAGCCATCCGGTAGCCCATCGCGCATTGCTCGGCATCGACAACGAACTTGGCAACGGAGCAATGCATCCCGGCCTCGTTCCACCCGGCGCTGTGCCAGATATAGTTCGCGCCCGCATGCAGCACTGCACTGAGGGTGGTCGCGCTTTCATAGCCTGCCTGCGCGTCAAAGGTCTTGGCCCCGCCCAGCGTGTTCGAGGTGCGCCACGGCACCCCATAATAGCGGGCCATCTGACCGATCATGAAGTTCATCAGGCTGATTTCGGGCGTGCCGGCCATGGGGGCGCCGGACTTCATCGAAACGGTGGAAAGATAGTGGCCATAAATCGCAGGGCAGCCGCGCCGGATCACCTGCGTATAGGCCAGAGCACTCAGCGCCTCGGCGTTCAGCTGCGCCACGGTGGCTGGGACCGACGCCGGCGTGTTCGCACCGCCCAGCACGAAGGGCGAGCACAGCACCGGCTGGTTGCGTCGGCACAGCGCGCGCATCGCGCCCAGCATCGTCTCGTCCCAGACCAGCGGCGAGTTGCCGTTGCAGTTGCCGGTGGTGACCGGGTTCTGCTCCATGAACTCCGCGCCGAACAGGATGGCGCACATCTCCATCACGTCCTCGGCGTTCTTCGGGCTGGTGGTCATCGCCATGAAGGTCTTGTCGGAATACTTCATCGACGAATAGGTGATGCGCAGATGCCGCTGGCTGATCGGGTGATCATAGGGCTCGACAATGTGATGCGCCGAGGAATGTAACGCCGGCATCATGTGGCTGAGCTTGTGGAACATCGCCAGGTCGTCAAGCGTCGGGTTGCGGCGCACGTCGTCGAGATCGCGCAGGTAGGGCGCTCCGGTCATCGGCACGAAAATCGAGTGCGGCCCGCCGAGGCGGACATTCTTGGCCGGGTTGCGCGCGGAGTAGGTGAAGTCCGCCGGGATCGTGGCGATGAGGTCGCGCACAAGGCCGCGGTCGAGATAGACCCGCTCTCCGACAACCTTGGCACCGACCTTCTTCCAGTCCTCCAAGGCGATCGGGTCGCGAAACACGACGCCAATATTTTCGAGGATATTCATCGAAGCCGCGTCGATCTGTTCAACTTGCGCACCATCCATCACTTCGCAAAGCGGCAAGGCGCGTGTCAGGCCCGGCAGCATGGTGAAATCGCGGGTCGTGCGCAATGTGCGGCGTGCAGAGCGACCACCGGAACGGGCGCGGGGTCGGGTCAGTGTTTCAGTCATGGCGGCCTCCTCTGGGGTTGCAGATACAATGGCGCCAAGGCAGATGCCGCTCGTGACGAATTGCGAAGCGGTTACGACAACAAACGACTCCGACTCGCACGCGGCGGGCCAGGTCAGGCGTCGATCTCGACTGGGCCGATCGGTTTCGAGCAGCAGGCCAGAATATAACCGCTTTCGATGTCGTCCTCCGAGATGCCGCCATTGTGGACCATGTGCACTTCGCCTGCGGTCTTGCGCACCTTGCAGGTGCCGCAAACGCCAAAAGTGCAGCCCGACGGTATGACAATCCCAGCGCTGCGGGCCACGGCCAGGACCGTATCGGTTTCGTGGCAATCGGCGGTCACATCGGACTGGGTGAAGGCGACGCTTGCCTTTGCCTCTTCATCCGGTACCACATCGTCATGTTCGGGAAGCTGCTCTTCCTTCTTGACTGGCGCGACAAAGCTTTCCTGGTGGTAGTGCTTCATGTCGTAGCCAAGGCCGATGAGCATTTCGCGCACAGCGTCCATGAAGAGTTCAGGACCGCAGCAATAGACCTCGCGTTCGAGGTAGTCCCCGGCGATCAGGCCGATCATCAGCTGGTTCAGACGGCCCCGCAAGCCGGTCCAAACGCGGTAGGGGTCGTCTTCCTCGACGATGAAGAACAATTTGATGGAAGGAACCCGCGACGCCATCTGCTCGAGCCGCTGGCGCGCGATGATATCCTGCGGACGTTGGGCGCAATGCACGAAGGCCACGTCGATATCGGTACCGCGATCATACAGATAGGTCGTCATCGCCAAGGATGGCGTGATCCCCGACCCCGCCGAGATAAACAGATACTTCTTCTGTTCCTTGCGCGGCAGGGTAAAAATGCCGGCCGGGCCTGTTGCCTTGATCGTCATGCCCGGCCGCAAGTGATCCAGCATCCAGCGCGTGCCGATGCTGCCCGGCTGAGCCTTGACCGTGACCGAAAGGGTCAGCGGCCGCGAGGGCGACGATGAGATCGTGTAGGTCTTCCAGACGGTGCCACCCGGCACGGGCAGTTCGAGCGTCAAGAACTGCCCAGGCTCATAGCGGAATTGCCGACCTGAAGGCGAAACAAAGCTGAACGTCGCGGTATTGGGTGCCTCGGGCACTACAGCGCAGCAGACCAGCGGTTCAGAATCGTGCCAGATCCCGTCTTCACCGCTTGTCGTCATGTCGATATCGAGCGCCATGGTCTTATTCCGCCGCAATCGGGGTCGCGCCGCCGGTGATCGCACGGATCATCGTGGTCGCGTACCAGTCGGTGAACTGGATGTTGCCGCCCTCATGGGTCGGCGAATAGGGGCCGGGAACATAGGCGGGCGACTGGATGCCGCGCTGGTTGTTCTCGACAACTTCTCGGTCTTCGTCATTCGTGGCGACCCAGACTTCGGTCAGCCGCTTCACATCGTAATCCTGTCCTTCGACCGCATCCTTGTGGACCAGCCACTTGGTACAAACCTCGGTCTGGGTCGCGTTGATCGGCGTCACCCGGAAGAGGATGATGTGGTCGGACAAGAAGTGGTTCCAGGTGCCGGGATACTTGTATTTCAGCAGCGACCCGGCATCCTTGAACGGAATGGACGAGTTCGGCTTGGACACGGCCGCCTTGCCGTCCATCGTATAACTTTCGGCGCCCTCGAGCAGCGGCGTGCGCACGAAACGCCAGTCGCCCAACGCCGATTCCAGATGGGCGGACGGCGCGCCAACCGCTTCGCAGCGTGCACTGTGCTGCTGTTGCAAACCGTTCATCTCGCCGCTGTCGTCATTGCCGATGGCGCGCGGATCGTCGGGGAAGGTCCGGCACAGCGACGGGTGGTTTCCCGAGCAGTGATAGCATTCCCGGTTGTTCTCCCAGACCAGCTTCCAGTTGCCGTTTTCGATGATGGTGCTCTCATACGCGATCTTGGAGTTTTCCAGATCGTGCGGCGCAAGGTAGCGCGCCGTCTGCGCGGCGAATTCCTCGATCGCAGGGGCTTCATCGGCGAGGCAGATATAGACCATTCCCGACACATTGCGACAATGCACCTGCTTCAGACCGTGTTTCGAAGCATCGAAATCAGGACCCATCTCGCGCGCCCAGAGCAGTTTGCCATCCAGTTCATAAGTCCACTGGTGGTAGGGGCAAACCAGTTTCGGACCGGTTCCTTTCTTGGTCTTGCACAGGACAGACCCGCGATGACGGCAGGAATTGTGAAAGGCGCGAATCTCGCCATCGTTGCCGCGCACGATGACCACGGAATAGGCGCCGATTTCGTGGACGACGTAGTTTCCGGCTTTCGGGATCTCGCAGGACGGGAGGACGAACAGCCAATCCTTGTACCAGATGCGGGCCATGTCAGCCGCAAAGACACCCGGATCGCAATACAGGTCCTGGGCCAGCGAATACGCGGGCTTGCGACGCATCAGGGTGGAGAGGACGTCGGATTCACGCAGCATGTGACACCTTTGCGTTGGGTCCGCAACAAGGCGGAAAAGGGGGAAGATGGTGGTTCAAATCGTCGGAACGGGGGCCGTTCGTTAGAGAACTGCGTGACACGGGACACGCTTTTCGACCCGTGATTTTGCGACAGCCGCAATTTATTTTACGACTATGGTGAAGATGTGTTTCCGCAATCTTTGCCTATCTGAGCTGCGTCGACCGTCCTGCCCTTTCATCACCCGAAAGTAGGTGAGAGGCAGACGTGTTGCTGTTTGTAGGTTGTCAGAAGGAGTACATTAAAGCGCCAGCCCAGTGAGACGTCCGTCATGGATCGCGGCCGCAGCAAGGCGCGGCGCGGCGGCGTCGCCCACTGGGCGCACGTCGATCCCGCGTTCGCGGAGTTCATCGAGCAAGGTGGTGTCGCAACGGTTCCCGGTCGCCAGAACCAACGACTCCGCCGCAATCGCCGTTTCTTCGCCGGTCAGCAGGGACACGCAGCGCGCGCCTTGGTCGGACCAGCCGGTGATGGCACTTTCCGTGATGAAACGTGCCCCCAGCCCGGCAAGGGTCTTGCGCGCGGGGAAATCGGTGGCGCTGCGTTGCAGGTCGCGGGCGATCATGGCGTCTGGGGTGACGATGGTCACCGCGTGGCCCGCCTCGGCCAGATGCCAAGCGGTGCCGATGCCTTTCCAATGGCCGCCCTCATCCAGCACGACGATGCGCTTGCCCAGCCGGGCGGCGCGCCCCATCACATCCTCGGTGGACCAGACATTGCCCAGATCGGCACCCGGTAATTCGGCGACCCTTGGTAGTGCCTTCTGAAACCCGGTCCCGACAGGCTGCGATCCGGTGGCGAGGATCACCACATCGGCGCCCATCGCGGCGATCTCATCCGCGTCTAGATAGGCATTGAACCGCACATCGACCCCCAGCCTGTCCAGCTGGCGACCATACCATGCGATCAGGTCCGTGATCTGGGCGCGGCGCGGTTGCAACCCCGCCAGACGGAACTGCCCGCCAAGTTCTGGCCCCGCCTCACATAGCGTAACGCGGTGGCCCCGCTCGGCTGCGACGCGCGCTGCCTCGAGACCCGCGGGGCCGCCACCGACGACCAGCACCGTCTTCAGTTGATCGGCAGCGGTGAACCGGTCCCCGCCCCATTCTAATTCGTGCCCGACAGATGGGTTGATTAGGCAGGAAATATAGTAATCGCGCCCGCGCCGCCCCCAGCATTGTTGGTTGCAGGACAGGCAGCCACGAATATGGTCACTACGGCCCTCGGCGGCTTTGGACACCATGTAAGGATCAGCGATCTGGCCACGCACGATGGACACGAGATCAGCCTGCCCCGCGCCCAGCACCGTGTTGGCATTGTCCGGCGTGCGGATATTCGCCTCGGCGGTGACGCGTGCCCGCAATCCTGCCTGTTTCAAACGCTCGGTCAAATCCGCACCAAGGTTTTCTGGGTATTGGAAGCTCGGGATGATCTTCTGGAAGTCCACGTAGCTGCCCGCGCCGACGGTGACGTAATCCATGAGGCCTTCGGCGTCGTGCAGCCAGAGGATCTCAACCATCTCGTCGCGTGTGGGAAAGACACCGGTTGTCGGATCATCAGACACCGAAAGCCCGATGATGAAATCCTCGCCGCAGGCAGCGCGAATCCGCTGCAGGATTTCCCGCGAAAAGCGCGTCCGGTTTTCAAGGCTACCGCCCCATTGATCGGTGCGCTGATTGGAGAACGGCGTCCAGAACTGGTCGAGCAGGCAGTGATAGGCGGCCCAGACCTCGACCCCGTCGAACCCCGCCTTCTGACAGCGGATCGCGGCGGCGACAAAGGCGTCGATGGTTTCCTCGATCTCGGCCACGGACATGGCGCGGCTGCCGTCATTGTCGTGATAGCTGGGCCCGCCCGAGGGTGACCAATTTGCGTGCCAGCTGTTGTCCCAGTCTCCGTGGGCACCGACATGGTAGAGCTGCTGGATCATTACCGCGCCCTCAGCCTGACAGGCCTGCGTGATACGCATGAAATGCGGGATCACCTCGTCACTGGAATGGCGAAAATTGCCCCGTGTCAGGACGGCGGCGGCATGGACCGGCATGGGCTCGACGACGATCATCGCCGCGCCCCCGCGCGCGCGTTCCAGGTAGTAGCCAAGATGGCGATCACCGGGCAGACCGTCCTCAGCCATATTGGTGGTATGGGCGCCGAATACGATGCGGTTACGCAGGGTCTTATGGCGCAGCGTCAGCGGTTGGTTCACATGCTTCAGGTTCATTCGCCGGTCTCCAGTCGATCAAGTCCGCTGCGCAGGGTGTCGTGCATCCCGCCTTGTTCCAGCGCCATGCGCAGGCGCTGGTTGTAGCCGCCGGGCGTGTTCAGGGCTTCGACCAAGTCCCCTGCCCGGCTGTTTGCTAGGCTGGACGACAACAGGTGCCGCAGGAAGGTTTCGCCCGCGTCCGGGTTCGACACCCTTGGGCCAAGCCAGCCCGCCGCGTCCTCGGCCAGCCGCGCGACCGGAGACAGCACCGCCTGCGCGCAAAGATAGGCCGCGAGTTCCGCATCCGTCTCCACCGCATAGACCGTGTTGGCGGGCGTCACGATATCCTGCACCAGCGCAATGTCGCCTTGGACTATCACCGGAGAGCCGCCCGTCGCGATGCCGGGAAACGGCACCATGATCGCCGCCACCTGCGCGGGTGCGACCATCGCAGCCACCTGCGTCATCGTCGCCCCAGCCATCATGGAAATCACGCGTTGATCGGTTCGGAAAGCAAGTGGTTCGAGAATCCGCGGGGCGGCCTCTGCCATCAGGCCCAGCAGGACGACGTCACTTTTGTCGACCACGCTTTGGTTGTCGGCGACGGTGACATCCTCGAAGGCCTCGGCCAGAGCGTGCGCATTGTGGGCGCTGCGTTCAGAGACCAGGATCCGGTGCCGCTGTGCCGCGATGCCGCGCACCACTGCAGACGCAATTGTGCCCGTTCCGATCACGCCTATCCGCTTCACCGTGCCCCCCATGTGTCAGACAGCCGATAGCCTTCGGGCCAGGGGTCCGACGGGTCCAGCATGTGTTGGTGCATTCCGGTGATCCAGCCGCGCCCGGAGATTTCGGGGAGAATACCGGGGCGGTCACCTATGGTGGCCTCCCCGAGGATTATCCCGGAAAAACTCGATCCGATTAGCGAACGCGCGGTCAGACGATCGCCTATCTTCATCACACCTCGCGCGTGCAGCAGGGCCATGCGCGCCGAGAGCGCCGTACCAGTTGGGGACCGATCCACCTTGCCGGGTTGGATCGCCACGGCGGCCTTGGTTTCAAGGCCCTGCGCGCTTTCCGTCAAAGACCCTGCAAACAGGCAGAACGAGATATGCCGCCAGTCCGGGTTCTCGGGATGGGAAAAACCGATCTGTTCGTTTGCGGCATTCGTGATCTTAACCCCGAGACGGGCGATGTCATTCGCTTCGTCCTCGGTCAGCGCAAACCCCATCGCGGCGGCGTCCACAACGACGAAGCTGTCGCCGCCATAAGCGGTGTCGACGGTCAGAGTGCCGATCCCCTCGACCTCCAGCGAGCGATCCAGATCGTCCGCGAAAGACGCCACGTTCTGCACATGGATGCGCTCGGCCTTGCCATCTCGACAATCGGCGCGCACGCGGACCAGCCCACCCGGCGCTTCAAGCAGCATTTCCGTCACCGGCTCGACCATCGGCACCAGGCCGCCGTCGAGCAGGACGGTGGCCACGCAGATGGAGTTCGAGCCCGACATGGGCGGCGTGTCCTCCGGCTCCATGATGATGAAGGCGGCGTCCGCCTCGGGGTGTCTCGGCGGCACCAACAGGTTCACGTGGCGGAAAACCCCGCCACGCGGCTCGTTGAGCACAAAGTTCCGCAGCGATCCGTCCCGCGCGATCCAACGGCTTTGGTCCCAGACCGTGTCGCCGGGCGGAGGCAGGACACCGCCGACGATGACATCGCCCACCTCGCCCTCGGCATGGGCCGAGATGACGTGGATGGTCCGCAACGACCGCATTTCAGATGTCCTTGACCAATCTCAGCGCATCATAGATCGCGGCGTGGGTGTTGCGCGCGCTGACCGCGTCGCCGATACGGTAGAGGGCAAAAGCCCCGTCAGGGTTGCGCGTGATGTCCTGCGGCTGGCCGTCGATCAGGGCGTCGTAATCCACCGCGCCACCATTGGAGGACAGTGGCTTGAGCTCGAAATACAGATCGTCCATCGGCAGCGTGCCATAGTTCACCACCACCTGATCATAGGTCTTTTCGGTTTTCAGGTCGCTGTAATCCGTACCAATCACGGCCTTGAGCCTGTTGCCGTCGCGGGTCACGTCTAGCAGGCGGCGCGTGACGGTAAAACTCACGTCCTTGTCCTGCAGCGCGCGCATGTAAGGCACGAGGTTCATCGCCATGATGTCGGGCGCAAAGGTGCGGTCGGGCGTCATGATCTCAACCTTTGCCCCGGCATTGGCGGCCACTTCAGCAGCCATGACGCCGGGGTGATCGCCGCTTTCGTCATAGATCAGCACGTTCTGGCCGGGCTTCACGTCGCCGGCGATGATGTCCCAGGCCGTGACGACAAGATCCTGCTCCTTGCCGCTCTCGAAGAGTTCGGTGTTGGGCAGCCCCCCGGTGGCGACGATAACCACGTCGGGGTTCAGGGCGGTGACATCCTCGGCCTCGGCCCAGCTGTTGAAGCGGAATTCGACATCGCGCGCGGCACATTGCGCCATGCGCCAGTCGATGATCGAGATCATCTCGCGGCGGCGCGGGTTCTGCGCGGTCAGGCGGATTTGCCCACCGGGATCGGGCTGCGCCTCGAAAACCGTCACGTCATGGCCCCGCTCGGCAGCGACGCGCGCCGCCTCCAGCCCCGCGGGGCCGGCGCCGACGATCACCACTTTCTTGCGGCTCTCGGCGGGCGCGATCTCGTGCGGCATGGTCAGCTCGCGCCCTGTCGCCGCGTTGTGGATACACAGCGCGTCGCCCGCCTGGTAAATTCGGTCGAGACAGTAGGTCGCGCCGACGCAAGGGCGGATGTCATCTTCGCGCCCTTCCATGATCTTCTTGACCACATGCGGGTCGGCCATATGCGCCCGCGTCATGCCCACCATGTCGAGAAGGCCCGCTGCCACGGCGTGGCGCGCGGTGGCCACGTCGGGGATCTTGGCGGCGTGGAAGGTCGGCATGCCGGTGGCCTGCTTCACCCGTCCGGCAAAATCAAGATGCGGCGCGTTCTTCATGCCCTGGATCGGGATCAGGTCGGTCATCGCCGGGTCGGTGTGGATGCGCCCGCGCACCACGTTGAGAAAATCGACCATGCCCGACGCCGCGAGGCGCTTGGAAATCTCGATCCCGTCCTCTTCGGTGATGCCGCCCGCCTCGGCCTCGTCCGCAGTGTAGCGCAGCCCGACGATGAACTCGTCGCCCACGCGCTTGCGGATGCCGCCCAGGACATCCATCAACAGCTGCATACGGGTGTCGAGGGTCTTGCCGCCATAATGGCCGTCCAGGTCATTGGTCAGAGGCGACCAGAACTGGTCCAGCAGGTGGCCGTAAACCTGCAGTTCGATCCCGTCCATGCCGCCCGCCTTCATCCGTTCGGTGGCATCGGCAAAATCGGTGATGATGCGTTCGATATCCCAGCCTTCGGCCAGCTTCGGAAAGGCCCGGTGCGCCGGCTCGCGGTGTTTCGACGACGAGACCGAAGGCAGCCACGCGCCCTTGTTCCACGCGGTGCGGCGGCCCAGATGCGTCAGCTGGATCATCACCGCGCAGCCGTGATCGTGGCAGGCATCGGTCAGCTTCCGGATCCATGGCACCACCTCGTCCTTGTAGGCGAGGATGTTGTTGAACACCGGCGGGCTGTCCTTGGATACCGCCGCCGAGCCTGCCGTCATTGTCAGCGCCACGCCCGCCTTGGCGCGCTCGGCGTGATAGGCCGCATAGCGCTCCTTCGGCATCCCGTCTTCGGGATAGGCCGGCTCGTGGCTGGTGGTCATGATGCGGTTGCGCAGGGTCAGATGCTTCAGCTGATAGGGCTGGAGAAGAGGATCGGTGGACATGGGCGACTCCGGTTGCTGGCGGGAAGATTCCAGAAATGTTCACTTATGTCAATTTATTGTTCATCAGTGATGATTTTCTTGTTGGGAACGACGCGATGCTGTAATGTGGCGACATGGATACCAATGCGGAAACAACCGAAAAGACAGGGGGTTGGCGCGGCTCACGCAAGGTCTGGCTTGACGCTGCGCGGGAGGCGTTCGTCACGTCTGGCATCGACGCTGTAAAGATCCAGCCATTGGCCTTGCGGCTGAATCTGTCGCGCACCAGCTTTTACTGGTTCTTTCCGGATCGCGCGGCGCTGCTGGACGCGGTTCTCGCGGATTGGGAAGCCACCAACACCAAAAGCCTCGAACGTGCGACGCAGGAATATGCGGAAACCATCGCAGAGGCCGTGCTCAACCTGATCGGGGTGTTTCTGGATGGCGGACCGTTCGAAACGCGTCTTGACCTCGCGGTGCGCGGCTGGGCGCATCAATCCGATGAGGTCGCCGCCCGCGTTCATGCCGCGGACGCCGCCCGCCTAGAGGCCATCCGCACCATGTTCGACCGCTTCGGCTATTCCGCTGGCGAGGCGGATGTTCGCGCCCGCACCGTATACCTGACGCAAATCGGCTACATCTCGATGCAGGTGCGCGAAACGATGGACGAACGCCTGGCCCGCGTGCCGGACTATGTTGCGACATTCACAGGGCGGGCGCCAACCGGGAGCGAAGTCGCCCGGTTCCGTGCGCGTCACGAGGCCCAATAGGCCCGCACATGGCCAATGTTTAATACCAGGCGTCCGGCATCGACGCCTTCTTGCGCGCCATGAAGTCCAGCAGTGCCTCGTCGATCCCTGAATCCAGTGATGGTGCCTCATATGTGCTCAATATCTCTTTCCAGCGGGCGTTGGCCCGTTGCGCAGAGTCGATTTCACCTTGCTCTGACCAGGTCTCGAACGGCTGATCATCATTGAGAGCGCTATCCCAATACGCGGTCTGATAGTGGCGCAGAGTGTGATCTGTGCTGAACAGGTGCTCCCCCGGACCATTCTGCGCAAGGGCGTCAAAGGCCAGAGTGTCCTCGGTGACCTCCATCCCTTTCAGATAGGCATGCAGCGCTCCGGCCATGTCGCAGTCCATCACAAATTTCTCGTAGGACATGGACAGGAGGCCATCAAGGAAGCCCGCCGAGTGCAGAATGAAATTCGCGCCGCCCTGCACGGCCGACATCATCGACATCATGGATTGCTGCATCGCCTGCCCATCGGGCCGCTTGGAGGTGCTGAAATTGCCAGCACAGCGCAGGGGCAGGTTCAGCCGTCTTGCCAGTTGCCCCATGACCAAAGAGCCAAGCGCCGGTTCGGGCGTGCCGAACGTGGGAGACCCCGAACGCAGCGACATCGTGGACATGAAGGCCGCCAGAACCGCAGGCGCGCCGGGCCGCACCAATTGGGTCAGCGCGCACGATGCCATGGATTCCGCCAAACCCTGCGCCACCGAGCCCGCCATCGTCAGCGGTGACACCGCACCGCCCAGCAGGAACGGCAGGTGGATCGAGCCCTGACCTGCCTCGGCATAGGTGCGGATCCCCGCCGTTGTGACCCCATCCAGCACCAGCGGAGAGGTCGTATTGAAGTTCCCCATGATCACGCAATTTTCGTCGACGAAACGCTTCCCGAAAAGAATGCGGCACATCTCGATGCTGTCCGCCGCCCGTTCGGGTGCCGTGATTGATCCCAGGAACGCGCGGTCGGAAAAGCGTATGTGCGCATAAACCATATCGAGGTGGCGCTTGTTCACCGCGACATCGGTCGGCTCGCAGATCGTGCCGCCGGAATGGTGAAGCCAGGGCGAAGACTGCCCGAGTTTCACGAGGTTCTCGAAATCGGCAATGGTGCCGTAGCGGCGCCCGTTGTCGAGGTCCATCACGAAGGGCGACCCATATGAGGGAGCAAAAACCATCGCATCGCCGCCGATCTCCACCGTATTGGCGGGATTGCGCGCGTGCTGCGTAAACCGCGCAGGGGCCGTCTTCAGGATCTCGCGCAGCATGCCTGGCTCGAACTTCACGTTCCAGCTTTCGACGGTTAGCTCGGTCACCTGTGCCCCGGCGTCCCGGTAGAGTCGCATCGCGTCGGCGTCCTCGCGAAGTTCGATCCCGATTTCGGCAAGGATACGGTCTGCGGTCGCCTCGATCCGGCCCAACGCATCATTGCTCAGCAAGTCATAGGTGGGGATGCCACGCGTAATATAGGGCACACGCAGATGCGTGTTCTGACCCGGGACGTTTGTGCGGGAAACCTGCGTACGCTTGCGGCGACCGCGGGTCTTGGGCATGAGCACCTCGTTCATGGCGCGCTCCTGTCAGTTTCAAAGGGGGATGTCAGGTCATCCGACTTTCTGTTGCAAATGAGAGTAGCTGTTCACAAACCGCCCGAACTTGTGCGCACCGCAGGTCACCGGAGCATACCGGGCTGGGTTCTCTGGGCCGATACAGCTCTCCAGCGGCTCGAAGACGGCATCATAGTCGGCGTCGATGAAGAACGGGATGGAATAACGTTCCCGCCCGGATGTGTTCACCACGCGGTGGAGGTTGGCCAGATACAGATCGTTGGTCAGCTTCTGGATCAGGTCGCCGATATTGATCACGAAGGTGCCCGGAATAGGCGTGCCTTCAATCCACTGTCCGTCGCGGTTCATTACTTGCAAGCCGCCCACGTCATCCTGCGCCAGGATCGTCAGGTTGCCATAGTCGGTATGCGCGCCTATGCCGATGGTGCCTTCTGCGATCCTGCCGGTTTGGGGCGGATAGTGCAGCAGCCGCTGGATGCTGATTGGGTTTTGCATCTTTGCGTCGAAATAGTCGGGTGCAAGATCCAGCGACAGGGCCACGCCGCGCAGGAGCTGTTTGGACAGTATCTTCATCGCTTCGTGATAGCCGTAGATGGCGTCGCGAAATGTCGGCATCGCGTCCGGCCATTGGTTAGGACCGAAAAACGGCGTGGCGGTCGGCGGACCTTCCGGGCCGATGTCAAAACATTCCTTAAGATCCTTGGTCTTTCCGGGGTCTGTGTTTTCGCCAAATAGCTCAATATAGCCGCGCAGGGCGGTGTCCGAATTGCTGACATGCAGCGACATCTTGTCTGCTATGGGCAGGTCAAAAAAGCGCGTGCCTGATCAAAGGCCGCATCCACGGTCGACGGTGCGATGCCGTGGTTTTTAACATACATGAAACCCGCATTGGCAAAGGCCCAGCGAATGTCACCCGCAACCTTTTGCGGGTCGCTGCCATCCAGCAAGGGGGCGATGTCGACCACGGGGATGCGATCAAATGATTGACGCTCGGCTCTTAGGGAGTCGTCTAGCTGGGTGATATCTGCAAGTGTCATTGGCGCGTTCCATTGCTAAGCTGCTGCCGCTCAACGTGTTGATGATGCGCTGCTGTGGCAACTGCAGGAAAATTTGCCTTGACTTAGGTCTTCTATCGCATGACCAGAGATCTTGTCATATATACTCTGCTATTCAGGGACATTTGACATCGATGGAATGAGGCCTTTTTGCCCAAACGTCCATATGATCTTCCCCCGATGAACGCGCTGGTCGCCTTTGAGGCAGCGGCCCGACACGAGGGGTTCAAAGCCGCCGCCAAAGAGCTGAACGTCACGCCCGCCGCGATCAGCCATCAGGTCAAGGCATTGGAAGCCGAGCTTCGCTGCCCCCTGTTCCAACGCCACCACAGGGGCGTGAACCTGACGGAAACCGGGGCCTACCTGCTGGTCGCACTGCAACGCGGTTTCGAAGCTATGGGAGATGCTGTCGACCAACTGCGCCAACGGTCCAATCGCGCCTCTGTGACGATACGAGTGACCACGGCGGTCAGTTCTCTATGGTTGACGCCAAAGCTGGCTCAGTTCTGGAAATCGCATGGCGACATTTCCGTTGCGCAGATTGTCAGCGATACAGAACCATTCATACAGGATTGTGATCTGAGCATTCATTACGGCGACATGTCTCGAGACACCGGCACGTGTAGCATCTTGTTCCACGACCGGATCATGGCACTGGCAAGCCCGAATTTCGCTGCGGCCCATCCAATAGGCTCTCCGCAAGATCTCGCGCGGCTGCCACTTATTCACTTCGAATCCGACGTCACCGACTGGACGGACTGGCGAGGCTGGTTTCGCTCTCTGGGGTACGAAGGCCCGATCAAAGCCGGTCACCGGGTCAACAACTATATTATCGCCTTGCAGGCCGCCCGGGACGATATGGGCGCGGTCTTGGGATGGGTCGGATTGACCCAAACCTATATCAATCGCGGGGTCCTATTGCCACTACTGCCCTTAGAAGTTGAAACTGCCGAAGATTTTTATGTCAAACTACACCCTCACGCTACAGATAGGGCGCGTCTTGTTTATGATTGGCTCGTGCAAGCCTCGCCCCGCAGATGATCCAAATTTTTCTTATGATTGGCCTCGACGGCTCCGGACGACTGGGAGCCCTGCGGTCGCTCTCTAGCAATTCTGCGAGATGATGCACCACATTCGGTATCGCCCCTGCCCGGTCACTTCGCGGATCAAACCGCTTGCCTCCATCCACGCCAGATTGCGCTGAACGGCGGCGCGACTGGCTCCAGTCGTCGCCTCAGCCATTGGGGCGGAGACCAAGGGCCACTGAGAGAAAGTTCTTCGCAAGGCAAGCGGCGTGCGACCAGACAATTGCGCCATGACGTTTTCTGCCCAACCCGTCCACGCTTCAATATCGTCAAGTGTTCGCATCGCCGTCAGAATTGCGCTGTTCATCCCATCCAACCAGCGTGCCAAACGTTCGTGGGGCAAGCCAGATGCACGCAGCCCCCCTGCCCCGCCCATAGCGATCGGTGCGAAGATGGCACCGTTTCCATCGCTGGCCGCAATCCTAGACGCGGTGACGGCGGCTTCGATCTGGTCTCCCTGTTGTCCGAGGCCCGCCAGGCTCTAGAGATGAAAGCCCATGCAAGCCCGCGTGATTGGATGCAAGTCGCCCGCAGCCGCCGTGACGTCCAACCATCCGCCGGCGCGATCCTTGAAACGCTCAGCGCTATCTTCAATGTTCTCGGGATCTCGCCGATCTAGGAAAGCGGCCAAGTCGACCTCCGGTCCTGGACCGCCTGTCAGGCGCCGAACAGCCCATCCAACTCTTGCCAGGGCATTTGGGTCATCCTGTGCACCTGAGAGCCGCATCGATACCCAGAGCGCCAGACGATCAGAACTCACCCGATCCCCGTTAAGCCAGCTAAGATCCGCCGCCTCGAGAAGAGCGAGCCGATGCCGCCAGCCTTCCGGGCCGCGCAGCAGCCGGTCATCCAGAGCTCCCAAGCGTCCAGCCACTCTTGCCAGTCGCGCAGCGTTAACGCCTTCTGCCTTTGCCCAGTCTTTGATGACAGCAGTGTCTGGCGGTTCCGCCCGAGGCCCGGGAGGCAAATCATCCGGTTCTTCCTCGAGTGGCCCGGGCAGAAACCAGAGTTCCTCTTCGTGAGCCTCTTCATCCTCCTCGATTGTGATGAGGGGGTTATCGAAATCATCAGTCAAAGCGGATGCTTTAAGCTTCATATGTGCAAAATACTGTTCTTTTGCACATTACCCAAGTGATTTTGTGGCGGCTGCCTTCGCTCTTTATATAGTATGCGCGCGCGACTGCCGGTGGAACCTCTCAGATCGCCCTCAGCGCAAGGAAACCAAGGGCTTTTGGACGAACACGACGAGAGAGCACTTGCTTGCATTCGTTTACAAATGGTCGATTGATGACGTGATCCGCAATTGCAAAGAGCCAGAGAAAGGGAAGCCCGGGTGCCGGGCTTGAAAGGATAGAGAGAGGCTCATCCGGGTCCGGCGTGACAAGGACCCTGACCATGGCCAAGACCACGACCCGACCGAAACCCGTCCCCTCCCAGAAAACCGAAGCTACCGGATCGGCAACGCCTGACGGCGCTGCCGACATCCGGATGATCCCGCTCGACCAACTGGAGCCCAGCTCGCTCAACGTCCGCAAAGTGCCCGCCAGCACCAGCGACGACGCTGAGCTTCTTGCCAGCATTCGCGAGACCGGTATCAAGCAGAACCTGGTGGTGCATGCGCTGTCTGAGACACGTTTTGCGGTCGATGCCGGCGGTCGTCGCCTCAAGGCTCTGAAGCAGCTTGCCGAAGACGGCGTGATCCCCGCCGATCACCTGGTGCCCTGCCTCGTCGAGGACGAACGCAACGCCATCCTCACCTCTGCCACGGAAAACCTTCAGCGCGCGGCGATGCACCCGGCCGACCAATTCGAAGCCTTTGACATGATGATCGGCGAGGGGCGCAGCGAGGACGAAGTAGCGCTCAAATTCGGCGTCTCCGTCGACCTGGTGCGCCGTCGCCTCAAACTCGCCCGTGTCGCGCCCGAAATCATCGAGCAGTTCCGCGCGGGCGATCTGACCCTCGAATGCGTGATGGCGTTTACGCTGACCGACGACCACGATCGCCAACTGACAGTCTGGAATGCAGTGAAAGGCGGCTATCACATCCATCCGCAGAGCATCAAACGCCAACTGACCGAAACCGCGCATTCGGCGAACTCGGCGCTCGGGCGTTTTGTCGGCATCGAAGCTTATGAGGCAGCGGGCGGGATTCTGCTGCGGGATCTCTTTGACGATCGCGCCAGCGCCCATATGGAAAACCCCGACCTCTTGGAGCGCCTCGCCATCGAGAAGCTCCAGGCTGCGGCCAAACCCTTCGAAGGGACGTGGAAATGGGTCGAGGTGCACCTCTCGGTGGATTACGGCGCGTTTCGCAGTTTCGGGAGGGTCTATCCGCAGGATGTCGATCCCGATCCTGACCTGCTTGCCGAAGAGGAGCGTCTCATCGCGCGTGAGGAAGAACTGGCGGCACAGAACGACGGTGAGGACTGGTCTGAGGCTGAGACCGAAGAATATTACGCGATCGAGCCGCGGCTCCGCGAGATTGAGGCCCTGCAGCGCGAGCGGCAACCCTATGCTGACGCAGATCGCGCCATTGCGGGCGTGGTTCTGACCATCGGCCATGACGGCGCGCTGCGGGTCGAGAAAGGCCTGGTGCGGCCCGAAGATATTCCCACCGCACCCGAGCCGGACGAGGATAGTGCTGATGCGAGTGATGCCCACTCCCCTGCCCGGCCGCATGTGACGCCGCCGACATCATCGTCGCCGGTGCCGACCTCCGATCCGGCGGCCACTTTGCGCAAGGCTGACGGGATTTCGGCAAGCTTGGCCGACGATCTGCGCGCCACCCGTCAGCACATCCTGCGGGCGCATCTGGCGGCGGATTTCGAGGTGGCGTTCGATGCGATGCTCTATGCGCTCTGCGAACAGGCTTTGGGGCGATCCTACAACAACGAAGCGCTCGACATCTCGATCCGTCCCTTCCAGGCGCAAAATCGCGAGGTGCTGCATGCCGATACCGTCGCCCAGAAGATGCTCGAGGCGCTGGAACAAGACCTCGCCACCGACTGGATGAAGCTGGAGAAACCAGAGGACTTCCGGGCGATGTCGGCGTTGCCCATTGCGGACAAGCAAGCACTTTTCGCCTGGGCAGCGGGTCTGGCGGTCAAGCCGCAACTCTCCTCCGACAATCGCCCCACCTCGATCATCGAGGAGATCGGCGCGCGCCTTGATGTCGATGTGGCGGCCTGCTGGCGACCAACCGCGCAGAACTACTGGGGCCGGGTCAACAAGGGGTACGCGGTGGCTATGGCGCGCAAGCTGATTGGTGATGATTACGCCGAAGATCGCAACCGCGAGCGCAAGGGCGATATCGCGGCCGCGATGGAGCGGGCTTTCGCGGAAACCGCCGGCGAGACGGAAGGTTTCGACGCCGCAACGGTTGCAAAGACGACGCGTTGGCTGCCCGAWGGGATGGTGTTTGCTGGTTCGTCCGATGCTGACGTCGATCTCAAAAGCGATGCAGGCGAAGCCGAACGGTCCAGAACCGAGCCCGGTGAGGATGCCATGTCCGATATGGACGACGAACCGGATGCCTTGCCCGCCTTCCTCAGCAGTGATGCCGCCTGAGACCCAGGCGCCGCTCTGAAACCTGACTGACCCATGGGCCGTCCTCGCGCAGAGGGCGGCCCTATCCGACTGACGGGTTTCACACAGCCGGTGTCGGATCGGCTGGCCCGTCGCGGAGAATTCTCATGACGACCACACTCGATCTCGACCCCGTAAAGGAAGCCTCACTGATCGCCGGGCAGAACGATGCGTTTCGCCACTCGATCCTCGGGACTACCCCTGTCACGGATGCCCCGCAGGGCCAGTTCGTGATGACGCGCGGCGTTGCAGAACTCGGGCTGGAAGCGCGGTTGGAGCTCACCCGCCGCGTTGCGGCCTTCGACGCGTTCACCAACGACAGCGACCCCCATGGCTGGCATGAGATGGGCGTCATTGATTTCGAGGAGACCACGGTTTGGTTCAAACTCGACTTGTATGACGTCGATTACACCTATGGCTCGCCCGAGCCCTCGGATCCTGCGCAGACGCGTCGCGTCCTGACCCTGCTTCTGCCGTCGGAGTACTGACGCCCCTCTTCTCCAACATCACCTCGGGCCGCCCTTGCACAAAGGGCGGTCCTTTCGCGCTGACGGGTTCCAAGGGGCGCGATACCCGCGTTCTGCCCGTCGGAGGAGACCAGAGATGGCCAAGACACTCGACTACCAGATCACTCTCTATCCCGCGCATCGTGACGGCGCCTTCGTTGTCACCCAGTTCCAGATGATGGCGAGCTACCCCGAGAAACGCATCCAGGCCGCGGGCATGGACGATCTGATCGACAAGGTGACGCAGTTCGCCATGGAGCATGGCGAGAGCTGCAGCGCCTCGGTGCGCTGCCTCGCCCCGCGCAAACCGCCGGGGTTCAAGCGCGCGACCGAGAACCTGTATTTCAACCTGGTTGACCGGACGGCTGAGAAACGCGGAGACGCTGCGGCCTGCCCCCCCACAGGAAACCTCCGGGGCGGCCTCGCGTAACGGTCGCCCTACCCTTCCCTCAACTCCAAAGGATCAAAGACATGACACAAGTGAATGATTTCTACGCACAGATGCTGGAAGCCCAGCAACGCGCCACCGAGCAGAGGGTTGAGACCCGTGCCGCCCTTCTCACCGAGCTACGTGCCATCGGCGTGACCAGCATCGAGGTGCGATACGAGGGCTACGGCGATTCCGGCAATGTCGAGGACGTTGTCGTGGCGCCTGACACGATCGCTCTCTCAGAAGAGCTGCGCCGCCGCGTCGAAGATTTCGGCTGGGATTTCGCCTATGCGCTGAGCCCTGGGTTCGAGAACAACGAGGGGGGCTATGGCGAACTGACCTGGGCGCTCGAGACTGACAAGATCGATGTCAGTCATTCGAACCGGTACATCGAGACCAACACCACCGAACACGAGGGGCTTTGATATGGCGCATCCCCTCCATCACGCCGAAAGCTCAGCCCGAAAGTTTGGCGGTGTGCCAGATGACTATCAGTTCGTGCATGACTGGTTCGACTCATCCAAAGAGCACCTAGGTCTCTTTGTTCACAGAGCACATCGTCACCATGCCTTAGGGGTATTTGAAGCCGAACGCCATTTCGGTCGCAGCCTGATCAACAGCGCGGGCCGGGTTGTCCCGATCCGCTGGATCGGCGAGCAGCATGTGCGCGAAGACTGCCAAGGACGCATCCCGTCGCTGGCGGACTGGCTCGGGCGCATCCAGCCAGAGCCGTGGATGGCCAATGGCCGGATCGACAACGACCCGACACAGATTGTCGGCGATCCGCGTGCGGCCTGGACCCTCGCGGTTGCCAATCATCAGACCATTCTCGGTTTTGAAGACTGGCTTCTGAAAGTCTCGGTCGAGCACGTTCAGCATCGCCAGAACCGCACCGCCGCCTGATCCGCCGGGCGGCGGCCTCACCAACAAACGCATCTCATCCAGATCGACCCGCCTGCGCCCTATCAGCCTGGCGGGTCGATTGCGTTTCAAGAAAGGACATCGACATGCACGACCCTGTCTATGAGGAGGCCCACCAGGGCCACATTGTCAAAATTTACTATGATCCCGATACTGAGAGCCCACGGGAGTGGTCCAACCTCGGCACGCTGATCTGCTGGCATCGGCGCTATCGGCTTGGCGACGGCCATCAGTTCGACAGTCCCGAGGCGTTTCTGCGCGACCTCGCGGGTGTCTCAGCGCAGAGCGACCACTCGATGGACCAGCTGCGCGAGCGCGCCGAGCGCGAGGCGATCATCTTGCCCGTGTTTCTTTACGACCATTCCGGGCTCGCGATGAACACCATCGGGTTTCATTGCCCGTGGGACTCCGGGCAGGTCGGCTATGTCTATGTGACGCTCGAGGCGGTTCGGACGGAGTTCGGCGTGAAACGCGTCACCAAGGCGCTGCGTGAAAAGACTGAAGACATCCTGCGCGCTGAAATCGTCAGCTACGACGCCTATCTTGGCGGGCGGGTCTATGGCTATGTCATCGAGCGTGACGGCGAGGAGCTCGACGCCTGCTGGGGCTTCTTCGGCGACTATGAGCTGGACTGCCTGTCCGAGGCACGAGCGTTTGTAGACCATCTCGTTTTACAGGCGAGATCCAGAGCCGTCGCCGCCGAAGAACCGGGCGCAAGCCCACCTCCGAGTTGAAATGCGCGAAATACTCATATATGTTATTCATGCGTATTTCGGAGGTGAGTATGGCAAGCACAAGCGTCACACTGGGCCCCCATTGGGACGAGTTCATTGCCCTGATGTTGAAGGAAGGGCGCTACGGGTCAACCAGCGAGTTGATCCGCGCCTCCTTGCGCCTGATGGAAGAACAGGAAGGTCAGCGGGCGCGGCTTCGCGTTGCGTTGATGGAGGGCAAGCAATCCGGCGACTCTGGTCTGCTCGATATGGATGCGATCAAGCGCGAGGCGCGGAGCCGCTCCGGCGCTTCTGATGCGTGACATCCATCTCTCCGAAGCGGCTAAATCCGATCTCGTCGATATCTGGGTCGAGACAGATCGGCACTGGGGCGAGGCGCAGGCGGACCGCTATCTCGACGACATCGAGCGTGCCCTGAAGGGGCTGATCGCCAATCCTCAAATGGGGTCGGACTGCTCCGATCTCCTGCAGGGTGCGCGTAAACTGATCACGGGCCGGCACCTCGTTTTCTATGAGGTGGACCCGGACAGGATATTCGTGATCCGGGTGCTGCATCAATCGATGGACGTGCCGCGCCATCTGCGGCCGTCCTGACGCCGGGCGAATTCGCACCGGGGCTTTGCCATGAAAGAGCGAG
This sequence comes from Leisingera sp. ANG59, assembly GCF_013317235.1. Classification (GTDB taxonomy): domain Bacteria; phylum Pseudomonadota; class Alphaproteobacteria; order Rhodobacterales; family Rhodobacteraceae; genus Leisingera. Next base: position 1,138 of record NZ_WLCM01000038.1, on the reverse strand, counting down.
AGGCAGGGCGGGAGGGGTGACCCCTCCCGGGTGAGAGAGTGCGCGCGGGGCTTGGGGCCAACCCTCAACCCCGGAGATTGCCGATGAACGCTCACCCCCATTCCGCCCCGCTTGCATGCCTTGCCGAGGCCCCTGCCCTGCCCACGGCTGCAGGTTTTGCTCAACACCTGATGCAGGCTGCAACTGCCCTCGTCCCCATGTTCGAGGCGGGCTCAGCGATCGACGCCGCCATTCTTCGCGCCGCGATGGAGGAGGCTTTCGGCGCGAGTGACACCAGCGGGGCCTGGGTCTGGAAGGATGCCTATGAGGCCGCCGAGATCGCCCAGATCCAGATGCTTGCGCGCTATGGCGCGCTGATGCAGCGCCAAGCGGCCTCGCCGCAAACCTTTCTCTCCATGATCGAGCGTCTCGCTGGTCTGGCCCCGTCTCACACGCGACGTTCTGAGGACAGCGTGCGCCTGCAACAATTCTCAACCCCTTTGCCCCTTGCCGCCATTGTTGCGCAGGCAGCGGGGTTTCGGGCCGACGATCTGGTGCTCGAACCTTCGTCCGGCACCGGCATGCTGGCCATCTTCGCTCGAATTGCGGGTGCGCGCGTGGCGCTGAATGAACTCGCCGAAACGCGACGCGCCCTGCTGGAAAACCTGTTCCCCGGATCCGTCGTATCAGGTCACGACGCCGCTTCGATCGACGATCGCCTCAATCGTTCCATCACGCCCACTGTCATCGTGATGAACCCACCGTTTTCTGCTGCCAACCATGTCGAGGGCAAGTTCCGGCAGGCCACCAGTCAGCACGTTTTGTCCGCCTTGGCACGCATTGCGCCGGGCGGACGTCTTGTCGTCATCACTGGCGAAAGCTTCCGTCCTTCCACGAAATCCTTCCAGTCGACGTTTCAGCGGATCGCACAAAGCGCCGATGTGGTGTTTTCCGCCGCCATCGACGGCAAGGTCTTCGCGCGGCATGGCACGACGATCGACACCCGGCTCACAGTGATCGACAAGCGCGCGGATGGCGCTAAAGAGGCAGCACCCGTCGAAAGCGAGACCGCCTACCATCCGCTCTGCACTACCACGTCCGATCTCCTCACCGCAGTTCTCACCCATTGCCCCGAACGCCGCAGCCCACGCCGCAGCCC
>NZ_WLCM01000037.1 GCF_013317235.1 Leisingera sp. ANG59 | reverse complement strand
GGGAGGGAGTGTCCAGCGCCTCCAGCGTTTCGGCGCAGCGCAGGTCGAAATATTCCACGTCGCCGAACCCCGCCGCAGCCAGCGCCTGCCGCGCGGCGGCCTCCAGCGGCGCCCAGGGTTCGCCCACAGATGCTTTGGCGGCAGCCTTTCGCATGGCCGCATTCAGGGCCGCAGCCTTGGCCAAAGCCTCCTCCGACAGGCGCAGGTTGCGCGAGGACATGGCGAGACCCGAGACCTCCCGCACGGTTTCGCAACCGATCACTTCGATCGGGATATCCAGGTCGCGGGCCATGCGGGTCACCACCATCAGCTGCTGGTAATCCTTCTGGCCAAAAAACGCCTTATCCGCGCTGGTTTGCAGGAACAGCTTGGCGACCACTGTTGCCACGCCATCGAAATGGCCGGGGCGGAAGGGGCCTTCCATCACCGCGGTGATGCTGCCGCCAACGGAGACATTGGTGGCATAGCCGTCCGGGTAGATCTGGTCCGGGTCCGGCACATAGATCAGGTCAACGCCGTAGGGCGCGAGCTTTTCCGCATCCTCGTTCTCAGTACGCGGGTAATTCGCCAGATCCTCCGGGTTGTTGAACTGCTTTGGGTTCACAAAGATGGTCACGATCACGCGGTCGCAAGCCGCCTTGGCGGCCTCCACCAGCGACAAGTGGCCTGCATGCAGCGCGCCCATGGTCGGCACCAGGCCGATGGTTTCCCCGGCACGGCGCCATTCGGCTGTCTTGGCACGCAGGTCAGACAGGCGGCGCAGAATAGGAGCGGTCATTTCAGCAGTCATCCTTTGGAGGGCGCCTTGGCGGCCGGAGCCTGATCGGCAAAAACATGTTCGGCTGCCGGGAAGCTGCGGGCGCGCACTTCGGCGGCATATTCGGCGATGCCGGCCTCGGCCATCGGGCCAAGATCAGCGTAGCGTTTCACGAACTTCGGCTTGAAGGCGGTGAAGAAGCCCAGCATGTCGTCCACCACCAGGATCTGCCCGTCGCAGCCCGCGCTGGCGCCGATGCCGATGGTGGGTATCGCCACCTCGGCGGTGATCTTGTCGGCCAGTTTCTGCGGCACCTTCTCCAGCACCACCGAAAACGCGCCGGCCTCAGCCACCGCGCGGGCATCCGCCAGCACCGCCTCTGCCTGCGCATCGCGGCCCTGCACCTTGTAGCCGCCCAGGGTGTTGATCGACTGCGGTGTCAGGCCAATATGCGCCATCACCGGGATGCCGCGCTTGACCAGGAAGCGGATGGTCTCCGCCATCTCGACGCCGCCTTCCAGCTTGACCGCTGCACAGCCGGTCTCGGCCATCAGCCGTGCGGCGTTGCGGAACGCCTGCTGCGGGCCTTCCTCGTAAGATCCGAAGGGCATGTCGATAACCAGCATCGCGCGCTCAAGCCCGCGCGCCACCGCTTGGCCGTGCAGGATCATCATCTCCATGGTGACGCCCAGGGTGGAGGTCAGCCCGTGCAGCACCATGCCGACGCTGTCGCCGACCAGTACAAAGTCGCAATGCTTGTCCATCAGCCGCGCCATCGGCGTGGTATAGGCCGTCAGGCTCACCAAAGGGGTGCCGCCCTTGCGGGCCCGGATGTCTTCGGCGTTGGGCGCCTGTTTCTTGGCTGTTGCGCTCATGGCTTCCTGTCCGCGGTTCAAGAGTGGACACGAATTACCAATTAACGCCGCGTGCTTCCAGTGCGCGAAATGTCCCTCACCCTTGATTACGCTTGGGAATCGGGGAAACTCGTTTCCAATAGGCGCCGAACACGGCCCGCATATTGTACACGGGGAGTTTTCCAATGGCATTGAGATCACTTGTTTTAGCGGCCGGTTCCGCGCTTGCACTGGCCGCGGGCGGCGCCTGGGCCAAGGACAGCGTCACCATCGGCCTGCAGCTGGAGCCGCCGCATCTGGACCCGACCAGTGCCGCCGCGCAGGCCATCGACTCGGTGGTTTACAGCAATGTCTTCGAGGGGCTCACGCGCTTCATGGGCGACGGCTCGGTGGTGCCTGGGCTGGCTGAAAGCTGGGAAATTTCAGAGGACGGCACGGTCTATACCTTCAAGCTGCGTGAGGGCGTCACCTTCCACGACGGCAGCGCGATGGATGCGGAGGATGTGAAATTCTCGCTCGACCGCGCCCGCGCCGAGGACAGCACCAACGCGCAGAAAGCGCTGTTCGAGGGGATCACCGCCGTGGATGCGGTGGATCCGCAGACCGTGCAGATCAGGCTGGAGGCGCCGAACGGCAGCCTGCTGTTCAACCTCGCCTGGGGCGATGCGGTGATCGTGGCGCCGGAGAGCATCGATAACATCAAGACCAATCCGGTCGGCACCGGCGCCTTTACCTTCCAGGAGTGGGTGCAGGGCGACCGCATCACGCTGGCGCGCAACCCGGATTACTGGGGCGATCAGCCGGCGCTGGCCTCTGCCACCTTCAAATTCATCTCCGACCCGACCGCTGCGTTCGCCGCGATGATGGCGGAGGACATCGACGCCTTCGACAACTTCCCTGCCCCCGAAAACCTGCCGCAGTTTGAGGCCGATCCGCGGTTCCAGGTGCTGGTCGGCTCCACCGAGGGCGAGACGATCCTGTCCACCAACAACAAGCAGCCGCCGTTCGACGATATCCGGGTGCGACAGGCGATGGCCCATGCCATCGACCGGCAGGCGATCATTGACGGTGCCATGTTCGGTTACGGCACCCCGATCGGCACCCATTTCGCACCGCACCACCCGGCCTACACCGATCTGACCGGCGGGTCCTCCTACGACCCCGATCAGGCCAAGGCGCTGCTGGCGGAGGCCGGTTTCCCGGACGGGTTTGAGACCACCCTGCACCTGCCGCCGCCCTCCTATGCGCGGCGCGGCGGCGAGATTGTGGCCGCCCAGCTGGCCGCGGTGGGCATCCAGGCCGAGATCATCAACGTGGAATGGGCCCAGTGGCTGGAAAGCGTGTTCCGCGGCAAGAGCTTTGGCCTGACGATCGTCAGCCATACCGAGCCGATGGACATCGGCATCTATGCCCGGCCTGAATATTACTTCCAGTATGACAGCAAGCCGTTCCAGGAGCTGATAGCTAAGCTGAACGCCACCACTGGCCCGGAGGCCCGCACCGCACTCCTGCAGGAGGCGCAGGAGATGATTTCGGCGGATTACGTGAACGGCTACCTGTTCCAGCTGGCCAAGCTGGGGGTGGCCAAGGCCGGGTTGCAGGGGCTGTGGGAAAACGCACCGACAGCGGCCATCGACCTGAGTGCGCTCAGCTGGGCGGAGTAAAGTACGATCCCCGTCGCGAAGGGCAATGCCCGGCCCGGCGGAGTGGGAAGCGAAACGCCCSCCCCGCGGGGGGGGCGGGACGGGCGCTGCCCGGCCTGCGGCCAGGCGGAACCAGGTTCAAAGCCCCCGTCTATTCCGCAAATAATCCACCCTCTCCCGGATTTCCCGCCGCACTTCCCCGCCGCGCGGCTGGTCGCGCAGCGTGGTGAACCAGTGCTCCGGCGGGTTGCGGCCCAGCCGGTTGCCGTTGAACTCCAGCCCGCGCAGCACCGCTTCGCCGGCAGCAGGCAGGCGCTCCGGCACCTCATACCCGTTCAGCGTTGCCCAAACGCCGGTCCAGAGCCGCCCGACCGACCACGGGTTGTAACCGCCGCCGCCCAGCACCAGATACCGCGGCGCCATCCCCATCAGTGCCTGCACCACCGCCCAATGGGCGTTGTTCGACAGGTCCAGATGCGGCAGCGGGTCTTCGGTGACGGCATCCGCCCCGCATTGCAGCACGATGGCGTCGGGCGCGAAGGATTCCACCACCGGCAGGATCAGCGCGTCGCGGATATGGGCCATCTCGTCATCATTGAAGCCGCGCGGCACCGGCAGGTTCAGGGCTGAGCCACCCGCGTCCTCCGTCAGCCTGCCGGTCTTGGGCCAGAGGTTTTCCTCATGCACCGAGATCATCAGCACATCCGCGTCGCCGGCAAAGCCGTGCTCCACCCCGTCGGCGTGATGCGCGTCGATGTCCACATAGGCGATCCGCTGCGCGCCGTGGTGACGCAGCGACAGCATCGCCAGCACCGGATCGTTCAGATAGCAAAATCCGTTGGCCCGGTCCGGCATCCCGTGATGGGTGCCGCCCGCCGGGTTATAGATGATGCCGCCATCCGCCAGCAGCTCGCCCGCCAGAATCGAACCGCCAGCGGCGGTGGCCGGGCGGCGGAAGATCTCCGGGAACACCGGATTGGAGATGGTGCCGAGATGATGCCGCGCACGCACCGCCGCGCTCACCTCCTGCGCTGCCTCCGCCGCCCGCAGCGCCGCGATGTATTCGGGCGTGTGCCAGATGGTCAGCGCTGCAGGTTTGGCGCGGGGGGAATTCACATAGACCGCATCCGGCAGCCAGCCCAGCGCGCGGGACAGGTCCATCACGGTCGAGACCCGCGGCACCCGCAGGGGGTGGGTGCGGCCATAAGATGAGCCGCGGTAGATTTCCGATCCGATGAACAGGGGGCGGGACAGCATGAAAGAGAGATAGCCGGTTTCCGCCCGCTGCCAAAGGGCCTGCCCCCGTTCCTTGCCCGTTTCCCAGGCGAACGCCCGCTCAACCCTTTGACGCTGCGCATTTTTGCCGGTCAGCTGCGGTTTCCCTGCGCCTCCCTCTGGACCCGTTCCCCGCAGGCTCCTAACGTGGCAGCCATGCTGCGTTATGCCCTGAAACGCCTGTTGTCGCTGTTCCTCAGCCTGGCCGTCGCCTCGCTGGTGATTTTCCTCGTGGTGGAGGTGGCGCCGGGCGACCCGGCATCGTTCATGCTGGGGGTCAACGCGCAGCCCGATACCGTGGCCGCGCTGCGGGCGGAGCTGGGGCTGGATCAGGGCAAGCTGGCCCGATACCTGACGTGGGCGGCGGGCATGCTGAGCGGCGATTTCGGCACCTCCTACACCTACCGCACCCCGGTTGCGGGCATGATCGCGGACCGGCTGTGGGTGTCGCTGCCGCTGGCGCTCTATGCGCTGACGCTTTCGACACTGATTGCCTTTCCGGCAGGCATCTACGCCGCCGCCCGCCGCGGCAAGCCGGGCGATATGGCGGTGATGGGAGCGACCCAGCTGGGCGTCGCGGTGCCGAACTTCTGGTTTGCGATGATGCTGGTTCTGATCTTTGCCATCAACCTGCGCTGGTTCGGCGCGGGCGGGTTTCCGGGATGGGAGGCAGGGCTTTGGAGCGGCCTCCATGCGCTCACCCTGCCCGCAATCGCGCTGGCGCTGCCGCAGGCGGCAATCCTGACCCGCGTCATGCGCTCCGCCCTGCTGGACATCCTAGGCGAGGATTTCATGCGCACCGCCCGCGCCAAGGGTCTGACCCGGAACCAGGCGCTGTGGCGGCACGGCGTGCGCAACGCGCTGATCCCGGTGCTGACCATCATCGGCCTGCAATTCTCCTTCCTGCTGGCCGGCGCCATCATCATCGAGCAGGTGTTCTACCTGCCCGGCCTCGGAAGGCTCGTGTTCCAGGCGATCTCCTCGCGCGATCTGATCGTGGTGGAATCGGTGGTGATGCTCTTGGTCTTTGCCGTCATCACGGTGAATTTCCTGGTCGATCTCGCCTATGCGCTGGCCGACCCGCGCCTCAGGAGCCGTTCATGACCCGCAACCTGATCCTTGGCGCTGTTTTGTCCTCGCTGGTGCTGCTGGCGGCGGCGGTGTCGTTCCTTTGGACACCGTTTGACCACGCGGCGATGAACATCCCGGCCAAGCTGCAGACACCCAATGCGCAGCACTGGCTGGGCACCGATCATTTCGGGCGCGACCTGATGTCGATGATCATGGTCGGCGCGCGCACCTCCATCGCCGTGGCGCTGGTGGCCGTCGGTATCGGCATGGGCGCGGGCGTGCCGCTGGGTCTGGCCGCCGCGGCGCGCAAGGGATCCTGGCTGGATGAATTGATCATGCGCGGCAACGATCTGGTCTTTGCCTTCCCGTCGCTGGTGATCGCCATCCTGATCACCGCCGTGCTGGGCGCCGGCGCGGTCAACGCCATCATCGCCATCGGCATCTTCAACATCCCCGTCTTCGCCCGCATCACCCGCGGCGCAGCTTTGTCCTTGTGGGAGCGGGAGTTCATCCTGGCCGCGCGGGTTGCGGGCAAGGGCGCGGCGCGGATCTCAGCCGAGCATATCCTGCCCAATGTGATGAACCTCTTGATCGTGCAGGGCACCATCCAGTTCTCGCTCGGCATCCTGGCGGAGGCGGGCCTCAGCTATGTCGGCCTTGGCGCACAGCCGCCCACCCCCAGCTGGGGGCGGATGCTGGCCGATGCGCAGACCATGGTCAGCTTTGCGCCGCATCTGGCGCTGGTACCGGGCATGGCGATCATCCTGACTGTGCTGGGGCTGAACCTGCTGGGCGACGGGTTGCGCGATTATTTGGACCCGAAACTCAGGGTGGCGCGCGCATGACGCTTCTGGATGTTACCAGCCTGTCGCTGAAGATCGGCGCCTTCCGGGTGCTGAAGGATGTCTCCTTCCACGTGGATCCAAGCGAGATTGTCGCCGTCACCGGCGAGAGCGGCTCCGGCAAGTCGATGTCTGCACTCGCCATCCTGCAGCTGCTGCCGGATCTCGCGCAGACCAGGGGCTATATCACCCTGGAGGGCACCCAGCTGCTGGAGCAGTCCGAGGACCGCATGTGCGCGATCCGCGGCCAATCCATCGGCATGGTGTTCCAGGAGCCGATGACCGCGCTGAACCCTGTGAAAACCATCGGAGAGCAGGTGATGGAAACCATCCTGATCCACAAGGCAATGCCGCGGGAACAGGCTGAGGCCCGCGCGCGCGAGGTGCTGGAGCGGGTCGGGCTGCCTCAGGACCGGTTCCCGCTCAGCCGCTATCCGCACGAGTTGTCGGGCGGCCAGCGCCAGCGGGTAGTGATCGCCATGGCCATTGCCCTGCGCCCGAAACTGCTGATCGCGGATGAACCGACCACGGCACTGGATGTGACCACCCAGGCGCAGATCCTGGAGCTGCTGAAGGATCTGGTGCAGGACTATGGCATGGGGCTGCTGATCATCACCCATGACCTGGCGGTGGTGGCGGATCTGGCCGACCGGATCGTCGTCATGCGCAATGGCGAGGTGGTCGAGGCCGGCCACACCGGCTGGCTCCTGCGCAACATGCGCCACCCCTACACGCGGATGCTGTTTGAAGCCTCGAGCCATCAGGTGAAATTACCGCAACCGTCTGCCCCGGCGCCGCTGCTGGAGGTCCGTAACGCGATACGAGACTACAAGACCCCGCGCCCGTCTCTGTTTGCCAAACCCGGCCATTTCCGCGCCGTGAACGATGTCTCCTTCACCCTGAACCGCGGCGAGCGGCTGGGGCTGGTGGGCGAGTCGGGCTGCGGAAAATCGACCCTGACACGGGCGGTTCTGGGATTGGAGCCACTGCAGAGCGGGGAGATCCTCCTGGACGGGGAGCCCGTCACGGCTCACCTCGCGCCTCACACCCGGCGCAAGCTGCAGGTGGTGTTCCAGGATCCATACGGCAGTTTCAACCCGCGCCACCGGGTGGAACGGCTGATCACCGAACCGTTCCATACCCTGCCTGATCCTCCAACCGGCGCGGCACGCAGGGATCTGATTGCGGAGACCTTGACCGCCGTCGGTCTGAAACCGGAGGATGCGCAGAAATACATCCACCAGTTCTCCGGCGGCCAGCGCCAGCGCATCGCCATTGCCCGCGCCCTGATCACAAGGCCGGAGCTGATCATCTTCGACGAGGCGGTCTCAGCCCTCGACGTTTCGGTCCGCGCCCGCATCCTCGACCTGCTGGCGGAGCTGTGCGCGGCTTATTCGCTGACCTATCTGTTCATCAGCCACGACCTGAGCGTTGTGCGCACGATCACCGACCGCTGCCTGGTGATGAAACAGGGCGCGATCGTCGAGCAGGGGGACACCGAACAGGTCTTCGCCAATCCGCAGCACCCCTACACCCGCCAGCTGATCGCCGCAGCCCCGGTGCTGCCCGATACTTCCGATCCCGAAAGGAGCCCCCAGCATGTCTGATCCCCTCTGGTTCGATCCCGCGCTTTGCCTCGTTGGCGGCAAATGGCTGCCCGCAGCCAGCGGCGGCACGCTGCCGCTGGTGAACCCCTCGGATGGCACTGAAATCTGCCGGACTGCCCGCGGCGGCGCGGCGGATATCGAGGCCGCGGTGCTGGAGGCAGAGGCGGCGCTGGACGGCTCCTGGGGCCGCATGACCGCACTGGAGCGGGGCCGCATCCTGACCCGCATCGGCCAATTCGTGCTGGAACGGGTGGAGCTGCTGGCCGCAATCGAGGCAATGGATGTGGGCAAGCCGCTGACCCAGGCCCGCGCCGACGCGGTGGCGCTGGCGCGCTATTGCGAGTTCTACGGCGGCGCGGCGGACAAAGTGATGGGGGAGACCATCCCCTATTTGGACGGCTACACCGTCTACACCCTGCGGGAGCCGCATGGGGTGACCGGCCATATCGTGCCCTGGAACTATCCGATGCAGATCATCGGCCGCTCTGTCGGCGCGGCTCTGGCGATGGGCAATGCCTGCGTGCTGAAACCCGCCGAGGAAGCCTGCCTGACGGCGCTGGCCTTTGCCCATATCGCCATGGAGGCCGGGCTGCCTGCGGGTGCGCTGAACGTGGTGCCGGGACTGGGCGCGGAGGCCGGGGCGGCGCTGGCGGGGCATCCCGGCGTGCATCACATCTCCTTCACCGGGTCGGTGCGCACGGGCGCGCTGGTGCAGCAGGCGGCGGGGGCCAACGTGGTGCCGGTGACGCTGGAGCTGGGGGGCAAGTCCCCGCAGCTGGTGTTTGATGATGCCGATCTGGACGCGGCCCTGCCGTTCCTGGTGAACGCCGGCATCCAGAACGCGGGCCAGACCTGTTCCGCATCCTCGCGCATTCTGGTGCAGCGCGGGGTTTACCACGAGGTGAAGACGCGGATGGCAGCCGCCTATGGCGCGCTCACCGTGGGGCCGGCAGCGGAGGACCTGCGGGTCGGGCCGCTGATTTCCGCCCGGCAGAAGCAAATTGTCGAGGACTATCTGAAGCAGGGCGCGGAACTGCCGGTGGCGGCACAGGGCGCCATCGTGGACAACGCGCCGGAGAGCGGCGCCTATGTGCGCCCCACCCTGTTTTCGGACGTGCCGGAGGATCACGCGCTGGCGCGGGAGGAAATCTTTGGCCCGGTACAGGTGCTGATCCCGTTTGAGACCGAAGAAGACGCGCTGCGGATTGCCAATGCGACAGAGTACGGCCTGGTGGCCAGCGTCTGGACCCGCGACGGAGCACGGCAGATGCGGCTGGCGAAACGGCTGCGCGCCGGGCAGGTCTTTATCAACAATTACGGCGCCGGCGGCGGGGTGGAGCTGCCGTTCGGCGGGGTCGGGAAGTCCGGCCACGGGCGGGAAAAAGGGTTCGAGGCGCTTTACGGGTTCTCGCAGCTCAAGACTGTGGCGGCGCATCACGGCTGAGCGGGCGCCTCTTTCATCTTTCCAAAATACTCCGGGGGTGAGGCCCCAGGCCGAGGGGGCGGCGCCCCCTCTTCTGCCCTCAAACGATTACCGCCTGCCGCTCCTGCTTGCCGACGCCGAAAACGCGCTTGTAGCGTTCGATCTCGTCTTTCGGACCCATCGCCTTTTCCGGGTTGTCGGACAGCTTCACCGTGGGCCGCCCGTTGGCCGCTACCGCCTTGCAGACCAGCGAGAACGGCGCCAGCGCGTCATCCGGCACCAGCTTGCGGAAGTCGTTGGTCAGCAGTGTACCCCAGCCGAAAGAGACCTTGGTGCGGCCCGAGAACTGCGCGTGCAGGTCCTGGATCTGCTGCACGTCCAACCCATCGGAGAAGATCACCCGTTTCTCTGCCGGGTCCTCGCCGCGGTCCTTCCACCAGTTGATCGCCACCTCGGCGCCCTTGGCCGGGTCGCCGCTGTCGATGCGGATGCCGGTCCAGCCGGCCAGCCAGTCCGGCGCGCGGTCGAGGAACCCTTGGGTGCCATAGGTGTCGGGCAGGATGATGCGCAGGTTGCCCTCGTGCTCGTCATGCCAGTCGGACAGAACGTCATAAGGGGCCTGGGCCAGTTCCGCGTCTCTGTCCGCCAGCGCCGAATAGACCATCGGCAGTTCATGGGCGTTGGTGCCGATCGCCTCCACCTCGCGGCGCATGGCGATGAGGCAGTTGGAGGTTCCGGTGAATTTGTGGCCCAGCCCCTCGATCATCGCCTGCACGCACCAGTCCTGCCAGAGGAAGGAATGGCGCCGGCGGGTGCCAAAATCAGCGATGGTGAGGCCGTCCACCTCGCGCAGGCGCTCGATCTTTTCCCAGACCCGGGTCATCGCGCGGGCATAAAGCACCTGCAGCTCGAAGCGGCCCATGCTGTTGATGACCGCGCGGCTGCGCAGTTCCATCAGCACCGCCAGCGCCGGGATTTCCCACAGCATGACCTCGTGCCACTTGCCCTCAAACGTCAGCTCGTACTGGTCGCCCTTGCGCTCCAGGTGATAGGGCGGCAGGCGCAGCCCCTCGAACCATTCCATGAAGTCGGGGCGGAACATCTGCCGCTTGCCATAGAATGTATTGCCGCGCAGCCAGGTGCTTTCGCCGCGGCTGAGCGACAGCGAGCGGATGTGGTCCAGCTGTTCGCGCAGCTCGCCCTCGTCAATCAGTTTTGCCAGCGGCACCTGCGCGGAGCGGTTGATCAGCGAGAAGGTCACGGTGGTGTCCGGCTTGTTGCGGAACACCGACTGGCACATCAGAAGCTTATAGAAATCAGTATCAATCAGCGACCGGATGATCGGGTCGATCTTCCATTTGTGATTGTAGACGCGGGTTGCAATGTCCACCGGCGGCCTCGTGCATAAGGATCACTGATTGATAGGACAGCCCGGCAGCCGGGGCAAGGAGATCAGCCGGCGCGGCGGCTTTGCGCCTGCGGTGCCAGCCGGGCCAGCAGCGCCAGCAGCCTGGGCTTGCTGATCGGCTTGCTCATGAAGTCGTCCATGCCGGCGGCCAGGCAGGCCTTGCGGTCGGAGTCAAAAGCATTGGCAGTCAGCGCCACGATCACCGGTTGGGGCCGGGCCAAGCCGCGGATTGCACGGGTGCTCTCGAGCCCGTCCATTTCCGGCATCGACATATCCATCAGGATGATATCCGGTGCAAAATTCTCGAATTGCACCAGTGCTTCGCGGCCGTTGTGCGCAAAGGCCAGTTCTACAGTTGTGGCATGCAGGAATTTCTCCACAAGCAGCCGGTTCACGGCATTGTCCTCAGCCACCAGCACCCGCAGACCGTCCAGCGCCGCAGGGGTGCTTGGTGCCACGGGTTCAGGCAGTGCGGCGGCTTCGTCCCGCGCATCCTGCAGGTGAAGACGAACCGCAAAACAGGACCCGCAGCCCAATTCCGAGGACACTGCGATGGTGCCGCCCATTGCCTCTGCCAGGCGGCGGGAAATGGCCAGCCCCAGCCCCGTTCCGCCAAACCGGCGGCTGATTGCGGCATCCGCCTGCGAAAACCTTTCAAACACTTGACCCAGTTTGTCCTCTGCAATGCCGATGCCGCTATCCGTCACCGAGAACGTCAGCTCATACCCGCCGCGGGCCGCCGGGGTGCCGCCCAGCGCCACCGAAACCCGGCCCTGTTTGGTGAACTTGATCGCATTGCCGGTCAGGTTCATCAGAATCTGACGGATCCGCCTGTCGTCACCGCGCAGCTGCGCGGGCAGGTTTTCCTGGATCTCCAGCGCCAGTTCCAGGCTCTTGGCATCGGCCTGGGCCTGCAGCAGGCGTATCGTGTTTTCAAAACAGGCGCGGGGGTCGAAGTCGACCGGGCTGAGCGTGAGTTCTTCCGCCTCCATCTTGGAAAAGTCGAGCACATCGTTGATCAGGGCCAGCAGCATGTCCGCAGAGCTAAGAATGGTATCGGCGTACAGCGCCTGCTCCTCGCTGAGGCCGCTGTCGCGCAACAGCTGCGCCATGCCGATCACGCCGTTCATCGGGGTGCGGATTTCGTGGCTCATGGTGGCCAGGAAATCCGATTTGGCGCGGGCGGCATCCTCTGCGGCGATGCGCGCCTGTTCAAGTTGCTGGGCGTGCTCCTTGGCGGCGGTGACGTCACGCTCCACTGCAACGAAAGATTCAACTTCCCCCTGGGCGTTCAGCACTGGCACCTGGTTGGTTTCCAGCCAGAGCGGTGTTCCATCCTTGCGCCGGTTGAGAATTTCAACCCGGAAGGATGCGCCGGCCGCGCGCCCCTTTTCGATGGCTTCGGCCGCGGCGGGGTCGATGTCCGGGTGAAATATCAGCTCGCCCAGCGGGCGGCCCTTGGCTTCCTCCAAGGTGAAGCCCGTGACACGGCTGAAGGTTCCATTGGCCCACAGCGTCCTTCCATCCCGGTCCAGCAGCCGGACGATGTCATTGGCATTCTCGGCAATCAGCGCCAGGCGCCTGGCTTCCTTCCGCTGTTCCACCAAACGGGCATTTGCCGCCTCCAGCTCCTGCTGCTGCCGGGCCGTTGCGAGATTGTACTGGCGGGTGTTTTCAAATGCGCGGCGCCCGTAACCGGCAAGCCAGAACATGTAGCCGGTCAGGGTGGCAGCCCCGGCGGCTTGCAATTGCCATTCGGTTGTGAACCCGCCGCCCGCCGTCAGGTCGATGCCAAGCATGACAGACGGCACGGCGCAGAAAAACACCATCCAGACGAGCGAGGCCGGGCGGTGATAGGGCAAGGTGATTGCCGCATTCATTGCGATGCCTGCAAGAAACGCGATTGTGAACAGAAGATCCAGGTGGTGGTCTATGTTCACGCCGGCCTCCATCACGGGCCAGTACGGCAGAGTGGCGCAGATGCTCATCCCCGCGCCGTAGACCGCGGCCGATGCGGTGGACAGCTGCCACAACCGCCGTTCGGAACACCCGCTGCCCGCCAGAACCGGCAGCCGCCACAGGCAGTAACTGTCAGCGGCATCCCCGATAAAGGCCGCCAGAAATCCGAAGGCGGCAATTGTCATTTCGGTTGCCAGGCCCAGCAGAAGGCACGCTCCGAGAACAAACAGCTGACGCGGCCAGAAGGTTTTGTACCGCCCCCTGGCATAGCGCAGCATCAGCTCCAGCGAGCTGTACTTCCTTTCGTAGCTGGCCAATGGGCCGTGATCCGGCCCGTTTCCTACCTTCATCAGTCAGCCTTGCTGTCCAGACTCCCGGACAGTGTTATGGCTCATTGGTTAACATTTGGAAACCTCAACTCAAGATTGCAAAGCAACCCCCGCCTCTTTCATCTGGGACAGCGCGGCCTGAAGAGACCCCTCCAGATCAATGGCGCGGCATGCGGTGAGCTCCACCGTCACGTCAAAGCCAAGCCGTGCTGCATCCAGCGCGGTGAAGGCGACGCAGAAATCGGTGGCCAGCCCGGCCAGGGTTAGCCGGGTGATGCCGCGGCTGCGCAAGTATCCTTCCAGCCCGGTGGGCGTGGTCTGGTCATTCTCGAAAAAGCCCGAGTAGCTGTCGATCCCCACCCGGAAGCCTTTGCGGATAATCAGGTCGCCATCGGTGCGCAGATCCTTGTGAAAAGCCGCGCCCTCAGTGCCCTGCACGCAGTGGTCGGGCCACAGAACCTGGGTGCCATAGGGCATGTCGGTGATTTCAAACGGCGCCTTACCCGGGTGCGAGGAGGCAAAGGATGAATGCGCCGCCGGGTGCCAGTCCTGTGTCAGGATCACCGCATCAAACTGGTCCATCATCGCATTTATGGAGGCGACCACCTCATCGCCGCCGGGCACCGCCAGCGCGCCGCCGGGGCAGAAATCGTTTTGCACATCGACAACGATCAGGGCATGGGTCATCGGCATCTCCTATGCTGTATACACAATATCTAGCGGTATAGGCGGGTCATGGGAACTGTTGCTGCAGGACAGCGCGCAGGCATGGCCAAAACATACATCCAAAGCCCTTGTTTTATTGGGGCTGCCGGGCGGGTTCTTTGACTTGAAAACCCGGGCGCATGGTTCTAAGGGCGGGGCATGTACACGATTGCTGCCCTCTATCACTTCACCCGCTTCCCCGATCCCGCCGCGATCCGGCCGGCGCTCCTGGACCTGTGCCAGGCGCAGGATGTCAAAGGCTCCTTGCTGCTGGCGCAGGAGGGGATCAATGGCACCATTGCAGGCCCGCGGGCAGGCATCGACGCGGTGCTGGCGCATATCAAGGCGCTGCCCGGCTGTGCGGGGCTGGAATGGAAAGAGGCAACCGCTGCCGAGCCGCCGTTCGGCAAGATGAAGGTGCGGCTGAAGAAAGAGATCGTGACCATGGGCCAGCCGGATGTGGATCCGCAGGCCTCTGTCGGGCATTACGTCGAGCCGGAAGAGTGGAACGACCTGATCCGGCAGGACGATGTGGTGCTGATCGACACCCGCAACGACTACGAGGTGGCAATCGGCACCTTTGAGGGCGCAATCGACCCCAAGACCGAGAGCTTCCGCGACTTCCCCGCCTGGTGGGAGGCGAACAAGGACCGCTTTCACAACAAGCGGGTGGCGATGTTCTGCACCGGCGGCATCCGCTGTGAGAAGTCGACCAACTACCTGCTGGGCCAGGGGGTGGAGGATGTCTATCACCTGAAGGGCGGCATCCTGCGCTATCTGGAGGAAATGCCAGCCGAGGACAGCGCCTGGGAAGGCGAATGCTTTGTCTTCGACAACCGGGTGTCGGTCGGCCACGGGCTGGTCGAAGGCCCGCATGAGCTGTGCCACGGCTGCCGCCGCCCGATCCTGCCAGAGGACAAGGCGCGGCCCGAGTTCGAGCAGGGCGTGAGCTGCCACCTGTGCATCGATCAGACCTCGGAAGAGGACAAGGCGCGATTCCGCGAGCGTCAGAAGCAGATGAAGCTGGCCCGCGCGCGCGGCGAGGAGCATCTGGGCAGCATCCCGCTGTAAGGCTGGGTCAGAACCGTTTCCTTCCGCGCCACTGGCACAACAACAGGCACTGAAAAGGCCGCTGCCCATCTGGACAGCGGCCTTTTCGTGTTTTGCGGGGCTGGCAGCGTCAGTCGCTGCTCAGGCCCAGGTAGCTGCGGGTGCTGGCCAGCAGGCCCTCGCCGTGGGCCGGTGCCAGCAGGCCCGCATGATCTTCGCCTTCGGCCGCGGCCATGTCGGGCAGCTGGTGGGCGATGCCCTTGTGGCAGTTGATGCAGGTTTTCTCGCCGGTGAACAGGAAGCGCTCATGCGCATCCGCGGCCCGCTTGGACTGGCGGGTTATATCCATCGACTCGTCGGAGTGGCAATTGCGGCATTCCAGGCTGTCGTTGGCCTCAAGCCGTGCCCATTCGTGCTGCGCCAGTTCCAGCCGGTGCTCCAGAAACTTCTCCCGCGTGTTGATGGTGCCGAAGATCTTGCCCCAGACCTCCTTGGAGGCCTGCATCTTGCGGGCGATCTTGTTGGTCCAGTTGTGCGGCACGTGGCAGTCCGGGCAGGACGCGCGGACGCCGGAGCGGTTGGAATAGTGAATCGTCGGCTTCAGCTCCTCGAACACGTTGTCGCGCATTTCGTGGCAGCTGGTGCAGAAGGCCTCGGTATTGGTGACCTCCAGAGCGGTGTTGAAACCGCCCCAGAAGATGATCCCCATCACAAAGCCGCCCATGGTCAGGAAGCCGAGCGAGAAATAGGCACTGGGCCGCCTGATGATCCACCAGAGCCGTTTCAGGAAACCAAACATCAGTCCGCCCCGCCCTGCTGTGTCTTCACATAGTCGATCACCTTGTCCACATCGACGAACTCATTCTCGACCAGCGGCCGGGCGTTGGTCTGCACCACGTGGCACTGGTTGCAGAAATAGCGCCGCGGGCTGACCGCGCCGAGGGTCTGGCCCTCGCGGTTCATGAAGTGAGTGACCGAGATCATCGGCGCCTGGCTGACCTCCACCGCAGTGCGGCTGTGGCAGGTCAGGCATTTGTTGGAGTTCAGATCGACCTGGTAATTGTCGGTCTTGTGCGGGATCAGCGGCGGCTGATCCGGGTAGTTGCGCACCTGGCGGATGTCGGTGTTGACGATGCCGGGGATCTGGGTGGCTTCACCCTGCTCGCCCAGCGGCGCGGTGTTGCGTAGCGTGGCGACCTGGTTCTGGGCGAAAGCTGCCGAGGCCAGCAGGATCGGTGCGGCCAGGATGGCGAGACGGAGATGTTTCATGACGGGCCTCACACTGCTTCGATACGGACTGCGCATTTCTTGAAGTCCGTCTGTTTCGAGATCGGATCGGTGGCATCCAGCGTGACCTTGTTGATCAGCCGGCGCGCATCGAACCAGGGCACAAAGACCAGGCCTTTGGGCGGCTTGTTGCGGCCGCGGGTCTCAACCCGGGTGCGGATTTCGCCGCGCCGCGAGATCACCCGCACCTCGGTGCCGCGCCGGAAGCCCTGCGCCTTGGCATCGTCGGGGTGCATGTAGCAGAGCGCGTCAGGCACCGCCTGGTACAGTTCGGGCACCCGCTGGGTCATCGAGCCGGAGTGCCAGTGCTCCAGCACGCGGCCGGTGGCCAGCCACATCGGGTATTCGGCATCCGGGCTTTCCGCCGGCGGCTCATAGGGCAGCGCAAAGATCACCGCCTTGCCGTCGGGCTTGCCGTAGAATTCGAAATCGGTCCCCGGGGTCACATAGGGGTCGGAACCTTCCTTGAAGCGCCACTGGGTTTCCTTGCCGTCCACCACGGGCCAGCGCAGGCCGCGCACCTCGTGGTAGGTGTCGAACGGCGCCAGGTCGTGCGCCTTGCCGCGGCCGAATTCGGCGTATTCCTCGAACAGGCCCTTCTGGATGTAGAAGCCGAAGTCCTCGGATTCGTGGTTGCCGTATTCACGGGCCCTCTCTGTCAGCTCGTACTGGTCGACCTTGCCGTTGGCGAACAGCACCTCGAACAGGGTCTTACCCTTGTAGTCCGGATTGGCGTCCAGGATCTCCGCCGGCCAAACCTCGTCAGTGGTGAAGCGCTTGGAGAATTCCGCCAGCTGCCACAGGTCGGATTTGGATTCACCCGGCGCGTTGACCAGCTGGTACCAGAACTGGGTGCGGCGCTCGGCGTTGCCGTAGGCGCCTTCCTTTTCCACCCACATGGCGGCGGGCAGGATCAGGTCGGCGGCTTCTGCCGTCACCGTCGGGTAGGCGTCCGACACCACGATGAAGTTGTCGGGGTTGCGGTAGCCCGGCAGCCCTTCCTCCATCATGTTGGGGGCGGCCTGCATGTTGTTGTTCACCTGCACCCAGTAGCAGTTGATCTTGCCGTCCTTCAGGTCGCGGTTCTGCTTCACGGCGTGGGCGCCGACCCAGCCGGGCACGGTGCCTTCGGGCAGCTTCCAGATCTTTTCGGCATAGGCGCGGTGTTCCGGGTTCTTGACCACCATGTCGGCAGGCAGACGGTGGGCAAAGGTGCCAACTTCGCGGGCGGTGCCGCAGGCCGAGGGCTGGCCGGTCAGTGAGAACGGCGAGTTGCCGGGGGTGGAGATTTTTCCGGTCAGCAGGTGGATGTTGTAGATCATGTTGTTGACCCAGACACCGCGGGTGTGCTGGTTCACGCCCATGGTCCAAAGCGACATCACCTTGGTATCCGGATCGGCGTAAAGCTTGGCGATCTTCTCCAGCGTCTCTGCCGGAACACCGGACATTTCCGATGCTTTTTCAAGCGTGTATTCGGAAACGAACTCGGCAAATTCCTCAAACGTCATATCCGAGGCGCCGCCGGCCTTATCCGCGTTCTCGGCCATCTGCTCCAGCGGATGCTCCGGACGCAGGCCATAGCCGATGTCCTGGTTACCGCGCTTGAAGTTGACGTGCTTGGACACGAAATCCTCGTTCACCGCGCCGTTCTGGATGATGTAGTTGGCGATGTAGTTCAGCATCACCAGGTCGGTGTGCGGGGTGAACACCGCCGGGATGTCGGCCAGATCGAAGCTGCGGTGAGTGAAGGTCGACAGCACTGCCACCTTGACATGCGGGTGGCTGAAGCGGCGGTCGGAGATGCGGGTCCACAGGATCGGGTGCATCTCTGCCATGTTCGAGCCCCACAGCACGAAGGCGTCGGCGTTCTCGAAGTCGTCATAGCAGCCCATCGGCTCGTCGATGCCAAAGGTGCGCATAAAGCCGCCCACCGCGGAGGCCATGCAGTGGCGAGCGTTCGGGTCGATGTTGTTGGAGCGGAAGCCCGCCTTCATCAGCTTGGAGGCGGCGTAGCCTTCCCAGACGGTCCACTGGCCGGAGCCGAACATGCCGATGCCTTCGGGGCCTTTCTCGGCCAGGGTTTTCTTCCACTTCTCGGCCATGATGTCGAAGGCCTCATCCCAGCTGACCGGGGTGAATTCGCCGTTCTTGTCATATTCGCCGTTGGTCTTGCGAAGCAGCGGCGTGGTCAGGCGGTCGGCGCCATACATGATCTTCGACAGGAAGTAGCCCTTGACGCAGTTCAGGCCGCGGTTGACCTCGGCCTGGGTGTCGCCGTGGGTGGCGACCACGCGGCCAGCCTTGGTGGCGACCATGATCGAGCAGCCGGTGCCGCAGAATCGGCAGGCCGCCTTGGACCATTTCAGTTCGGTCACATTTGCGTCTGTGACAAGGTTCTGCGCGGCCGCGGGGATCGGCAGGCCGGCGGCAAGGGCCGCGGCTGCAGCTGCCTGCGCCTTGATGGCGTCACGGCGGGTAAGTCCGGTCATTGGGGGACTCCTTCTTCAATGGCGAGGTCCTGCGCATCGCAGGTTTGATGGAAGACAAGCGCCGCGCTGGCGACACCGTCGAGAAGCTGAATTTTGGCCAGGGCGTCGCCGATGGCCCGGTCGCTGTCCGCTTCGAACAGGACAACAATTTTGCCCGAGGGGTCGGTTTGCGAAATCTCGGCGCGGGGCATGGATTGGATGCTGGCCAGAACGGCCTCCATCTGCGCCGGGTTGCAGCGCACCAGCAGGCTGGAGATATGGATTTCTTCTATCACGCAGGGATCCTTTGCTGGCGGGGGTCGCGGATTGCGATGGCGTTGTTCGGGCAGGCGGACAGGCAGGCGCCGCAGCCGGTGCAGGCGCCGGCGTCCACCTGGATGGCGCCGACCGGTCGGACCGA
Organism: Leisingera sp. ANG59; assembly: GCF_013317235.1. GTDB lineage: Bacteria > Pseudomonadota > Alphaproteobacteria > Rhodobacterales > Rhodobacteraceae > Leisingera. Next base: position 19,521 of record NZ_WLCM01000037.1, on the reverse strand, counting down.
CAGGTCCATCCGCAGGGCGCGCGGGTCGCAGATGTCGGTGCACAGCTGGCAGGCGATTCCGGCGGTGTTCAAGCAGCTGCCGGTGATCTCAACCGAGACCGGCCAGGGCGCCGGCTGCTCCAGATCGAACACCGGTTCCGGGCAGGCTTCGGCGCAGGCGGCGCAGAAGGTGCATTCGCCGCCGCGGAAATTGATCCGCGGGCGGTTACGGCTGTCAAACTCGATGATGTTCTCAGGACAGCTGTCCACGCAGGCATTGCAACGGCTGCAATACGCCTGCACCCGGGCCTCAACGGTCCAGGGCGGGCGGAATTCCGGATCCGGGCGGGCTACTCTTCCGGTCAGGAAGGCGCGCCGCGAGGGGGCTGTGCTGGCATATGCTGGCATGTGCCTGGGCCCTTAACCTGTAGGCGGTCCCAGGAAGATCTGCGAGATCCAGATGATCAGGCCGTATCCGCCGACGATTCCCACTGCCAGAACCGGCGCCAGGACCACTGCAAGGAACAGAAAGGTGTTCCTCTCTTCGGCTTTGGTTGGCTGTTCGGACATATGAGTCCTCCTTGGCTGTTATTTTCACACAATAGGTTTGCGGCCTGACCGCGCCTGCTGTGCAACCGGCGGCAGGCTGACCGGCGGCAAGGAGTGGGTGCTAACACTGATGTCAGATCCACCTTTTCGCCTGGCCGGCCTCAGCTCTGCCAGCGCCACCATGGGAAAGTGCTGCAGCCGCCACCTTGATCTGAATCATTTCGCAGGCTGCTGGTTTGAAAATGATAAATATTCAAAAAGTGAAACTGACGCACCGCAAGCCGTGCAGGATCGTCAAGCTGCCGATTCGGAAAGCTGCAATGCGCCGGCAGGCGGCCTGCCCCGCAGCTTCCATCTGCATCGCGATTTATACCTGTTTTCCTTGGGCCGTTGCAGGGCGTTTTTGGGCGCCGGCCCCTCAGCCCCCCCACAAAGCAACGCGCCTTGCGGGCATACAACCGATTCGCGGGCCGCAGGCTGTTCCGGTATTCCGGGCTTGCCGCTCAACTCCCCCGGCCGGGGCTGCAAAACGCAGAAAAACAGCCCGGAACCGGAACCATGCGCGATGCCGCCAAGGGCGAAATCATTCAGCAATTTCAGGGATTAATGGTGCTGCTGGAGAGAATTGAACTCTCGACCTCTCCCTTACCAAGGGAGTGCTCTACCTCTGAGCTACAGCAGCGCCGGTGAGGGGGCTTTTAGGCATAAACGCAGGGGGGTGCAAGAGCATTCTGGACGGTTTTTTCGCACTAAGTTACAGAAGTCTTATGGCAGAGAAGAAATCACCTAAAAACGACGGTTCCGCAGCATCGCGCGAAGACCGACTGAAGGCGGCGCTCAAGGCGAACATGGCCCGGCGCAAGGCACAGGCCAAGGCGCGGGCGGACAAGCAGGACCAGGATACGGGCAAGAGCGGAGAATAATCTGAGATGGATTCGATTCTGGTAACGGGCAACGGCCCGCTGAACGGGCAGATCCCGATTGCCGGCGCCAAGAACGCCTGCCTCACCCTGATGCCGGCAACGCTGCTGAGCGAGGAGCCGCTGACGCTGACCAACGCGCCGCGGCTGAGCGACATCAAGACAATGACGCTGCTGCTGCAGTCCCTGGGCGCCGAAGTCTCCAGCCTGCAGGACGGGCAGGTTCTGGCGATGTCGAGCCATGACCTGACCAGCCACGTCGCCGACTATGATATCGTCCGCAAAATGCGCGCCTCGAATCTGGTGCTCGGTCCGATGCTGGCGCGTCTGGGCCAGGCGGTCGTCTCGCTGCCCGGCGGCTGCGCCATCGGCGCCCGGCCGATGGATCTGCATATTCACGGGCTGGAGGCCCTGGGTGCCGAGATCGAGCTGAAGGACGGTTATCTGCACGCCAAGGCGCCCAACGGCCTGAAAGGCGCCGTGGTGGAGCTGAGCTTTGCCTCTGTCGGGGCAACCGAGAACATCATGATGGCAGCCACGCTCGCCAAGGGCACCACGGTTATCAGGAACGCCGCGCGCGAGCCGGAGATCGTCGATCTCGCCGACTGCCTGCGCAAGATGGGCGCCCAGATCGACGGCGACGGCTCTCCTGACATCGCCATCCAGGGCGTCGACCGTCTGCATGGCGCGACTCATCAGGTGGTGACCGACCGGATCGAGCTGGGCACCTATATGCTGGCCCCCGCGATCTGCGGCGGCGAAGTGGAGCTGCTGGGCGGCCGCCGCAGCCTGCTGGAAAGCTTCTGCGCCAAGCTGGAAGCGGCCGGCATCGAGATCTCTGAGGGCAAAAACAGCCTGACCGTCAGCCGCAAGAACGGCAGGGTGCGCGCGGTGGACGTGGTGACCGAACCTTTCCCGGGCTTCCCGACCGACCTGCAGGCCCAGATGATGGCGCTGATGTGCACCGCTGAGGGTACTTCGGTGCTGGAAGAGAAGATCTTTGAGAACCGCTTCATGCACGCGCCGGAACTGGTGCGCATGGGCGCGCAGATCGAGGTGCATGGCGGCCATGCCACTGTGACTGGTGTCGAGAAGCTGAAAGGCGCCCCGGTGATGGCGACGGACCTTCGGGCTTCTGTCTCGCTGATTCTGGCGGGCCTGGCGGCAGAAGGCGAAACCCGGGTGAGCCGGGTCTACCACCTGGACCGCGGCTATGAGCATGTGGTGCGCAAACTGTCCGGAGTCGGTGCCAAAATCGAGCGGATCAAGGAGCAGTGATGGCGGATGCAAGTTTCGAGGACGGCCGCGAGGCGCCGCTGAACCTGGGCGCATTAGAGGAAGAGGACCTCAAGGTGCTGTCCTCGCTGCTGCAGGATGCGGTGTTTCCGGTGACCGAAATGAGCTGGCGCGCCGCCGAGCGCCGCTTTGCGCTGCTGGTGAACCGGTTCCGCTGGGAGGACCGCGACGCGGCGGAGCGCCGCGGCCGGGCTTACGAGCGGGTGCAGTCGCTGCTGGTGATCGACAATGTGCTGGGGGTTTCCTCGCAGGGCGTCGACCGCAAGGACAAGGACCTGATTCTGTCGCTGCTCTCTGTCACTTTCGAGCCGGGGGATGACGGTGCGGGCCATGTCTTGCTGACCCTCGCCGGCGATGGTGCGGTGCGCCTGTCAGTGGAGGCGCTGGAAGTGTCCCTGCGTGATGTCACACGGCCCTACCGGGCACCATCCGGCCAGGCGCCGGACCATGGCGCCTGAGCCATGCAGAACAAGCGCGGCATTTCCCAGGCCTTTGCCGCCCCGGCGGCTGCGGTGGAAATCCGTGCCGCCTCGGTGTTTGACGTCTTTGCCATGAGCCGGGTTCTCCTCGCTTCGATCCGCGATCTGTGCCAGGCCGGCCACGGCGGCGATGCCGCCCGGATCGCGGAGTGGACCGCCAACAAGACTCCAGAGCATATCCGCAGCTGGATCGGCGGTCCGGGGCGCTACTGGCTGGCGGAACGCGGCAGCGAGGCCGCAGCTGTGGGCGGCCTGAACCCGGATGGCACCATCTCCCTTCTGTGTGTTGCCCCTGCCGCCGCCGGCCGGGGCACCGGCGCCGCCATGCTGGACCATCTGGAGGCGGAGCTGCTGCGGAGCGGCCACAGCGAAGGCCGCCTGAACGCCACCCGAACGGCGCTGGATTTCTACCGCAAACACGGCTGGCGGGAGGCCGCGGCCGGCGGCGGATGCTGCGGCACGCCCTGCATTGCGATGCTCAAGCGCCTGAGCTGCGGCCTGCGCTAGCATCAGGGGCCGCTAACCGCGCGCTTCAATTGCGTCCAATTGCACCGGCTTCACGCATAAATCTTGAGGCTCTGCGCCCTTGCGGATATGCGGGGGCCAAAGGAGATCCCGATGCCGCAGTTTCTGAACACCTCTGATGCCGGTTTTGAACAGTCCTTCACAGCCCTTCTGGGCGCCAAGCGCGAGGACAGCCCGGATGTGGACTCTATCGTGGCCGGGATCATTGCCGATGTCCGCGCCCGCGGCGACGCGGCGCTGGTGGAACTCACGGCGAAATTCGACCGGCTGGAACTGGAGCCGGCGCAGCTGCGTTTCACCGAGGCCGAGGTGGATGCAGCAATCGCCGATGTTCCGGCACAGGAACGCGAGGCCCTGGAACTGGCAGCGGAACGCATCCGCGCCTACCATGCGCGCCAGATGCCCGAAGACGCGCAGTGGACGGATGAGAGCGGCGCAACGCTGGGCTGGCGCTGGTCGGCGGTCTCAGCCGCCGGTCTTTATGTGCCGGGCGGGCTGGCCTCCTACCCGTCCTCGGTGCTGATGAACGCGATCCCCGCCAAGGTTGCGGGTGTGCAGCGGCTGGCCATTACAGTGCCGGCCCCTGACGGGCAGATCAACCCGCTGGTGCTGCTGGCAGCCAGGGTCTCGGGCGTAGACGAGATTTACCGCGTGGGCGGTGCGCAGGCGGTCGCGGCGCTGGCCTACGGCACCGAAAGCATCGCGCCGGTGGACAAGATCACCGGCCCCGGCAACGCCTTTGTCGCCGCTGCCAAGCGGCGGGTTTTCGGCAAGGTCGGCATTGACATGATTGCGGGCCCTTCGGAAATCCTGGTGATCGGAGACAAGGACAACAATCCGGACTGGATTGCGCTGGACCTGATGAGCCAGGCCGAACACGACGAAAGCGCCCAGTCGATCCTTATCACAGATGACGAAGCCTTTGGCCGTGCGGTGGCTGAGGCGGTGGAAAAGCGTCTGGAAACGCTTGAGCGCCGCACCATTGCCGGTAAGTCCTGGAAAGACTTCGGTGCTGTGATCACCGTGCGGGACCTGGATGAAGCGGCAGCGCTGTCGAACCGCATTGCGCCGGAGCACCTGGAGCTGTGCGTTGCCGATCCGGTTGCCCTCAGCGAAAAGACAGTTCATGCCGGCGCAATCTTTCTTGGTCAGTACACCCCCGAGGCAATCGGGGACTACGTTGGCGGCCCGAACCACGTGCTGCCGACGGCGCGCTCCGCCCGGTTCTCTTCCGGCCTGTCGGTGATGGATTTCCTCAAGCGTACCACGCTGAGCCAGATGACCCCGGATTCGCTGCGCGCCATCGGCCCGGCAGCCGAGGTGCTGGCAAAAAGCGAAAGCCTGGAAGCGCATGGTCTGTCCGTGACTGCACGTCTGGATGCGCTGAACGGGTAAGGGAGCGAGGGGCGCTGCCCCTCTGCGCGTGCCGCGCATTCACCCCGGGATATTTGGGGCAAGAAGAAGAACTGAGCACGCTTAGTAGTGCGCAGTGTATCCGCCATCCACGGCCAGCACTTGCCCGGTGATGTAAGACGCCGCCGGTGACGCGAGGAACAAAATCGCTGGCGCAAGCTCTTCCGGATCGCCCCAACGGCCCAGCGCGGTGGCAGCCTTGAGCTTCGCCGCAATCGCTGGATCCGCGGCTGCGGCCATATTGGGCGCGGTCTTGAAAAATCCCGGAGCTATGGCGTTGACGGTGATGCCCTTGGGGCCGAGCTCTGCTGCCAGCGCGCGGGTCATGCCGTTGATACCGGCCTTGGCGGTGGTATAGGCCGCGTCGCCGGATTGTGCGATGAGGCCGGCAATCGACGAGATATTGATGATGCGGCCCCAGCCCTTGGGTACCATTTGCCCGGCGGCAAGCTGGGACAGGCGGAAGGGCGAGACCAGGTCGACCTCCCACAGCGATTGCAGATCGGCACGGGTGAATTCGGGCAGGCTGCGCCGGTCGCGCTGGCCGACGTTGTTGACCAGGATCTCCAGCCCGCCATCCTGTGCGATCTCTGCCATTGCTACCATAGCGGCGCTTTCATCCGCGATGTCCAGCACCAGCGGGCGGGCGGTGCCGGGCATCCGGGCGAGCGCAGCATCCACCCGCTCTTGGCTGCGTCCGTTGACCCAGACCTCAGCCCCGGCCTCTGCCAGAAGGCGGGCCGCGGCGAAGCCAAGACCATCGGTGGAGCCGGTCACCAGCGCGCGGCGGCCATGGAGGGAAAACTGTTCAAGGGATGTCATTTCGCTGTCTCCTGCTGGCGGCAGGCTGGTCGCGGGGGCGTGGCCTGTCAAGCACTGCCGCAAACGGGCAGGAGATTGACGCCCGCTGCTGCATTGCCCCAAGCGGAGCGGTGCGATACTCATGGCCGGACGCCCCTGCGCATATCAGAGACAAAGACCAATGAGCCGCATCAGCCATATCGAACTGGACGACCGCAACCTGCCGCCCCCGACGCCTGAGATCGAGCAGGAGCGCAAGGTGGCGATCTATGACCTGATCGAGGACAACAGCTTTGCCCTGCCGCAGCGGGAGGACCGCGATATCCCGGCCGGCCCCTACCACCTGGGGCTGGCGATCCGCGACAAGCGGCTGGTCTTTGACATCAATACCGAGGCCGGTGAGAAGGCCGCGGAGTTTCACCTGTCGCTGTCGCCCTTCCGGCAGGTGGTCAAGGATTACTACCAGATCTGCGAGAGCTATTTCACCGCGGTGAAGACCCTGCCGCCGAGCCAGATCGAAACCATCGACATGGCAAGGCGCGGTATCCACAACGAAGGCAGCCGGGTGCTGCAGGAGCGGCTGGAAGGCAAGGCCGAGGTCGACACCGACACTGCCCGCCGCCTGTTCACCCTGATCTGCGTTCTGCACTTCGGAGGCTGACGCGTGGAGGAGCTGCCGCAGTCCGTTCTGTTCTGTTGCGACCACAATTCGGTCCGCTCTCCGATGGCGGAAGGCATTATGAAGAAATTCTACGGCACCGGCACCTATGTGCAGTCCGCCGGGGTCAAGAACGACATGGAGATCGACGGCTTTTCCATCGCGGTCTGCCAGGAGATCGACGTTGAGCTGTCACGGCACCGGTCGCGCTCATTCGACGAGATGGAGCGCTGGGGCGATGACCTGTCGTCCTTTGACCTGGTGGTGGCGCTGTCGCCCGCCAGCCAGCGCCGGGCGCTGGAACTCACCCGTTTTTTTCACCTCGATGTCGAATATTGGCCGATTATGGACCCTACAGGGCTCGGCGAGACGCGTCAGGCCAAGCTAGATATCTACCGGCAAACACGGGATCAAATCATCCAGCACCTGAAAAACCGCTGGGGTGAACCGACGGAGAGAACATGACCGACACCATCGCGCGCTATTTCGCAGCCTTCAACGCCGGCGACACGGACACCATGCTGGACTGCCTGGACGAGCAGATTGCCCATCACGTCAATGAGGGCAAAATCCGCGTGGGCAAGGAGAAATTCGCAGAATTCTGCGCCCATATGAGCCGCTGCTACAAGGAAGAGCTGACCGATATGGTGATCTTTTCTAGCGAGGACGGCAGCCGCGCCGCGGCGGAGTTCATCGTCAATGGCACCTACCTGGTGACCGACGAAGGCCTGCCGGAAGCCGAAGGCCAGACCTACCGCCTGCCGGGCGGGTCGTTCTTTGAGCTGAAGGACGGCAAGATTTCCCGCGTCACCACCTATTACAACCTGGCGGACTGGATCGCCCAGGTTTCCGCCAGATGACCATCCGGGTCGAAGCGATGACCGGCGCGGCGCTGGAGGCCGCGCTGGACGATGTGGCGCGCCTGCGGATCAAGGTGTTCCGCGCCTGGCCGTATCTGTATGACGGCGACCTGGGGTATGAGCGCGAGTATCTGCAAAGCTACCGCGACAGCACCCGCGCCGTGGTGGTCGGCGCCTTTGACGGGGATGCCCTGGTGGGCGCCTCCACCGGCGCGCCGCTGTCCGACCATGCGGATGACTTCCCGGCCGCCTTTGAGGGCACCGGCGTCGATCTGAACGACGTCTTCTACTGCGCCGAATCCGTGCTGCTGCCGGAGTACCGCGGCCATGGCGTCGGCCACGGGTTCTTTGACGCGCGCGAAGCCCATGCCCGCAAGCACGGGTTCAAGAAAACCGCCTTTTGCGGCGTGCAGCGCCCGGCGGACCACCCGCTGCGGCCCGCGGATTACGCGCCGCTGGATCCGTTCTGGCGCAAGCGCGGCTATGCCCCGCTGGACGGTGCCATCGCGCATTTCTCCTGGAAGGACGTGGATCAGGCGGAAGAGACCCGCAAACCGCTGCAGTTCTGGATCCGGGATCTGTGAAAAAACAGGCGCCTAAGCAGGTGCCTGTTTTGTTTGGTCACACGCCTTCGGGGCGCGCGGCCTGGACTTCCTCCAGCGCGATTTTCTGCTGGGCGGCATAAAGCTTTACGGAATCGCGGGCGTCATCGAAGGTGCGCTTGGCTGCCGTCACCGCCCTGCCGGCAGCAACATACTCCTTCTTGTTATAGTCCTCTTGCTTGAACTGCTTGTAGTTCTCGGCCAGCTCCTTGAACAGTTTGGGCAGGGCGCCTTTCACGTTCTTTGCGTGGGCGTCGATCTTGTAGGCCTTGGTCAGATCGCGGATGCCCTTGTCGGCCTGCGCTTGGATCTTGGAGCGGTCCGCGCCCTCCTTGTGATAGGCGGACTTCCAAGCCTTTTGATCGCTTCCAGCTTGTCCAGCGCGGCGTTCACGTCCTTGGAGATGTCGAGGCAGGCGGCTTCGATTTTCTTGGCGCGCACCTCAGCCGCCCTGATTTCCTTGATGATCAGCTTGCGGGTTTCTTCATGCTCTTTCTTGAGCTTGGCCAGATGCTTGTCGGTTTCCTCATTGGCCTTTTCGCGCTTCAGCTGCTCTTTCATCTACTGCTGTTTGATCTTGAACCCATTGCGGGCCAGCTCTGCCGCCGCGTTCTCACGTTTTTCGATCTACTTGGCATAGGCCAGGCACAGGTCGCGGCTGTGGGATTGCAGCTTGCCGCATTTGCCGCGCGCCTTCAGGATCGCGTTGGCCAGCATGCTGAAGGCCTGAACGATTTCCGGCATGTTATCCAGATCCGCCTTGGCCGGGTCACCTGATGGTGGCACACCCAGTTTCTCCAGCAGATCCATGTATTTGCCGACGCCGCTGCCCCTGCAGGCGCCGGCGCGGTATTCGCGCCAGAATTTGGTGCGGAAGCCCTTTTTCGAGATGTCGGCAATAACGCCCTTCAGGTTCCTGTCATCAAGCTTGGTTGCCAAGGGAGTGGTCCTTTTTCAATAAATCAAATGATCTGCTGCCTGCGAGAATGGCCAAATTGCCGGGCAGCACCAAGATGAAACCCAGCATACGGCTGTTTCCGTTGTAAAAATGGGCGTTCTTTTTGAATTTTTCCCGGCGTGCCCGGCAGCAGCTGAAACCGGACTGCCGCACGGCCTTGCGAAGAGCGTCTGTACCGGGCAATCCTGCAGAATGACCGCAACGGACTGCCACTGCTGACTGCCGGAGAGACCGCATGAAAATCGCCACCGCCGCCTACCCGCTCGACTGGCTCGACAGCTGGGCGCAGTATGAAGACAAGCTGGCCGCCTGGGTGGCGGAAGCTGCCGGAAACGGCGCCGAGCTGCTGGTGTTTCCCGAATACGGCGCGATGGAGCTGTCGACACTGGACGGGGCTGCGGTTGCCGGCGATCTGGAGCAGTCGATCCATTCGGTATCGGAGAAGATGGAGGATGCGGCCGCGCTGCACCTGAAACTGGCCGCGGAATACGGGGTGCATATCCTGGGCGCCTCCGCCCCGGTGAACAGCGGGCTGGACAGAACGGTGAACCGGGCAGAGTTCTACACGCCGGCTGGCAAGAGGGACCACCAGGACAAGCAGATCATGACCCGGTTCGAGCGCGAGGACTGGGGTATCAGGGGCGGCGGCCCGCTGAAAATCTTCGACACTGCACTGGGCAGAATCGGGGTGTTGATCTGCTATGACAGCGAGTTCCCGCTTCTGGGCCGCGCGCTGGCGGAGACGGACGTGATTCTCGTTCCCTCCTGCACCGAGGCGCTGGCCGGATACTGGCGTGTGCGCATCGGCGCAATGTCGCGGGCGCTGGAAAACCAATGCGTGACCGCCATGGCCTCTATCACCGGGGCCAATGAATGGTCCGAAGCGGTTGACATGAACACCGGCACAGGCGGCATTTTCGGCCCGCCGGACAAGGGCTTCCCCGGAACCGGCGTTCTGGCCGAAGGCTCACTGAACCAGCCGGGCTGGACCTATGGCGAGGCCGACCTGGAGGCCATTGCCCACGTACGGGCCGATGGCGGCGTGCTGAACCGGCTCCACTGGGAGGAGCAATTACCGCGGGTAAAATCGGTCGCAAAGGCGGATCTTTCCTGATTGAGCCCTTGAATTATTGGGAAAATGACCCCATTTAAGCGCACGTCCCGCAGTTTGCGGGTTAACCCAATGATGGAGACAACATGGCCAAGGAAGATACGCTCGAATTTCCCGGTGTCGTGAAGGAACTCCTGCCTAACGCGACGTTTCGGGTCGAGCTTGAGAACGGCCATGAGATCATCGCGCATACGGCAGGCAAGATGCGCAAGAACCGCATCCGTGTTCTGGCTGGCGACAAGGTCCAGGTGGAAATGACCCCCTATGACCTGACCAAGGGCCGGATCAACTACCGCTTCAAGTAAGCGTTTGATCTGGAAGAAATACCAAGGCCCGGCGCTCTGCCGGGCTTTTGTTTTGAGGCGGCCTGGAGGCCGCTGCCTCCGGCGGGAATATTTCTGGAAAGATGAAAGGGCGCACTGCTCTTTTCACGCTGCCAGTTTTCGCCGTATGACAGGCGCAAACCGGTAAGAGGGCCACGGCATGGCATTTATCCTTGGATCTGGCAGCCCCCGGCGGCTGCAGTTGCTGGCGCAGCTGGGCGCGCATCCGGACGAGGTGCGCCCGCCGGAGATTGACGAAACGCCGCAGAAGGGCGAGCTGCCGCGCGCCTATTGCACCAGGGTAACACGGGAGAAAACCCAGGCCGTTTCTGCAGGGATAGAGGATGTTGTGCTCTGTGCGGACACCACCGTCGCCCTCGGCCGCCGCATCCTGGGCAAGCCGCGCGACGCGGGCGAGGCGGCGGAGTTCCTGCTGGCCCTCTCCGGCCGCCGCCACCGGGTGATCACCGCCGTTGCCGTGCGCCGCGGGGACCGGGTCTGGGAAAAGGACGTGGTCAGCCAGGTGAAGATGAAAAACCTCTCTGACGAGGAGCTGAACGCCTATCTCGCCACCGGAGACTGGGAGGGCAAGGCCGGCGCCTACGCCATCCAGGGACCGGCGGGCGCCTTCATTCCGTGGATCAGCGGCTCCTTCACCGGCATCGTCGGGCTGCCGCTGTCTGAAACTGCAAACCTGCTGCGCGCCGCCGGGCTGCCGCTGTATCAGGAGGCCGCCGCATGAAGGGCCGCACCATCATCCTTGACCACATCCAGGACCGCGAAGCCGCCGCGCTGATGGTGGGCGGCAAGCTGGAGGATATCCTGATCGAAAGCGACGCCCCTGCCCCCGGCACCATCTACCGCGCCCGCGCCGACCGGCCGGTCAAGGGCCAAGGCGGCATGTTCCTGACCACCCCCGACGGGCCCGCCTTCCTGCGCCAGGTCAAGGGCCTGGCACCGGGCCAGATGATCCTGGTGCAGGTGTCCGGCTATGCCGAGCCCGGCAAGGCCATTCCGGTGACCCAAAAGCTCCTGTTCAAGAGCCGCTATGCCATTGTCACGCCAGAGGCACCGGGACTGAACATCTCCCGAAGCATCCGCGACGAGGATGAGCGCGACCGGCTGCTGGAAATTGCGCATGAGGAAATGGGCGAGTCAGGTTACGGCCTGATCCTGCGCTCTGCCTGCGCCGGTGCGGACAGCGCGGACATCGCCGAGGATGTAGCCGCCATGGCGGCAATGGCAGCGCAAGTGATGCAGGATGACGGTTCCGAGGCTGAAGTCCTCGCCGAAGGCGACACCCCGCATCTGCTGGCCTGGCGCGATTGGGTGGAGCCTGCGGATGTGGAGCGCGCCCCCGGCGGGTTCGAGCGTCTCGGCGTGCTGGATGCGCTGGACACAGCGCAGGGCATCCGCGAACCGCTGCCAGGCGGCGGCTTCCTGTTCATCGAGCCGACCCGCGCCCTGGTGGCGGTGGATGTGAACACCGGGTCGGACGTGTCGCTGGCGGCAGGCGTCAAAGCCAATATGGCCGCCGCCAGGGCCCTGCCCCGCGCCTTGCGGGTGCGCGGCCTGGGCGGCCAGATCGTTCTGGACCTGGCACCGATGCCCAAGAAGGACCGGCGCGGGTTTGAAACCGCGCTGCGGTCGGCCTTTAAGGCCGACTCCGAGGAAACCGTTCTGGCCGGCTGGACCAACCTCGGCCACTACGAATTGCAGCGCAAACGCGGCCGCCCGCTGCTGAAGGAGGTGCTGAAATGAGCTGTCCGATCTGCGGCGGGGAATCGCAGAAGACCTACCGGCCCTTCTGTTCCAAGCGCTGTGCCGATATCGACCTCGGGAAATGGCTGACCGGCGCCTATTCGGTGCCCAGCCAGGACCCGGAAGACATTGAAAACGCTTTGGAAGAAACGGAACGCGCGCAAGCATCAGAAGAAAAACCGCACCAAACCCGCCATTAGCGATTTTCTTTGAAAAACCCTCTGGACACCGCCGTGTCCTCGGCATAGAAGGCCCCCACCCAAGGCGATCAGCCTTCCCGTGCCCGGGTAGCTCAGGGGTAGAGCAGTGGATTGAAAATCCTCGTGTCGGTGGTTCGATTCCGCCCCCGGGCACCATTCTTTCAAGCAGAACTGTTGAAACACAAGCGCTTACGAGAAGAACGACCTTTTCTATCCACCTGTGTATACACCCTGTTTCTTCTCCCACCACGTTGCCCAATTTCAGTTTTACGTTTCAGTGTTCTTACTTCGACCTTTTTTCGTTTTCAGTTCAGGACACAGGGCTCCGTTCTGTCGCCTCTTCGACTTCCTAGTAGGTGTTAAGAGTTTGAGTGCCTTGGCGTATCCGCTTGCTACAACAGACAGAAGTTCTCATGGAACTGCTGGCACGGGAGTTTTTCATCCCAAGGCGCGCGCGTACGCGCGTGCACATATACGTTCTCAATTGCTGTCAATGATGGAGCAATTTTCGGCCATAGGGCGGCGCAAAACCTGGCCATTTCAGGTGTGACTGGCGCCTTGGCACGCGCGTGCTCCTAATAGCTGGCGTGTTCCGATTCGCCTTGGTCCGTCAGGGCAACCGATTTAAAAACAGAGGCCTAATTAGGTGAGCGGTGGAAATCGTCTGCAGAATGTTTCGGATTTAAGTTTAGGGAATGCTGATTCGAAACAGGTGCGGGCGATGTGTGCATCGGACCCCCTTCGGTCTCAAAGGGCCGGGCCTTCCTGCTCTGCTCCTTAGCGCTGCATAGGTTATATTTTTTACGTCTCTAGCTATTTCAAGAACAGCCTCAGCGGAGGGACCGATCTTCGGACCGCTACCATTGGAACGGAAAGCCGACATCACCCATGTTTCCGCTGAGGCACAGTCTGGGTACCTCAAGGCCACCCTCCAAGCCATCGCTGCAGGTCACCCTGCCAGCAGGCTCGGCGAACTCCTCCCCTGGAGTTTTCAGCCGTCAAGTTGAAAGGCCGGTACCCTCCAGACGCCGCTTACGATAGTTCGGATGGAACCGCGCTTGCATCGCCGCCTGATCAGCTCGCGTAATAGTTCTGCACCGGTTTTTCTGAGGGGCAGGATGGCCGGATCACAGATCAAGTCTTGGGGGATGCGCCTGAAGCGAACCACGACAGGCGCAAATGGCAAGTAAGTTTGCGGTAGTCATGGTCTCTGCTTCCCACCACGATCCGCTGCATCGCCGATCCGACATAGGCAGTTCAGGGTAACATGAGATGGGCTTGAACTTGAGCGAGCTTGATGGGGCACGATCCAGCGGACTGCTGTAGCAAGACAGATGGGCTGGCTTGAGCCGATCACGGCCGACCTAGGGCAGGCTGGTGCTGGTTTCTCGGTGCTGTGCCGCCGCATGACGGCAGTGAGCCCTCTCCGGCCATTAGTCGGCAACGGCCTTCCCTGGAGCATCATGACAGGCCGGTCCAAAGCAGACTCTGAGGTGGCCGCGCGTTTTTGCGCTGCAGCATGCGCTTTTCGAGCTAAGGTTTAAGCAATGGGCTGCTTGAAAGCGGCCAATTCCAATGTTTCGAGAGTGCTTTTTGCTACAACCACTTTGGGTTAGTTACTGCCTAGGTGATTTGTAGGGCAGTATTGGGCACGAAATTTTGGACTACAAAAATATTAATGACTTCGGTCAAGGCAAAACAGACTCTTTTGAATCACTCCTGAAGGTGCTTGCACGACGGGAAAAACTTGACAACGCCGCCGGATTTCAACCGAACGAAGGACGAGGCGGTGACGGCGGTGTCGAGGCTTTGTGGCTGCTCAAGGACGGTTCGAAGGTCGGTTACCAATCCAAGTTCTTCAGCAGTCTCGAAGACGCCCAGTGGCGACAGATGGACAAATCTGTGACGCAGGCTCTCGCCACGCATCCTCAGCTGGTAAAGTACATCTTCGCATTGCCGTTTGATCTGACACCTAACCGTGGGCCAAAGGCAAAAGGTAAGTCCCAACAGGAGAAGTGGGATGAGCGCGTGGCCAAATGGAAAGCTGAGGCCGCAAAGCTATCGATTACGTTGGACTTCGAACTGTGGGGGGCAACGGCGCTCACCGACAAGCTTATGGAAGTTGGAAACGGACCGCTTCGCGCTCATTGGTTTGGCGAAGAGGTTCTAGACAGTCGGTGGTTTCAGAACCAAGTTACAACAGCGGCTTTGAAATTGGATGACCGGTTCAATCCCGATGACCATGTGGAAGTGTCCATCGAAAGCTTGTTCGATGCTATTGTTCGGGGTCCTGCGACACGAAGAACACTGAAAAATGCCATTGATGGTTTGTTTAAAAGCCGGGTCCCAAATATCGAATTTTCCACAACTGATATTGTCCCGGACCAAGACAAATTGCAGGCGATGCAATCAGATTGGGAGAAGCTGACGCACTCGAAAGCCGTGGTTCAATCGCTTCCAGATACTCCATGGGGGTGGTCTGAACTTGCTGATGTAGCCGGCCGATTGAGTTCGAACACATCCAAGGTCCAGCGCCCATTTTATTCGTTGGACACTGACGCTCAGAGTGAGGCGGATAAACGCAAGGTAGAAGTTGTATCCCGTTCCCTCAAAAGTCTTGCATCGGCAGCATATGAAATCGAAAGCACCTTTACTGGCAATGGGCTTGTCGCTGAAGCCAGACAATGTGCTCTCGTATTGGGAGAGGCGGGGTCCGGAAAGTCTCACGTTCTCGGTCAAGTCGCTTCACGGCGGGTGGAGCAAGAGTTGCAGACAATCCTAATACTGGGCCAAGACTTGGGTGACGCCCCTTTCTGGAGCCAGCTTGGACAACTGCTAGGGATAAGCGGCAATACCGCTGATGAAATTCTAGGATCACTCAACGCAGTTGGGGAGCGCTTAGGAACACGAACTCTAATTCTGTTCGATGCAATCAATGAAGGGGTCGGTGCCCAATACTGGAAACACTGGTTGCCGAGCATAGTTGCTTCGATTCGGTCTTACCCGTTCGTGGCTGCCGTATTTTCCTGCCGTGATGTGTACGCTGAGTACGCGATCCCCGAAGCACTGCGTGCAAGTTTACCCCAGTATCATATCCAAGGCTTTTCTACCCCTGAGGAGAGGGAGCGGGCAGCTATCCAATACCTCGATAAGAAGGGCATTTCTCGACCGAATACGCCATGGCTATCACCCGAGTTCTCCAACCCGCTTTTTTTGAAAAGCACTAGCGAAGCCCTTGCGGCCAAGGGCGCTACAGAGTTTCCTCGCGGTTTGCACGGTGTGTCTCAATTGATGGCGTTGTATCTGGATAGCTTCAGCGCTCGGATGGGTTTGCAATCCGCTACATCAACTGAACTATCAAGAGCGCTCAAACGACTTGTCGGCGCTATTTCAATGCAAATGGCCGAAGATGGGCAGGATTTCCTTACTGTCGATAGCGCCAATGCAATAATCGCGAAGTTCATTGGCAATCGGTCTGCACCAGAAGGAAAGACGTGGTTAGAAGTCTTCATACAGACCAACCTCTTTCGTCGTGATCCGCCGCCTTACAGCGAAGACGACAACCCTCTTTGCCCACCGTCTGAACTGGTGCGATTTTCTTTCCAGCGCTTTCAGGATTTTCTTATGGCGGACGCACTGGTGGACAAAGTCTTGGCGAAAAGCTCAGAGGATGATCCTGGTAGCGTGTTTGCCCCATCAGGACCGCTGTGTTTTTTGTTTTATGACAACGAACTTGGTAGAGCGGTGCGCTATGAGTTCGCGGGTTTGATTGCAGCTCTTTCAACCATCTATCCCGAACGAGTAGGTGCGGAGTTCGTATTATCGTTGCCCGATTGGGAAAAACACTGGTCACAGGGCCACCCGTTCCAGCCTGCGTTTGCAGAGAGCTTCAAGTGGCGTCGGCTTGATGCATTTGGTGAAGACACCCGAACGCTTCTGAACAGCTTGGATTCTGGCTGGGTGGAAACTCTTGGGCTATTGCTCGAAGTTTCAATGACGGGCGACCATCCTTACAACGCCAGTCGGCTCCACGATCATCTGAACAGATTTTCACTCGCTGAGCGTGACAGCTATTGGACACAGTGGATCAACTACTCTTCCAGAGAAGAATTTAGCCAGATCGATCGCATCGTTTCCTGGTCGCTTTCATCGGCTGACGAAAATACAGACCCGCAACATGTTGAACTAGCCGCAATCGTCCTAGCTTGGTCACTTTCATCTTCGCACATGACGCTGCGGGATCGTGCCACAAAGGCCCTGACAGCATTGTTCTTGAAGCATGGCGGTGCATTCGAAACAGTCTCGCAAAATATGAGAGACTGCAACGACCCGTATATCATCGAAAGACTGTATGCTGCGGCATTTGGAGCGTGTTGCAATGATCCCGTAACTGACCGACTACAGAATTATTCGCAGCTTGTGTATGATGCCGTATTCGCATCGGGGGAACCGCCGGTAGCCCTGCTTGCCCGAGATTATGCGCTTGGGATTATCGAACTTGCTGAGTTCCATGGATCGACCGGGCCGTCTGTTGTTCTGGGCAGATGCTATCATCCCTTTTCAACTGAACCTCCGCAGTTCGGATTGACCAAAGCAGAGGTTGAGAACATTGCCAAAGCCAGCGGCTGTGACCAAATTTTCTGTTCGGCGGGTTCTGAGTGGGGAGACTATGGAAAGTACAGCATTCCTGGTCGTGTGCGAGACTTCCTAACTACACCGCTGTCTGAACCAGCACCGAAGTCCAAGGACGAACTGAAGCAAGCTTGCTACGATGAAGTCATTGCTGGCCGACAAGATCGTATTGATGCACTGGAAGCTTATGAGGAATCGAGACGTATCTCTAGCCAGATGGTCTTTTGGGCTATTGAGCAAAAGGAAGACATAGAAGCCGCTGATAAAGCACGTGATGAGTTCAAAGCACGTCAGAACGTCCTACGTGAAGACGTAGAAAACCTACTTACGAAGGATGAATGCTACAGGTTGTCTTTAGAATACTTCAGGGATGGAAAAAGCCATGAAGACTATGAACACGTTAGCATCCAACAATGCCGGTGGTGGATCACGAAACGTGCATATGAGCTAGGCTGGACTAAGGACCTCTTCCCAAGAGATGGCCACGGCGGCGGGTACTCTCGGCACGAAAATGACCTAGAGAGAATTGGCAAAAAATACCAACGCATTGCGCTGGACGAACTCCAAGCCCGGCTGGCTGACAATTTTTGGTCTATTCAAGGCTGGGGGAGTGGTCCCACCCTTTATCGGCACAGCCACCATGATTTCCGACGCAACTTGGAACCGACGATTTTGCCCAATAACCCATGCTTGGTAAGGGATCAGTCGGACGAAGATGTATGGATCATCGAGCCCAAGATTGAACTGCCAGAGGTCTCTGAGGCAGAATTGCTAGACTGGCCCTTACAATATGACCCGGCAGCATCGGCGGTGGATATCGTCCACCGTCACAGTCCCGATGGGCGTGAATGGGTTGTTCTCTATGACCATGTGCATGACCGGAACTCTTATGAGGAAACCGGCCGCAGCCGTCACAATACCAGGATGGAGGAATTTCGCTTCTTTCAATGTGTGTTGGTACCCAGTGGCAAGGGTGAAGGTCTGGCCAGCCATCTGCAAAACCGACAAGAAATCGACGTTTGGAGCTTCAAGCCAACTGAGTATGTAGACGGGCCATTCATAGGCGAAGCATTCTGGCGCGATACTTGGGAGAGCACAAAGTTAACGGACGACATCTGGAAGACGCCAGACGATTGCCCAATTGCTATTCCTGTGGCGAGCTACCAATGGGAGAGCCACCTGGATAAAACCCTTCCAGATGGTCTATCGACTTACCTTCCTCAACGATGGTTCGCGGAAGAACTCGGGCTAACGAACAAATCGGAAGATTATCGAAGCTGGATGCACGAAAGTGGTGAGGAAGTATTTAGAGTTTTCAGGAGCGGAGAGGACCACCAATCGGGCGTAGTTATCGATGCCGGTGTTTTAGATGAATATCTCGCTACACAAGATTTAGAGCCGGTTTGGTTGTTCATTGCGGAACGAAGTGCTTGGCCCAACAGCGACAATGAACTGGCTCAACGCCCAAGGTTTGAAGCAGCTATTTGGCGCAATGGAAAGAACTGGAAATCACTCAACTGGGTGCGGGACACTTAGCGCGAGAAATCCGGTACCCAACATCATCAAATCTCGATGCTCTTACGAGCGCAGCGAAAGTCTGCTTTTCGCCCGGTCAGACCTGAGGCAGCCGTTCTTTTCCGGTATTTCGCACTCGCAGCGAACGGCTGGAAGGTCCCGTTTGCGATCGCTCGTGCCGGGCGGTTTATGGAGTCTTCGCTGCGGAAGTCAGTGTGGGCAGCAAGAGCCAATTGCGGAAGGGGCGATTTTTCGCTGCAACCGCACACAGCGCAAATTTCGCCGCGATAGCGCAAGACCTCTCGCTGCAGTGTAGAAGGAACAGCGGCCGTTAGTGCATTCCACAGCAAAACCGAACTGGGCCATAGGCGGTGAGTGGACGAAAGCGCCTTTTGATTCCGGGTAGCCTTCCGCAGGAATGGCCTGTCCAGTGCCGGGATGGAGATCGCTCTGCGGTGGTGTTAATTCTGCTCGTGAATGTGGGACTATCCTGAGTTTTGTGCCCTGGCGTGGTAGCTCAATTTTGAGGAGACCCACGTATGAGCATAGACAAAGACCTGTTGGACCGGCTGATGGAAGGGCGTTCGCCCGGCGACCTTTTCGGCAAGGAGGGCATTCTTTCCGAACTGACCAAGGCGCTTGCGGAACGTGCGCTGAGCACCGAGTTGGACGAACATCTCAGCGAAGAGCGGTAACCGCCCGATTTGAACCGCCTGCTCGTGTGTGCCGGAGATTGCTAAGAGACGTCCATAAAGACGTCTTTAATGACGTCTCCTACAGGGAGGGAGGCAGCTGTGCGGGGCGAAATTCTTGGCTTGGAGCGTCGGCGCCGCTGGAGTGACGACGAGAAGTTGGCGATTGTGCTTTCGGTCGGGGAGAACGGCGCGACCGTGTCGCAGGTCGCACAGCGCCACGAGATCAGGCGGCAGCAGATCTATG
>NZ_WLCM01000036.1 GCF_013317235.1 Leisingera sp. ANG59 | reverse complement strand
ATGAAGGCCGCATCGTCTCCGGCGGCAACTTCCATGCGGAATACGTGGGCTTTGCCGCCGACCAGATCGCGCTCGCCGTGGCCGAGATCGGTGCCATCGCGCAGCGCCGGGTGGCGCTGATGGTGGATCCGACCCTGAGCCACGACCTGCCGCCGTTCCTGACGCCCGATCCGGGGCTGAACTCGGGCTTCATGATCGCCGAAGTCACCACCGCCGCGCTGATGAGCGAGAACAAGCACCTCGCCAACCCCTGCGTCACCGACTCGACGCCCACCTCGGCCAACCAGGAGGACCACGTGTCGATGGCGGCCCACGGCGCGCTGCGGCTGTCGAAGATGACCGCCAACCTCTCGGTGATCCTCGGCGTCGAGATGCTCTGCGCCGCGCAGGGGGTGGAGGCGCGGGCGCCGCTGAAAACCTCGGCCCGCCTGCAGGATGTGCTGATGATGCTGCGCGAGGAGATCCCGGCACTGGCGGAGGACCGTTACCTCGCGCCCGACATTGAGGCCGCAAGCGCCATGGTCCGCGCGGGACGGGTTGCGGATGCCGCGGGCGTGGAGGTCTCGGCATGATCGAAGTCACTCAAGGCGCATCCCCGCTGGTGCTGGGCCTGCCCCACACCGGCACCGATGTGCCGCCGGAAATCTGGGACTGCCTGAACGAGACGGGCAGGGCGCTGGCGGACACAGACTGGCATATCCACGACCTGTATTCCGGGCTGGTGGAGGACATTACAACCGTGCGTACGCCGGTCCACCGCTATGTGATTGACGTGAACCGCGATCCCTCCGGAATCAGTCTCTATCCCGGGCAAAACACCACCACTTTGGTGCCGCTCACGGATTTTGACGGGCTGCCGATCTGGCAGGAGGGCAAGGAGCCGGATGAGGCGGAAATCACCCGCCGCCGCGACGCTTATCATGCACCCTATCACGCGGCGCTGGAGGCGGAGATGCAGCGGGTGAAGGCGATCTACGGCTTTGCCATCCTCTACGACTGCCACTCGATCCGCGGTGACATTCCGTTCCTGTTCGAAGGCCGCCTGCCGGATTTCAACGTGGGCACCAACATGGGTGAAACCTGTGACGCGTCGATTGAGGCGCTGACCGTGGCCCATTGCGCGGCGGCGGAGGGCTATACCTCCACCCTCAACGGCCGTTTCAAGGGCGGCTGGACCACCCGCTATTACGGGCGCCCTGCGGACGGCCTGCACGCCATCCAGATGGAACTGGCGCAGGCGACCTACTGCCAGGAAAGCCCCCCCTGGACCTATCTGCCGGAGCGCGCAGATGCTTTGCGCGCCCATCTCACCAACATTCTTACTGATCTCAAAAACTGGAGGCCCTCGGCATGAGCGATCCCCGCAAGAACACCCGCGACATCTTCCCGCCCACCGGCCCAGAAATCACCGCCAAGTCCTGGCTCACTGAGGCACCGATGCGGATGATGATGAACAACCTGCATCCCGACGTCGCGGAAAACCCGCATGAGCTGGTGGTCTACGGCGGCATCGGCCGCGCCGCGCGCACCTGGAAGGATTTCGACCTGATCGTCGAAAACCTGAAGAACCTGGAAGAAGACCAGACCCTGATGGTGCAGTCCGGCAAGCCGGTTGGCGTGTTCCAGACCCACAAGGACGCGCCCCGCGTACTGATCGCCAACTCCAACCTGGTGCCGCATTGGGCCAACTGGGACCACTTCAACGAGCTCGATAAGAAGGGCCTGATGATGTACGGCCAGATGACGGCCGGCTCCTGGATCTATATCGGCACGCAGGGCATCGTACAGGGCACCTACGAGACCTTTGCCGAGGCCGGTCGCCAGCATTACGGCGGTGACCTGAAGGGCAAGTGGATCCTGACCGGCGGTCTTGGTGGCATGGGCGGCGCGCAGCCGCTGGCTGCTGTATTCGCCGGTGCCTGCTGCCTCGCGGTGGAGTGCAACCCCGACAGCATCGACTTCCGCCTGCGCACCAAATACCTGGACGAGAAGGCCGAAACCCTGGACGAAGCGCTGGAGATGATCGAGCGCTGGACCAAAGCGGGCGAGGCGAAATCCGTGGGCCTTCTGGGCAACGCGGCTGAGATCTTCCCGGAGCTGGTGAAACGCGCCGAAGCAGGCGGTATCCGTCCTGACATCGTGACCGACCAGACCTCCGCGCATGATCCGGTCAACGGCTACCTGCCGCTGGGCTGGACCATGGGCGAATGGAAAGAGCGCCGTGAGAGCGACAAGAAAGCGGTTGAGAAGGCCGCCCGCGCCTCGATGAAGGTTCAGGTAAAGGCGATGTGTGATTTTCACGCCATGGGCGTGCCCACGGTCGATTACGGTAACAACATCCGCCAGATGGCGCTGGAGGAAGGGCTGGAGAACGCCTTTGACTTCCCCGGTTTTGTGCCCGCCTATATCCGCCCGCTGTTCTGCAAGGGCATCGGCCCGTTCCGCTGGTGCGCGCTGTCGGGCGATCCGGAGGACATCCGCAAGACCGACGCCAAGATGAAGGAGCTGTTCCCGGAGAACGAGGGTCTGCACCGCTGGCTGGACATGGCGCAGGAACGCATCGCCTTCCAGGGCCTGCCTGCGCGGATCTGCTGGATCGGGCTGGGTGATCGCCACAAGGCGGGCCTCGCCTTCAACGAGATGGTCCGCACTGGCGAATTGTCGGCGCCGGTGGTGATTGGCCGCGACCACCTGGACTCGGGCTCCGTGGCCTCCCCGAACCGTGAGACCGAGGCGATGATGGACGGCTCCGACGCGGTATCCGACTGGCCGCTGCTGAACGCGCTCTTGAACACCGCTTCTGGCGCCACCTGGGTGTCGCTGCACCATGGCGGCGGCGTGGGCATGGGCTTCTCGCAGCATTCCGGCGTGGTGATCTGCTGCGACGGCACCGAGGACGCCGACCGCCGTATCGGCCGCGTGCTGTGGAACGACCCGGCCACCGGCGTCATGCGCCACGCGGATGCGGGGTATGACATCGCCAAGGACTGCGCGCGCGAGCACGGGTTGAACCTGCCCGGCATCCTGGGCTGACGTCCGAGCGAGAGAAGGGCAGAAATCCGGCGCGGATTTCTGCCATGAAAAATCGATTTTTCATAGCCGTTTCCCTCGCAGGGAAACGGCTATTTTTCGTTCAGCAGCCGTTCAGCGGTGTGTTTGGCATCGCTCAGATGCTGTTCTATGGCAGCCTGCGCAGCCTTTGCATCCCCTGACACAATCGCTTCGCAAATGTCCTGCATATGGGCGGGGCCGGGTTTCTGGCGCTCCGCGGTCGACAGCGTCACCGCCCGCAAGCGGCTGATGCGGCCGTTCAGACGCTGGGCGATTTCCCAGGCGACGTTGTGGCCGGCGCCGTCGAAGATGATCCGGTAAAACTCTGTCGTGGCGCGCAGCATCGGGGTGGGCACGCCTGCGGCCACGGCCTCTTGCAGGCTCTGCAGCGCCGCCTTCAGCTGTTCTGCAAGCTGCGGCGTGATGTTGCGGGCGCATTCGGTGGCGGCGGCGGTCTCCAGCATCTGGCGGATGTCGTAGATCTGCCGCGCGTCGGCCCATGTAAGCCGCGCCACAATCGGCCCCTTGCCGGGCAGGATCTCCACCAGCCCCTCTGCCTCCAGGTACCGGATGGTTTCGCGCACCACGGTGCGGCTGACGCCAAGCTGGTCGCACAGGGGCCGCTCCACCAGCCGCTCGCCGGGGGCAAACTGGCCGGAGATGATCGCCTCGCGCATCCGCTCCTGCACGATGTCGCGCAGGGTCTGCGGCTGGTGGTCGATTTTGCTCATGATGGGGTTGGTCATAGTTCTTCCGATAACAACGGGGGCAGGGCGGAACAAGTCTGCATTGACATACTGTATGATGGTATACCATAATACGGCAACTGGAATCAGACAAGAAAGACCCGCCCATGCCCGCCGAAATCCGCAAGACGCTGCTGCATGTTGAAGAAACCCTGATCGAGGGCGGCAAGGCGGCGGAAACGCCGCTGAAAATGATTGCCGCGGTGGCGGTGATCAAAAACCCCTGGGCCGGGCAGGGCTTTGTCGAGGACCTGCGCCCGGCGATCCACGACTGTGCGCCGGGGCTGGGCGAGAAGCTGACCGCGATGATCCTGGAGGCCGCTGGCGGCGGCGACCGGGTGGAGGGCTACGGCAAATCCGCCATTGTCGGCGTCAACGGCGAGGTGGAGCATGCCTCTGCCCTCATCCACACGCTGCGCTTCGGCAACCATTTCCGAGAGGCGGTGGGGGCGAAGTCCTACCTCGCTTTCACCAACACCCGCGGGCCGGCAAACGCCTCGCTGCAGATCCCGCTGATGGACAAGAACGACGGCGGGCGGCGCAGCCATTACCTGACCATCCAGCTGTCGGTTGCCGATGCGCCGGGCCCGGATGAGATCGTGATTGCGCTTGGCGCCTCGATCGGCGGGCGGCCGCATCACCGCATCGGCGACCGCTATCAGGACCTGAAGGAACTGGGCCATGACGTCGACAACCCTGCCGCTGTCTGAGCCTTACGGTGCCGTCTCCTGCCTCAGGGCAGGGGAGGGGGCGCCGCTGGTGCTGATCCACGGGGTCGGCATGCAATCGGCGGCCTGGGGGCCGCAGATCGAGGCCCTGTCGGCCAGCCATGAAGTGATTGCGCTGGACATGCCCGGCCACGGCGGCAGCGCGCCGCTGCCGGAGGGGGCGGAACTGCCGGGTTACGTGGCGTGGTTGCATGCGGTCTTGCAGGCTCTGGATCTAGGGCCGGTTAGCCTGGCGGGCCATTCCATGGGCGCGCTGATTGCCGGCGGCTATGCTGTCAGCCATCCTGAGAATGTGGCCCGGGTGGCGCTGCTGAATGGGGTGTTCCGCCGCTCTGCCGAAGCACGGGCTGCGGTTGAGGCGCGTGCCGCGGAAATCCGCGCGGGCAGCTTTGATCTGGAAACACCGCTGGCGCGCTGGTTCGGGCAGAGCGAGACCGACCAGGCAGCACGGGCGCAGGTGGGGGAATGGCTTTCGGGCGTGAACATGGATGGCTATGCCGCCGCTTACAGCGCCTTTGCCCGTGGCGACAGCACCTATGCGGACGGTTTCGGCGATACTCGCTGCCCGCTGCTGGCGCTGACCGGCGACGGGGATCCGAACTCGACGCCCGCAATGGCGCAGGCCATGGCCGATGCCGCGCCGCAGGGCAGGGCGGTTGTCATCGAGGGCCACCGGCATATGGTCAACCTGACTGCACCCGCAGCGGTCAACGCGGCCCTGCACGACTGGCTGAACACGGAAGGAGCGACGACATGAGCGAGATCGACCCGCGCGCCCTGCGAAACGCATTCGGCACCTTCATGACCGGCGTCACCGTGGTGACAACGCACGATGCGGACGGCAACCCCATCGGCTTCACCGCCAACTCCTTCACCTCCGTGTCGCTGGACCCGCCGCTGGTGCTGGTCTGCATTGCCAACTCCTCCAGCAACTACGCGGCGTTCGAACAGGCGGGCGGCTTTGCCGTCAATGTGCTGGCCGAGGACCAGAAGGACGTCTCCAACACCTTCGCCCGGCCCGTCGAGGACCGTTTTGCCGCCGTCAGCTGGCAGCAGGGGCCGCAGGGCAGCCCGGTGTTCGACGGCGTTTCCGCCTGGTTCGACTGCTCCATGCACAACCGGGTCGAAGCCGGTGATCACCTGATCCTGATCGGCCGGGTAGAAGCATTTGAAACCTCGCCCGCGCCGGGGCTGGGATACGCCCGCGGCGCCTATGTGACCGCTGCGGCAGAGGCCGAGGCCCTCAGCCAGGGCGCCAAGCTCATCGTCTCGGCCTTGATCGAGCATGAGGGCAAGGTGCTGCTCATGGGCAACGATCAGGGTAAGCTGACTCTGCCGGAAATCCGGGTCGGCAAGGAGGGCGCCTCAGCCGCGCTCGCCAAGCTGATTGCGGACACCGGTGTCGAGGCGGAGCCGGGGTTCATCTATTCCGTTTACGAAGACAAAGCGCGCGAACATCAGCACATCTCGTTTCTGTGCCAATCGGCCGGCGGCACACCGGCCAAGGGGGTTTTCACACCGCTGACCCAATCCACGCTGATGGACATTGCCGACGCGGCGATGTGCACCATGCTTGAACGGTTCGCGAGTGAATCCCGGATGGGCAATTTCGGGGTGTATTATGGCAATCAGACCACCGGGCAGGTCCGCCCCGTGGCGACAGGGAGCAAGGGCGCATGAAATTTTCCCTCTTTGCGCATATGGAGCGGATTTCCGCGGCAGACGATCAGAAGCGGCTTTATGACGAGTTCATCCAGCTGTGCAAAATCGCCGATGACGGCGGTATGCATGCGGTCTGGACCGGCGAACATCACGGGATGAACTTCACCATCTCGCCGAACCCGTTCCTGAACCTGATTGACGTGGCGCGGCATACCAAGAACGTGCGTCTGGGGACGGGGACGGTGATTGCGCCGTTCTGGCATCCGATCCGGCTGGCGGGCGAGGCGGCGATGACCGACATCATCACCGAGGGCCGCCTGGACCTGGGCATCGCCCGGGGCGCCTATTCGTTCGAATACGAGCGGATGATGCCCGGCATGGATGCCTGGGAGGCGGGCCAGCGAATGCGGGAGCTGATCCCGGCGGTGCAGGGCCTGTGGCAGGGCGATTACGCGCAGGAGGGGGAGTTCCACTCCTTCCCGAAAACCACCTCTTCGCCCAAGCCGCTGCAGCAGGACGGCCCGCCGATCTGGGTGGCGGCGCGCGACCCGAACAGCCACGAATTTGCGGTTGCGCAGGGGTGCAACGTGCAGGTGACGCCGCTGTGGAAAGGCGACGAGGAAATCGCTGACCTGATAGGCAAGTTCAACGATGCCTGCGCCAAGCACAGCGATGTGCCGCGGCCCAAGATCATGCTGCTGCAGCACACCTATGTGGCCGACAGCGCCGAGGATGTGAAACGCGGGGCCGAGGAACTGAACCGGTTCTACTGCTACTTCGGGGCGTGGTTCATGAACCAGCGCGAGATCAGCCAAGGCCTCATCGACCCGCTGAGCGACGAGGAGATTGCCGCGCATCCGTTCTACTCGCCCGAGGCGATGGAGCGCGATCTGGTGATCGGCGAACCGGCGGCGGTGATCGAGCGGCTGAAGAAATACGAGGCCCTAGGCTATGATGAGTATTCGTTCTGGATCGACTCCAGCATGAGTTTCGAGCGCAAGAAAGCCTCGCTTGAGCGGTTCATCACCGAAGTCATGCCGGCGTTTCAGTAAGGGAGCCTGAGAATGCAGTCTTTCCAGCAGTACATAGGCGGAGCGTTTGAGGACGCAGGAGAAACCTTCGAGAGCCTCGATCCGGCCACCGGAAAACCCTGGGCGCAGATGCCGGCCGCTTCGGCGGAGGATGTGGACCGTGCGGTGCGGGCTGCAGAGGCTGCGTTCTTCTCGCCTGAATGGGCCGGGATGAATGCTACCCAGCGCGGCAAACTGTTGATGCGGCTGGCCGATCTGGTGGCAGAAAACGCGCCCTGTTTGGCAGAGCTGGAAACCCGCGATACTGGCAAGATCATCCGCGAAACCTCTGCCCAGATCGCCTATGTGGCGGAATACTACCGCTATTACGCAGGGCTGGCGGACAAGATCGAGGGCGCGCATCTGCCGATCGACAAGCCGGACATGGAGGTCTGGCTGCGGCGCGAGCCGGTGGGCGTGGTGGCCGCCATCGTGCCTTGGAATTCGCAGCTGTTCCTGTCTGCGGTGAAAATCGGCCCGGCGCTGGCGGCGGGCTGCACGGTGGTGCTGAAGGCGTCCGAGGAAGGCCCGGCGCCGATGCTGGAATTTGCCCGGATCTTTGACCAGGCGGGCTTTCCGCCCGGTGTGCTGAACGTGATCACCGGCGGGCCGCAGGCAGGCGCGGCGCTGACCAGCCACGCATCGGTGGCCCATGTGGCGTTTACCGGGGGGCCGGAGACCGCGCGGCATATCGTGCGCAACTCGGCAGAAAACCTTGCCTCCACCTCCTTGGAGCTGGGCGGCAAGTCGCCCTTTATCGTGTTTGACGATGCCGATCTGGAAAGCGCGGTGAATGCGCAGGTGTCGGGGATTTTTGCCGCCACCGGGCAAAGCTGTGTCGCAGGTTCGCGGCTGGTGATCCAGAAGGGGATCAAGGACGCGTTCCTGAAGCGGCTGAAGCAGAAGGCCGAAGAGGTGGCGATCGGCGCGCCGGATGACATGGCAACCGAAGTGGGGCCGCTCTGCACCCTGAAACAGCGCGACCATGCGGTGCAGCTGATCGAGGCGTCTGTTGAGGCCGGTGCGAAACTGATCGCTGGCGGGACCGTGCCGGAAGGGGAGGGGTTCTTCTTCCCGCCCACGGTTCTGGATTGCTCCGATGCGCCGGAGGCACCCTGCCTGTCGAACGAATTCTTCGGCCCGGTGCTGTCGGTGGTGGAGTTCGAGACCGAAGCCGAGGCCATGGAGATTGCCAACAACACGGCCTTCGGCCTGGCCTCGGGCGTGTTTACGCAGAACCTCACCCGCGCGCACCGGATGATCCGTGGCATCCGGGCCGGTATCGTCTGGGTCAACACATACCGCGCCGTCAGCCCGATTGCGCCCTTTGGCGGCTACGGGTTGTCCGGCCACGGGCGAGAGGGCGGCCTGCAGGCGGCGCTGGATTACACCAAGGTCAAAGCGGTTTGGCTGCGCACCAGCGATGATCCGATCCCGGACCCCTTTGTGATGCGCTGACCTGGTTCGGCGAAATCTCTGGACGCGGGCGCTGATCCGGTCACACTGGACCCCGTACGGCGGCCACACCGGCCGCGGAGTAAGGAGGTGTGTGATGAGTGACTCGGTTTACAAGACGGTGGATGTGGTCGGCAGTTCGCAATCCAGCATCGAGGATGCCATCAGGGGGGCCATTGCCCGCGCGTCCAAGACCATTGACCACATCGGCTGGTTCGAGGTCGGTGAGATCCGCGGCCATGTCGAGGACGGCAAGGTCGCCCATTATCAGGTCGGCTTGAAGATCGGGTTCCGGCTGGATTGATCCGGCAGAGACGGGCGCAAGTGGCGCGGCGGCGCGGATGCACTATCTGGAGGCGCAGATCCCCATAGGGAGCGTTTCCGGATGCAGATCAGCCCGCGCAGAGTGATCGTGCTGGGTGGCACGGGGTTTCTTGGCCGCCGGGTGGTGCGGCGTCTGCAGCAGCAGGGCTGCAGCGTCAGCGCAGGCACCCGCACGCCCGGGGCGCCGCCGCCGGATGAGTGGGAGCCGGGGGTGGAGCAGGTGCAGACGGATCTGGCACAGCAAAGCGTCATGGCCCGTGCCCTCAGCGGTGCAGGATGGGTGGTCAATTGCATCGGCTTTTACACGGAAACCCGGCAGCAGGATTTTCAGAGCGTGCATGTGGAGGGCGCCCGCAGGGTCGCCCGGCTGGTGCGGCAGACTCCGGGCCAGCGGCTGATCCATATTTCCGGCATCGGCGCCAGCCTGCATTCGCCCTCGGCCTACGTGCGGGCCAGGGCCGAGGGGGAGGCAGCCGTGCGCAGTGCCTGCCCGGATGCGGTGATCCTGCGGCCCAGCGTGATGTTCTGCCAGGGCGGCACATTTTTCGGGGACCTGCAGAAAATTGCCGCGCAACTGCCGGTGATTCCGCTGTTCGGCCGCGGCCGGACCCGGCTGCAGCCGGTCTGGGTCGAGGATGTGGCAGAAGCGGTGGCCCGCGTCAGGGACGGCCCCCGGGCGCAGCGCAAGGTGTTCGAGCTGGGCGGGCCGGATGTGCTGGCCTACCGTGACATCCTGCAGCGGCTGGCGGCCCGCACCGGCCGCCGCCGCCTGCTGCTGCCGGTGCCGTTTTTTCTGTGGCGGCTGGCGGCGGCGCTGCTGTCGCCGCTGCCCAGGCCTCCGGTTACCCCGGCACAGATTGCACTGATGCGGCGGGACAATACCGTGGGCGCGGGAGTTGCGGGGTTCACAGATCTGGGGATCAAGCCGCATTCACCCGTGGCGATGGGTCTGGTGTAGGATAGCAGGATGCCGGCGCCGCCCTTAGCGGTTCTGGCCGCCGCTGGTTTTCGCCATCCAGGGTTTTTCCTGCACCCGGGCCTCGCGGATGGTCCGGCCGTAGTGCCCGCTGAAGGACCGCCCCAGAGAGGAGGCGGAGGAAAACCCGCAACGCAGTGCAATCTGCTCGAGGCTCAGATGGGTTTCCTCCGACAGGTAGCGGGCGTGCTGGAGCCGCAGCATCTTGTAATACTTGCCCGGTGTCATGCCGAGCTCGCGCTGGAACGCCCGCGCCAGGGTGCGTTCCGACAGGGACACGCGTTTTGCCAGTTCTGCCGTGCTCAGCGGGGTTTCGATGGTTTCTGCCATCAGGTTCGCCGCCCTAAGGATCTTGGGTGAGCCCTTCTGCTCCAGCCGCGCGGCGCCGCGGTTCAGCTCCGACTGGCGCGAGGGGTCGTAGACGAACATGGTCGAGGCGCCGAAGGCGGCCGCCGAGCCGTAGAGGTCCTGGATCAGGCTCAGCATCATGTCGAGCGCGGTACTGGCGCCGCCGCAGGTGAGGAACGGGCCGGACCGTACAAACCGCGCGGTGGAAACCTCCACTTTGGGAAAGGTCTCGGCAAAGGCGTCCAGCTCCTGCCAGTGGATCGTCGCCGCATGCCCGTCCAGCACCCCGGCCGCAGCCAGCAGCCATGCGGCGGTATCGAGCGCCAGCACCAACCTGGCAGCCCGTGTGGCGGTCCTGAGCTTGGCCAGCAGGGCAGGCGTCACCTGTTCGCGCACATGGTAGCCTGCAACCAGAACCAAGGTGCGGTTGGCCTGGCGTTCGTCGAATGCCCCGTCCGGCGTGATCTGCAGCCCGCTGGAGCTGCGGACTGGCGCCCCGTCCAGAGTGCTCACACGCCAGCCCGCGACGTCCTGGCCGGAGTTCATCCGCACGTCGCGCAGCGGCTCCATGGCGCTGGCCAGCACCATGTTGGAAAACCCGTCGAACAGCAGGAATTCGAAAACTGGCGGCTGATTTGGCTGCATGTGTATATTTTTTGACCGAAACTGTATAAATGCTGCGTCAACTCCTGCGCTAATCACGCAGGAAGTCAAGCATCTTGACGATCCGCCGACGACCACCTGACGCCCGCTCTCTAACCACTGATACCTCCATGACCACCGCTCCTCTTCTCTGGCAGCCGGATCTTTCGGCGCGCCGCAAACCTCTGCTGTCCGGTTTCATGTCGCAGGCTTCTGCGATTGCCGGAACACCGCAGGACAGCTTTGCCGGACTGCACGCCTGGTCGGTTGCGCAGCCGCAGGACTTCTGGCCGCTGGCCTGGGAGTTCTGCGGGCTGAAGGGCGATCCGGGCACGGTGCCGCTGCTGGCCCATCAGGACCCGATGCAGGCCCGCTTCTTCCCCGAAGCGCGGCTGAACGTCGTGGAGACATTCCTGAAGAACGCGGATGGGCGCGAGGCGATTGTGTTCATCGGCGAGGACGGCCGCCGCTCGGTCTGGACCCGTGCCGGGCTGAAGCGCGAGGTGGAAATGCTTGCCGCCGCGCTGCGGGAGGCCGGGATCGAGGCGGGCGATCACGTCGCGGGCTATGTGCCGAACATGCCGCAGACCGTTGCGGCGATGCTGGCCACCGCCTCGCTGGGCGCGGTCTGGTCCTCCTGCGCGCCGGAGAGCGGCCCGGATGTGGTGGTCGACCGGTTTGGCCAGATCGAACCCAAGCTGATTTTTGCCGCCGACGGTTATTTCTACAACGGCAAGACGTTTGAGACCCGCGCCGCCATTGCCGAGGTCGCCGCCCGCGTGCCGTCGATCCAGCAGATCGTGGTCTGGCCTTATGCGGGTGATGCTGCGGACCTGCCGGAGGGCATGACCGCCTATGAGGCCTTCAAGCAGGCGAATGCCCCGGCGCTGGACTGCCGTGTGATGGGCTTCCGCGATCCGCTTTATGTGATGTTCTCCTCCGGCACCACCGGCAAGCCCAAGTGCATCGAGCATTCCGGCGGCGGCACCCTGTTGCGGATGCTGGTGGAGCAGCAGCTGCACTGCGACCTGCGTCCGGGCGACTGGATGTTCTATTACACCACCTGCAACTGGATGATGTGGAACTGGCAGGTGGCGGCGCTGGCCTCCGAGGCCGTGATCGTGCTGTTTGACGGCAACCCGATGTATCCCGGCATCCGCCGGCTGTTCGATCTGGCCGAGGCTGAGAAGGTCACCCATTTCGGCATTTCCGCCAAATACATCGATGCCTCGCTGAAGCGCCGCAACCGGCCTGCGGACAGCCATAATCTGGATAATCTGCGGGTGGTTCTATCCACCGGCTCGCCGCTGTCGCCTGAGGGCTTTGCCCATGTCTATGCCGACTGGAAGGCGGATGTGCAGCTGGCCTCGATCTGCGGCGGCACCGATATCCTGGGCTGTTTCATCGGCGGCTGCCCCCTGCTGCCGGTGCATCAGGGCGAGATCCAGGCGCCGATGCTGGGGCTGGATGTGGCGACCCTGAACGATCAGGGCGACCCGGTTGAGGGCACGGCGGGGGAGCTGGTCTGCCGCAATGCGCATCCGTCGATGCCGACGCGGTTCCTGAACGACCCCGGCGATGCCCGCTACCGCGCCAGCTATTTCGAGACCTATCCCAATATCTGGCGGCAGGGCGATTTCACCATCCGCACGGAACAGGGCGGCTATGTGGTGCTGGGCCGCTCGGACGCGACGCTGAACCCCGGCGGCGTGCGGATCGGCACGGCGGAAATCTACCGGCAGCTCGACAAGATAGACGAGGTCGCGGATGCGGTGGTCGTGGGCCAGAGCATCGACAACGACGTGCGGGTGGTTCTGTTTGTGGTTCCGGCCGAGGGTGCAGCGCTCGACGATGCGCTAACTGCCCGGATCAAAACGGAAATCCGCAAGAACGCCTCGCCGCGCCACGTGCCCGCGAAAATTATCGCCGTCGCTGATATCCCGCGCACCAAATCCGGCAAGACCGCCGAGCTGGCGGTGCGCGATGTGGTGAACAATCACCCCGTCCGCAACCTCTCCGGCCTTGCCAACCCGCAGGCGCTGGAACTGTTTGCGGATCACCCTGAATTGCAAGCTTAACCCCAAAGGAGCGAGACCATGCCCCTGACCATGAACCGAGACGTCTTCATCACTGCAGCCGTGACCGGCTCTGGCGGCACCCAGGACAAATCCCCCCATGTGCCGCGCTCACCCAAGCAGATTGCCGAATCCGCAATCGCGGCGGCCAAGGCTGGCGCGGCGGTGGTTCATTGCCATGTGCGCGACCCTGAAACCGGCGCACCGTCCCGGAAACTTGAGTATTATCGGGAGCTTACCGACCGCATCCGCGATTCCGAGGTGGATGTGGTGCTGAACCTGACCGCGGGCATGGGCGGCGACATCGTGTTCGGATCGACCGAAGCGCCGCTGCCGGTGAATGAGGCGGCGACCGACATGATCGGTGCATCCGAGCGGATGGCCCACATCGCCGAATGCCTGCCGGAAATCTGCACGCTCGACTGCGGCACCATGAACTTTGCCGAGGCCGATTACGTGATGACCAACACGCCGGGCATGCTGCGGGCGATGGGGCAGATGATGACCGATCTGGGCGTGAAGCCGGAGATCGAGGCGTTTGACACCGGTCACCTGTGGTTTGCCAAGCAGTTGGTAAAAGAGGGAATTCTGGAACCGAACGCGCTGGTGCAGCTGTGCATGGGTGTTCCGTGGGGCGCACCGAACGATCTCAACACCTTCATGGCGATGGTCAACAATGTGCCGACGGACTGGACCTGGTCGGCGTTCTCGCTGGGCCGGGACCAGATGCCCTATGCGGCACAGTCGGTGCTGGCGGGCGGCAACGTGCGGGTCGGCCTTGAGGACAACCTGTTCCTCGACAAGGGCGTGCTGGCCACCAACGCGCAGCTGGTGGAGCGCGCGGTTGGCGTGATCGAGGGCATGGGCGCCCGGATCATCGGCCCCGACGCGGTTCGCGAGAAGCTGGGCCTGAACAAGCGCGCGMCGGTGGCGAAATAAGCGGAAATGCGGGGGTGTCCTGCGTGCACCCCCTGTACACCCCCTGTGCACCGGCGGGCGCACAGGGAGGGCGATCAGAGGATAGATCATGAAAACAGCAGCAATCATCGGCGGCGGGGTTATCGGCGGCGGCTGGGCCGCGCGGTTCCTTTTGAACGGCTGGAACGTGCGGGTGTTCGACCCGGACCCGGAAGCGGAGCGCAAGATCGGCGAAGTGCTGGCCAACGCCCGCCGCTCGCTGCCGTCGCTTTATGACAAGGCGCTGCCGGCCGAAGGCGAACTGACCTTCCACACCGACCTGGCCGAAGCGGTGGCAGATGCCGCCTGGATCCAGGAAAGCGTGCCGGAGCGTCTGGATCTGAAGCACAAGATCCACGCTCAGCTTCAGGAGCACGCACCGGCATCTGCGGTAATCGGCTCGTCCACCAGCGGCTTCAAACCGTCGGAGCTGAACGCCGAAGGCGCCCGCGCGGTGGTGGCGCATCCGTTCAATCCGGTCTACCTGCTGCCGCTGGTCGAATTGGTGGGCGATGCGGACACTTGCGCGCAGGCCGCTGACATCCTGCGGTCTGTGGGCATGTACCCGCTGACCGTGCGCAAGGAGATTGATGCGCATATCGCCGACCGTCTGCTGGAAGCGGTCTGGCGCGAGGGGCTGTGGCTGATCAAGGACGGTATCTGCACCACCGAGGAGCTGGATGAATCGATCCGCATGGGCTTTGGCCTCCGGTGGGCGCAGATGGGCCTGTTCGAGACCTACCGGATTGCCGGCGGCGAAGCGGGCATGAAGCATTTCATGGCGCAGTTCGGCCCGGCGTTGGAATGGCCCTGGACCAAGCTGATGGATGTGCCGGAGTTCACCGATGAACTGGTGGACCTGATCGCGGGCCAGTCGGATGCGCAGTCCGGCCATATGTCCATCCGCGCGCTGGAGCGGCTGCGCGATGACAACCTGGTCGGCATGATGCGGGCGCTGAAGAAATCCGGCAGCGGCGCTGGCGGGGTCATCAACACCCATGAGGCAACGCTGCCCGTGCCGGACGCGGTGGAACTGCCGGTGACCGTCAGCCGCCCGGTGCCGCAGAGCTGGACCGACTACAACGGCCACATGAACGAGGCGCATTACACCGAGGCCTCGGCCCAGGCGACCGACCGGTTCATGGAGATGATCGGCTGCGACGCCGAATATATCGCCGCGGGCGGCAGCTATTTCACCGTCGAGAACCATGTGCGTTTCCTGGATGAGCTGCACGAGGGCGATGCGCTGACCGTGACCACCCAGGTGCTGAAAGGCGTAGGCAAGAAGATGCATCTGTTCCACCGCCTGTTTGGGCCCGAGGGCAAGCTGGCGGCGACGGTGGAGACGCTGCTGCTGCACATGGACCTGAACGCGCGCGGCACCTCGCTGCCGTCGCCGGAGGTGGCGGACAAGCTGGCGTCCTTTGCCGCCGCGCACGCAGGCCTGCCGCTGCCGGAAGGCGCCGGGCGCCACGTCGGCCAGCGCGGATGACTTGGAAACCCGGCGGCTCGCGCGCTGCCGGGTTTCTGTTTGCGGGCCGGGTTTCCTCCCCAATCCGGCCCGTTTTTTCAGTTTGGCCTGCTGCGGATGCGGCGGCAGGGGGAGGACCAAGCCGAAGCGCGGAGCCATCGGGAGGGCTTCATCCCGCCGTGCGCTCCGTTCAGTTTTCCGCGGGTGGAGGGCCCCGGGGCTGAAGAATCTGAAACAAATGGGAGGACCAAATGTCTGAAGATAATTCCAACAGCCACCTGGTGGCGAAGTCCGGTTTCTTTGCCGGTCTTCATCCGGGGATGGGCACGGCGGCGAAGGGGATGATCGCCTTCTTTGTCATTTTCACGGTTTTGAACGTGGATCTGGCGGGCGGTCTGTACAAGTCGGTGCGGGCCTGGATCGAAGGCTGGTTCAGCTGGTTTTACATTTCCCTGCTGATCGGAGTCATGTTCTTCTGCTTCTGGCTGATGGCCTCGAAGTTCGGCAAGCTGCGGCTGGGCGATGACGATTCCCGCCCCGAGTTCGGCAATTTCAGCTGGTTTGCGATGCTTTTCTCGGCGGGGATCGGGGTCGGCATCCTGTTCTTCGGTGTGGCTGAGCCGATCTTCTATTTCGACAACTCCGGCGCTTTTGGCTACCCGAACAACCCGCATGCCGATATGGCGGGCCATATGGAGATGGACATGCTGCGCGCCCGGGATGCGATGCGGGTGGCCTTCTTCCATTGGGGCTTCCACGGCTGGGCGCTGTATGTGCTGGTCGGGCTGTGCCTCGCTTATTTCGGCTTCCGCAAGAAGCTGCCGCTGACCATGCGCTCCACTCTGTACCCGATCCTGGGCGAGCGGATCTATGGCCCCTGGGGCCATCTGGTGGATCTGCTGGCGGTGTTTGGCTCTGTTTTCGGCATCGCGACCTCGCTGGGGCTGGGCTCCACCCAGATTGCCACCGGGCTGAACGTGCTGTTCGGGCTGGAGGTGACGCTGACCCTGAAGATCGCGCTGATCGTGATCGTGTCGGTCATTGCCACGGCATCCACCGTGTCCGGTGTGGCGCGCGGCATCCGGTTTATCTCCGAGTGGAACATCTGGCTGTCCATCGCCCTGCTGCTGGCCTTTGTTGTGCTGGGGCCGGGTAAATGGCTGATGGCGTTCTTCATCACTTCGCTGGGGGATTACCTGTGGAACTTCATCCCGATGGGGTTCTGGACCGCGACCGAAGCGCCGAATGTTGCATGGCAGGGCGGCTGGACCATCTTCTACTGGGGCTGGTGGATCGCCTGGGCGCCGCTGGTGGGCATTTTCATCGCCCGCATTTCCTATGGCCGCACCATCCGCGAGTTCATGGTCGGGGTGCTGTGCGTGCCGACAGTGGCGGTGTTCTTCTGGCTGTGCATCTTTGGCGGCACCGCGATCTGGCAGGAAATGCACATGGCGGGCGGACCGGCGGCGGAAGGCGGCGCGGGCATCATTGCCACCGTCCGCAACTGGGAGCTGCCGGGGGCGCTTTATGGCACCATTGCCAACATCGGCCAGACCTCCTGGATGGGCGATATGAGCTGGACCGCCTGGCCGATGTCGCTGCTGGCAACGGTTCTGCTGGTCAGCTGGTTCGTGACCTCGGCGGATTCGGGGACGCTGGTGATCACCACCATGCTGTCGATGGGCGACGAGAACCCGCCGAACAAGTTCCGCGTCATCTGGGGCGTGGGGATCGGCGCAACCGCCATCGCGCTGTTGATGTCGGGCGGGCTGAGCGCCCTGCAGACGGCGCTGATTGCGACCGCCTTCCCGATCTCCTTCCTGCTCATCGCGATGGTCTGGGGCCTGTGCAAATCGCTGCGCGAGGATCCCTCGGCCGCGCCGATGCAGGCGGAGCCGCTGGCAACACCCGATGGGACCCACATGACCCAGGACCTGCCCGCCTGAGGCAGCATTGCGGGCCGAAAAGAAAAAGCGCCGGGCTGTTGAGGCCCGGCGCGTTCTGTTTGCTAGACGGCAGCCGGATCAGTCGCAGGCGGCGGTGACGATGATCTCGACCTTGAGTATCTCGCGGGCCAGCTTGGCCTCGCCGCAGGCGCGGGCCGGGGCGTGGCCTTCGGGGACCCAGGCATTCCAGACCTCGTTCAGCTCGGCGAAATAGGACATGTCCGAGAGCCAGATCACGGTCTGCAGCAGGCGGGTCTTGTCGCTGCCGGCCTCGGCCAGCAGGGCGTCGACCTTGGCGAGGATCTCGCGGGTCTGGTCCGCGGCGGTCTCGGCCTCGGACACCTGGCCGCTGAGGTAGACGACGCCGTTGTGCTTGACGATTTTGCTGGAGCGGGCGGTGGTGCCGATGCGGGTGATGGTCATGATATGTGCCTTTCCTGTGATGAGCTGCCGCGGTCATAGCCGCGGCGGCTGCCGTCGGAAAGGGGCGGCAGATCGGGCCAATCAGATCAGGCAGGTCTTGGCGGCCAGTTCATCAATCAGCACGCGCTGGTTTTCGCTGTAATCGACGGGCACGTCGATCAGGTGCACGCCGCCCGCGGCAAAGGCGGCTTCAAAGACCGGCGCCAGGTCCCCGGTCTGCTCGATCCGGTGGCCGGTGGCGCCATAGCTGGCGGCGTATCGCACGAAATCGGGGTTGTTGAATTCCAGTCCCCAGTCGGCAAAGCCTTCATGCGCCTGTTTCCAGCGGATCATGCCATAGGCGCTGTCGTTCAGCACCGTGACCACCAGATTCAATCCCAGCCGCACTGCCGTTTCCAGCTCCTGGCTGTTCATCATGAAGCCGCCGTCGCCGCAGATTGCCATCACCCGGCGGTCCGGGTTCAGAAGCGCCGCCATCATCGCCGAGGGCAGGCCCGCGCCCATCGTCGCCAGCGCGTTGTCCAAGAGCACGGTGTTGGGGTGGCAGGCCTTGTAGTTGCGGGCATACCAGAGCTTGTAGATGCCATTGTCGAGCGCGATGATATCGTTTTCACCCATCACCTTGCGGGTATCCGCAACTAGCCGCTGCGGGATAACCGGAAAGCGCGGATCATCGGCGCCTTCGGCGATGTGCGTGTCGGTCTCCGCCTTCATGCGCTTGAAGAAGCTGCGGTCAAAGTTCAGCGGACCGCCCAGGATTTCGCCCAGCCGGGTGATGGATCCGGCCAGATCGCCGACCACCTCCAGCTGCGGGAAATAGACCTGGTCGACCTGCGCGGCCTTGTAGTTCACGTGGATGACCCTGGTGCCGCCCTCAACCATGAAGAAGGGCGGCTTTTCCACCACGTCGTGGCCGACGTTGATGATCAGGTCGGCGCGTTCGATGGCGCAGTGCAGGTAATCGCCGTCCGACAGCGCAGCGGTGCCGAGGAACAGATCGGAGCTTTCGTCTACCACGCCCTTGCCCATCTGGGTGTTGAAGAAGGGGATCTGCACCTGCTCGATGAAGTCGCACAGGGCCGCGCGCGCCTTGCGGCGGTTGGCCCCGGCGCCGACCAGCACCAGCGGCATCTTTGCGGCGCGGATCATTTCAGCCGCTTCCGCCAGAACAGCCTCGTCCGGCACTGCATAATGTCGCGGGTGCGGGGGGATGACAGCGGCATCGGTGTGTTCCGCCGCGATGTCCTCCGGCAGCTCCAGCAGCACCGCGCCGGGGCGTTCCTCCTCCGCCACGCGGAAGGCCTCGCGGATCAGTGCGGGGATGGTGTTGCCGTGCACGATCTGGCGCGCCATCTTGCAGACCGGATCAAACA
Source organism: Leisingera sp. ANG59 (assembly GCF_013317235.1). Taxonomy (GTDB): domain Bacteria; phylum Pseudomonadota; class Alphaproteobacteria; order Rhodobacterales; family Rhodobacteraceae; genus Leisingera. Next base: position 23,784 of record NZ_WLCM01000036.1, on the reverse strand, counting down.
GGTTGACCACGTCGATGATCTGGAACCGGCCCTGTTTCGATTTCTTGATTGGCTTCTGGCCAGTGATCATGATCAGCGGCATCGCGCCGAGATGGGCATAGGCCGCTGGCGTGGCCAGGTTGGTGGCGCCGGGGCCAAGCGTTGCCATGCAGACGCCCGGTTTGCCGGTGAGGCGGCCATAGGTCGCCGCCATGAAACCGGCGCCCTGCTCATGCCGGGTCAGCACCAGCTTGATCGTCGAGGTGCGCAGCGACTCCAGCAGGTCGAGGTTTTCCTCGCCCGGAACACCAAAGACGTATTCGACGCCTTCGGCCTCCAGCGCGGCCACAAGAAGGTCGGATGCTTTGGCAGGTCGGTCAGAATCTGGCATGGAGGCTCCTTTGGTGGTCAGGGCGGGCGGTTTATTGCGCGGCGTGCTGCTGGGCCTGTTCCGGGTACAGCTCTGCCATCGATACCGAGCGGCCGCTGTCCAGCACGATCCGCGCGTGATAGCGGCGCAAGAGCCGCGGTTCGGTGACGCCGCAGCTGTGGGCGAGAATGGTCACCTCCTTGACCATGTTCCTGGCGTAAGAGGCGACCCGTTCCGCCTTGTCGGCGGGGTCGAGGCCGAACTGCAGCTTGGGGTTATGGGTGGTGATGCCGGTGGGGCAGGTGTTCTTGTTGCACTGCAGCGCCTGGATGCAGCCGAGCGCAAACATGAAGCCGCGCGCCGAGTTGACGAAATCGGCACCGGCGCAGAAGGCCCAGGCGACCTCTGACGGGTTGATCAGCTTGCCGCTGGCGCAGATCTTGATGCGCTGGCGCAGCCCGTAGCGGGTGAGGACATCCACCGCCTTGGGCAGGCTTTCGCGCAGGGGCATGCCCATGTTGTCAATCAGGCTCATCGGGGCGGCGCCGGTGCCGCCGTCGGCGCTGTCGATGGTGATGAAATCCGGCGCGCTGGCCTCGCCGCGGGACAGGATTTCCTGGCAGAGGCCGTCGAGGAAGCCATGGGTGCCCAGCACCGCCTTGAACCCCACGGGCTTGCCCGTCACCTCGCGCGCATAGGCGATCATGTCGAGGAGTTCGCCCACGTTGGAGGCCTCCGGGTGGCGGTTGGGGCTGATTGCGTCCTCGCCCGGCGTCAACCCGCGGATGGCGGCGATTTCCTCTGTCACCTTGGCGCCTGGCAGGATGCCGCCCTTGCCGGGCTTGGCGCCCTGGCTGAGCTTCAACTCGAACATGCGGACGGTTTCATGCGCGGCGACCGCGCGCAGCTTGTCCTCGTCAAAGCCGCCCTCGGGCTTGCGCACGCCGAACTTGCCGGTGCCGATCTGGAACATGATGTCGCAGCCGCCCTCCAGATGGTAGGGCGACAGGCCGCCCTCGCCGGTATTGAGCCAGATGCCGGCCTTTCTGGCGCCGCGCGACAAGGCGCGGACGGCGGGGACGGAGATGGCGCCGAAGCTCATGCCGGAGATATTGAAGATCGACGATGTGGTGTAGGGCGTGCGGGCATAGGGGCCGATAGTGACCTCGGCAGGCGGGGTGGCGCCGTGTTCGAGGTCCGGGAACGGCGCGTTGGCGAAATAGACGGTTCCCGCCGGGCGCAGGTCGCGGGTGGAACCGAAGGCGACGGTGGAATCCACGTTCTTGGCGGCGCGGTAGACCCAGGAGCGTTCGGCGCGGTTGAACGGCATCTCCTCGCGGTCGAGGGCGAAGAAATACTGCCGGAAGAACTCTCCCAGGTGCTCGAACAGGTAGCGGAAGCGGGCAATCACCGGGTAGTTGCGCCGTAGGGTGCTGGCGGTCTGGGTCTTGTCGCGGATGTAGATCGCAAGCAGCCACAGGAGGCCGGCGCCGATGGCGAAAATGAAGGCGTAGGACAGGATTTCGAGCAGCGCCAAAACGGTGCTGGATATCTGGGACATGGTTTCCTTCGCTCCTTTGCGGCCGGGCTTGGGCCTGGCTTTTGCTTTTCTAGACTGCGCCATTACGGTTGAATTTGCAGCCGCGGGGCGGTCACATCCTCGGGAGCCGCAGCGGCGGCGTGCAGAGCGCTGTCCCAGGACGCAACATGCCGCCGCCCGGAAAGGTTCCGCCCGGTGCAGGTCTTGTTTCCGGATACTGCGGCAGGCGCGCTGAAGTTGTCCAGCCTTGGCAGCGGGGCGAGGCTGGAGCGGGCCGCGGCGGGCGGCTGGCACTAATATCTTGCCATGGCGCGTTTTTGCGGCCTATCGACGGGAATGCGCCTGATCCCGTTCCTGATATCCCTCGTGGTGACGATTGCCGTCGCGGCTGGCGTGTTCCGGGTGTCCAGTGCCTATTTCCGCTCAGAAGAGGTGTCCAAGGCTGAAGGGCGGTTGTCCCTATACCAAAGCTCTGTTGTTGCGGAGCTGGAGCGGTTCTCCCATCTGACCCACGTGCTGGCGCGGGACGCCGCGGTCATTGAAACGGCCGGCGGCGCGGACACAGGCGCGCTGAACCTGCGGCTGGAAGACTTCGCCGCCAAGGCGGGGCTGGATGCGATCTACCTGATGGACACGGCAGGGGTTGCCCTCGCGGCCTCCAATTTCCGCCAGCCCGGCAGTTTTGTCGGGCAGAACTACGCCTTCCGCCCGTACTTCCAGCAGGCGCTGCAAGGCGGGCAGGGGCGGTTTTACGCCATCGGCACAACAACCGGCCTGCCCGGGTATTTTATCGCTGATGCGGTGCGCGGCCCGGATGGTTCGCCTGCGGGTGTCGTTGCGATCAAGATCGGCTTTCAGCCGCTGGAGCAGAGCTGGAGCGGTGCGGGCGAGCAGGTTTTGATGGCCAACGAGGACGGGGTTGTGCTGCTGGCCTCCGACCCGGCCTGGCGGTACCGGGTACTGGCGCCGCTGACGGCTGGCCAGCGGCAGCGGATCAAGGCGGCGCGGCAGTTTCCGGGCCAGGACCTGGCGCCGCTGGAGTGGCAGGCGGGCGAGGGGCCGCGCGCGGTGATTGCCGGGCGGGAGCAGATCCACCTGACGGCAAGCATCCCGCCGCACGGCTGGACCTTGCATTACTTTGCCAGCGACGACCGGGCGGCGGCGCGCAGCTGGCTGGTGACCTCGCTGGTCGGCTTTGCTGCGGGTCTGGCGCTGATCCTGTTCCAGGTCCAGCGGGCGCGGCGGATCGGCGCCGCGCTGGCGCGCGCTGAGCGGGAGGAGGCGCAGCTGCGCCGGGCCAACGAGATGCTGGCAAGCGAGATCGAAGACCGCCGCACCGCGGAACGGCGCCTGAAACGCACCCAGGACGAGCTGGAGCGCGCCAGCCGTCTGGCAGCCCTGGGCAGGCTGGCTGCATCGGTGACGCATGAGCTGGGCCAGCCGATTGCTGCCATGCGGAACCACTTGGTGGCGGCTGAAATCGATCGCAAGGGGCGCAGCGGTTTGCCGGACAAGATCGGTGCGCTGGTGGACCGGATGGAGGGGATCACCCGTCAGCTCAAGTTCTTTGCGACACCGGACGCAGAGGCACAGGCTGCTGTCGACCTGAACGCCGCGATGCGCGCCTCTGCCGCCCTGGTTGCCCCCAATCTGGAGGAGGCGGGGGCCGGGCTGCGGCTGGATCTTTGCCCCGCCCCGGTCAGCGTGCAGGGCAGCCGCCTGCGGATCGAGCAGGTGATGACCAATCTGTTGCGCAATGCCATTGATGCCAGCGAGGACAGCGCGGCGCCGCTGATCGAAGCGCGCACCGGCGCTGCGGACGGCGAGGTCTGGTTTGATATCAAGGACAATGGCCATGGCCTGGGCGAAGCCACGCTGGCTGACTTGCAGGAACCCTTTGTCACCACCCGCGAGAGCGGCCGCGGCATGGGCTTGGGCTTGGCGATCTCTGCCGGTATCGTGCAGGATCACGGCGGCACGATGACGGCCTGCAACAGGGACGCGGGCGGGGCCGTGTTCCGGGTCGCGTTTCCGGTCCGGCCAGCAGAGGAAGAACAGCCATGAGCAGCGCCAGGCCCTTCAGCATCCTGGTCATTGATGATGACAAGGCGATGCGCCAGTCGGTGGCGGAACTGCTGGAGGCCGCGGGCTGGCAGGTCACCGCGGCGGCACGGGCGGCGGCGGGTCTGGAGCGGCTGGCGGAGCTTCAGCCGGATGTCATCCTGTCCGATGTGCGGATGCCCGGCATGTCCGGACTGGATCTGCTGGCCGCACTGGAACCTGCCGCGCCGCCGCTGGTGCTGATTTCCGCCCATGGCGACATTCCGATGGCGGTGAAGGCGATGCAGGACGGGGCCTACAGCTTTGTCGAAAAGCCTTATGAGCCGCGCCGCCTGCTGGCGATCCTGCGCCACGCTGCCGAGCAGCACCGGATGCAGCAAAGCAACGCGCGTCTGAAGGCGCGGCTGTTCGCGCTTTCGGGGCTGGACCGGGTGCTGCTGGGGCAGTCGGCGCCGGTGGTGCAGCTGCGGCAGGACATTCTGGACCTTGCGGATACCGGCACCACGGTTCTGATCGAGGGCGAGACCGGCACCGGCAAGGAGCTGGTCGCCCGCGCATTGCATGATCTGGGGCCAAATGCCGATGCGCCGTTTCTGGCGCTGAACTGCGCCGCGCTGTCGCCTGCCACCTTTGAGGCGGAGATGTTCGGAACCGATGGCGGTCCTGGCGGGAGGCTGCTGGCGGCTTCAGGGGGCACGCTGTTTCTGGATGAGGTCTGTTCCTGTCCGCTGGAAGTGCAGGCCAAGCTGCTGCGGGTGATCGAGGACAAGCAGATCCTGCCCGCAGGCGGCCAGCTGCCGGTGCCGGTCAGCTTCCGCGTGGTTTCGGCCACCAATGAGGATGTTGAACTGGCGGTGCAGGAGAACCGCCTGCGCAAGGATCTGCTGTTCCGCCTGAATACGATGGTGCTGACCCTGCCGCCGCTGCGCCAGCGCCGCGATGACCTGATGCTGCTGGCGGCGCATTTCCTTGAAGAATTCGCGCGGCTTTACGAAACTGCCGTGCCCGATATCTCTCAGGACGATCTGACCGCGCTGCTGGCGCATGATTGGCCGGGGAATGTGCGGGAGCTGCGCAGCGTCTGCGAGCGCCGGGTGCTGGCTGCCCGCCGTGGCGGCGGCACCATGGCAGAGGCTATCCGTATGGATCAGCCCCTGGATGATGTGCCGGATACCCTGCGCGAGGCGGTGGCGGCGTTTGAGCGCGAGCTGATCGGCAAGGCGGTGAAAGCCCACGAAGGCCGCATGGATGCCGCCGCTGAGGCACTGGGAATTGGCCGCCGTACGCTGAACGAAAAGATCGTCAAACTTGGCCTCGACAAGGACGCCCTTCTGTAGCCCGCGCGCCCTGCGGAATTCCGCAGGGCCGCCCGCAGATGCCGCGCGGTTTCCTTCATAGGCAGGCTGCCCGCCGTCCCGGATACTCCCTCAATCATATCCGCATGCATCTGGGAGGAGCACTGATGCGCACTTATCTCAAGGGGGCCGCGCTGGCCGCCCTCACCGCCGCCTTTGGCACCGAAGCCCTGGCCACCGAATGGAATGTCTCGCTGTGGGGCAAGCGCCGGGCCTTTACCGAACATGTCGAGAAACTGGCCGAGCTGGTCAGCGAGAAGACCGGTGGCGAGTTCACCCTGAACATCAGCTATGGCGGGCTCAGCAAGAACAAGGAGAACCTCGACGGCATCTCCATCGGCGCCTTTGAGATGGCGCAGTTCTGTGCTGGCTACCACCGCGACAAGAACCCGACGATCACCGTGCTGGAGCTGCCGTTTCTGGGCGTAACGTCGCTGGAGCAGGAGATCGCGGTCTCGCAGGCTGTCTACCAGCACCCGGCGGTGCAAAAGGATCTGGCGCGCTGGAACGCGACCCTGCTGATGCCCTCGCCGCTGCCGCAGTACAATCTTGTCGGCACCGGGGATGTGCCTGGCACGCTGAAGGATTTTAAGGGGCTGACCGTGCGCGCAACCGGCGGTATCGGCAAGGCAATGGAGGCTGTCGGCGCGGTGCCCACCTCGATGTCGGCCACCGAGGTGCGCCAGGCGATGGACAGCGGCATCGTCAAGGCGGTTGCCTTTGCACCGCATGCGCATATGTCCTTTGGCACCATCGAAAACGGCACCTGGTGGACCACCAACCTGAACCCCGGCACGGTGAACTGCCCGGTGGTGGTGAACACTGATGCGCTGGACAGTCTGTCCGATGAACACCGCGAAGCGCTGCTGGGTTCGGTGGATGAGGCGCTGGCCCATTACGTTGATTTCTACAAGTTCAACTCTCTGGACACCTGGGAACCTGCGCTGGATGCCGCCCGGATTGAGCTGGTGACCTTCCCGGATGCCGAAATCGCCGCCTTCAAGGAGGCCGCCGCGGCACCTGCGGCCCAGGCCTGGATCGAGGAAAACGCCACCCGCGGCCTGCCTGCGCAGGAACTTTACGACCTGGTGACAGGCCTGATCGCCGAAGGCAGCTGACCCTGCCGCGCCCCGCAGCCGCACGCTGCGGGGCGTCTTTTTTCTCCCGTAAAACTGATGGAGTCCCGCCATGGCCGGCTCATCCCTCGTGCTGACAGACGGCAGCCGTCTCAGCGCGCTTGACCAGAAACTCTACCGATTGGAAAAGCCCCTTGCCCTGCTCAGCGGCCTGGCGGTGTTTTCCCTGATGCTGCTTGCCGTTGGCTCCGTCGGCGGGCGCAATTTGTTCAACAGCCCGCTGCCGGGTTATGTGGACTGGATCGAGCAGGCGATGCCGCTGATTGCCTTCATGGGCATTTCCTTTACCCAGCGCGACGGCGGCCATATCCGCATGGACATGCTGGTGGGGGCGCTCAAAGGCCGGGCGCTGTACCTCGCCGAGTTTCTGACCACCGCCGCCGTGCTGGTTCTGATGCTGCTGATGGTCTGGGGAAGCTGGGCGCATTTCCAGCGCAGTTTCGATTTTGCCGCGCCCTGGTGGAGCGCCGACAGCTCAATGGATATCTCGCTGCCGCTCTGGCCTGCGAAACTGCTGGCGCCGGTGGCGTTCAGCGTGCTGTGCCTGCGCCTTTTGCTGCAGCTCTGGGCCTATGGGCGCGCTTTGCGCAGCGGCACCAATACCCCCGTTGCCGTCCCGATGATTGCCGATGCCGCCACCCAGGCAGCGATGGAGGCGGATCACGTCTCCGGCCACGACAGCTGAGGAGTTTCTGATATGGAACCGATTGAAATTGGGCTGACCGTCTCAGCCGGGCTGCTGGTGATGGTGATCCTGGGCATGCGGGTGGCCTTTGCCGCTGCCGCTGCCGGGATGATCGGCCTGATCTGGATCTTCTGGGCCAAGTTCGGCTATGACCCGGCGCGTTTTGGCAAGGCGCTGACCATTGCGGTCAAGACCGCGGGGCAGGTGCCGCATTCCAAGGTGTCCTCCCAGGCGTTGAGCCTCATTCCGACCTTCATCCTGATCGGCTACCTCGCCTATTACGCGGGTCTCACCCGCGCCCTGTTCGAGGCCGCCAAGCGCTGGATGGCCTGGGTGCCGGGCGGGCTGGCGGTGTCTACCGTTTTTGCCACCGCAGGGTTTGCCGCGGTATCCGGTGCCTCGGTGGCCACCTCCGCCGTCTTTGCCCGCATCGCCATCCCGGAGATGCTCAAGATCGGCTATGACAAGCGTTTTGCCGCGGGTGTGGTTGCTGCTGGCGGCACGCTGGCGTCTTTAATCCCGCCCTCGGCCATTCTGGTGATCTATGCGATCATCGTTGAACAGGACGTAGGCAAGCTGCTGCTGGCAGGCTTTATTCCCGGCGCGTTCTCGGCTGTGATCTATGGGCTGCTGATCGTCGGCATGGCAGTGGTGATCAAGGATTTCGGGCCCCGCGTCACCGGCTTTACCTGGCGCCAGCGGTTTGCCGCCCTGCCGCCTGCGCTGCCGATCGTGTTTGTCGTCGTKACCATCATCTTCTTTGTCTACAACCCCTTTGGCGGCGACGCCTGGGGCACCCCGACCGAGGGCGGGGCAATCGGTGCCTTTGTGGTGTTCCTGATGGCCTTGCGCCACGGTATGCGCTGGCGGGAGCTGAAGGATGCGCTCTTGGAGACCGCCAAGCTGAGCGTGATGATCTTCACCATCATCTGGGGGGTGCTGATCTATGTGCGCTTCCTCGGGTTTGCCGATCTGCCCGGCGCCTTTGCTGATTGGATCACCTCCCTGACCATGAGTCCGATGCTGATCCTGGTCTGCATCCTGCTGGCCTATGCCGTCCTGGGGATGTTTATGGACGCAATCGGGATGCTGCTGCTGACGCTGCCGGTGGTTTACCCGGCGGTGATGGCGCTCAATGGCGGCGAAGCGGTTTCGGCTGCGGACAGCACCTTTGGCATGTCCGGCCCGATGTGCGCGATCTGGTTCGGTATTCTGGTGGTCAAGATGGCCGAGTTCTGCCTGATCACCCCGCCCATCGGCCTCAACTGCTTTGTGGTGGCGGGCGTACGCGATGATCTGAGCGTGCAGGACGTGTTCAAGGGCGTGACCCCGTTTTTCATTGCCGACGCAGTGACAATCGCGCTGCTGGTGGCGTTCCCGGCGATTGTGCTGTGGCTGCCGGGGCAAGTCTGACACGCTTTTGATGCGCTGAACCGGGCCGCCTGCTGCTGGGCGGCCCGGCTGTTTTCAGCGGAAGGTCAGCCTGAAACAGGCGCCGCAGCTGGACGGGACAACACTCAGGGTGCCGCCGATAGCCTCTGCCGTTGCCTTGACGATGTTGAGACCCATGCCGGTGCCACCGCTGTCCCGCCGGGTGGTGAAGAAGGGCTGCAGGATCTTGTCCGCGTTGCCTGCGCTGATGCCGGGGCCGTCGTCTGCGATCTGAAGACAGGTGGCCGCGCCGTCCTGACAGGCGGTCAGCACGGCCTGTTTGGCCCCGTGCTGCTGTGCGTTTTCCAGAAGATGGGTCAGGATAATCTGAAGGGTGCGCGCTTCCAGCGGCAGCGGCAGGGTGGCGTTCTCCGTTTTGACGGCAAGTGCCGGGAAGGCTTGTGATATCTGCGCATGGATTTCGTTCAGGCAGCATGTCCCTGCCATCGCGCTTTGATCCGCCAGGCTGAAGGCGCGCATGTTGGCCAGCAGGTCCTCCATCCGCTTGCCGCCCTTGTCCACGGTATCCAGCAGCCGGTGTTTCTGGGCCGGGGGCAGATCGTCGTCGCGCAGCAGTTCTGCAGCGCCTTTCAGAGCCGTAAGCGGCGATTTCAGCTCATGCGTCACATGGGCGGTGTAGGTTTTCAGCGCGTCCTGCTTGTTTTGCAGGCGGCCGGTCAGCGACTGGAAGCTGCGGCTCAGCTCCTCGATCTCGCGGGTGCCGAGCTGGTCCGGCGGCTCCCACGTCTGGCTGCCGTGGCCTGCCAGCTGGCTGCGCTGGATCAGCAGCTGGATCGGGCGGGTGATGAAGCGCCAGAACACATAGCCGATCAGCATGGTGGACAGGGCAATAAAACCCGCGGCCTTGGCGAGGTTGAAGCGCTCGCCATAGAGAAAGCGGAAGATGTGGTTCGGGGTGCGGCTGAGGTAGACCGCGCCGATCAGGGTCTGGTCCGCAAACACCGGCATCGCCACAAAGACGCGCACGCGGGCGCCGCGGCTGAGGGTATAGAGCGCGGGCGGCGCGTCCTCGCGCAGGCGGGTGCGCGCAACTGAGACGGTTTCGCCTGCCAGCGCGCCCTGCACCTCTTGCACATGGCCCAGGAACGTGCCGGTTTCGGCGGTGCCTGCAAAGACGTTGCCGCGGGTGTCAAGGAACCGGTAGCCGGCCAGCGTCTGGGCCTGCGCGGCATTGGCAATGCGGGTCAGCCGGGTTGCGATTTTGCGGTAAGGGGCGCCCGCAGGACCGGAGAGCGGTTTTGCGTCGGGCCGCGGCGGCAGCACGGTTTCGCTGTTGACCGACAGCGACGGAAACACCGCGTGCTCGCCGGAGACGGCGCGTCCGCGGGGCGGTTCGGTGCCGGCCGCGCCTGCATAAAGCTCAGCGTAGACCGCTGACATCACCGCGGCCTGGGTCAGCAGGCTTTCCTCGGTCTGCTGCACCAGCTGGCTGTCATAAAAGCGGAATAGGATCAGCCCGGCAAAGGGCAGGCACAAAACCAGTGCCAGCACCAGGAGCACCACCGCCCAGAGCCGCGGCCGCCATTTGCGCGTCAGGCTGGGGTGCATGCGCCCATCCTGAGGCCGACGCCGTGGACGGTCACGATCCCGTCGGCGCAGCCGGCCTGGGCCAGCTTGGCGCGGATGTTGCGGATGTGGCTGTCGATGGTGCGGTCGGAGACATGGATGTTGTAGCCGTAAAGCGCATCCACCAGCTGCGCCCGCGACAGCACGCGGTCCGGGCGGGCCATCAGGGTGGCCAGCAGCCTGAACTCCGACCCGGTCAGGGCCACCGGCGCGGCAGCGAAGCGGCAGAGGTGGCGGTCCGGATCAAGCTGCAGGCTGCCTTGCGCCAGTACCGCTTCGGGCTGCGCCGGGGCAGCAGGGGCGCTGCGTTTCAGGATCGCCTTGATCCGGGCCACCAGCTCACGCGGGGAGAAGGGTTTGGTCAGGTAGTCGTCGGCGCCAAGCTCCAGCCCGACGATGCGGTCGATCTCGTCATCGCGGGCGGTGAGGAACAGGATCGGCACGTCGGAGGATTTGCGGATCTCGCGGCAGACCTCCAGCCCGTCCTTTTCCGGCAGCCCGATGTCCAGCACGATCAGGTCGGGGTTTGCCTCCCGGCTGGCCTCCAGCGCGGCGAGGCCGTCGCTGGCAAAGACGGTTTCAAAGCCTGCCTTTTCCACCGCGAATCCGGTCACCTCAAGGATATCGGGATCGTCATCGACAACAAGAATGCGGGCTGGCATCAAATGGGGTCCTTCAATTCTGCTGCTGATAATAGGCTTGGATCCGCCACCTCCGAAAGCCCCATTCGCGCCAGTTGGTGATGGCGGTTTTGTACAGGTCATAGTGCATTGCGCTGCCGCAGACCTGCTGTCCGATTTCGGTTTCAAAGGCATGGACGGCGGGGTAGGCACCGGCGCCGAGGCTGCAGATGTAATAGCTGTCCTGTTCCGCCAGCGTGCTGCCGTGTGTCAGGTTGTAGCGGGCGATAACTTCGGCGAAGTTCACGAAACCGCAGATGTAAAGAGTGCCCAGAAGTGCGGCAAAGCAGCGGCGCAGCAGCCAGGCATTGCCGTGGCCGCGGTGGATTTGCATCACGGTCAGCACCAGTCCCGCCAGCACCAGTGCCATCCAGATAAAGGCGGCCACCCGCAGGTAAGTCAGCGCATAGGCCCCGACGTAATGGTGCAGCCGGATGGCTGCGGTCAGCACCAGGAACATGTTCTGCGCCAGCCAGAGGTAGACCAGAGCGCGCAAGCTGCGGTCGGTGCCGGTCATGCTGCGCGTCACCAGTGTGAACACGCCGGCCAGCAGTGCCGTCACCACCAGCGGATAGGAGCCGCGGTGGGCGTAAGAGGCATAGCTCATCCTTTCAGGCAGGGACACGCCGCCGGTCAGGATGCCGAGGTCCATCACCGTTTGGACCAGAAACAGCAGGTTGAACAGCACCAGCGAATTGCGCACCGAGACCGGGTTGATCAGAAAGGCGGCCCGGCTTGGGCCTGCTTTTTGCATGGAGACGGGCGGTGCTGCACTGCCCAGCCATGTCCCGCTGAGGTTGAGGCAGGGCCACAGCAGAGCTGCCATCACGGTCCAGAACAGGAGCCGCAGCCAGAATTCCAGCTCGAACAGGCGGCCGGGGTCCAGCTCTGCCAGAAACTCCTCCAGCACGGGGTTGGCAGAGGCCAGCAGCATCAGGAAAACCGCCCCCATGAGCAGCGGCAGCGCTAGCGAGGCCGCCTGGCGGCGGGCGCCTGAGCTGAGGTCCGAGGCAGGCATGGCGCGGAATGCATCGCGCAGCAGCAGCACGGCGCCAACCGTTGGCAGGCGCAGGGCGGTGCGCAGCGCCAACTTCTCGCTGACGGCTGGGCCGTAGATTGCCCAGGCCGTCAGGCAGATCAGGCCGCCGAGGCTGAACAGGACGGACAGGAACTGCAGCTCAATTGCCGCAGGCAGGTTGCTGAGCAGGGCAAAACCTGCGGCGCCTGCCCATTCGCGGGCTGTTGGCCGGCGGGGCTTCATCGCCATGACGGCGGCAGAGAGGATCAGCGCAAAGACTGCAACCGAAATGCCCGCCGGCTGATCCCAGAACAGCCAGTCCGCAACTGCAACCAGCGATGCCAGAAGCGGAATTGCATGGCGCATTCGCAACGAGGCGAAAAGCGGCCCGCCGTCCTTGCGGCGGCGGGGCTGCGCCTGCGGCGGCCCGTCCGCCGTTTCCAGCCACCACCCATCCAGCCTGATGCTGTCGGGCACCCCGTGAATAACCAGTTCCTGCCTCATGTCCTGTCTCCTGCTCTCAAATCTCTTTGCCAGGCAGGATGAGGCCCGCGCTTGCAGCTTTGGCGTGCTGTCTCCGCAGGTTTAAGGGGGCTTTTGTGCAGATTTCGTGCATGGAAGCGGCGTCAGCCTGATGACGTTTCCCGGGTGTGCTGCCGCATGATGACTCGCGCGTGCATCTGGCGTTTGCGGCCGCGAGTGCGGCAGGCCGATTGAGCCTGCCCCTCGCTTCTGCCGCCGCCGCAAGCGCCTCAGGGGGCCATCTTGCCTTCGGCAAAGATCCGGGCGGCGGCCACCGCCTCCGGGTCCGGCTCGACCCCGGTGAAGCCCAGCAAATAGCCCTCCAGCCGGGCGGTGCGGGCCTGCATCGGTTCACGCACTTCCAGCGCGTGATAGCCGCATTGCATGAAATAGAGGATCCGGGCGCGGGCCTCTGCTTCATAGGCGGAGTAGCCGTGGCACTCATACATGGCCGTCACGGCGGCAAGCCGCTGCGCATCCGCCGCGTCGATCCGGTTGCGCACCTTGCCGTCGCGGCGCGACCATTCGCGGACCGCGAAGTCCAGGGATGCGTCGAACAGGTCCGGGTCGACAAAGCAGCGGAAGAAATTGCAGACCGCCCAGGAGATATTGGCGGCGGGCAGGTTGCAATGGTCGAGGATGGGCGCGGTGTTGCGCGCCTCCCAATCGTCCAGCAGCGCCTCCAGCAAGTGTTTGCGGCTTTTGAAGTACCAGTAGAAGCTGGAGCGCGAGACGCCGAGCCGCTCGCCGATCGCCAGCACCTTGACCCCGGCCACCCCTTCGCTGACCAGCAGGTCGCGGGCCACGTTCAGCCAGTCCTCCGGCGTGACCTTCACATGGCCGCTCAGCGGTTCCTTGTCGGGGTTGTCCCGGTGCAGCACAGGGGCGGCGCGTCTGGCCATGTCAGCTCTCCGGCGGGGCGCCGCCTTCCGCGGTGCGTTTGGCGATGAAGGCCTGCAGGGCCTCAGCGCGGGTATCATCCGTTGCGGGCCGGTTATCACGGGCGAGGATGTCCTTCCAGACCCGGGTGGCGCGCTGGCTGGCATCCAGGGCGCCGCGTTCTGTCCAGGTGCCGAAATTGGCGTAGTCATGCACCACCGGCCCATAGAATTCGGTGCTGTAGCGCTCCATGGTCTGGGGGGCGGCAAAGAAATGCCCCTGCGGCTCCACCTGTGTCAGGGCGCTGGAGTAGCCTATTTCGTCCGTTCCGGCCTCAGCGCCTGCGCAAAGTTCGGCAATCATGTTCAGCACTTCGGCGTCGGTTATCAGTTTCTCGTAGGAGACCGAAAGCCCGCCTTCGAGCCAGCCGGCCGAGTGGATGATCACGGTGGCGCCGGCCATCAGGCAGCCCCAGAGGCCCATCTGGTTTTCATTGGCGGCCTGCACATCATTGCAGTTTGAGGCCGACCCTGCGGCAGAGCGCCATGGAAGCCCGAGGTGCCGCGCCAGCTGGCCTGCGGCCAGCGAGGCCTGAAAATGCGCGGGCGTGCCAAAGGCCGGGGCGCCGGATTTCATGTCGACGTTGGAGGTAAAGGTGCCATAGCACACCGGTGCGCCGGGGTTTGTCAGCTGGGTCAGCGTCAGCGCGGCCAGCACCTCCGCATGGCTGAGGGTGATGGCGCCCGCAACGGTAATCGGCGCCATGGCGCCCATCAGGGTGAATGGCGTGATGATCGAGACCTGGCCGTTGCGGGCAAAGTCGATCAGCCCCTGCGCCATCGGAATGTCCAGCGTGCGCGGGCTGTTGGTGTTGATGATGGTGTAACAGCGCGGGTCTGCCCTGAACTCCGCGTCAGACACCCCGCGAAAATCGCGGATCATCTCGAAGCAGTCCATCACCTGCGGCGTGCCGCGCGAGAAGATGAAGGGGAACTTGTCGGTCCGGGTCATCTGCGCCTCGGTGGTGAAGTAATGGCGCAGATGGATGGGGACGTCCTGCGGCTCCACCTGGGGGGAGATCATGTGGAAGACGTCGAAGTGATGGGTGAGCTGCAGGTATTCCAGGTAATCCCGGGCGGAGCCAGGGCGGCGGCCGCGTTCCAGATCGGTGGCATTGGGGGCACCGGCGCCGGCCTGGAACACCAGGCTGCCCAGCTCCAGCGTGATATCGCGGTCCCGTGCCCCGGCGCGGCAGGTGATCGAGCGGGGCGCGGTGGCCAGCGCCGCCTCCACCATGTCGCGGCCGATATAGACCATTTCGCTGTCTTCATCGACGCGGGCGCCACCCTTGGCGTAGATCTTGCGGGCCTCTGGCAACAGCACCTTCATGCCCAGTTCCTCGAGCATTTTCAGCGCGGTTTCATGCATGTCCGCGATCTGATGCGCCGGGAAGACCTCCATCAGCGGGAAGGGATTTTTCAGCTGGCGGTAGTTTGTCTTGCGCTGCGGGGCAGGGGCGGCGTCGCCGCCGCGTCCCCGCCGCCGGCGTCCACGGGCGGCGCTGTCATTTTCGATGGTCATGGCCTTAACCTCTCATCGCTCTGCCGGAGGGGTCGTAGGGGGAGGACGCAATCACGCGGGCGGCGCGTTCCTGGCCGACGATATGGACGGTCAGTCCGGTGCCCTCTGCGGCGGCGTCGCGGTCCACCATTGCCATGGCGAGTGATTTGCCCACGGTATGGCCATAGCCGCCGGAGGTGACAAAGCCGACGCGGGTTTCGCCCTGCCAGACCGGCTCAAAGCCGCTGGCGTCGGCGTCCGTTGCGTCCACCTCCAGTGTCACCACGACTTGTTCCGGGCCGCCTGCGTCACGTTCCTTCAGCACGGCGCCGCGGCCGATGAAGTCCTTGTCCCAGTCGATCCAGCGGTCCATGCCGGTTTGTGCTGCGGTGTAGCCTTGGGTGAATTCCGCGCTCCAGATGCCGAAGCTTTTCTCCAGCCGCAGGCTGAGCAACGCGTTGAAACCGTATTCGCGGATGCCGAGGTCGGCGCCAGCCTCCAGCAGGGTTTCGCGCAGGGTGATGTGCTCGGCGGCCGAGCAATGGAGTTCAAAGCCCAGCTCACCCGCAACCGAGAGGCGGCCCACCTTGAGGCGCAGCATGCCGATGTCGAAGGTGCCGCAGCCCATGAAGGCCAGGTCTGCGATGGGGCCATCGGTCAGCTTTTCCAACACCTTGCGGCTGTTCGGGCCGGAGAGGCTGAAGCCGGTGACGGCATCGGTCACGTCGCGCACCTCGACCCCTTCGCCCATGTGGTCCTGGAACCAGCGCATGTGCCATTCGCGCAGGTAGTAGCTGCCCATGATCCACCAGCTGCCGTCGCCCCAGTTGAACACGGTGAGGTCGCCCTTGAGGCGGCCTTCGGGCGACAGCATCGGCGCCAGTTTGGCGCGGCCCGGGGCGGGGAGTTTGGAGGCCATCAGGCGGTCGAGCCAGGCCTCGGCCCCTGTGCCCGTGACCTCGAACCGCGAGAAGGCGGAAATATCCAACAGGCCCACGGACTCGCGCACGGCCTTGCATTCGTCCGCGACGATATCAAAGGCGTTGGAGCGTTTCAGGGTCGGGGTTTCGGTGAAGTCTTCCGACGGGGCGAAATAGAGCGGGATTTCCAGCCCGTAGCTTGCACCCCAGCGACAGCCAGCGGCGGTCATACCGTCATAGGCGGGGGCCTTTTTCAGCGGGCGGCCGGCGGGCAGCTGCTCGTTCGGGTAGGTCATCACAAAGCGGCGGGTGTAGAACTGGCCGGTGGTTTCCTTGATGAAGCGCTTGTTCTGGGCGTAGTCGCCGAAACGGGCCACATCCATGCCAAAAACATCCGCCGCCGGCTCGCCGTGGATCATCCATTCGGCCAGCGACTTGCCGACGCCGCCGCCCTGCAGGAAACCGGCCATCACGCCGCAGGCGCACCAGTAGCCGGGCTTGCCGCGCACCGGGCCAACCAGCGGGTTGCCGTCGGGGGCAAAGGTGAAGGCGCCGTTGACCCAGGTCTTGACGCCGGTGTGCTGCAAGGCCGGGTAGCGTTCGAAGCCCAGCGTCAGTTCGCGCTCGATCCGGTCGGGGTCTTCCTGCTGCAGTTCGAACCCGTATTCCCAGGGCGCGCCGTCCATCATCCAATGCTCGTGGTCGATCTCGTAGATGCCCAGGAGGATGCCCTTCTGGTCCTGGCGCATATAGGTGAAGCCTTCGAGGTCCACGGTCATCGGCACCTCGAAGTCGAGCTGTTCCAGTTCGGGGATGGTGTCGGAGATCAGGTAATGGTGGTTGAGCGGCGAGACCGGCAGTTCGATGCCCGCCATGCGGCCCACCTGCTTGGCCCAGAGGCCCGCGGCATTGACCACATGTTCGGCGTGGATGGTGCCCTTTTCGGTCACCACCTGCCAGCCGCCCTCCACCTGGTGCAGTTCCAGCACCCGGTTGTGCTCGATCACCTCGGCGCCGCGTTTCTTGGCAGCCCCGGCATAGGCGTGCACGGTGCCGGTGGTGTCGACATAGCCCTCGCGGTCGGCCCACATGCCGCCGATGATGCCCTCGGTGGACATGATCGGACACAGCTCGCCGGCCTCCTGCGGGGTGATCAGGCGGCAGTCGTCGATGCCGATCGACTGGAAGGTGCGGTAAGCCGATTGCAGCCATTCCCAGCGGTCGGGGGTGCCTGCCAGGGTCATGCCGCCGGTCATGTGCATGCCGACGGACTGGCCGGATTCTTGTTCGATCTCGGACAGGAGGTCGATGGTATAGGCCTGCAGCGAGGCGATGTTCGGGTCGGCGTTCAGCGCGTGAAAACCGCCCGCGGCGTGCCAGCTGGAGCCGGCGGTCAGAACCGAGCGTTCGATCAGGCAGACGTCGGTCCAGCCGAACTTGGCCAAGTGATAGAGGACGGAGGCGCCGACAACGCCGCCTCCGATGACAACGGCACGATAGTGCGACTTCATAGCTTTGCTCCCTGTCTGCCGCCGCCGGGCCGGCGGGGAGGCCCCCGAATCCGCCTTTTGGACATTTCTGTCCAATTGATCGGCGATCCTGGACAGTCTTGTCCAGAAAAAAATTCCGGGATCTTTCGCGGGGGGCGCTATTTGCCGGATGTACGGGTATTGGTCCGGGCTTCCGCCCAGGTGCCGGTGCGCAGGGTTTGCGGGGCAAACCTGCCAGGGCCGGTCCGCCAGGGCAGGGCGGATTCCAGCCAAAGCCCCTTGTGCAGGGTAAAGCGCCAGCCGCGCTGCGCCCGTTCAAAACCCGTCACGTCCGGGTGGTCTTCTTCCAGCAGCTCCACCGTGCCGGTCAGCAGCAGAAGGCTGCCGGTCTCGAAGTCCGGTAAGGCCAGGCCAGCGCGCGGATTCAGCAGGAAATTTCCCAGCGTGTTGAAGTGGTTGTTGCCGCGAAAATCCGGGATGGTGAGGGTGTTGCCCGCCACCCGGACAAAACCGGGCCGCCCGCCGCGGTGGGAGACATCGACGCCCTCGCGTCCCGGGTCTGCTCCGGCGGGGATGTGGCTGGCAACAAAGAATGTGTCGGCCTGGGCGATCCGCGCGCTGTGCTCCGGCGGCAGTGTGGTAAAGGCCTGCGGGGGCGCAGGGGCTGCGTCATTGGCGGGGGTCAGATCCCGCTCCTGAATATACTGCGGGCAATTGCCAAAGGACTGGTCCACCCGCAGGGTGAAACCTTCCGGGCCTGCTGAAATGATCCGCCCGTTCAGCCGGTTGCGGCGGCGGCTGTGCAGCTCAATCCCCAACATCCCCAGCGGTGCGCCCTCGCGGATGGCGGTCGGGACCGGGTCCCCTGCAGTTCCGTTCAGCGATACTTGCAGGTGCTCCGGGTCGGGCGAGACGGCAAAGCCGGGCGCACCGCTCAGCAGGGTGGCCCAGGGCCAGCCGTCCGCGTCCACGGCGCCGGCGGCAACGAACGGCAGCTGGGCAAAGAATTCCCGGTGCTCATCAGGCATGAAGGGGCGGATCATCCGGCGGCCCAGGGTTTCTGCCATCTCGCGCTTGCCCGCGCGGCGCTGCATTTCCTGTTCTCCTGCGTGGAAGGGCGAGGGGCTGTCTGCGTCATGGGGCATTAGAGCCTCCTTTAGCTGGAGCGCTGCGGCGGCGGCCCGATGGACCGCCGCCCGCGGGATCAGGCTGCGAGGCCGGACTTGGTTGCGGGCATAGGCTTGAAGCCTTTCAAGCCTTCGATATTTGCCAGCAGGGCGCGGAGATTGGGGTAAGGCTCCAGCGAGATGCCGCCCTCCGGCGCGTGAGCGATGTAGGAATAGGCGGCCACGTCGGCGATGGTAGGGGCGTCGCCGACCAGGAAGCGGCGGCCCTCCATATGGGCGTCGATCTTGCCCAGCACGCGGGCGGCTACGGTGGCGCAAAACTCAGCATCCAGCGGGGCGTTGAAGACGTTGATCAGCCGTGCCGCTGCCGGGCCAAAGGCGATCTCGCCCGCCGCAAGGGTCAGAAACTTCTGCACCTCGGCCTCTTGCACCGGATCGGTAGGCAGCCAGGACGGCGCGTATTTGCGGGCCAGGTAGACCAGGATGGCGTTGGAATCGCTGATCACCGTTTCGCCGTCCTCGATCACCGGCACCTGGCCTGCCGGGTTCAGCGCCAGGAAAGGCGGCTGTTTATGTTCACCACCGGCTAGGTCGACGTTCACCACCTCATGGGCGATGCCGGTGAGGCTGGCAAACAGTTCTACCCGGTGGGCGTGGCCGGAGAGGGAGAAGCTGTGGATGCGGATCGGATGTGCCATGTCTGGGGTCCTTTGCTGCGGCATCGGCCGCTGGTTTCTGAAGACACCCAGTTGATACACCCCGCCAAACATGGCGATAATATTCCAATTCATGGAAAGATTATGTACATTTCATTCATAACTGATGCCGGAGACCCCGCGATGGACAAGCTGGACTGCATGCGCGCCTTTGCTGCGGTGGCGGCGCAAAGCTCCTTTACCGGCGGTGCCCGGCAAATGGGGATCAGCACCAAGCTGGCCAGTAAATACGTTGCCCGGCTTGAGGAGCAGTTGGGTGCGCAACTGCTGAACCGCACCACCCGCAAGGTGACGGTGACCGATACCGGCCGCGCCTATCTGGAGCGCTGCCTGCCGCTTCTGGATCAATTCGACGAACTGGAGGACGTGGTGCAGCTGCGCCAGCAGGAGCTGGCAGGACCGATCCGCATCACTGCACCCACAGGGTTCGGCAGCCGCGAACTGGTGGAGGCGCTGCAGCCCTTCCAGCGGACGCACCCCAAGGTCTCGGTGGAGCTGGTGCTGTCCGACCGGCATCTGCCGATGCTGGAGGAGGGGGTCGATCTGGCCGTGCGTTTCGGTGCCCTGAAGGATTCGACGCTGGTGGCGCGCAAGCTTTGTGACATGCGGCTGGTGGTGGTGGCGTCGCCGGACTATCTGGCCGAGCACGGCGAACCGGCGGAGCCGGAGGCGCTGGCCACTCACAACTGCCTGCTGCAGATGACCTCGCCGCAACCGGACGCCTGGGTCTTTGGCAAGGGCGCGGCGCAACGGACCGTCACCGCCGGCGGCAGCTTCCGGGCCAATTCGCCCCGGGCGGTGGCGCATATGGCCGCAAGCGGTCTTGGTATTGCGCGCTGCCCGCACTACACCGCGCTGCCGTTCCTGCGCGACGGCAGGCTGCAAGTGCTTTTCGAAAAACAGGAAACCGACCCGGCAACGCTTTACGCCGTTTACCCCTCCAGCCGCCACCTGACGGTGCGAATCCGGGCGCTGATTGACCATCTGGCAGTCTGTTTCGGGCCGGGCTTTCCAGCCTGAGAACCTGCTGCTTCTTTCTGGTGGCCAATACCCCGGAGAGCGCGAGAGGCCTGCCCTTCGTATCGGTAACAAGGCCAATATCATGCAGTTGCAGCAATTCGGGCAACAATATTGCCCTATATATTTTATGCTTGAAATATATATTCAAGCCTGCGTAGGCTGATCCCGAGGGCTGGCACAAGATCAGCCGGGGCGATGCGGGCTGCAGCGGGTCTTGGCTTCTGCCGGGGCGGCGTTAAAGTCGCAAGCATTTGATCAAGAACCCTGGCTTCGGGCCGGGGCCTATTCTGGGAGGAAAGACGTAATGAAGACCATTCGGATGCTCGCCATGGCAGCGGCGGTCCCGGCGCTGGCGGCTGCGGCCCAGGCCGACACCAAGATCGGCATGATCACCACCCTGTCCGGCGGCGGCGCGGGGCTGGGCGTGGATGTGCGCGACGGTTTCATGCTGGCGATCGAACAGGACGGCCGCGAGGGCGTCGAGGTGGTGATCGAGGACGATCAGCGCAAGCCCGACGTTGCGGTGCAGATCGCCGACCGGATGATCCAGTCCGAGAAGGTGGACATCATGACCGGCATCATCTGGTCGAACCTGGCGATGGCGGTGGTGCCCGCGGCGACCGCGCAGAACGTGTTCTACCTATCGCCGAACGCGGGCCCCTCGGCCCTGGCGGGCAAGCGCTGCCATCCKAATTACTTCAACGTAGCCTGGCAGAACGACAACCTGCACGAGGCTGCGGGCGCCTATGCCAATGAGGCGGGGCTGAAGAACAGCTTTATCCTGGCGCCGAACTACCCGGCGGGCCAGGACGCGCTGACCGGTTACAAAAGGATGTACCAGGGCGAGCTGGCGGGTGAGATCTACACCAAGCTGGGGCAGACCGATTACGCTGCCGAAATCGCCCAGATCCGGGCCTCGGGTGCGGACTCGGTCTATTTCTTCCTGCCCGGCGGCATGGGGATTTCCTTTCTCAAGCAGTACGCAGGCAGCGGTGTCGATCTGCCGGTCGTCGGCCCGGCGTTCTCCTTTGACCAGGGCATCCTGCAGGCGGTGGGCGATGCCGCGCTGGGGGTGAAGAACACCTCGCAATGGAACAAGGACATCGACAATGAGGCCAACGCTGAGTTTGTCGCGTCCTTCCAAGAGAAATACGGCCGTCTGCCGTCGCTGTACGCGAGCCAGGGCTTTGACACCGCCAACCTGATCCTGAGCGCGCTGGACAAGGCAGAGCCTGCCGACCAGGACGCCTTCCGGGCGGCGCTGAAGGCGGCGGATTTCGCTTCCGTGCGCGGCAGCTTCAAGTTCGGGGACAACCATCACCCGATCCAGGACATCTATGTCCGCGAAGTGATCAAGGAAGGCGATGTCTTTACCAACAAGATCATCGCCACCGGCCTGAAAGACCACGCCGACGCCTATGGCGGCGAGTGCAAGATGTGACCTGAGCCACTGAGCGGAGACGCCTGTCCGGCGTCTCCGCAAGCGGCCAAGCTTCCCCCTCGGAAATCCGAAAATGACTTATATTCTTGTTCTGGAGCAGATCCTGAATGGGCTCCAGCTCGGGGTGATGCTGTTTCTGATGGCAGCCGGGCTGACGCTGGTGTTCGGGGTGATGGGGCTGATCAACCTCGCCCACGGCTCGCTCTATATGGTGGGCGCCTTTGCCGCCGCTGCGGTGGCGGGCTGGACCGGCTCGTTCCTGCTGGCGCTGGCCGCGAGCCTCGCCGCCGCGGCCGCCGCCGGGGCGCTGATKGAGCTAGTGGTGATCCGGCGCCTTTACCGGCGCGACCATCTGGACCAGGTGCTCGCGACCTTTGCGCTGATCCTGATTTTCTCTGAAGGCACCCGCTGGCTGTTCGGCTCCTTCCCGCTGTTCCTGGATGTGCCGGCCTACCTGTCGGGGCCTGTCAGCCTGCCGGGCGGCATTGAATACCCGCTTTACCGGCTGACCATCATCCTGATCGGATTGGGCATCGCCGCCGGGCTGTTCCTGCTGATCGCGCGCACCCGCATCGGCATCCAGATCCGCGCAGGCGAGGCGGACCGGGAGATGATTGCCGCCCTCGGCGTCGATATTTCCAAACTCTACACGCTGGTCTTTGCCCTTGGCGCGGCGCTGGCCGGGCTGGCAGGCGCGCTGGTTGGCGCGATCCAGTCGGTGCAGGTCGGCATGGGGGAGCCGGTGCTGATCCTGGCCTTTGTGGTGATCGTGATCGGCGGTATCGGCTCCATCAAGGGCGCGCTGGCCGGGGCGCTGCTGGTGGGGATGACCGATACGCTGGGCGGCGTGTTCCTGCCGCAGCTGTTTGGCCTGTTTCTGGACCCGGCCAGCGCGGCCTCTGCCGGGGCGTCGCTGGCGTCAATGCTGATCTATATCCTGATGGCGGCGATCCTGCTGGTGCGCCCCTCGGGTCTGTACGGGGGGAGCGCATGATGATGACGCGCGAGAGCCTGCTCAATTGGGCGATGATTGCGGCGCTGCTGATCGTGCCGGTGGCGGCGTGGAGCCTGGATGAGCCGTTCATCATCACCCTGGCGACCAAGGCCGCGATCCTGGCACTGGCGGGGGTCGGGCTGAACATTGCCCTTGGCCTTGGCGGGCTGATCAGCCTGGGCCATGCGGCGTTTTTCGGGATCGGCGGCTATGCCATGGGCATTCTGGCCGCCCATGCCCAAAATTATGAGCCGCTGTTTGAATGGCCCTTCCTGTTTGAGGGCAGCAACCAGATGCCGCTGATCTGGCTGGTTGCGGTTGTGTTCAGCGCGCTTGCCGCGCTGGTGATCGGGGCGCTGTCGCTGCGCACCTCGGGTGTCTATTTCATCATGATCACCCTCGCCTTCGGGCAGATGCTTTACTACTTCGCGATCAGCTGGAGCGCTTACGGCGGCGAGGACGGGCTGTCGATCTGGGTGCGCAACGATTTTCCCGGCCTCAACACCCTGGATCCGATCCAGTTCTTTGCCATCGCCTATGTCATCCTCTGCCTGGCGCTGGTTTTCGCGGCGCGGCTGGCGCGCTCACCCTTCGGGCTGGCGCTGGCAGCAGCGCGGCAGAATGAGGACCGGGTGCAGGCGGTGGGCCTCACGCCGTTTGCCCTGCGGCTGACCGCCTTTGTGATTTCCGGTGCGATCACTGGGCTGGCGGGCGCTCTGTTTGCCGACCTGAACCGCTTTGTCAGCCCCACCATGCTCAGCTGGCATACCAGCGGCGAGATCATGATCTTTGTGATCCTCGGCGGTGTCGGGCGGCTGTATGGGCCGGTTGCGGGTGCTGCGCTTTACATCATGCTGGAGCATCTCCTGGGCGGGGTCAGCGATTACTGGCAGATCTTCCTGGGCGTGCTTCTGCTGCTGATCGTGCTGTTTGCCCGCGGCGGGCTGATCGGGGCGCTGGCTGGACGGGAGAAGGCGCATGGCTGATGCGGTTCTGAAAACCAAGAGCCTGAGCAAGAGCTTTGGCGCGTTGCAGGCGAGCAAGGATGTCTCGCTGGACCTGCGGCCCGGGGAAATCCACGCGCTGATCGGGCCGAACGGGGCGGGCAAATCCACCCTGATCAAGCAGATCGCGGGCAATATCGCGCCGGACAGCGGCTCAGTTGAACTGCTGGGCCGGGATGTTACCGCGCTGGACACCGTGGCGCGGGCGCGGATGGGGCTGGGGCGGACGTTCCAGATCTCGGCGCTGGCGATGGAATACACCGTGCTGC
>NZ_WLCM01000035.1 GCF_013317235.1 Leisingera sp. ANG59 | reverse complement strand
TTCGGTGACGCCAAGATGACAACCGCGCTTCTGGATCGCGTAACTCATCACTGCGCAATCATCGAGACAGGCAACACGTCATACCGGTTCGCACAGAGCAAGCGACGCAGAAAAACATAAACGTCGCGCAAGCAAAGGCCCCAGACGGACTCGCTATAGGAGGGCGGCCCGCCTGGGGCCTTTGCGCCACAAGGGGTGGGTCAAATTCAAACGCTGAAACCGGGTCAGTTTTGAACGCTCATTGACAGCTTCGGGTTCGATGACACGACTGCCAGTATCTACCGGATCAGGGAAGATGGCAGCCTTGTGCATGAGGATGTGCCGATAGATGGCAGCGACCGCTTAACCGTCAATGGGAGGAAGTATGGGCGGGACAACTGGCGGCACTAACGTGCTAAAAGGTTATTCCTTGGATACTTGCCCTGGAGGGAAGAGATTCATATATGCCGGAAGCATTCACTTAGCCGGGGGCAGTCCCTCCTTCTATCAAAATTCAGAATGGTTCCGGAGGTCTCGAAGTGATCCTTTTTCACGGTGGAAGCCGCTTACAGAATGGAAAGATCTGGCCCATCACGCACTTTGGAACCCTGCAGGCTGCCATGGACCGCATCACGGTAAACTACGAAGAGTGCTTTCCTGGCGAAGACCCGCAGTGCGTTTTGAACAAATGTAGACTGGTCCTGGGTGCAAACGTTGTGGACTTGCCTGACTGGGACATTGCCCAGCCATCCGGGGTAATCCTTGCCTTGATAAATTCTGGTCTCCTAGCCGTGTCCGCTAAGGAGAAACATGAGTTTCTTAGGCCTTTCAATGAAGCTCAAAGAAATGATCCGTTGAGGGCGAGGCTAATGGTTATGAAGGCGATTGAGCATTTGGATATCAGCGCGATCCGCTATCGAAATACTCATGAAGGTGACGACGAAGAAATTTCGTATTGCGTCCTTAGACCCGAGAAAATCGAGGTCCTGGACTGCAAAATCATTGAGCGGGTCTGAAGGGCGAATTTCCTGGGGCTATGGCAACTGTTGCCCGCGCGCGTGGCATGACTGAAATTGCCAAAGCTGCAGACGTTACGAGGCAGGCGCTTTACAAGGGCTTATCCGAGGCAGGCGATCCGAAGCTCTCAACTGTGCTGGGGGTGATGAAGGCCCTTAGTATGAAAGTGACAGTTGAGGCGGGGGTTTAATTCCCTGCCTTCGGCTCCTCCTTTAAAAACTGCCCTGCGAGGACTTGGCGATCTGCCCCGATTGGGAAGCTCGTTCACCCAGTCTTTCACGTTCAGCATTTTCGCCCCATTCTTTCAGCTCGTCAGCATCATTGAAGCCGTTCCACACCGCCCAGAGATCCGCCTGTTCTGAGGCGGCGTCGATGTTCTGATTTTGACCTTCGGAGGTCATTCTGCAGCCCCTTTTCCGGAAGGTTTTCATTGTGTTTCAAACTTTTTAGGGCGCCCTGGGAGAGGTCGCCACAAAAAGGGTTCATCCAAACCGTGCGCGCCGAACATGCGATCACCCAGCAGCACATCGCCCTTCTTCATTGGGTCGAATTCTGAAATGAAGTAAACACCGACCCACGCTGGTGGCATTGGTTTTCCCGAATTTGTTTTCAACAAATGTTCTGGGCGATCCTCCCAATGGAAAACACCGATGGGGCAGCCGTCTTGGCTGACGACTATGTGTGTTCCGTCCTTTGGAGCGGTGTCGTGCGATTGCCAGTCATCAAGGCCAGCCAGAAAATCAATCATTAATCCGCAGCCTTTCTATGGCGGTCATGCCCCACCGTTAGGCCTCGCCCGTCGCACTGCGTTTGGCGTCCCTTGTCACTACTTGCCCTATCCCGATCATTGCCTTGATCCGAGTCACGGTTGCCACTGCGGCGTCCGCGGATAGCTGGCCCAATTCGGTCTCTTCTTCCTGAGAGTTGTTCGCCCCCAATAGGGCAAGTTTTTCTTGAAGAATTTGGTCATCTAGTGACCCTTCCTTAGTCTCCTTCATGAGAAGGTGCACCACAAGAGCCTCTAGTACCTCGACCGTCCCTTGCAGGGAGGCAATCATTTCTTTCTCGGTCATTACTTTTCACTTTCCTTTGAAGAAGATTCCGTGTTTTCACAAGCAGGGCAGAGTGGTGGCTTGTTCGTCAGAAGAACCCTGCGAGGACGAAGTACAAAAAAACCGCATTTACACAAACAAACCCATAGCAATGATTTGGTCCGACCATCGCGCTCACGAATAGATTGTCCAATTACTCTAAGAGAGCCGTAAAGCTTGCCCGTGCAGTTTCGATTCTTTGGTAGACTTCTTGGTACTTGGAACTCCGGACAGGCTCTTTCTAATGAGTGATACCATGAGGGAAGCGTTTCATCAGTTTTCTGCGGTTTCCGCTTAGACACGGCCAGGGGAAGACCTCCTTCCCTTGACTTTTGTGCGAGGTCGCAGCTGCTACACCTGTCCCTAGTGCCATTCAGCAAGGTCTGTCTCTGAAAGGCTTCAAATCGACCGCATATGCAAAGACACACCCAAGCGCGGCCGTTGGAACTCCTTTCCACTTGCAAGCCCTTCACTGTCAGCCGACCAAATTGACGATCAGTAAGGTCAACAAATCTGGGATCTGATTTGACCTGTTCCATAGCTTTTCCAGTGAGCACTGTTGGACTGTGGCCCAGCTTAGAGGGGCGCGGGTCTTGAACTCCTTTACCTAGAGATAAAGCGGTCTGTTTGTTGATGGGCGTTTTACCACTCGAACGTCGCGTACTGTCGGTCAACGATCCGCACCCTTTACTGGAATGAAGTACAGGTCTCTGCTTCTGCTTTCGTCGCAGCGAGAAACGGAATACCTACTTGCCCATCTTTCTTGTCAACTGATCGATCGGACATCGCGGCTTCGCGGCTGTCATAGGGACCACTTATTACCCAGGATCCCGGCGGCCTTGGGTTTGTCTGTCGATACCAGTACCAATAGGGCATATTTTCGCTCCTTTTCGGAAGGGGTCACGATGAAGCTTCTGGCCGCGAAACCTCGAAGGTCACCCACCAACCATCAGTCTTGGAGGTCCGAGCGGTTTCTCCACAGTGAGGGCAAACGATAGGCTCACGTTCTTTTCCGCCAGGTACACCCATTGGCCTCTCAGCCACACAAAACCAACCTTTGCAGGTAGGATTGGGGCATTGCTCCGCATCGCTATTCACTTGAGGACATCTTTCTTAGAAGGGTAGATCACCACCGGTATAATCCGTTGTTGCACGCAGATTTCACGGCAGCTTTCACATCATCGGCCAAAGGCGCACTGTCGAGATCCCAAGTCTGGCTGATTAGGTCCTCGCCCATACGTTCCAATCCTTCAGCTCTAACGGAGCTTTCGTATTTTGGCATGTCTCCAGCTACATGAAGGAGAATTGTCCCGTGAAGCCTGAGGCGTCGCACGACATAGTCTGCGCTGTTTTCTTCGGCAGCTTGAAGCCGCTCTCGCAGATTAGAGATAATCCGCTCTTGCTCCTGAATCCGCTCGGTAAGCACCTGATCAGTAGTATCATCCATCAATCTGCACCTTTTTTTGATCTGTCGAAAAATTTTCCCCTGAAAAGGTATGAGCCCGCCAGCAATGCGAATAGGGGGAGCGCGGCACCCAATCCTCGAAGCAAATACTGCGACCTATCAACTTCAATGGGGTGGCCCGTGATGTCCGTTCCGAAAGGTGCTTCGTCAGTCAGGCGAACAATGCCCAGCAAGAAAACCATGAATGCTAGAAGCACCATTAACCTATAAATTCGTTCAGCCACCCGTTGCACCTTTCTTGGAAGTGTCACTGAGCTTGCCGCTGTCGCGCAGCGCTCGAATTTTTCGGTTCAATGTGGCGATACTGGCCCCTACGGCCTCTGCGATCTGGGCGTTTGTGGCCCCCTCACCGCGCATCTGGAGGATAGTGCGGATCTTCTCCGTGGACCACTCAAAGGGTTTTTGGCCTAGGTTGCCGCTTTCCCGCCGGGCCTGTCGCGCGCGAGACAAAGCCGCAGCCCGGCTGCTACTCTCGGCGCGTGCAGCAAACTCCAAAGCAGGCACGGCATCGGGATGAATCGAAACAGTTTCGGATGTATCGAGATCCAGCACCGAGCTGCTGCGCTTCCCTATTTCGCTGAGAGCTTCGAGAACATCGCGCGCGGAGAACCCCAGGCAGGAAGCTGAGGCCACCACAAGAACATCTCCCGGCTCCAGGCTGGCAATCGCAACCTCCCTATCCTCGGAATAGACCGGGCCAAATGGGTCATCAACATCCAGGCCCGCCCCTCGAAGCGCCGCCTTCTGGCTGCGGAGGGTCGGCCCGGATTTGAAAGAGCGGACAAAGCCTCTTTTCACGTCTTTTCCATCTATATCACACTTGTATCATTGCTATAATGATATAGGTGTGATATTCGTGATGCAAGAGACGAAACCCGCATTTTCCGGAGGCAGGACGATGATCAGATTGATTGAATTGATCCTTAGTGACGGTTCTACCGTCTGGAACATCGAGTATGACGGGGTGGAAAAGAGTTTCGCAGGGTCACTGACCTGCAATATGAGGATAGGCAATCATGAACATGTTGTCTGAAGGATTGAGCCGGACCTGGCGTTCGGCACAGATGTACATCGGGTTTCACAGGGACCAGTCAGGAAACCAGCGGGAGGCCGCCAAACTGTGGCCGCCCAGAAATGGCAACGCATCGATTCACCGGGATCCGGACGAGCAAGAAGCGTTCGTGGTGGTCAAAGCGTCTGACCAAACTGAAAACGGCGACGTGCAAATTAAACTGCGCCCAGATCAAATAGTCCTGCGCCGGGATCCAGCTCAAGGATGGCAGGGGATCAAGGTCGATGATTACGAGGTAGCTGTCCAGGTCAACGGCGCGTGGATCCGCATCAAGGCCGATGGTTCTGTTTCCCAAACGCGAGATGGAGATCTAACAGCCATCGAGGCCGACGGTTCCGTGATCAAAGTGACAGATCACGTCGAAGCGATCATGTCAGGAGACGGGGTGGAGATGTCCAGGCGAACAGCCTCAGACTTCGCGGCGATCCGGACAGACGGGGTGATTTCCAAAGCTCGCTAACCGGGCATCACACATAGGCATATAGGTTTCAGAATGTTTCAAGATTTTTGGGTCGTCCTCGACCAGGCTAGAGTCGCCGCACCTAACATTGGGTATGCTTGGTTTTTCTGCGGTGTCGCTATTTTCTGTGTAGCAGCTGCCCTGCGAAACATGCGCCTAGGCGACTTCGGACTGGCAAACATGCTTACAGCGCCGTTCGCATACTTCTGTTTCGACATTTTCAGAGCTGGCTTGTTCGCAGTGGCAGCAGCTGACGTTTCAGTGGTGATCCAAGAGGCGCCAATGCTCCAGCACGGCTACCCTTTCATTTTCATCACCTTGATTGCGGTGGGGGTTTTGGTCGGTGTGGACCCTCTGCAAATTGTGCGCGCCGGATTTTCCTTGCCTTCCAGAACTCTTCCTGGCGGTGGAAGAGAACACGAATGCGAATTCAAGCCAGTGGGTGGCCCAGGAAGCATGAGGTGCGCCGGCTTTGCAACTCTTGGCTGGCCGCGCTTCAAGAACGATCTGCCAATAGTGCGAGCGACTGATCGGTTGGAGCGATGCTCTTGCGGTGCTGAACGCTGGGCGCCCGGTTTCTATCTCGCCCCCGAGCTGGAAAAGGATACTGATCAAACCGGGTGGCCGCTGAACCACAGGGGAGAGCGCTTGCCAGCCAATAAAGCTGAACGTGTTTTCGAGGTCCCGGCATGAGATTCCTTGCAGCAATACTCTTTCTGGTCTCGGCCGCCGTGGCCCAATCGGCTCCCTTAAGCAGCCGGGACATATATCTGATAGACGGTGACACGGCCGATGTTGGAAACGATCGGTTCCGGCTTGTGGGTTACGACACACCGGAAACATACAAGCCGCGGTGCCGGTATGAAAAAGCCCTTGGCGATGAAGCGACACGCCGTGCTCGTCAACTGGTCAGGGAAGCCGGAACAGTCGATTTCATTGTGCTTCCTGGCCGGGATAAATATGGGAGAGGGCTTGCCCGTATTTTTCTGCATGGGCACGACTTGGGCAGTATTCTGATCTCCGAAGGTTTAGCACGCCCATATAGAGGAGGGCGGAGACAAAGTTGGTGCGGGTAATTTTCTACGCGCAAAGGATATTCTGGATTTTTATTAGTCGCTAAACTATTCAGTGCTCACCAGAGGCAAAGTTATAGGAATGGCAATGGATTTGAATGCAATGTCGTCTGCCGAATTGAAGCAGCTGCAGGCTGATCTGGAAAACGCGATTGACGCGCGGCAGAAGGAAGACTTGAGGTCAGCGCATCTGGCGGCAGAAAAAGCCGTAGGTGAATTTGGATTTTCCCTGGAGGACGTTTTTCCGTCAGCGGTGAAAAGACCGAAAGGGAAAGCGGTCCCAAAGTACAGAAACCCGGGGAACCCAGACCAAACCTGGACGGGCAGGGGCCGGAAACCCAAATGGGTCTACGAGGTACTGCAAGCTGGAGCTGACCTTACAGACTTGGAGATCACATGACGAGCTGACCGGGCTCAAGATTTCCTGCTCTTGCCAGAAGACAGACAGAGGCCGAGGTGTTCAAAAACACCTTGGCCTTTTCATTTCAAGCCAGGTCTGTTGAGCGGAGTGCCCACAACCCTTGAAGTCTGCAACGCCCGAGCCGCCCGGAATGCTTTGGATACCCCTGCAGGTTAGCCAGGGAGATCACCTGTCAGTTCCGGTACAGCAAGGGCGGTCCAGAAAATTAACCGGAAACGTGTTACAGTCAGAGTCGCCCCGGCTTCGGACCGAGGCAGTTGAAGGGTTGGAGGGGCAACTGACGGGACACTGCGCACTCTTTTTTCTGACCGTATCCTGGGCCTCGATCTTCGGCGTCTGGTCAGGGCTTTTTGCTGCTGTGTATGTCGTCTTCTTGCTCGGCGTCAGATCCGGTGAATTCTTCCGGATCTTGGACGATTTCCCTCGTTGGGTAAGAGGCTAACCAGGTCATAGTCCTGCAGCCCAGATCCGAAAGAAGAGAGGGGCCAACTGGCCGATGACCCCGACAATGAAGAGAGCGACTGGCCCCCAGATAAGAACGGAAGTCCCCCGAAGTCTTCCGGCCCTGTCGAAGGAAAGAGCAAACGAGCACATGAGCTGAAAAGCGACGAACAGTAGTGCGATGGTGCCCACAAACCCTGCGAGTGGATGCAACACCTCCCAGATATTGTCTGCGGTTTTCAGGACGGTGTACGACCCTGTTGAGAGTGCTCCAGCTACCACGAGAAGCGCAGCAGATTTCAGGGCATAGTCAGCTGCCCGGATGTCGCATTTGGAGAGGTTGTACAGCCGGTCAGATTGGGTTTCTGCTGGCTGATCTGGGCCTTTCAAATTTCTCCGGCCCAATCTCCTTCTGGCTGAATTTCTGAGCGTAGGAGATTGTCTAATGGAAACCGTAAGAATCCGCCGTTTCATTGGTCGGCCCGTCACTTGCCCAGACCTGTCCACCCCGCGGAGAGTGCCCGCGTTCGTGGTGCTTGGGATACAGCCGCTGTCCGGGCTTTTCCCGTGCCAAAGATCCTTTCCATCTGCTCGCTATAGAATGCCCGCGTGATGGTTGCGCGGTTTCCAGCATACCCATGATAGGCGGACTTGCCGGACACCAGCGGAAGACCAGCCCAAATGCGCGCCAGGTTGTCCATGAAAGCAGAGCGTGAAATCCGGCCAGCCGAGAACTTCTGATACCCCGCGTCCGAAATCAGAAGCGCGGCCATGCGGTTCTGTGTGTCCCGACTGAACCGGGTTCCGTCAGGCAAGCCCAGACGTTTCTGCAAGTTAAGTAAAGTCGAAGGTATGATCTGGAAATTTCCGATGGCATGGGGCTGGCCCGGCGTGCGGTCGATCCAGGCGTAGATTTCCGCAAGCGTCATCTGTGAGGGTTTCTTGCCGGGCTTCACCTTGGCGCCGTGATGGATCGCGTCATAGCGGCCGCCGGGAGCTTCAGCAAATGCGATGAGGGCAAACAGCTGCTCGACATTGGAGCCGGAGGGAAGGCGGAAGGTGGCCGGGGCAGGGGGCTGCTTTCCCGGCCGCGAGCGTTCAAAGGCATCGAGGGCAACCCACTCACTTTCCCTCGTGGCGAAGTTCCAGCCGCCCTGGGAGGAAGCCGGAGCCGAGGCCAGACTTTCGCGGATTTCAGTGGTCTCTTTCAGGTCGAAGCTGCCAGAGCTGGACCAGTCTCCGGCAGAGACAGCCGCAGGAGCCAGGAGCGCCATCAGGAGGGCCGAAAGGGCATTCCGTGGCCTCTGACCCCAGAGGGGAATTGAGGCGCTTTGCGCCGCCTCGTTGGCGGGCTTTTGGCTCAGCCCTCCCTGATGGTTCGGGCCAGCAACGCCCAATTCGGCCCTTCGGTCCTCATAGAAGGTCCACACCTCACGCAGCAAGCTGCAAATCAGCGCAAGGCGCTGATTTAATTGCCAAAATTGGCATTTTGGCAAAGCGGCACTGCTAGAACCTTTTTCGCCCATAT
Source organism: Leisingera sp. ANG59 (assembly GCF_013317235.1). Lineage (GTDB taxonomy): Bacteria > Pseudomonadota > Alphaproteobacteria > Rhodobacterales > Rhodobacteraceae > Leisingera. Next base: position 36,260 of record NZ_WLCM01000035.1, on the reverse strand, counting down.
TTTTAGGGGTTCTGAAGGCCCAAAAACTGCCCGTGGCAGGGGTTGTGGCAGGGGTGTGCCATGCCATGCCACGCGAATGGCACGGCATGGCAGCGCGGTACTGGCCGGTTTCGGCCCGCTTCAGGAAGCTCATCATCGCTCAATCTCCGCCTCTGCTGCCGGTTCGTTTTCCAAGCCGCCACGCTCTAAATCGCGCAAGATCGCCGTTTGAACCGATGCCTCGTTTTCCCGCAGTTTCTCAATCTCGGAATCTCCAAGCAACTGCAGTTTTGATTGAACCTCTTCGGTGGCCTGGGAGGCCAAAGCAAGGAGAGTCTGCTGATCCTGATTGCCCTCACTCATGAGTGAGGCAATCAGGATGCGGGTCATTTTCAGTTCCAGTGACGCGGTATAGGAGAGGTTCCGGAGCGCTTCGGTCTGGCGCTCCATCGCAGCCTCCAGGGACGCCAAACGTGTATCCAGCGGGGTCTGTTCAAGGGCTTCTGCCTGCCCGCTTTTCTGCCCTTCCAGAAGGGCAGTAATCGCATCGTCCAATGCCTTGGGGCGGTTCTCTCCTGCGCCGTCGATAAGCTGCCGGGCCACAGGGCCGAGCACGATACGGACGTTCTGGGGTGTCTCGCTCATCGTTCAATGTCCTTGTCTCGCTGCAGGACAATTTCAGCCTGCTTTTCAACTTCTTTAAGTTTCTCATCGAAGAGGCCGGGCAGGGCAGGGGTGTCCGGCTCCTTCTCCTTGGCCTCTTTTTCCTTCACCGCCTCAGGCTTCTCCTGTGGTTCCTCTCGGGTTTGTTCCTCTTCCGGTTGGCGGGCGCGGGCGCCAGCGAGGCGGCCGTCCAGCCAGGCATCGAGCGCGGTCTGGCGGATCCCGGTTTCGTTCTCGATGGTTTTGGACAGCCGGTCCGGGTCTTCGGTCAGCAGCATCGCCTCATCCCGAGCCCGGCTGATTTCAACGTAAAAACTCTTCTGGGTCGCCAGCCGTTCGGTGGAGCGCATCGCTACAATCACCCTGTCAACGGACTCGCCTTGAACCGCGTGAGCGGTGGCTGCGTAGTCGTGTTCCAGGCCACGGGCCGCGAGGCTGTCAGCGGGAATGGTGATGCGCGATCCTTCCTGCGTCTCGGCCTCAATTACTCCACCCTTAGTTGATTTAATTTCAGCCCGCAAACCGTTCTTGATGCTGCTTTCAGGGTCTGTGATCCGGAACCGCACCTGGTCGCCTTCAGCCATGCCGCGGGCCTCGCGCTCATAGGCCACCAGTGCCTTTCCAAGCTCCCGCTGATTGAACTTCGCAGCCAGGGGCAGGGTGGTCCGGGCACCGGTTTCCTCGTGCTCAACGGTCAGCTTGTTGCCCCGATGATCAGCGTCGCGGACCACATAGAGACCGTTCTTCTTCAAGCCGTATTCCTTGCTTGTCGCCACAGACATGACCACATCGCCGGGGGCGTAGCTGCGGGCGTCGGCCAGCATTGCTTCGGTGAGCTGACGGTTCAGCAGGCCGTTCACTTTGACCTCCTCGGAGGCGATGCGGCCTTCCTGCCGGAGGCCATCGCGCACGGCCTCATTGATTTCCGCGCGTGCGGCGTTGGTGAGGGCGAGGATCCGCGTTCCCTGCCGCTCCGCCGGGTTGAGAGCAAGGAACCTTTCCGCGGCCTCTTGCCGGGGGTCATCGACCTTCAGAACGTTGTTTTCCATCCGGTTGAAGGCAGCCGTGATTTCGCCCCGGATCGAGTGATAGACCGCTGCTTTTAGGTCATCGTCCCGTTGGCGGCGGATCTCATCCATGACCGCCGTTCGCATCCCGGCTTTCTGCATTTGGGCGAATGGCTGACCGGCGGCAACCGCATCGAGCTGCTGCGTGTCGCCCACGAAGACGACGCGCGGTGCGCCGGTGCGCTCCGCGTAATCCATGAAGCTGCGCATGTCCTGGGCGGACACCATTGAGGCTTCATCGACCACAAGAATGGTCTTGCTGTTGTCCACGTCCTGCGGATGATGCCTCTCAGCGGTAGTTACCTTGGCGAGGGTTTCCGCACTGCCGAGGACACTGGCAAGTTCCTGAACAGCCTGGTGGCTTGGAGCAAAGCCCTTTACCTCGTAACCGCTTTGACCGGCGTAATGAGCCATCCGCTCCATCATGAAGGTTTTGCCTGAACCGGCGTAGCCCTGGATCCCGACATACCGTCCTGAGCCGGTTAGGGTGTTTTCGATGGCAGCGCGCTGACCATCGGTCAGGCTGGTCACTGCGGCAAGTTTCGTAAGCAGGGTGCTTTCACCGCTGCGTCCGCGGTATCCATTCAATTCCAGTCCACCGGCCTTTTCGGCCTTCCGCCAGGAAGCCAGGATGGAGCGTTCCAGTTCCACAGACGCCTTGTCTGTCAAGATCTGTCCATCCTCGCCGCTTTCGAAGAGCCGGCCAGCTTTGATCTGCCGGTTTATCTCTGCGTCCACCGCCTTGAAGTCTGAACGGTAAGCGAAGTGCATCGCCGCCACCGTGAGATCCGCCCTGCTGTAGGCGGATTCCCGTTCGCTTATGTGCTCGACAGCACGGTTTACGGCCTGCCTGGGGTCAGTCTCCACGCGTGCCACGGCTGCGGCACTGGACAGCATGGCCTTTGCCTTTCCGAACATCCCGGACGGCTGGCCGGTTTCCGCAAGGGGGTCGATCGGGCGCTGCTGGTCGAGCGGTATAACGGGCTGCGGGGCTGCGTGACCCACCCGACCAAGGTCCAGCTGATCCCGGCCAAGACCGGCTGAGAGTGCGTCTGCGCGCCAGGTTTCGCGCAGCGCGTCCCGGTCCAGATTTTTGTGCTTGGCCGCACGGGTGGCTAATGCCGCTTTGCTCGCTGTTTCCGGCGAAACATCCATTCCCTTGTTGTCGAGGGCATTGAGAATTTCCTGCCGCCGCTTGGAAAAGGCTTCGGTCACTTCCTGAGAAATACCGGAAATATTCACTTCTCCGTATTTCCCGCGTTCCGTGGCAATGCCTAGGTCTGCCATCCGGTTCTCAAAATCGGAGCGATAGATTTCCGTAATTAGTTTTTGGTTTTTGTATATGGCTTCATTCCGAATTGCCGAATATCCGCCGTTTTCGTTTTTCACCATATTGGCAATGACGGCGTGGCTGTGCAAATTCGGATCAAGCGCGCGGGAGGTGTCGTGTCTGTAAATTCCGGCAATAATTCCTTCCCCGTTTTTCGTGACGATTTCCCCGTCTTGCTGGAATCGCGTTTTAATAAACCGCTCTTCCACCACTGTCATAGCCGCGCGCACTGCGGCGTCATGGGCTTCAATTATGCGTTTGTCGCCAATCACCAGGGCGGCCACTGAAGCCGATTTGGACGCAGAAAAGGTAAGGTCGAGGCCAGGGCGGTGCTGGCGTTCGCCGTCCACATAGCGGCCCATCAGCTTGCCGTCCGGTGCTTCACCATCGAGCATCTGTGCAAAGTGCCTGTCATCGACAAAGCCGCTCAGGCCGTTTTCGTCCGCGGCCTTGCCGAACCAGGTGGCCGCCCGTTCGCCCTCCTCTGTACCCGCTTTGTAATAGCCTTCTTCCTTGTAATAGCCGCTGGCAGCCGCCCCGGCCGAGACGTTTGAGATCGACATCATGTCACTTCACTCCCCGGATGGTGGTTTCCATCGCCAGCAGTGCGCTGGCGGCGGATTTTTTGGCTGGAGGCTCCTGCGGGTGTTCCGGCCGGTTGGGTGTTTTCCTGTCCGGCTGGGCGCGGCCGACGGCGGGATGGGCACGAACAGAGAGGGGTAGGGCAGGGCTGACCATTTCGGCCGCCGCGTCTCCGTCCGCAGGTTTTTCTGCTACTTGAGCCGGATCCTCTGGCGCAGGCTCTTTCGCTGGCGCGGCGGCTGCAGTCTCCTGGTCAGCCTGTGCCGGCGTGGTGCCGGGGTAGGGGAGCGCGGCAGTTTCGCGGGCCTTGGCAGTGCCGTTGCCTGCGAAGCCTGCATAAGGGTCTGGCGGAGCAATCTCTTTCACATCGTGGCCGCGTACCCGGGCTGTGGCAAAATGCTGCCAGTACCAGTCCCGTTCCGAGATTTTGGCGGGTTCCTCAATTCCCACCGCGCCTTCGGGGCGCACGCGGTCCAGGAACCGAAAAAACTCAGCTTTCTGTTCTTCGGGTTTCAGGGCCGCGAACCCCTCTTCCGCAGTCTCGCCCTCCTCGATTTCCACATTCAAGGCGGCAACCTGCATTCCGCCCGCATCGAAGCCATTACCCTTGTATGGGACGAACTTCTCCGCAGTGGCCGTGGTCGGCACAGGTTCAAAACGCACCCTGGCGGTCGGGGCGTCATAGGCCGGGCGAAAGTAGGCCACGAACTGCGGCAATGACTGGATTTCCGCCGGGGTGACGATGGCGCGTTGAGTACGGCGGCCGACAATGCCCACGCCGTCGCGGGTGTCATGCGCGCCGAGGGTGATGTTTTCCTGCTGCTCGATCACATCCTCCTCACCAAGAGAGCGGGAGGAGCGCTGCGCGGTGTTGTAATCTGGAGTGTTGAACACAACCCGGTTGTTCAGAACGCCGGAAATCGTCTCTGCCGCCTTGTCGCCGTAGATGTCTTCCAGCTGGGAAAACACCTGGTAGGCGACGACGAAAGCGCCGCCGAACTGCCGGATCTCCGCAAGGCTCTTGGGCAAGAACGGCATCTTGTTGAGGGTTGGCACCTCATCCAGGAAGAACCAGACTTTGGGGTCGCGGCTTTCCTCTGTCGTCATCAGCGCGTTGGCTGCCACCTCAAATAGGGTCGAGATGATGTTGCGTGTCGCGGCCGACTTTTCCGCATCGCCGGTCAGGAACACAAAGCCGGGCCGGTCATTCACAACCCAATCACGGATGGAGAAGGGTTCGGCGTCATCGCGCAGATATTCCAGAAACCGCAGCTCGGTGATCATGTTGGCGCGGATCGAGCCGGAGGTTTTCGCAACATGCTCCCCGAAGAAGTGAGCGCCCGGCGTAGAAGCCACCAGCTTGCCCAGCTCCTCGGAAGGTATGTTCATGATAGCCTTGCGAAGATCTGCGTTGGTGGTCTTTCCGGCCTTTGCCAGCTCGCGGGCGGTGTACTGGAAGACCAGCCGGGCGGATTGCGTCCAGAAACTGTCCATGGAGCCTTGCTGATCCGGGATCATCACCTCGGCGATCTGCGCGAAGCCCTCCGGTGAAGCCACCTCATTGAAAGGCGACCAGCCCACGGAGCGTTCATCGAAGGGGTTGAGGATGATGTCTTTTTCCGGGTCGTAGTGGTCGCGCAGCAGGCCGCCCATCTTGTCATAGATGATGGCCCTGCCGTCAGCGGCCCGGATGGTGTTCAGCAGCTCGTGCATGAGGTTCGACTTACCGGTGCCGACGGTGCCGGTGATGCCGATCTGCGCCTCTACGGCATTGGGCGGAAACTCGATCCCGGCCAGCGTGTAGCGGGGGCCTTTCTTGGTACCCTTTCCAAAGCGCTTCTCGTATTCGCGCCACTTCCGCTTAGACCAGGCTTTCAACTCCTTGGCTGTGACCAGGCGCGCACCCCGGATATGTTCTTCCTCTTTCAGCGACCGGCCAACCATGGCGAAGACCGCGAAGGTGAAAGCGAACGCTGCGGCGGCTGGCAGCAGGGAGAAATAGAGGTAGCGCCAGGCATTGGCAGTGTAGAGGTGATAGGTCGCACGCATGTCGCGGTCGGCATAGATCTGTCCGGCGGTACGCTTCACGCGCCTGCCGTCGAGATCCACATAGTTGAGTTCGCGGAGTTCCGTGCCCCGCTGTTCAACGTTGAATTCCGCGATCCAGTAGATGCCGGTGAGGCGCACCTTATCCATTTCGTAATTCTGAGCGACTAGAATCAGAAACGTGATGGTGAACGCTGCAGCAGCTACCGAGGTGCTGTACTTGAACACCTGAGTTGCCATGCGGGTCCAGTGTTGTGTCGTCTGGCCGCCTCTGACAAGCTGGGTATGTCCTTTGTTGCGCATGACGAATCCCTCGTTCCTTTTGCAACGCGAGCAGTCCGACAACAGCTCGGGACACCCGCGGCACTTCGCAAATTGTTGTTTCCAAACGGCAATAGCCGGGGTGCCGCGGCCCAGGTGTTTCACCAGGCCGCGCTAAGTGCGCTCAGCGTCATAATCCGATTTATGTTAAGTAGGTCAGATTATCTGACCTAAACTACGCCGCTATGCGTGCGGCTGACTGATGCAGTATTGCCGGTACGCGTCGTGCTCCACTCCTTTGACCAGCGCCGGTTCCCAGCCCTTTGCAGGGTCATAGACACGCATGGTCATAAGGGCGTTTTGCGACGGCTCGTATGTGCCGAAACGGTTTTTGGCGGTGAACCGGGCGCAGACGAAAAAATCCTTTTCCGGGAACGGCCACAGGACGGCCGCATAGCGGACCGGTCCCACGCTCACATCTTTGGCGGTGTCGCCTTCCGGGACATTTGCAACCAGCCACTGCCGCAAGGCTGCCATGCTCTGGGACTTGGACGGGCCGCCAGCCGGAACAGGTTTCTCGAAGGTGATTGCGTGTTTGTCCGGCACGGAGCCGTCATTCAGGCAGCCGGAAAGTGCCGTTGCTGCGAAGATAGCGGGGATAAAGTGTTTGAGTTTCATGCTCGTATTTCCTTTTCCGGTAGATTGTAGCGGGGCTTCAGCAGCCGTTGGCGAGTTTGACGCGCTCCAGGAGCGCGCTGCGTTCTGCGATCGCTAGCGCCGTATTGTAGGTTTGGGCGTCAGGGCCGCCGGATCCGCGCACGCCGCTGGCCGCGGTGCCGGCTACAGCGGTGGCTGTGCCCACGTTGGAAATTGACTGGGCGGATCCCGCGTTGGCGATGGCACCGGCACCGAGGACAGACAAACCCGCCTCCATGAGGCCGCCGGTCAGGTTGGCTTTGCGCTCCCGTTTCCGCTCTGCCTTGTTGATCGCCTCGCTGCGGGCATAAAGCGTGTCCAACTCTTCCTGAACCTCGCTGCAGCTCATGGCGAGATCCTTTTCCGAGGGCTTGGCCTGGGCCGCGCGCTGGACGCCTGCCATAGATTGGAGCCCCATGATATTGGCCGAGGTCTGGGAGGTGTTTCCCATGCAACCGGCCAGGCCCATCAGGCCCGCAACTGCGACTGCTCGCTTGATCGTCTTCACTGGAAAATCCCTTCTCGAAATGTGCGGCCCGTCTTTTACTCGTGGGCCTTATTGCGTAACCTGATTGTCAGCGGTGGGCTTTGCTATGCCCGGCTGTGGGCCTCATCCTTTGCAGAGGTATTGCTGCCATGGCCCGCCGCTGACACTTCCTCAATTCGAGGCTGTTTCACTGGTTTCCGGTGCGTTGGTGATTACCTGAAGACGGTCCGCTGGGGCCGCGCCGCGGATGATGCCGCCGGGGCCGACGAAATACGGGGTGCCGGTCGCGCCGAGTGCAGCGGCCAGGCGCTTGGCCTTTTCCAGATCATCTGCGCCGATGCCTTCATTCACCGCAGCGGTGATTTCTTCCGGATCATGGCCCAGCTCTACCAGCGTGCGGATGGTGGTGGCTGCACTGGCCTTGCCTTGAACCGACATCATGGCATCGGAAAATTCGCGGTAAGCGTCCATGCCCTTCAGCGCTTTCAGCGCCAGCGCCGCCTTGGCAGTGAAGGTCGATTCCTTGCCCAGGACAGGTGTTTCCATGATCACCAGCTGCAGGTCAGGCATGGTTTCCTTCAGAGAGGCGACAACGGGGTGTGCCCGGCGGCAATACCCGCAGTTGTAGTCCTGAAATTCCACCAGGATCGGCTTTTCCAGATCGAGCCCTTGAAACAGCTCGTCAGCCACCTTGGCGATCAGTTCCTGATCTTTCACGGCTTTGGCGGCTTCTTCCTTTGCTTCAAGCAGAGCGAACACTTCCAGGATGATGTCCGGATTGCGAAGAAGTGCGTCACGTACGCGTTGATCAAACTCGAAATCGGCCTGCGGCGTTTCAGCGGCAGCAGGGGCCGTGGTCATGGTGAGACCCACTGCTGCCGCCAAAACTGCCTTGCGCCATGGTTTGTTGCTCAAAATCATTGCTCGTTTCCTTTCCGTTCTTCAAATTGCGGCGGTTTCATTGCCTGTTGAGGAGTGTTTTGCTATGCTTGTTCGCCCTAAAGGAGAAGTCCCCATGCGACGCCTGATGACGAAATTCTGGAAAGAAATCGCCTACTTGGTGGGCTTTGCCGCGCTGGTTGTTCTGCAGCTCGAAGCCATTGGGTTGTTCTATATCGGCGCAGGTGCAGTCTGGTTTGTCGTTTGTTTGCTGCGAAACAGCGGCGGCACTTACGACGCCGAACCGGATTTGATCGACTCGCGGGGGCTTTATGGCGGTTACTCTCATTACCATCGGCCGGACTAGCATCATTCTGCATCCCGCATGCGTCCGGTGAAGATGTGCCGTCCTATTTTGACGTTTTCGCCACCGCGCTCGCGTGATGCATTCTCCAGCCAAGGCGGAATCGCATTCTTCTGAAGTCCCTGTTCTACATAGGATTTCATGAGGTCTGGCTGGTAATAGTTGGTAGCTCCTCCGGTCGGGTCAAGGATTTGGCCTGCTGCCACTGCATCGACAACCCGCCCAATCCTCTCATAAGCCGGGTCGCTCTCCTCAAGGCTCAGTGGCAGTGAGTTTCCGCCATGCCCCTCATTCCATGCAGAGAACTGTTTAAGCTGCAGGCTGACTTCAGCGGGGTTATCACCCCAGCGCGGATCTGCGACCCGGTTCATGATCACATGCGCAACCGCTGCCTGACCAAGCTGAGGTTCATTCCCGGCTTCGCCATAGATGGTACGGATCATGGCGTCTCGGTCATAATGGGTAAGGGGCGGCGTGCCATTGACTACGGAGGAAACGGCTGATCCTGCATCTAAAACGCTGTCCACGATGTCCTCTCCGGTCGTCCAAACCTTATGAAGCGCGCCCGGAACCACACCGAAGTCTTGACCATCGACCACAGCCCGCTCGTTTTCAGTTGCTTTGACAACCGCTTGCTCTGACAGAGCTGTCCGGTGCCCTTCAATGGCGTCTTGAACTTTCCCTGTGGCCTCAGTAATGCGGCCATACTCTTTGTGATGATCCATGCCGCTCGATGGCAGGCGCTGGGTGGTGATGCTGTCTTCCGGGCGCGTCAGCGTATGGGCTTGAGCCAACCCCGGGTTCGGTCGATCCAGCCCAAGCTCCTGAAGCAGTCCGGGAAGAACCCGCTCAACGGCGGCCTCCTGGGCCTTTACGCCAGCGGCAGATTTCGGGTTGAGCAAATTGGAGATCTGCTGATCGCTAAGTCCAGCCTCTCGCCATTCGCCGATCACCGCGTCGGTCAGCTGACCGTCATAGCTGATGCCGTGCGAGTAGAGTTTGCTCTCCGCCGCGGCCAAAGTTCTGGCCTCTTCGCGGGCTTCCGCATAGGCGTTACCCTTGCGCTGTACATTGTCCACGCTCCAGCGGTTGCCGCCATCCTCTGTGTTGGTCAAGCTGCTGGTTTCGCTGGCCCGGATCGAGTTCACCGCATCGCCGTATTTGGCGACGGTTTCCGTCAGGCCTGTGTCCCGAGCGGCAGAGGCAACGCGACGATAGGCATCACTGTCGAGGCCTGTCCCATTGACACTTCCTTGTGCCCCGAAAACGGTTCCTCCTGGGGTGCTCGCGGACAATGCCACTTTGTAAGCTGCGTCCAAAGAGATCCCGTGCTCCTTGGCGAAATTTTCCACTGCGGTATGCGCTTCACGAGCCTCTTCGGTCCACCTATGGCTCTGCGATGTTGAGCTGTCGCTCGCAGTGCTGGTTCCGGAGGTCAGAGAACGGCCGAAGTTCGCATAATTCGCCGCGGTTTGGTTCAGCGCAGTGCTCCATTCATCGCGCAGCGAGGTCGCGGTCCGGATTGCCGCTTCTGACCTGTCGGAAACCTCTTCCCGGATGGTTTGGCCCACACGCGCGGACATCCCGCCAGTAGATTGGGCGGTTCCGGTGGCGAAATTTACCGACCCATCTGCGTTTCGCGTTCTCATCGCACCGTTTGCCATCCGTTCTGTGTATGCTCCGACATCCCGAACGGCAGAGGTGTTCCACTTGTTGGCCGCGAAATTGTTCATGCTGGCATTGGAGAGGGAGATATTGCCGGTCGCTGCTTCACGGCCAGATTCAATTGCTGCCCCCTGCCCCACGTTCAGCATCGAGGTCGCAAGGCCAGCCATGCGGCTCGCGCCGAACAGGATCACCGTGGAAACAAAGGGAATCGACATCATCAGGTAACCCGCGATGGTGCCGACATCCTGTTCGACCGCGCGGACGCCCAGGTAATTGGCGAAGGTCAGGGAATAGTCGAGCGCACCAGTGCTATAAGAGCCCATTGCCTCCCGGTAATAGCCGGAGCTGGCTTTCATGACGATGGAATGCAGGATGGCGGAAAGCGGATCCCAGGCGGCAAGCCAGAGGAAGCCCCCAAAGTAGCCTTTCATGACATTCCATACCAAGGGCGTCATCATCATGATCATCGCCAGCGGAAACGCCGCGTAGTAGAGCGATTCAAAGACGATTTTCAGGAGCGGCACCCATTTCAGAGCCGAGATACCTACGGCGCTGTAGCTGGCCGAGGTCTGGGCTTCCGTTCGAGCTGCCTGATAGGCCGTCATGGCCGCGTTGTTTCCAGAGGAGGCAATCAGCCGTTGCACCGCGCCGTCCAGCGAATTGACGAGCATGGTTTGCCGGATGGTTGCCTGGGCGCCGGCCGAGGTCATGCCGATGAAGGTTTGAAACTGGTTGAGTGTCCGGCGCATGTCGGCCGCGGAGAGTGCGGGATCTGCAGCGAAGTGGCTTTGATCCGCAGCAGCGGCCTTCTGATAGAGGACGTTTTGCACTTCATTGTTGAGACGGTTGGTAATCTGCGGCCAGCCATCGGCGCAGGTCGTGGTTTCTTCCAGAACCGGATCGTAGTAGGCCAGAGATTGCGGAACATTGGCGCCGATGTAGGCCACCAGATTGCCCGCCTGACCCAGTTCGCCCACATCGACAATGCCGATGTTCGAGCCATCGACCATGCAGTTTTCCATAAAGTTCACGAGGGTTTCCTGAACAACCGGAGTGACAGAGCGCCAGCGGGCGGCTTGGCTCAAAATAGTGGAACCAAAGAGCATTCCGGATTTCTGGTATGTCAGGTTATCCGGCGCAGTGAGCAGCGTTTCCATCACATCGGTGAGCGAAGCGCTGGCCCTCGATGTTAGAGAACCGACCCAGGCCACGGACCACGGCACATTGTCTACTGTGCCGTAGATGCCAAGCGGTACGGTGGAATCCATGATGATCACGCGTGCCCTAGGGCCGAGGCCGACGGTAACCACCAGCATCACGCCGATGAAATAGGTCACAGCCTGCCGTGCTGCTCCGAAGATCGCCAGTTGGAGGCCGGCCACGAGCACGCCAGCGACGATGCCGCCGTAAATCAGTGCTCCGAAGTTGCCTGAGCCGGTGAAGGCCGCGAGGTAGTTGAAGACATCATAGAGATAGTAGCCGCCGCCAACTGTATGAATTTCGAGTTCGGGCATAGATCACTGCCCCCCGGTCTGATTGATGATGTTGCCGAAAATCGCGTTGGACGATGCTGCTAGTTCCCCCCTGGCGAGGCTCAGGCGCTCCAGGTTGCGCAGAGCTTCCGCGTATTTCCGCTGTGCAGACGCCCGCAGGTCCTGCAGCACGCCTTTGGTCTGGCGTACCGTGTCCTGAAACTCCCGGTTGATGTCACCGGCAATATCGACGTTGGCGGCCGAGTTCAGGATCTCGTTCATGCCCTCGTCAATGTAGGCAATCGCCAGATCGACCGCGACCAGCTCCGCCATCGAGTTGATGTCGTCCTGGACAAACTCGTACTTGTAGCTCTTGGCCGTAACCAGGTGCTTGTAGACCGGAATGGTGGTCAGGTTGATGAGCGCAATGGCCTCTTCCGGCGGGGCGGTATCGTTGCTGATAGCATCCGAAAGTCCCTGGATCGCTTCAGCCGTGACGGAAAACAGCGCATTGCGGGCAGCGATAGTCCTGTTTCTGAAAACCGGGTGCAGGCAGTCATTTGTTTCATCGCACTGAAGGCTTTTGTAGGCGCCGCCCTCAACCAGGGATTTGGCAGCATCCGGCGATAGGGCACGCGGCGGAATGGTGCGGTGCGTCGGGCTTTCGTCATCATCTTCAGGCGATACGGTGATGATCGTGCCCGTGAGAGTCATGAAGAATTCTGCGATGCGCGGATTGGAAGCAAGGAAGTTGTTTTTCTTCACCGCGCGCCACGCATAGTTCACATCAGTTGGCACTTGCTCAGCTAAGGCCCCGCTTGCGCGCCCCAGCGTCGAGTTATGCTGGCCGCCAGTGCCGCAGCCGTGGCGGGAGGCAACGCGGTCTGCAAACCGGCCGGTATAACCGCCAATAGTTTGGCAGACGTGCTGGGATGCCCCGTCCATTTTAGGCCAGAGCGAGGCAGTGAGCAGTTGCCCTGCTTCGCAGGAATTGATGTTTCCCGCGTTCACCTGCTGGATCAAATCCCGCAGTTTGGCGACGATTTCCTGCACCGCAGGCGACAGGCTTTCCAGTGCCAGCTCGAATGCAAAACCGGCGGCGTTCTGCATAATCGCTTCCATGAGCGCGATAAGCTCCTCCTCGGTGATGAAGGAGAAGGCGCCGCCGAAGATGTCGATGCCGCCGCACCCCGCGCGAACGGAGGGCAGTTGAATGGCTGCAAGCTGGCTGTTGCGCGGCCGGGTGCGCAGATAGAGGGATCCAAGCGTGGCATAGCCCGCTTGCTGGCCTTTATAGGCTGTCGGTTTTGTGACGTTCACACCGCCGCCAGTGCGCTCCCAGAAGTTCTTGAGGTCGTTTCCGATGTCTGCACTGACGGGTCCAGCAGCAAGGAGCGCGGCCGCGGTCAAAAGGTTCAGAAGATTGCGTTTCATTGGCCTGCCTCTTCCTGCTGATGGCTGTTGTCTGCCTCTTGTTTTTTGGATCCTGCGGAGGCGGCGCCTTGGTTGTCCGGCCCAAGGCAACCTTGCTGCGGGAGATCCGGCATCGCGTCCTCGTCAAGCCAGAGCCAAGCAGGATAGGTGCCCTCTGCAGCCACTTCGCGCAGGGCAGCGACCGCATTGGTGTCTGCGGCGGGATCAGCAACGAACAGCGAAACCGGGCTTTCCAGGTCGGTCAGCACCGCGCAGGCAATCGGGGTCTCATGGTCGAGGGTGAACCGCTGGGACTTGAGGAAAGCGCGCCTACTCTCTGTCAGTGCCTGGATCAGCTGATAGTCGCGGATGGATTCAAACGGGATCCAGTTTGAAGTGACCAGCATCATGCCGATTTCCCGCAGAACGGGGTAGCCAGCTTTAGCCACACTAAAGGTGGCGATCACCATCACATGCACGTCACCCAAAGCGTCCGCGAGCATGAGCTGATCCGCAAACACCTTCTCAAATTTCCGCACCAGGTCCTCTTCCGCGAAGAAGGCGCAGTCCGGCGCGTGTTTGAACAGGAAGCGCGCACCCATGCGGGTGGCTTCATGGCTTTTGTATTCGGCCACTACGAGGCCCAATGGAGCGGTGCCGCGCGCAGGCGCCTGAAGGCCGCGCAGGAGTTTGGCCCGGCGCGCGGCGTTTTCTTCTTTCCGCTCCGCCTTCCAGTTGTCCGGAACATAGAGAATATCCCGCAAGTCACGAGACTTGGCGGATTTCCCCGAGGCTGCGTTCAAAAGCGCACGCTGTACTGGCCCCCACCAGCGTTTACCCTGCATCGCCGGGGTCCATTTCACCAGGTCGGCCTCATGCCACAGGTATTGCAGCAGGCTCGACAGGCCGAGCTTGCGCGGGCTGGCCTTGGCCTCTGTCGGTTTTTTCCCTGAAGGCGCAGGTGGTGCCGGACGTTTGCTGCCCATGGTCAAAGGGAAATCGACCTTCAGCGTCGTGGTTCCGCTGTCCAGATCTTCCTTGATCGCGCTGCCCTGCACCTGTCCGAGGCCCGAGAGATCTTCCGGCGGCAAGAAAGACTCGCAGCCGGGAGCGTGTTCCGCGCCGGTGCCCGGCATCCGCTTCAGGATGAACCGGCCATTCACGCAGGCCACGTACATTTGCGGAGCCGGTTTCCGGCAGCCGCAGGTGATGCGGCTGTGTTCCTGATGCGCCCGGCCAAGTAGGTTCTGGCCGTCGTCAGTTGCCGGATCCACGGGGATATTGCCAATGAAATACGCCATTCTGCCTGTTCCTTCACTGATACCGTTCGCCCATGGGCACTTCCCGGACCACGTAGATGCGCTCCAGGATCTGATCTTCTGTCAGCAGTCCGCCCCCGATCAGCTGGGTTTCCCCGCTGGCGGCATCGACAATGGCGATGAAGGGGCGCGGCTTGTCCGCGAGCTGAAGGGCCTCAAGCTGGCCCGCGTCCTGAACCGCGTCCGGGAAAAATTCGATGGGGCTGCCATCGGTGGACACAGCCAGAATTTCCACGCCGTAGGCATTGCGGATGCCGTCGAGGATCTGCGCCTGCGCGAGGCACAAGCGGCAGTCCGCGGGGTTATCATAGACAAAGATCAGACCGGCCTCTTGAGCCGCCCGGCGCAGCGCTGCCTGCTCCGCCGCATTGCGCTGGTCCTGATAAATGTTGGTGCCCATCTGGGTCAGCGGGCGGCGGGTATTGGCATCGAGGTGGGGCGAGCCGAACAGCACGCGCTGCCAGACGGCTGCGAAACGCGCCGCCTGCTGCGCCATCTGCTTGTTCACCTCCATATACGCCTGCACATTTTCCGGCGTCGGATCGAGAATGGCGCGGTGCTTCAGCTCGTCGGCGTATTCCCGGAACGCCTCGATCTCCTCGGTGGCCGTCAGCTCTTTGGGTTCTTTCGGCTCCTGTGGTTCTTCCCTGGCTTCCTGTTCCGGCTCCGGTGCCGGTTCCGGTTTGACCGGCTCCGGCTCAGGTTCCGGATCGCAATAGAAATGCCAGCCGTCTACCTCTTCACCATTGCAGACCAGCCCCGCGCTGGCGGGATAGGCTGCAGTGGCTAGAAGTGCGGCAAGGGTCAACGGTTTCAGCATCAGCCTGTCCTCCCGGCTGCGGCGAGAACTGCGGCCCGCACGGACTGCGCGTAGTGGCGCGCATTGCGGTAACCAGTAATCTGGCGTGTGATTTCCCCGGCAGCCTGCGAGTAGATCAGAGTGGTGGGGAACTCGGTGATCTGCGCGGCAACCGGGTGGGTTCTGGCATCGGTCACTTCCGCAAACGGCGGGATCGGCCGCGCGTCATGCGAGGCAACCAGGACCGGAATGCCGGCGGGCTGGGTCATGGCCGCCAGCACCGGCGCAGCAGATTTACAGAAAGAGCACCAGGACGCCCCGATGAAGATCACACCAACGCCGGGATTTTCCTGAGCACCGGCCAAGGCCGGTGCAGTTGCAATGGAAAGGCTGGACAAAAGGAAGGAGCGCCGGTTCATTTGCCCATCTCCTCGAATGCGTCCTGCGCCTGGCTGTCGGCGGACGGGAAGCGGTCTTCATAGAAGTCCTGCAGGTCTTCAGAAACGGGAACCTGGATATCGCTCATGATGTCACCGAAGACAGGCGACAGATCCATTTCCTCGATGTCCACATTCCCGAAATCTTCGATGGTGACATACCCGCAGTTTGCTGAACCCGGCGTGCCCCAGCCCTCGTCAACTTGCTTTTTGAACTCCTCGATGAAGACCCGGCCGAATTTCGAGTTGTAAGTGCAGTAGTGGTAGCGCTTCTTGACGCAGGCCCCCAAAACCTTCTGCTGGCAGGTGACGCCGACAAAGTGGGTCGCGCCCGCTTCCCGCTTGTCCCGCAAGATTGCAGCAGATTCCGGACAGGTGCCGCCAAAGAGACCCCCGGTCCCGCAGCAATTCCGTCCCGGCGCCTTACTGCAGGTCATTGTGGTGCCCTGGAAGAAACGCACATCGTTCGGGTCAGTGGCGGCCTGCTCCCGGTATTCTTCCTGCATCTGCGCCAGCACATTCAGCCAGGCCGCAGATCTGCCAAAGTCATCAGAAGTTTCCTGTTCGACCCCGATGCAGTTGTCACCGACACAGACGTTGATCGGCTCGCAGCTGGTTTCCAGATCCCCGGAAGAGACGCCGCAACGGTAGTGATACTCCCGGTTCGTGCAGACCCCATCGCGTTCCGCAAGACAGGTATTGCCCTGCAGGATACAGGTAGGATCGCTTTCCAGCGGCCCGCAGTTGGTTTCGCCTTCGCCAACGGACAGGCAGCTGTAAACGCGCTTCCGCTTCCACCAGCTCCGGGAAAAGCTCTTGCGGTTGATGTCGCGGACTTCGGCCCCCTCCTCGGTGATGGTTTCAACCAGCTCGCATTCCTCATTGCCTTCAAACCTGCCGCAGCGGTTGATGATTTCCTCCTGCGTCGGCCCGAACTCGGTGTTCACAAGCCGCGCCGGGCTCATGTCGTCGTCTTCATTCAGGCAGGAATAGGTGAGACGCCACTGACGGCATTCCCCGTTGCGGTAATCGACGCAGCGGCGGTCGGTTCTGGTGCAATTAACACTGGCGCGCGTGGCGGTGCATTCATCAAGCGGAGCGCTGTCACGACAGGAGCGTGTTCCTGCTTCACGGGAACAATAACTGGTGAGCCGGATGCCGCCTGTGGACGCCGTGTCTGTTGCCACACAGCTGTATTCGGCTTCTCCGCAGGTAATTTCGGCCGAGGCGGGTGCAGCCCAGATCAGGAGAGCAAAGAGAAGAAGGATCAGGCGGCTCATTCGCAGACCTCCTCTCCGACGTTTCTGAAGCTGTCACAGCAGGCACCATCGAACTTGATGGTAATCTTGGCTCTGCCGCCATTGGACGTCCCTCCGGCGAAGACAACGCGGGCTGTGAAGTCGGTCTTGCGGAACCGCTGGCCCTGATCCGGGCGCGACCGGGGGTAGGTGTTCAGATTGATGAAACGAAGCACATCTTTCGAAACCGTTTCGCTCCGGGTAAGCACCTGCATTTGATGGCAAAGTTCATGCTCCAGCGGCTGGCATTCGAACCACTGCAGGATTTTATCGTTGCCGCGCTCGATGAGCCTGTAGACTTTTGCCCGCCAGGAAGTAGGGCCTTCCGGCATATCCCAGCCGCTTGAGAAAACGCCGGGTCCGGATGCCGGCGGCTGCAAGGCGGTGCTGCTTGCCAGCGGTTTCTTGATAATTGCCGCCAGAGGCTGCACGCCCATGCCTCCAAAGGGCGGTCCCCAAAAGCACCTGTATCGTTGGTTTTGATTGAAATGAGGCGGTCCCAATTTGACCATGGGGACAAGCAAGCCGTCTGTGTCATTGGCCGGGCACGCATTGCCGCGGCCATTCAGGAAATGGCCGGTACGGGTGCGGGAGAACGTGCCAACAACTGTGTTCCCAGCCAAAACCTGCAGAGCGCCCCGGGCCTCAACGTGCTCCATGATAACTTCATCAGGTGCAAACCGGTCTGAGACCTCAATGGAAAACCTATGCTTTTTCAGATGGCTGCTGCCATCGTTCGCGGTTGGCGAAGCGGCCGGGAAGCTGATGGTCGCAGTTTTTCCGCTCCAGGTAACATCACCGCCGGTAATCCGGACTTTTCTGCGAATGCAGGCAGCCTGGTTCGAGTTGACCTTGCACTCATATTCATTGGTCTTTTCGCAGACCTGCACGAAATTCGAGGCCCGCCTGTCGCAGCGGTAAGTGTCAGTACGATCCACCCAGATTTTCCGGATCAGGCGGCAGGTCTTTTCTTCCCGCGCAGGCAGGCTTTCGCAGAACTCGTCGCGCACGTCAGACACCGGAACTTCCGGCGTGGTGCAGCTGCCGGTTTCGCTGCTGAAATACCGCCCGGCAATGTCCTCTGCATTCTCATGCGCCCAATTGGCGTCATCGAACAGTTCCCCCTGCCCGTCGATGTCGATGTCCGGACGGATGAGCGCGCTGTCTTCTGTGGCGCGCAAAACCCGGCCCTGGTCATTGTCCGCATCGCGGGTTTCCAGAATACGGTCCTCGAAAGTGGTGTGCCTCATGCCCGCCTCTGGCGGCCGGGAGGTTTCAAAAGGCGTCACCACCTCGTCGATCGTTTCATCCCGGAAAGTGCTGCCTGTATTCACAGACCCATCGGCAGCAGCCGCCGCGCGATCCATGAAGGATTGCGCGAAAGCGCCGCTGCCAAGCAGGACGGCCATCAGGGCAAGGGAAAGAGATCTATTCAGCATCTGCGGCCTCCCGCTGGGCGAGCAGCCGCCGGGCCTCAGAAGCGCCGGCCTCCCCCTGTTCCGCGATCAGGCGCAGGGCAAATTCGACCGGTACATTGCCGCCCACCCGGTCATGCAGCGGCACAGGGTCCGCTTCACAGCCGGGTGTTTCGCAGACATCGACCGCTTCACTCATGGCAATGACCTGCGGCACCGAAGTGATCCGGAACCGGGTGAACACTGTAGGGTCGATGGAAAAGCCCACGGCATCATCCAGAGAGCCAAACGTCTCCTCCAAGGCTGCTTGAGTTTCATAGACCGAGTTGTTCACGAACCCGCGGAACACGATGGGCAGACCGAATTTCCGGGCTTCAGCCATCATTTGCTGCAGTGACTCCTTGGGCATCGAGAAAGAGGCCAGCAAGAAGATGGTGGCACCGTCGTACCGCACTTCTTCCGCGTCACTGGCAGCTCCCCCGGTGGCATCGGCACCAAGCAAGGCCCTGACACGGGGATCCGACAGTGCGCGGGTGCGCAGCCCGTCGAAATCGACGTCAGAAAAGGCCCCTTCCGCCTCATCAAGCGGCCGCAGGGTCTGCCGCAGCACCTCACCCTGCTGTTTGGCGCTGTCAACGATGGTCGCCAGCGGAGTAGTGATCCGCCCGGTGCTGCCCGGTGCGTATTCGGTCACACCTTCCCCAGCCTCCTGGGCGCCAAGGGACAGGGACGTGACAGCCAATGCGGATCCAGCCGCCAGTCCAACCGACAGGGCAAAAGTCAGAGTGCGCAGCAATTTCTCTTCCTCCAGAACAGCCAGCCGAAGGATTCCCCTTTGAATGGGAACTCTCTCAGCCGGTCCACGTATTGAGCTGAAAAGCCGATGGGGCCGCAGCCGTAGCGGCCCGAGGTTTTCGGGCGCGGGCGCGTCACTTGCATCCGGTACTGGCTTTTCTTGATCACCGGCTGCGATTGGGTCTGGCAAAGCGGTCTTTCCGACGCGGTTTTCCGTGCGATCAGCAGCCTGTGCATCCGGGCCACCATCTTGGTTGCAACCACCTGGCTTGCCATCACCCCGCCAACATGGGCCGCAACATCGCCCTGAATTGGGTAGATCGAGCCGCCGCAGCCGGTGCACCAGAACAGCGCATCCATCGGCAGATTGCCGGAGGATGCCTTAGTGCAATCTGCAGCGCAGGCCGCCTGGGCAATCGGATTGGCAAACAGGATTGCCTCCGGGTTGATCAGGTTGTTCAACTCCGCGTCCTGCCAGAGCGGGTCAATTTCCGAGATATAGGCGACATCGAATTGCGCGCTTTGCTGGCAGAGACCATCGACCACCACACCAAGCCAGGAAATCAGCGGATAGAAGTAATAATGTGCCTGCCAGCGCGACCCGGTGCTGCCGCCGCTTTGCTGGGTGGCTGATGATTTACCGAGCGACAGCAACCCGAAATCCATTTCAAAGCCCATATTCACGAAGCAGCCGGGCTCATTTGCTACATCGACCAGCCGGGCCGGTTCCCAAAGACCAATGGAAAGGCCAAGCCGGGGCGGAACACCCGGGCAGACGCAGAGCGGGAAGGTCTGGTTTCTCGTATCCGGGCGGCTGGCGCCAAAGCTCAGGCTCAGGCCGCCGATGGAAATGGGAAAAATGCAGTCCCAGCAAACTTCCGTGATGGGGTTCAGAAACCGCTTGTTGCAGATTGCTGCCGCTTGGGTTGCTGCAAGGGCGAAGGCAAAGGCGAGGATTAGAGCGCGCAGGTTCATTGCAGCACCTCCCCGCCCTTTCCGAGCGCGATTTCTTCCACCTGCATGACGGGATCCGCGCGCTGCACCACGGCAGGCACATTGCGAATGCCGAAACGCTTCACCAGAACAGCATCCTGGTCGAAATAGAACCGGCGGCCATGCTCGCGCATGAGCCCCAACGGATCACCGTTCACCAGAACCAGAAGCGTGTCCAACTCGCCGCCATCTGCCAGCGCGAAAGCCACCTGGTCGGGATCGTCGCCGTCAAGCAGGACGATGCGCTTTTCAAAGCGGGAATAGGCCAACGGATTAACGACTGTGCCAGCGCGGGCGAAGACCCGGCCCTGATGGTCTGCCAGATCCTCTTTCAGGGTGATCGACATATCGACCTCCCAAACCGCGTATTCCTCCGCTTTGCCGATACCCTGAACCGGACGCGGCCGGTTCACATAGGCCCGCGTGGTGTCCTGCATGTCCTGACGCATCTGATCCAGTTCGCCAGCCGCTTCCATTTCCAGAAGCCGGGTCTTGATCGTGTCCAGCAGCGAGGGTTCAGCCACCTCGAACAATGGGCCGTGGGTGCCGAGATCCTTGGCCGCTCCCTGCCCTGCGGCGGCAGCGAGAACCAGAACGGCAGCTTGAAGACGGCGGCGGTGATGTGTCATTTCCAGCGCTCCGCAAGGTCTGTCCAATGGGGGAAAGGGATTTCAAATCCGGCGGCGACGACTTCCGCCACCGGCCGCGGGCCGATCACTGAATACCGGCTGTCCAGGCTGTCCGGGCTGTCTCCAAACACGGCAATCATGCCGTCCGGCACCACATCGCCCTGCCAGAGCGGTGCAACAAGCGCGCCTTTCTTCAGCTGCCCCTCGACACAGGTTCCATTGATGCAGATGCTATTGCCCGAGCGGCGGACCGGATCGCCGGCTACTCCGGCAATCCGCTTGGTCAGGTAAAGTTCATGCCCGCCGAATTTTCCCTCCAGAACCTCCGGCATTTCAACCGCGACGATGGCACCTGGCCGCAGGATCAGCGGCCAGGTCACCATTGCATAGGCATTGCCTTTCAGGCTGCCGGTTGCATTCACAACCAGCCGCCCGCAGGCAAGCCCGTAGTAACCGGCAACGGTCACTGCCAGGACAGGCAGGATTATAACCAGCTTAGAACGCTGCATCACTCAGCACCTTTTCCATGATGATGCCGGTGACATCTGAGGCCTGAAGGCCCGCAGCCGATAGGACAGCGCCTTTACGGACGACAATTTGGCCGGTCTGGCCGGACAGACGGTCAATTTCCAACTGAACAGCCTGCTGGAACGCTGGGAGTGTGTCCCCGAATTGTTCATCCGGCACCCGGCCATTAGACCAGACCACAAACATGGTCAGGCTCTTTTCCGGGTCGAAAACCGCAACCGCCGGAGGCTCATCACGCAAGAGATCGAACAACAGCAGGAAGGCAAACACTGCGACCTGGGCCATCGCCACAAGGAAAAGCGCAATGAGAGTAATCTTACGCCAGCTCATGCCACTTCCCCCCGCTCAACAAGGGTTTTGATGGCCTCCACTGTGCTCATGCCTTGGGCCTTGTAGTGGTTCATCCGCTCAACCGTGGAGCCTTTCGATGAAAACACTGCCAGCGAGAACGGATCGAGCAGCAAACGCCCGTAGGCAAAGCCCTCAGGCATCTGAATTGCGAGTTCGGAAAACCGGCCCGGAACTGATGTCAGCGACTTCAGGAGCATTTTCACCGGCGGGTCGATGCTCTGCAGCGCGTCGATACTCTCCGGTTTCTGGGCCAGAAAGATCCGGAAGTCCGAGTTTTCCAGGCAGACGCTGGCGGCCGGGTTGGCCTTATAGTCCTGCATCGACTGCGTGCCCGTGATCAGCGCCCCGGTGTATTTCCGCGCCCGGCGCACGACACCCTCGATAAAGGCCGCTGTGCCGGTTCCTTTCAACAGATCCCAAGCCTCATCAATCACGATGGCTGTAGGCGTGGAGCGGGAGGTCTTGAACATCAGTTCGGTGCCAAGGAACATGACGATCTGCAGGATAGTCGCCTCAAGACCGGCCTGCCCCTTGATGTCACTCAGCTCCACCACCGTGAACGGGGCATCCAGTGCAATATTGGCCTCGCCTTCAAAGTAATGGCCGTAGGCCCCGCCGCGGGAATACCGATTGAGTTTGCGAACCACATCCGGCAGCCGCGGCTCACCAGCCGCGGCATCCTGCAGCCGGTCGCGCACATCGGAGATTTCACCGTCCCGGCCCTTTTCGTCCCAGACCTGGGCAATGGCCGTGCGGATATAGTCCTCTTCAACCCCTTCAACCCGGCCGCCAGTGTGGCCGCCGAGATCAGCCATCGAGGCAACAACGCGGGTAACCAGCTCGATCGCATCAGTCTTGTATTCGTCCTGCCCCATGGCACCCGCATCGAGCAGAGAAAACGGGTTGAGGCGGTTGCGGGTCTGGCCGTCAAAAGCAATGTGCTTGCCGCCCAGGATTTCCGCCGTGGTTTTGAACGAATAGCCGTCGTCGATCACCAGAACGTTGCCGCCGGAGGTGTAGATCCCCACCGCCAGCTCCTGCATGAACACTGATTTACCGGCACCGGACTTGCCTACCACGGCGGTGTTGTAGTTGCCCGACGAACGGAAATTGTCCCACTGGAACACCTGCCCCTGACGGCCCGCCAGCAGCATTCCGGTTCCCCGGGCATTGCCCATCCACTCCCCATGCACTGGCAGGAAGGCCATTGCCGCTGTCGATTTCATAAGCCGCATACGCATCTGCCGGCCGAAGTCGGACATCATCCGGCCCGAGCAGCCAAACGGCAGGCTGGCAAGGAACAAGGGAAGCTGCAGGAAAGTGTCTTTGGAGAGTTTGATCCGCTGGCGCCGGTAGATGGATTCCACCTCGCCTGCCGCCATCTGCGCCTCTGTTGCACCGCCCCTGGCGTAGGAAACGATAGTATAAAGTGTTTCAAAGAGGCGTTCGCCCGCTTGGATTTCAGCCGCCAGCCCGTCCAGCTCCGCCTTTTTCTCCGCGAAATTCGGGACAAACTTACCAAAGGAACTGTTGGCAGCGTGTTCCGCCATGCCCCGTTTCTTCAGAATGAAAGCACCGGCTTTCTGCCCTGGCATAGCCTTCAGCGTGAAGGATGTCAGAACCGGGCCGAGCGGCCGGTCCATCAGCCGGGCGGGATCGCCGTTGAGTGCCATGCCAAGGCCAAAGACCCATTCCCCCGGGTAGGCATTCACCGAAGAGACAGTAGCCGCCAGCTCTGGGCTTCCAGAGAATTGAAGGGCCTGGCTGCCAACCCGCAGGGACGCGCCGGGCAGCTGATAGTTGAGCGGCATGTTGTCGTCATAGGCTTCCTGGTCCCAGTCTTCACCGCTCCCTTCCGGGCGGGCAGCGTGGAACAGCTCCCTCAAAAGGGCGAGGAAGCGCGGCGGCTCTACATCCATCGACCAGCTGGCCGTGGCGAACACGTTCCTGAGGGCCGAGCGCATGGACTTGAGGCGCTTCTCGTCCTCAATCCCAAGCTCTTCCCCTTCCTGCCAGACCGCGACGAAGATGTGCCTGTCGAAGGGGATGGCACGGGCACCATCCTCATCAATGCCGAACCGCATATTCTGAAGGTGGGACACCCGCTGACGGACCATTTCGTCAATCAGAGCCGAACGGCCAAGCCGCGCCGATTTCCACCGCCCGGCAACCGGTTCGATGGCCGGAGAGGTCCAATTCAGCACCTGAAATGTGGCGCCGGACGGCAGGTTGGCGGCAATGACACCGCCAATATTCTCCGCCAAATCGTTTTGACCGATCGACGCCCCCACTTCCATGAGGAAGCCGCTGCCGTGGGTAAAGTGGTAGAGCTTGTGTTCCGGATCATAGACCCGCCACGGCAGAATGTCGGAGAGCACATCACCCTCCATCAGGTCAGGCTCTTCCTCTGTCCACGGGACATCCCCGAACAGACCGTCCATTATGTCACGAACAATTTTCATTTCCTGCCCCTCTGACGGCGTTTTTGGCCCAATAGGGTATTGCGTGGAAAAGAGCGGCTTACGGCCTCAACTGCTTGCCAAGCCTTGTCACGGAAGTGGCGAACTTCCTCTACAGGGAGCCACACCGTCACTTCGACAAAACCAGCATTGCGGCGCTCTTGCCTGATCGAAACCATGCGGGCTGCTTTGTCGCTCAGGCTTGTTGAGTTGGTTTTGCTCATTACTGCCGCCACTGCCCTTCCTGGATCACGAAATGCACAAAGCGCGCCTCATGCATGATCCCGCCTTCATCAAGGATCGGCGCAATCCAGAGCGTTCCGACGACTTCCGGAGAGCGGTAGGCCGCAGCGTTGTAGGGAAAACCGCCGTCTGGCAGACCGGTGAAGGCCCCTTTGCCGGAGAACAGCGGATTTTGTGCCAGGCTCTTCACCGCAGTATCTTCGGGACGTTCCTGAACAGAGGTCACGGCGGCGGTTCCAGTGCCGTCCACCGCACCGATAGTTGTACAGGGCGACCCTTGCTGCGCTTCACACAGAAAGTCTTTTTCCGTGTTCGGATTGGCACAACCAGCGGCCAGCGCGATCAAAATCAGGCTTGCGAGTTTCTTCATTGGCCCAGCTCCACCCCTTCGAGAAACACGAGCTCGACCTTGGTTCCGCCATAGAGGGAGACCACCGGCTGATACTGTTCGGCCCGTTTGATGTAGTAATCTGCCAGCGTACTGGCCGCTTCTTCCGCTCCGCCGGCCAGTGTGCCTGCGCCTGCACTCTGCAGGATCTGGCTGACCGAGGCGTTTTCCTGGCTAAGAGACGCGGTAGCCCCGGCGCTCAGCCCTTTGCCCAGGCCGCCCAAAGCCCCTGCAATGGCCGCATTCCGGACGTTGGCGCCTTCGCGGCTGACGACGTGCCCGCGCACGCCTTCCTTGCCGGACCCGGCCATGTAGCCCGCAACTTTGGTTTCAAGAACTTCCCCCTGCCGGTTTACGCAGGTCATGGAAATCAGGCGTACCTTGACCCGTTCCGACGACAGATCACCGGTTGCAGACCCCTGCACTGTGCAGCCCTTCAGGTTCACCCGCGCGGGCTGACGGTTTCCAAGCGCTGCGGTCACTGCAGAGCCGGTAATCCGGAACAGAACCGGAATAGGATTGTCCCTGTTAGAGACGTTGGTGGCCGCATCGGCGCCCGAAAGGACAACTGCTGGTGCGTAGCTGCCTGCAGGGAGGTAGCTGCCCAGGCGGCGGATCTCGCGTTCTTCCGTTTGCGGCTGCTCGATGGCGGCGAGTGTGAAACTCTGCCCGAAGTTGCTGCGTACCGAGGCCCCTTCCCCATCACCGGCTGTTTGCCCCGTCCGGCGAGGTGTGGTGCGCGTAGGGGTGCGGCGCTCAATGAAGTCACTTCCCGGCCCGATTTCCGCAGGTTCCCGGGTCAACTGCTCTTTGCCGGGCAATTGCGCCGCGGCATTGAACGATTGCTCCGGCCCGCTTGAAGCAGGGCGGTTTTTGGCTTCAGCCAGTTGTGTTTCCAGCGTCGAGATTTTCTCGATCAGCTGCAGGATCGGTTCGTCATACTCCTGACGGATTGCCTCAGCCTGTTGTTCGGCTTCGCGGCGGGACTGCTCGACCAGCTTACGCTGCTCTTCCAGTTCCTTTTGCAACTGCTCCATTTGGATCCGCCCGGAGGTGATCCAGGACATTTCCGGTGAGGCCGCAGCCGTGCGGTCCGAAATGATCGTTTCGTCAACTGTGGGATTGGAGCGTTTTGGCAGACCCGCGCCCCCTGCTCCGCCGTTCATCATCGACCCAAGGACAATAAAGCCACCAACCACGACGGTGCCAACAACACCAATGGCAATGATCTGGTTCTTTTTGCGGTCTTTCTGCGCCATCACTTCGCCCTCACAACAACAACCCAGGACCGTTCACCGGCAGCGAGGCTCTTTTTCTGAACCCAAACCGACAGCACGCCGGACCGGTAAAACTCCTGCTCCCGAACCTGCCGAGGCGACTTGCCAGCCGCAGCCACACGAACCTCGCCAACCAGCTCACCGGTGCGGTGCGAGGTGATCAGCGCACCATGGCGAGCGCTGCCCGGGCGCGGGCTGCGGATCTTCGATCTGATGGTGTCGCGGGTCGCGGCTGTCAGCTGAGCTGCAAGGCCGTCGCCGCCGCCAAGTGAGGTGTCGGCGAAGCCGCCGCTGCCCGCAGCAGCCTCTGGTTCCGGGTTCTTGCTTCTGACGGTGATCAGCGCGGTTTGCGTGCTCGCGCGGATCGGCAGGATTTCATAGGCGACTGTCAGACCCCTTTCCGTGACCAGATAGCCGCCTTCCTTTTCCGGCATTCCCTCCGGGCCTGCGTATTTGAGGAACAGATCCCCGGTCTTTTCGTCATTGCGGACCTGATAGACCGAAGCCTCATTGTCGTTGACAATCGACGTTATCCGGTCGCCCACGACACTGACGCGGGTAATGCCGGTTACAGATGCCTTGAAGCGGACAAGGCCATCCTCTGAGACGGTAAAACGCTGATCTGCCGCATTCACCGGGCAAGCCGCCGCCAGCCCGGCCGCGAAAACCGCCGCCAGTTTCAAAGTCTTCATCATGGTCAGCTTCACTCCTCCGCTGAGATTTTCCCGATAGCGGCGAGCCGGACTGAACCGGCTTGCGGCTTGAACCGGATCAAAATCCGGCGGTCTTCGCGGGTGACTTGAGTTGTTTCCAGGTAGGTGGCGAGGTCGCCTTCAACCACCACTTCATAGGTGGCAAAGTTGTGCTCGATCTTCCGGGGAAAGAAGACGGTCGAGATCTTGCGTTCGGTGATGTCCTTGGCAATCCGGTCGTAAGTATCCAGGATGCCGGCCCGCTCAGCCGGGCCGCTCAGCCGTTCCAGGACGCCGCGCCCGTAATGAAGGGTCCGGGGCGAGCTATTGTACATCGCATAGACCGCATCCAGCGCAAGCGCCTCAACATAGCCTTTATCCACTGTTCCGCGCGCCACCATCCCGTCGCTGACGGTGGTAGGCACAAGAACCACCTGATTGGACTGCGAATAGAGCTTGGCCGACAGCATCACGACGGCACCAACCAGTCCAGCCGATACAACACCCAGAGTTAGCACCGCTTTCCGGGAGCGGTTCAGGGCTTTGTTCATGTTCTGAAAGTTCATCACGCCCTCCAGGCGCTGACAGCGCTATCCGGGAAGGACCGATAGATGGTGATCTCTTTCGGAGTGATCCAATAGAGAAGAGCCAGGAGCCCGTGCAATCCACGCTCGCCCTTCACACGTTTCCAGATGAAATAAAACGCAAGCCCGGCTGCGAAGCCAAAAAACGCCTGACGGCCCAGGAGGCCCAGTACAATGGGAAACATTCCGGCCACCGCTTCATCGGCAGGCAGGAAAAAGAACTGCGGCGGGTCTTGCAGCCTCTGTTCCACTTTAACGACCTTGTCCATGCCTCTTCCTTTCAGGAATTGCTTCCCGCACCAGAAGGCACGGGAAGCAGTCCAGATCACTGAGTGACGGTTTCCGAAACGGGGGCCTCCACGGCCGACAGCTCCAGAAGATCGGTGCTTGCAGTAACACCGCCGAGGCTGGTGGCGGTTTGGACGCCGTAGCCCAGGAAAACCGCAACACCGATGGCAATGAAAACATGGCCCCAGCGGCCGGTAACTGCCAGAGTTGCGCCACCGATGATCACAGACAGGATCAAGATGACGTAACCACCTGCACCATCGAGAATGGTGTTCAGGTCCTGGCCGAGCGCATAGAAACCGGCTTCAACACCGGTGTCCGAACCGGCCGCCATCGCGCTGGTTCCAGCCACAGCCACTACCGCAGCCATCGCGGCAGTCTTCAGGGTCTTCGAAATGTGCATATCCCTCGTTCCTTTCGTTGTTTCAGATGCACAGAAATAACCCGCGGGTCCGACACCGCGGGATCTCGTCCATTGCGGACGAAATTCAGAATGTTCGTGAGATTTGGAAAATTCGGCGCATGCCTGGGCCACAAACATGCGCCGCGCAAACTCTGCCGACGGGGAGGTTACGGCATTCAGTTCGCGCGTGTTTTCAGTATGCCTTGCTGGTGCTTGCGAACACGCAGCACTCTGTTCAGCTTTCCGGCTGGGTACAGTCTCTCCCGACAGTACCAACTTCAGCTGTGCCGTCAGGTCCAACCACCCATGTTGTAATGGTTTGATCCTTTGGGTTGAACACCAGCATCGAACCATCGCCGAATTCAAGGTGGTGCTTTTTGAGAATACCCGGCCAAAGATTGATCTGGCGTTTCTCAATGAAGCCGCTTGGTCCGGGATTTGTCGGGACCAGCACGTGTTCCTGGCCGTCAACAATGTATGTGCAGTTGTAGGCCGGAGCACCGCTTTTCACCCCTAGTTTTACTAGGTCGTACCGAACTTGAAAGTCCTTCCCCGCCTTCTTCCAGCTCATAACGCCAGCAATCGTGACCAAGGATTGGTATCTCTCTATCGGCATGTGTCGTCCCCTGTTGGCGACGACTTCCTAGCAAGATGATTGTTTAACGAGAAGCCATGGCATCCCGTAATCGGTGTTTGCCACGAATATCAAATTCGTGTCAACATCAGTTTTCAACGCACCGTTGTTTTTTGCTTCCGAAAGCTTCCGCGTTGATTGCTGCAGACAGAACAGCATTCGGAACTCGCGTCCAAGCTATGCTCCTGAGCGAAGGATTCCGTACTTGTAGAATTTGATGTGTGCTCTCCTCGGCTATCCGAAAACTGAGGATCTTCCGGAGGGCATCGCACCAGGAGGCGCGAACAGAGAAGCGAGTGGTGCAGCAAAGTAAGGCTTGCGCGAAGTGCAGGGCTATAGGTGTAGCGACCTGCAAACATAAACACCTCGACCTGCAATCATCGCGATTTTCGACTCGAATTATCTGACGCTATCGGGGGCCTCAAACCCGGATTATCTGCGAACGAACCCACATTGTTTGCAACCAGCCTGCAATCATCCGGCCCGGCTCACATTGGATGCGAATAAGAATACCTATCGTTTTCAAAGCTTTGATGCAGTCTGGAAACTCATGGCGCAAAATCTGGACTGAACATAGAATATCAGACGCAATTTCAGGACAAGAATTATCATGATCTCTGGACGCTGGCTCGGCGGCGTCTTGGTGTCTAGGAAACCCCCGTTTCCTGAACGGCCCAAGGTCGGCTTACCCCAGTCCAGCCCTTGGCGGTCTGTGCGGCTAAAGCTGACTAGAGCCCGTGCTTACCGATGCTGCAGGATGAACCAAAGTCCGCTTCTAAGTAGCTGAGCCGTGCGATGCGCGGTACCGCTCGTCCTGATTGCGCATGATCAGTGCCGCCACGAGAACAAATCCCGCCAGGGCAGACAGCCAGCTAAACCGATCACCGAAGAAAACCGCTCCGAGTATCGCGGCCATAAACAGTGCGATGAAATTTGCCAGCGAAACGAGCGTCGGGCCATGATCCCGTGTCAGCTTCAAATAGACGAGCAACGCAAGCCCCTCGCAGGCGCTGATTGTCCCGATGGCTGCCATGTTTGACGGGGCCATGTGCCATTCAATGATGCTGCCGGAAACCAGCCCCCCTGCGAGTGCGGCCACCGAAAGGATAAGCGCTTGCGCATTGGCCACATGCAATGCATCGACCCCGTCGGGCCAGCGCGCGGCGACAAAAACCGTATTCGCCGCGTAGAGGGCAGGAACCGCCAATGCGACCAGTATCCACGTCCAGGTAACATTGCCAGCCGGGAGCTCCGCAGTGTCCCAAAGGATCAGAACTGCTGCACCAAATCCCAGAAGAACCGAGCAGACCCGCCTTGTGTTCAGATCTTCCACACCAAGATAGGTCGCGAGGAGGGTGGTTAGGATGGGCATCGTGGAGATGATCACGGCAAAGGCGAACAAGGGCAGCCGGGGAGTGACCATGATCTCCAGGATGAAGGGCAAGACAAAACCGAAGAGGCCGCTGAGACAATAAAACGCGATGGCAGGGCGGTCGATTGGTGGCCAGTTACGGCGCATGGCCGACGTTGCGGAATAGAGGACCGCTATGCCCAGAACCGACATCGGGACAACCACATGGGGCGGAATGCCCGACTGCCCCGCTGATTTCATGGCGGCAAGGCGCAGACTCCACAACACCCCCAGCAGGAGCAAAAGGCCGTATTTCATGGCTCTACCTCAACTCGGCGAGAAGCTTGGCCGCAAAACCCAACAGAACGACGCCCGAGATCTGCCGGAACCTGTCGTATCTCGTCTGGGTCATGAACCGGGTGCGTAGAACATGGGCCAACGCGGAATAGGTGCTGAGAGACAGGATGGACAGGCCGCAATAGGTCAGGATCAAGATACCGGCCTGCGGCGCTAGACCGCGCTCCGCGTCGAGGATTTGCGGGAACAGCGCCATATAGAAGAGCAGCGCCTTGGGGTTGGACGCGGCAAGCAGGAATGCCTCGGAGAACAGCGCCTTGGCGCGCACAGGCGCCTCTGCCCTTGCCGTCAGGGACAACCTTTCTTTTCTGAAGATCAGCTTGAGGCCAAGCCAGGCCAGATAGGCCACCCCCAGCCAGCGAAAGAGCGACCACCAGAAGCCCGGCGCCATCACAAAGGACCCGATGCCAGCTGCGCAAATGGCCCCGCCAAGGGCAAGACCAAGGGCGTTGCCAAAAATTGTCGGCAGGACCCGTTTGCCGCCCAACTGCACGGCCCGGCGCAGCGTGTTCAGATTTGCCGGTCCCGGTGTCACGATATTTACGGCCGATACGGTCGCGAACGATAGCCAAAGTGCCCAGGTCATGAAGCCTCCTGCCGATAAAGTCAGATCGCAGGAAATTTACCAATCAACAGGTCGCCCGTACTTTCAGAAAGGGAACTTACTGGCTGAAAATGTCGTGCTTTGTGAGGCTGAATGCGCTACTCGCCTTTCTATGAAAAACCCATTGGATGACCTCGACCGCAGCATTCTGACCGCCCTGTCGCGGGACGCACGCGTCAGTTGGAAAGACCTCGCCGCCGAGGCGGGGGTCTCGGCCCCAACCATTCGTGATCGCGTGAAACGGCTTCAGGACATAGGCGTCATTCAGGGGTTCGCGGTAGAGTTTTCACCAAGCGCTCTGGGGTTTTCCCTCGAAGCCGTTGTGCGGTTTCGACCGCTTCCGGGCAAGCGTCATGTGTTGGAGGCACAAATTCGGGAGACCCACAGGATTGTCCAATGCGACAAGGTTACGGGCGAGGATGGTTTCGTGGCTCGTCTCTTGTTGAAGGACATCGGCGAACTGGACCCGCTGCTGGAAACATTCAGCCGGATGGCAACGACAAATACATCTATCGTGAAATCCAGCCCGGTGAGAATGCGGCCACCTCCATTTTAAAGCCATTGCAGGCGCAGGCGCAGGCGCAGCGAATGCTCACATTGTCCGCCCTTTTCCAGTTCATACGATGCGCAGGGCCAGTCGATTCACCCCAGACCGGCCCTTAGAGCGGATCGCGGCTAAGGTTACCGGAGAGCCCAACTCGGTCATAGCGATTTCGTGCTGCGCGCGCTCGCAGCACCAGATATGCTGCAGCTGCTGAAAAAATGGCGCTGCCGTGCAGCGCGGAGATCGGCCATTCATCGACTGTGAACTTCGTCCCTGTTCCCGGACACCAGGGTAATTTACCCCTGTCCAGGAAAGGAGCATGGAATGGGACAAACGAGACGGACGTTCACAGATGAATTCAAAGCCGCAGCTGTTGGTCGGCTTTATAAGCCTGGTGCCACACAAGGTGGTGTTGCCAAGGAGCTTGGAGTGACGAGCTCACAATTGAAGACGTGGCGCTTGGAGATCGAAGCGGCAGGATCAATGGCGGCACTGCGCAGGCAGCAGGCGGATGCGGCGGAACTGGATCGTCTTCGGAAGGAAAACAAACGTTTGAAGCTGGAAAATGAAATCCTTGAGAAAGCTTCCGCTTTTTTCGCCTCAAGGGCAGCGAAGACATGACTGCGAAACATGCATTTGTCGCTGCCCATAAGGCTCTTTATCCCATTTCCCTGCTCTGTCGCATTCTGGGGATCGGCCGCAGTTGGTTTTATGGTTTTACTCAGTCGCAACCAACCCGAGATCAGCGGCAAAAGCGGCGTGCCGACCGGGACGCCGAGTTGCTGCCAAAGATAAAAGCGGCGTTTTCTCAAAGCAAAAAACGGTATGGGTCAAAGCGGGTCCACCAGGATCTGAAGGCCGATGGCGAGGCAGTCTCGGAGCGTCGCGTCGCCAGAATAATGAAAGAAAACAGTATCTCACCGCGTCTGCGCAAGCGCCGGAAGCCGCGCACCACAGACAGCAATCACTCTTTGAAACCATCGCCAAATTTGTTGGAGCAACAGTTCGATTGTTCCGTTCCAAACCGGGTTTGGCTGGCCGACATTACCTACGTCGATACGGACGAAGGATGGCTCTACGTCGCCGCCATCAAAGACATGGCCACGCGTGAAATCGTCGGCTGGGCAATGGACGATCATCTGCGTTCAAAACTCTGCTGTGATGCCTTGAACATGGCCCTGGGGCGGCGTGGTCCGGTGCCTGGGCTCATTCACCATTCGGATCGCGGCGTGCAAGGCGGATTCAACCGGTCGTCGCAACACCCCGTTCGTGGAGGTGTAGATGATGACTGGAAGACGGAAATCCGAGCGCTCGACGCGGCGTAAATTGTCCTCGCCAGGACGGCCACCAGTCTGGCAGCGTGAGAATTTATGCCGCTTCTGGCAGGGTGTCGCAGCAGGTCTCTCCAGCGAAGAGGCGGCTGTAGCAGCAGGTGTTTCTGCTCCCGTGGGAAGCCGGTGGTTTCGGAGTTCTGGCGGAATGCCTCCCACACATCTGGCCCCTTCAAGGCCTCAGTCGCACGCGTGCTGAACACGACCTGGCAGCGTTGTCGGGTGCATTTCCAGAGGAACGCTCTTGCGCATGCGGGCAAGAGCAGCCGGCGCGTCGTCTCCGCCTTTATCGCCACCGCCTTCGCACAGCCGGACCATGCGGCGGCGAAAACCCAATGGCGCAACGTCGCCGATCAGATGCGGGGCAAGCTGCCAAGGCTCTCCGGGCTGATGGACGATGCCGAGGAGGACGTGCTCGCCTACATGACCTTTCCCCATCAGCATCGGACGAAATTGCATTCGACGAATCCGATTGAACGTTTGAACGGCGAGATCAAGCGCAGGACAGACGTCGTCGGGATCTTTCCCAATGAGCCTGCCATACGCCGGCTCGTCGGCGCCATCTTCATGGAGCAGACCGAGGAATGGACCGTGCAGCGTGCGCGATACATGACGCTGGAAACCTTGGCGCCGGTCTGCGTTCGTCAGGGAATTGATCCACTGGATCAATTCCTGATCTTTCTCACTCCCGTCATCAGCCTGCCTGCAACTCAGACAGAATGATCAGCTCGGCCCGTCAAAAGCACCCGGCCAGCCATGAGCTACACCACGCTATGGGGCATGATCTCAGCTTTCGCTATTGACGGACTGTTCACCTACTGTTTGGGAAGTGTTTCAGGCGGCTATAGCCCACTTTCCAGCGCGGTCGAGTTGATCGAAGGTAAAGAATTCGACGTTAGCACCAGTAATCACGGACGAGGCCAAGGCATTCAACTCGTCAATGGTACCCTTGCCGACCACGGCAATCCGTTGAAAGTCGTCATAATGTGCAGCATCGAGTTCCAGGCCTTTCCACACTGCTGCCAACCTCCATTCTTGCAGACTATCTAGGATGATGACTGCGTTAAGCTTTTCGTTGCTGCTGCTAACCGCCTGTTGAACCCTTAGAATTGCTTTGCCGTAGTCAGCGGTGGTTTGCGTTCCTGATACGCGAACCGTCAAGAAAGGCTTTTCGGCTAAGTGTCCAATCTCGATCATCTGGACCTCCCTTTTGTTTCCAGGTTGGGGCTGAACCAAGTCTGGCTTCAGGTCTGCTTGGTAACCAACGCCAGGGCGCTGCGCATGTTGCGTATGGCGAACCTGCCAAGCATGCACCTGCGCGTTAACGCCCGGATCAAAGTGAGCAGCTACACCGGAACCTTTGCAACAGGTTATGCGCCGTAAGCGTTTACGTACTGAAGCGGCATGGAGAAGATTGAAATGAACCCGAATAGTTTTCACGAGCTCTACTTGGCCGAGTTAGAGGAACTGCACTCAGCCGAAGCGCAAATGGCCAGCATCCTGGGCAATTTCGCTGAGAGTGCCGCAGACGCCAGGCTGGGGGCAATGATCCGGGATCAGAAGGATGTGACAACCCAGCACAGGGACCTCCTGGACGATCTTTTGAAACCGAACTCGTCGTATATGGAAGGGCATTCCGACTTTTCGATGAAGGCGATGATCGCTGAAGCAGGCAAATGGGTTGATATGATTGAGGACAAAAAGCTCAAAGATGTCGGCATTATCGCCTCTTTGCAGCGCATGGCACACTATGAAATGGCGGTGGCCGGTTTACTTGCTGGTTGGGCAATTTGCTTGGGCCACGATGATGATGCCGCCGTATTGTCCAGTATTCTCCATGACAAGTTGGAAGCAAGCGCTCACCTGAGCAGGATAGCCGGAGACACAGTGGTCCCCGCTGCAGCCTGAACAGCCAGCCAGAGGGATGTTTCGGCGCGTAACAATCGTCCGGGGCATCGGCTATCAGGGCAGTCGGATCATTCAGCATTTGTTGGAGGCAGGCGCTGGGAGTGTTTCCGCCGCCATACGGCGGCCAGGCTGGGTTGGGGGTCAATGCCGCTACCCGCAAAGCCTTAATAAGTTTGAGCTGCTGCTCAGCCGGTCAGAGCGGAGCGTGCGCGCGACAATCGGCTCCGCACTGTCCCTTCGGCGATGCCCAACCGGTATGCAATGTCCCTTTGGCTTAGCCGCGAAAAGGCGTTCAGGAACAATACCTCCCGTTCGCAAAACCGCAACCTTTTGAGCGACCGGAGCAAATCGACCAGAGCCATCCAGTCATCCTGAGGTGCGCGCCGCCTCGTTTCCGCCTGACATTCCTTGAGGGCCACATGGGGTCCCCGGCGGGTGCATTGCCGGCGCCAGTCCAAGTGCAGGTTGCGCAAGATCGTAAACAGCCAGCGGCGCTGGTGGGTTGCGGGGCGGAATTGATGCCGTTTGCGAATAGCGCGCAACATACAGTCCTGGACCAGATCGTCTGCCTGCCATGTGTCCTTGACCAGCGATAGCGCATAGCGCTTCAGATGCGGCATTTCCCGCACAAGCGCGTCATTAAACTCTTCACGGCTTTCACGATCGGCACTGGAGAGTGCTTTCTCATATTTTTCAGAACAGGCCATGGCCTGACTTTACGCGCTATCCGGCAGTCTGTCTCGGAGAGTTGCCACCTAACACATTGATTTGATGAAACTAACTTTCACCATCTTACTAAAACCACTGCAAATCGCACAATACAATAATGGCATTATTTGCCATGCCTCCAAGCTTGCATGCAGGGAGCAGAACAGGTCCAGCCAGCGTTTATGCACTGTCCCACACCACGCAAGGAGCTGGACAGATGCCCAATCGAACGGCGAAAAACCTCATCGACACCCCTTGCCACGTTCTGCGCGCTGACTGGTCTGCCGCAGCCATCATGCGGCAGCTTTACGCAGAAGACTATGGCGATGAAAGTCTGATCGTCCTTGTAGACAACGCAGATGTCGTCGGAAAGATTTCCGTCGGCAGGCTGAAAGCCTATATCGTGGAGTTCCCGGATCTTTCAGGCGAATTGGCAGGAAACCTTGCGGATACCTCCTATGCAATTTGCAGGACAACTGACCGTGAAGCCGAATTGAATGCGCTGTCAGCAGCTTGCAATCCGGACGTGATCCTCGTGAGCGATGCGGGCGGCCGGATCTGCGGCGCCATCCGGGAGCTGCCGCGCTAACCGCCTCCAGTCACGCTGCTGGCAAGTTCGGGCGGCATCCGGCAGAGAATTTGCGGAAAAGCTCAAAGGCACAGCAGTCCGCCCGAAACAGCGCTGTGTTGCGTATTCCGCCGGAGGTTCCGATCCGGTTGCCCGGCGCGGGAACGAACGGCTCCTCATAGCGTTGATAGCGAAAGCAAACCGTAAGGCTCCGGCGGCGGCCGCCTGATCCCGGGATCGATCCGATGGTAAGTCCGGCCTTATGTCCGACTTCAATAACCGCCCTCAAATCGAAGTTCTTTCCGCTGCCGATGGTGATCGCCGCCGGTATTGGTCAGATGATGATAAACTGCGCATCGTGGAGGAGAGCTTTATCGGCCACCGACAAGCGGCTGCCACAGCGCGGCGGCATGGCATTTGCCGGTCGCTGCTGACCACCTGGCGGCGGCA
>NZ_WLCM01000034.1 GCF_013317235.1 Leisingera sp. ANG59 | reverse complement strand
CTGCCGCCGCCAGGTGGTCAGCAGCGACCGGCAAATGCCATGCCGCCGCGCTGTGGCAGCCGCTTGTCGGTGGCCGATAAAGCTCTCCTCCACGATGCGCAGTTTATCATCATCTGACCAATACCGGCGGCGATCACCATCGGCAGCGGAAAGAACTTCGATTTGAGGGCGGTTATTGAAGTCGGACATAAGGCCGGACTTACCATCGGATCGATCCCGGGATCAGGCGGCCGCCGCCGGAGCCTTACTCATCGGGATCTGATTGACCCCCTCAAACGCGTCCAAGCATGCAGTCCAATTCGGCGCGCCGTCGACAGATGCCAAAAAATGAATGCAAAAAGCTTCAAGTATGATCTTGAGCAGATCGCCAACGCCATACTCGGGATACGCGCGAGAGATCGCATCGAGGTCCAAGTAGTCGAATATCCGTCTGATGAAGTCGAGAGCGCTTTGCTTCGACGGAGCAGTTGCCGCCATGTCGGTGCGCAAAGTAGCGAGAAATGCGGTGAGTTCAGCCTCGACTCTGGTTGCGCGTGCGTCTTCATGGTTTCCAACGGCGCGTAGTGCCAAAACAGATGTCGCGACCTGCTGCCAAGCAGCCGGTGCACGGCGGGTCGCGCCAAGCCGAAGGACAGCGATCGCCAGGCGGGTCAACTCGTCGGAAAGCAAATCCTGAAGAGAGGTTTTCCCAAGTGCATGGCTCTCGTTGCGGATTTGCAGACCATGAGCCGCAAAAGCTCCCGCGACTTCTTGCTCGTATTCATCGGATTTCTGCTTCACGAGGAGTGCGTAGTCGCGCGGCGCGCGGCCGCGTGAGACCATATCGTTGGCGATCCATTGAGCCAGGTGAGCAGCTTCCGCCTCCTTGGTCTCGCTTGTCCAAACCTGGGCCACGTCGCCATCGACTTGGCATACAGTTTGAGCGACCGTTGGTGCGGCAT
This sequence comes from Leisingera sp. ANG59, assembly GCF_013317235.1. Classification (GTDB taxonomy): domain Bacteria; phylum Pseudomonadota; class Alphaproteobacteria; order Rhodobacterales; family Rhodobacteraceae; genus Leisingera. The sequence continues at coordinate 46,890 of NZ_WLCM01000034.1, read as the reverse complement.
CCGGATCCAGCGCGCGCGCGACAACGTGCTGGATAGCGACCAAGTCGGGCGAGGAACGGAAGTTGAAGAGGAGGGGAAAGCGTGCGCCTCCGAAATCGGTCTGCAACCGCTGAAAAGCGTCATGGCGTGCGCCAGCGAAGACCATGATCCGCTGCTTGTCGTCACCGACGCCGGTGACGACAGTCTGTCCACCATGGAAGGCCGACAACAGAAAGTCGTATTGCGCGTAGGTGGTGTCTTGGAATTCATCGACAAACACGAAGGGATATGTGGCGACAAGCGCCCGACGGATGTGGGGATTGGCTCGGAGCAGCAGCTCCGCGAGCCGATTGATGCCAACGAATGTGAGCGAAGAGGTTTGCCCAGGCCGTAATTGCGCTGCCCACCAGCGGGCGACGGCGAATTCAGCGGCATTTTTAGGCGCGATGGGCCCCATTGGCAGGCGATAACTACCGACGACCTTGGGTTCAAAGTTGCTTGGGCCATAGCCAGCGATTTCCGAATGCCATTCTGGCGGTGCATGGAGTCGGGCGGCGGTGAGGAACCCCTCAATCGCCTTGTGCTTTGGAAAGGCGATTTCATAAGGCCGGGTCGGGCGCCAGTCCGCCGGGATAGCGTTTAGAAAGCGATCCACCAGACTCTTGGTGAAAGCATCAAAAGTGACCGACACGAACCGGTTGGCAAACTCTGGGGGGCACCTTTGGCGGACACGCGCCGCGAGATTGTTAGCCGCATCGGTTTTGAAGGAAATCGCCAGCACGCGATGCGGTGCGCGGCAGAGGCCCGTCTCAAGCAGATAGTCGGCGCGTTGTGCCAGAAATTCGGTCTTGCCAGCGCCAGGACCAGCGACGACGCAAGCCGAGCCTTCGTGACGCAAGGCATTCCATGCCTCTGGTTCGAGATCATCAATGCCACTTGGGCGCCAGTCTTCTGGTCGAATAAGGCGCATGGTCAGGCTGCGGGGGGAGGTGGCGGGGCAAGCCGAGCTGCAATCGAGGTAAGGAGCGCGCGCAACTCTTCAGGAGCGGCGGCAGCGAGAGCAGCTGGATCTTGTCCACTCAGAACCCGAACGTGGGTGCTCGGCTTGCCGCGGCCCAAGAACAAGTAGCGATACCAACGCATCAAGACATCCTGGTCGGTAGCATAGAGATTAGGCAAACCGTCGTCGCCGAGCACCGCCGTACGAGGCTCACCTGCAGGCGAAGGCCCATTGCAACCTGGCTCAACCATTTGGTAGGCGAGCGGTAGGGCCTTCAGCATCGAATAATCGAGGTCGAGGGGCGTGCAGAAGAAGACGTTGAATTGGCGCAGCCAATTCATCCAGTTATTGATATTCTCAGTGTCCTCGACCGCCCACGCATCGAAAGCCGCGAGATTGGCATCTGGTCCCTTTGGGTCAAGATGCTTTCCAAAAATGTCCTGCGGTGCGACGTTATTTGCGAGCAACTGAGTACATGCAGTCTTGATACGTCCCCACCCACCACCAGCTCGGCCCCAATCAAGATCCAGCAGCGTCGCGTATGGAATGTCGAGGTCGGTCAGCAGTCGCCAGAGATGGTTCACATGGCGCCCGCCCAATGGAACAACCGAGACGAAGGAACGATCAATGTCGAGACCCATTGCATCGGCGAGGCGCGGGAGAACGACTTCTTCGGATGCTCCTTCCCCAAGCACGACGAAGCGCGCAAAATAAAGTTCGGGGTAGGTCCTAACCGCTTCACGAATGAACTTCGACGCCTCTTCCTCGCAAGTCGGCAGCTTAATCGGACGGATGTGAGCCGTGCGATCAAGAGGATCAAGGCGAAAATGTCGAACCTCGGTAGGATCGACGCGGGCAAGGATGCTCGGAGAATGACTGGATACCACGGCCTGCGCCTGTGTCGATTTCGTCAGGTCTTTTACCTGACGAACGATGCGGGAGAGATAGAAGGGAGCAAGATTGTTTTCAGGCTCTTCAATCGCGATGAGGGTGAGCGCCGGCAGGGGAACGCCGCCAGCCTGAAACCCGGCGCCCTCAGGAGCTGCGGCGATACCGGCTTCCACATCCAGAGCCGCAGCGGTCATAGCAAGGTGAAAGAGTGACCTTTGTCCGTCGCTCAAGTCATCAAGAGCTCGCTCCCGTCCGGCCTCGTCCGGGCGGAAGACCACTTCAACCTTACGGATGAATTGCTCAAAGCGGAGATCAAGCGGGCGGAATACCGGCGTAGTATCAGTTCCCGCAGTGTGCACTTCTTGCCACCGCCGAGTCACCGCGGCGGCAATGACATCAACGGCCGGCTCTACCCCAAATGCGCCGTTCAAGGTTGCGCCGGTGTTCGTGAATGCGTCGCGTACCCCTTGCGACCAGTTAATAGCACGCCACAACCTTCCCCGCAAAAATGCCGTCACCTGCGATGCGCCGTCTCGCGTTGCCGGCACGTAAAGCATTTGGATCCGCGCCCTGTCGGTTGCCTTCAGATCAATGCAGTCAGCGTCAGTGAACGCGCCGAAAGTTCTGATCGCCCAATATTTCTGTTCAACTGCACCATCGAGCGTTCCATCATCGGTCCATGTCGCTTCAAGTCGAAGGCGGCATTTTAACTTTCCGGCTTCATCAGCGGCCATCTGGTGAAAGAATTCCGGAATTGCCACGCCATCGCCGCCGTCAGCATCTAGCTCTGGGAAGGCAATAACTGCCTCGAGAACGAGGTTCCTCTGAGCCGGCACGACCAATTCGGAGGTAGGGATGTGAAAATCCTCACGCCGCAGTCGTCTTTGATCGTTCGTCACTCCAAAGAGGCGCTGCAAGGCCTGCATCATGGCAGTCTTTCCTGCGCCATTGATGCCGACAAAAGCAGTTAGACCAGTGCCCAGATCAACGCTTGTCTCAACTGGTCCGTAGCAACGAAAATTCGTTAGAGTGAGTCTTTCAATAAACACGTAGTTTAATCCTTCCCCTACGAGATTCCTTATCGCCGTTCCGATATGACTGCGAAATAAGATCGCGGCTTCATGCCGTGAACTTTTAGCCCGACAATGTCCGCACGGTTTGTATCGGCATGAAAAGGCGCAAAGGCTGATCTGGCAAAGGAATAAACCCGAAGGACTCGTAGTATGCTTTTCGGCGTGCCACCGTTCCGGGGTTTCCGCAGTCGAAAACATCGAGAAGGACAGCACAGGTCCCTATCTCGTCCGAGACGCGCCCAATTCGGCTGAGCGCATCAGCAAGCAGCGCGCTGCCCAAGCCCTTCCCCTGCATCGTTTGATCGACGCCTATCATAGAAATGAATGCGGCTGGCAGCATGCCATGCCTTGGCGCCTTCTTTGCCAATTCTTCCGGCATGTCTTCCGCGACGACGGCGTGCATGTTGATTCCGTAGAACCCAAGGGTGCTTCGATCTTCGTCGAGCACGACCCAGATCCGGACGACATCAGCCTTCGACCCCTTCTTTGCCGTCAGCTTCAAGTAATTGTCGATTTGAGGAACACCACAGGAAAAAGCCGTTCGATCCTGGCTCTTGGCATCGAACGGCTCGATTGTGAACTTGGTGTCTAAGGCGGCGTCAGTCGGCATTCGCGATCAGTGTCTCGCGCAATGCAAAAGCCTGCTTCAGCCGATCATTCGGCTTCGGAGGGTTCTCAAGAGCGCCAAAGAACGCGGCACGATCCGCCTCGCTCTCCAACGCCGTCAACTTGTGAGCTTCAATCGTCGTTTGCGCGGCCTTGTATGCAGCGCTCACAACAAAGGAGCTTACCTCAACACCGCTCAAGGTTGCAGCGCGACTGATCGCATCCTTCACCGAAGGCTGTGTACGCGCTTCCAGCCGAGCGCTCTTGGGCTCGTCGACAGCGACAGTGCTATCCTCAAACGCCAACATGGTTGCCTCCTTGATCCGAAACGACGTCAAGCGGTAAGACACCGCTCACATGCAGCTATGTACGGCATATCGTCGTACATGTCAAGTGTACGGCGAATTTCCGTACACCAAGACAAAGCCTGGCTAACACGTTCGCTGGGCGAGAGGCAAACTCACTTTTCTCGAACGGTCGTACCCGGGTTCGCCTTGCCATGCTTTGCCGTCACGAAGCGCCCGGAAATTGCGCTCCGGTAGCTGCCACCGGTAGAACCGCTCTTGCCAGGCGCTTCTTTCAACGTGGTGCGCGGATGTGATTTCCCATAAGTCTTTGTCACATACCGCCCCGATTTCGCGCTGCGATAGCTCCCGCCGTTGCCTTTGCCTGCCATCTGAATTCTCCTTCTCAAGTCTGGCGTGTTATTGGGTCCCTCCGAGGCGGAGGGCTGGTTGGGTTCCAAACAAACCGAAGAACCTCCACTGGAGGCCTGCGGGTCTTCATTGCAAAATCCAGTAGCTCAGAACCGGAGGTGTTATTCTGGTCAGATGACCGACAGCACTGGGCGTATTTCCCGAATGGATGTTCACATCCGCAAAACTCATCGTCGCCGAGTTCGAGCAGTCTCTCAGCTGCAATCTGCACAGATTGCCGGCCGGGCCATTTTCCGTATTTCTCGAGGTAGAGATGCCGCACGGCCCAGAGGCTATATAGGTCGAGCAGTCCGGTCACCGAACCGCCGGGAAGCCATGTCTTGTCTCGTGGCTCGAATGCGCAAATCGAGCCATCGGGAAAATTCGTATGCCTCGGCCCGATCCAAGTCTTGCTGACAGCCGTGGTCCAAAAGCCCCAGGCTCGAACCGGCTTGCTGGTGGTGTAGGGAAGTTGAATGGCAAATGCGGCTCTTCTACCTAGGCCTTCGATCAGATCACTCTCAGCGAAGAGCCACATCTGCCATTCTTGAGGAAACGCGAGGAGACCCGGGTACGCGTCCCGGCATTCCCCTATGCCTTCCGCATAGCGAGACCGTAGTCCTGACTGGACGAACGGTGCTCCGGAAGCGGGCGACCGGGATTGTCCGGTCGTCCCTTGCCCTCCGGCGGGCCGTTCCCACGGTCTGGTTGCGGATCGTGTCGATTGGTGCCGTGCATCGGCTTTCTCCTGGCCCGAAGGTTTCAAGACAATCGAGGAGTTGTCGGGCCGGATGACCCCCCGATTGAACACCGTCGGCAGAATGCCGGCGTCGAGGCCTAAGCCGATGGCTTTCAGGTCGTCCTCGATGCTCTTCCTCATTCCTACCGCCCCTTTCCAAAGCCTTCGGACCGAGGCCCGGACACTTGATGTTGTGCGACTCTGTGTTAAAAGCACACTATGGGAGGACTGCGCGCCGTGTCAAGGCGTGCGATTAGCACGGCATTAACTTATGAAAACAGACAAGCAGGCTTTGATCAAAGCGCTGAAGAAAAAGCGCGAATCTGAAGGGCTTAGCATCAGGGCTCTATCTGAGCACGTAGGTATCAGCTTTTCCTCGCTGGCTCGGATTGAGCGCGGCGAGGGTGAACCGGACAACAATTCAACGATTCGGATTATCGAGTGGCTCGGTCCGGATGCCCAAGATGCTGGTCTAACCTTCGACAGTGTGGCGTTGGTTCACTTCCGCGCAGCGAAGAACGTCCAGTCAAAAACGGTACACTGCCTCTTACAGGCGGCACAACAACTCGTACGAAACAACAGCAACGCTTTCCCTGTCAGCAAGGACTTCGCCGAAACCGACTCTGAGTTGGCCGGGTCAGTCGCACTGTCCAAATCCGAAATGGAAGAAATGGCGAATGGACTGCGGGACGACTTGGAGGTTGCCTTAGATGCGCCCCTCGACGCGCTGAACATTCGAATTGATGGCGTGGATGTTTACACCGTCTCCGATGTTCACGGCCTTGGTGCCGAGTGCGCTAAGTTCTTGCTCGGAGCAGGCGGTCGCGAATGGTCAGCCATGAGCGTTCCTCTCGACATTACAGAGGATAGGTGGGCAATCCTGCGGAACGACAGCCACACACCGGAACGTCAGAAAGTTACATATCTTGAAGAGTGTTGGCATATCCTCCTTGGTCACAAGCTAACCCGGATTGCAAAAGTCGCCGACGCGTTCGGTCGGACTTACGATAGTACTGAAGAGCACGATGCGTTCTACCTCGCTTCAGCAACCATGCTCCCGGAGGTCGAGGTGAGATCCCAGGTCTCCGCGGGAAAGTCTGCCGCTGAGATTGCGGCATGGTTTGGCACCTCCCCTGAACTTGTCGAGTATCGCATCAAGCGTCTGGGGCTTTGGCGCATCTACAAGAACAAGGGTGTTGAACTAAGCGACTAGAGTTCAGCCAACTCTTCACCCGAAACAGCATCAATCGCTACTTGCTCATGTGGGATAATCCCGCATCCACCAACTGCTCCCGATCGGGAAGATCCCGAAGGCTCTCCAACCCGAAGGCAGCAAGGAACTGCTCTGTGGTGACGAAGGTGTAGGGAGCGCCGCGCCGAGGCGACCTTGGCCCGGTCCCGATCAAGTCGCGCGCATGCAGTCGCCCGATCAGGTCGCGGCTGATTTCCTTGCCGAAGATGTCCTTCAGCCCTTCGCGCGTGATCGGCTGGTGGTAAGCGATGGCGGCCAGGACCGCGACGTCGAATTCGCTCAGGTCCAGCAATTGGTCCCCGATATCGGCCGCCGCGCGGATCGCGGGGGCGTAGATGGCGCGCGTGCGGAACATCCAGCCGCCAGCGACCTGGGCGATCTCGAAGGCCCGCCCCTCCAGATCAGCGGCAAGGTCCTCGACCAGAAGGTCAACCGAAGCCCCCTGCCCCACCACGCGTGCCAGGTCGTCGCGCGGCACCGGCGAAGCTGAAGCAAAGAGCACCGCCTCGATCCGGCGCATCCATTCCCGCCAGCGCAGCTCGGGTGGCAGGTCGGGCAACTCGCGATCCAGTTCGGGGTCAGAGCGATCCTTCGCCATCGCTACACCCCGTAAAGCCGGAAGGTGTCGCGCCCGGTCAGCTCGCGCACCGCGCCGAGGTCGACCAGCCGGTCGCAGAGCCGCCGTGCGGCCCGGTCCGGCAGGGGCAAGGCCGAGGGCGCGATCGCATCGCAGGTCAGGAACATCTCCACTGCCTCGCCGGACGCCTTTGCCCGCAGCTTGGGTGCGACAGCCTTCAGATGCGCCGCCCGACGCGCGAGGTCGGTGGAGAGACGCACGGCCTCGACCGCTGAGGCGATAAGCGCACGATGACAGGCGAAGCGAAGATCATCGCCTTGCTTGCGCAGGTCAGCCCGTTTCAGGCCAGTCGCCAGCAGCGGTACGAGATGATCCCAGCCGAGTGCCTGAGCGAGGGCGGCATCCGCGAGGATCAGCCCTGCTACCTCTGCGCGCGGCGCCTCGCGCAGAACGGCTTCCAGCGCCATCGCGGCCCGGGTCACGGGCGCCCCTTTCCCTACATCGAGCCACGTCGCGATCTGGCCCGGCTCGAAGGCCGGCAAGGCTCGACCCAGAGCCTTGATCGACACCGGCCGCTCCGCCGCGCGCCGCCAGGCGAGGTAGGTTTCCCCGGCCGGTCCGGGCAGATCGCCGGGTCGCAGAAGATGTACCGCGTCGCGCAATTCCCCTGCCCTCACCGGGCGCCCCGAAAACGCCATACAAGCCTCGGCCGCGTGCAGCGCGAGCCGGTCCCGCAACAAGGCTTGGGGCACCTCCTCGTGTCCCAATACAAGATGCAGGTGACTCAGCGCCGCGCCCGACAAAAACGCAACATCTTCAAGGGTTTCCGCCCGCGCGGAGGTGATCCAATCGGGCATCCGGGGCAGGCTTGGCTGGTCGCTGAGGGGGTCGGGCCGGGCAAATGTCATGCCACAACACTAATCCCTCGCGGCGCTTTACGCCACAATATACTGTAGAAACCGCCCCAACCTGTTGCGTGTAATTATGTCCARTAAGTTTGCATTATCGGTCATAGAAGAATATGCTCAGAAACAGTTCAATTTCAGTGCCGGATTCAGTGGAACATGCCCTCAGAGACCGAGAAATCGACGTCAGCGCCCTCTGATGAGCTGGATGATGCTCGCGTCGACGAGAGAGATCAAAAGAAAAGCGATGGCATTAATTTGCCCTCCCATGTCGCGGGCTCCGGCACGCTTGACCGGCTGGTCGACACCGCGCGCGGCTATGCGCGCGCCGCGGCGTCAGACAACACGCTGAAGGCCTACGCAAAGGATTGGACGCACTTCGCTCGCTGGTGCCGGATGAAGGGCGCCGAGCCGCTGCCTCCGTCGCCGGAGATGATCGGGCTTTACCTTGCCGATCTGGCGTCCGGATCAGGCTCCTCCCCTGCCTTATCCGTCTCAACCATCGACCGCCGCCTGTCCGGTCTCGCCTGGAATTACGCACAGCGCGGCTTTTCCCTCGATAGGAAGAACCGGCACATCGCCACGGTGCTGGCCGGGATCAAGCGCAAGCACGGGCGCCCACCGGTGCAGAAGGAAGCGATCCTGGCTGAGGACATCCTCGCGATGGTCGCCACCCTGCCCTACGACCTGCGTGGGCTGCGGGATCGTGCGATCCTGCTGCTCGGCTATGCTGGCGGGATGCGCCGCTCGGAAATCGTCAGCCTGGACGTGCACAAAGACGACACACCGGAGTCCGGCGGTTGGATTGAGATATTCGACAAGGGCGCCCTCCTCACCCTCAATGCCAAGACCGGCTGGCGCGAGGTCGAGATCGGTCGCGGCTCCAAGGATCAGACCTGCCCTGTGCGTGCTCTCGAGCAATGGCTGCACTTTGCGAAGATCGACTTCGGTCCGGTCTTCGTCGGCACCTCGCGCGATGGCAAGCGCGCCCTCGATGCACGGCTCAACGACAAGCATGTTGCACGCCTGATCAAGCGCACGGTCCTGGACGCCGGCATCCGATCCGAGCTGACCGAAAAGGAACGCCTGGCACTGTTCTCTGGCCACTCGCTGCGTGCCGGCCTCGCCAGTTCGGCGGAAGTCGACGAACGCTACGTCCAGAAGCAGCTGGGGCACGCCTCGGCCGAGATGACTCGTCGCTACCAGCGCCGCCGGGACCGGTTCCGCGTGAACCTGACCAAGGCCGCCGGTCTCTGACCCCCTGCCGCATCACGCCGCCTGACCGCTGAGCCTGCCGTAGAAGCTGCGCTCGAGATCCAGCTCCCCTGCCCCGGCTTTTTCGACCATGCCGCGCAAATAGCCGCCTGGTGAGGAAACTTCGCCCGCGCAATGCTTCTCGAAGACAAGCGCCAGCGCCGCTGTCGCCACCTGTTTGCCCAGCCGATCCTGCGCCACGTTCCAGGCATGTTCAGACACCCCGATCATCGGCCTGAGCTGCCCGGCAACCCGGTGCAGATCGCCCCAATCCTTCAGGAACCCGCCCATATTGCGCGCCCAGGACGCGAATTCAGGGCAGGCTTGCATCACTGTGGGCAGATCCAGCGCCGCTCGCTTCTTGCGCACCTCGGCGACCCATTCTTCCAGCTCCCTATCAACCTGGCCTTTGGGTTGAGCATTGGGCGCCACGGCCGCGACTTCCTCATTTTCTGAGGAATTACTGGTTACAGGATTAAGTTGGTTTGTAATTAGTATATGGGGGTCAGAAATGACCTCCCTGGGGTTCATTTCTTGAGTCTTCTCAGAAACTTGTTCCTTACCTTCAGGCGTGTTTTCCACAGGCCGGGCAACCTCAGTTGCCTTGAGATAGGCTGCCTCGACACGCTCCTGGAGCTCCTTGAACCAGGTCAAGAGCCGCGCAAGCTGCTCGGAGGCTTCATGGCGGCGCGGAAGTCGATCTAGCAGCTCTTCAAAAAGGCTCGTGAACTGCGTCCAGGGCCCGCGCAGAGCGCCGCTGACGGCGGCCTCGATCCGCGCGCGGATCATACGACGTGCCACCGTGATTTGACGCTTCAAGCGCTGGCAGAGCTCGCGTTCAGCCTGCAAGTCGGCGTGCAGTTCCTCGAACTCCTCGACACGGGCCGACAGCGGCGACAGATCGAAGCCGTAAGCCTCAATAATGCGCCCCTCTGCGTCCCTACGGCCCCACCGCTTGCCGTTGGGACTGTCCTGGAAGGAGATCACGCCAATCTCGGCCAGCCGACGTGCATGACGCTTGAGCGCGGAGAGTGAAAACCCTGTCTGCTCCATCAGATAGGCGTTCGACGCCCAGACGATCGGGCGCTGCCCCTCCTCCCAGTCCTGGGCCTGGGTAAAGGCCCCGAGCGTGTCGAGGAGCATCATGTCTCCGGCCTTGAGGCCAATATATGCACCGACCCGCTTCACGGCCACGAAGGCCCGCGTTTTGGGTACAGCTATCTGTTCACCGGCTTGGGCAAGCTGCTCTGCGGCAGCGAGACCTGCTGAGGCTTTGCGCCAACCTGAGGGCTGCCATGCGATGGACATACCTCTCTCGTGCTGAGGCATGCCTGCCTCAGTCGCTCCAGACGGAGCACCACTGAATTTTTCCATAGTTTGTCAGCAGACAAAGAAATCCCGTTCGCTCAGAAGCGTTTTCTCTTGTGTGGCGATTCGGTGGCTGCTAGATTCTAGGTGTCTAATCTAAGAATTGCGCTCTGCGCAGCAGCCCTCGAAGCCTCGGTTTCGGGGGTTTTCTTTGTTTACCTTTCCTCCTTTCTGCTCGTCCTCACTTGTCATCCTCCGAGTTTACATCTGTAAATTCGGTGTAGGATCTCTTGATGATTTCCTCGAGATTGCTCTCGAGCCAGCTTGCGAACTCGGCACTTGTGCCGGACTTCTTCACAGAAAGAGACACGCTCCCTCGGCCTGCTTTGATGACAACGCCGTCTATCGGCGTAATCTCACGATGACCGCTGGACACTTTCGTTCCGCGCTTGCTTGCTTCCTTGATCAGCGCTTCCAACCGCTCATCAGACGTCGATGAGGTGCTGACTTTGGCCAGCAGATTGAGCGCGATCTTCTCGGTGAGCTTCCGTTCGAGGAACAGCTCGGCCAAGTCCGTCCACCTCGGCCGGCCGGACTTGGGTGCCGAACCAATCAGGTCTCCAACTCTGGACGGGACATTCTGCGTCACCTTCGTCAGGTGCGAATGGCCTGATGCAGAAAGATTCAAAACTTGGCGCACCGTCGCGCTTTCGTGACCCGCGGCTTGGATAGCTTCAGCAAAGCGCGCCTTTTCATAGAACGAGAGGTTGCGACGCGCCGCATTTTCCAACCCTTTGGCCAACAATGCCGTGGCGTCATCGACATCCTGAACGTTGGCACGGACTTTAATGCCGAGCTCCCGGCAAGCTTTCAATCTGCGGCGACCATAGATCGCTTCGAAGCGCCCCTCGGCAGCTTTGGAGCGCCGAACGAGGATTGGCACCTGTTGGCCGCCTTCGCGGATGCTGTTCTTGAGCGCCTCAAACCCCTCGTTGTCATCCTCGGCGTTTACAGCTGTAAACTCATCCAGCCGATCTTTGGGGCCCCAATCGTCGATCAGACCAGGATCGATCTCGCGGATAGACGCAAGTGACCCCTGAAGAGCCCCTAACGCAGGCGCGCTCGTCTTGGGGACCCTCTCGGCCGAAGTGCTGCTGGAACGCGCGATGGTATTCGCGATGCCCGACATATCTCGAAGGGATTTCCTAGCCATTATTTACGCCCCCATGATTGGTGGATCATAACTTCCACTTCCTGTCCCACAGCATCCATCGACCCTTTCGCGCGATCGTAGGTCGCGCGGGTCATTTCCGAGCGCACAACCTCATAGATGGACTGCTTGAGCATGGTCGCGTCACTGATTGCAGTGCTCTTGAGAGCGGTCGCAGACATGACGCGGTCTTGGAAAAGCGCACGCATAAACGAGGTCAGCTGCTGTGAGGGAACATCCGTCGGCTCATCCCGAGTAATCAGGAACTTGAAGTGATCATACTGCAGCGTCGCGCCTGCGTCCTCGATCACCCCCATGTAGGCCCCGGCGAGTTCGAGGAACTGAGCGGTCGACGAAACGTCCAACATTGAGGGCGTTAGAGGTACAATCAGAGAACTCGCTGCGGCCATTCCAGCGATGGTCAAGAAGCCCAACTGGGGCGGACTGTCCATCAAGACAAGGTCGAAATCATCCTCGACCTGGGACAATGCATTTCGGATTCGTGTAAAGAACGGCTGGTCGGGGTTCGAATGGACCGCAGATTCAGTCTCGAACTCAGACAGCATGAGGCGCGACGGCGCAATCGAAAGCCCCGGGAAGTAAGTGGGAACGACTACATCGGCCATGCTGACCGGATCGTCGTAGCGGATCGCGTCATAGACAGTCAGCCCATCAAACTCAATTTCCGGGCTGATGCCGCACATGGACGTGAGTGAACCTTGAGGATCGAGGTCAACGACCAACACTCGATAGCCGCGTAGCGCGAAATAATGCGCAAGATGGATGCTCGTGGTGCTCTTGCTCGAGCCGCCCTTGAAGTTCATCAACTGCCATATTTGCAGTTTCTCATCACCAGACCGACGCGGCAGATAGCGTCCTTTCTTGCGCGATGACTTCTCTAAGATCTCGCGTGCATCCCATATCTCTTGCGCCGTGTAATAGCGCCGCCCTCCACGAATATCCTCGGGCTCTGGGATCGTTCCCTCTGAGTGCACCTTTCGCATGAACTGACCGGAGACCCCAAGAAGCTCTGCCGCCTCAGGTGCCGAAAAAGACCGTAGCGTTTTGGTGCTATCTGGGGCAAAAGCCGAAAGTAGATGCTCCCGGATGGCAGCATTCAACCGCTCGGAAATTTCTGTCGCGAGCGCTGAAGGCTTCTCGTTTGCCAGTGGTGTCACAGGAATCATCTAGTTGCCCCAAAATCGAAAATATGGCCTTTTTCACGCCACTTGGGGATAAAAGCCGTGATTCACGGCGCTAAGTCAAGATTTTTCCTCTATATAGTGTCTACTGAAGCACGAAGAGACTACATGCACGGGCCGGACTTATTCTGGAGTTTACAGCTGTAAACGGGTTGGCAGAGGCGAACCCCCGCCAACCCTTCGCTTAGGCGGCGTCTTTGGGCCCCCAGGGGATGACGGCCTGCAGGGACAGATCGTCCTGGTTCGCGGCCTTGCCGAGGTTGGCGTTGAAGCCGTGGTCGCGGATGGTCAGCGTGTAGTAGTCCGCGCCGGTCTCCTTGTTCTGCTTCTTCCAGATGCCGCCGCACTCGACCAGCTTGCCGCGCAGGGAGCGGCCGAGGACGCGGTGCGTGGGGGCCATCGGGTTCGTGCTCGCGACGGGCTCGACCATGATGTCGAGGTCAAACGTCAGTGTCGAGATGGAGCCGACGCCCTTGGCGGTTTCGATGTCGGCGCTGGTGAATTTGATGCAGTTCGTGGTCATTGCTCTTCTCCTTGTTTGCGTTGCAATGATGGTCACCTTGCTGCTGGCTCAGGCCCGGCCACACCGAAGGCGAAGCGCAGCGGAGAGGGGCGGGCGCCGGTCTTTTTGCTCCGCGCGGAATGACCCGCAGGGGCAGGGGAAAAAGATCGACGACAACCTTTGTGGACGGGACGACAGCTGCGACCAGCATGTCATGCAACTCAGACAAAGGGAGAAGTGCGGCGGCCACAAATGAAGGTGGGTGAACAGCCAGCAGCCAAGAACACCGGCGGATCCTTGCACAGTCACACCTGATCTTTCGATACACACCATGACCCGTCGCAACGCAACACCAGCCCCTGTTCCGTTCCTTGGTCGGGTCACCCGAGGCCTCAAGCAGAAAGTGCTCTGACAGGCTGAAGAAGATGAAATGCCAGGGCGAGGACATGCGCATCTGTTCTCGACGGCATTAGCCCGGGCCGCGTTGCGAACTTCGAGGATGTCCCGTATGGCATCGCGAAACTGAGCAACGACGCTTGCGACTCGGAAGATCAGTTAGAAGCTCGGGCCCGCTCCAATCCTGTTGCGTGTCGGCATATGTGAAGAGGACAAGCTATTGGACGGCGCAACACCGAATGTGGTCACCGAGGATGGCCTGCGCGATCTGCTCTCAGATGGCTACCTCATCGAGGTAATCTGCAACCAGACTGCCGAGAAGCGCCACAACAGTTGGTATGGCTCCTGGGTCGTGCACGCGGTGACGAAGGTTGGCCAGGATGCGAAGATGCTTGTCACGAGCCGTAGCGTCTTCACATTGCGCGAGTTCAAGACGATCGTCGGACTCGTCAGTTTCCTGGCCGGCATGGGGTGCCTTTCGGCGAACATCCCGCTGATCGCGGGACGACGAGAGCGTCACGAGGCTTCAGGAATTCCTGCGACAGCGACCAGCTAGAAACACTCATCCACACACTCAGCAGTCTGACAGACGAATTGCCGCAGAACTGCGCACCTCTGCGAACTCATAGAGCGAACCGCACAGGGCACTCTGACTGAGGTCATGGTAGGATCGGGGCCTAGGCCCCGATCCTCTTGATGCGAACCCCGAGCTTGCGGGCTTTGTCGACGATGTTCTCGGTGATGCCCGAACCGGGGGTAGCGATCAGACCCTGCGGCATGGTCTCGAGCATCTTGTCGTTACGCTTGAAGGGGGCGGCCTTGCCGTGGCTCTTCCAGTCGGGTTTGAAGACAACTTGGCTGACGCCACGGGTATCTGCCCAGCGGGCCGCGATCATCTCGGCGCCTTTGGGAGTGCCGCCGTGCAGGAGCACCATGTCGGGGTATTTGGCGTGCGTGGCATCGAGGACGGACCAGATCAGATCGTAGGCGTGATAATCCCCGCCCGAGAAAGCAATCCGTGTACCTTCGGGGCAGTGCACCTCGGTCTCCTTGCGGCGCTTGGCCGAGAGATAGGCCCGGCTATCCACCACGGCGGAGGTCAGGCCGCGATGCGAGACCTTGGATCCGGTGCGGGGTAGCCAGGGCGAGCCGGTGGCGGCCGAGAAGTGGTCCACGGCCAGATCGCGCATCTGCTCGAAGGCGTCGCGATGGGCCCAGAGCTTGAGCCCGATCATCTGGAGGCGTTCCAGCTCTACCGAGGCGACCTCGGAGCCGTCCTGGATGGCCAGACTTTCCCGGACCTCGAATTCGTTGTCGTCGAGAAGCTTCTGGATATGGGTCAGCCGGCGATGGAAGAGCGAGGTGAGGGACCAGAGCATCTCTTCGAGATTGTCTTCCAACTGGCTGCCGGTGAGGAGACCGGTGGTGGTGTCAAAGAGGGTCGCCATGGCGAGCTCGACTTCATCTGGCTGGGGCAGGGGGCGATGATCGGTCTCGCCAGGACCCCGCGTTGCGCCATGAAGCGCAAGGTGGTGGAGGATGGCGGAGGTCACGCCGGTTTCCTCGGGGATGTCTGTCTGATGGGGCATTGTCTGGTTCCTCTGTTTGATCTGACCCGATTTGGATGGGGCGATACCAGGACCGGCGGCGACCGGGCCGCATCCGTCAGGATCGGAGCGAAGCGGAGAATGCGCCGCGGGCCGGAAAATTGGTCCCGCGAGGAATGAGCCGAAGGCTCAGGGGAATTTTCTGGTTCGGGGGGCATTGCTGCCCGGGCGAGGGGCACTCAGCCCCGACCCGCCGGCCCATCGCTCCCCTTTTCCAAACGGGATCAGATCAAACCGGCGGAACCTTTGCCCTGTCGGACTTCGCTAAGGAAGTTGGCGGTCACCCGTCCTCGATCTCCAGACCTTGTGCTTTCATGGCCTCTATCAGCGACCGGCGCAGCGTATCCTTGCCAAGTGCCTGCAAATCGTCGTTGAAATCGCCCATGTTTGGCACGAGATCAACACAGGCAATTCCAAGCGATTCCAGTTGGTTACGCAGTCTCTTTGATTCACTGCCTCCAGCTTCGTCATTGTCCCGCGCGATCCAGATACGCTTGATCCCCGGCGGCGGGACGAAGAGACCGAGATGGGTGGCGGTGAGACAGGAGGCGAGATCGAACTCGGGGAGGGCTGTGCCGATCGAGAGGGTGTTCTCGAGCCCTTCGCCGACGATGAGTTCGCTGCGAGGTGAGCCGGACCAGAAGCGGATGGCATGGCCGTGTAGCTGTCCGAGGATCCGTTTCGGGCTCTCGATCGCGGCCAAACCGCCGGTGGACGGGTCGAGATAGGTGCGCGCGCATCCGGTGATCTGGCCCCGATTGTCGGTGATCTTCGCCAGCAGGGCAGGGACCCTTTGCGGCGGTTCGGCGTCGTCCTCGCCCTGCCGCAGGAAGACCCGCGGGTGATAGCGCAGGGCCGGGCCCAGCCGTGTGATCTCACGACCTTGCAGATAGGTGGCAGCCAAGGTGCCCAGGACCGGCTTGCCCGCGGTGAAGAGTTTGCGCGCCCGCGCGATGCGTTGGCTGGAGGCTGCATCCGGGCGCTCAGCCCTTTGGGTTTTACGAGGGACTGCAGGGCAGGGTGCAACACCCAGAAAGGACCGGGCCTCCCTCAGCGTTTCCTTGAGCGTGACCGACCCAAGCCGTTCCTGCAGGAGATCGATCAGGTCGCCATATTCACCCGTCGCGTAATCGGTCCAGGACCCGGCCTTGCGTCCACCCTGGGTCTGGAGCCGGATGGCCAGGCTCTGGCCCTTTGCGCCCGAGGTGTCGCCAACCTGCCAATAATTGCCCTGCTTGCGTCCTTCGGGGAAATACTGGCGGCAGAAACTCTCGGCACGGGCTGCCAGATCGGCCGAGAGGTCTGCGATGCTGCGCCGCGCGTTCATGCGGCTGCATTCGCAGCGCTGGCGCCAACTGGATGCGTAGCAAGGACCCGTGCCAGCACCTCGGTGCCATCCACCGGGATGAACACCCGCGTCTTCCACTGGATCACTTCGGTGAAGCAGCCAAAGGCCTTCAGTGCGGGCAGGGCCGTGCCTGACGCACCGATCAATTCGAGCCGCGGCTGTCCCATGACCAGCGACCGGCGCAGTTGGTAACCGCCGAGCAGGTTCAGGGTCGTCCTCGTGTCCATGACCGCTGCGAAGACCTCCTGCGTCGTCATCTCGATTTGGCAGTCGAGCCCGAGCCGTGCGTAGACATTGAGAAGCTGTTCCTGGCTGACCAGACGACCGATGGCGCGTTCCCCGTCTTCGGTCTGCAGGCGGTAGATGCGCATGTTGTCGGCGGGCAGCCGGTCCCAGATCGGCAGAAGGAGGCCGCAGATCAGCGTAATCTTAGATGTGGTGAACTCCGGCACCGCCTCGACCTCGGCCTGCCAGAGCTGCTCGAACATCGCATCATCGACCTCTTCCCAGTGCGATTTCGAAAACTCGGTAAGGGCAAGTATCTCGGTTGCCATGGGACGCAGCAATTTCACGCGCAGGATCGGCACGCCATCCTCATCCATGAAGGCAGGTGCATTCACCATCAGCGCCGCGCGTTTGGAGGTCTTGTTCCAGCACAGCGACGCGCCCATCGTATCGGCACAGATGGATTTGATCCGGGGCAGGGTGAGCGGATCATTGCGATCTGTGCGCTCCACGGTCAGGGCCGTTGCCATCGCGCCCGTCGCCCCATGCTCGTAGATGACTTTTCGGTCTACGATCTCGAACTTCTCGGCGCGCAGGGTCTCTAGCCCGACATCAAGCGTGCCTGCCTGGCGTGCATCTTCGATAATGGCCGAAAGGAACCCTCCGAAGGCCTCGAAGATTGCGTCCTGCATATCGATCCGGAGCGCGAGACAGCGGTTCAGGAACTGCTGGATCGGCGGCAGGTTCTCTTTCATCGTTCCATCCGCCTCATCAAGCGTCAGCCCCGTCATCTCCTGGAACTTCGTGTAGGAGCAGGTCTCGATCTTGCCCGTGCGCAGCTTGTAGAAGAACTGCCGCAGCGCAGCGCGCGCATAGGCGCTCTCGAGGTTGTCCTCGGCGCGGAACATGTTCTGTCCGCCGGTCTCGCGTTGCCCCTTGGTGATCGCCCCCAGCGTATCGAGGCGGCGCGCGATAGTGGAGAGAAACCGCTTCTCACCTTTCACATCTGTCGCGACAGGCCGAAACAGCGGCGGCTGCGCCTGGTTGGTCCGATTGGTGCGCCCGAGCCCCTGGATCGCATTGTCGGCCTTCCAGCCCGGCTCCAGCAGGTAATGCACCCGAAGGCGCTGGTTCTTTGCCCCAAGATCGGCATGGTAGCTGCGCCCGGTGCCACCCGCATCAGAGAAGATCAGGATGCGTTTGGCATCGTCCATGAAGGCTTGGGTTTCGCCGAGGTTGGAGGAGGCGGGTCGGTTCTCGACCTTGAGCCGTCCCTCGCGCGTCTTCACGATGCGCCGCTTGCGCCCCGTGACCTCGGCAACAGCATCTCCGCCGAAATGCCAAAGGATCTGGTCGAGCGCGCCCTGCACAGGGGCAAGCGCACCCAAATGCTCGACAAGCTCGTCGCGTCGCCGCTCCGCCTCGCGGCAGATGATCGGGTTGCCACTCGCATCAAGGGCCGGGCGCGAGCGCAGATCGCCATTCTCGTCGGTGTAAGGCTCGAAAAGCTGCGTCGGGAAGCTGTGCATCAGGTAGTCCAAGATGTTCTCGCGCGGTGTAAAATCGACCTGCAGGTCGTCCCACTCCGAGGGCGGGATCTCTTCGAGGCGCCGCTCCATCACCGCCTCGCTGGTCGAAACCACCTGGATCACCGCCGAATGGCCTGCCGCAAGGTCCGCCTCGATCGAACGGATCAGCGAGGGGCATTTCATGGCGGTGATGAGATGGTTGAAGAAGCGCTGCTTGTTGCTTTCGAAGGCCGAGCGGGCGGCGGATTTCGCCTGGGCGTTCAGCGTACTGGTCTCGGAGGAGATGCCGGACGCCTGTAATGCTGCCTCAAGGTTGTTGTGGATGATCTGATAGGCATCAGCGTAGCTGTCATAGATTGCGATCTGAGCGGGCGTCAGTTCATGGACCAGCATTTCGTATTCGACCCCGGCATAAGAAAGCGAGCGCGCGAGATAGAGCCCGAGCGCCTTCAGGTCGCGTGAGATCATCTCCATGGCGGCAATACCGCCAGCCTCCATCGCGGCGACAAACTCGGCCCGCGTCACGAAGGGAAAATCGCCGGTGCCCCAGAGACCGAGTCGGGAGGCATAGGCGAGATTGCCGACGACCGTCGCGCCGGTGGCCGAGACATAGAGCACGCGCGCATCGGGGACAGCGTTTTGCAGCGCGAGTCCAGCAAGACCCTGTTGGGACGCCTTCTTGTCGCCGCGGTCCGACTTTTCGCCGGCGGCATTGGCCATGGCGTGGCTTTCATCAAAAGCGATGACCCCGTCGAACCTGTCGCCGAGCCAGGATGTCACCTGGTCGAGGCGGGAGGCTTTGCCCTCGCGTTCAACCGAACGCAGGGTGGCATAGGTGACGAAGAGGATGCCTTCGGGCAGCCTGATGTCGCCGCCCTGGCGGAATTTCGAGAGTGGCACGATATCGCTCTCGCGCCCGCCGAGCGCCATCCAGTCGCGCCGGGCATCCTCGATGAGCTTGTCACTCTTTGAAACCCAGACCGCCCTGCGACGCCCCTGCAGCCAGTTGTCGAGGATGATGCCGGCAACCTGCCGCCCCTTGCCGCAGCCGGTGCCATCTCCGAGGAACCAGCCCTTGCGCAGGCGAAACGCGCCCTCGTCGCCCTCTGCGGCGGCCATCAGCTGGCCTTCGATCTCACCGCGCTTGAACCAGCCTTTCAGGTGCATCTCGTGGGCATTGCCCGCGTAAATGACGCTTTCGAGCTGCGGCGCAGAGAGGAGGCCGTCCGCGACAAGCGTGTTCGGAAAGACGGGGCGGTAGGTTGGCACCGGTGGCGGGACCGTGGCCATGGCGGCGGATTGTACCAGTGCGGTCGGATGCGCCGCCGCGTCGTAGATGCTGATCGCCTGCAAGTCATAGGCTTCGTAGACCGTGTCCTGGAGCGAGCCCTCGGGTTCACTCCAGGCTTTCGGCAGGTAGTCGAGCGGGGCCGTCTCGATGTCGTCAAAGGGATGTTTTGCGCGTTCTTCGGCGAGGGCACGGGTTTCCTTGCGGGCGGCGTTGCGCAGGGCATGGAGGTTGGTGCGGGTCGGCTGAGACGGGACCGGCAGAGCCGTACTGGTGGGGCAGGGCGAAGGGCTGCGGCGCTCCGGGCAATGGGTCAGAACTGCGGAAAGAAGTTCGCCCGTTGTCGCGCAGATCGGATGATAGGCGGCCTCGATGTCGACCGGCGCGGTCACTTCATCGCCAGCCACTCGCTTGTCGATCACCGTAAAGGGAGGGCGACCCTTGCGCGAGGCCGCCCCGAAGGTTTCCTGTGGGGGCTTCAGGCTGCTGCGTCGCCGCGCTTCTCAGCCGTCCGGTCGACCAGGTTGAAATAGAGGTTCTCGGTCGCGCGCTTGAACCCCGACGGTTTGCGCGGGGCAAGGCAGCGCACCGAGGCGCTGCAGCTTTCACCGTGCTCCATCGCGAACTGCGTCACTTGGTCGATCAAATCGTCCATGCCCGCGGCCTGGATGCGCTTTTCGGGGTAGCTCCCCATCATCTGGAATTGTGTGACGACGAAGGCACCATCGCGATGCGCCGGGTAGAGGGTGATCTGATACTCAAGTGTCTTGGCCATGTCTGGTCTCCTGCTGCGGGCGGGACGCGGGTATCGCGCCCCTTCAAAACCCGGCAGCGCGAAAGGACCGCCCTTTGTGCAAGGGCGGTCCGGGGCTGTGATTGGGGTTGGGGGGTGCGTCAGTATTCCGACGGCAGAAGCAGGGTCAGGACCCGGCGCGTCTGTTCGGGGTCGGAAGGTTCAGGCGAGCCGTATGTATATTCGACGTCGTACAAATCGACCTTGAACCAGACGGTTGTACCATCGAGGTCGATGACGCCCATCTCGTGCCATCCCTGCGGATCGCTGTCAGCATCGAAGGCGTCGAAGGCGGCGACACGGCGGGTCAGTTCCAGTTGCGCATCGATCCCAAGCGCCGCGACGCCGCGCGTCATCACGAACTGGCCCTGCGGGGCATCCGTGACAGGGGTAGTGCTCAGGATAGCATGGCGAAACGCATCGTTCTGCGCGGCGATCAATTCAGCTTCCCGGACGGGATCAAGATCGAGTGTGGTGGTCATGGGATATCTCCGGGACGGGCCAGCCGATCCGACATCAGCTGTATGCAACCCGCCAGCCGGAAAGGACCGCCCTCGATATGAGGACGGCCCAAAGCTCATGTCGTGATCGGATGCAGAAACCTGTCCGTCAGGCTGCTTCCCCGCTGAGGAAGGCGGGCAAGGACGATGGTTCATCACTCTCCGCCTCGGCCAGAGCGTCTGCGGCGGGCACGGCGCCTTCCTCCGCCTCGGGCGTATCGCCAATCATTTTGGCGTCGGCCTCCGTCACACCGGCAAACACCATTCCTTCGGGCAGCCAGCGCGTTGTCCTGGCGACCGTGGCCGCGTCGAAACCTTCCGTCTCGTCGGCCGTTTCCGCGAACCCCCGCTCCATGGCCGCGGCGATATCGCCTTTGCGCTCGCGATTGCGTTCCTCGGCGTAATCGTCGCCGATCAGTTTGCGCGCCGTGGCCACTGCATGCCCCTTGTTGACGCGACCCCAGTAATTCTGCGCGGTCGGGCGCCAGCAGGCCGCCACATCGACGTCAAGCCGCGCGCCAATCTCCTCGATGATCGGGGAGGGGCGATTGTCGGAGGAAAGCTGGGGTTTGACCGCCAGACACGTCGCCCACGCGAAAAGCGCCTGCTTGTCCGCCAAAGGCAGCGCTGACATCGCCCGGAAGTCTCCGGGCTTCTCCAGCTTCATCCAGTCGGTGGCGAGGTCCTGTTCCAGTGCCTCGAGCATCTTCTGGGCGACAGTTTCCCCATGCAGCACCTCGCGGTTCTGCGCCTGGAAGGGCCGGATCGAGATGTCTAGCGCCTCGTTGTTGTAGGACCGCCCCAAGGCCTGCTCGCAGAGCGCGTAGAGCATCGCATCGAAAGCCACCTCGAAATCCGCCGCCAGATGTGCCCTGAGGATGTGCTGACGCGTCGCGCGCAGATCGTCGGCGAGGCTCGCCGAAATCCCATCCGCCTTGCGCAGTGTCGCAGCCGGGTCGGAGGTCGGCATCGGCGTCGAGGAGGTCGGCGGCGTCACCTGCGGCCGGGCAGGGGAGGGGGCGCCATTCGCATCTGCGGTGGTCTCTTCGGGCTCGGGCGCGGCTGGAATATCCTCGGGCCGCACGAGGCCCTTCTCGACGCGCAACACCCCGTCATGGCCGATGGTCAGAACGACACCAGCAATGGCGCGATCTTCGTCAGCATAGGGCTGCCGCTCACGCTGCAGGGCCTCGATTTCGCGCAGGCGCGGCTCGATGGCGTAGTATTCTTCCGTCTCCGCCTCAGACCGGTCTTCACCGTCATTCTGCGCCGCCAGGTCTTCCTCCCGCGCGATGAGACGTTCCTCTTCGGCCAGCAGGTCCGGATCAGGCTCGATGTCCTGCGGATAGACCCGCCCGCAACTGCGAAACGCGCCGTAGTCCACCGAGAGATGCACCTCGAGCCATTTCCACGTCCCCTCGAAGGTCTTGGCCGCAGCCTGCAGCTTCTCGATGGCGAGGCGCTCGAGGAGCTCGGGGTTTTCCATATGGGCGCTGTCGCGGTCATCGAAGAGGTCGCGCAATAGAACGCCACCCGCCGCTTCATAGGCCTCGATGCCGACAAACCGTCCCAAGGACGAGTTCGCCGAATGCGCGGTCTCGGTCAGTTGGCGTTTGATGCTCTGCGGATGGATGTGATAACCGCTCTTCACCGCATTCCATACCGCCAGTTGGCGGTCATGGTCGTCGGTCAGCGTGAAGGCCATCACGCATTCGAGGGTCAGATCACCGGCACGAAACTGCTCGATGATTTCGGGTGCGACACGGGCGAGTTTGAGGCGACGGCGCACCAGGTCGACGGAGACGCCAAACTTCAGCGCGATCTCGTCTTCGCTGCGGCGCTCAGCGATCATCTTGTCGAAAGCCTCGAACTGGTCGGCGGGGTGCATCGCCGCGCGCTGGAGGTTTTCCGTGGCGGAGGTGAGGATGGCGTTGCTCTCATCCTCGACGAGGCATGGCACCGGGTGATCCGCGGGGATGATGCCGTCCTCAGCGAGCTGCTTCAACGCCTTGAGGCGACGGCCGCCAGCATCGACAGCAAAACGTGTTTCAGACAGCGCATGCACCACCAGGTTCTGCTTGATGCCTGTCTCGCGAATGCTGGCGAGAAGCTCGGCGTCATCGCTGGCGCTCGCGGCCACCTTGCGGACGTTCAGAGGGCTCTGCTCCAGCTGCTCGAGCGGGATCAGGCGGATTTCGGCGGCGCCCTCAGGCGCGGCCGATCCAGTCGCTTCGGTCTTCTTTGAGGTGGAGGGTTTCGGTCGGGTCGTGGTCTTGGCCATGGTCAGGATCCTTGTCACGCCGGACCCGGAAGAGACTCTCTCTCTATCCTTTCAAGCCCGGCACCCGGGCTTCCCTTTCTCTGGCTTTCTCAAATCAACGAATTAACTTCATGCCTCAGATCGACGAGTAAAGCATGGTGCTTTCGATAGTCCAATTGCTAATTCAAGGGACGTTTTTGGCCGACAAGATTTTTCCAGCACATTCCCCGAAGCCTATAATGTAGTCCTCGCCTGCAGCTTTTCCTCGCAAGGTCAAAGTATCATTGTCTTCGATAAAGCAACGCGTTCCACCCGTATCCAGCGTTAGCGGTTCCTTCCCGCCCCAACTCAGTTCAAGTAGCGACCCGCGATTGCCTTTTTCGGGTCCTGAAATCGTTCCGGAACCTAGCAGGTCACCAACGCGCATTGGACATCCGCTGGTCGTATGATGGGCAAGTTGCTGCGCGGCTGAGTAGTACATCTCGCGATAATTGGTCTGCGAGATGATGGTTTCCTGTCCATCCTCGGGTGTCAGGCCCACCTCCAGCATAATGTCGTAGAGCATCGGTGCCGGTTCTGCCAAGTACGGGAGTAGGGGCTTTTCCCGCTCCGGTGTGGGCACGCGGAATGGCTCCAGTGCCGCGGCGGTGATGATCCAAGGGCTGATGGTCGTTGCCGTTGCCTTGGATTGGAACGGACCAAGGGGCTGGTATTCCCAAGCCTGGATATCCCGCGCGGACCAGTCGTTCAACAGCACGTAACCGAAGATATTCTCAAAGGCCTGCGCGACACTGATCGGCCCCTCGGAAGGTTGTCCGACAATGGCGCCAATCTCAAGCTCGATATCGAACCGTTGAGACGGGCCGAAACGCGGAGCTTCATCGTCCGGGCCTTTCAATTGGCCATGCGGTCGCTGAATGGGGGTACCCGACACGACGACGGAAGATGCGCGACCATTGTACCCGATGGGAATATGCAGCCAGTTGGGCGGCAGCGCGTTCTCCCGTCCGCGAAACATCGTGCCGACGTTGAAAGCGTGGTGGCGGCCGGCATAGAAATCAGTGAATTCTGTCACTGTAAAGGGCATGTGCAAATCGGCGTTCTTCATCGGAACAAGGTATTGCTCCAGACTGTCCGCAGCCTCCGCGCCCTCCTTCAACAGTGAGATCAATTCGCTGCGGAGACGGTTCCAATCGTCCCGGCCCAGTGCCATGAACCCGTTCCAGGCTCCGGTAAGCAGCGTTCCGCCGAAATTGATGATGCGCGCGGATTCAAGAGCGTGCAGGTCCAGGACGAAATCGCCGATAGCTGTTCCGCAACGGACAGGGCCGCCGTCAACAGAAAAAGCCCCGTAGGGCAAGTTGTTCAGGGGAAAGCCGCAGGTCTTGGAGTTTGCGCTTTCAACCCAGGAGCGGAGCAATCGGGTCATGGTCGTTATCCTCAATTAAGGCGCGTCGGGCTGGTTTTCTGGGCGCGCGTGGTCGAATGCCGCAAGGTCGAGACACCGCCGCTCGATCTCGGTCAGGCGTTCGAACGGGGAAAGGTCTGTGCCCCAGCGATGCGCGTTGTAGAGTTGCGGCACCAGGCAAATGTCGGCGAGCCCGGGCGTTTCGCCAAAGCAGAACGGCGTATCGTCACGGATCAGCGCCTGGATCGCAGCAAAGCCCTGTGCCATCCAGGCGTTCATCCAGTCCACGACTTCGTCCTGACTGTGTCCCATGGTCTTCAGCTTCCTGCCGACCTTCAGGTTGTTGACGGGATGGATATCGCAAGCAACCACGAAGGCTGCCGCTCGCACCTTGGCTGCGGCAACAGGATCCTTCGGCACCAGAGCCGGATCGGGGGCTATTTGATCGAGATAGTCCAATATGGCCATCGATTGGGTCAGGACGGTACTGTCCGCCAGCACGAGTGACGGCACGCCGCCGATGGGATTCAGCTGTAGGTATTCAGGTGTCGTCTGCTGGTCTGACACAAGGTCTATGGGCCGGAGGTCGTATCCGATCCCCTTGATATTCAGAGCAATGCGAACCCGGTAGGATGTCGTTGATCGCCAGTAGGAATAGAGATGCACACGGCCGTCAGACATGGCTCTTCACCCATTCGCCAGGGCAAGATGGCGAGACGGGCAAGGGAGAGCCTGGCCCAATAGCAAGCCCTCCTTTGCAGCTTGTCGGTAAAGCTCCACCCGGGTCATTTTCGACCCGGGGTTCCGTCGAACTTTTTCTCCAGGCTTTCCCAGCAGTCGATGTAGTCGTCCTGAAGCGGTGCGCCGGTCGCGGCGAATTCTGTCAGGTGCTGCGGGAAGCGCGTCTCGAACATGAAGGACATGGTGTTTTCGAGTTTGTCCGGCCCGAGGTTGGAGTTCGACGCGCCTTCAAAGGCATCCCTGTCCGGCCCATGCGGCAGCATCATGTTGTGAAGGCTCATGCCACCCGGGACGAAGCCCTGCGGCTTGGCGTCATACTGGCCGTAGATATTGCCCATCAGCTCGGACATGATGTTCTTGTGATACCAGGGCGGGCGGAAGGTATCTTCCGCGACCATCCAGCGCTCCCGGAACAGCACGAAGTCGATATTGGCGGTGCCGGGCTGGCCGGAAGGCGCGGTCAGTACGGTGAAGATCGACGGGTCCGGATGGTCGAAGAGGATTGCGCCGACCGGGCAATAGTTGCGCAGATCGTACTTGTAGGGCGCGTAGTTTCCGTGCCAGGCCACGACATCGAGCGGCGAGTGGTCGATCTTCGTCGTATGGAACTGGCCGCACCATTTGACGGTAACGGTCGACGGCGCGTCGCGGTCCTCGAAGGCGGCTACGGGGGCCTTGAAGTCGCGCGGATTGGCCATGCAGTTCGCGCCGATCGGGCCGCGGCCAGGAAGCTCGAACTTCTGGCCATAATTCTCGCAGACGAAGCCGCGCGCAGGGCCCTCGAGTACCTCGACCCGATAGACCAGACCGCGCGGGATGATCGCGATTTCCTTGGGTTCCAGGTCGATGATGCCCAACTCGGTCGCAAAGCGGAGCCGGCCTTCCTGCGGCACGACAAGAAGCTCGCTGTCCGCAGAGAAGAAATAGTCGTCAACCATGGATTCGGTGACAAGATAGACATGGCTGGCCATGCCGATCTGGGTATTCACATCGCCTGCCGTGGTCATGGTGCGCATGCCAGTCAGCCATGTCAGCGGCTCTTTGGCCATCGGTACGGGATCCCAGCGATACTGGCCCAGAGACACGACGTTCGGGTCCACGTTAGGCGCAGTTTTCCAGTACGGCAGGTCGATCTTCTCGTAGCGGTGCGAATGCTTCACCGACGGGCGGATTCGGTAGCACCACGTGCGCTCGGGCGGATTGGCCGTGAAGGCCGTGCCGGAAAGCTGCTCGCCATAAAGCCCGTATTCGCATTTTTGCGGGCTGTTCATGCCCTGCGGCAACGCGCCGAGCAGTGCCTCGGTTTCAAAGTCATTGCCAAATCCGGGCATGTATCCGGCAGTCGTTCCGACAGGCGTGGAGGCGCTGATCATCTTTTGTTCGGCGGCAGGCTTGTTCATTTCTGTTCTCCAGCAGTCGACGGGTTCCGGTGATGACTGCCCGCGTCGGCAGTGCCGGGCGCGGTATCTTCGGTCAGTGAGGCGGATGCATCGGTGACGCACTTCAGGGCGCGCCGGTGGTCTCCGATCTCATTGGCCAGAAGCAGTGCAAGCTTGGCCAAGTAGAGCTCGGCGTTCGCAGGCCCCACCTTGTCGATCTGCGTCGCAATCGCCTCGTATACGGCCTCGATGTCCCTGTCGGTCATTGACGCGCTCCTTTCTGAAAGGTCACGGCGCGGTAGGCATCCACCACGGTTGCGGCATCGGCGCTTTTCCAGCGGCCGGCAACATGTCCGTCGGGGCGGATCAGATAGGAGCTTCCGGGCTCAGCACCATAGGTTTCAGCGACCGGCGAGGGGCAGGGCAGGGCGACGATGGTTATGTCGTCTGCGTCGGAAAACGATGCGCCGAGCTGCCCGGCGAGGTCGTCGCCAAAGCAGAGTACTGTGAAGCCGGAACCCAGCTTCTCCGACAGGAACCCGCCATCAACCGCGGTTTCCTGAAAAACTGCTCCGATGGTCGGGCCGGTGTCGAACTGCCCGGTGCCGGGCATAACCGCCGGGCTGTCGCTGTAGGTATAGGCAGTCATTTGCCGCGGGTTTGCCAGGGCGCCGGCAAAGGGGTGATCGAGGGCAAGCGACAGGGCCGCATCCCGCATCAGCCGCCATCCATGCGAGTTGGGCGTCATGAAACGGGCGCTTTTCGAGGCATTGGCGAAAACGTCCAGAGTGGCGCCGCGCCGCTCGGGCGAGTAGCTGTCGAGAAGCGCCTCCCCGGCCTTTCCGTTCAGAACCCAACCAAGTTTCCAGCCAATGTTCGCGGCGTCGGCCAGCCCGTTGTTCAATCCGCGAACGCCGAAGATCGGAACGATGTGGGCGCTGTCGCCAACAAAGAACACCCGGCCGTCGCGGTAATCGTCGAGGGCTAGGGTGTTGGCCGAATAGACGCTCCACCATTCCAGCTCCCAGCGGCCCTTGTGGCCAATTTCATCCAGTACCGCCTGGACGCTGTCGCGCACGGTGCTTTCCCGGATCGCGTCCTCGGTCGTTTCATGGTCTTCGAGCTGGTAGTCGATCCGCCAGATGTTGTCGGGCTGGCGATGGATCAGCACCGTTCCGCCGGGCCGGCAGGCAGGATCGAAGAGCGCGCGGCGGATGGTTGGATAGTCGTGATCCATCTGCACATCGGCTATGACATACCGGCCCTCGAAATTCTCTCCCTGAAGGCGGAGGCCACGTTTGGAGCGAATGCCGCTGCGGGCGCCATCGCAGGCGAGAACCCACTCGGCCTCGACCGTATAGTCACCTTCCGGGTCTTTGATCGTCAGGCGTACCCCACTTTCGGAGTCCTCGATCCCCTCGACCGAGCTTTGCCAGCGGGTTTCGATCAGATCGCTGGCGGCGACAGCCTGCCAGAGGAACGCCTCGATGAACTGCTGTTGGAGGTTGTACATGGGACGAAACTTCTCGTCCTCGCTGTCGGGCATGTGGAATTCGAGGATCTGCCTGCCGCGAAAGAACGACCGGCCCGTGGTCCAGCCTAACGCTTTCTCGATAAAGGGTGCGGCAATCCCGAGGCTTTCGAGGATGTAATAGCTCGGCCGCGCGACGCAGATCGCCCTGCTGCCGTCGTTGAAGGTCGATTTGTTGTCGAAGATGATGGAAGGAATGCCTTCCTTCGCGAGGGCCAGCGCGGCTGTCATGCCAACCGGACCCGCCCCGACGATGGCAACCCTAGCCTGCGTTCCGGCGTCGCGGACGGCTTTCTCAGGTGCCGTGAAATGGGGGTATTTGAAGTATAGCGAGTCAGTTTCGCTGCGTCCTTCGGGTCTCAAACCGGTCTCCTCCGTTCACTCCACTCGACCATAAGCCAAACTAAGCCGAACACCACCGAAGGTCTGTCACCCGGAACAGGTGACGGACTCTGTTGATTTCAGCTGCTAGGTCTAAGCGAGACGTCGGATCGTGAAGGCTGGTCGCATTAGACATGCCGTCGTACCTGCTCGATCACCGGCGAGGATGGTACGTTCACTGTGGCAGCGCTTCAGACCTACTTTGAGCAATGATCGATCCATCTCGATGAGGAACTATCAAACGGGGAAACAAGCAATGTTCAATACCGCCGTAAGGCCGCTAGTAGCAGCAATCGGACTCTTAGCTGCAGCCGCTCCCGCTTTCGCGGAATATCCTGAGAAGCCGGTTGAGTTTGTAGTGCCATGGCCACCGGGAGATCTGGAGGACGTCCTGACGCGATTGATCGCTGACGAGTTTCAGGCGGAATACGGAGTGCCAGCAGCGGTTGTGAACAAGCCCGGCGGTGGCGGTGGGCCGTTCCCCGGCGCTGTCGCGGTCGCGAACGAACCAGCTGACGGCTATACCGTCGGCTCCTTCATCATTGCTGTTCCGGTCGTCGGACCTGAGATTGGCATTCCCGAACTGAACCCCAGCCCGTTCGAGCCGCTCGGCAATTTTCTGACTTATCCCTTTGTCATCGCCGCCAATGCTGATGCGCCCTACGACGACATAGACGGGCTGGCCGCCTACGCCAAAGAAAACGACGTCGCGCTCGGCCATTTCGGCGCCCCGCTAATCCCGACCCAGGTAACAATGGCGCTGGCCGCCGTTAAAGGCTTCTCCTTCAGCTCGGACGCGGCCTTTGACGCGCTTGACTGCAATACGCTGGCCTCAGGCGATGTCGATGTCATCAACACGACGTTGCAGCTGATCCTGCCCTGCATGAACGAAGTCAAGATCCTCGCCTCGATAGGCGGCGAACGGATCGGCCTGACGCCAGACGTGCCGACGGTAGCGGAACTTGCTCCGGCGCTGGACATCGCCCTCTGGAACGGTCTCTTCGTGCACAAGAACGTTTCTGCCGAGGCGCGCGAGAAGATCATTGCGGTGGCAAAGCGGGTCGTTATGTCTGACGCGGCCCAGGAAATCGCGGCCCAGACCGGCGCTCTTATCTACTGGCAGGACGCCGATGCCGTGACCGAGCAGATTGAAAAAGACATCAAGACCCTGAGCAAGATTTCCGAAATTCTCGAATAACCTGAAAAGGAAATCGGGGCCTCTTCGGAGGCCCTGTCGTCAATGAGGCCCTTGGTATGACCCGGTTTCAGAACCTGCAGTCGCTTCTGCGGCGCGACCGCCACGCGGGCGACCTTGTCTTTGCCGTCGTCGCACTGGCGGTTTCACTGTTCCTGCTGTCGCGGCTTKGCACTCAGGTTAAATGGAGTGCAGGGAAGGGCCTTTTGGCGCAGCCGGGATTCTGGACAGCGGTCGGTTTGATCGGCATGTGCGGCTTTTCGCTGATGCATGTGATCGGCGGGCTCTGCTCGCCGCGCAACTTGGGCCGGTGGTCCGAGGTCGCTTTCTGGATCCGCGCTGGCGAGTTCGTTCTATGGTTCGCACTCTATGTCGTGATGGTTCCACTGCTGGGTTACCTGCCCGCCACCATCCTGGCCATGATCGCGCTGACCTGGCGGAGCGGTTACCGATCCTGGAAGTTCCTGACCACTGCAGCCCTCAGCGCATTCGTCGTTGTCGTGGTCTTCAAGTCCATCCTGGCGGTGAAGATCCCGGGCGGCGCCCTCTATGAATTCCTGCCCTCCGGCCTTCGCAAGTTCATGCTGATCAACTTCTGAGCGCGCCCATGGATCTTTTCCTCTCGGCAGTCGAACTCTTGATGAGATGGGACGTCCTTATCGCACTGTTGATCGGTTCGGTCGGCGGTGTCGTAATCGGCGCCATTCCCGGCGTTGGCCCGGCCGTGGCCATCGCCATCCTTCTTCCCGCGACTTTCGCGCTGGAGCCAATCGTCGGTCTGATCATGCTGCTGGGCATCTATGGATCGTCAATGTACGGTGGAGCGTTGCCGGCCATCCTGATCAACACACCGGGTACGGCGGTCAACGTACTGACCACCTACGATGGTTACCCAATCGCAAAAAATGGAGAGCCCGCGCGCGCGCTGGCCCTTGCCTATGCCGCATCGTTTTGGGGCGGGTGCTTCGGCATCCTCTGCCTGCTATTGCTCTCTCCCGTCCTCGCCAAGATCGCGCCCATGTTCGGCAGCCGCGAGATCTTTCTGGCCGCGCTGCTGGGCATCGTGCTTGTTGTGGTTGCACATCGCGGGCAGGTCTTCGCCGCGGGTTTCCTCGCTTGTTTCGGCATCTTTCTGAACACCGTCGGGCTCGACCCCGTCAGCTACACCCAGCGTTACAGCTTTGGACAGACATGGCTCACATCTGGCGTCAACTTGATTGTCGTGGTGCTTGGCCTCTTTGCGCTGAGTCAAGCATTTCTGCTGCTGACCGAATGCGACAGAAGCCCGGAAGCCCACCCAGTCAAGACCAATGTCGCGAAGGGCTTGGGCGAAATCCTGGGCCACAAACGTGTCGCGACGGTCGCGTCGGGGTTCGGCGTGTTAATGGGCATCATCCCTGGTGTGGGAGAGTTTACCGCGCAGTTCATGTCCTACACCTATGCCCGCAACACCTCGAAGGCACCCGAAGCCTTCGGGCGCGGCTCGCCGGAGGGACTGATCGCGTCAGAAGCAGCGAACAATGCGGTTCCGGCGGCGGCGATGATCCCACTTCTGGCACTGGGCATACCGGGCGAGGCGCTGACTGCGATGATGCTGTCAGTCTTCTATGTCCACAACGTCATTCCCGGTCCTCAGCTTTTCCAAAACGAGATGGATTTCGTCTTGGCGCTCTACATCGCGCTCTTGCTGTTGAACCTGATCGTTCTGGCCTTCCTGATCTTTTCAACGAACGTGCTGATCAAGACCATCCGGATTCCGACGCGTTTTCTGGGTGCCCTGATCCTGATCCTCTCATTCGTGGGAGTCTACAGTCTGCGCAACTCGACCGCCGATTGCCTGGTCGCCGCCGCCTTCGGAATGCTCGGACTGATCCTGAAAAGGTTGCGCCTGCCCGTGGTTCCGATCATTCTTGGCATGGTTCTTGGCGGGATCATGGAAGTGAAACTGCGTAGCGCCATGGCGCGGGTCAAGACGCCACTCGACATGATCGACAGACCGATCGCGGCAATCCTTTTTGTGCTGATCATGATGGTGATCCTTTTGCATATCCGCACCGTCTGGAGGGAACACCACGAAAAGGCGGAATAATCCGCTCTCCCGGAGAGATTATGCAAGGTAAGGGCTGTGGCAATGTTCCCGCCGCGGCGTTGGTTCCGAAGCGACCGGTCGAGACAGTCAGGCCAGCCGCACGATCCCCTTATCTCCATCGACGATGACATCGTCACCGTTCTTGAATGTCGTGGTCGCGGTCGCCAGCGCCACGATGCAGGGCAGGCGATATTCGCGGCTGACGATGGCAGCGTGCGACAGCGTGCCGCCCTGATCGGTCAGGCAAGCCGAGATCCGCGTGAAGGTCGCCGTCCAGCTTGGCGAGGTGCCTTCGCAGACCAGCACGTCCCCGGCCTCGACAAGGTGAAGCTCAGCCGCATTGCGGACGATTCGGACCTTGCCGCGGGCTTTGCCGGGCGAGGCGACGACGCCTTTCAGTTCCTTGCCTTGACCGGGGCTGGCGAGCCGCGCGAGGAAGTCCTCGCTCATGCCATCCAACTCGGTCAGGATGGGGTCGACAAACTTTTCAGGCGGTTTGCCGATGAATTTTGGCATCCGTTCGCGCATGCCCTTCCAGCGCTGATAATAGTCCTTCCGTTCGGAGACGACCGCGCTGAAGTCTCGCCAGGACTTCGCGCCCGTTGTGATTTGGCGCAGCTCGGGCAGAAACAGAAAGYAGGTGTCTTCGGGGTCCGCCAGGTCCAGGGCACGCCCGATGGCAAGGGCCGCGCGGCGCAGCGGGATGCCCGTGCGCTGGTCGATGTAGAAGTTGTGATCCTCGTTCCACCAGACGAAGGAGGCGGCGCGATTTGCCGCAAGCGCCTTCTCGAACTCGCGGCGCTCCGGTGTCGAGAGTCTGCTGCGGGCGGTCTCGATGGCAAGTTCGCTTTGCTCGGCGGCCCTGGCCAGCTTGGCCTTCAGATCGAACCTCCGACCGGACGTCAGATTCTGTCGAATATGCCCGAACAGCGGTGTCGGATCCTCGATCCATGGCGCAGAGAGCGGATCGCCGATGATCTCTGTTCGCCAGCCCCATTCGTCCAGAAATCCGTCGATCTCGCGGCCCAGGCCCCGCTCTGCCAGCGATCCGCTGGATAGCCCGGCCCTGATTGCGGCGGCGTCGAGCGATCCGCTGGTAAAGCGGCGCTCCGCCCCGGCGGCCCGGACCGCATCTGCCAGGCGCCAGATGGCGGCATCCCCTTCGCTGATCTTGGTTCCGCGCCCGCCGAACATCTGCCCGGCCAGGTCCTTGTCTATAGAGAGCCTCTCGCACAGCTGATAGAACCCGGCGTGGTTGAGCAGCATCAGGTACATCAGCTCGAAATGCCGTTCCCAGGTCCAGCGCATGTAATGCACCGTGTCAGTCAGGTAGGCCCCGAGCTCGGCGAGCGACCGGCCATCGAGTTTCGTCATTTCGATCACCTGCGCCGACTTTAGCAGCATCGCCTTTTCCCGATCCCAGATCGTATCGAAATTGGCGATGAAATCGGGCATCCGCTGCGAGAACCGCATGTCGCGCGACCGGAATGCGAAGGTCGACTCGTTCGGTCGCTCGGTGCCATAGACCGAGGTGCCGACCAGTCGGTTGTCATACCCGTCCGCAGGAGGCAGCGGTGCGTGCTGCGCGGCATATTGGTTCGCCCATGTCAGGCAAAGCTCGACATAGGTCAGCCCGAGCGGGCAAAAGCCGTTCGGCCAGCGGTATTCCAGCAGCCAGAACCGCTCGAGGTCTTCGGGTGTCAGCCTGCGGGCCGGGCCGAAGAACACGTTCGAGCCGATCAGATCGTCGGTGAAACCGGGATAGCCCTTGTCCGCAAGCAGGTCTTGTTCGGTGAAGGTTGTCACTGTTTTGGTCCTCAGCGCCAGGTTTGGGCGATCATGTCGGCCTGCCAGCGCGGCAGTTCGGGTTCGTCGGCCAGTGTCGAGATCGGGCGCATCTGCACGAAGACCAGCCGCGGTTCGGCCCCGGCTCGTTGCTCGACGACCCATTCGACATCCACCGGCGCGCCGACATTGGCCTCTAGCGACCGGACGGTCGTCCCGATCCGCACTGCCAACTCATCCTCGATCGACAGGACGGTTCGCTTTTCGTCGGCCATCGCGGACTCGATCACGCGCGAGGTCTTCGGATCGAAGAGCGAAATCTGGCTCTTGTCGCCAATCTCTTTCTGTATGATCCGGGCTTCCTCCTTGTCGATCCGGAACCGGTCGGGCGAAATCAGCCCCTGCACGAGCGCCTCGCCGAACCCCCATGTGGCTTCGATCACCAGCCGGTCGCGGTGGCCAGTCACCGGGTCGACGCTAAAGGCGACCCCGGCGGCGCGGGCGTCGATCAGTTCGACCACGCCCACGGCCATGGGCGAGTTGACGAAGCTGCGTCCCGCCCGGTTCCGGTAATCGACCGCCCGGTCGTTGAAGAGGCTGGCCCAGCAGTCCCGTACCGCGCCGATCAGGTCGGACTTGCCGGTGACGCCCAGGTAGCTTTCGTACTGACCGGCAAAGCTCTTATCCGCCGCGTCCTCACCAGTGGCCGAACTGCGCACGGCAAGGCGCAGCACGTCCTTGGCGAGTTCGGTTTCAAGCGAGGCGAGCGCCTGTCCGATGCCGTCGTCCAGATCCGCTGGGACCGCCACGGCTTCGACCAGCCCGCGCATCTGTGCCGCGAGTGCGGGCAGCTCCTGCGCCGAGCAGCCGCGCGATGCCTCTTCGAGCTCACGCAGCTTCGCTTCCGCGCCGGACTGGGCCAGCGCGTATTGGAAGGCGGTGGTCGTTACGGCGAATCCGCGCGGCACGTCGAGTCCGAGCTGTTGCAGCTCGCTGAGCCGCGAGACCTTGGGACCGCTCAGCGCGAATGCCGTGGCATCCATGCCCGGGGCGATATCTATGATGTATGGCGATCCGTTGGGCATGGTAATAGCTCCGATCAAGCCGCTTTTGAGAAGCCGGCATCCATCGCGTTCAGGATCCGGGCAACATCCTCCGCTGTCACGATCAGCGACGGCGAGAGGATGAGCATATTGCCGGACATGCGCAGCATCACGCCGGCGTCATAAGTGCCCTCGTAGACCTCGCTTACGACCGACCTTGCGGCAGGTGCCTTGGTTTCGCGGCTTTCCACAAGCTCGACGGCAGCCATCAATCCCTGGCCACGGACATCGCCGATAAGCGGATAGCGCGATTTCAGCTCTTCGAGACCGGCCAGCAGCTCCTTGCCGCGCGCGGCCGCGTTGTCGGCGGCGTTGAGGCGAAGCGTTTCCTTCAGGGTCGCCAGCGCTGCCGCTGCACCGACCGGGTTGCCCGAGTTGGTGTAGCCATGGCCGATATTGCCGAGCGCGCTGCGGTCGTTCTCGAAGGTTTCCGCGATCTTGCCGCCCAGCAGGGTTGCCCCCATCGGGAAATAGCCGTTGGTCAGCGCCTTCGCTGTGGTCATCACGTCGGGCTGAACCCCCCACAGCCGCGACCCGGACCAGGCGCCGGTGCGTCCGAAGGCGCAGATCACCTCGTCGGCCATCAGCAGGATCCCGTATTCGTCGCAGAGCGCCCTGAGCGCGGGCATGAAGCTTTCATGCGGCACGATGATCCCGCCCGAGCCATGCACCGGCTCCACTGCGATCGCGGCGATGGTGTCGGGGCCCTGCTGCTGGACGATCTCGCGAACACTGGCGAGGCAGTGCTTGGCCAGCGCCTCGGGATCGCTTTCGTTGAACGGATTGCGGTAGGCATAGGGGCTGGGCGCGTGGAACACGCCCGCGAGCATCGGCTCGTAGGCGGCGCGGAACTTCGCATCTCCGCACAGCGAGGCGCCGCCGTAATGCGTCCCGTGGTAGCCCTTGCTGAAGGCGATGAACTTGGTCCGCTGCGCCTGGCCGAGGATCTTCCAGTACTGCCGGATCAGCCGCATCGCCGTATCGACCGAGTCCGATCCGCCCTGGGTGAAGAAGCAGCGCTCCATGCCGTCGGGCCGGAACCAGGTGATCAGCTCGTCCGACAGCTCGATAGCCTTGTCGTCCGTTGTGCCGCGAAATGTCGAGCAATAGGGCATGACGTCGAGCTGTTCCGCGATGGCCTTCTTGACCGGTTCGCAGCTGTAACCGAGGTTCACGTTCCACAGCCCGCCGACCGCGTCCAGAACCCGGTTGCCGTCGAGGTCCTCGACCTCGATGCCCGAGGCGCCTACCAGAATCTTCGGCGGATTCTTCTGCATGTCCACCGCATGGGCCATCGGATGCCACATCAGCTTGGCGTTCTTCTCCCGAAGAAATTTGTCGTGTTCCTCAGGCATGTTCATGGTCAGACTCCGTTCAGGTCAGATGTCAGCGATCAGCTTATTAGTTCTTTCGGTCGCACGATCGAGCTTAGCTAGCCGTGCGATACACATCGCCCTACTGCCATCGTTGAAGGTCGATTTGTTGCCGAAGAAGATGAAAGGAATTCCTTCTTTCGCGAGGGCTAGCGCGGCTGTCATGCCTACCGGACCAGCCCCGACGAAAGCAACCTTGGCCCGGGTTCTAAAAGCAACCTTG
This sequence comes from Leisingera sp. ANG59, assembly GCF_013317235.1. Taxonomy (GTDB): domain Bacteria; phylum Pseudomonadota; class Alphaproteobacteria; order Rhodobacterales; family Rhodobacteraceae; genus Leisingera. Next base: position 10,543 of record NZ_WLCM01000034.1, on the reverse strand, counting down.
GCCCGGGTTCTAACGGCACGAACGTCTTTTTGAGCTGCCGTGAAATGGGGAATTTGAAGTATAGCGAGTCGGTTTCGCTGCGTCCTTCGGGTCTCAAACCGACCACCTCCCGATATATTCCTCATATGAGTCAACACTAGGCGGTACGCGCGATGTGGTCTGTCACCTTGAACAGGTGACAGAGCTCGCGATCCTAACGAAGCAGGAAACATGATTGCACTCACCAAGTTCAACCGTCACCCAAAGCATCATGCCAGACAGGTCCCTCCAGACATGATATCGCCAGTCACGCGTCGCTTGACTTGGCGTGCAGAACCTCATGGCGAACAGAAACGACAGCATCCCAGCTGAGCATGGCGAGCTCCGCGATGCGAATGAGTTCTCCTCTCGATGCCCCGTCGCGTGCCTTGATGGCCATCCCCCGTATCATAGCCGAATAATAATCCGCTATGGCATCAACATCCGCGTCTGGAGGGACATCACCATCCGCGACTCCACGGGCGATCCTGCGTCTCAGGCAGTCCGTTGATGTATGGCGTTGATTGATCATATAGTCGATAATTCTATAGTTTTTGGGTGATGTATTGATGGCGCCAAGCATGAGCAGGCAGCTTGAGGGTTTGTCCTTCTGCGTCATATTGCGCGCCGCACGATGCAGCACGCTTGCCACAGCATGTCTTGCCGTATTCTGCGCGGCCAGTTCCCGCCCTGTCTCGGAAGCGTCCATTGTCGTGTAGAGCTTGACGGCTTCCAGGAACAAGTTCTCCTTCGAAGAAAAGGCCGCTGCAAGGCTGGACGTGGAAATACCCATTCCTGCGGTCAGATCGGCCAGCGAGGTCGCATCGTAGCCCCGTTCCCAAAACAACCGCATCGCAACGGACAGCGCCTTCTCCCGGTCGAAGTTGCGCGGTCGACCGCGTCCTGCCATGGACCATCTCCTTTATTGAAGTGATCAAACCATAATTATGTTGACGGGCGAATGCAATCAGATCTATTTATGCAGCGATTGATTCATAATTCGAAAGAGAGGCCTCCAGATGATAACCGTCTACGCGGCGAGCAGCCCGAACGTGGTAAAAATACTCCTTGCACTGGAGGAAATGGAGCTGGCTTATGAGGTGAAGCCGGTCGACGTTCTGGCTGGCGCGCAATTTGAGCCGGATTTCAGAAAACTCAGCCCCAATGCGAAGGTTCCTGTGATCGTCGATCATGCGGACGCACAGCAGGAGCCTGTCACGGTCTTTGAATCCGCAGCGATATTGCTCTACCTGGCCAACAAGACCGGCAGTTTTCTTCAGCGCGACGAGGCTTCTCGACTGGAGGAGCTTCAATGGCTCATGATCCAGGTCAGCAGCATCGGCCCGATGTTCGGGCAATTCATGCACTTCTACCGCTTTGCGCCATCGGGAAATGACTACGCGACGGCGCGGTATCGCACACAGGTCGTTCTCCTGTTGGACTTGCTCGAAGCACGACTTGCGCACTCATCCTGGGTCGGCGGCGCTGACTACGGCATTGTCGACATGGCAACCTTTCCCTGGGCGAGATCGTTTCTCAACCTCTTCGGCTCCAACGAAGAAGAAAACTATCCAAAGCTGCGTGAGTGGGTAACACGCATCGCTGACCGCCCAGCAACCGCACGAGCCAACGCTGCGACTGAGGCGCTTGCTCGGCAAATGACAGCCCCACAGGATTCCCAGCCAGAGAACCTTGATCGAGTCTTTGGGCGCGGCGTTTACGCCCTTCAATCGAGCGGGCCGGCGGGTTGACGCTGCTGCGGCCGCGACTGCATGTGGTTCGGATGATCCTTAACACCGTCTTCGGTGGGATCATGGAAGTGAAGTTTCGTTGTGCAATGAAAAGGAAGAACGCCCTGCGCGGCCTGCGACCACCACCAGACGGCGGGCCGAGGAATGTTCGGTAGGGAGTCAGGAAGGCGCGTTCAGGTGGCGTTCTGACCGCTGCATAAGGAGAAAAGGGCCGATTTCGAGTTGATGCCCAGCTTCGAATAAGCGCGCTGGCGATAGGTGTTGACCGTGTTCACCGACAGGTCCAACTCCCAAGCGATCGCATCGGATGTGAGACCCTTCAGCATCGCCTCGCAGATGTCCTTTTCGCGCTTTGATAGCGAATTCAGAGGGCTGCGCAGTTCCATGCTCAGCTTGCTGGTGTAATGCATCAGCGCCAGTGACGCAATCGCCCGCCAAAAGGGAACTCGGATACTCGCCTCGCTGCGCTGGAACGGCCCTTGCTCTTCGAGGCGGTAGAAGTTGAGTGACAGGACCTCCTCGTCCATCGCTGCGACGACGCTGATCTTGTCGACGATGCCGCCGGTCTGATAGAAGGTGCGGTGGTACTGCTCAGGCATGGCGTCCCTGATCTCAAACAGGTCGACGATACGCACCTCGCGGGTCTTTCGGACTTCTTCCACGACCCTCAGGAGCGGGTCATTCTTGAAGCCGCTGCGCAAGTACTTCTCAGCCAAGTTCATCGCATTGCGGCTGTGTCGCTTGTTGAACGACAAATAGCACTCAGGCCGGTCGACTCGATAAGAGAAGATCATGCACTGGTCGGCCTTGATGATCCTCTCGATCAGGTCGAGATAATTTGCATTGAACGCTTCCGAGCCGACAGACGTGATGCAGTCTGACAGCGATTGCAGGAATTGGGGGGCTCCCGGACCGGAGAAATAATCTTCCAAAGACATGAGCGCCATGATGCACGCGCCGCCTGAAAAATCCAATGCAAATACGCGTTTGATGCCTGTGCGGGCGGCCCGGTGCTGCTTGCCGCATAGCGGTGCGCCGCCGGGTAACTCTGGTTCCCCCGATCCGTGTCGCCCGGAATAGGTGACAGCGCCACCCGGCGATAGATGTTAGGTCATGGCCCGAAAATGGTGCTTGCGCCCGCTTCCCGACATGCCGCGGCAGTGGCGAGGAAGCCCACCGTCAGGATAGAGGATTCTCAAAATGGAATACAAAGCTGGTTTGTCGATGGACGAGGTTCGGGGACTGGCTGGCGATGGTCCGATCACAAAGCTGTCGTCCAATGAGAACCCCTTCGGGCCTTCGCCTCTGGCGGTCGCAGCGGCACAGAGCGCATTGGAGACGGCCAACCTTTACCCGGCGCGAAACGATGCCAAGCTGTGCAAGTCGCTTGCCGAGTTCCATGGTCGCGGGCTAACTCCCACCAACTTCTTTGCCGCGAACAGTGGGGTCGAGGTCCTGTCGCTGATCGAGGACGCCCAGATCCGTGCCGGTGAGCGCGCGATCATCTGCCCGCCTTGTTTTGGGGCCTATTCTCAGTCGCTGCGAAACAAGAACGCCGAAATCGACGCGGTGCCGCTTCGCGATACTGATTTCAGTCTTGACGTCGATGCGGTGTTGGCCGCCGTGACGCCTGAAACCCGGCTCGTTTACCTCTGCAACCCCAACAACCCGACCGGAACCTGGTTCGGTGAGGATGTGCTGGCGAAACTCCTCGACGGCCTGCCGGAGCATGTCACCCTGATCTATGACGAGGTCTACTACCAGTTCGCGACCGAAGAGGGGCTGCCCGACGCGATCCGCCACGTCCTCGACGAGCGCAACATCGTGATCGTGCACAGCTTCTCGAAGGCCTACGGCCTTGCCGGGATGCGGATCGGCTATGCCATCGCACCCGAGCGCATTGCCGCGAAGGTCCAGAAGCTGAAACGCAGTTTCCACGTCAGCACCGCGGGTATGGATGCGGCGGCGGCGGCGCTGAAGGACTCCGCGCACTTGGCGAAGACCGTCGACAACAACCACGCTGAACGGCGCCGCGTAATCGAGGGCCTTGCCGAACTGGGGCTGGAGGTCGCACCCAGCCAATCGAACTTCGTCATGTTCCGCTGCCCCAACGGCAGCGACGCCGAGAGCATGACGGCAGCGCTGGTCGCGTTCGGCGTCATGGTGCGCCCGGCCTTTTACCTGCCGCAGCATATCCGCGTCACAGTCGGCACGCCCGCCGACAACAGCCGCTTCTTGGCGGCCGTCAAGAACATTCTGGAGTCCTGATCAATGACACGTACGATGACTGGCGGCGAAGCGGCCGTACTTTCTCTGCACAACCTCGGCGTAAAGACTGTTTTCGGTCTGCCCGGCGTCCAGAACGACTGGCTTTACAACGCCTTCTACGACCATCGCGAGAAATTCCGCATCATCCACACCCGCCACGAACAGGGCGCGGCCTATATGGGTCTCGGACATGCGATCGCCAGCGACACGCCGACCGTGTTCAACATCGTCCCGGGTCCTGGCCTGTTGAACGCCACGGCGGCAATGTCCACGGCCTATGCGCTGAACGCCAAACTTTTCTGCCTGACAGGTCAGATCAACACCCAGTCGATCGGCAAGGACTGGGGCGAGTTGCACGAGATCAACGACCAGGACATGATCATCCGCTCGCTGACCAAATGGTCGGCGCGTGCCTCCAGCCCTTCTGAAGTACCCAGCCTGATCGGCGAAGGCTTCCGCCAGATGCTTTCGGGCCGTCCGCGTCCCGTCGGTCTGGAAATCCCGATGGACGTGCTGGCCGGCAAGGCGCCCGCCGACCCCGAGTTCAACATGCTCCCAGCCTACGAGCCGCCTCTCGACGAGGAAGCGGTCGAGGAGGCCGCAAAGCTCCTGGGCCAGGCCGTCAACCCGATGATTTTCGTCGGCAGCGGTGCGCAGGGGGCCAGCGCACTGGTCAGGCGGCTGGCCGAGACACTGCAAGCTCCGGTCGTCGGCTACCGAACAGGTATGGGCGTGGTCGATGCACGCAGCTATCTGTCGCTGCACCAGCCTGCCGCGAAGGACCTCTGGAAGAAAGCCGACGTGGTCCTGGCCATCGGGTCGAACATGCGCGTGCCCGCGCGCAAGTGGATGAAGGCGCACAAGCCGCAGGTCGTCCGCATCGACGTCGATCCATCAAGCCACCGCAAGTTCTTCACGCCGGCGTGTGAAATCACGGCCCGCGCGGAACAGGCGCTGCCGCTGCTGCTGGACCGGCTGGAGACGCACAACATCGTCCGCGCGTCCCGCGAGGAGGAGTTGACCGAGGTCAAGGCGGCATGGGCCAAACGCTCGTCGGTGCTGGAACCGCAGCTGACCTTCCTGAAGATCATCCGCGAAGAGATCGGCGAGCATGGCGTTTTCGTGGACGAGCTGACGCAGGTGGGCTTCGCCAGCCGGATTGTCTACCCGGTTTACAACCCGCGCACCTTCATCTCGACCGGCTACCAGGGAACCCTGGGCTATGGCTTCCCGACGGCGCTCGGCGCGAAGGTTGCGAAGCCGGACGTCCCGGTCGTCTCGGTCACGGGCGATGGCGGGTTCATGTTCGCGGTGCAAGAGCTGGCGACAGCCGTCCAGCACAAGATCCCGCTGATCGTGATGCTGTTCAACAACAACCGCTTCGGCAATGTGCAGCAGATGCAGATCAACGATTACGGCGGGCGGGTCATCGCCACCGACCTGCACAACCCGGATTTCTGCAAGATGGCCGAAAGCTTCGGCGCGCAGGCGATCCGCGCGGAGCAGCCCGGGGAGGTGCGCGCGGCGCTGAAGCGCGCGATCGCGACCACGGATGTGCCAACGATCATCGAAGTCCCGGTCGGCGACATGCCCAGCGTGGACCAGTTCCGGTGAGTGCGGCCATGACAAACAGTGTAATACCAGCGGACAGCAAGGTCGGGCAGCAGCTTCGCGATGCTGTGGGACAACGCAAGATTCTCTTGGTGGTTGGTCTTCCAAGTACCGGCAAAAGCCTGTTGTTCCAGCAATTGTCCATTCTTGCCCATGAGGCGGGCCGGAAAGTTCATGCAATGCAATGGGATGATGCACGTTCGGTTTTCGAGACCGAGGCTTGGCTCTCTCGTTATCCGGAAGTTGACTCTATAACCCATCCTGGCATTCGGAAAGCCATTGGCCTGTGGGTGCGCCGCGGTGTGCTGGACTGGCGCACGGCACATTCCGCGCCTGAGGATTTGCTGATTGTTGAACTGCCGGTCGTCGGCGGCCGGTTCATTGAGTTACTGCAACCTCTTGAGGATGAAGCGGAGACTCTTTTGGCCTCCGATGAAACGCTTGCATTGGTACCGGTGCCGACAAACGCGATGCGAGAGGTAATCACCGGCATACGCGCGCAAACCTTTAGAAACCCACGCAATGAGCTTGAAGCCAGGGAGGCGCCGATCCACATTGTCGAGGCGGACTGGGCTGAAGCCCGTAAGCTCTATATCAGCTGGAACAATATCTCGGATCCTTCAACCGTCAACCCGGTCTATGAAGAGGCAGTGTGCCAATCGGTCTTCGAACATATCTGCCGCTTCAGGCCTCTGAACGTCCTCACAATCGACCGGGAGTATCCGACGACCGGTTCAACCTATGAACGGCCGACACCCACGCAATCCTTCACGGCGACGGCGGATGAAGTGAAAGAGGCTTACGCCCGATTGCAGGACCTGTATCCTGGCAATGAAGCCGCAAAGGCCGCCGATAACTGGGCGGAGTACTAGACATGGCACAGGACGCCAAAGCTCTGATCCTCGACTTCGGCAGCGTCGTGACGCTGACCATGTTCGAAACCCACAGGTTCTCGGAACATAATCTGGGCCTGCCCGAGGGCAGCCTGAACTGGATGGGGCCGTTCGATCCCGACAACGATCCGCTCTGGGCCGCCATGCAGCGCGACGAGATCACCGAACGGGAGTACTGGCTGTCCCGTGCAAGGGAAACCGGCGCTCTTTTGGGAGAAGACTGGACCGAAATGGCGCAGTTCGTGGTCCGGGCGCGGGGGAAGAATACCGAACAGATCATCCGCCCCGAAATCGTTCCGCTGATTGGCGCGCTGAAGGCTGCGGGCAAGAAGCTGGCGATCCTGTCGAACGAGCTTGACCTGTTCTTCGGCAAGGAACTGCGTGAGTCCCTGGCGTTCCTCAAGGATTTCGACGTCATCACCGACGGCACCTACTCGAAGATCCTCAAGCCCGACCCCCGCGCCTATCAGGCGTGCCTCGACCAGCTTGGCCTCAAGGCCGGGGACTGCGTCTTTATCGACGACCAGATGCGTAATGTGACCGGCGGGCTGAACGTCGGACTTCGCGCCTTGCATCTCGACGTCCAGAACCCGCGCGACGTCTTCAACATGGCGCTGAGCGAACTGGGCATCGCACAGGCATTCACCGCGCCTGGCAAGCTTGAGCCGGTTGGACAGGAGGCATCGCAATGAACCTTGAGCAAAGCGCAATCGACCTGCTGCGGGCGCAGCCCGCTCCGAAGGGTCTGAACTTCATCGATAACGAGGCCGTTCCGGCGGCCGACGGCGAGACCATGCCTGTGATCAGCCCTATTGACGGCAGCCAGTTGACCACGCTCGCGGCCTCGGCAGCCGTGGACATGGACCGCGCGGTCGCCGCCGCGCGGCGCAGCTTCGAGGCAGGCGTCTGGTCGGGCATGGCGCCGGGCGAGCGCAAGAAGGTCATGCTGAAATGGGCGGATCTGATCGAGCGGCACGCGCTCGAGATTGCTGTTCTGGGCTCGCGCGACAACGGCACCGATATCCGCATGGCGCTGAAGGGCGAGCCGCAATCCGCAGCAGCCACGATCCGCTTCTACGCCGAGGCCATCGACAAGCGGAACGGTGAAATCACGCCGACGCGCAAGGACGTGCTGTCGCTGATCCACAAGGAGCCGGTCGGCGTGGTCGGGGTGATCATCCCGTGGAACTTCCCCCTGATGATCGGTGCCTGGAAGATGGCCCCCGCGCTCGCCGCCGGCAACAGCGTTGTCGTGAAACCCTCGGAAGAGGCCGCGCTCTCGACGTTGCGCGTGATCGAGCTGGCGGCCGAGGCCGGCATGCCACCCGGCGTACTGAACGCGGTCAATGGGCGCGGCGCCGTGGTGGGCGAGGCGCTGGGGCTGCATATGGAGGTCGATGTGCTGGCCTTCACGGGCTCAGGCGGGGTCGGGCGGCGGCTTCTGGAATATTCAGCGCGCTCGAACATGAAGCGGGTCTATCTGGAGTTGGGCGGCAAGTCGCCGAACCTCGTCTTCGCCGATGCGCCCGATCTGGCGCAGGCCGCGAAGGAAACCGCGGCCTCAATCTTCCGCAACAACGGTCAGGTTTGCGTTGCGGCCTCCCGGCTGGCGGTTGAGGGGAGCGTCTACGATGACTTCATGGGGCTCGTCAGGGCCGAAGCCCAGGCCATGAAAATCGGCGATCCCCTTTCGCTGACGAATTCCACGGGCGCGCTGGCCAATGCGGCACAACTTGCAAAAACCAAATCGGCCGTGGCACGCGCCCTCGAACAGGGTGCGCAACTCTTCCAGGGCGGTGAGCAACTCAATTCCGCCAGCGGGGGCTTCTACCACCAGCCGACGATCCTGACCGGCGTGACCGCCGACATGGATGTGGTCCAGCAAGAAGTTTTCGGCCCGGTCCTGGCGGCCCGCGCCTTCGACACCGAGGAGGAGGCGATCGCCATCGCCAACGAGACGGTTTACGGGCTGTCGTCGGTGGTGTGGACGCGCGATCTCTCGCGGGCGCACCGGGTCGCTGCCAAACTCAAGGCCGGTGTTGTTCAGGTCAACTGCTATTCCGGCGCCGACATCACCGCACCGCTTGGCGGAGTCCGGCAATCCGGCAACGGCTCGGACCGATCGCTGCACGCCTTCGAGAAATACGAGAACTGCAAAGCGACGTGGATTCAGCTCTGACTGCGGTGAAACGCCTTTCTTTGCGATAGGCAGGTTTTCAAACCCTGGGATCAAACACTTGCGGAGTGAACCTATGTCTCATGCAGACTCCTGTGAAAGCTCTGCAATGTACATAGACACAACTTGCGAGAACCAAGCAATCTATTTTCGGGTTAGCGGCTCTCATGGTTACCAGAACTATTTAGCAACCTTAGTAAGCGCATAATTCCCATAAACTGAACATTCACCCAGGCGACAATGTAAAGAAAAAGCGCAGTGGCAAACTACAATTTAAACTTATTCGCGCTTTCCGATGCTGCGATTACGCCTGATCCCGACATGATCGGCTATAATGTGACCGGCGAACAATGGAGCTGGGGTTGGGGCAGCACTCCGACACTGACCATAGGCTCAGGCGCCACACCGCAAACTGTCGGCATCGATGACAACGACAGCAATCCTTATGGGTTCAGCGATGAAAACTCTGACAGCGGCTCTTACGACCTCACCTCGCAGGCACTGACCTCGGATCTGACGATCAACGGAAACACCTATCAAAGCGGCATCTTGCTGCAGAACGAATACGAAGCCGATTTCGTCGACAGTAGCGGCAATACCTACACGCTGGTTGCTGTCACCGCCTCGATCCCGACCAATGGCGGGACCGACTACAGCGGAGGTTATAACTCCGAATTCATCGGCTTTACCTGGGATGGCCCGACCCCACCGGCAGGCGAAACGCTGACCTACGCCGGGTTCTACGGCGATCATTCTACAATGATCATGTGTTTTGCCAGGGGCACTGTGATCGAAACCGATCAAGGATTCCGCCTGATCGAAGAACTGCGTGTCGGGGACCTGGTGCTTACTCGCGATCGCGGTTTGCAGCCAATCCGCTGGCTCGACTCGCGGGTTTTGTCAAAGGCTCAGCTGCAAGCGAAGCCCGAATTCCGCCCCGTCAGGCTGCAGGCAGGCAGCTTGGGTCAGGGATTGCCCAAGTGGGACCTGACGGTGTCACGGCATCACCGGATGCTGATACGTTCGAAAATTGCGGACCGAATGTTCGGTCGAAATGAGGTTCTGATTGCAGCCAAGGATCTGTGTTCCATCACCGGGATCGATGTCCCTGATGAGGCTGAGCAGGTAGAGTATTTTCACATGATGTTCGATCAGCACGAGATCGTCATTGCCAATGGCGCAGAGAGTGAAAGCTTTTTTGTCGGTCCAGTTGTGATGCAAGGGATGAGCTCGACGGCAAGAGAAGAAATCCTTGCGCTGTTTCCTGAGCTACGCGACGGTCCACAAGGACAGGTACCGGCGCGGCCAATTGTTGTAGGTAGACGGGCACATAAACTGACGCAACGCCATCTGCGCAACAAAAAACCGTTGCTGACCTAAAAGGTAAGATTATCTTCAATCTCTGGCCTGACTTATCATCTGAAAACAATGCATGATCGGTAAGCGTCCTCTCGACCCTACATTGCAGCGCCTATGCCGTACTGCGAAATTTTGCACATCCAGCGGTGACAAATTTTTTTGCCATCGGCAGGTTGTCAAGCCGGTGCAAAACGCCACACGGGTAGCCTCCAATCACCTGTAAGCACCCGATTTCTACCGCGGGGGCTGGTCCTTGACGCGTGCGATGATGTCGGGATCGTCGACGGAGTCTTGTAAGAAGTCGTTCCAGCGCTCCGGCGAACGCCGGGCGTCCGCGAGCATGTCCTTCAGTTCGCAGATGCCATCGTCGGTCAGCGTCGTGATGTATTTGTCTTGCCCGATCTGAACGCTGACGATGCTGCCGTAGGACAGGTTGTCGTCGTTGCTCACGATGGCTTCGAGAAGTC
>NZ_WLCM01000033.1 GCF_013317235.1 Leisingera sp. ANG59 | reverse complement strand
AGGCCAGAGAGAGCTCCTCGGGGTGGCTCGCAATCTTCATTTCTGAGCAGACTTGGCCGTCGTCGTCGACAACACAAATGGCGGTTTCTTTTACTGATACATCCAATCCGGCATAATGCTTCATGCTGCGTCTCCTTCCCTGATGCTTGTGGCTGCTTCACACAAACCACGTATTATCATCAGCTCGAGACGCAGCACCTACCGGAGACCGAGGCTGGAAGTGGGGCGCAAGCCGAATACCCCATCTGTCTTCAGACCGGTTCACTGGATTGTTTCGCAAAAATACCCTATAGTGGTGCGGCTTACCAATAATTCTGCTTGCCGGACGTTCCGGATGTTCCGCCATGCAGGGAAAGGGGGCGGGATGCTAATCGTGGTCGCACTCGTCTTGATCGTACTGGGGTCCATTGCGTTCCATCTATTAAGTCCATGGTGGTGGACTCCGATCGCGTCGAACTGGGACTATATCGACAACACGCTGGTCATCACCTTCTGGATCACCGGCGCAGTGTTTGCTGCCATTGTTCTGTTCATGGCATATTGCGTGCTGAAGTTCCGGCACCGGCCGGGGCACAAGGCGGAGTTCGACCCGGAGAACAAGCGCCTGGAGTGGTGGCTGACCGGTGTCACCGCCGCCGGGGTGGCGGCGATGCTGGTGCCTGGGCTGTTCGTGTGGAAGCAGTTCGTCACCGTGCCGGAGGAGGCAACCGAGCTTGAGGTCTTCGGCCAGCAATGGAGCTGGGCCTACCGGCTGCCCGGTGCCGACGGCGTGCTGGGCACCGCGGATGCCGAATGGGTGAACGGTGAAAACCCCCTGGGCGTCAACCCGCATGACCGGTTCGGCAAGGATGACCTCATCATCGAGGGCGGTGAAGTGTATCTGCCGGTGGACCAGCCGGTGAAGCTGCTGCTGCGCTCCATCGACGTCTTGCATAATTTCTACGTGCCCGAATTCCGCGCCAAGATGGACATGGTGCCGGGCATGGTCACCTACATCTGGTTCACCCCGACCCGCACCGGCGACTTCGAAGTGCTGTGCGCCGAATACTGCGGCACCGCGCACCCCTTCATGCGCGGCTATGTGACCGTTGTGGAGGCAGAGGAATACCACGAGTGGCTGCAGGAGCAGCTGACTTTTGAAGAATACGCCAGCAATGCCCGCGCTGCCCAGCCGGTGCAACTGGCGGAGAACTGACCGGCGCAATGCCGGAAGCAAGGCCTGACCGGGCCGCCCCCCTTCTGCGGCCCTGATGGTCCGGCGCGCTGAATGCCGCCGGGTATGGAGGAAGCATGCAGGGAGGAAGGCATGGTAGACCGCGGTTCTGACGATCAGATGCAACTGCCGCCGCGCGAAGTTGCAGATGTGATGCCGCCGCATGCGCACAGCTGGATCGGCAAATACGTTTTCTCGCAGGATGCCAAGTATATCGCCATCCAGTATTCCGGCACCGCCGTGGCAATCGGCCTGGTGGCGCTGGTGATGTCCTGGTTGATGCGGCTGCAGCTGGGGTTTCCCGGCACCTTCGACTTCATCACCGCCGAGGCCTATTACCAGTTTGTCACCATGCACGGGATGATCATGGTGATTTACCTGCTCACCGCGATCTTTCTGGGCGGGTTCGGCAATTACCTGATCCCGCTGATGGTTGGCGCCCGCGATATGGTGTTCCCCTTCGTCAATATGCTCAGCTATTGGGTCTATCTGCTGGCAGTGCTGGTGCTGGTCGCCAGCTTTTTTGTTCCCGGCGGGCCGACCGGCGCGGGCTGGACGCTGTACCCGCCGCAGGCGGTTCTGTCGGGTACCCCGGGCGGCGCGCAAAGCGGCATTATCCTGATGCTGGTCTCGCTTATCCTGTTCATCATCGGCTTCACCATGGGCGGGCTGAACTATGCTGTGACCGTGCTGCAGGCCCGCACCCGCGGCATGACGATGATGCGGCTGCCGCTGACGGTCTGGGGCATCTTCACCGCCACGGTGATGGCGCTGCTGGCCTTCCCGGCCCTGTTCGTCGCCTGCGTGATGATGCTGTTCGACCGGCTGCTGGGCACGTCGTTCTTCATGCCGACGCTGGTGGAACTGGGCGAAAAGCTCAGCTACGGCGGCGGCAGCCCCATCGCCTTCCAGCACCTGTTCTGGTTCTTCGGCCACCCCGAGGTCTATATCGTGGCGCTGCCCGCCTTCGGCATCGTTTCCGACCTGATCGCGGTGCACGCGCGCAAGAACATCTTCGGCTACCGGATGATGGTCTGGGCCATTGTCATCATCGGCGCGCTCAGCTTCATCGTCTGGGCGCACCACATGTATGTGTCCGGCATGCACCCGTGGTTCGGCTTCTTCTTTGCCACAACAACGCTGATCATCGCCATCCCGACCGCGATCAAGGTCTACAACTGGGTTCTGACCCTGTGGAAGGGCGACATCCATCTGACCATCCCGATGCTGTTTGCGCTGGGGTTCATCGTGACCTTTGTGAACGGCGGGCTGACCGGGCTGTTCCTGGGCAATGTGGTGGTTGATGTGCCGCTGTCCGACACCATGTTCGTCGTGGCCCATTTCCACATGGTGATGGGGGTGGCGCCAATCATGGTGATCTTCGGCGCGATCTACCACTGGTATCCCAAGATAACCGGCCGGATGCTGAACGAGGCGATGGGGCAGATCCATTTCTGGGTCACTTTCATCGGCGCCTATGCGGTGTTCTTCCCGATGCATTATGTCGGCCTGGTCGGTGTGCCGCGCCGGTATTTCGAGATCGGCGAGCCTGAATTCCTGACCGCGCCGGTGGACGGGCTCAATGCCTTCATCTCCTCCGCCGCGCTGATCGTGGGGGCGGTGCAGGTGCTGTTCCTGTTCAACATCTTCTGGAGCCTGCGCCGCGGCCGCGAAGCGGGCGGCAACCCGTGGCGGGCGGCCTCATTGGAATGGCAGACACCCGAGACCCCGCCCAGGCACGGCAATTGGGACGAGCTGCCCGATGTCTACCGCTGGGCATACGACTACAGCGTGCCCGGGGCGCCTGAGGATTACCTCGCCCAGAACGATCCCTGGTTCTCCGACGGGGAGGACAGGCGGCTGTGACGGTCATTCTTGCCTTTCTGGCGCTGGTCGCCCTGGTTGCGGGCCTGTGGCTGTCGCAGCAGCGCCTGGCCTCCAAGCCCTGGCTGGAGACCGGGATCGCGCCCCTGGCAGGCCATGGCCCGGGCCGGGCGCCGGGGTTCATCTTCATCGCGGTCTTTCTGGCCGTGGTCGGCGGGCTGTTTGCCATGCTGGGCAGCGCCTTCGTGATGCAGATCGAGGAAACACCGTGGGAGCTGGTGCCGCTGCCCGGCCGGGTCTGGCTGAACACCGGGCTCTTGCTGCTGGCGAGCCTCTTTCTGCAGTTTGTGGTGATTTCGGCGCGGGCCGGCACTGCGCGCTGGCTGAATGCCAGCCTGATCGCCGCCAGCATCGCCACGCTCGCCTTTTTGGCAGGGCAGGCGCAGGTCTGGATGGAACTGACCGCGGGCGGCTACCGGCTGGACGGCACCCCTGCGGCAAGCTTTTTCTATCTGATCACCGGCCTGCACGGGCTGCATGTGCTGGGCGGCATCATCGCTCTGGCGGCAGTCGCGCTGCGCCACGCCGGGGCCGGGGATGTGAAGGCGCTGCTGCCGGGGGTGCGGCTCTGCGCGCTCTACTGGCACGGGCTGCTGGCCTTCTGGCTGATGCTGTTTGCGCTGCTGCAAGGCTGGGGCAACGCCTTTCTGGCGCTGTGCCGCGCCGCCGTGGGATAAGGGGGAGGAGAGATGGAAAGCAAGTACCAAGGCCAGGACCAGACGCTGCTGCAGCAGGGCCACAGCGGCTTTGCCGCCGACTGGGGGTCCGATCAGCGGGTGTTCAAAAAGGTCTCCTGGGGCAAGGCAATGATGTGGATCCTGCTGCTCAGCGATACCTTTGTCTTTGCCTGTTTCCTGGCCGCCTATATGACCGCGCGCAGTTCAACGACGGTGGACTGGCCGAACGCAAGCGAAGTGTTCGCCCTGCACATCGGCGGCCACAACTTTCCGCTGCTGCTGATCGCCATCATGACCTTTGTGCTGATCTCCTCTTCTGGCACCATGGCGATGGCCGTCAACAACGCCTACCGCAAGGCCCGCGTTCCCACTGCGCTGCTGATGCTGGCAACCGCGGCGCTTGGCGCGGCTTTTGTGGGCATGCAGGCTTTCGAGTGGACCAAGCTGATTTCCGAAGGCGTCCGGCCCTGGGAAAACCCCTGGGGCGCCGAGCAGTTCGGAGCCAGCTTCTTCATAATCACCGGATTCCACGGCACCCATGTCACCATCGGGGTCATTTTCCTGGTGATTATCGCCAGAAAGGTCTGGCGCGGCGATTTTGACCGCGATGAGCGCAGCTGGATGTCGCGCGGCAACGGCGACTACGAAGGCGTCGAGATCATGGGGCTGTACTGGCACTTCGTGGATTTGGTCTGGGTCTTCATCTTTGCATTCTTCTATTTGTGGTAGGGGGACGGAATGGCACAATCATCTCAGACCGCCGGGACGCACGCCAAGGCTGCCGTTGGTGAGCACGGCGGGCAGCAGCATCCGATCAGGCTCTATCTGCTGGTCTGGGGGCTGCTGTTCGTGCTGAGCGCGGCATCGTATTATGTCGACTATGCCGGGCTTCAGGGACTCTTGCGCTGGACGCTGATCCTCACCTTCATGATGCTGAAGGCGGGCCTGATCGTGGCCGTATTCATGCATATTGCCTGGGAACGCCTCGCCCTGAGCTATGCGATCCTGCTGCCGCCGCTGGCGCTGATCGGCCTGCTTGTGATCCTGCTGGTGGAATCCGATTACACCGTGGCGACACGGTTGATAGAATTCGGATCCCGTTAGGATCAGGCTTCATTGATTTCCGGAGCGCTGCGCCGTTCACCGTTCGAAATTTCCAAGCGGTGATATGAGCGGACTCTTCTGTCTGACCAGCTTGCAGATGGCCCGTCTGGAGCCCCGTTTTCCGAGATCCTAGGGCAAGCCCCGCTGCCGATCTTGACGCATCCTTCGTCAAGGTGACCCGCAATCAAACCCGACGCAGTTGCTGGGGCTTTGCCGGTAGCTAACTCGACACGCCAACTCATCCGTGAACCACTGGGGCCGAAAACGGGTGCAATCCCGCTCTCTCGAGCTCGTCAGCCGCTTGCAGTGTTGGGAGAAAGGCCGATGGCTGGGGTGGTAGGATTCGAACCTACGGTACACGGTACCAAAAACCGCTGCCTTACCACTTGGCTACACCCCATCGGTGAGGCGCTGTCTAAAGTTTGTTTGGGGGGGGTGCAAGAGGGTTTTTGAAAAAAAGTGCAGTTCTTTTTTCTGCCGGCTTGGAAATCCTCGTGCAGCCGGTTTCAGGGTGTCCGGAACGGCTGGCTGCAGAAGCGTAAAATGCATTTCTTTCAGCAGTATAGGGCTGAATTTGCGGGGGTCTGGCAGGCCGTTCCTACGGCTGCGCGGGCTTTGGAGCGCCAGCCGGAAACAGTAGGCCCGGGATACGGAATTGGCTGCTCCTGTGGGCGGGGCAGCCATGGTGGCAAAATGTGAAAACCGCCTGCAGCAGCAAAGGTCAGGAGCCCCAGATTGCCTGCTGGTGCGCCTCCTCACCGCTCTCGAAGATATGCGGCTGGACACCGCGGCTTGCGAGTTCGCCCTGCATCTTCAGGCGCATGAAGGCGCTGGTGGTGTAATGGGCGATCGAGGCCGAGTGCTTCTCCAGCGTCCGGCCCACAGACGCGGCGTAGCCGTCCTGCAGGTCCTCAGCGATGCGGAAGCCGTTCTGGTTCATCACCATGTTCACATCGCGGCCGCTTCTGGCGAAGGCGTCCTGCAGCACCCGGTCCAGATCCTCGACGTCCTGCTTCTTGCGGACGCTCCAGCCTTCTAGGTTGAGGAACATGATGTGGCGGGCGGCGTCGTAGGTGACGCGTTCGGAGAGGTTGAGGTTCAACAGGTCGTTCATCAGCCCCATCGGCTCATCCCGGAAGATGCGCGCATCCATCAGGGCGACGTTTTCGATGATCGGCTTGAACTCCATCTGGCCGAGGATGTCGCGCTGCAGGTCGATGCCGGGGGCGATTTCGATCAGTTCCAGCCCCTTGGGGGTCAGCTGCAGCACGCAGCGCTCTGTCACATACAGCACCGGCTGCGAGCGTTGAGAGGCGTAAGGCCCTGAGAAGGTGATCTGTTCGATCAGGCGCACGAACTTCTTGTTGCGGCCTTCCTGGACGATGCGCAGCTCGCCGTTTTCCACCGCGACCTTCAGGCCGCCCGCGGTGAAGGTGCCGGCAAAAACCACGGCGCGGGAGTTCTGCGAGATGTTGATGAAGCCGCCGCAACCGTTGAGGCGCCCGCCGAAGCGGGAGGCGTTGACGCTGCCCTCGGCATCGCATTCGGCCATGCCGAGACAGGTGAGGTCCAGCCCGCCGCCGTCATAGAAGTCGAACATCTGGTTCTGGTCGATGATGGCGTCGGCATTGGCTGAAGAGCCGAAGCTGGAGCCGCCTGCCAGCACCCCGCCGACGGCGCCGGCCTCGGTGGTGAGGGTGATGTAGGGGGTGGCCTTTTCCTCGTTGGCCACCGCCGCGACACCGTCGGGCGCGCCGACGCCCAGGTTCACGGCGCCGTTGGGCGGCAGTTCGAAGGCGGCGCGGCGGGCGATGATCTTGCGCTGGTCAAGCGGCATCCTTGCGATGCCCTCCACCGGCACCCGGATTTCTCCAGACAGTGCCGGGTTGTGCTGCACGCCGTAGTTCATCTTGTGCATCTCAGGATCTTCTGCCACGCAGACGCAATCCACCAGCAGGCCGGGGATTTTCACGTCCTTGGGTTTGATCGAGCCGTCCTCGACGATGCGCTCCACCTGGGCGATGACGATGCCGCCGTTGTTGTGGGCCGCCATCGCCTGGGCCAGGCAGTCCAGCGTCAGCGCCTCGCGCTCCATGCTGATGTTGCCGGAGCGGTCGGCGCTGGTGCCGCGGATGAAGGCGACGTCAATCTTGGTGGCTTTGTAGAACAGCCATTCCTCGCCGTCGACTTCGTGGTAGCGGACGATGTCCTCCTCGGTCACCTTGTTGACCTTGCCGCCGCCGTGGCGCGGGTCGACATAGGTGTGCAGGCCGACTTTGGAGAACAGGCCCGGCTGGCCAGCAGCGCAGGCGCGGTAGAGCTGCGAGATCACCCCCTGGGGCAGGTTGTAGCCGCAGATCTTGTTCTCTTGCGCGGCCTGGGCAACCTTGGGCATGCGGCCGAAGTTGCCGGCAATCACCCGGCGCAGCAGGCCGTCGTGATGCAGCCGCCCGGTGCCCAAGCCTTTGCTGTCGCCGGCGCCTGCGCACATGATCAGGGTGAGGTCGCGGGGGGCGCCTTCGGCCAGGAACCGCTTTTCCAGCGCTGCGTGCAGCAGTTCCGGGATGCAGCTTTGCACAAAGCCGGTGGTGGTCACGACATCGCCGTCACGGATCAGCGCCATGGCCTGTTCGGTGGTGGTTGTCTTGTCTTTCATGGCGGTGCTTCCTCCCCGATGCCGGTTGCCCTCCGCGGGGGCTTTGCAGCCGCACGGAAATCTGGTCAGGCATGTTAGGCGGGCGGTGCAGCGCTGCTGTCCTTTGATTGCGTCAGCGGACAGGGGAGTTGCGACATCGCGCGGGGTGGTGCGACGCTGAAGTTTCCGATTAGCGGCGGTGGTTTCCAGGCAGAGGCTGCATGTATACCGCCGCCGGCTGAAATGGGCGGAAAAAGACTTGCACACGCCCTCCGCAGGACAACCTGGATAGCCCGGAATCGCGATCAGAACATCCGACTCCGGGCTGGTGCCCGCGTCCTGCGCCTGTGCGGAGCCGGAGCGACGGCGAGGGCATTGTTTGAACACTGCCCGTGGCAGCGGAAACTTCAGGCTTGTTTGGCTGGAAGTTCCGATGTGTTCTTTGTCCAGCGGGCGATCTGCTCCAGCAGCTCCCTTTTACGCACAGGCTTGGACAGGAAACCCGACATTCCGGCGGCGCGGCAGGCCGCTTCGTCCGTGCTCAGCACATTTGCCGTGAGCGCCAGGACAGGGCAGGGCGGGCGGCCGTTTTCCTGCTCCCAGGCACGCAGGCGGCGGGTGGCCTCCAGCCCGTCCATCACCGGCATCGACATATCCATCAGCACCAGGTCGTAGCTTTGCGCGGCGAAGGTGCTGAGCGCCTCCTGGCCGTTGCTGCAGATGGTCAGGCTGATGCCGGTTGGAGCCAGCATCTTCTGCAGGACCAGCTGATTGGTCCGGTTGTCTTCTGCCGCAAGAACCCGCAGAAGGCCGAAACTGTCCCCGGTTCGCTCAGCGCCGGCCGGCTGATCGGCAGCGGGGAGGATCGGGCTTTTCAAGGCATTTAGCAGGGTGCTTAGCAGAAGCTTGCCGCGGGCAGGTTTCAAGAGCACATGCACGGTCTTGCAGCTTCTGAGCTCCTGATAGTCGGCCAGCAGCTGGCCGCCGGTGCAATACACGATGGGCAGCTCCCGGCAGTCCGGCAACGCGTGCAGTTCCTGGCAGAAGGCTCTGGCCTGCTCTAGCGTCAGGCTGGTTTCCACCAGCACCAGATCCGGCCGCCGCTGCTCTGCCGTCATCGCGGTGACCCCAGCCAGCAGGTCTTGCAGGCTGGAGGAGGCAAGCGTTTCCGCGCCCCAATAGTCAAGCTGGCGCTTCCGTACTTCACGGGAGAATGGCAGGTCCGCAATCGCCGCTACACGGATTCCTGCCAGCGGTTGCGTCCGCGGTGTGGCCGGGACTGCGACAGGCAGTGTCAGGCAGACGGTAAAACAGGACCCTTTGCCGACTTCCGAGACGACATCGATGCGGCCGCCCATTGCCTGTGTCAGCCGCGAGGAAATTGCCAGCCCGAGCCCGGTTCCTTCGAACCGCCGGGCGTTGGTGCTTTCAACCTGCTCGAATGCGTGAAAGATCTGGCCCAGGCTGTCCTGAGGGATGCCGACCCCGGTATCCCGGACGTCTATGCACAAGGGAATCCTGTGGCAGGCATCGTAATTGAGAGTGATGCTGACAAATCCCTTCATGGTGAACTTTATGGCGTTGCCGACCAGGTTCATCAGGATCTGCCGAACCCGGCCGCTGTCACCGCAGAACTCCGCCGGGGTGCCTTCCGGAATGTCAATGCAGATTTCGATGCCCTTGGCGTTGGCGCTGGGAGACATCAGCGCGGCCACATCATAGATCACGTCGCGCAGGTTGAAGGGCTGCTCCAGCATCTGCGTCTTGCCGGCCTCCAGCTTGGAGAAGTCGAGGATGTCATTGACAATGCGCAGAAGAGCCTCGGAGGAGGTCAGGATTGTGTTGGCGCAGGACTGTTGTTCAGATGTCAGGCTAGTCTCGCTGAGCACCTCTGCCATTCCAAGCACTCCGTTGATCGGGGTGCGGATTTCATGGCTCATGGTGGCCAGAAAGCGGGACTTGGTCTCAGTGGCGGCTTCAGCCCGGGCTTTCTCCTGCATCAGCCTGTCGGCGATCCGTTTCTTTTCTTGCAGGCTGATTTCAAGGGTGTCGAGTGCTGTGAACATGGCGGCAATCTCGTTGTCGCCGGCCGGTGCCGCAGACTGTTCGCGGCTGGCGAGCCGCCGCAGTTTCTGGGCGGCCAGCTGAACCGAAGCCGAAAAGCTGCGTGCCTTGCGCATAGAAATCATCAAGGCAGCGGCCATCAGCAACGTGGTTCCGGTCAGCCCCAGAACCAGGATGCGGGTCAGCATCTGGTTGGTTGCCGCTACGGCCTGTTCCGCATGTTGCGCGGCCATCGACGTTACGATTGCGGCCTGACGGGTTACGGCCTCGCTGCTCATGACCAGTGCGCTGAGTGTGGGGATTTCCTGTTCGGGTTTGATGCCCAGGAGCACAACAGCCTTTACGCACCATACCGACAGGGCCGTGTCCAGCGCCCGGACTTCCGCACGCAGCGGCGCGGACAGCGGCAGCTTTGCCAGCGCGGCCAGCTCTCGGTTGATCGCGTTCAGGTAACCGTGAAACTGCCGGGCCACTTCCTCTTGCGGGATCAGCCGGGTCATTGCCAGCACATCCTGAGCATAAACTTCGGCGGCGGTAATGCCCGCCGTGACGCCGCTGATGCGCCGGGTGACTTCCAGCGATGCCTCCAGCGCGGCATCCTTGCGGGCGGAGGCAAAGACGGCCATGCCACCGACCAGAACCGCCGCAAAAAGGGCAGCTGCTGCGATAATCAGTACCGGCAGCACGATGGACCGTTTGATGTTCATGCGTGGTGTCCCTCCGGCGCGCGCATCAATTGGCCGGCAGGATTGGGGTTGGCGTATTGGTCCCGGTGTCCGTCAGCGTTGCCAGGAATGCGATGAGATCTTCAGTGTCGCCTTCATTGAGGCTGAAACCCTCGACTTCTGCCGTTCTTTCAATGTCTGCGCTGCCGCCAGCGGCATAGTGGCGGATCACCTCTTCCAGTGAGCCCTTCGAGCCGTCATGCATGTAAGGCGCCCGCAGGACAATATTGCGCAGGCCCGGTGTCTTGAAGCGGAAGTTCAGGTCAGGATCGGGCGGCACCAGGCCGCCACCGCCAAGATCACTGGTTTGCAGCCCGATGTCATGCATTTGGTTGTCGGTGAACATCCAGCCAGTGTGGCATGACGCACAGTTCGCCTTTCCGGTGAACAGCGCAAAGCCGCGTTTGGCGGCGTCGGATACGGCCGTTTCATCACCTTCCACCCAGCGGTCGAAGCTGGCGACACCGCTGACGATCGTCCGCTCATATGTGGCCAGTGCCGTCAGCACGCTTTCCTTGCGGATGCCCTGGCCAGGGAACAGACGCTCGAACCAGATTCTGTAGTCCTGCACCGCGGACAGCCGTTCGGTGATTCCTTCAAATGTGGCGTTCATTTCATCCGGCGCTGTGATTGGCCCGGCGGCCTGCTCTTCCAGGCTTGCTGCGCGCCCGTCCCAGAACAGCGGTGTGATCCACGCGGCATTGAGAATCGTCGGCGCGTGGCGGCGGACCGGTGTGCCGGCTGCGCCCATTGCCTTGCGAACAGGAACTTCCCAGCCGAAGGAGGGGTTGTGGCAGCTGGAGCAGCTGATGTTCTGTCCTCCGGACAGGCGCGGATCAAAGAACAGCATTTTGCCGAGGGTGGCAATCTCGCGGTTGAAGGGGGCGTCTTCGGGAAACGGCACCGTCTGAGGGCGCTGGAACGCTTCGAGCCCGGCGGCCTGGGCCAGGCTCTGGAAAGTCCACAAAAGCAGCGGCGCCAGGGCAGCAGCGTTCCACCGCATTCAGGACCTCCTCTACGTATCCCGCAAACTTGTTAACCGGAAAGCCATCATCAGGGAAGGCGGTTAAGAAATCGTGTGCTGCTGCTATGACGCAGCCGGCGCGGGCTTGCCGGAGATCTTCTTGGGGCCAAGCCGCCGGGTAACAAGCCAGGGGCCGGCTTTCAGCACCATCAGCGCGAACCCGGCGGTCCACAGGATGGCCGATAGCGCGATCCCATCCAGACCCGCGGCCACTTCCGTGCTGCCGGCAACGCGCGCCGCAGCAGCGCCGAGCAGCAGCATGAAGGCGATGGTCAGCGCGGGGCCGGCAGCCAGTGGGCGGCCGCTGTGGCCCATAGTGGCCCGCATCATCACCGCCAGCGTCATGCCGCCTATGGCACCGATGCCCAGAATATGCGCTGGTACGGCCGGTTCCAGCAGGCCATAGGGCACGCCGCCTGCCGCGATCAGCCCCGCGGGCACCAGCGCATAGGCCAGGTGCAGCATCAGCAGCAGCGGATTCGGCAGGGCCGCCAGGCTGCGCCAACGCGCCAGCCGCACTGCGTGCAGCAAACCGGCCGCCAGCAACAGTCCACCGCTGACGCCGGCCCAGGGCGCGGCGGTCCAGGCCAGCAGGGCAGCCGCGCCGCAAACCAGCGTCACGGTGTCGAACTTGCCAAAGGGCACCGGCATCTCTTCCGCACCGTGTTTGGCCAGCCAGTTGCGGGTGAAACTGGGGATTATCCGGCCGCCGATCAGCATGATCAGGAAGATCAGAACCGCAATGCCCAGGCGGCGCGAGACATCTGCCGCTCCCCCGGCCATTGCCTCGATGTGGAAACAGGCGTTGGCCACGCCCAGCAGGGTGACAGGCACCAGGACCTTGAGATTACGCCAGTTCTCGCCCGCGATGATTTCCCGTGCGATCATTGCGATTACCGCGATCAGGAAGGCGCAGTCCACGGCCATCACCCCCAGCGCGGGCAGCCCCAGCCAGCCCGCCGCCGCCAGCCGCCCCAACAGCCACAGGCCGGACAGCAGCGCAAGCGGCAGCCCGCGCGCAGGTATCCGCCCGGTCCAGTTCGGCACCGCAGTGAACAGGAAGCCCGCCACCACTGCAGCGCCATAGCCAAAGATCATCTCGTGGATGTGCCAGCCGGTTGGAAGGAACGGGCCAGAGTACTCCAGATCGCCGCGCCAGATCAGCAGCCAGGCGGGGATGGCCAGCAAGGCAAACAGGCAGGCGCCCAGAAAGAACGGCCTGAAGCCGAAGGAAAACAAGACAGGTCCGGTATATTCGGTTCGCGCAGCCATCACGGCCTCCTTGCGCCCGGTCAAAGAAGGACGGGCGGCACTGGTCAGGTGCCGCCCGCCGGTCCGGCGCAAGGGACGCAATCTTTTGCCGGACCACGTGGATCAGCGCCGGCGGGCAGGGAGGAGGGAGGCTCCCCCAAATTCCGGATTCCCGTTTTTTCCCGCACGGTTGTTTCCTCTGCCGCCACTATGCGATAACGGCGGGGTGACCTCTTTGTCCTTCAGCAAACTTGCGGTGCATTCTTGTCCAAGCTCGACGAAAGCCTCCTGACCGGGCTGCCGCCCTTCAGCCTCCTGGAGCGCAGCCAGATCCGCGAAATCCTCGATCAGGCGCTGCCCAAGCGTTATGACGAAGGGGCGGAAATCTTTCGCGAAGGCCATGATGCCGAGCGGTTCCACCTGCTGCTGGACGGCTATATCCGGGTGGTGAAGACCACCGAGGGCGGCGAACAGATTATCGCGCTGCACATTTCCCCCGGGCAGCTGTTCGGCATCGCGCCGGCGCTGAACCGCGACACCTATCCGGCGACCGCAGTGGCAGCCTCGGAATCGCTGGCGCTGTCCTGGCCAGTGCGGCTGTGGGGGGAGTTCACCGCCAAGTACGCGGGTTTCGCCACCGAGAGCTACACCACCCTCGGCCAGCGGCTGGGAGAGATGCAAACGCGGATCACAGAACTGGCGACGCAGGCGGTGGAGCAACGGGTGGCGGCGGCGCTGTTGCGGATGGTGAATCAGTCGGGCCGCAAGGTGGAGGAGGGGATCGAGATCGCCTTCCCGGTGACCCGCCGCAACATCTCCGAGATGACCGGCACCACGCTGCACACTGTCAGCCGTTTGTTGTCGGCCTGGGAGAAGGACGGCATCGTGCACTCGACCCGCAAGCACATTGTGGTTACGGCCCCGCACAGGCTGGTGATCCTGAGCGGGGCACAGGGCTAGGGGCTGGCCCTTCGCATCGTTTGCCGCGGCAGCGGCGCCTGATGTTGTCAGAAGTTGTTCCAACCCTGGGCCATAGGCAGATCTTCCTCTGCGATGACTGTGTCCGGCTGGGAGGCAGGCGGAGCGGGCTTTCTTGCCGTAGCCGCCGGTTCGGCGCCTTCGCTGCCTTCTTTGAACTTGGAAACCTCCTGGGTGAGGTGGCCGGCGTCATTGGTCAGCATCTGGCTTGCCGCTGAGGTCTGTTCGACCATGGCTGCATTCTGCTGAGTGACCCGGTCAAGCTGCGAAACACCCTGATTGATCTCCAGCAATGCCGTCGACTGCTCGGAAGCGCCTTTCGCTATATCTTGGATATGTTCGGAGATCGTGGCCACGCTTCTGATAATCTGCTGCAGTTCTTCGCCGGACTTTCCAACGAGGTCCACGCCTGTGGCGACTTGCCGGTTGCTCTCGCCGATCAACTGCTTGATTTCCCCTGCCGCGTCGGCGGACCGCTGCGCCAGCGCCCTGACCTCGGAAGCGACAACCGCGAACCCGCGTCCGGCCTCGCCGGCCCGGGCCGCCTCTACGCCGGCGTTCAGTGCCAGGAGGTTGGTTTGGAAGGCAATGTCGTCAATCACACCAATGATTTTCGAGATCTGCTCAGAAGAGCTTTCGATTTGTGCCATCGCGTCGATTGCGCTGCTCACGACCTCGCCGCTGCGTTCTGCCGAAGTTTTGGCCTCAGCGACGATTCCTTCGACTTTCTGGGCGCCTTCGGCAGAGGCCTTGACCGTCGCGGTCAATTCTTCGATTGCAGCAGCCGTTTCCTCCAGGGTCGCCGCCTGGCTTTCCGTGCGCTGAGAAAGATCGCCGGCTGATTGCGAAATTTCCTCTGCGGTGCGGCCAACGGCGGATGACACTTGCTTGACGGTCTTCACGGATGAACTGAGTTGTTCAAGGGAATGATTGAATGTCTTCCCAAGAGCACCGACGTCCGGAAGACTGGAAACCGCAACCCGATGAGTCAGATTGCCGCCGCTGAGTTCATGAAGCCCTGCTCCGATCTCATCCAAAGCGCGGCGGCGCTCAGTGATGTCAGAGGCCACTTTCACCACCCTCACAACCTTTCCATCGTCTCCCTCCACCGGGGCATAGGTCGCTTGGATCCAGATTGTTTCGCCTGACTTCGTCACACGTGGAAACTGATCCGAGAACACTTTGCCGCTGGCAAGGTCCGACCAGAATGTTTTGTAGTCACTGGATGCGACCAGTTCCGGGGCGACAAACATGGAATGGTGTTTCCCCTGGATTTCCTCCAGGGCGTAACCCAATGCGTTCAGAAAGTTCTGGTTTGCGGTGATGATTGTGCCATCCGGGTGGAATTGAATGGTTGCCTGTGTGCGGTCGACCATTCCTGCGATGATTGCAGTGGTATCATCTTCCTCAGCCGTTTTCGGCTTTGCTCTGGTAAAAAACACTAGCTTTACTCCAAGGATTGCTGGGCCTCACTCCTCTGGACAACGAGTCGTACCGTAAAACTAAAGCAAAAGAGTTAACGCGCCTCGGCGCCGTCAGCACGGACTGAATTGGGATTGCCCCGGGTCATTCCGGGCAGTGGACCGGCCTCAATCACGGGTCACTGAAAATCCGGGTCAAGCTGAAGATACATTCTGAGACGGGTGGAAACTTCGCGGACCCTAATCAAGTCATGATCCGCTTCAAGCCATCGCGGCACTCTTCAGCTGTTCCCTGAACGCCATCTCCTCCAGCCCGTATTCCTCGCAGGCATCAATAACTGTGTGGAACGGCGCGATCGGGCAGCCGGGGCAGAGCATCTTGCGGCGCATGAACTCGCCTGCGCAGGCGGGCCAGTGGTGGAACAGGTCCGAGAGCGGCAGGTCTGGATTGTCGAAATCGGGGCGGCGCATGGCGTGTCCTCCTTTTCCTGCATCTTGCGTGCAGCAATGCGCCCGGTCTTTGCGCTTCAACAATATCCGCGGCGGTGCGCGGGTTTAGGCAGGTCCCATCCGCAACTGTACTCAGGACCGCGATATGTCAGAGATACTTACCAAGTCGCGGGCCAGGAACGTGTTCTACGGGGGCTCCTTGTTCTTCGTCGTCGTGTTCGTGGCCATGACCGCGCACAGCCACCGCTTCATCGTAAACACGTCCACCGCTGGCATGGAGCTGACCGACGAGGTGCGCCAGGGCAAGCATGTGTGGGAGCGCCACTCCTGCATCAACTGCCACACGCTGCACGGCGAGGGTGCCTATTTCGCACCGGAAGTGGGCAATGTGATGACCCGCTGGGGCGTGCTGGACGATCCGGAAGGCGCCTATGAAATGCTTGATGGCTGGATGAAATCGCAGCCCTCCGGCGTTGAGGGGCGCCGCCAGATGCCGTTCTTCGACCTGACGGAGGAAGAGACCAAGGCCTTGTCCGAATTCCTGCGCTGGGCGGATCAGACCGATACCCAGAACTGGCCGCCGAACGACGCGGGCTGAGGGAGAGAAACAATGAAATATCAATCTCAAAAAGTGGCCTATGCCTACTTCATGGTGGCAATGGGCCTGTTTGCCATCCAGGTTCTGGGCGGCCTGCTGGCCGGCTGGATCTATGTCTGGCCCAACACGCTGAGCGAGCTGCTGCCGTTCAACATCGTGCGGATGCTGCACACCAACGCACTGGTGGTCTGGCTGTTGCTGGGCTTCTTCGGCGCTGCCTATTACCTGATCCCCGAGGAATCCGAGCGCGAGATTTTCTCGGTCAAGCTGGCCTATATCCAGCTGGCGATTCTGGTGGTCGGAACACTGGGCGCAGTGGTCTCCTACCTCGCCGGCATCCACGGCGGGCGGGAGTTCCTGGAACAGCCCCTGTGGGTCAAGTTCGGCATCCTGGTTGCGGCGGTGATCTTCCTCGTGAATATCTCGCTGACCGTGCTGGCAGGCCGCAAGACCGCGATCACCAACATCCTCTTGATGGGCCTTTGGCTGCTGTCGCTCTTGTGGATCTTCGCCTTCATCAACCCGGACAACCTGTCGCTCGACAAGATGTACTGGTGGTTCGTTGTCCACCTGTGGGTGGAAGCCACCTGGGAATTGGTGATGGCCGCGATCCTCGGCTACCTGATGCTGAAGCTGACCGGCGTTGACCGCGAGGTGGTGGAGAAATGGCTCTATGTCATCGTGGCGCTGGCGCTGTTCTCCGGCATCCTCGGCACCGGCCACCACTTCTTCTGGATCGGCACCCCCGGTTACTGGCAGTGGATCGGCTCGATTTTCTCAACCCTGGAAGTGATCCCCTTCTTCGCGATGATGAGCTTTGCCTTCATCATGGTCTGGAAGGGCCGCAAGAACCACCCGAACAAGGCGGCGCTCTTGTGGTCGCTCGGCTCCTCCACCGTGGCCTTCTTCGGGGCCGGCGTCTGGGGCTTCCTGCACACGCTGCATGGGGTGAACTTCTACACCCACGGCACCCAGATCACCGCTGCCCACGGCCACCTCGCGTTCTTTGGCGCCTATGTGGCCCTGAACCTGGCCATGTTCACCTATGCGATGCCGCAGCTCAGGAACCGCGACCCCTATAACCAGGTGCTGAACATGGCGTCCTTCTGGCTGATGACCGGCGGCATGGCCTTCATGACCTTCGTACTGACCTTTGCCGGCACCATCCAGACCCACATGCAGCGCATTGTCGGCGACTACTACATGGATGTTCAGGACCAGCTGGGTGTCTTCTACCTGATGCGCCTCGGCTCTGGTGTGGCGGTTGTGATCGGTGCGCTGCTTTTCATCTACTCGATGGTGGTGATCCGCCGCGAGGTTATCAAACCTGGCCCCGCGGCCGTACCGGGAGAGTAAGCCATGAACGCGATGAACACGCCTTCCGTTCCTTTCTACCGTCCCGCAGGCGATGAATGCACCGTCTTCGAGATGGCCCAAGCCAACGGTCTGCCCCTTCTTCTGAAGGGGCCCACCGGCTGCGGCAAGACGCGGTTCGTGGAACATATGGCAGCCCGGCTCGGGCTGCCCCTCCACACCGTTGCCTGCCACGACGACCTGTCGGCCGCCGACCTGATCGGCCGCTACCTGCTGAAAGGCGGCGAGACGGTCTGGGTCGACGGTCCGCTGACCCGCGCGGTGCGCGAGGGTGGCATCTGCTACCTGGATGAAGTGGTTGAGGCTCGCAAGGATGTGGCCGTGGTGCTGCACCCGCTGACCGACGACCGCCGCCGCCTGGTCATCGACCGCACCGGCGAGGAGCTCGCCGCGCCCAAGCCCTTCATGCTGGTTGCGAGCTACAACCCCGGCTACCAGAATATCCTGAAGAAGCTGAAGCCCTCGACCCGTCAGCGCTTCCTGTCGATCGGCTTTGACTTCCCGGAAGCCTCCGCCGAAACTGCGGTCGTCGCTTCCGAGAGCGGGCTGGACAAGGACCGCTCCGCCGCGCTGGTGCGGCTGGCGGGCCATATCCGCAAGCTCTCGGGCATGGATCTGGAGGAAGGTGTCTCCACCCGTCTCCTGATCTACGCCGCCACGCTGATTGCCAAAGGCATGGGTGTGGAGCGCGCGGTGGAGGCCGCTATCATCGAACCCCTCAGCGACGAGGCTGATGTGCAGCAGGCGCTGCGCGACCTTGCCGCCAGCGTCTACGGGTGATGCCATGATCCACGCTCTCGACCTTCTGGAACCCGAAGAAACGGTTGGCAACCTGTGGCACGGCATGGCCACACGGATCGGCGCCGCAGAAGATGGGACCGAACACACCGTCCGGTTCGAGGACATGCGCGCCAGCGTGGCGGCCTTGTTCCGGGCGCTGGGCGGGGCCGGGGGCGTGGAAATCCAGGTGGCGCCCGCGGTGCTGTCGGATCACCGTCCGGACCGGCTGCGCCGCATCGGCACCCCGCGCGAGATGGTGCATATGGCCAGTTTCGATGGTGAGCGCTTGCGCTTGCCGCCGGAAATGTCGGTTTTTTCCAGCCCCGAGCTGAACCGCAAGGCCTATCTGTGGCTGGCCGCAATGGCCGCCGTGATAGACCTGCCGGACCGCAACGAGGACTGTTATCAGGCCGACCAGCTGGAAATCGCCGCTAATGCCCGTGCCGCGGACAAGGTGTTCGCTGCCTGTCCGGGGCTGCGGTCTGCTTACGGTGCCTTCTGCGCTCATGTTGCTGAGACCCGCAAACGCAACGGCCTGCCGCGGTTCGAGGCACGGATCGAGCGGATGGTGCTGGATCAAATCGGCTCTGATTGCCGCATTGCCGAACCCTGCGCCTGCACCGCGCCACGCGGCTACCGCACCTATCAGCCGGTGCCGTTCTGGCTGCGCCTGCCTGTGCCGCAGGCGGGCAGGGGCGCGGCCCCCGCAGCGGAAGAGGAAATGAAAACCCCAGGCCTTGCCGTCTCCACCCGCAAGACGGCCAAGCGCCAGGATCAGGACCAGACCACCCGCAAGGACAGTTTCATCGTTCACCGGTTCGAATCCATCCTGTCCTGGGCCGAAAGCCTGAACATCAACCGTATGGTCGATGACGACGACAACGAGAACGCCCAGAAAGCGGCAGAGGATCAGGACAACCTCACCCTCTCGCAGCATATGAAACGCGCGGCGTCGCGGCTGCGGATCTCGCTGGACCTGTCGCCGCAGGATGCTGAGCATGAACACCTGGCGGGGCAGTTCACCTATCCGGAATGGAACCACCGGCTGGGCAAGCACATGCCCGCGCACGCCCGCGTGCTGGAGGCCGAAGGCAAACCCTCCGACAGCTTCCAGCCCGACCCGCGGCTGGTCGCCCGGGTGCGCCGGCAGTTTGCGCCGCTGCACCCGCGCCGGGTGATGCTGCCGCGGCAGCTGGACGGCGAAGAGCTGGATCTGGAAGCGGTGGTGAAATCCCATGTCGATCTGGCCTGCGGCCAGCAGGGCAGCGACCGGGTCTGGCAGGCCAGCCGCCCGATGGCCCGCGACCTGAGCGTGGCGGTGCTGATGGACTGCTCCCGCTCCACCGAGGCCACCGTCGGCGACCGCCCGGTCATTGAGACCGCCCGCGAGTCACTCGCGGCCTTGGCTGGCGGCATCGCCACGGCGGGCGACCGGCTGGGCATCTGGGGGTTCTCCTCCCTGCGACGCGACCGGGTGTTTCTGACCCGCGCCAAAGGGTTCGAGGATCCGATGTCCCAGGCGGTCACCGCCCGCATCGGCGGCTTCAAGCCCGGCCACTATACCCGTCTGGGCGCCGCGATCCGCCATGCTTCCGCCCAGCTGGCCGAGGAAGGATCCGAACGCCGCCTGCTGCTGGTTCTGACCGATGGCAAGCCCAACGATTTGGACCACTACGAAGGCGTGCATGGAATCGAGGACAGCCGCATGGCGGTGCGCGAGGCGCGCGCCCTGGGCCAGTCGGTGCATGGTGTGGTGATCGACGCCGACGGGCAGGACTGGTTTGCCCGCATCTTCGGGCGCGCGGGTTTCACCCTCTTGCCCGACCCGGACAGACTGCCGCGCGC
The DNA here is from genome assembly GCF_013317235.1 of Leisingera sp. ANG59. Taxonomy (GTDB): domain Bacteria; phylum Pseudomonadota; class Alphaproteobacteria; order Rhodobacterales; family Rhodobacteraceae; genus Leisingera. Next base: position 30,435 of record NZ_WLCM01000033.1, on the reverse strand, counting down.
ACTGCCGGAAATCTATCAATCCCTGACCATGGAGCACTGAGATGAAACGCATTTTTTCTCTGGCCCTGCTGGTGCCCTCCAGCGCCTTTGCCGCCACCTTCGAGCGGCCGATCCCGCAGCCGCAGACTGAAACTGCGGAGTTCTGGTTTCTGATGGGTTCCATCGCCCTGATCGTCAGCTTGGGGTTCGTCCAATTCCTGGTGAGCCGGCGATGACAGCGCAGCCTTCCTGGCGGTTGCTGGTGGCGCTATACCCGTTCGGAGCCGGGGCCGCAGCGGTCAACATCTTCTTTGCCTCGCTGATTGCCAGCTGGATCGGCTGGCGGGTGCTGAGCCCTTATGAATCAGTAGCCTGGGGGCTGCTGCTGGGGGTGCCTGCAACGTATGCCTTTGCCCGCCATATCGAGCGGCTGAAGCGGCGGGCCGGCGGCGGCTGACTGGCAGCAGCCCAGAGAACGGGCAGAATTGAAAGTGGCCACATGCTGAGCGGGCCTGGCGCCGTGGACCAGCGGCACGGCAGAATCAACAAGGCGGCTGGTTTATTGAGACGGGACGGCAAAGCCACCGTTCAAGGCGCTGACAGCCAGCTCGGGTGCGCTGTTGCGGGTTGCCATGCGTTCCAGATTGACGATGGTCGAAAGCATGATCCGGTCATGGCTCCAGTCGCTGGGCCGCTGCAGCAGCATCGCGGTTGCCAGCACCACCCCGGCCATTGCCAAGGACACCAGCCCCCAGCCCAGCGAGTTCGGGCCTTGCGGCTGAACCGCCGTCACCGCGATAATGCGGCGCTGCAGGGACGCCCCGCGGCGGGTTTCGCGGCGGTCGACCAGCGCCACCGCCGGGCTGCGGCGGGTGAACAGGGCGGGGCCGCGGGCGGCATGGGCGCAGGCGCGGATCAGGCATTCGCAATAGGCGCGCACATCGAAACCGGGCCGCGCCATTAGCGCCTGGTCGCAGGCAAACTCCCGCAGCAGCCGCACTTCGCGCCGCCACATATAAAAGGCGGGGTTCCAGAACAGGGCGGGGCGCAGCAGCTCCAGCAGGAATTCGCATTCGATATCGCGCTGGCGGAAGTGCTGCAGCTCATGCGCGACAGTCAGGCGCAGATCGCGCGGGTCGTTCAGCAGCGATGAAGGCAGCACCACATAGCGGCAAAACGGCCCGCGGGTGGAATAGGCCACGCGGATATCATCGGACACCATCAGCTGTATCCGGCCGATGCGTTTCCAGGTAAAGGCGCCGCGCAGATTTTGGCGCAGCCGGAATACGGAAACCGCCACATGCGCCAGGCAGATCAGCGCCCCGGCGGCAAAGGCTGCGGCAATGGCTTGCGCCCAAGCCGGCTGCAGGCTGGTGAGGCCGCGCACCGCGTCCTCGCGCAGGCCGAGGGTGGCCTCGAACGTGCCGGCGCTCATACTGACGTTGCCCTGCAGGTACTGCGAAACCAGCATGTCGGAGAAATTCGGCGGATGGGCGATGACGAACCGGGTGAAGGCCAGGATCAGCAGGGGGGAGGCCGCCAGCAGCACCGTCATGCTATTCAAAAGCCGCAGCTGCGGCCGGTAGGCGCGCCCCAGCGGGCTGCGCGCCAGCGCCTTGCGGGCTGCGAACCACAACAAGGTGCCCGCGAGCAGCAGGATATTCAGGTCAATATAGGCATTCAGCAGAACATCAGCGTTCATTATCCCCCAGCCTTTCCTCCAAGAGCGCCCGCATCTCCTCGAGCATCTCATCGGTCACATCCTCATCATCGACCAGCCGCGCCACCAATGCGGCGGGCGCGCCGTTGAAAAGCTTGCTCGAAAGGTTTTTCAGAGATGTTTTCTGATACTCTGCCTTGGGAACGGCGGGGCGGTAGACCAGGGAGCGGTCCTTGCGCTCGCTGGTGAGGAAGCCCTTCTGCTCCATTATCTTGAGAACCGTGGCCACCGAGGTGTAGGCGCGTTCCTGCATCTTGTTCAGCTCGGCAAGGATATCGCGCACGGTGCCGCCGCCCATGTCCCAGACCACGGTCATGAATTCCAGCTCAACCTCGGTCAGCAGGGAAGTGTCGTGTTTCTTGCGCATCGCCTCGGCAGTCCGGCTCATATGGTCGTTCCAGTCATGCTAGGGGAAGCAGGCTTCCGTGAAAACTATTTTTTTAGAAGATGCGCGGCGGGCGGGGTTCTATTGTCAAAATCTGCGCTGCCGCGCGCTCTTTTCAGCAGGGGGCGGGCCGGACGTTGGGGCGGCATCCAGCGCAGCCGTTGCAGGTTTGGGCTGTGAAGACCTTGAAATGCAAGTTTGCCTTCATGGCCTGCCCTGATTGCGTTTGGGGTTCGCGGGTCAAGGGCAAGCCGCCTGCGGTGGAACCTTCGGCCCCCTTGACCCGCAGCGCATTCAGACCTTCCAGAAGCAGAAGATGCCCCAGGCGATCGACAGCCCCAACGGCCACCACAGCGGCATCCCCACCAGGCCAAGCCAGGCCAGGAAGATGTAGGAGGTGCCCAGCAGGCTGATGAACAGCCGGTCGCCGCGGGTGGTGGTGAGGCCGAGCACGCCCTTGCGGGCATCGCCGCCGGGGTGACGGATTTCAGCGATGATCAGCACGCCGATGGCGCTGAAGATACCGATGAACAACAGGGCAGTGGGCCAGGTCCAGGCCATCCATGAAAGCATTACACCCTCCCCATCGCGAAACCCTTCGCGATGTAGTTGCGGACAAACCAGATCACGATGGCGCCCGGAATGATTGTCAAAGTTCCCGCTGCCGCCAGCAGGCCCAGTTCATAGCCCGCGCTGGACGCGGTGCGGGTCATGGTAGCGGCGATCGGCTTTGCCTCGACCGCAGTCAGGGTCTTGGCCAGCAGCAGTTCCACCCAGGAGAACATGAAGCAGAAGAAGGCGGCCACGCCGACGCCTGCCTTGATCGACGGGATGAAGACCGTGGCGAAGAAGCGCGGGAAGGAATAGCCGTCGACATAGGCGGTTTCATCCAGCTCTTTCGGCACGCCGCCCATGAAGCCTTCGAGGATCCAGACCGCCAGCGGGATGTTGAACAGGCAGTGCGCCAGCGCCACCGCGATATGGGTGTCGAACAGCCCGGACGCAGAATAGAGCTGGAAGAACGGCAGCGCAAACACGGCGGCCGGCGCCATCCGGTTGGTCAGCAGCCAGAAGAACAGCTGCTTGTCGCCAAGGAAGCGGTAGCGGCTGAAGGCATAGGCGGCGGGCAGCGCCACGGCAACTGAGATCAGCGTGTTGATCGTCACGTAGAGGATCGAGTTGATGTAGCCCCAGTACCAGGTCGGATCGGTGAAGATCGCGATGTAGTTGTCGAGCGTGAAAGTCTGCGGGAACAGCGAGAAGCCCGAGAGGATTTCATTGGTCGTCTTGAAGCTCATTGCCACCAGCCAGTAGATCGGCAGCATGAGGAACAGGATATAGACCACGGGGACGATGGATCGTTTTTGCACCGGTCCGCCTCCTTAATTCAGGTCGTCTTTGGTCATCAGCGTGTAGAACAGCCAGCTGACCAGAAGAGTGATTGCGAAATAGATGAGCGACATGGCGGCAGCGGGGCCGAGGTCGAATTGGCCAAGCGCGATTTTTACCAGGTCGATCGACAACAGCGTGGTGGAGTTGCCGGGACCGCCGCCGGTCAGAACGAACGGTTCGGTGTAGATGTTGAAGCTGTCCATGAAGCGCAGCAGGATGGCGATGGTCAGCACCGTCTTCATCTTCGGCAGCTGAATGAACCGGAACACCGCCCAGTTGGAGGCGCCGTCGATCTTGGCCGCCTGGTAATAGGCGTCGGGGATCGACACCAGGCCCGCATAGCTCAGCAGCACCACCAGCGAGGTCCAGTGCCAGACATCCATGGTGACGATGGTCACCCAGGCTGCAACCGGATCCTGCGTCATGTCATAGGAGATGCCCAGCACATGGTTCAGGAAATAGCCCAAGAGGCCAATGTCGGGCAGGGTGAAGATGTTCCACATGGCGCCGACCACGTTCCACGGGATCAGCATCGGCAGCGCCATCAGCACCAGGCACACCGGCACCCAGAACCCCTTGCGCGGCATCGACAGCGCAATGGCGATGCCCAGCGGCACCTCGATGATCAGGATCAGGAAAGTGAACAGGAACTGGCGGCCAAGCGCCGCGTGGAAGCGGTCAGAGCGCAGGATCTGCTGGAACCAGTCCAGGCCCTGCCAGAAGAACACGTTGTCGCCAAAGGTCTCCTGCACCGAGTAGTTGACCACCGTCATCATCGGGATCAGCGCGTTGAAGGCGACCAGCGCCAGCACCGGCAGCACAAAGAACCAGGCTTTCTGGTTTTCGGTTTTCATCAGGCCGCTCCTTGTTCGTCTGCAGCGGGGGAGGTGGCAAGCCAGCCATCCACGTAAAGCCGGGTCATGTCCTGGCGGAAGGCGAGGCGCACGGCGCTGCCTTTTTCGGGGGCGGCGCCATCGGTGATCGCGTTGATGCGGCAGCCGCCGGCCTCGCATTCCACCACCGTGTGGCGGCCGATGTCAGAGACCTTGGTGACGGCCGCGGGCAGGCCGTGATCCGCCAGCGAGACGAACTCCGGGCGGATACCGATCTCGGTCCGGCCGTTTGCGGCGCCCTGTACGGGGCCTTCCAGGGCAACGGACTGGCCTGCAAAGACAGAAGACCCCTGGTGCAGTTCGCAAGGCAGGATGTTCATCCCCGGCGAGCCGATGAAGTGGCCGACGAAAGTGTGCGCGGGGCGCTCGAACAGCTCCACCGGGGTGCCGATTTGCACAACCTCGCCCAGCTGCATCACCACCACCTGATCGGCAAAGGTCAGCGCTTCGGTCTGGTCGTGGGTGACGTAGATCATCGTCGCCTTGACCCGCTGGTGCAGCTCTTTCAGCTTGGAGCGCAGTTTCCACTTCAGGTGCGGGTCGATCACGGTCAGCGGTTCGTCGAACATCACCACGTTGACGTCCTCGCGCACCAAGCCGCGGCCCATGGAGATCTTCTGTTTATTGTCCGGTGACAGGCCTGCCGCCTTCTGCTCCAGCATCTCGGTGACTTCGAGCATTTCGGCAATCGCCATCACCCGCTCGTGCACGGTGGCCTCGTCCCGGCCGCGGTTGCGCAGGGGAAACGCCAGGTTGTCGTAGACCGTCATGGTATCGTATATCACCGGGAACTGGAACACCTGAGCGATGTTGCGCTGATCCGGGGGCAGGGCGGTCACGTCCTTGCCGTCGAACAGGATCTGGCCCTCGGACGGGACCAGTAGTCCCGAGATGATGTTGAGCAGGGTGGATTTGCCGCAGCCCGAGGGGCCGAGCAGCGCATAAGCGCCGCCGTCGGTCCAGTCGAGGTCGATTTCCTTAAGCGCGTAATCCGAGTCGGACTTCGGCGTCGAAAGATAGCTGTGGCGCAGTTTGGAGAGAGTTATTTTAGCCATTGATGCCTCACGCCGCGCGGCTGCCGTCGGGGGCAAAGAAATATGCCTGCGCGGGGTCCATGTAGAAGTCGTGCAGCTCGCCCACCTGATAGGGGTGGACGCCGTGGGCCAGCGAGACCCAGCTGCCGGAACCCATGTCGAAATGGGCGGAGCTTTCGGAGCCGGAGAGTTCCGTCACCTGCACCTGGCCTGACAGCTGCACATGGGCGCCGTTTTTCGCGACAGGCAGCACGTGGTGCGGGCGGATGGCGATGGTGTAGGTGCCATCTGCCAGCCCAACGGCAGCGCCGCTCAGCTCCCAGGTGACGCCGGCGCCCAGGCGGGCCATGCTGCCCTGCTTGGTGATCTCGGCGGTGTTGATCGGCGGGTCGGAGAACACCCGAGCCGCATCGACATTGCCGGGGTTGCGGTAGATTTCGGCGGTGGGGCCGAACTGGGTCACCCGGCCGTCACGCATCAGCGCGGTCTTGCCGCCCAGAAGCAGCGCCTCTTCGGGTTCGGAGGTCGCGTAGACCACCACCGCGCCGCGGCCTGCAAACAGTTCGGGCAGCTGGTCGCGCAGCTCCTCGCGCAGCTTGTAGTCAAGGTTGGCCAGCGGCTCATCCAGGAACACCGCGCGGCTTTCCTTGGCAATCGCGCGGGCCAGTGCGCAGCGCTGCTGCTGGCCGCCGGACAGCTCATGCGGGCGGCGGTGCAGCATCGGCTTCAGCTGCAGGATCGCGGCGGCCTCTTCGACGCGGCCTTCGATCTCCGACTTCGCCATTCCAGCCACTTTCAGCGGCGAGGCGATGTTTTCAAACACCGTCATGTGCGGGTAGTTGATGAAGAACTGATGCACCAGGCTGATGTTGCGCTTCTGTGTGCTGAGACGGCTGACATCCTCGCCATCCATCAGCACTTGGCCGCTGGCCATCGGGTCGAGGCCCGCCATCAGTTTTATGAGTGAGGTCTTTCCGGAGCCAGTGGCGCCGAGGAGGACGTTGAAGTGACCGGGCTCCAGCAGCAGGGAGGTTTCCTTGATGTGCTGAATGGCGCCGACGCGCTTGGTCACACCCTTGAGTTCGAGTGCCATCTTGCTTTGACTTTCCGGCAGGCGGCCTGTTCGCGCGCGGGGCAGGGGCGCGCTCTGATCTTGGGGAAGATGGCCCCGGATGACGGAAGAGGGTCTCCAGGGCCAGGATAGCCCGGCCAGATGATGGGGATCGCTGGCCGGGCCGGGAGGAGGCCTTAGTTGGTTGCCCAGCGGGCCACCAGCTCGTCATAGTTGACGGTCTGGCCCTGCGGCTTCTCGTTCTCCAGCGGCGGCTTGGCGCCGCCATTGGCGTACCACCACTCCGCGTCTTTCTCTTCGTTCAGGCGCGGGCCGCAGCCGCCATAGACATTCGCCTGCTCGTCTGCGCGCTGCATGCGGGCCATGACGATGTCCATTTCCTCGGCCAGGCGGTCCATCGCTTCCTGCGGCGTGAAGGCGCCGGAGTTCACGTCACCGATCTGCTGCCACCAGATCTGGGCCAGCTTCGGATAGTCCGGCACGTTGATGCCGGTCGGCGACCATGCCACGCGGTCAGGCGAGCGGTAGAACTCGACCAGGCCGCCCAGTTTCGGTGCGCGCTCGGTGAAGCTCTCGTGGTTCACCGAAGAGTCGCGGATGAAGGTCAGGCCAACGTGCGATTTCTTCACGTCCACGGTCTTGGACACCACGAACTGGGCGTAGAGCCAGGCAGCCTGTGCGCGGTCCAGCGGGGTGGACTTGAGGAAGGTCCAGGAACCCACGTCCTGATAACCGACCTTCTGGCCTTCTTCCCAGTAGGGGCCGTGCGGGCTGGGCGCCATCCGCCACAGCGGGTTGCCCTCGGCGTCGACGGTGTTGTTACCTTCGGACTGCGGCTTCACCATGTCGGCGGTGAAAGCGGTGTACCAGAAGATCTGCTGTGCCACGTTGCCCTGTGCCAGTGCCGGCAGCGACTGGTAGAAGTCATAGGACGCAGCGCCCGGAGGCGCATACTTGCGCAGCCATTCGTCCCACTTGCGGATCGCGTAGACCGCCGCCGGGCCGTTGGCGGCACCGCCGCGGGTGACGCTGGCGCCAGCCGGGTTACAGGAGCCTTCCTCCATCCGGATGCCCCATTCGTCGATCGGCACACCGTTCGGCTCACCCTTGGAGCCGGCGCCTGCCATCGACAGCCAGGCATCGGTCATGCGCCAGCCGAGGTCGGGCGCGCGCTTGCCGTAATCCATGTGGCCATAGATCGCGGTGCCGTCGATTTCCTTGACGTGCTCGCTGAAGAACTCGGCGATGTCCTCATAGGCCGACCAGTTGACCGGGACGCCCAGGTCGTAGCCGTATTTTTCCTTGAACGCGGCCTGCAGGTCTTCGCGGTCGAACCAGTCTTTGCGGAACCAGTACAGGTTCGCGAACTGCTGGTCGGGCAGCTGGTACAGATCGCCATCCGGGCCGGTGGTGAACTGGGTGCCCATGAAGTCATCCAGATCGAGGCCAGGGTTGGTCACGTCCTTGAAGTCGCCTTCCATCATGTCGGTCAGGTTGTAGGCGAGCTGCAGGCGCGAGTGGGTGCCGATCAGGTCGGAGTCATTGACGTAGCCGTCATAGAGGTTCCGCTTGGTCTGCATCTGGGTCTGCACGGCCTGAACGACCTCGCCTTCACCCAGGATCTGGTGGTTCACCTTGATGCCGGTGATTTCCTCAAACGCTTTGGTCAGCACTTCGGATTCATAGCTATGCGTCGGAATGCCTTCCGACAGCACGTTGATCTCCATGCCTTTGTAAGGTTCCGCGGCCTTGATGAACCACTGCATCTCTGACAGCTGTTCATCCTTGGACAAAGCCGAAGGTTGGAACTCTTCATCAATCCATTTTTTGGCCGCCATTTCGTCGGCATAGCCAATTGATCCCGCAACCACCGCACAAACGGCTGCTGCGGAGAGAAGATACTTACGCATCTCTTCCTCCCTGAAAGTCTCTTGAGGCCAGCTGCGCTTTGGCTGCACCTGACTGGCATAGAGCTTTCATAGGTTGGATTATGTTGTCAAACTAATTTTTTAGTAATGAATATCATGTTGAATTTGTTATATAAATATCGCTCCTTTTGCACAACTGCGCTACGCCGCGGCGCAGCATTTGCGGTTGTAGCGCTACGGCAGTTTCCCCAATGGCGGGATCTGAAAAAACTGTCGCCGCGGATCGGCTTTGCGTCTATGGAGGTCAGCATGACGCAAGACACAACTTTCGAGATCTTTCTGACCGCAGCGCCGGGGCTGGAACAGGCGCTGTTGGCTGAGGCCAAGGAGTTGGGTTTTGCCGCGCCCAAGGCCGTGCCGGGCGGGGTCACCGTGCAGGGCAACTGGAGTGAGGTCTGGCGCGCCAACCTTTCCTTGCGCGGCGCCGCACGGGTGCTGGCAAGGATCGGCGAATTCCGCGCCTTCCACCTCGCGCAGCTCGACAAACGGGCGCGCAAGTTTCCCTGGAGCGAGGTACTGTGTTCGGATGTGCCGGTGAAGGTGGAGGTCGCCACCAACAAGAAATCCAAGATCTACCACGCCGGCGCCGCCGCCCAGCGGGTGGAAAAGGCGATTACTGAGACCCTCGGCGCCCCTGTCACCAAGGACGCCGAACTAACCGTGAAACTGCGGATCGAGGACAACCTCTGCGTCTTCAGCGTCGACACCTCTGGCGAGGGGCTGCACAAGCGCGGCCATAAATCGGCCGTCGGCAAGGCGCCGATGCGGGAAAACCTGGCCGCTCTGTTCCTGCGTGAATGCGGTTTTGACGGCAGCGAGCCGGTGGTGGATCCGATGTGCGGCTCCGGCACCTTTGTGATCGAGGCGGCCGAGATCGCCAAGGGCCTGCTGCCCGGCCGCAGCCGCAGCTTTGCCTTTGAACAGCTTGCAACATTTGATGCGAACGCCTGGGCAGAGATGAAGCAGCAGGGCGAGGTGCGCGAGACCGATTTGCAGTTCCACGGCTCCGACCGCAACGCGGGCGCCGTGGAGATGGCCGCTGCCAACGCGGACCGGGCGGGCGTGGCCGATTGCACCCGTTTTGCCCAGGCCGCGGTCAGCGACCTGCAGCGCCCTGAAGGCCCGCCGGGCCTGGTCATCGTCAACCCGCCCTATGGCGCCCGGATCGGAAACAAGAAATTGCTCTATGCCCTATACGGCGCCTTGGGGCAGGTGATGAAGGAGCGCTTCTCCGGCTGGCGGGTGGGTATCGTCACCTCGGAAACCTCCCTGGCCAAGGCCACTAACCTGCCGTTTCTGCCCTTCGGCGCGCCTGTGGCTCACGGCGGTCTCAAGATCCGGCTCTTCAAGACTGATCCGCTGCCCTGAGGCCGCCGCCGCTTCAGCACCCCCTAGTGTGACGCATGGTCCCTGTTTCGGTCCCGCATCCCGCCCGGCTATTCTGCCGCGCGAAACGAAAAGGGGAGAGGTCATGCAGCAGGCCGAAGATTTCCGCGCTGAAAGCCGCGCCCTGGCGGCCATCCTTGAGAATTTGCCGGAAACGGAGTTTCATCGCGAAACCCAGTTCAAGGCCTGGACCATCGATCACGTGCTGGGGCACCTGCACCTGTTCAACGCAGCGGCAGAGGCCTCGCTGCAGGGCGAGGACGCCTTTGCAGCCTTCATCGCGCCGGTGCTGCAGGATATGCAGGCAGGCCGTTCGATCCTCGAGTGCCAGTTCCCCTGGCTGGATGGCCTCAGCGGCCGGGCGCTGTTTGCGGCCTGGCAGGAGGGGGCGGAGCGTTGCGCCGATGCTTTCGCCGCGGCAGACCCTAAGGCGCGGCTAAAATGGATCGGGCCTGAGATGAGCGCGCTCAGTTCCGTCACAGCCCGGCAGATGGAAACCTGGGCGCATGGGCAGGAGGTGTTCGACCTCCTAGGGCTGGAGCGGCAGGAGCACGACCGCATCCGCAACATCGCGCATCTGGGGGTGGCAACTTATGGCTGGAGCTTCCGCAACCGTGCGCTGGACGTGCCGGAGCCTGCGCCTTTTGTGCAGCTGACCGGGCCGTCGGGCGCGGTTTGGGAATGGAATACCCCGCAGGATGCGGTTTATGTCAAAGGCTCTGCTGTGGAGTTTGCCCAGGTTGTCACCCAGGTGCGCAGCATTGCTGACACTGGTTTACGGGTCTCCGGCACCGCCGCCGAAATCTGGATGAAAATCGCCCAGTGCTTTGCCGGCCCGCCAGAGCATCCGCCGCGGAAGGGAGCGCGATACAGGGCCGGCCCGGCAAAGTCATAGGCCGGAAGGGCAGCGGACCCGCAGGCAGGGGGCTTCCGCCCGGCTTCGCCCTTCCTGATGGAAGGCGCCACACCCAAGGCTGCCGAGGCTGACCGGCACAGCCGGGGTGCCAGGAGACGCGGAAGAATGCCGCTGAGCGTCCCGATCGCAATGTGCTGCAGCAACGGATAAGCTGACCTTAGCCAGCGGCCCAGGCCCGGGTCAGCCCTTCCAGCGTCATACGCTGTGCGTCAGCCTTTGTAACCGGCAGCCCTTGGGCTTCCAGCGCCGCTTGATAGAAGGGCTGCAGCGGTGCCTCGGCAAGCAACGCCACATTCTGACCCAGCCAATAGGGCCGGGAGGCAGCCAGTTCCGCCCCCAGCAGCAGCCCCCAGAGCCTGCCGCATGCTTCCTCTGCCTGCACAAGCCCCAGCGTGGACTCCGTCTGGAGTGCCGCCAGCCGCGCCGCCAGAAGTTCCGGCTTGGCGATGCCATCCGCCGCCGCGGCGGTGAGCGCCGTCATGTTGCATTCGGCGTTGGCGCCCAGCACCTCTGGCTGCATCACCGCAGCCGCCAGCTGCCCGGTCAGCGCGCTTTGGAAGCTGACCGCCTCCCTGGCACTGACCTGAACCCAATGGGTGACAGCGCTGCCAGGCAGGCACACCACCCCGTCCCAATCCGGATTGAGCTGCAAAAATCCGCGGAGCCGGGCTGCAGCCCCTTTGATCAGCCCGCTCGGCGCAGGCTGGCTCAGCCCCGGCAGGGCGTGGACAGTCAGCTCTTCCAGTTTTACCGCTGCCAAGCGCGCTGCGGCAGGTTCAGCCGGCACGTTCTGCGGCGGCAGCAGTGGACTGCCGCCGAGAACCAGGGGCTGGGCCTCGCCGGACAGCAGCTGCCGTAGTCCGGCGGCCAGCGCCGCAGGACTGCTGTCCTGCAGTTTCTGGACCTGGGCCGGACCCGCGGTTCCGTTGGCTACAGGCCAAGCGGTCAGTGTTGTTCCCTCCAGATTGGCGGCCAGCCAGCTGGAGCTGCTGCCAGTAGCCTGCATCATGCCCTTACGTCCTCCTTCATTTCGGTACCGTGGCTTATGGCCGCGATCCCGGGATCCGGCAAGTGCGCCGCCTGGCAGAGACCTGCTGCAGGCATGCAAAGGCCTGCGGGCTGCCTTTGCCCCAACGGCTCCGCCAGCGCGAAGTGCTGCTATTACGCCGGTGAACGGCCGGCCGCTGTGTGCCAGCTTTCGGCAGCTGCGGGCCGCACGGGCAATTGTCTATGAGATGGAAAAGCATTTCTCCGAACCTGCGGCTGCAAGGCGTTGCCATTTGCCTGGCCTTCCGGAGCCGTTTTGTGAACCAAATCTGCAGCGTCAGCGCTTTGATTCCGGGATGCGCCTGCGTCCTTGGGAAACAATCCGGAGGTTTCCCCGCCATCGTTCACCGGAATTCCGGGTGAATTGCATGATTGCGTTGCATTTTGCCGGGAAATGTAAATTTTACACGCAATTGTATAAATATGTCCTAATTAGGGCGGAGTGCTGGATTGCACCGCCGCCGGTTATTTGAGGCGGCCGAATGAAAATGGCGCGGGCGCGTGGGGGCGCGCCCCGTTTCGAACCTGAAAATCAGTAACGGCAATCCGCGGCCGCAGGTCTGCGGACTGTCCGGGTGAATTGTGACAGCCCGCCGATTCAGGCGGCGGCCCAGGCGTGGGAACCGGCTGGAGTGAGGGAAAGTGGAATGAGAGATGCGGCTTCCGAAGGGGCGGGGCTGTCATTTGCGCGGGTTGAGGTTGAGGGAAGGCTGGCATCCAAGGCCGTTGCTTTTCTCCGCCCGCTGCATATGCAACCGGCCAATGTGAACTCTGCCCTGAACAGTCTTGGGCGGGCGGGTCAGGCAGACTTGAGCAGGGAGCGGCGCACAGGCGGCGGTGCCTATGCGGCAAGCGGCAAGCGGGTCCTTGATCTGCTGCTGGTGCTGCTGAGCCTGCCGGTCGTCCTGCCGCTGGTTGCCGTGTGTGCAGCGGCGCTGTGGCTGGAGGGCGGGCGGCCCTTTTACACTCAGGCCCGGCTGGGCCGTGGCGGACAGAGGTTCCGCATTTTGAAGCTGCGCACCATGGTGCGTGATGCGGATCAGCTGCTGCAGCTATACCTGGAGACGGATCCGGTGCTGCGCCGGGAATGGGATGAGACCCAGAAGCTTAAGAACGATCCGCGGATCACCCGTGTCGGCCGCTTCCTGCGCGCCACCTCGCTGGACGAGCTGCCGCAGCTGTGGAACGTTGCAAAGGGGGACATGAGCCTGGTCGGGCCGCGCCCGATGATGCCGGACCAGCTGCCGCTCTATGGCGATGCGCGCGCCTACTTCGCACTGCGGCCGGGAATCACCGGTGTCTGGCAAGTGTCCGTCCGCAATGAAGGCAGTTTCTCCAGCCGCGCCCGGGCGGACGCGGATTACCGGCACGGCCTGTCTCTGGGTTGTGACCTGGCGCTGATCTGGCGAACAGCCGGAGTTGTGCTGAAGGGGACGGGATATTAACGCCTTTCTGGTCTGCTGTTGCGGCGCCCGCTGCGCCGGCATCAGACTTTCCGGCCATTGCAGGGAGCGTGGTTGTGAAGCATTTTGCTGTAACAGGGGCCGTCACCGCCAGCCCGGTGCGTGGCTCCCAGCAGTTGGAAAAGGATGAAGAGGACGGCATGAGCGAGCAAGGGTTCAAGCGGTTCCGCCGCCGCCGTGCCCCGGCGGAGACTGCGCCCGCGGCTTCCGAGGAGTCGCGGCTGAGCCCTTTGGAAGCGCCTGCCTCAGCTGTTTCTGCTCAGCTGCCTGCCACTTTGCCGGAACCTTGGGAGCGGATCCGGCAGGTTCCATTCCAGGATGCAGCGGAGCGAAAGGTGCGGCTGCCGCTGGTCAGTCAGTTCCGCACCGCACCTGCCGCCAAATCGTTTGATCTGCTTCGCACCCGGCTTTCGCATACTCTCAAGGCGCGCGGCTGGAAGCGGGTTGCGGTGACAGCTCCTGCAACGGGCTGCGGCAGCACCTTCTCCGCGGTCAATCTCGCGCTCAGCCTAGCGCGGGTTCCCGGCAGCCGCACCGTGCTGATGGATCTGAACTTCCGGCAGCCGGGGATCGCACAGGCCATGGGGATCCAGGCCGCTGCTGATATGGGCGCCTTGCTGTCAGGTGCAGTTCAAATGGAAGACCAGCTGCTGCGCCCCCTGCCGTCGCTGGCTGTCGGGTTGAACAGCGCTCAGGATCAGGATGCTGCCGAGATCCTGCACAGCCGGAGCTGCAGCGCGGCGGTGGACGATCTGATGCTGCGCAGCGGTGCGGAGACCGCGCTGTTCGACCTGCCGCCGGTGCTGGAGCATGACGACACTGCCGCTTTTCTGCCGCAGGTTGACGGGGTGCTGCTGATTTCCGACGGCACCAGCACCACCGCGGCTCAATTGGCTGCCTGCGAGAAGATGCTTGCTGGCCACACGGAGCTGCTGGGGGTGGTTCTGAACCGCGCGCGCAAGTCGGACAGCCCGCTGAACTGAGCACTGAAACGCCATAGTTTCGCCCGGTTGCCATGGTGTATAACCGGAGGCGGCGGTCTTGGGCGCGGCTTGAAAGAATTTGAACGGCCGGGGTGTCCGGCAGCATGAGAGCAGACAGATGGGGCCGATCTACACACTGGGCGATTTTCTCGACATGGTGCGGCGCAGGCTGTTCACCATTGCCTGCGTGTTTGTCTTCGGCTGTCTGCTATCGCTGTGGTTTGCCGCCAGCCAGCAGCATGAATATGAAACGGCAGAGGTGCTGCAGATCACCCAGCCGCAAATTGCCGGCGAGCTGGCCAAATCCACTGTCGAGGGCTCATCGGCACGGCGCATGCAGCTGATCGAACAGCGCCTGATGGCCCGCGGGACATTGCTGGAAATAATCGAGAAATTCGGCCTTTACGCTGATCAGAAGTCTCTGACCGATTTGCAGAAGGTGGTGCAGTTGCGGACAGCTGTGCAGATCACTGGTGTTGCCGCCGCCCGCGAGGGTTTTGCTGATGACGGCACCATATCGGTGCTGACTATCACCGCCCGGATGCCCACAGCGGAGCAGGCGCAGCAGGTCGCCAGTGAATTCGGCCGCCGCACGATCGAGCTCAGCATCGCTACCCGCATCGACCAGGCCCGCGAGACCCTAAGCTTCTTTGCGGAAAAAGAGGCTGCCCTGGCGGAACAGGTTGCTGCGCTGGAGGATGAAATCGCCGCCTACCGCAACGCAAATGACGTGACCCTGCCCGGAACTATCGAATTCCGCCGGGCTGAAATTGCGGCGATGAACGAGGGTCTTCTGGAAATCGCCCGCGAGCGAATCGAGATCCGCCGCGCCGCCGACCGGGCCCGGGCGACGGAACGTGCCGCAACTGCCCGCCGCCTGCAGGAAGAGGCCGAACAGCAGCTGGCGACGCTGGACGCGCAAGAGGCACTGCTGACCCAGCGCAAGGCCGGGCTCGAGGCTTCCTTGCAGACCACCCCGGAGGTCGAGCGTCAGCTTGGAGCATATGACCGCCGGCTGGAGCAATTGCAGGGCGAACTGGCACAGATGACCGCCCGCCGCAACGAGGCGGAGGTCGGTTTCCGGCTGGAGACCAGCCATCAGTCAGAGCGCCTGACGGTGATCGAACCCGCGCCGCTGCCGGATTACCCGGTGACCGGCGCCCGGAAAACCAAGGCACTGATGGGCGCAGCGGCCAGTGTCATTCTCGCCTTGCTCGCCGCCTTCCTTCAGGAACTGCGCCACCCGGTGCTGCGCACGGCCGCGCAGATGGAGCGGGAAACCGGACTGGTGCCCGTGGTTTCCATTCCCGTGATGGACACCTGCCCGCCGCGCCGCGGGCTGTTCCGGCGCAAGTCATAGGCATCATTGAATATCTGCCCGGCGGCCGGCTCGGAGGGCTCGGTGCTGCCGCTCGCGGCCGGCCTCCGCTTGCAGCGAATAAGCCGTTCCCGGTCCCTTGGGCCGTGGCTAAGGCGCTCTCAGCGCCGCCGCCATTTCAGTGACTGCAGCCCAATGCCAGGTCAGTGCAGCGCCGCCTGCTGCGCCGCTCAGCAGCGCAAAGACGGTGTCATGCAGCGGGTCCCAGACGTGATGCCTGCGCGCCAGCCGCACCAGTACGGGGTATGCCGCCAGCATTGCCAGTCCCAGCGCCGCGATACCGCCAGCCAGCCCGAACCAGGCTACGCCGCATAGGAAAAGAAGTGTTTGCAGGCAGGCGCGGGCGGCCGAAAACACAAAGAAACCGCGGCTGTCGCCCGCTGCCAGCGCCGCCTGGTCATAAGTCATGGTTATCACCGCAGGCGCCAACGCGAGGGCAATCAGCACAATCATCGGCCCGGCCTGCAGGTAGCGGTCATCATACAGAAACTGGACCAGCCACGGCCCGGCCCAGGCCATCAGCAGCAACAGGCAGAGGATTCCGCCCGTCAGCCCGTAGCGCAGCTGCCGCTGCCGCCGCAGGTTCTCGGGTGCGGCCTGCGCTGGCTTGCCGCGGTAGACCGGGATCATCAGACGCTGGTTCACCGCATGGCCCAGAAGCATCGGAAAGCTCGCCAGGAAATAGCCGATATTGTAGATCCCCAGCACCTCCAGCGGCACGAACTTGCCCAGGATCGCCCGGTCCCCCTGCGAGGTCAGGAACCAGAAGGCTGTGGAAAGGAAAATCCACTTGCCGAAATGGATCAGTTCCCGCGCCGCCGCCTTCTCCCAGCGGAAGCGGTTGGCGGCCCCCGGCAGGCCGTAGTGGCACAGGGCCAGCTTGGCCGCGGCCTGAATGACCCCGCCCAGCACCAGTGCGAGCACCGATTGCGTGGCCAGCGCCAAGAGAACCATCGCCGCCAGCCCGATGGCCTGGCCCGTCAGGTCCAGCGCCGTGACCCGTCCCGCCAGCAGGTGCCGGTGTGCGGTCTCGATCCTCGTCGGGTTGAAGCCGGCAATGGCCAGGCCCGCACCCGCGATAGGCAGGTAGATCAGCAGCTCCGCCGCGCCATAGAACGCGGCTGCAGGCCAGGCCAAGAGCGCCGTCAGCGCCCACAGGGCAAAGCCGCGGATCACCTGGATGGTCCAGGCAGTGTCCAGAAACGCCGGATCGTCGCCCCGCTTGTTCTGGGCAATCGATGGCCCGATGCCCACGTCCGAGAACAGCGACAGCCCCACCGTTACCACTGTGACCAGTGCCATCAGGCCGAAGGCTTCAGGGAACAGGATGCGGGTCAGGATCAGGTTGGAGGCCAGCCGCAAAGCCTGGCTGCCGCCATACCCGATCATCAGCCAGGAGGCCGAGCGCAGCACCCGCGCCATCATCCCCTGGCCGGCAAAAAACGAAGCAACCCGCTGCATTCCGGCGCAAATCCCCAAAACTCCTGCGGTGCAGGCTAGGCGGGCGGGGCAGGGGCGTCAATCTTGCGGCGGCAACGGCGGCTGCGAGGTGTGCAAGCGGCTGAAATGGGGCGACAATCCCAGCCCATGTGCTGCATTCTCCACGCCCCCGGGACAAGCGGCATGCAACGCTGGGCAAGCTGCCAAACCGCCGCTAACCTGCCGCGGATACATGCATATTCCGGGAAGCCGCTGCGTTGAAGATTGCTTATGTCCTGAACACCTATCCGCAGCCCTCACACAGCTTCATCCGCCGCGAGCTGCAGGCGTTGGAGCAGCAGGGCGTGGAGGTCCTGCGCCTGGCGATGCGCCCCTCCGGCGCGGCTCTGGCCGATCCCGGCGACCAGGCCGAGGCTGAGCGCACCGAGTACGTGCTTCATGCTGGCGCTGGCCGCCTGCTGGCCGCCTTGGCAAAAGAGGTGCTGGCAGCCCCGCGCCGTTTTGCGCAGGCACTGGCGCTGGCGGTGAAACTGGCGCGCGCCTCGGACAAGGGAATAATGCGGCACCTGATCTACCTCGGCGAAGCGGCCCATGTGAAACAGCGCTGCGCCGTGGCGGGCGTGCAGCATATTCACGCGCATTTTGGCACCAATTCTGCCGCGGTCGCGATGCTGGCATATGAACTGGGCGGCCAGGCCTACAGTTTCACCGTGCACGGACCGGAGGAATTCGACGCCCCCCATGCGCTGTCCTTGGGGGAGAAAATCAACCGCGCCGCCTTTACCGTTGGGGTCAGCAGTTTCGGAAAGAGCCAGCTGAGCCGCTGGGCGCCTTTTGAAAAATGGGACAGCCTGAAGGTAGTGCATTGCGGCATCGAGCCGGAACGCTTTGACGATCCTGCGCCGCTGCCCGAGGCACCGCTGCGGCTGGCTGCGATCGGACGGTTCGTCGAGCAGAAAGGCCAGATGGTGCTGGTCCGTGCCATGGCGCAGCTGGTGGAGAATATCCCGGATGTGCATCTGGCGCTGATCGGCGACGGGGAAATGCGCCCGGAGCTGGAAGCGGCGATTACCGGGCTAGGGCTGCAGCGGAACATCACCCTCACGGGCTGGCTGCCAGAGGACGGCGTGCGTCAGGAGCTGGGCCGCGCCCATGCGCTTGTAATGCCCTCCTTCGCCGAGGGGTTGCCGATGGTGGTGATGGAGGCAATGGCCGCCGCCCGCCCGGTTATCGCCACTTGTATCGCGGGCACACCGGAGCTGGTGCTGCCGGGGAAGACTGGCTGGCTGGTGCCTGCCGGCGATGAAACGGCGCTGGCTCAGGCAATCCTGGAGCTGTCGCAGACGTCTCAGGATAAGCTTTCCGCAATGGGGCAGACCGGGCTTGCCCGGGTGCTGGAGCGGCATGACAGCGCTAGGGAGGCTGCCCGCCTGGCAGCACATTTCCGCAAAGCCATCGGAAAATAACAGCGGCGCGCTCCCGCCCGTCGCCGGTGCATCTGCAGATGCACCGCTCCCGTTGGGCGTGGCCCGGCGCGGGGCGCCGGGCCACGCCCAAGGCCGCCAAGGATGGGCTGGCGCAGCCAGGGCAACCTGCGGGCGCGGGAGCGCTGCGAAAAGCGGCGGGCTGTCAGCGGCCGCGGGTCCAGCGGTTGCGGGAGGCAAACAGCGGCGTTTTCACCGCCAGCGCAACCGCAGCATAGGCCAGGAACCCGGCCGGATCGCTCAGCAGCAGGCGCAGAACCTTGCCGGGGCGGACGCGCGGGGTGTCCTCGTTCTGCATCAAAAGCGGGTACTTCTGCGCCACTTCCGCCACTCCGGCATTCTGCCGCCGCCGCACTTTCACCAGGTTGCGGAACCCCTCCACCATCGGCCAGCTATAGGATGCCGCCACCTGCATGCGTTCCTGCGGGGCAAAGTTCAGCCGGGCAAAGATGTCATCGGCAATGATGTTCGGCCAGTCCCCCCACCGCTGCCGCCCGGCGCGGTTCATCGTGAAGATCCCGAAGCCCGGCGCACCGCTGGAGAAGAACGGCAGCCGCATCCAGAACCGTGCATAGGCGCGGGTCACCGCGCTTTGGGCCGCGGCAACTTCGGGCCGGCCGCTGGCATAGCGCGGTGCGTCGAGATCCAAGGCCTCTGCGACCTGCGCGATCAGATCCGGCGCGATCAGCACATCGGCATCCAAATAGATCAGGATGTCCCCGCGCGCGGCGGCATCACCGGCGTTCAGCGCTGCGAGCTTGTCTCCCTCCGGCAATTCCAGCACCTGCAATTGCCAGCCCTCGGCCGTCACGGCAGCCCGGGCCAGCGCCGCGGTCCCGTCGGTGCAGCCGTTGGCCAGCACGAGCACTTCCGCTGCCATGCCTGTCGGCAGCGGGCCCGAAGCAAAAACCGCGCGCAGGCAGGCCCCGATATACTCCGCCTCGTTGTGGGCCGGGATCAGCACAGACACCTGCGGGGTCATTTTACCCTCTCCAGCGCGTCCCAGCGCGGGTTCTGGTCGCTCAGGGTGCGCAATGTGCCCCAGCTGCCCCATTTTCCGGGCGCGCCGACATCGGCATAGGCGGTGAACAGGCTGCCGCCAAGCGCCTGCCAGCCGGCCAGCAGGTCGCGGTACAGGCTGCCCATCTCACCCGTGTAGTTGAAATGTGTAAAGAAGCCGGTCAGCACTTCGTCTTCTACCGTAGGGCCAATACCAACCACATGGCTGCCGCCTTCATACATAATCAGATCCAGCCCGTGTTTTTGCGCAACCCCAGCGTGATAAGGCAGCACACGGCCAAGCAGATCCGCCAGTGTGTCTGCAGGATTGCCGGAGATCAGACCGTCGCGTAACTCAGCCCCGGCGCGGGCGCTGGCGGCGTCATATCGATGCCGCGTTGCAAACGCAGCCGCTGCTGAGCCGGCCAGCCCGCGTTCTGCAGCCTCCGCCAGTGCCCGCTCACGGCTGCCGTCGATCCAGGCGCGGACCTGCCCGGCCCGTTCCTCCAGCCCCAGAATACCGCCGAAATAGCCTGTCACCGCATAGGCGTCGAAGTAGGCGGCAGGCGCTTGGCGGTTTGCGCGTTCCGCCTTCCACAGGGGGGCCGTCAGCACCTGCTCCTCCAGTCCCAGCCAGCCGGTCTGGGAGGAGACCACCCGCACCAGCCGCTCGCTGTCTTCGCCGAACACTTCGGTCCAAATCTGCGACACCTCTGCCGCACGGCCGCCGTAGAACTGCATCCACAACCCGTCATCGCCCCAGCGTGCCTGTGCCTGCGCGTCGGCCCAAGCGGCTTGCTGGAACTGCCAGTTCCAGACTTCGTTCGAATATTCCACATAGGCGCGCAGGTCTTCGTCCAGCATCTGATGCACCAGACGCGCGAAATGCCGGACATAGGTGTCGTCGGCCATATGCGGCATGTTGAACCAGGGGTCGGCTCCCAGCCTGCCGGCCAGCGCCAGCATCACCTCCGCCGGAACCCCCTTCAGCGCCCAGGTGTAGTCAGAGAGCAGCGGCCGGTCCTCCCATCCCGTCTGGGCAGAGCCGTTGGTGGCCATCCAGTCCATAAACCGCAGCGCGGCAAAGCCGTCCAGCCGGTCCAGCCACAGCGGGTTGAAAAGGGCGCCGCCGTCATAGGCCGCCAGATGCGCTTCTTTTACGACGGTGATATTGCGCACGTATTGGCCGCCCCGGCTCATCCGCTGAATGCGGATCTCAACCGGGCCGGGACCGGGGGTGAAATCGAACCGCACCTCGCCCTTGCCATAACGGACGTCTTCTGCCCGCCCCAGAACCTCGACGATGCCCTCACCCTCGAAGCGCAGCACGTAGCGGCCTCTGAGCGAAACCGCCTCTTCCGGCAGGTCGGTCAGGATCACCGTGCCGATGGAGCTCAGCTCCGGCGGGATCGCCGTTGGCCAGCCGGCGGCGTCCAGATAACCCGCCTCCTGCAGTTCATCATGTTCCACGCCGCCCCATTGCCCGGGCAGATGGCCTATCCAGGGCCGTGCGGTCTTGAAATGATCCAGGAACGGCGCTTGGGTGCTCCAGTCGGCAATGCCAGCCAGATTGATGGCGATGGGCTGGCGGGCTGGCGGCACCGCCGCATTGAGCGCGGGCAGGGGGGGATCCTGCGGCAGCGCCCCGGGTTCCTCAGGCAGGTCAGCGCCGTGCACAGCCGCCGCTTGCACGGCGGGCCGGGCAATACCCTGCAACCGGGCGTCCGGCAGGTGCGGACCGCCCTGCCCGAACAGCGATTGGCCGATCATCACAGCCGAGGTGATCAGCGCCGCCAGCTTCATGCCGGCGCTCCCGCCGCGGCCAGGCCGGTTCGGGGCAAGGCGCGCACGGTCTTCCAGACGATCTGCTGTACCCTTGCCGCGGCTTCCGGGCTGAACGCCTCCGCCGGGGTGCCGTCTGCCCGGGCCAGCTGATGCGGCAGACCCGCGGGCGCGCGCTGATACAGCACGGCGTAATGGGTCAGGGCCACAACATAGGCGCCCAGATCATTGATGTGGATCGTGTCCAGACCGCCCTCTGGCGTGCGGGCAAACAGCGCTTCTCGGGAAGCCAGCCCCGGGATTTCCCCGGCTTCTGCCGCGCGCGCAACGGCTGCCAGTGCCTGCCCGCCAGGGATCAGATAGACCGGCCGCTGCGGATTGCAGCGGTTGTCGGCCCCCAGCAGCTGGCGTGTCCACAGCGCCTCCAGGTCCCGCTCAACCCGCTGCAGCCAGCCATCCGGGTCATCCAGCCTGTGCCAGGTTTCATAAAGATACAGGCGCGTCTCCGGCGAGGACTGCCGCACCAGATCCGCCCACTTCCCCAGATACCTGGCCGCATCGAAATACTTCAGCGCATCGCGCAGCTCGACCATCTCGGTCAGCACCACCGCGCTGTATTCACCCGAACCGATTGCCTCTCTCGCATCCCGGTAAGCGGGGGGCTGGTTGGCAGTCTCAAAATCGAGGATGTCTTCATCAGGCTCCCAATGCGCTCTGAGCGAGGTGCCCGATCCAAGCTGGCTGTTGTAGCTGTGCCCTTCGGGCGCCAATTGCGTCAGCATATGCGGCATGTCCGGCCCAACCAGCGAATGGCCGAGATGAAACACCTTCAACGGCTCTACAAGCGGGGCCAGCGGCGGCGGCACGGGCACGCTGCGGCTGCGGGTCGCAAACACCATCAGACCCAACGTCGCGGCCGCCGCTCCGGCTGCCAGAACCCCCCGGCGCCCCATCATCCGCGCCCCCGGATTTCCGCCGTGGTTATAATAAGCCCGGCGCCGATGGCAAAGCGCCCGCCGACCGCCTCGCCGCGCGAAAACGGCGGCCGGTCGGCAGTGAAAAATGCCTGATAGGCCCTCTCGGCCAGATCAAACTCCAGCTCCATCCCGTCAAATCCGTAAAACGCCCGGCTCAGGGTATACTGGGCCTTATAGGCCGCCTCCTTGGCGGAAAAGATCACCTTGGCCATCTGCCCCGGGTTGTCCTGCCGTTTCAGCCAGGCCTGTTCCCTGTCCGAGCAGATCGCGGGAAGCAGCTCGTCTTTCAGGGGCTCATCTTCCTCCACGTCGATCCCCAACGCCTGCACTGCACCCTTACGGGCCAGCACCGCCATGGCGCAGCTTTTGGTGTGGGTGATCGAACCGACCACCCGGGCAGGCCAGACCGGAGCCCGGTCGCTGCCAACCTGCACCGGAACAGGAGGCATGCCGAGCTGCCGCATCGCCTGGTGCACGGCGTCGCGGCCGGCAGCAAACTCGTTGCGCCGCTTCGCGACCGCATTCGGCGACAGCCCCGCAGCTTCCTCTGCCAACGGTGCCGGCGGCGCGGCCAGAGGGTCCGCCCCGGCCAGCGCCACATCGGCGGCAAAAAGCGGCCGGACCAGGGCCAGCCGCTCCGCCAGTCTGCTGTTTCTTTCCGTCATCCGGTCCTTGCCCTGCGGTTTGCCCGCATCGCCCGCCGTTTCGACATCATGTCGCTGCGGTCCGGGGCTGCGGTTGCTTCAGGCTGTTGTTCCGTATTTGCAGGGGTGCCTGCAAGCCCTTCGATGTGGGCGGCCAGCCCGGCCAGGGTGGGAAAGCGGAAGATGTCGGTGATCGACAGGGCGGTGGTGCCCAGTTCCTCGCGCAGTTCCCGGTGCGCCTGCACCGCCAACAGCGAATGGCCGCCAAGGGCAAAGAAATTGTCCTGCGCGCCGATGCCGCTGACCCCCAGAATGCGGCTCCAGACCGTGGCAATCCGGGCCTGCGCACCCGCGTCCAGCGCCACCGCCGGGGTGGGTTCAGCCCGTACCGGCTGCGGGTCCGGCAGTGCTTGTCGGTCGATTTTCTTGTTCGGAGTCAGTGGGAAAGCGTCCAGGGTGACGACATGCGCCGGCACCATGACCTCAGCCAGCCGGGCCGCCAGCGCCTGTTTCAGGGCTTCTCCGGACACCGGCGCGGAGGCGGTGATGTAGGCAATCAGCTGCTCTGCGCCAGCTTCACCGCGCGGCGCCACCACGGCGCCGGTCACGCCCGGCTGCGTGGTCAGCGCGGCCTCGATCTCACCCAGCTCAATCCGCTGGCCGCGGATCTTCACCTGATGATCGGTTCGGCCCAGGAAGGCGAGGCTGCCCGCTTCGGTCCAGCGCACCAGATCGCCGGTGCGGTAGAGGGATGTTGCAGCGAACGGTGTCTCTATGAAGCGTTCAGAGGTCAGCTCCGGCCGCTGCCAGTAACCGGCAGTGACGCCCGTGCCGCCGATATACAATTCACCGGGAACTCCGGCCGGGACAGGCGAATGTTTCTCGTCCAGTACGTAAACATGCGTATTGGCAACCGGCGTGCCGATTCCGGCTGTCCCCGCAGGCACGGCGCTGATTTTCTCAATCGTCGACCAGATCGTCGTCTCGGTCGGCCCGTACATGTTGTGGATCTCCGCCCGTGTGGTCTCGCGCAGCGCCTGCACCAGATCACCGGGCAGCGCCTCGCCGCCCACCAGCAGATGCTGCAGCTGGCCCAGGCAGGCGCTGGCGTCTGCATCCGCCGCAATTATCCGCGCCATCGATGGGGTGCATTGCATGTGGCTGACGCCGTGGCGCAAGATCTGTGCCGCCAGCGAGAAGTCATCCGCCGCCAGCTCCTGCGGCGCGTTCGACAGCCGCAGCACCTGTGCCAGCGGCTTCAGCCCTTCCAGCACCACCTCCGGCGCGATGCCGTAATCGATCAGGCAGGCGATTTCATCCACGCCGATCCGCTTCAGCTGCTCCACCCGCTGGCAGGCGTCCTGGATGGTGCCGAACAGGCCGGAATCCTCGAAATAGCGCTCGAAGGCAAAGTCGAGAATTGCTTCCAGCTCCTCCTCCGACAGCATCTCCAGATCCATTTCAAACGGGTTCTTCACGCCTTCGGGCTTTTTGAAGGCGGGGAAGGCCCAGGCGTATTGCTTGATCAGCCCGGCAGCGGAGCGCAAGTAGTCCTTCATCGGCTCCCGCGCGATGCGGCGGGCCTCCTCGCGGGTGCCGGCCAGATAGCTGTGCAGCATCAGCGTGACCTTAAAGTCCGCCGGATCATGGCCGGCCTCGCGCAGGGCGTCATGGTAGATGCGGATTTTGCCCGCGACCTCATCAATGCTCTGGCCCAGCAGGTGGGTCAGCACGTTTGCCCCGATCGATCCGGCCTCGCGCCAGGTCTCCGGATTGCCCGCGGTGGTGACCCAGACCGGCAGCTCCTTGGATACCGGGCGGGGCTGGGTAAGGACGTGATGCTCACCGCCGTCCTTGCGGGGAAAGGCCGCTTCCTCGCCGCGCCACAGCCTGCGCACGGTCTCGATGGTTTCAAACAGCGCGGGTTTGTTGGCGGGCGGCGTGTTCTCGGGCCGCAGGATGAAGTCATCTGGCTGCCAGCCAGAGGCAAATCCGATCCCGGCGCGCCCCGCGGTCAGGTTGTCGATCACTGCCCATTCCTCCGCGATCCGCGCCGGGTGGTGCAAGGGCGCCACGCAGGAGCCGGAGCGCACGCCGATGTTCTGCGTCACTGCCGCAACCGCGGCTCCGGTGACGGACGGGTTCGGATAGGGGCCGCCAAAGGCATGGAAGTGCCGCTCCGGCGTCCAGACGGCGTTGAACCCGTGCTGGTCGGCGAACTTGGCGCCCTCCAGCAGCAGGCGGTATTTCTGCGGCCCTGGCCCGTCGTCGTTGCCCCAGTAGAACAGGTTGAAGTCTATCTTGCGGGTGCTGCGCGCCACCGGTCCCTTGGACAGCTCAAGCCTGCTTTCATCGCTCGACAGCACCAGTTTGAACCCGCGCGAGAGGGTCCAGAACAGCTCCAGCACCGAGATGTCAAAGCTGAGGCTGGTCACTGCCAGCCATGTATCGCCGGGCTGGTGCGGGATGCGCTGATCCATGCCGGCAAAGAAGTTCGACACATTGGCGTGGGTGACCATTACCCCCTTGGGCAGCCCGGTTGAGCCGGAGGTGTAGATCAGATAGGCCAGATCGCTGCCGGTGGCACCGCCGTCAATGCTTCCAGCCTCTGTTGCCGCAGGAACTGTTTCGATCGCCAGCACCTGCGCATCCGACGCAGGCAGGCTGGCGGCGAGCTCCCTTTGCGTGATGATCACCTGCGCTTGGGAATCGATGATGTAATGCGCGATCCGGTCAGCGGGATAGGCGGGATCCAGCGGCACATAGGCACCGCCGGCTTTCATGACCCCAAGCGCTGCAATCACCAGTTCCGGGGCGCGGCGGATGTGGATCCCGACATGCACACCCGGTTTCACGCCCATTTCACGCAGCCGCGCGGCGACCGCATTGGCGCGGGCGTTTACCTCGGCGTAAGTGAAACTCCGGTCCTCGAACACCAGCGCCGTGGCGCCCGGGGCCTTTGCGGCCTGGGCCTCAATTGCCGCGTGGATGGTGAGGTCCGCGCGGAATTCCGTTGCGGTCCGGTTCCAGTCCTCCATCAGCATTTTGCGTTCCGCCTCGGGCAGGGCGGGTAGCTCCGCAACGGTTCGGCTGCTGTCTTCTGCGATGGTGTTCAGAACTAGTTCCAGCCGCGCGGCCAGCAGATCCGCGGCTTTGGCCGAAAGGGCGGCCGCGTCGAAATGCATCGCTAGGACACCACCATTCAGAGAAACCGTTGCAACGCAGCCCTCAATCGCCGCATCTTCCCCCAGCATCAGGCCGATGCCCGGCTGCGCCTTCGCTGCAATCTCCGGTGCGCGGGCCACC
Source organism: Leisingera sp. ANG59 (assembly GCF_013317235.1). Taxonomy (GTDB): domain Bacteria; phylum Pseudomonadota; class Alphaproteobacteria; order Rhodobacterales; family Rhodobacteraceae; genus Leisingera. The sequence goes on along the minus strand of NZ_WLCM01000033.1, from coordinate 4,227 downwards.
AGATCCTCGGCAAAGCCGCCGGATTTCCGGGCCATTGCAATGTCTTGCGCGGTGCGCTCCACCAGGGACGCAACACTATCTTGCCGCTGGGCCTGCAGTGGTACCCAGGAGGAGATCAGGCCGGGCAGGCCCTCCACGCCTTCGACGGAAAGCGCAACATCGCCGGTTTCCGCGCCGCTGCTGAGCAGAGCGAAGGCAAGGGTGCCGGCAGCAGCCTGTTCTTCGCTGAGACCGCCAGGCAGGGTGATGTCCCGGCGGTTGTATTCACTGCTGCAGGTGCCTGAAACCAGTGGCACCTGCACCGGCTGCATCGCGGCAAGCCGCCGGCGCCAGTGGTCTTCGCCCCCTTGGACCGCAGCAAGACGGGCGGTGAGTGCCCCGGTCTCTGCTGCGGTCAGGGAGGGAAACGTGTCGCCGGGTCCGGCCAGTTTGGAGATGTCCAGCGGCTGTCCGGCGGGAGTGGTCAGACGGGAGAGCGTGAGGGCGCCGTCACCTGCGGCGACGGTCAGGCTGTCCTTTGCACTCTCCAGTACGGTGCCGGGGGCGCTGCTGCCCTCGGCAACCTCTGCGGCGCCGACCAGCAGGACGGTCCCGCCGATCCGCAGCTTGGCGGCGCACATCGGGTTCCAGTAGCCGCCGGTGTCCAGCGCCCGCACCAGCCGGGCCAGCTCGGCTGCCGGGCGGGAGAAATCCAGCATCCCGCCGACTGCAGGCCTGTCTGACTTTTTGAACAAGCGGCGCTGGCTCAAGTTCTGCGGCCGCCGGTTCAGTTCACCGGTTTCCAGCTGCGAGACGATCTCGCCGAAACTGTCCATTGCGGCGGCATAGCATTTTGAGTTGAGGCTGAAGGCGGTTTCATCCGGCGCCACATCAAACAGCCGCTGGGCCAGGATATCGCCTTCATCCACGCCGCCCTCAATCAGGTGCCAGGTGATACCGTGCTGCGCCTCGCCATTGATCAGCGCCCAGTTCGGGGTGTTGAGGCCCGCGTAGCGGGGCAGCGGGCCGTCGTGAAAATTGACGGCGCCCTTTGCCGCCTGCGCCAGCACCGCATCGGGAATAACCGTGAGGTTGGCAATGGACAGCAGCCAGTCAAAACCGCCGCTGAGCTCAGCGGGTGTGTTCAGAACGACCAGCCCCTTGTCTGCGGCCCAGGCGCGGATGTCTGCGTCCCGGGACACCACCGCCCGGATCTGGTGGCCGCGGGCCAGCAGCGCATCGGCACAACCGATCAGAAGGGATTCATTGCCGATCAGGGCACAGGTGAAGGCGGTCATTTCTGCTCCTTTGCGAACGGAGAAGGGAGGCGCGTTTCCGAAGGCGGCAAGCGGCGCGGCGCCAACACAGCGCGCAGGCTGTGCAGGCAGAGATCGCGCAGGAAATGCGGCGGATCAGCCTGCGGCTTGTTCTGGATCAGACGGCGCACGCCATAGATCAGGCCGCCGCTGATGCGGGCCAATGTGGCCGCGGCGGCATAGGCGCGGCCGTGGTTCTTGACGAAGTAGTGCAGGCGCGAGTCGAACCAGTACTGCGGCGTGCGCTGCCAGCCTTTCTTGCCGGTGGAGGCAGAGCCGATATGCGCCACCTCGCTGGCGGGCACATAGTGGGTGCGCCAGCCCGCGCGGGCGGCGCGGCGGCAGAGGTCGGTTTCCTCGAAATAGAGGAAGAAAGTCTCGTCAAAACCGCCAGCGGCTTCAATCGCCTCGCGGCGGATCATCAGGCTGGCGCCGGCGGTCCAGTCGACCTGTACCTCGGCCTGCGGCATCTCCATGGCGACGACCCAGGGCTTCAGCAGCCGGGTGAAGATGCCGGTGCGGGCGCTGGCCTCAAACTCGCCGGCGATGGAGGGGAAGCGGAAGGCGGTGCGGTGCGGTTCCCCGTCTGTGCCGCGCACGAAAGAGCCCGCAAGTCCTGCACCCGGGCGCTCCAGCAGAAAGTCGCGCAGGGTGCGGATGGTGTCGCCCTGCACAAAGGCGTCGGAGTTCAGGAGATAGTAGAATTCAGGCGCGCTGCCGTCCGCGAGGCCGGTGCTGAGGCCGATATTCATGCCCGCGCCAAAGCCGCCGTTCACCGGCGAGGCGATCACCCGCACCCGGTTGCTGTCCAGCCAGCCGCGGGCCTGAGCTGCGGCATGAATCTTATCAAAGGATCCGTCGCCTGAGCCATTGTCGATGATCAGCAGTTCGCCCGGCAGGCCTTGCAGCTCGCGCAGCGCCGCCTCGGCGGATTGCAGGGTCATCTCCGGGGTGCGGAAATTCAACAGGATGACGAGGATGCGCTGCTGATCCATGCCGGTCACTCCGCTGCCCGGATGGAGCGGGGCGGGCTGGAGGCCGCCGCCCGGTCTGTTGCGTCCAGCCGGGCCTTGACGCCTGCGGCCAGCACGCTGACGTTCGGCACCAGCACCATGCTGTCATGGTCGCCCGGAACCTCGGCCACCTCGACTGCGGGCGCCCAGCGGGTCCAGTCGTTGTCGGGGAACACATACTCGCGTTCACTGCTGACCCAATTGCCGCCTGCGACCTGCCATTTGCGGTCCAGCGGCGGGCGGAACAGGGTCAGCGGGCCGGGCCACGGTTTCAGGTCATAGGCTGCGACGGCGGCGCGGAATGCCAGTTCGATCTTGCGGTTGTTGAATTCCGGCCGGACGCCGCTTTCTGCCGGTTTGGCACGGCGTTTCTCGAACTCCCACGCGATGCGGTTTCTGGCCCATTCACCAAGGTAGCCCAGGCCCTTGCTGCGCAGCTCTGCCAGCTTGATCAGCGCCTTGTCCTGACGCGACAGGGCCGGGCGCACCGGCAGCGGCGTGTCGAGAAGGATCAGCGCGGCGGTGTCCTGGCCCTGGTCTTTCAGCTGCTGCGCCATCTCATAGGCGGTGATGCCGCCGCCGGAGAAACCACCCAGCAGATAGGGACCTTCGGGCTGGATCCGGCGGATCTCGCCCAGGCAGCTGCGGGCGGCGTCGCTTATGCGGTCGTGCGGTGCATCGCCACCGACCAGCCCCTTGGCCTGCAGCCCGTAGACCGGGCGGTCCTTGCCCACCAGGAGTGCCAGATGCCGTAGGTTCAGAACATTTCCAAACATGCCCGCGACCAGGAAGAAGGGGCGCCGCCCGGTTCCGTCGCCCGGGTGCAGCTGCACCAGATGGGTGAACTGCGGTTTCTCTTCTGCAGTTTGGGGGCTGCCGCCCGGTTCCTCGGCAACTCCGCCGCCGGTGCGTTCGATGATCCGCTCCGCCAGGGCGGCGACGCTGGGCGCCTCGAACAGCACCGACAGCGGAAATTCCACATCAAAGGCGCGTTTCACCTGGGCAAACAGCCGCACTGCAATCAGGGAATGGCCGCCAAGGTCAAAGAAACTGTCTTCGATCCCGACCTGGCTGATCCCCAGGAGTGAGGCAAACAGCGCGGCCAGTTGCTCCTCCACCGGGTTGCGCGGCGCGATATAGTCGGTGTCGAACTGGGGGCGGTCGAAAGTCTGTGCCTCTGCCTCGGCCGGCGTGCTTTGGTCCGCCTGGGCAATCAGGGCTGGCAGGTCGAGCGAGGAGACCACCACCTGCGGCAGCCCGGAGGCCACGGCGCGGGCCAGGGCCGCGCCGCCTTCCTCCGCCTTGATGCCGTTTGAGATGTTCAGCTGCAGGCGGCGTTCCTCGGGGGACAGCGGCTGCGGGCTGCTGGCGGGCTCCAGCCCCAGCTGGGCGGCTGTCGCATCCGCCTTGCCCTGTTCTGCTGCCGCGTCGAAATCGCCCGCCAGACGCTGCATCCGGAAACCTTCGATTTCCACCAGCACGGTGCCGTCCGGGCCGGTCAGGGTCACGTCAAAGGCTGCCGACCCGCTGGAATCGCCGCCGGAGAGGCGCATGTGGCTGAAGACTTGCCGTGTCAGCGGCGCAAAGACCCGAATGGTCCCGTAGGACACCGGCACCCACAGCGCGGTGCCCTCGTAACCCGGGATAAGCTGCATCGCCCAGCCGGTGGCCAGGTCCAGCAGGCCCGGGTGCAGCAGGCAGCCGTCCGCAGCGGCAGCGGCTGGCAGGGACAGGGCAGCAATACCCTCGCCATCCCCCAGCGCTGCGCGGTCCAGCACATGCCAGCGCGGGCCGAAGTTCAGATGCGCCTCCTGCGGGGAACGCAGGCGCCCGCGCACAGGCGCCTGCTCCTCCGGGCATCGGGTGAAAATCGTCTGGAGGGGGAGGGGGGCGGGGCATTCTGCCGCCGCCGTTAAGGG
>NZ_WLCM01000032.1 GCF_013317235.1 Leisingera sp. ANG59 | reverse complement strand
TTACACGACCAATGCCATTGAAGCGCTGAACTCGAAAATCCGCCGCGCGGTCCGAACCCGCGGCCATTTCCCCAGCGATGAGGCGGCGGCCAAGTTGATCTATCTGGCGCTGAATGCTACCTCAGCTGAGTGGAAGCGGTCAGTGCGCGAATGGCATGCGGTGAAAAGCCAACTCGCTATCATGTTTGAGGAACGCTTCCCGTTGGCGTAAGAAAAGGCGCCAGGGCACGAAATTCCGCACAGTCTCAGCCACCAGATTGATTGTCCAATCTTAACCCAATTCTCACCAAATTTTCCGAAATTGCCCTGCAGGACGTTAACCCAACCAGCAGGATTCTCCGTGACCGATTGGACCTCCGGCTATGTCGCCGGCATCGACTACACCTTCGACTTCCACCGCCAGCTGACCCCGGCCTTGCTGGGCTTGACCGCAACCGCGCAGGGGCTCCGGCACGGGCTGGACGGCGAAAACCTCGCCTATTGCGAGCTGGGCTGCGGCCAGGGGTTCTCCGCCAATCTGCTGGCAGCCGCCAACCCGCATATCGAATTTCACGCCATGGACTTCAGCCCTTCGCATATCGCCGGCGCCCGCGATCTGGCGCAGGAGGCGGCGCTGGAGAACATCCGCTTCCACGAGCGCAGCTTTGAGGATTTCGGCGATACCTCCGGCCTGCCAGCGTCTTTCGACATCATCGCGCTGCACGGTGTCTATAGCTGGGTCTCCGAGGAGAACCGCCGGCACATCCTGCGCTTTATCGCGGACCGGCTGAAACCGGGCGGCCTGGTTTATGTCAGCTGCAACACCCAGCCGGGCTGGGCCGCGGCGATGCCGCTGCGCCGGATCCTGACAGCCCGGGCAGAGCAGGGCAGGGGCACCCTGCCGGAACGGATCGGCGAAGCCCTGTCTTACGCCCGCCAGCTGGCCGGCAGCGGCGGCGGTTATTTCGAACGCAACCCCGCGGTTGCGGCCCGACTCGATCACGTGGCGTCGATGCCGGAGAACTACGTGGCGCATGAGTATTTCAACAAGGACTGGACGCCGTTTTTCTTCGAGGATCTGGCCGCTGAACTGGGCACCGCCAAGCTCAGCTTTGCAGGCTCCGTCAGCCTGATGGACAATCTCGACAGCCTCCGTTTCACTCCGCAGCAGCAGGCGCTGCTGGACGGCGAAAGCGATCCGGTCCGGCGTGAAGGCCTGCGTGACGTGCTGCTGAATGAGCATTTCCGCACCGATGTTTTTGCAAAGGGCAGGCTGGCCCATACCCCGCGCGGCAGCATCGGCGCCTGGTTCGCCACCCCGCTGGCGCTGACCCGTCCCTACTATGGCGGGACGCTCAAATTCCACCACCGCGGCCGGGATGTGCCGCTGGAGCAGGCGGACTACGCGCCGGTCCTGCAGGCGCTCAGCAAGGGGCCGGCCACGGTGCGCAGTCTGCTGGATCGAGGCGTATTCGGCGCCATGGAATGGGGTGCCATTACCCGTATGCTGACGGTGCTGGCAGGCTCCGGCCAGATCGCGCCTGCGCTGCCTCTGGAGGGGCTGGAGAGCCGTGCCGCCGCCTGCCGCGCCTTCAACCTCGCGGTCTGCAGACGGGCCGAAGACAGCGATGCCCTGCGCTATCTCGCCTCGCCGGTTACCGGCGGCGGGGTGGAACTGGACCGGTTCGAGCAGCTGTTCCTGCTCGCGCGCAGCGAGGGGCTGGAAACCCCGGCAGAATGGGCGGATCTGGTCTGGCGCATCCTGGCCCCGCAGGGCCAGCGCCTGCAGCATGAGGGCAGGGTGCTGGAGACCGAAGAGGAAAACCTGGCGCTGCTGCGCGCCCGCGCGGGCAATTTCGCCGCCCGCCGCCTGCCGCTCTGCGAAAGCCTTGGGGTGACGCTGCAGGAGGGCCGCCAGGCCCCGGCGCAGCTGCAGGGCGCCGCAGCCTGAGCGGTGAAAATTCCGGGGCGGAAATCATGCAGCTTCCGCCCCGCATTAGCATTTCGGCAAGCACTGGCCGGTAAAAAGGTCCGGCACGAGACAACCACTGACAGGAACTGAAACGTGTCCTTTGAAGACCGCGCGCTGGCTGCTCAATCCACTGGCCGGGAATCGGCTTTTGCCCTTGATGAAGTGTTCTTTTCCCGCACCGATCCCCGCGGTGTGATCCGGGCCGGCAATGCCGTGTTCAGCCGGGTCGCCAAATACCCGCTGGAGGAACTGCTCGGCGCGCCGCATAAGGTGATCCGCCACCCGGACATGCCCCGTGCCGTCTTCCAGCTGTTGTGGGATACCATCAAGGCCGGCGAAACCGTCGGCGCCTATGTCAAGAACCGCGCCCGTGACGGCAGCTATTACTGGGTGTTTGCCGTGGTCACGCCCTGCGACGGCGGCTATCTCTCGGCCCGGATCAAGCCGACCAGCCCGCTGCTCAAGACAGTGCAGCAGGAATACAGCACCCTGCGCCAGGCCGAGCAGGCAGAGGAGCTGAGCCCAGAGGACAGCTCCGCCCGCCTGCTGGCCCGCCTGAAGGAACTGGGCTTTGCCACCTACAGCGACTTTGCAGGCCACGCCCTGGCAGAGGAATTGCTGGCCCGTGATGCCGGCCTGAAACGGCCGCCCTGCGCCCGTCTGGCCGAACGCCGCGCGATGCACGCCACCGCCGGCCAGCTGTTTGAGGAGACCGAGGCGCTGGTGCAGGATTTTGAATCAATGCGCACCATCCCCCACAACCTTCGGGTCATCGCCTCGCGCATTGAACCGGCCGGCGGGCCGGTGACGGTGCTGTCTCAGAACTACAGCGCCATGTCGCGGGAAATGTCGAACTGGTTCGAGGCCCACGTCTGGGGCAAGGACAGCAACTTCCGCGCCATCAAGGGAACGGTGACCGCGGCCATCTTCGTCGAAGGCCTGGCCCGGATCCTGACCGAATGCGGCCACCAGCTGGAGCAGGAAAGCGCAACAGCAGCCGTCGACATCCCCCGTGAGCAGGGCATTCTGAATGATCTGACAGACGTCCAGTTCAGCAAGGCCCGCGCCAGCCTGCAGGCGGTCCGCTTCGAGGCCGGCCGCATCCAGAAGGCCTGCCAGACCCTGCACCGGCACTTCATGGCGCTGACCACCACCCGCGTGCTGTGCAAGATCGAATGCGCCCGGCTGGGCAATGTCGGGGAATCGCTGAACTCAATCATTGATGAGCTTGGGGTGTTCCAGGACCGCATTTCCGCCCGGCTCGAACGCATTTCCGAACTCAGCACCGCTCTAGCCAGCGATGAGGCCTGACCCTAGGCTTTCTTCTCGGCCCAGCTCTTGCGGAAGGACGCGGGCGACTGCCCGTAGCGCTTCTTGAAGCGGATCGACAGCTGGGTTGCGCTGCTGAACCCGGTGGCGGCGGAAATCTCTGCCACCGTCATGTTGGTCTCGTTCAAGAGCGCCAGCGCCCGGCCCACCCGCAGGTCTATGTAGAACTGCACCGGCGAGGTGCCGACATAGCGCTGGAACAGCCGCTCCAGCTGGCGGCGCGAGATCTGCGCGTGCTCCGCCACCACGCCGACCTCCACCGGCTCCTCGATGGTGTCGTGCATGAACTGCATGGCGTTGATCAGATGCTGGTTGCGGCTGCTGAGGGCCACGGAATAGGCCGACTTCTGCAGCGCCTCGCGGTTGTTGGAACGGAAGTGGATGCACATGTCCGACACAATCACCGCCAGATCCTTGCCGTGATCTGTCTCGATCATCTCCAGCATCATGTCGGTGGCCGCATTGCCGCCGCCGCAGGTCATCAGACCCTTGTCGATTTCATAAAGGTTCGCAGTCGGCTCCAGACCGGGGAAAAACTCCGAGAACGACGGCTGGTTCTCCCAGTGCAGGGTAAAGCGCTGGCCCTGCAAAAGCCCCGCCTGCGCCAGGGCAAAGGCGCCGGTGCAGATGCCGCCGAACCGGCTGCCATGGGCGTTCTGGCGCCGCATCCAGGCCAGCACCTTGGGGCTGGCGCTGTCCGACGGCTCGATGCCGGCGCAGACAAAGGCAAAGCTGCCGCGCGGCAGGTCCTCCAGCGCCATGCCGGTGTTGATTTCAATGCCGTTGGAGCAGGGCACCGGCGCGCCGTCCTCGCTCAGCAGGAACCAGCGGTACAGCTCCTTGCCGGTGACCTGATTGGCAATCCGCAAGGGTTCAACCGCGGCGCTGAACGCCAGCATGGTCAGCTTCGGCAGAAGCAGAAAGTAGATGTCTTTGGGCGGCCCGTCGTAATCAACCCGGAAACTGGCCGCACCCTTCGGGACAAAGCTGCGGAGATTCATATCGCTAACCTAACAGATGGGATGGTTACATTGAAACGCGCGCCGGAGGGGAGGCTCCGGCGCGCGCGAGGGGGATCAGGCGGTCAGCTCCTGCACCGGCTCGCCGCTGTCCTCCCAGGCCGCGACCTCGTCGTCGCTGGCCTTGGGCGAGAACAGCCCGGTCATCGCATAGAAGATGCCGATCAGCGGCGACAGCCAGCAGGCAAAGGCCAGCGGGATATAAAGCAGGTTCTCGAAGTTGCCGTCGGCGATCCCCAGCGCCAGCGCCGAGATCACGAATGCGCCGCCCGCGTTCCAGGGGATCAGCGGCGAGACCAGCGTGCCGCCTTCCTCGATGGCGCGCGACAGGTTCAGCGGCGAATACTTCAGGCCGCGGTAAACCGGCGCATACATCCGGCCCGGCAGGGCAATCGACAGATACGGATCGCCCGCCACGGTGTTGGTCGCCACCGAGGTCAGGATCGCCGAGGTCTGGATGCCGGCAAAGGACTTCACCCGGGCAATGATCACCTCGATGATCGCCTGCAGGCAGCCGGTGCGCTCCAGCGCGCCGCCGAACCCCAGCGCCAGCAGCACCAGCGAGATGGTCCACATCATCGACTGGATGCCGCCGCGGTTCAGCAGCGGGTCGATCTCCGCCACGCCGGTGTCGATGGAATAGCCGCTGTTGGCGAATGTGAAGGTCTCATGCAGGCCAGCGCCCTGGCACGCCATCGCCATGATGCCGCCCACGACCGCACCGGCAAACAGCGACGGGATCGGCGGCTGCTTCTTCACCGCCAGCACGATGACCAGCAGCGCTGGCAGCAGCATCAGCGGCGAAATCCAGAATGCGTTGTCCAGCGCCGCGGTGATCGCGTCGATACGCTCGAACGACACCTGCGAGGTGTCGATCAGGGTGAAGCCCACAACCAGGTAGATCGCCAGCGCGATCAGCATCGACGGGATGGTGGTCGGAAGCATGTTGCGGATGTGGTCGAACAGGTTGGTGCCGGTCACCGCCGGGGCCAGGTTGGTGGTGTCCGACAGCGGCGAGATCTTGTCGCCGAAGAACGCACCCGAAACCACCGCGCCGGCGGTCCAGTACATCGGAATGCCAAAGCCCGCGCCAATCCCCATCAGCGCCAGGCCAACGGTGCCGACGGTGCCCCAGGAGGTGCCCAACGACACCGACACGATGGAGCACAGCACCATTCCCGCGGCCAGGAACAGCTCCGGCGACAGGATTTTCAGGCCGTAATAGATCAGCGTCGGCACGGTGCCGCTGGCAATCCAGATGCCGACGATCATGCCGACGGTGATCAGGATCGACACCGACGGCAGCGAGATGTTGATGACGTGGAACACGCCCTCTTCGATATTGTCCCACTTGTGGCCCAGCTTCAGGCCGGCCAGCGCGGTGATGGCAATGCCGATCGCCAGCGGGATATGCGGGGTGAAATCCCCGAAATAAAACAGCTGGATGCCCAGCACCAGCAGGGTCAGCAGGATCGGCAGCAGCGCCATTCCCAGACCGGGTTTTGCAATATTCGGCTCAGATGGTGACACGGGGTTTCTCCTCCCTTGGGTCAGAACGCCTGTGCGACGCGGATGCAGCCAGACACCAGAAAACCGAGTCCCGGACTCGATGCCAGCGCGCCGGAATGTTCGTTTAATGCGACAAAAGCGCCGGAATTCCCCAATCGGGAACTTTTAACCGCTTAGGGGACGCCTCTCGCCTGGGGAGGATCCGCAGGGGCCGGGTGCGGCAAGCCAGGGCAGGGTAGAGCCGCCCGGCTCTTATGCTGAATGGCAACAGATCCGCGGCCGAAAGGACTGGTTTCTGGAATTCCCTGCTGTATGGCTTAATCTGATTGGCGGCTAACTGCTTGGGAACCGGAATGAAAAGACTGCGCAATCCCCGCACCGGCGTCGAACAGGGCGATGTTACCGTCTTCTCGGATTTCGAGGAGGGCGGCGAGATGTGGACCGGCTCCGGCCCGCGGGTGCGGCGCAAGCCGGTCACTTTCGGCGAGGCCTATGCCAGCCCGCCGGCGGTGCATGTGTCGGTGTCGCTTTGGGATATGGACACCTCTGCCCCGGTCCGGGCAGAGCTGGTGGCGGAAAACATCACCTGCCAGGGCTTCGACATCGTCTTCCGCACCTGGGCCGACAGCCGCGCCGCCCGCCTGCGTGCGTCCTGGCTGGCGATCGGCGAGCTGCCCCATGCCGACGACTGGGACGTCGATTAAACCTCCGCAGTGATGGACCCGGCCCGCAGCAGCTTTTGAAACTTCGGGCACTCCAGGTGGCTGGGCGCCGGGCAGTCCGCCACATGGCGCAGCGCGTCCTTCAGAACAGTCAGCTCGCGGATCTGCGCCTCCAGAGCGTCGGCGCGGGCGTGCAACTGGTCCCGCGGCAGATCGGGCTGGCCGTCCTTGCCGAACATGCCGGCAATCTCCTGCAGCGAAAACCCCGCCGCCTTGCCCAACGTGATCAGCGACAGCTGCAGCAGGGTTTCCGGCCCGAACTGCCGCCGCAGCCCCTTGCGCCCGGCTGAGGTGATCAGCCCGATCTCCTCATAGTACCGCAGCGCCGAAGGCGCCACGCCGGAACGTTCCGCAATTTCGCCGATATCCAGAAGTTTCATCCTTGACCTCAAGCTCGCTTGAATTGGCAGGCTGCCAGCCTTGAACGGATAGAACAAGGAAAATTCCCGATGACGACTGACAATAGGAGCCTCTGGCGGCAGCCGCAGGCGCTGGCGCTGTTGATGGCGGCCAGCCTCACGGTGATGGCCAATGCCACCATCAGCCCGGCGCTGGCCGGGCTGGAGCAGGAATTTGCAGATGTGCCGGACGCGGGCTTCCTGGTGCGCCTCCTGGTCACCGCACCCTCGCTCGGGGTGATGCTGACCGCGCCGCTGGCGGGCTGGCTGACCGACCGCAGCGGGCGGCGGCGGGTGCTGCTGGCGGGCCTCTGGCTGTTCCTGCTGTGCGGCACCGCGGGGTTTTACCTGCCCGGCCTGCAGCTGATGCTTGCCAGCCGCTTTGGCCTCGGCATCGCAGTCGGCCTGATCATGACCGCGCAGACCGCGCTGATCGGCGACTATTTCGCCGGCGCCCGGCGCCTGGCGCTGACCGGGCTGCAGATTTCGGCGCGCAACTTCGGCGGGCTGCTGTTCATCGGCACCGCCGGGCTGGCCGCCACCCTGTCGCCGCGGCTGCCGTTCCTGATCTACGGTCTGGCCGTCCTGTGCCTTTACACCGTCTGGCGCCACGCCCCCGAACCCCGGCGCAGCGGCAGCGGGGCAGGGCAGGCAGAAGCACGGGGCCACCCGGCGTGGCTGCCGCTGGTCATTGCCGTCTCGGCCTTGCAGATGCTGACCAATGGCCTCTTCTTCATGATGCCGACCCAGCTGCCTTTCTTCTTTGCCGCCCAGGGCCTCAACAGCGCGCTGATGACGGGTGCCGGGCTGGGGCTGCTGTCGCTCTGCGGCGGCTTTGCCGCGCTGTGCTACGGGCGGCTCAAATCCAGGCTGCCGCACGCCGCTATCTTTGCCCTCGGCTATGGAGCCTTGGCGCTGGGGTTCACAGTGCTGGCACAGCAGGGCAGCGCCGCCCTGTCGCTGGCGGGGGCCATGGCTGTCGGCACCGGCTATGCCACGGTCTCCCCTGGGTTTGTCGCCATAGCCCTGGCGCTGACCCCGTCCGCGCGCCGCGGCACCGCCGGCGCCATCCTCACCGCCTCGGTGTTCTGCGGCCAGTTCCTGTCGCCTTTCTTCACCACCCCGGCCATTGAGCGCTGGGGCTATGGCGGGGCCTTCGGAATGGCTGCGGCAGCTGTCGCGCTGATGGCATTGGCGGCCCTTGCCGCTGCGCTCTTGCCGGCCCGCCGCCGCGCCAGCGCCTGAAAGGAAAAAGCCCCGCACACAGGCGGGGCTTTGATCATTTCCATCTAACAGCCGCTTCAGCCGCCGTTGGAGTACAGGCTCTCGTAGATCGGCACCAGCGTCTTGTCCTCGAACAGTGACGACACCGAGGTGCCGTGCCAGATGTTCAGGATCGCCTGGGTGAACAGCGGCGCGGTGGGCACGATGCGGATGTTGGGCGCGTTCTTCACCGCCTCGGTCGGCTGGATCGAGTCGGTCAGCACCAGCGATTTCATCACCGAGTTGGTCACGCGCTCCACCGCCGGGCCGCTCATCACGCCGTGGGTGATATAGGCGTGCACTTCCTTGGCGCCGTTGTCCAAGAGCACCTGGGCCGCCTTGCACAGGGTGCCGGCGGTGTCGCACATGTCGTCGACGATCAGGCAGATCTTGTCCTTCACATCGCCGATCACGGTCATTTCCGCCACTTCACCCGGCTTCTCGCGGCGCTTGTCGACGATCGACAGCGGCGCGTTGATGCGCTTGGCCAGCTCGCGGGCACGGGCCACGCCGCCAACGTCCGGAGAGACCACCATCAGTTCGCCCATCCGGTCCTTGAACTGGTCCTTCACGTCCAGCGCAAAGATCGGGCTGGCATAGAGGTTGTCCACCGGAATGTCGAAGAAGCCCTGGATCTGGGCCGCGTGCAGGTCCATGGTCAGCACCCGCTCGATGCCGGCGCCGGTCAGCATGTTGGCGACCAGCTTGGCCGAAATCGGCGTGCGCGCCTTGGTGCGGCGGTCCTGGCGGGCATAGCCGAAATAGGGGATCACCGCGGTAATGCGCTGGGCCGAGGAACGGCGCAGGGCGTCGGCGATGATCAGCAGTTCCATCAAGTTGTCATTAGCCGGGTTCGAGGTCGGCTGGATGATGAACATGTCCTCGCCGCGGACGTTCTCATAGACTTCGACGAAGATCTCGCCGTCATTGAACCGCTCGACGCGGGCATCCACCAGCCCCTGGTCGACACCGCGGTGCATGCTCATGCGGCGGGTGATGGCTTGGGCAAGAGGAAGGTTGGCGTTCCCAGCAATCAGCTTGGGTTCGTTCAAGGTCGGCATTGGCTGTTATCCCCAGGCAGCAATGGCAATGTGTCAGATTCGTGATATTGAACCCCGCTTATCATGCACTTACCCTCGCGCATAGTTCTAAGCAGGAGAAACAGCTTTTGGTGGCATCCCGGCACCCCCTCTCAACCCCTTGCTATTCTTTCCTGCCTGCGGGGCGGGCATGAGCAGCGCGCCGCAGGTGTTCACCCGCTGCTTCGGCCATGGCCCGCGCCCGGTGCTGGCAGTGCATTGCTCGCTGGCCCATTCCGGCGCCTGGCGCGGGGTGGCAGAGCAGATGGCAGAGGAGATCACCCTCACCGCCTTCGACATGCTCAGCCATGGCCGCAGCCCGGACTGGGACGGGCAGGGCAATTACCAGCTGTTGAACAAGCAGGCGGGGCTTTCGCTGCTGACGGACCCGGTGGACCTCGTCGGCCACTCCTTCGGCGCCACGGTGGCGCTGCGGATGGCGATGGCCCGCCCGGACCTGGTGCGCAGCCTCATCCTGATCGAGCCGGTGCTGTTCGCCGCCGCGCAGGACGAGGACCCCGCTGCCTTTGCCGCACTTGAGGACGCCAGCCAGCCGGCTGAGGCCGCATGGGAAGCGGGCGACTGCGAGCGGACCACCCGGCTGTTCAACCGCATGTGGGGCACAGGAGAGCCCAAATGGCCGGACCTGCCGGTCCCCGCCCGCGCCGCGATGGTGCGCGCGATGCCGGTGGTGATGGCCAGCCGCGCGGTTCTGCATGAGGACGCCAACGGCACCCTGGCCCCGGGCGCGCTGGATCCGGTCACCATGCCGGTTCAGATCCTGACCGGCGCGGACAGCCCGCCCGTCATCCCCGCCATCGCCCGCAGCCTCTGCCGCCGCCTGGCCGCTGCCGCGCACACCGCGGTTCCGGGCGCGGGCCACATGCTGCCAATAACCCACCCGGTGGAAACCGCCGCGCTGCTGCGCCGTTTCTGGCCGCGGCTCTGACCCTTTGCGCTGCCGTCCCGGGCAGGGCAGGATAGGGGAATACCGGCCCGCATGGAGGAGACGGCACAGATGGCATCGAAAAAGGACCTGCTGAAAACCCTCCTCAAAGGGCTGGAAACCGGCGACCCGGCCTCCGCCGCCGTCGTCAACGAGGACAAGTACATCCAGCACAACCCGCAGACCCACGAGGGCAGCGAAGGGCTGGCGGTGCTGTTTGCCCGCCTCGCCAAGACCTCCCCCCGGGTCACCTTCAAACGGGTGTTCGAGGATGGCGATTTCGCTTTTGCCCATATCGAATACGATTTCTCCTCCCTGCGCGCGGCTTTCGAAGTGTTCCGCTTCGAGGACGGGCAGGCGGTGGAGCACTGGGACAACATCCAGCCCTTGCGCGGCCCCAACCCGTCAGGGCGGGGGATGCAGGACGGCTTCACCGATATCACGGACTTGGATAGGACCGAAGACAACCGAGCCCTCGCGCGCAGCTATACTGAGAATGTATTGATCCAGCGGCAGCTGGACCAGCTGCCGGAATACATCAGCGCGGACCTCATCCAGCACAACCCGGACCTGGCCGACGGCTTGCCCGCCCTGCGCGAAGCCCTCACTGCCACGCAGAACGGCACGCCCGCGATCCAATACCAGCACCTCCACCGGGTGCTGGCAGAGGGCAATTTTGTCCTCTGCGCCTGCGAGGGGCAGCGGGGCGGCACCCACACCAGTTTCTACGATCTCTACCGCATCGAGGACGGCAGGATCGCCGAGCACTGGGACACCATTGAGGCCATCCCCCCGCGCAGCGAGTGGAAGAACGACAACGGCAAATTCTAAGGCCGGCCCGTCCTCACCAGGGTTTCGCGCCCTGCTTGGCCCAGACGTCCAGGAAATTGCCGTGGTTCGGCATCTTCACCGCGGGCAAGGTCTCCGCCGTCATCGCGGTCTGTGCATCAATCACCCCGTTGCGCTCCAGGATATAGGCCGCCAGCGCGTAAGCCTCGTCATCGCTCAGCGACTTCGGCGCCTCCAGCGGCATCGCCCGGCGGATGTAGTCAAACAGCGTGGTGGCATAGGGCCAGTAGCTGCCCGCGGGCTTGGCCCAGACATCATTGGGGCCAACCGGCGGCATCACCGGGCCTTCGCTGCCGGTCTTGCCGTGGCAGCTGGCGCATTTCGCGGCATAGATCTCCGCCCCTTGTGCCGCGGTGCCGCTGCCCCCGGGCAGGCCGGCGCCGTCGGGTTTTACATAGGTGGCGTAAAACGGAATATCCGCGGCCTCCAGCGGCTGCCCCAGCCCCGGCCCTTCGGCGCGGGCGGCAGCGGCGGTCAGCAGCAGGGCGGCGGCGGTGAGCTTAAAGATAGACATTCTGAACCGCTCCTTCTGCCGTGACCTGCCAGGGCTGGATGGCGTTGTAATGCAGGAAGTTCGAGGCGTGATAGCGCGCCTTCCAGTCGGCGCGCGCAGGCTGCACCGCTCCGGTCTCGTCCGTTGCGCGGCTCATCAGCACCAAGGGCGATCCGTCCCAGTGCCAGGGCAGGCTGAAGCGGGTCAGCGCCTGCGGCAGCACCGGCTCGGCCAGCGCCGCCTCGGCCCAGCTCTGACCGCCATCCGCCGACACCTCGACCTTGGCCACCTTGCCCGCCCCGGACCAGGCCAGCCCGGAAATCTCGTAAAACCCCGGCCCGCTCATCGTCATGGTGGCGGAGGGATGGGTGATGAACGATTTCACCCCCATCGCAAAGGTGAACTGGACCGAGGAGCCGTCGGCCAGGATCTCGGTGTATTCCCCCGATTCATCCTTGGTATGCACCGGCGCCTCCGTCACCCACAGGCTGGTCAGCCACTTGATGTTCATGTTGCCCTCGAACCCGGGCAGCAGCAGCCGCATCGGATAGCCTTGCTCGGGCCGGATCCGCTCGCCGTTCTGGTACAGCGCCAGCATGCCGTCCTGCATGATCTTCTCCATCGGGATCGAGCGCGCCAGGCTCGGCCCGTCGGCCCCCGCGGCCACCACCCATTTGCCCTCGGGCTGCACCCCGGCTTCCTCCATCAGCACGCGCATAGGGATGCCGCTCCACTCGGTGTTCGACACCAGCCCATGCAGCATGTCGCAGCCCGCCTGCATCGGCTCCGGCATCACCGCGTTGAACAGGCTGTTGCCGGCGCATTCCAGGAAATGGGTGGCGGTGACCATCGGATAACGCTCCAGCGCCTCCAGACCGAACTGCAGCGGGCGCTCCACCAGCCCGTGGATCATCAGCCGGTGGCGGGCCGGGTCAATGTCGGGCCGGCCGCCGTGGTGCACCTCGTAATGCAGCCCGTTCGGGGTGATGGTGCCGCGCAGGCGCTGGTGCGGTGTGCCCGACAGGCTGAAGGCCGGCGCCACATCCTGCCAGGGCTCGATGATGGCACGCTGCACCGCAGATTCTGCCGCTGCAGGCGTGCCATAGCCGCGTGCCCGCGCGCCTGCGGCTTTGGTCCATTCCGGGATTTCCGCCTCTGCCCGCGCCGCGCGCGGCTGCAGCAGTCCGGCGGCCGTCCCCGCAGCGGCTGAGGCCAGCAGCATCCGGCGGCTCAGCAGCCCGCCGCCCGCGGCATACTCCAGCGCCGCGCCGTCAATGTCGGATCGTGTCATGAATGTCCCCTCCCTCGCTGGCAAATGCTGCTCGCACAGGGCCCCAGGACGCGGGTCTTGCCACCCGCTGATGCAGCAATCCTATCATAAAACCGGCCGCAGCAGCAGGGGGCTGCCCTCCAGGGACGGCAGACAGCCTTTGGAATATCCGCCTCAACCGCTAAACTCTGCTACAGGTCATGAATGACAGGAGGCTCCCATGCCCGGACTGGATTTCTGGTATTCGATCGGCAGCACCTACAGCTACCTCACCGTGATGCGGATCGG
Organism: Leisingera sp. ANG59; assembly: GCF_013317235.1. Classification (GTDB taxonomy): domain Bacteria; phylum Pseudomonadota; class Alphaproteobacteria; order Rhodobacterales; family Rhodobacteraceae; genus Leisingera. The sequence goes on along the minus strand of NZ_WLCM01000032.1, from coordinate 37,714 downwards.
CGATGCGGCGGCACAGGCTGGTATTCCGGTCCGCTGGCGCCCCTTCAACGTGCGCCACGTGATGACGGTGCAGAACAACATCCCGTTTAAGGACAAGCCGGAAAAGACCGCCTACATGTGGCGCGACATCGAACGCCGGGCGCAGCGCTACGGCTTCCATGTGCGGCTGCCCGCGCCTTATCCGCTGCCGGAACTGGTGCTGGCCAATCAGGTGGCGGCGCTGGGCGCGGCGGAAGGCTGGGGCGAGGCCTATACCCAGGCCGCCTACCGCTGCTGGTTCGAGGCCGGCCAGCCCGCGGGCGAAGACCCGAACCTCTCCGCCAGCCTGCAGGCCGCGGGCCAGGACCCGGCCCGGGTGCTGGCGGAGGCGGTGTCGGACAAGACCGTGAAGATGCTCGCGGATGCCACGGAAGAGGCGATGGCGCTGGGCATCTTCGGCGCCCCCAGCTTTGCCGTCGCAGGAGAGATCTTCTGGGGCGACGACCGGCTGGAGGACGCCCTCCTTTGGGCGCAGGGTAAGCGCTAGCCGGCCGCCCCGCGAGGTCTCAGAGCAGCGACAGGAATGTCCGGATATCTTCCTCCGGCACCGACCAGTCGCAGACGAAGCGTGCGGTGACCAGCTCATGCTCTGGCCCCTGCAGCAGCCCGTCCCACAGGTGGTAGATGGCGCCAGCCGCGAACAATTCCTGATGCTTGCCGCGGGGCAGGGCGGCAAAGATCATGTTGGCCTGGGCGGGATGGGTGAAATGGGCGCCCGCCGCCTTCAGCCCTTCGGCCAGCAGCGCGGTTTTTGCATTGGCGGCGCGGGCGTTGTCCAGCCACAGATCATCAGTCAGATAGGCCAGCATCTGCGCCGACAGGTAGCGGTGCTTGGAAAACAGATGCGCGCCGCGCTTGCGCCGGTACTCGAACTCCTGCGCATGGCGCGGGTCAAAGAAGATCACCGCTTCCACCCCCATGCAGCCGTTCTTGGTGCCGCCGAACGACACCGCGTCAACGCCCGCCTTCCAGGTCATCTCGGCCGGCGTGCAGCCCAGCGACACCAGCGCATTGGTGAACCGCGCGCCGTCCATATGCACCGGCAGCCCGTATTCCTTGGCCGCACCGCAGACCGCTTGCAGCTCCTGCAGGCTGTAGACGGTGCCGAACTCCGTCACCTGGGTCAGCGACACCGGCCCCCGCTGCGGCCCGTGCACACCGCGGGTTTCCTCGCCCTCGATGGCCGCGCGCAGCCCTTCGGAGGTCATCTTGTCGGCCTCCGTCACCAGCGTCAGCTTGGCGCCGCCCGAGTAGAACTCCGGCGCGTTGCATTCATCCATGTTGATATGGGCAGGCCTGGTGCAGAACACCGTCTGCCATGGCTGTGCCAGTGTCGACAGCGCCAGCACATTGGCCGCGGTGCCGGTGGCCACCAGGTAGACTGCCGCTTCCGGCGCCTCGAAAATCTCCCGGATCCGCTCCGTCACCTCCGCCATTTCGGCATCAGAACCATAGCCCATCGCATAGCCCTGGTTGGCCCGCGCCAGCGCGTCGAGGATCTGCTGCGGCACCGGGCCGGAGTTGTCGGAAGCGAAATGCATCAGCGGATTCCCTTGGTCTGCCAGAGTGATTGCCTAGCAGTAGGCAGTTCCGCCGACGATGCCAAGCCGCGCTCAGAACATCCGCGCAAACAGCAGCCCCAGCCCGAGGCCGGCAATGGTCCCGACTGTGGCCCAAATCGTCAGCTGCTTGCCCAGATGGTACTGGTGCCAGGCCTTGATTTCACCGGCCTGCTTGCTGCTCAGGCCCAGGGTCGAAAGGAACTCCCTGGTTTTGTAGGCTTCTCTTGCGCTGAAATAGGTGCCGTGCTCGAATGGCATCTGCCGCCCTCCTCATGGGAAACCTGTGTGGATTCCCTCATCATGGCGGCGGGGCTGCATGCTTTGCAATCTTAAATTGTATTTCTGTTTAACAGTCCTGCGACAGACCGGCACCGCAGTCTCTCCGGCGCAGCAGGCTCAGCCGGTCGGCTCTTCGATGATGTGGTCTTCCCACTCGTCCTCGGCAATCTCGAACTCCGACACCGTCCATCCGCGCACCGACACGCCGGCCTCATGCACGCTTTCGGGCGTGCCGGTCAGCAGCGGGTGCCATTCCGGCAGCGGCTTGCCCTGCCACAGCAGCCGGTAGGCGCAGGTCTGCGGCATCCAGTAGGCGTGGGTGTCCAGGTTGTCCGGCTTCAGCACGATGCACTCGGGGATGAACTGGTGGCGGATCGGGTACTGGGCGCAGCGGCAGGTGCTGTCATCCAGCAGGCGGCAGGCGACCCGGGTCAGCGCGACCTCGCCGGTGTCCTCATCCTCCAGCTTGTTCAGGCAGCATTTGCCGCAGCCGTCGCACAGCGCTTCCCATTCCTTCTGGCTCATCTTGTCCAGCGGCTTCTTCTCCCAGAAGCGCTCGCCCAGGCCGGAGCGGTCAATGACGTCTTTTGCAGGTTTCATAGCGCCGCCAGCATTTCCCGCGCCTCGGCGCAATCCGCATCCATCTGCGCGATCAGCGCCTCCAGCCCGTCGAATTTCAGCTCCGGCCGCAGGAAGGCCACCAGCCCCACCGACAAAGTCGCGCCGTACAGGTCGCCGGAGAAATCGAACAGGTAGGTCTCGATATTCGGGACCACGCCGCCGAACATCGGCCTGACCCCGATCGAGGCGGCCCCGAAATAGCTGCCCGCATGCGGCCCGTCCAGCACGTCGACCAGCACCGCATAAACGCCGAACCGCGGCTGGTGCAGACCCTCGATCGACATGTTGGCCGTCGGGAAGCCCAGCTCCCGCCCGCGCTGCTCGCCGCCGATCACCACGCCTTCGATCCGGTGCCAGTGGCCCAGCATCTCCTTGGCGTCCGCCGGGCGGCCTTCGCTCAGCGCGTTGCGGATCGCGGTGGAGGACACCGCGTGCTCGGAATATTCCATCAAAGGCGCAATGGTGACGCCAAAGCCGTACTGCGCGCCGAACCGCTTCAGGTCTTCGGCATTGCCTGCGCGGCCCTTGCCGAAACAGAAATCGGCACCCACCACCACATGCGCCAGCCCCAGCCCTTCGGAGATCACGTCGCGGGCGAACTCCTCCGGCGTCAGGCTCGACAGCGCGGTGTTGAAGTTCAGCTCATAGAGCCGCTCCACCCCCAGCTTCTCCAGCCGGTGGGCGCGGGTCTCGGCGCGCATCAGCCGGAACGGCGGGCTGTCCGGCGCAAAATACTCGCGCGGGTGCGGCTCAAACGTCATCACCCCCAGCGGCGCGTCCGGTGCCGCCTTGCGGGCCAGCTCGATCACCGACTGATGGCCCAGATGCACGCCGTCAAAGTTGCCGATGGCGACGGTGGCGCCCCGGTCCTGCACTTCGACGAATTCATAATCTCTGACGATACGCATGGCGCATCCGTACCCGCACCGCGGCGGCGGTTCAAGCGGCCAGTGGCGGAGGAGGGTGGAAGCACACCCGCCCCAGCCCGGAATCAAGCCGCAGGCGCCGGGCGAGCGCCTGCCCGCCCCATCGGGCTGGCGCTTTCGAGAGGGCAGTGCTCCCTCGTTAACTCGTACGGAAGGTGCAGGGACAAACTGCCCCGCACAAGCGTTGCAGCGCCACCCCGCGGGCAGGCGCCCGCCCTCAGTATCAGGCCTGCCAGAAAGGTGTTGCGTCCCCGCCGTACGCCCCTTTCACGCAATCCTCATGCCCCTCTGCAATACTTCCTAAAGATCGCGATCCCCCGCCATGGCTCCGCGCATGGGCCATGATACGAGGCGCAGGCATCTGTGAGGCTGCCTGCGCGACACCCCGGAGACCGGCCCTGATAAAAAGGGGGTCGTCCAAGCGAGCTTGTCCGAGCAGGCCCCCGGCGGGGTCTGTCCACCTCCACCCGGCGGCGCCGCCCCCTTAATCGGGCTTCAGCGCAACACCCGAACGGAACGAACGGAACAACAGGCACGGCAAGCAAAAGCCGCCAAGGGCAAAGGCCCCCGGCGGCTGAAACTGCTGCATGCAGAAAATTCAGTCGAACTTGCGCGACGGGGCCATCACCATGGCTTCACCCACCAGAACCTTCTTGCCATCCACGATGCAGCGGCAGTCCAGCTTGACCCGGCGCTTGTCGATCACGATGTCGGTCACCTCGACCTCCGCCAGCACCAGATCGCCCGGGCGCACCGGCGCCAGGAACTTCAGCGACTGGCTCATGTAGATGGTGCCGTGGCCCGGCAGCTGCTCGCCAATGACGGCCGAGATCAGCCCTGCGGTCAGCATCCCGTGCGCGATCCGGCCCTCGAAAATGGTGTCCTGGGCATAATCGTCATCCAGATGCACCGGATTGCGGTCGGTCGACACCTGGGCGAACTTTTCGATGTCCTCATCGGTGATGACTTTGCGCAGGTAACGCACCATGCCCATCTCGATGTCTTCGATGCAGATGGTTCCGCGCGGCATGTTGTCCAACATTTCATCCTCCGTTCGCCGGCCCTGAACGCATCATTTGACCGTTTGGCGTTGTAACTTTTGCGCGCCACCGTGGCCGCTTGCGCAACTTTATTACTTTGCAGTTGCAGAAAATCAAGACATTTCTGACAAAAGAAAACCCCGCCCGGTGCGGGCAGGGTTGCAAGGCCGGGGCAGCCAGCGGGGGTGCCGGGTGCCGGATTTACCGCAGGAAGCCAATGGCATAGGTCGGCGCGGACTGCTCCTGCGCCAGATAGGCCGCCAGCGCGTCCGGGTCCGGCTGGACTGATGTCTTTGTCTCTCTGGCCGCAAGCCCGCCGGTGATGAACAGGGAATCGATGCCTTCGCCCATGGCGCCGGCAATATCCGTATGCGGCCCGTCGCCGATCGCCAGGATCTCGGAATCGGCGATCCCCGGGGCCACCTCCTGCAGCCGCAGCCGGGCCAGGTCATAGATCGGCGGATGCGGCTTGCCGAAATACAGGCTCTCGCCGCCTATCTCAGTATACAGCCGCGCCAGCGCGCCCGCGCACCACTCGCGCGTCTCGCCGCGGTCGACGATGATGTCCGGGTTGGCGCACAACAGCTTCATGCCCATCTGCTTGGCATAGAGGAAATCGGCCCGGTTCACCTCCGGATCGGCCTGCGGATCGAACGGGCCGCAGCAGACGATGCCCTCGGCTTCTTTCAGCGGCACCCTGGTGATCTCCACCGGGTTGTGAATCACATGCAGCGGCTCGAAAAAGCCCGCGTCGCGCTCCCACTCGCCCATGAAATAGACCTTGTTGCCGACCGCGCCGGTGAACATCGCCGCCCGCGCGGAATCGCCGGAGGTGGAGATGGTGTCATAGGCGTCCGCCGGCACGTTGAACTGCCCCAGCTGCGCCGCCACACCGGCGCGCGGTTTCGGCGAATTGGTCACCAGCACCACGGTGCCGCCTGCCTCGCGGTAGGCCTGCAGCGCCGCCACCGCATCGGGAAAGGCGGTGATGCCGTTGTGGACGCAGCCCCACAGGTCCACGAACAGCGCCTTGTAGCGGCTGGAGACTTCGGAAAGGGAGGTGATGATCTGGGTCATGGCCGGGCCTTCGCGCGTAGGGTCGTTGCGGCCAGCTATGGCAGAGAGTGCGGCGGAAGGCCAGCCGCCGGCCGCGGCACTTTCACTGCCGGAACCGCAGCCGTTCCGTTCAGCCACCGTTAAAAAGCAGCATCAGCCCCGCAGATTTTCAAAAAATTAACCCGGGTGATTTTGTCTTTCCAAAAACAACCTAATGGTGATTTTATCATGTTCCGCAGTTTGCCCCTGTTCCGCACGATGCCCCTGAAACGCCGGCTGATGCTGTCCGGCGTTATCGCTATGTCTTCGGTTCTGATCCTGGCCACGGTGTCGCTCTTCAGCCTGTGGCAGAGCGAGCTGAACCTGGAGCGCCAGATCAATGTGACCCAGGCCGTCCGGCATGAACTGACGGCGGACATGGCCCACAGCAAGGTGGAGGCCGCGGTGGTGTCAGCGGTGGTTCTGGGCCAGGACGGGGCGGAGGACCGCAAGGCACAGCTGCAGGCCGCTATGGAGGCGGAGGCTCAGGAGTTCCGCTCCGAGATGGAGGCGCTGCAGGCGCTGGAGCTGCCGGAGCATATCCGCAACATGGTGGCCTCGCTGCTGCCGCTGGTCGACGGGTTCAACAACACCGGCGCAGAGGTGGTGGCGCTCGCCTTTACCGACACGGCGGAGGCTGTCGACGCGCTGCCGGCCTTCCAGTCCTACTCCGGAAACATCTCCGCAAAGCTGTCCAAGCTGGGCAAGGCGATCAAGGTGTCTGCAGCCGAAACGGCGGCATCCGCGCGCCAGCAAGACCAGAACCTGCTCTATCTGGTGCTGGGTATTTCGGCGGTTGCGACGGTCATCATGCTGCACAACTCCCGCAAGGTGACGCTGACCATCACCCGGCCGATCGAGCGGATGCGGGCTGCCCTGCGGGAGGTGGCAGAGGGGGATTTCAGCCTCAGGGTCGCCGACCGGATGCGGGCCGATGATTTCGGCGATATCGCCAAGGACATCGACGCGGTCTCGGGCCGCGTGGTGAAGGCGCTGGAGGAGCAGAACAAGCTGCGCGAGGAGGGGGAAGCGGTAATCGAACGGCTGCGCCAGGCACTGCAGCGGCTGGCGGCGGGCGATTTCAGCGATCAGATCTCCGAACAATTCGGTGCCGATTACGATCCGTTGCGGGTGAATTACAATGAAACCGTCGACAAGCTGAACCAGCTTCTGTCCCAGGTGGTGCAGGCCGGCGGCCGGCTGAACAGCCAGGCGGACGGCATCCGCACCGCGGCAGAGGACCTGTCGGCGCGCACCGAAAGCCAGGCGGCGACGCTGGAGCAGACCGCCGCGGCGCTGGAGCAGATGACCGCCAGCGTCAATTCCTCGGCACAGAACGCGCAGGAGGTGCAGGGCGCGGTTGAGGCCGCCCGTGCTGACGTGGAGCGCAGCGGCGAGGTGGTCGAGGGCGCGATTGCGGCGATGAACGAGATCGAAACCTCCTCTAATCAGATCAGCCAGATCATCGGGGTGATTGACGACATCGCCTTCCAGACCAACCTGCTGGCGCTGAACGCCGGGGTGGAGGCCGCCCGCGCGGGCGAGGTCGGCCGCGGCTTTGCGGTGGTCGCCTCCGAGGTGCGGGCGCTGGCGCAGCGCTCCTCGGATGCGGCGATGGAGATCAAGACCCTGATCCGCGCCAGCTCCGGCCATGTGCAGGACGGCGTGCACAAGGTGGATGGCGCCGGCAAGGCGCTGCAGACCGTGGTCAGCCAGGTCGGCCGCATCACCGAACTGGTGGCCGGCATCTCCCGGCAGTCGGCAGAGCAGGCGCAGGGGCTGAACGAGATCAACACCGGTGTCGCCCAGCTGGACTCGGTGACCCAGCAGAACGCTTCCATGGTGGAGGAAACCGGCTCTGCCATCCGCGCGATGAGCGGCGAAACCGTGGAGCTGAACCGGATGGTCGGCCAGTTCGTGCTGCTGGACAGCAGCCAGGCGGCGGCGCCGTTTCAGGAGGTTGCATTCCCGGCGGCGCCTGCGGTGCCGGAGCCGCCTAAGGAGACACCGCTGAAGGCGGAGGCAGAATATGCGGACGCCATGGCCGCAGCTTTGGAGGAGGACCGCTGGGTGGATTTCAAAGGTGAAGACGAAACCCCGGCCGGCCCAGCAGGCGGTCCCGAAACCCGCTCTGCCTGAGCCACAGTATTCAGGCGCCCCGGCAGCCCGTTGCGCTGCTGGGTCTTTCCTGTTTGCAACTGCCGGTATAGTTTTCAGTCGGAATAAGCTTCTTTAGGCGCCGGATGCAATTTATCGAAACATCCTTCATGGGGCTGAGGTCCGCCCGCCATGTTTTCAAAAGCCCTGCACACCCGGCAGCAGTGACCCTGTTCCCGATGCTGCATATCGGCGAAGCCGGGTTCTATGACGCGGTCTACCGCGACGCGCTGGACCACGATGTTCTCTTGTTCGAGGGTGTGAAGTCGCCTGTGGTGCAGCATCTGACCAGCTCTTACCGCTGGCTGCACGGCAACCGGTTGGGACTGGTGACGCAGCCCAAGCTGCCGGCCGGAGCGGGCCGGGCGGAGCGCATCCACGCCGATGTCACCCAGGCGGAGTTCGAGGCGGCCTGGAAGACGCTGCCGCTTGCGCACCGTGCGCTCTATTTTGCCTATGCGCCATGGATCGGGCTGCGCCGCCGCTGTTTCGCCACCCGGGAAGGCCTGTCGCGCGGCCGCAATGTGGATGACCTCCGCACGCGCGAAAGCAGCCTGTCCTGGGACACCGAAGAAGCTCTGCTGCGCGGCGTGCTGCTGCATCAGCGCGACACGCGCCTCTGCGAAACGCTGGCAGGCGTGCTGGACCGGAACGAACCGCAGTCCATCGCCATTCTCTATGGTGCAGCGCATATGCCTGCGGTGGCGCGGATGCTGGCGGATTACGCCGGTTTCCGTCCGGCGGGCAGCGAATGGATGACGGTGTTCGGCCTGGACTAGGCGCGCGCCAAAAGGCAACCGCAACGAAAAAGGCGCCCCGCGGGGCGCCTTTTGTCCGTTGAACTGGCCTGTTTGCCTGATGGCTGCGGTCAGACCTTGAGGTTCGGAATGATCTGCTTCTTGCGGGACATGATGCCCGGCAGCACCACGGTGTCGCCGGCCGCATCTGCACCGAAGGACTTGCTGGCGACGGTCTTCACCAGGTCGTTCGGCACCAGCAGGGTGGCTTCCTCGTTCAGGATGTCGACCACGAACAGCAGCACCTGATCGACGCCGTCCTCGGCTGCAACAGAGGTCATCGACTCCATCAGCGAGGCCTTGCGGTCCAGCACCACGCCCGGCGCGGTGGTTTCCAGCACGGAGACGCGGAACTTGGTGCCGTCGACTTCGTATTCCTTGGAGTCCATGCGGATCAGCTCCGCATCGGAGAAGGAGGAGACATCGGATTTGGCGGCAAACATCTCCGCCGCGTAGTCGGCGATATTGATGCCCAGGTCGGCGGCCAGCTTCTCGGCCACGGCCTTGTCATGGGCGGTGGTGGTGGGGGAGCGGAACTCCAGCGTGTCGGACAGGATGCAGGTCAGCGCCGCGCCCTTGACGGCTTCCGGCATTTTGGCGGCATCATCGCCCATCAGGTCGTGCATGATGGTGGCGGTGCAGGCCAGCGGGCGGATGGTGATGTCGATCGGGCCTTTGGTTTCCAGGCCGCCAACCAGCTTGTGGTGGTCGATGATCGCCTGCACGTCGGCGCCGTTGATGTTGGCTGGCAGCTCTGCCGGGTTGTTGGTGTCGACGATGACAACCGCCGCATCATCAGCCACGTCGGCGATGATTTCCGGCTTCTCCAGGCCCCAGCGCTGCAGCATGAAGGCGGCTTCGGTGTTCGGCTCGCCCAGCAGTTTCGGGGCCGCGGCCACGCCTTTCACCTCGTTCAGGTACCAGGCCCAGACAATCGGGGAGCCGGTGGAATCGGTGTCGGGGGATTTATGGCCGAAAACTTGGATGGTCATGGGGCTGTCCTGTTCATGCATAAGGTCGGAAATGCGGGATTTGCGCGCCTTATAGGGCTGGCGCGCAGGCTTGTCACCCCGCAGCTGCTGCAATGCGGCGTTGTGTTCGGGGCGGGGCTTAGAACGGCGCGCGTTCCAGCAAGTAGCCCGCTTGCTGCAGCAGGTTCAGCACGCCGTTTTCGCCGGGCAAGTGCAGGGCGCCGGCAGCGGCCACGATCAGATCGCCATCAGCCGCATCGATCACCGGGATCCAGGCGCGGTTGCGGTTGTCCAGCATCGCTTCCATCGACTCCTGCCAGATCCGGCGGGTTTCCTCCGCCGGCAGCGCATCGGATTGCAGGAAGTCGCGTTCATAGATGGTGAAATAGGTCAGAGCCTGCTCGTCGAAATAGCTTTCGATCATGGTGAAAATGGCGTCCTGTTCGCCGCCCAGAAGGGTCAAATAGGCGCGCAGTTGGCGGACCTGCTCCTCCAGTGGCTCGCTGTTGAACACCTCAAACAGGGTCATCGGGCTTTCCAGCGCCCGGGTTTCGGTGCCCGCCTCATCGGCGGCCTGTTCCAGCCGCTTATCCAAGCCGTTGGTGCTCTCCGGCGAGGTGCGCAGGCAGGGCGGCACCGCCATCGAGACGGCCAGGAACCAGGGCCGCATCTTGGCGGCCATCCAGGGCGCGACGCCATTGGCGCGGGCCTTGGCGGCCAGGTCTTCCCATTCGGCGGGCTCCAGGCGGTCGATCAGGCTGGGGCCCTCGGTGATGAGGGTCAGCGAGGGATCGCTGCCGATAGCGGCCATCAACTCGGCCTCCTCGCGTTTGGTGCCTTCCAGCAGCAGCACGTCAGCCTCGGCAATCAGCGGCGTCAGCGCGGCGGTCACCGCGTCCAGCCGCGGGTCATTGATGTGCATGGTGCCGATCACATGCACGCTGCGGCTGCCGCGGCGGGCGATCCAGTGGTTGCCCTCGGCAAAGGGTGTGGCGGCGACCCGGGTCTCAACGGCGGCCCGTTCGCTGGCGCTTAGCGCCAGCCGCTGGTCGGTGCCGGTGCAGGCAGCCCAGAGCGACGCAGGCAGCAGCAGGAAGGTAAAAGCGAGAAGGAAACGCATGAAGAAAAGTCCTGAAACGTGAATTGAATGGCAGGTTTGCCGCAGCCTACCACGGGGCGCGGCTGAGGCTGAAGCCCCTGGCCTGAAGAAGGTTCAGCAGCCCGTTTCTGCCCGGCAGATGGGCCGCGCCGACAGCGACCACGAAACGCTCCTGGCGGGCGGCGCCGATCACCTTCATCCAGCGGATGTTGCGCTGGTCCAGCAGGCGGCTGTTGTACTGGGCCCACAACCGCTTGGTTTCGGCATGGGAGAAGCTGCTGTACTGGGCGCTGACCCAGGGGGCGAGCACGAAGGAGGTCCAGACGCTCTGGTCGAAATAGGCTTCAACCGGGGTGGCGTCCTCGGGCTTGCCGGACTGGATCAGCTGCAGTTCAAGCTCCAGCATCCGGGCCTGATCCCGCAGCGGCAGGCCGGAAATGGCGGCCAGCGCCTGTTCCGGTGTTTCCAGAGCGCCGAGCGGGATCCGCTTGCGGCGGGCGAAATCGGAGATCCGGTCGTCCAGCCCGCGGCGCAGGCCGAAGCCATAGGGGCGGCAGCCGCTTTGCACCACGAACATCGAGATCGCCCAGGGCTGCATCCGGTTCATGGTTTCCAGGCTGGCGCCGGTGACCTGGGTGGTCAGCTTGAAGTGCTGCCAGGCCTCCGGCGTCAGCAGGTGGCGCAGCTCGCGCCCCTGCGGCAGCAAAAAGCTGCGCGCCATCGCGGGCGGCATCCGGTCCAGCCGCTCCATGTCCTGGTCCGAGGTTTCCAGATAGATCGCCTGCGCTGAGAGCAGCGCCGGGCGCAGGGTGCGCATCACCTTGGCCATGCGGGCATCGCCGCCGTGCATGGTGCCGATCACATGAATGGTGCGGCGGCCCTTGGTCGCAACCCAGTGGTTGCCCTGGGAGTACGGGGTGGCGGCCATTTCGCGGTCAAGCTGCGCCTGGGTTCCGGGCGGCAGGTGGTCGCGGTAGTCGATGCCGCGGCAGGCGGCAAAACCGGCGGTGGCCTGCAGCATCAGCGCAAGTGCCAGTGCAATCCGTTTCATCATGCGCCCTTTCCCCGGGGTCCGGAACTCTTGGCCTGAACTTAAGACCCTAGGGCGGGGCAGGGGTGCCGGCAATGCAGAACCCTGCGTTGCCCAGTAAAACCCGGGCCGCGGATTGCCATCGTTGCGGCTTCCTGCCAGTCATGGGGCATGGAACGCGAGGATCAGCTGTATGCGCCGGTGAAGGCGCTGCTGGAAGGCCAGGGCTATGCCGTCAAGGGCGAGGTGGGCGCTGCCGATGTGGTGGCGGTGCGCGGCGCGGAGCCGCCGGTGATTGTCGAGCTGAAGCTGAAGTTTTCGCTGTCGCTGTTCCACCAGGCGATCGCGCGGCTGGCCATTACCGAACATGTCTATATCGCGGTGCCGCGCCCCGGCGGGCGGCAGGCGCGGCGGATGATGAAGGACAATCTGGCGATGTGCCGGCGGCTGGGCCTGGGGCTGATCACGGTGCTGGCGGACGGCCGGGCCGAGGTGCATTGCGACCCGGGGCCCTATGCGCCGCGCAAATCGAAGAAGAAGCAGGCGCGGCTTCTGCGCGAGTTTCAGGCCTTGCGCGGCGATCCCAACGCGGGCGGCGCCACCCGGCACGGCATTGTCACCGCCTACCGCCAGGACGCGCTGGCCTGCGCCGCGCATCTGGCCGGGGCGGGCGCCTGCAAAGGAGCAGAGGTGGCCAAGGCCACCGGAGTTGCGCGGGCCACCCAGCTGATGGCCAAGAACCACTATGGCTGGTTCGAGCGGGTGGAGACCGGGATTTACCAGCTGACAGACGCGGGCCGCGACGGGCTGGTGCATTGGGCAGAGAGCTGGGAAGGAAAATGACGCAGCGGGTTTGTGCTGTTTCTAGCTAATGCGTGAACTTGCATACTTCGCTTATTTGTCAAGAAACTTGCATTCATAGGGTTAGCTCAGTTCACGCGAGTTGCATTTTTTCCCTGTTGAGCACGTGGCCCTGTCAGCCGATGACTGCCCCAGCTTTGCACAAGGGGAGAGAGCAATGGCAGATCAGGACATCGACCGGCTTCAGGACCGCTTGCGGGCGCAGCGGGTCTCTTTCGACAAGATCCCGGTGATCGACATCAGCGCGCTGAACACGGGCGGCAGCCTGTTTGAGGTGGCCAAGGACATCCGCTGGGCGCTGATCAACGCCGGCTTCTTCTATGTGAAGAACCACGGGGTGCCGGAGGCGGTTGTGAACGGTGCCTTTGATGAGACCCGCCGGTTCTTCGACCTGCCGCTGCAGGACAAGATGGACCTGCATATCTCCAAGTCCGGGCTTGCCCTGCGCGGCTATATCGAGATTTTCGGCGAAAACACCGACCCCGCGAAGACCAAGGACCTGAAGGAGTGCTTCGATATCGGGCCGGAGTGCCCTGTTGGCGAAGACCCCTTCTTTGGCCCCAACCTGTGGCCCGCGGCGCGGCCGGAATTTGAACGCGCGGTCTATGGTTATCATCAGGAGATGAAGGGCCTGGCGCAGCGGCTGATGCGGGCGATTGCGGTCAGCCTGGAGCTGGAGGCGGATTTCTTTGCGCCGCGGATGCAGAACCCGATCACCATCCAGCGGCTGCTGCATTACCCGCCGCAAGAGGGCCGGATCGACGAGAGCGTGATGGGAATCGGCGCGCATACGGATTACGGCAGCCTGACCATTCTGGCGCAGGACGATGTGGGCGGCTTGCAGGTGATGAACCGCGACGGCCAATGGGTCGAGGGGCCGCCGATTGCCGGCACATTCGTGATCAATATCGGCGATCTGATCCAGCGGCTGACTAATGACCTGTACCTGGCCAACTTGCACCGGGTGGTGAATGCCTCGGGCCGGGAACGCTATTCGATCCCGTTCTTCATCGACGCCGACGCGGACGCGGTGTTCCGGCCGCTGGACAGCTGCGTCAGTGCCGAAAACCCGGCGCGCTATGAACCGGTGGCCTGCGGCGCGCATAAATTCGGCCGCTTCAGGGACAGCTTTCCGCACCTGAAAAACAAGGCTGCATAAGGGAGTGAACCCGCGGCAACCAGAGGGCGCTCCGGCGCCCTCATTTTTTTGCTGATTCCGTGTTGACAACATGCGGGGGCATTCCTAGCTTCCCCTCGTTAGCACTCAGCCCGGTTGAGTGATAACGGCCCCGCCGGGGAGGCGGAGGTCCAACTGATAACAACCTTTGAGCCTTTTTAAGGAGCTGCAAAGATGGCATTGAAACCGCTTCATGACCGCGTGCTGGTGCGCCGCACCGAAAGCGAAGAGAAAACCGCGGGCGGCCTGATCATCCCCGATTCCGCCAAGGAAAAGCCGAGCGAAGGCGTTGTGGTTGCATGCGGCGCAGGCGCCCGCAAGGACAGCGGCGAGCTGATCGAGATGGCCGTGTCCGCTGGCGACCGCATCATGTTCGGCAAATGGTCCGGCACCGAGATCACCGTCGACGGTGAAGAGCTGCTGATGATGAAGGAAAGCGACATCATGGGCATCATCGAGTAAGCCCTCCGGCTGCTCTGGTCCCTGATCGCTGAAACACACAGAATTTCTCTAGGAGAGTGAAAAATGGCTGCTAAGGACGTCAAATTCGACACCGATGCCCGCAACCGCATGCTGAAAGGCGTCAACATTCTGGCCGACGCCGTGAAAGTGACCCTGGGCCCGAAAGGCCGCAACGTGGTTCTGGACAAATCCTTCGGCGCACCGCGCATTACCAAGGACGGCGTGTCCGTGGCGAAGGAAATCGAACTGGAAGACAAGTTCGAGAACATGGGCGCCCAGATGGTGAAGGAAGTTGCTTCCCGCACCAACGACGAAGCCGGTGACGGCACCACCACCGCAACCGTTCTGGCCCAGGCGATCGTCAAGGAAGGCCTGAAGCAGGTTGCAGCCGGCCTGAACCCGATGGACCTGAAGCGCGGCATCGACCTGGCAACCGCCAAAGTCGTGCAGGGCATCAAGGACATGGCCCGCGAAGTGAAAGACTCCGACGAGGTTGCGCAGGTTGGCACCATCTCCGCCAACGGCGAAGCTGAAATCGGCCGCCAGATCGCTGACGCGATGCAGAAAGTCGGCAACGAAGGCGTCATCACCGTCGAAGAGAACAAGGGCATGGAAACCGAGACCGACGTGGTCGAGGGCATGCAGTTCGACCGCGGCTACCTGTCGCCCTATTTCGTCACCAACCCCGACAAGATGGTCGCGGATCTGGAAGACTGCATGATCCTGCTGCACGAGAAGAAACTGTCTTCGCTGCAGCCGATGGTTCCGCTGCTGGAGCAGGTGATCCAGTCGCAGAAGCCGCTGCTGATCATTGCTGAGGACGTCGAAGGCGAAGCGCTGGCAACCCTGGTTGTCAACAAGCTGCGCGGCGGCCTGAAAATCGCAGCCGTCAAGGCACCGGGCTTCGGCGACCGCCGCAAGGCCATGCTGCAGGACATCGCGATCCTGACCGGCGGCCAGGTGATCTCCGAGGATCTGGGCATGAAGCTCGAGTCCGTCACCATGGACATGCTGGGCACTGCCAAGAAAATCTCCATCACCAAAGACGAAACCACCATCGTCGACGGCGCTGGCGAGAAGGCCGAGATCGAAGCACGTGTTGCCCAGATCCGCACCCAGATCGAAGAGACCACCTCTGACTACGACCGCGAGAAGCTGCAGGAACGCGTTGCCAAACTGGCAGGCGGCGTGGCGGTGATCCGCGTCGGCGGCATGACCGAAGTGGAAGTGAAAGAGCGCAAGGACCGTGTGGACGATGCGCTGAACGCCACCCGCGCAGCCGTGCAGGAAGGCGTGATCGTCGGCGGCGGTGTGGCCCTGGTGCAGGCCGGCAAGGCGCTGGCAGGCCTGGAAGGCGCCAACGCCGACCAGAACGCCGGCATCAACATCGTCCGCAAGGCCATCGAAGCGCCGCTGCGCCAGATCGCCGAGAACGCAGGCGTCGACGGTGCCGTGGTGGCCGGCAAGATCCGCGAATCCGCGGACAACCACTTCGGCTACAACGCGCAGACCGGTGAATATGGCGACATGTTCTCCTTCGGCGTGATCGACCCGGCGAAAGTGACCCGCACCGCGCTGGAAGACGCGGCATCGGTTGCTGGCCTGCTGATCACCACCGAAGCCATGGTGGCCGACAAGCCCGCCAAAGAAGGCGCGGCAGGCGGCGGCATGCCCGACATGGGCGGCATGGGCGGCATGGGCGGCATGATGTAATCACAAATCCCTTAGGGATTTGGGATGCGGCGACAGGCGATTGGCCGTTAAGGCCAATCTGCCGGAAGCCCACCGCTGATGACTGCAAGATTTGGGGCTGCCTCAGGGCGGCCCCTTTTTGTTTCTGCGGGTAATGAAGGCCCGCCTTGCGGGCCCGCCTGCGGCGCGAGTATTTGTGCAAAGGTGAAAGAGCGGGGCGCTGGTTTTCCTGCCTCTTTTCGGTCTCGAAGCAACGATTAAAGTCGCCGCCATGGTCAAAGCAGTTTTCATTCAGTCTTCGCATTCGGGTTATGACGATCAGCCTGGCAAAGCTTACCATTTTCCGAAGAAACACTATCTGAGCCGGGTTAAGCAAACCGTCGGAGACTGGGTCATATTTTATGAGGGACGGCGCGGCGGCGGCAAAGGCTACCATTCCGTTCAGCGCGTGCTTCAGGTTCAGGATGATCCTAAAGATCCTGCATTGGCGTATGCGCTGCTGGATACAGCCAGCGAGTTGTCGTTCGAGAATTTTGTGCCCAGATGGGTGGAGGGGCAGGGGCCGTATGAAACCGGGTTGCCCAGGTCACGCGGCAGCAACACCAGCGCGGTCCGGCTGATCTCCGACGCGGATTTTGCGCGTATTATCAACGCCGGTCTGGCGGCGCGCGAAGAGCCGAATGCCATTCCGCGAACCGGAGATTTCACCGCAGAGCCCGGTTTTGCCGAGGCGCAGGCCGTCTTTGAACCTCAGGATCAGGTTCGCGAGATGCTGCTGTCCCAGCGGGCCTTCCGGGACCGCAGTTTTGCGAGGCAGGTCAAACATGCATATGGCGGCCGATGTTCAATGTCGGGGCTAGAGCTGCGCAATGGCGGCGGGCGACCGGAGGTAGAGGCCGCGCATATCGTTCCTGTCTCTGAACGTGGTCCGGATACAGTGCGTAATGGTCTTGCCCTGTCGGGAACCGTGCATTGGATGTTCGATCGAGGACTTTTGTCGATCAGCGATGATAATGAAGTGCTGGTCGCGAAAAAGGCGGTTGATGAGGCGACAATAGATCGTTTGCTGCTGCCGGACCGGCGTTTGATCGAGCCTGTTAACCCGGCTTTCAAGCCGCACAGGTAATATCTCCGCTGGCACCGGGAAAACGTATTCAAGGGCTAAAGCGCATTGCCGCAGATAGATATCCTGTTGAACATCAACGGCTGAAACGAAGAATCCACTGGCCCGCGCGGCGGTTGCGCGCTACCCGTTTCGCATGCGCCTGTTTTGTCTCGTCTCCCTCACCATGATTGCCTTTGCCGCGAACTCGATCCTGGGGCGGGCGGCGATCGGCGGCGGGTATATGGACGCCACCGGGTTCGGCCTGTGGCGGCTGGTTTCCGGCGCGCTGATGCTGGCGCTGCTGTGCCGGGTGCGGGGGCTTGAGACATGGAGCCGGGAGCGGCTCTTGCGCCCCGCGTCCCTGTGGGGCGGGGCGGCGCTGACGCTGTATATGGCCGGGTTCACCCTGGCGTATCAGGATCTGGATGCCGGTCTCGGGGCGCTGGTGCTGTTCGGGGTGGTGCAGGTGTCGATGTTCCTGTGGGGCGCCCTCCGCGGCAATCCGGCGGCGGGCATGCAGGTGGCGGGCGCGGTGCTGGCCTTTCTGGGGCTGGCCTATGTGGTCTGGCCTGCGGAGGCTGCGGGCGTGCCGCTGCGGGCGTCGCTGCTGATGGGGCTGAGCGGTCTGGGCTGGGGCATCTACAGCCTGCTGGGCCGCGGTGCGCGGCAGCCGCTGGCGGCGACGGCGGTGAACTTTGCCTGGTCCAGCGTGATGATGCTGCCGGTGCTGCTGCTGGCAGGCGGCGGCACGGTGGTCAGCCCCTGGGGGGTGCTGCTGGCAGTGCTGTCGGGCGCAGTGACCTCCGGCATGGGCTATGCGCTGTGGTACCGGGTGCTGCCGCAGCTGGCGCCCGCGGTGGCCGCCACCGTGCAGCTGAGCGTGCCGGTGATTGCGATCCTTGCCGGGGCTGCATTGCTGGGCGAAAGCATCGGTCTGCGGCTGGTCTTCGGCAGCGCCGCGGTGCTGGGCGGCATCGCGCTGGTGGTGCGGCGGCCGCCCGCGCGCAAGGTGCAGGCCGCCAAGTAGCCGCAGGGGCTTCCCTGTGCCGCCGCTTGCGCTTATCTGGGCGGCATGCGTGATGTTCTGAAGCCCCTGATTGCCGCTGCTGCGGCGCTGCTGCCGCTGCCTGCGGCGGCCGATTGCGTGATCCTGTTGCACGGGCTGGCGCGGTCCGAAACCTCCTTTGCGGTGATGGAGGAGGTCTTGCAGTCGCGCGGATACTCCGTGGTGCGGCCCGGCTATCCCTCGACCGAGGAACCGGTGGAGGTGCTGGCGGAGGAGACCCTGCCCGCAGCCTTTGCCGCCTGCGGCGAGGCTGCAACCCATGTGGTCAGCCACTCGATGGGCGGCATCCTGCTGCGCTACTGGCTGCAGGGCAACCGCCCGGAAAACCTGGGCCGGGTGGTGATGATGGGGCCGCCGAACCAGGGCAGCGAGCTGGTGGATGAACTGGGCGACTGGGAGGTGTTCGGCCTGCTGAACGGGCCCGCCGGGCTGCAGCTGGGCACCGGGGCGGAGAGCCTGCCCAGGAAATTGCCGCCGGTGGATTTCGAGCTCGGGGTGATTGCGGGCAGCGAGACGCTGAACCCGCTGTTTTCGTCGCTGATCCCGGGGCCGGATGACGGCAAGGTCTCGGTCGCCAGCACCAGGGTCGAGGGCATGGCGGCGCATCTGACGCTGCCGGTCACCCACACCTACATGATGAACAACCCGCAGGTCATGGCGCAGGCGCTGCATTTCCTGGAGGAGGGGCGGTTTGAGCCCAGCCTGGGCTGGCTGGCGGCGGTGGAAGAGATCATTGGCGAGGCCTGCCAGCTGAATGGCGGCTGCGAAGAAGGCGTGAACGAATGACTTTGGAACTGACCCTGCAAGGCGGTGACGTGCTGCGCCCCGGCGGGCTGGAGCGCGGCGGCGAGTTGGCCTTTGCGGACGGGCTGGTGGCGGAGGCGCCCGCCGGGCGGGTTGTGGACCTGACCGGCTATCTGGTGCTGCCGGGGATCGTGGACGCCCATGGCGACGGCTTCGAGCGCCACCTGGCGCCGCGCCGGGGGGCGATGAAGCAGATGGCCGAGGGCGTGGCCGCCGCCGAGGCGGAACTGGCGGCCAACGGCATCACAACCGCGGTGCTGGCGCAGTTCTATTCCTGGGAAGGCGGCCTGCGGGGGCCGGAATTTGCGGCGCAGGTGTTTGAGGCGGTCAAGGCGGTGCGCGGCTCTGTCGTGACCGATCTGCTGCCGCAGCTGCGGTTCGAGATCCACATGCTGGAGGATTACGCCGGGCTGGCAGCCAAGGTGGCAGGCTGGGGCGTTCCCTATGTGGTGTTCAACGACCACCTGCCGCATGAGCGGCTGGCGGCGGGCAAGAAGCCGCCGCGCCTCACCGGCCAGGCGCTGAAGGCGGGGCGCAATCCGGAGGTCCACTGGCAGATGCTGAAGGACATGCACGCGCGCCGGGCTGAGGTGCCGGGCTGCTTGGATGCGCTGTGCGCGGAGCTGGCGGCGCTGGATGTGCGGCTGGGCAGCCATGACGATCAGACCGCTGAGGACCGCGCCGTCTGGCGCGAGCGCGGCGCCCGGATTGCCGAGTTCCCGGAGACGCTGGAGGCGGCTGAGGCGGCGCGGGCGGCGGGCGATCCGGTGATCCTCGGCTCGCCCAACGTGGTGCGGGGCGGCTCGCACAAGGGCAATGCCTCTGCCGTCGAACTGATTGCCATGGGGCTGTGCGATGCGCTGGCCTCGGACTACCACTATCCCAGCCCGCGGCGCGCGGCGCTGATGCTGGAACGCTCCGGCCTGATGGATCTGGCGGGGGCGTGGCGGCTGGTCTCGGAAGGGCCTGCGCAGCTGCTGGGGCTTACGGACCGCGGGCGGCTGGAGGCGGGCAAGCGCGCCGATATTCTGGTGCTGGACAAGCAGAGCCATCGGGTTGCGGCGACCATTGCCGGCGGGCGGGTGAGCTATATGTCGGGGGACGTGGCGGGCCGTTTCCTCGCCTGAGGGGGAGCGCCGCGCATCAGGCCGGATGGCCCTCTTTGCGGCGCGTGAAACCGGCTGGGCCGGTTTTACCGCCCAGCCGCTTCTTTATGGTATGAAACACTCCGGGAATTGGGGCTCTGGCCCAATCCGTCAGTTCTGCGGCTTCTGCACCCGGTTCACATGGCCCATCTTGCGGCCCGGCTTGGCCTCGGCCTTGCCGTAGAGGTGGATGGCGCAATCGGTTTCCCTGGCAAGCTCCGGGATGCGGTCGACGTCATCGCCAATCAGGTTTTCCATCACCACATCCGAATGGCGCTGGCCGTCGCCCAGCGGCCAGCCCGCAACCGCACGGATGTGCTGCTCAAACTGGTCCACGGTGCAGCCGTTCTGGGTCCAATGGCCGGAGTTGTGCACCCGCGGGGCGATCTCATTGACGATCAGGCCTTCGGGCGTCACGAACAGCTCAACCCCCAGGACGCCGACATAATCCAGCGCGTTCAGGATCTTGCCGGCCATCAGCACCGCATCCATGCGCTGGCCGGTGCTGAGGCGTGCGGGAATGGTGGTAGTGTGAAGAATGCCGTCGCGGTGGACGTTCTCGCCGGGGTCGAAGCAGGCGATCTCACCTGTCGTGCCGCGGGCGGCGATGACCGAGACCTCGTGGCTGAAATTGACGAAGCCTTCGAGGATCGAGGGCGCACCCGCCATGGCAGAAAGCGCTTCGCTTGCGTCTTCCGGTGCCTTGATGCGGGCTTGGCCCTTGCCGTCATACCCGAAGCGGCGGGTTTTCAGGATCGACGGCGCGCCGATCTCCGCCAGGGCCGCGTCGAGGCTGGCCTGGTCGGTGATGTCGGCAAAGGGCGCGGTCTTGAGGCCGAGGTCCTGCAGGAAGGTCTTTTCCGTCAGCCGGTCCTGGCTGATGCGCAGCGCTTCGCGGCCCGGGCGGATCGGCTTTTGCGATTCCAGCAGATCCAGCGCGGAGGTCGGGATGTTCTCGAACTCATAGGTGATGACGTCGACGGAGGCAGCGAAGGCCTTGAGCGCCTCGGCGTCCTCGTAGCCGGCGCTGGTCACGCGGTCGGCGACATGGCCTGCGGGCGGGTTGGCACCCGGTTCAAAGATATGGGTCTTGAAGCCGAGGCGGGAGGCTGCAACCGAGAGCATCCGGCCCAGCTGGCCGCCGCCGAGGATGCCGATGGTGGCGCCGGGGGCGAGGGTGTCAGTCATCGGAAGGCTCCTCCGGGATGGACGCCGAAAGCGCCTCGCGCCAGTCGTCCAGGCGCTGGGCGAGGTCTGCGTCCTGCAGCGCCAGGATGCCGGCGGCCATCAGGCCTGCGTTTGCGGCACCGGCGGCGCCGATCGCCATAGTGGCAACCGGGAAGCCCTTGGGCATCTGCACGATGGAATAAAGCGAGTCGACGCCGGAGAGGGCGCGGGTCTGGACCGGCACGCCGACCACCGGCACCCGGGTCTTGGAGGCGACCATGCCGGGCAGGTGGGCGGCGCCGCCGGCACCTGCGATGATCACCTGCAGGCCGCGGTCCGCTGCGGATTTGCCGTAGCTCCACAGCCGGTCCGGGGTGCGGTGGGCTGAGACGATCTTGGCCTCGTATTCAACGCCCAGTTCATCGAGGATATTGGCGGCTTCCTTCATGGTCGGCCAGTCGGATTGGCTGCCCATGATGATGCCCACTTTGATGTCGGCCATGGCTGGTGGCTCCTGTCGCGGCTTGTGGAGCGCGCACTATAGGGAATGTTGGGTTTTGCGCAATCCGGCTTGGGCGGGAAAACCGCGGGATTTGCGTGGATTCAGGGGCTTTGGCGCTATGCCGCAGGGGGCGGCTCCCGCCCGCGCGGGGATGCAGGCAAGCTGCACCGCCCCCGCGGTTGGGCGTGGCGCCGCGCGGGGGCGCGGCGCGGGTTGCTTGCACTAGCAGCGGCAGCGCGGCAGGGTGGCGGCGGAGACAGGGAGACTGCGATGCTGGAACTGCGCCCCAATTGCGAGCTGTGCGACAAGGATCTGCCGCCGGAGGCTGGGGAGGCGCGGATTTGCAGTTATGAGTGCACCTATTGCGCGGACTGTGCGGAGAGGGTGCTGCACAATGTCTGCCCGACCTGCGGCGGCGGCTTTGCGCCGCGGCCGATCCGGCCGAAACGGGCCTGGCGGGAGGCGTTGAAGCTGGGGCTGGGAAACAATCCGGCGTCAACCCGCCGGGTGCATTCGAAGTTCAGCCGCGAAGATATTGCGGCGCATGTGGAGCGCATCCGGCACTTGCGGCCGGAGGAGCGGTGAGCGGAGCCGCCTTTGCAGCGGCCCCGCGTCTTTTCGGGATCAGTCGCGCTGCTGCGGCAGGATCAGGTTGAGGAGCAGGCCTGCAACGCCGGAGAGGCCGATGCCTGCGAGGGTGAAGCCTTCGCCGAATTGCAGCGTCAGGCCGCCGAGGCCGATGATCAGCACGGTGGAGATGATCACCATATTGCGGGCCTCCGACAGCGCCTCGCCCAGTTTGGCAAGGACCGACAGGCCGACCACGGTGACCATGCCGAACAGAAGGATCATGATGCCGCCCATCACGGGCATCGGGATGGTCGACAGCGCGCCGGACAGTTTGCCCGCAAAGGACAGCGCGATGGCAAAGATTGCGGCCCAGGTCATGATCGCCGGGTTGAAGGCGCGGGTGAGCGTGACGGCGCCTGTCACCTCGGAATAGGTGGTGTTGGGCGGCCCGCCCAGAAGGCCCGCGGCGGCGGTGGCGAGGCCGTCGCCCAGCATGGTGTTCTGGATGCCGGGTTTTTCCATGTAGTCGCGCTTGGTCACGCTGGAGACCGCCATGATGTCGCCGAAGTGCTCGATCGCGGGAGCGATGGCGACCGGCAGGATGAACAGGATAGCGGCGAGGTTGAACTCGGGCGCGACAAAGCCCGGGACCTTGAACCAGGGCGCGTCCGCCAGCGGGGCGGTGCTGACCAGAGCGTCACCGGTGATCGCGCTGAGGGCCACCGCGGCGATGTAGCCCGCGGCGACGCCTGCCAGGATCGGCACCACCCGCATGATGCCGCGGCCGAGGATGGCCGTCAGCATGGTGGCGCCCAGTGAAATGGCGGCGAGCAAGAGCGCGGTGTTGCGCGGCATCACCTGGGTGTCGCCTGCGAGGCCGGTGGCCATGTTGACCGCAACCGGCGCCAGCGACAGGCCGATCACCATGATCACGGGCCCGACCACAACGGGCGGCAGCAGCCGGTGCAGGAAGCCGGAGCCAAAGGCGCGGATGGCAAAGGAGAGCGCGACATACAGCAGGCCCGCTGCTGCGAGGCCGCCGGTGGTGGCCGCCATGCCCCAGGTCTGCACGCCGTAGATGATCGGCGCGATGAAGGCAAAGGAGGACGCCAGGAACACCGGCACCTGGCCGCGGGTAACGACCTGGAAGATCAGCGTGCCAAGCCCTGCGGTGAACAGTGCGACGCTGGGGTCAAGGCCCGTGAGCAGCGGCACAAGCACCAGCGCGCCGAAGGCGACAAACAGCATCTGGGCGCCGACAAGGGCTTGTTTCGGGGTGAATTTGTAATCGGTTCCGGGGGCGGCGGGCGCGTCGGCGGGGTCGCTGGTGGCGGTCATGGTCTCGCTCTTATCTCAGGTGTTTACGCTGGCCCGGACCGGGGTGTTGCCGGGGTGCGGGCAAAATTGCAGTGCTCCTAATGGGAAAATGCGGCTTTGACCATCCGGTCAGAGAGTGTTTTTGCGGCCAGCGGACAGGGTGTCGCAACAGGGGCCGGGGGATGCCGGTTTTCTGCAAGCCAGATGGCGGCCGGGCGGCTGTTCTGCTGGGGAGATTTTGCCCGGAAAATTCCTTCATGACCCAGCAGACCGACCCGCTCCTCCAGCCTTTGCAATTGCGCCATCTGACCTTGCGCAACCGGATCATGAGCACGGCTCATGCACCCTCGTTCCAGGAGGGCGGCCATCCGCGCGACCGATACCGGCTGTACCACGAGGAGAAGGCGAAGGGCGGCATTGCACTGACAATGATTGGCGGGTCGACCAATATCGCGCCGGACAGCCCGTCGGTGTTCGGGCAGTTGTATGCGGGTGATGACAGCATCATCCCGTGGTTCCAGCGGCTCACGGACGGGGTGCGCAAGCATGGCGCGGCGGTGATGTGCCAGATCACCCATATGGGCCGGCGCACCGCCTGGGACGACGGCCACTGGCTGCCGGTTCTGGGGCCGTCGGGGCGGCGGGAGCGGGCGCATAGGGCGTTTCCAAAGATGATGGAGATGGAGGATATCTCCCGCGTCATCAAGGACTTCGCGGCTGCGGCGGAGCGCTGCCGGCAGGGCGGCTTCGACGGCATCGAGATCCTGTCGCATTCGCATCTGCTGGGGCAGTTCCTGTCGCCCTTGGTGAATACCCGCGAGGATGACTACGGCGGATCGCTCGGCAACCGGCTGCGGCTGACGCTGCAGGTCCTGGAGGCGGTGCGCGCGGCGGTGGGGCCGGATCTGATCCTCGGCATGCGGGTCACGGGGGATGAGCTGGCGGAGGGCGGCCTCAGCGCGGCAGACTGTATTGAGGCAGCGCAGAAGATTGCCGCCACCGGCGCGGTGGATTTCCTGAACGTGCTGGCAGGCGCGCCCTATGACGATCTGGGGCTGGCCGGCTGGGTGGCGCCGATGGGGATGCCCGCGGCGCCGGACCTGACTGTGGCGGGCGCGATCCGCGCGGCGGTGGATCTGCCGGTGTTCCATGCCGGCGGGGTGGCGGATATTGCCACCGCCCGACATGCGATCCGCGAGGGGCAGGCGGACATGATCGGCATGACCCGCGCCCATATGGCCGACCCCTATCTGGTGCAGAAGCTGCGGCAGGGCGCGGAGGAACGCATCCGGCCCTGCGTGGCGCTGGGCTACTGCGTCGACCGGGTCAACCAGGGCAAGCCTGCGGTCTGCGGCCATAATGCGGCGACGGGGCGCGAGATGCTGATGCCGCATGTGATTGAACCGGCGGCGGAGCGGCGCAAGGTGGTGGTGGCCGGCGGCGGCCCGGCGGGGCTGGAGGCCGCGCGGGTGGCGGCAGAGCGCGGCCATGATGTGGTGCTGTTTGAGGCCGGCGCTCGGCTTGGCGGCCAGATTGTACTGGCGGCCAAGGGCATGACCCGGCGGCAGATCTGGGGCGTGGCGGACTGGCTGATCTCGGAGGTGGAGCGGCTGGGCGTCGATGTGCGTCTCAATGCTTATGCCGAGGCGGAGGATGTGCTGGCGGGGGCCCCGGATGCGGTGATCGTGGCCACCGGCGGCTGGCCGGAACCGCTGGATATTCCGGGCGGGCATCTGGCGACCTGCAGCTGGGAGGTGCTGTCCGGCGAGGCGCGGGTGGCGGGCGAAGTGCTGCTGCTGGACGAGGTCGGAGATCACGCGGCGCTGGTCTGTGCGGATGTGATGGCACGGATGGGCTGCGCGGTCACGCTGGCAACGCCGGACCGGATGGCGGGGCATGATCTGGGGCCGACCAATTCTGCTGTGGTTCTGCGTGATCTGGCGCGGCAGGGGGTGGCGTTCGAGAGCCTGCTGGAGCCTGTGTCCGTTGCTGCCGAGGGCAGCCGCAAGCGCGTGACCCTTCGCCATGTGCTGACCGGAGAGGTGCAGGAACGGCTCGCGGACCATGTGGTCTCTGAGCACGGGATCACCCCGGCGGAGGACTTGTACCACGCGCTGAAGCCCAAATCGCGCAATCTGGGGCAGCTGGACCATCAGAAAATGATTGCCGGCCGCAGTCCCTTTGCAGAGGCGAACCCCGCAGGGGAATTCTGGCTGGCCCGCGCCGGTGACGCGGTGGCGGGGCGCAATATCCACGCCGCCGTCTATGACGCGCTGCGGCTGTGCAAGGATCTCTGACACAGCCGCATAGCACGACCGCAGCGCGCTGCCGGGCGCGCTGCCAGGCCCAACGCCTCCCGGCGCAGCTTGCCTGCGCGGAGAAGGGGGCGGGAGGCCCTGTTTAGTCAAGTGAAACCGCTGCGTTCTGCAGCTTTCGCCCGTACGGCTGTGGCACCGGCTGGCGCGCCGGCAGCCCGGCGCGGGGTCAGGCGATGATGTCCGGGGTCAGCCGGTCTTCGATCAAGGCGATCTTGTCTTTCAGGATCAGTTTCTGCTTCTTCAGGCGGCGGATCGTCAGCTGATCGGCGGTGCCGCGCTCTTCCAGCGCGCTGATTGCCTCGTCCAGATCACGGTGCTGCCTGCGGAAAACCTCTAACTCGACCTTCAAAACCTCATCTGTCTTCATCGACACATCTGTAGGTGCGTTCATGGGCGACTCAATTCGGCTGATGAATGAAGTGAGGGTGAAGATACTTCGTTAAGGGCTTTTCCGCTAGACCTATGGGCACATGGTCTTGTGAAACCAGAAAGAACTTCCCATATTCTTCGGGAAGCGGCTGCCGGAAGCGGGGCCGCGGATATCCGTCGCTTTGGCATAAAGGACGAACAGCGTGTCGAAACTAACCTTGGGCTCTTACCCGCATATGCTGGGGTTCGAGCAGCTGGAACGCCTCCTGGAACGCTCGGCCAAGTCGGGCAACGAAGGCTATCCCCCCTATAATATCGAACAGACTTCCGATCATTCCTACCGCATCACCCTGGCCGTGGCCGGTTTCGCCGAAGAGGATCTGGCGATCACCGTCGAGGACCGCCAGCTGGTGATCCGCGGCCGCCAGCGCGACGACAGCGAGGGTCGGGTGTTCCTGCACCGCGGCATCGCGGCGCGCCAGTTCCAGCGCATGTTCGTGCTGGCCGACGGCGTCGAAGTGGGCGAGGCGGTGATGGAGAACGGGCTGCTGCATGTGGATCTGACCCGCGCGCGCCCGGAAACCGTGGTCCAGACAATCAGTATCAGAAAGGGGTAAGAGCAATGCATACACCGTTTGACTTCAAGGATGCCGGCGACCGGACCGTCTATGTGAAGGCGGTTGCGGTGGCGGATCTTCCCAAAGAGGTGCAGCAGAGCGCCGGCGGGCGCGAGCAGCTTTATGCGGTGCACGACGCCGAGGGCGGCCAGCTGGCGCTGGTGGCCGACCGCCGCCTGGCCTTTGTGCTGGCGCGGCAGAATGACATGACACCGGTGCCGGTGCACTGAACCCCGCTGTGATACCTGTGCATTGATCCTGCCACAGGCTCCGGCGCAGTTGCGGGAAACCGCTTGATGTTTTTGCAGACAGGCTCCCATTTTGGGGGCCTGATTTGTTTTGACCGGATGATTGAGCAGGAGAGGCATTTGATGTTCAGGAAATTCCGCCCGTTGGTTCAGGCGCTGTGGCTGGCGCTTGGGCTGTCAGCCCTGTCTGCACCCGCAAGTGCTGATCCGTTCGTGGCCTGCGTGCAGCGGCAGTTGGCGGAGCTGGGATATGCTCCGGGCCAGCCGGACGGGCGGCTGACTCAGCAGACCAAGGCTGCCTGGCAGGCGTTGAAGCGGGCGCAGGCCGGGTCCGCAGTGCTGGCCGGGCTGCCGCCACTGGCTCCGAAAACCGCCATACACTGGTGCCGGGAGCTGCCGGCTCTGAACAGCGGTCTGAAACGGTATCTGCCGTCAGCCGCGCCGGTGCGGATTCTGGCGGATGCACCCAATGTGGAAAAGGGCATCCGGCAGGCGCATGACCGTGTTCTGCGATTTATGGACCAGGAATACGGGATTGTGCTGGCCGGGCATATCGGGATTGCAGCGGCAGGAGATACCAAGACGGTCCAGGGGTATGTACGCCGGCTGCTGAGCCAGATGTCCAATGCGCGCTTCAACCCGGATGCGTCGATTGCCGCTCATTGCAGGAACACCTTCGGCGTCGCGGGGGCGGCCTACCTGAAGTTTATGTATATCTGCTGGGACAATCCGCATCAGGCGGATAATGCCTGGCTCAAGCGCTCCCGCAAATGGCTGGGGTCGATGATGGCGCATGAATACATGCATCTGGTTCAGGCCGAACTGGGCGGCGCCCGCTCCGAAGGGTTCAACGGCCGCGCGGTGCGTGCCCGAATGGGGCCCGCCTGGCTGGTGGAAGGCAGCGCCGAGGTGGTTGCGGCCCGGTTCGGCAAGAGGGCCCTGCGCCTGCGCGCGCCGGGTCTTTCGGAGCTGCGTGAGAGGTCGCTGAAGTCGAAGAAGAGCCTCAGTGGCATGCGGGCGCACAAAACGGTCGGCACCGAAGGCGACTACGACTTCGCCCACTACGCGGTTCATATCCTGACCCGGGTAAACGGCGAGAAAACGTTGTTCAGATTCTGGCGGAGTCTCGGCGCCGGGCAAAGCTGGGATCAGGCGTTTCAGGGCGCCTTTGGTATTGGCATGGCAGAGTTTGAGGCGCAGGTGATGGAATTGCGCAAGCGGCCAGGCTCGGAGCGGGCGTTCATAGCAAAAATGCGGCGGAGGAATTCGTGATGGCACAATTTGATTTCGACTGGGTGGATGCCTTCTCGGACCGGGCGTTCGGCGGCAACGGCTGCGCGGTGGTGCATGAGGGCGCGCATCTTCCGGTGGAGGTCTGCACCGCTTATGTGCGGGAAACCTCGCTGGTGGAGTGCACCTTCACCGGGCCGTCGGAGGTGGCGGATGTCAAGGTGCGCTATTTCCTGGCCAGCCGCGAGATCCCCTTTGCCGGCCATCCGACCATTGCGACAGTCGCGGCGATGCGGGACCGGGGGCTGTTTCAGGGCGATAGCATCACCCTGGAGACCGGCGCCGGCATCGTGCCGGTGCGGCTGGACGGCGATCTGATCGAGATGACGCAGGTTGCGCCGGAGTTCGGGCCTTTTGCCGACCCGGAACTGGTGGCGGCGGCGGTGTCGCTGCCGGTGGAGGCGATTGTGGGGCAGCCGCAGAAGGTCTCCACCGGGCTGCCGTTCTGCGTCACCGTGCTGCGCGACCGCGCCGCGCTGGAGGCGGCGGAGCTGAACCTGGAGGCGCTGGCCGCATTGGGCAAGTCGCTGGGCGCTGACGGCATCGACATGATGGAGCCGTTTCTGGTGGTGCTGGAGGGGGCGACGGAGGCGGGCGACACCTTCTCGCGCCTGCTGATGGCGCCGCCGAGCCCACCGGAGGATCCTTTTACCGGGTCTGCGACCGGCGCGATGGCGTCTTATCTGTGGAAGCATAGCCTGATGGGCAAGGCAGAATTCACCGCCGAGCAGGGCCACGGCATGGGCCGCCCGGGCCAGGCGCGGGTGGCACGGGTTGGCGCGCCGGATGCGATCGAGGGCGTGCGGGTAGCTGGCGAGGGCTTCGTGCTGATGCGCGGGGCGGTGGAGCTGCCGGATACTGTGTAAAGCTGCGGCGGCTAGGGGGCGGTCAGCATGTCTTTCAGCGACCGGATGCCCCGGTCGTCCGCCTTGGGCACGATGCGCCAGGCGGCATTGACAAAACACACCAGCGCAAAGCCCAAGAGGCCGAGGCACAGGAGGGTCACCAGCAGCTGGCCGTAGGTTCTGTCCTGCAGCCAGTCTAACGCGGTGCCGATGCCGCCGGCCTGGCGGCTGGAGGCATAGGCGGCGGTGCGCAGCATCAGCAGGCCGATGATGCCGATCACGGCGCCATGCGCGGCCATTCCGGCCTTCAGCACCAGGTTCAGATGCAGGGTCGCCGGGTTTCCCTTGAGGTGGCTGCGGTAGCCTTCGGTCCAGGCCTTGTGCAGGTAGTAGCCGCCTGCACCGAGCGTCAGCGCGCCGGCGGTGCCGATGGCAGCCTGGCCGGCAGTGGCGGCGAGGAGGCGGTTGACAAGGCCTGTCCCGCCGAGCCCTTCGGAGCGCCCCAGAAGCACGGTGACGGTCAAAAGGCCGAGGCCCAGATGCACGAGGCCGGTGGTCATCATCCCGGCCCGGGCAATCAGGCCTTTGGGGGCGTTGCCGTAGTCTTCGAGGTCCCAGATGCTGTCCACGGCGCGCCAGGCCGCATAGGCAAACATGCCGAGCGCAATCAGCACCAGCACGGCGGTCCCCGGGAGGCCCTGCAGACGCCCCATCGCCTCGCCGGTGCCTTCGGCGTCGCCGCCGTTCCAGATCGACCGGAGCGAGGCGCCGGCCACCAGCAGGTAAACCAGACCGCGCCCGGCGTAGCCTGCGCGCATGACCGGCACCGCCCAGGCAAAATGGCCGGGTGTTTCATCTTTCAGATGCTTGCTGCGGATGCCGGGCGGGCGGGAGCTGGGAGGCATTCCAGGCCTTTCACTGCTGCGCGGGAGGTCGGGCCTGAGATTAACGCCTGGACCGGCAGAAAGTTCCTGACGGCGCCATTGGCCGCGGCTGGCCCTAGTCCGCGCCGCAGCCTTCCTGCAGGAAATCACGGATCAGGGAGTGGAACAGGGCGGGCTTTTCCAGGTGCACCGCATGGGCGGCACCGGGCACAACCGACAGGCGCACATTGGGCAGGTTGGTCCACAGCGATTCCACCTGGGGCCAGCGGTAGGAGCGGTCGGAATCGCCCCAGACCACCAGCGTCGGCATGGTCAGCCGCGGCAGCGCCTGGCGCCCGTCCCAATCGGCCATTGCCTGCAGCGCGGCCAGCGCGGCCTGCGGGCTGGCCTGGGCGCCGATTTCCGTCAGCAGCGGGTAGCCGCGCGCCGTGCTGCCGGCCTTGAACCAGGTTGCCCCGATGCGCGCGATGGTTTTTGCCACGCCGTCGGCAAGCAGCCGTTCGCGCGAGACCGTGATGGGTTCGAACCGGTCCGGCATCAGGCCGAGCGGGCCGGTTCCGTAGAGGATCAGTTTCTGCACCGCTGCCGGCCGGGCCGCCGCCATTTCCTGGGCGATCATGCCGCCCATAGAATGGCCCATCAGGATGAACTCCGGAATGCCCAGGCTGTTGAGCAGGGCGAGCACGGCCTCGGCCATTGCGGCGATGGTGCTGCAGCCGGGCAGGCCGGCGGCGGCGGCAAAGCCCGGAAGGTTGGGCGCGATGACATCGTAGCCGCCGCTGAAGGCAGTGATCTCGCTTTGCCACTGGGCGGCACCGCCCAGGTAGCCGTGGACCAGCACCAGAACCGGGCCGGTTCCGGCGCGCAGATAGGGGAGGTCCGGCATCAGCGCATCTGCTCCGGCAGCCACAGCGCCACATCGGGCGACAGGATGAGAATGGAGATGAGCAGGATCATGGCGGCGATGAAGGGCAGGCAGCCCATGATCACGTCGCCGATGCTCACCTGTTCGCGGCCGATGGCCTGAATCACATAGAGGTTCAGCCCCACCGGCGGCGTCAGCACCGCGATTTCCATGGTGATGGTATAGACGACACCGAACCAGATCAGATCAAAGCCGGCTGCGCCCATCAGCGGGTAGATGGTCGGCAGCGTGATGAAGGTCATCGACACCGGTTCCAGGAACATGCCGAGTAGGATGTAGAACACCAGTACGATGGCGAGAACCGTGTAGGGCGACAGCTCAAACGACAGGAACAGGTCGGTGAACTGCTGCGGCACCCGGTAATAGGTCAGCACGAAGCCGAACAGCACGCCGGCCGAGAGCAGCAGCCCGAGGTAGCCCATGGTGCGCATGGTGGCGAAGATGGCGCCCTTGAAGCCGGACCAGCCCAGGTCGCCGACCCAGAAGGCCAGCACCACTGTCAGCAGGGCGGCGACGGCGGCGGCCTCGGTCGGGGTGGCGATCCCGGCATAGATGGCGACGGTGATCACCAGGCCGATCAGCGCAACAGGGCCGATGGTGCTGAGGATCATCTTCAGCGGCATTTTCGCGGCGTCTTCGCTGCCGGGGATGTCCTCAGGCTTCATCATGCCCCAGACCAGCACCACCACCACAAAGCTGGAGACCAGGATCAGCCCGGGGATAACACCTGCAATGAACAGGTCGCCGATGCTTTGGTCGGTGACGATGCCGTAGAACAGCAGGATCAGGCTGGGCGGGATCAGCACCGACAGGGTGCCGCCTGCAGCCAGCACGCCGCTGGACAGGCGCCTGCCGTAGCCCAGCCGCAGCATTTCCGGCAGCGCGACGCCGCCGATGGTGAGCGCCCCCACCATCGAGGAGCCGCAGACCGCGCCGAAGCCGGCGCTGGCCCCGATCGAGCCATAGGCGGCTGAGCCCTTGATCCGCACGCCCTGGTGCAGGAACTGGTAGAGGTTGGGGCCGATACTGGAGCGCCCTATCAGTTCGCCCAGGAAGACGAACAGCGGCACCGCCAGCAGAATGTAGTCGATCCAGACGCCCCAGAGCTTCAGCTCGGAGGAGACGATGGAGGTTTTCCAGCCCTGGATCTGCCAGAGGAACGGCAGCGATGCCGCCGCCAGGGCGAAGGGGATGGGCAGGCCGATGGTGATGAACAGCATCAACAGGCCCAAGAGGCCGAGGCCGACCGTATACCATTCCATCAGAGAACTCCTGCCGTGGCCGGGCGGCGGATCAGGCGGACCAGGCGCAGCGCGGCGTAAAGGGAAAAGAGCACCAGCGCCGCGGCGCCGGGCGCCCAGAACAGGTAGCGGGGCCAGTGCAGGATTTCGGAGGCCACGCCGGAATTGAAGGAGCGGATCGTGGCGCTGACCCCGGCATAGGCAAAGAAACTGCCGACACCCAGCATCAGGATGTGGTTCACGATATCCAGCAGCCGCCGGGCGCCGGGGCGGAGCAGCTCCGTGATCATCGTGACCTTGGGAAAGGCGTCTTCGCGCAGTGCGTAGGCAAGGCCGGCAAAGGCCACCGGAAACAGCAGCAGGGCGGTGGCTTCGGTCACCATCCGGTCGGGCTTGCCCAGCCCGTAGCGCACAAAGACGCCGTAGGAGATCCACAGCATCTGGACCAGAACCACAGCGGCGCCTGCACCGGCGAGCCAGACGACGGCGCGTTCCACGGCTCGGATCAGGCGGTCGAGACCGTCATCCATGACAGGGCTCCTTGTTGGGGTTGCTCAGATCCCGGCGGCGGGCAATGGGCCGCGCCGCCGGGCCGGGGGGAGCCTCAGGGCGCGTGGCTTGCCAGCAGGGAGCGGATGCTGTCGGCCATTTCCGCACCGCAGGCCTCGTTCACCGTTTCATCCCACTTGGGTTTGACGCTGGCGATCAGGGCTTCGCGCTGCTCGTCCGGAATGGACACCGCCGCACCGCCGCCCTGCATGACCGCATTGCCGACCTGCTGGTCGACCCAGGCCTCATAGCGCGGCTGCAGCCATTTTTCGGTCTCTGCCGCCGCAGCAGTCAGAGCCGCCTGTTCCTCTGCGGTCAGGGCGTCGAACTTGCTTTTGTTCATCATGTACTGGATGTTGCCGTAGAACAGGTTGGCGTTGATCATGTAGGGCATCACGGTCCACAGCTTCCAGGAACTGTAGGTGGCGACCCCCATGTTGATGCCGTCCACGACACCGCGCTCGGCCGACTGGAACACTTCCTTGGGCGCCACGAAGACCGGCTCGCCGCCCCAGGTCTCGATCATCATGCTGACCAGCGGCCCGATGGAGCGCACCAGCTTGCCGTCAAGCTTGCCGATGTCGCTGATCGGTTCTTCGAACCACCATTCCTGATCGTAGGAGTAATTCGAGTTGAACAGCGGCACCAGGCCGGCGTTTGCGGCCTCATCCCGGATCAGTTCAGCATAAGCGGCGTCGAGGCCGGTCTGGTCCTCCAGGCTGACCTCGGCCGGGTAGAGCGAGGTGACCGCGTAACAGGGCAGGCGGTTGTCGGCGTTGATCCAGCTGATGTCGGAGACGCCGCCCTGAACGGAATCCACGCCCTCGGACCAGCCGTGCAGCGTGGCGGAGGGAAACACCTCGACCTTGACGGAGCCGCCGGTCTTTTCCGCGACGAGATCCGCGAAATGGGTGAATCCCTGATAGCGGATGTCAGATTCGTTCACATAGGTGCTGAGGCGCAGCGTGGTCTCGGCGGAGGCCGCGCCTGCGGCCAGGGCAGCCGCGAGGGCAACCGCGGATGTTGTCGTTCTGATCATTCGTTCCTCCCTTGATTTCCGGTCATTGCGGCGGCTTTTGCGCCGCCGGACCCTTGGCTCCCTCCTTTGCGGTTTTGGCCCGGGGCCTGGGATGCCTGAGCAAAAGGCTAGGGGGGACTGCGCGGGCTAGGCCAACTCAAATATTTCATTAAACTATGCGGAACATGCATAGATGTTTGTTTCCAGTATCTTGGTGCTGGACGGGAGGGCTCAGATGGACATCAACTGGCTGCGGGATTTCATCTGCCTGGCGCGGACGCTGAATTTTACCCGCGCTGCGGAGGAGCGGAACATCACCCAGTCGGCCTTCAGCCGGCGGATCAAATCTCTGGAAATCTGGATGGGCGTGCCGCTGATCAAACGCTCCAGCTACCCGGTGCAGCTGTCCGAGGCGGGCCAGCAGTTTCTGCCGGTGGCGCTGGAAACCGTGTCGGACCTGACCGACATCCGCCAGACCCTGCGGGCGCAGGAGCAGGGCAGCACCGCGTTTCAGCGCGTCGCGGTGCTGCATACGATCTCAGTCAATTACCTGTCGCTGCGGATTGCCGAACTGGAGGACAGCATTCCGAACCTGCGGGTGCGGATCTATTCGGACAACCTGCGCACCTGCTGCCAGCTGCTGTCGGAAGGCACCTGCGATTTCCTGCTGTACTACCGGCACAAGGACGTGCAGCCGGTGTTCGATGAGGCGCAATTCGCGCGCAAGGATATCGGCACTGAGCTGATGCTGCCGGTGGCCGAGGCCGCCGCGGCGAGGGCGGGGCGCTGGGATCTGGACAGCGGCGGTCGCGGGCTGTTTCCCTACCTGGGCTATGACCCCAGCAGCTTCCTTGGGTCTGTGGTCGATCAGACCATCGGCAGCCGCACGCCGCCCTTGTCGCTGCGCTATATGGATGCGCTGACCGAGGCCATCAAGCGGCGGATGCTGTCCGGCAGCGGCATCGCCTGGCTGCCCGAAAGCGTGGTGGCGGCGGAGCTGGCCGCCGGGCGGGTGGTTCAGGTTGGCGGCCCTGCCTGGCAGGCGCAGTTGACCCTGTCGCTGTTCTGCTCGCTGGAGCGGCTGGACAAGACCGGGCGGCAGGTGTGGGAGGCGCTATGAGAGGCCGGGGCAGTCCGGCGCATCGCCCAGCAGGCGCCAGACCGCTTCCTCCTGGCGGCTGCTGCGCCCGGCGAGGCGGATCATCACCACGCTCAGCTCTTCCGCGGGCAGGCCGGGCACACGCAGCAGGCGGGCGGCTTCAAGATGCGGCCTGACCAGGCTCAGGGGCAGCCAGGCCACGCCGATCCCGTCCAGAGCGTATTCGCAAGCCGCCAGCGTCAGCGCGGTTTCGGCCTTGGGCAACAGGACAGTGCCTTCTGGCAGCCTCGGATAAATTGCGTGGCTTGCCATCCGGCCGAGAAAGACATCGGACGGGTAGGTGATTGCGGGGATTTCCGCCTGATCCAGCGCGGGCCAAAGGGAGGGCGCCGCCACCGGCACCAGCTGATCGGTTCCCAGTGCGCGGGTGCCGAAGGCATCGGGCAGGGCCAGATTTCCGCCGCCGGTCCAGTCATAAGCGACGGCGAAATCCGCATCGCCGGACAGCAGCTGCATCAGGCAGGCATCGCGGTTGCCGGAACGCACCCGGACCGGCTGGTCCTGCGCCGAGGTCAGCAGCTTCACGATCCAGGGCGATATGGTTGCCGTGATCGCGTGCTGACAGGCAAAGGCGACGCCGCGGCCGCCGCTTTCTACCGACACCTTCAGGTCGTGCTCCAGGCGGCGCAGGCGGGCGCTGAGCTCGCGCAGCTCAGGTTCCATCGCCATAACGCCGGGCAGGATCGTCACCGGCTTGCGGGAGCGGTCGAACAGATTGACGCCGAGGCGGGTTTCGATGCCGCGCACCCGCCGGGTGAAGGCGGGCTGGGTCAGCAGGCGCTGTTCTGCCGCGCGCGCCAGAGAGCCGGTGTCAATCACCGCAAGTATGTCGTCGATCCAGTCCAGCTGCATGGCGGCAGGTTACTTGGAAAACCCTGGAACATGCAAGAATGGCAATTTATGGTGCGAATTTTGCATTAGTTTACTGCGTTGAGGCTGGGTAACTTGCGGAAAATCCACGTTAGGAGAGTCCCATGCATCTTGCCCGCTTCCCCCGCCGTTTCATCGCGCATCTGCCCACGCCGCTGGAGCGGCTCGACCGTCTGAGCAAGGAGCTGGGCGGGCCCGAGATCTGGATCAAGCGGGACGACTGCACCGGCCTGTCCACCGGCGGCAACAAGACCCGTAAGCTGGAGTTCCTAATGGCCGAGGCGGAGCTGGAAGGGGCCGATATGGTCATGACCCAGGGCGCCACTCAATCGAACCATGCCCGTCAGACCGCCGCCTTTGCCGCTAAGCTGGGCCTCGACTGCCACATCCTGCTGGAAGACCGTACAGGATCCGACAACGCGAATTACAACAACAATGGCAACGTGCTGCTGGACCACCTGCACGGCGCCACAACTGAAAAACGCCCCGGCGGCCTGGACATGAATGCCGAAATGGAGGCCGTGGCCGAGAAATTCCGCGCCGATGGCAGGAAAGTCTACACGATCCCCGGCGGCGGCTCCAACCCGACCGGCGCGCTGGGTTATGTGAACTGCGCCTTCGAGATCCTGCAGCAGGCCAATGCCGACGGGCTGAAGATCGACCATATCGTTCATGCCACCGGCTCTGCGGGAACCCAGGCCGGGCTGATCACTGGCCTCAAGGCAATGAACGCGCAAATCCCGCTTCTGGGTATCGGTGTCCGGGCGCCAAAGCCGAAACAGGAAGAAAACGTCTACAACCTGGCCTGCGCCACGGCGGAGAAGCTCGGCTGCGCCGGGGTTGTGCAGCGCGAGGATGTGGTGGCCAATACCGACTACGTCGGCGACGGCTATGGCATCCCGACCGAGGGCGGGCTGGAGGCAATCCGCATGTTTGCCGAGCTGGAGGCGATCCTGCTGGACCCGGTCTATTCCGCCAAGGGGGCGGCCGGTTTCATTGATCTGATCCGCAAGGGCCATTTCAAGAAAGGCGAGCGGGTGGTATTCCTGCATACCGGCGGCGCGGCGGCGCTGTTCGGCTACGACAGCGCGTTCGACTTTGCGGGCCGCTGGAAATCCGCCTGATCTGACCCTTGATGGAGGGACCGGCAGAAGACATGAGCACGCCCAGACCCATAGGCATCCTTGGCGGCATGGGGCCGGAAGCGACGGTGCTGATGATGCAGCGCATCATCAGCTGCACCCCGGCGGCACGTGATCAGGACCATATCCAGCTGCTGGTGAACAGCAATCCGCAGGTGCCGTCGCGGATCGAACACCTGATCCGCGGCACCGGGCCGGACCCGGCCCCGGTGCTGGCCGGGATGGCGCAGCAGCTGGAGGCCATGGGGGCCAGGGCGCTGGTGATGCCGTGCAATACCGCGCATTTCTATGCGCCGGCCATCACCGCCGCCTGCGGCATTCCCCTGATCAGCATGATCGAGGCGGTGCCCGAAGCGATCAAGGCATCGGGGCTGCCGGTGCGGAAGGCGGGCATTCTGGCATCGCCCGCCGTCCGGATCACCGGGATTTACGAAGCGCCTGCGAGGGCGCGCGGGCTGGAGCCGCTGTACTGCGGAGACGAGGACGAGGTTCTGGACCTGATCCAGACGATCAAGGCAGAGGGCGTCACGGATCTCTACCGCCGAAGGCTGGGCGCGCTGGCGGCCGGGCTGCAGGCGGAGGGGGCGGAGTGCATCGTGACCGCCTGCACCGAATTTTCGCTGTTGTTCGATGGTCTGGAGGCGGATGTTCCGGCGTTTGACGCGCTGAACGAAACCTGCCGGGCCGTTGTCGGCTTTGCCATGCAGGATGTGCGGCACGGTGAGACGCCCGGGGGGGGGGCTAGGGGGGCGTGT
>NZ_WLCM01000031.1 GCF_013317235.1 Leisingera sp. ANG59 | reverse complement strand
ACGGTGGTGGTGGTCTTGCCTTCGCCCGCCGGCGTCGGGTTGATCGCGGTCACCAGGATCAGCTTGCCGTCCTCCTTCGACTGCACCGAGTCGATGAACCCCTGGCTCACCTTCGCCTTGTCATGCCCGTAGGGCAGCAGGTCATCGCTGGAAATCCCGATCTTCGCGCCAATCTCCTGGATCGGCTTCTTCTGCGCCTCACGCGCAATCTCGATGTCACTCTTGTAGCTCATGGCAAGGTTCCTGCTGCTGTCTGTTCCGGTTCACTCCCCGCGGCAAATGTTGATTGCGAGGCAAGATATATTCCTATTACTCAATTTATTTTCCTGACCGTCAATATCTTCCCGCCCTATTTTCTGTGCAAAACCGGTCATTTTCCGCATTTCCGCCGCCGATAGGAAACAGGCGGAATTTCACCCCGGGTGAACACGGCGCATATGCGGCAGGCGCTGACGCAAACAAAAGGGGCCCGGGCAGAGCCCGGGCCGCGCAGGGTCCGGCCCGCAGGCCGGACAGGGGGAATCAGTGCCTAGATATCCAGCGTGTTGTCCTTCTCCCAGCGGGAGAAGTGGTTCACGAAGGAGTTCCATTCCTGCTGCTTCATCTTCAGATAGGCGCTGGAGAACTCCTCGCCCATCATCGACTTCAGCCCGTCGTCCTTGTCGTAGAAACGCAGCGCATCCAGCATGTTGAGCGGCAGCTTCGGCGCGTCGGTGATCTTGTGGCCCTCGGCATACATGTCGATGTCGTGGCGCGGGCCGGGATCGGCCTTGGAGCGGACGCCCGACAGGCCTGCAGCAATGATCACCGCCTGCAGCAGGTAGGGGTTCACCGCCCCGTCCGGCAGCCGCAGCTCGAACCGGCCGGGGCCGGGGACACGCACCATGTGGGTGCGGTTGTTGCCGGTCCAGGTCACGGTGTTCGGCGCCCAGGTCGCCCCGGACATGGTGCGCGGCGCATTGATGCGCTTGTAGGAGTTCACCGTCGGGTTGGTGATCGCAGCCAGGGCAGAGGCATGTTTCATGATGCCGCCCAGGAAGTAGCCGCCCTGCTGGGACAGGCCCAGCTCGGCGATCTGCCCTTCGCCTTTGTCCGCCGCAAAGACGTTGACGCGGGCATCTTTGCCCGGCGCGTCCCAGACCGAGATATGCGCATGGCAGCCGTTACCGGTGAGCCCCTCGACGGGCTTGGGCATGAAGGTGGCGCGGAAGCCATGCTTCTCTGCCACCGATTTCGCCATGAACTTGAAGAAGCTGTGCTTGTCGGCGGTCGCCAGGGCGTCGTCGAAATTCCAGTTCATCTCCCACTGGCCGTTGGCGTCCTCGTGGTCGTTCTGGTAGGGCCCCCAGCCCAGCTCCAGCATGTAATCGCAGATCTCGCGGATCACATCGTAGCGGCGCATCATCGCCTGCTGATCATAGCAGGGTTTCTCGGCTGTATCGAACGCGTCGGAGATCTCCTCTCCGTCCGGGGTCAGCAGGAAGAACTCGGCCTCGATGCCGGTCTTCACATGCAGGCCCTCGTCGGCGGCCTCCTTGATCAAGCGGCGCAGCACATTGCGCGGCGCTTGGGCCAGATCCTCGCCTCCCATCACGCAGTTGGCCGCCACCCAGGCGACTTCCGGCTTCCACGGCAGCTGGATCACCGAGGACGGATCCGGCACCGCCAGCATGTCCGGGTGCGCCGGGGTGAGGTCGAGCCAGGTGGCGAAACCGGCAAAGCCTGCCCCGTCTTCCTGCATGTCCGCGATCGCCTCTGCCGGCACCAGTTTGGCGCGCTGGCCACCGAACAAGTCGGTGAAGGAGATCATGAAGTACTTGACGCCTTTTTCTTTTGCGAAAGCAGCCAGATCAGTCGTCATGGTCCTACTTCCTTTCCCTGTTGAACGTATTTCGAGAATGGGGCGCGGACCGTTGCCGGCCGCGCCCCGCCAATCATCAGAACCCTGCTTTGCCCGGGTACCAGTCGGTCCCGGCCAGCGGCACCCGCGCCATG
The DNA here is from genome assembly GCF_013317235.1 of Leisingera sp. ANG59. GTDB lineage: Bacteria > Pseudomonadota > Alphaproteobacteria > Rhodobacterales > Rhodobacteraceae > Leisingera. The sequence continues at coordinate 49,587 of NZ_WLCM01000031.1, read as the reverse complement.
GCGGCAGCCTCCATGGTCAGGGCGCACAGATCCTCGGGCTCGAGGTTGTGCAGGTGGTTGTGGCCGCAGGCGCGGGCAATGGTCTGCGCCTCCAGCGTCATCACCTTGAGATAGTTACGCAAGCGGCGGCCCGCATCAATGGGATCGAGGCGCTTCATCAGCTCGGCGTCCTGGGTGGTGATGCCGGCCGGGTCCTTGCCCTCGTGCCAGTCGTCATAGGCACCGGTGGTGGTGCCCAGCTTCTGGTACTCGCTTTCCCATTTCGGGTCATTGTCTCCCAGAGCGATCAGCGCCGCGGTGCCGATGGCCACCGCGTCCGCGCCCAGCGCCAGCGCCTTCGCAACGTCAGCGCCGGTGCGGATGCCGCCAGAGACTACCAGTTGCACTTCGCGGTGCACACCCAAGTCCTGCAGCGCCTGCACAGCAGGGCGGATACAGGCCAGGGTCGGCAGGCCGACATGTTCGATGAACACGTCCTGAGTGGCAGCGGTGCCGCCCTGCATGCCGTCCAGAACCACCACATCCGCACCCGCTTTCACCGCCAGCGCAGTGTCATAGTAGGGGCGGGTGCCGCCGACCTTCACATAGATCGGCACCTGCCAATCGGTGATTTCGCGCAGCTCCAGGATCTTGATCTCCAGATCGTCCGGACCGGTCCAGTCAGGGTGACGGCAAGCGGAACGCTGGTCGATCCCCTTGGGCAGGCAGCGCATCTGCGCGACCCGGTCGGAAATCTTCTGGCCCAGCAGCATGCCGCCGCCGCCTGGTTTGGCGCCCTGGCCGACCACGACTTCGATGGCGTCCGCCTTGCGCAGGTCATCCGGGTTCATGCCGTAGCGGGACGGCAGATACTGGTAGACCAGCTTGGTGGAATGGCCGCGCTCTTCCGGGGTCATGCCGCCGTCGCCGGTGGTGGTCGAGGTGCCGGCAGCGGATGCGCCGCGGCCCAGGGCCTCCTTCGCTGGGCCCGACAGCGCGCCAAAGCTCATGCCGGCGATGGTGATCGGGATGTCCAGCTCAATCGGCTTCTTGGCAAAGCGGGTGCCCAGCGTCACCTTGGTGTCGCATTTCTCGCGGTAGCCCTCCAGCGGGTAGCGCGAGATCGAGGCGCCGAGGAACAGCAGGTCATCGAAGTGCGGCACCTTGCGCTTGGCGCCGCCGCCGCGGATGTCATAAATCCCGGAGGCAGCCGCGCGGCGGATTTCCGCGTTGATCGGGTTGGAGAAAGTCGCCGACTGGATCGGGACCGTACGGGGGATGTTCGTGTTGTCCATGTCTTAGATCCCTGTCCTTAGTACGCTTGCGCGTTGTCGACGTCGAAGTTGTAAAGCTTGCGGGCGGAGCCGTAGCGCTTGAACTCCTCCGGCTTGGCATCTGCGCCGGCGCGGGCCAGCAGATCCTTCAGGATCTCGATGTGCTCCGGCCGCATCTCCTTCTCAATGCAGTCGGCGCCCAGGCTCTTGACCGAGCCGCGCACGAAGAAGCGCGCCTCGTAGCAGCTGTCGCCCAGCGCATCCCCGGCATCGCCCAGCACCACCAGGTTGCCGGCCTGCCCCATGAAGGCGCACATATGGCCGATGTTGCCGTGCACGACGATGTCGATGCCCTTCATCGAGATGCCGCAGCGCGACGAGGCATTGCCCTTGATCACCAGCAGGCCGCCCTGGCCTGTGGCCCCGGCATACTGGCTGGCGTCACCTTCGACGATCACGGTGCCGGACATCATGTTTTCCGCCACACCCGGGCCAACTGAGCCTTTGACCGTCACGGTTGCCTGCTGGTTCATGCCGGCGCAGTAGTAGCCGGTGGAGCCGTTGATGGTTACATCGATGGGTGCATTCAATCCTACGGCAATCGCATGACTGCCCTTGGGGTTGACGATTTCCCAGGCAGTCTTGTTGGAGCTGCCGTTCAGTTCCTGCAGGGCCGAATTCAGACCGCGTAGGCCATTTGCTTCAAGGTCGTATGTCTGCATCTTAGTGGTTCCAGAAGTAAACGGTTGCGGGTTCGGGCTCCCAGACGCGGGCGTCTTCGATGCCCGGCAGGTTCACCAGCGCGCGGTATTCGCTGCCGAAGGCCACATACTGGTCGGTTTCCGCCATCACGGCCGGCTTGCAGGCGATCGGGTCGCGGACCACGCCAAAGCCGTCCTTGGTGCCCACAACGAAGTTGAAGAAGCCGTCCAGGTCCTCGAGGGTGCCCTCCAGCGCCTCGCCCAGGCTGGCGCCGTTTTGCATCTTCCAGGTCAGATAGGCCGCGCCGACTTCGGTGTCATTCTGGCTTTCGATCCGCACGCCCTCGCGCCGCAGCTTGCGGCGCAGCGCGTTGTGGTTGGACAGCGAGCCGTTATGCACCAGGCACTGGTCCAGACCGGTGGAGAACGGGTGCGCGCCTTCGGTGGTCACGGCGGATTCGGTGGCCATGCGGGTGTGGCCGATGCCGTGGCTGCCGCTCATGCCGCGCAGATTGAAACGCTCGGCAACCTTCTCGGGCAGACCCACTTCCTTGTAGATCTCGATGGTGTCGCCCGCGCTCATGACGCGCATGCCGGGGCGCAGTTCAGCCAGCGCGCTGCGGGCTTCTTCCGCCTTGCCCGCAGGCAGGTCGAGAACCGCGTGGGTGTCGATCACCCGGATCGACACATCACTGCTCAGCGCTTCCGCCAGGGCGCCATCCAGCCCGTCAAAGGCCGCCTCCGGCGCATCCGACTGAACGGTGAGCTTGGTGCGCCCTTCCGCTTCCGATCCATAGATCGCAATGCCGGCGCTGTCCGGACCGCGGTCCGTCATGGTGATGAGCATATCGGTGAGCATATCGCCCAGCTTCGGCTCAAGTGATTTGTCTTTAATAAAAAGACCGACAATCCCGCACATGGGTGTGCCTCCTGGTTTTCATCTCGAATCAACGCTAGCAGTTTGCGCTCAACCATTCAACTCTTGTGAAACTTATTTTCCTGTGAAGGGAAGAAAAGGCGCGCCATCTGGCGCGCCTTTGGTGGGGTCCGGGTCAGTATTTTTCCAGCAAGGAATTTATTTTCTCCCTGTCTCCCATCCGCTTAGCCTTTTCCAGATGGGCGCCCTCCCGGACAAACTGGATCCTGTGCCAGCCGATCCAGAAGATCACTCCCAGGAGCACCATCAGCCCCTCAGACCCCTGGAAGGGATAAACCGCCCCCACCTCTGCCAGGTCCACCGCCCAGCTGTCGTAACCGATCGTAGACATTTCAATTCTCCTTATTCAGCTGGAACACCGCCGCCATTCAGCGCAGCCTTGTCAGCAGCGATGATTTCAGCTTTGGCATCTTCGTAGGCATGGTGTTCGGCGTAATCGAGACCTTGCAGCTCGACCTCAACCGGGATGCGTAGAACCCCCATCGCCGCCTGGATCTTGGAAATCACAAAGGCAGGCAGGAAGCCGAGCACGAAGAACATGATCACCGCACCGATGGTCTGGCCGACCGGGTTGACAGTGGCATAGCCCTCATACGGCGAGCTCGGTGCGCCCCACAGAAGGAAGCCGGCGATGATCAGGCCCACGATGCCGGAATAGCCGTGCACCGCAACCGCACCCACCGCATCGTCGATCTTGAAGGTGCGCTCGACCCAGTAGTGCAGATTGTAGACGATCACGACACCAACCGCGCCCACCAGCATCGCCTGGATCGGGTGGTACAGGTCGTTGCCCGCAGAGGCGGTGATGATCCCGGCCAGACCGCCGGAGAAGGTCCAGAACGCATCGCCCTTGGACACCACATAGGCCGCCATCAGGCCGCCGGACAGCGACATCAGGAAGTTGAAGGTGATCGCGGACAGTGAGGTCGGCGCCAGGTAGATATTGGTGGCCGTCCAGGTCTCGCCGGTCAACAGGCCGCCGATGCCCTCAGGCGAAATCGCGGGGATGTTGCAGGCTGCGTAGAAACCCCAGAAACCCGAATAGATCAGGAAGATCCCGATAGTCAGCATCCAAGGATTATGCGGCGGGATATCGCGCGGGGTGCCGTCGGCGGCAAACTTGCCCAGGCGCGGACCCAGCACCATGATGACGCCCAGCGCGTAACCGCCGGCAATCGCGTGGATCACGCCGGACGCATAGGCGTCGTGATAGCCCAGGTATTTGACCATCCAGCCTTCGGCATGCCAGCCCCAGGCCGCATCGATGATCCAGAACACCGAGCCGATCATAACCGCGTGCACCCAAAGAGCGGACGAGCGGATCCGTTCAATGACTGCACCGGACACGATCGAGGCCGCGGTCCAGGAGAACAGCAGGAACGCTGCCCAGAACACGCCGGTGATCCGGTCCGACAGGTTGGTGCCCATGTTTTCCGACCACGGCAGGTTCGCAGCCCCCGCATCATGATTCAGCCCGCCGAAGAACGGGAAGTTCGGGAAAGACCAGTAGATCCACCAGCCGAAGAAAAAGAAGGTCACCGTGACCAGCGGAATGATCATGATGTTCTTCATCAATGTGTGCATGTGGTTGCGGTGACGGCTGGCGCCGACCTCATACATGCAGAACCCCACGTGAATGAGGAACATGAAGACAACGGTCACCCAGTAATAGAACTCGGTGAACACCGTCGTTAACGCGTTCAGATTTCCATCCAATGTTTTGCCCTCCTGTTGGCAGTATCCCGGACTTTTTGCCTCTTGGGAAAATTATTTTCCTAAATACTGTGTCCCAGAAGGGCGAGCTGTCAATAATCATGTGAAAAATTGTTACCTTTGGGGAAATACACGGCAGCTTTTGCGACCTTCGCCGATGCCGCCACTTGCCCCAAAGCCTCAAACATCCAACAGCTTAGCACGCTGTTTGCGACCCATTTCGAGGCCGCTCCCGGCAAACACGGCCCGGTTGAACATGGCGCTGACCTGCTGAAATGCGGCAGAATCACTTAAGCTTCCGCCGCGATCCAAGCCGATTCTTCCCCTCAAACGCGTCATCTGGCTGCTGCCGCAACCCCAAGCAGCTCGCAGGCAAGACCGTTTCAGGCCAGTTCATGCCGCAAACACGTTCGAAATCTGCCTTTTAAGAAAAATCTTTTTCCTGATAGGAATATTCATTGACATGACGCCCCCTCCTTTGGCTAACTGGACCAGACCAAAGGAACCAAATCAAGAATTTTGGTCCGCACCAATAGGGAGACGCACACAATGGCCATCATCTGGCGGACTTCAGCACTGGCACAGCGCCACAAGGAAATCGGCGGCGAGCTGGAAGATTGGAACGGCATGGGAACCGCCTGGTTCTATGACCACACCCCCGAGCGCGCCAAAGCCGACTACGAGGCGGTCCGCACCAAGGCGGGCCTCATGGACGTGTCCGGCCTCAAGAAAGTCCACGTCGTGGGCGAGCATGCCGCCCAGGTCATCGACCGGGTCACAACCCGCAACGTCGAAAAGATCATGCCGGGCCGCTCCACCTACGCCTCGATCCTGAATGAGCAGGGCAAGTTCGTGGACGACTGCATCATCTACCGCCTGTCAGTGAACAGCTGGATGGTTGTGCATGGCACCGGCACCGGAATGGAGCAGCTCAGCTCCGTTGCCGCCGGCAAGAACTGCTCGGTTGTGTTCGATGACAACCTGCACGACATGTCGCTGCAGGGCCCTGTCGCCGTGGACTTTCTGGCCGAATATGTGCCCGGTATCCGCGATCTTGCCTATTTCGGCATCATTCAGACCAAGCTGTTCGGCTGCCCGGTGATGATCTCACGCACCGGCTACACCGGCGAGCGCGGCTATGAGATCTTCTGCCAGGCCAAGGACGCGGTTCACCTCTGGGACAGCATTCTGGACAAGGGCAAAGGCATGGGCATCGTTCCCGTGCAGTTCTCCACCCTCGACCTGCTGCGCACCGAAAGCTACCTGCTGTTCTATCCGGGCGACAACTCCGAGACCTACCCGTTCGACGATGAGCCCTGCGGCGACACACTGTGGGAACTGGGCCTTGAGTTCACCGTTTCCCCCGGCAAGACCGGCTTCATCGGCGCCGAAAACCACTATGCCGCCGAAGGCAAGGAGCGGTTCAAGATCTACGGCGTCATGCTGGAAGGCAAGATCCCCGCGGACGAAGGCGCGGACCTGCTGCAGAACGGCGAAAAGGTCGGCGTGGTCACCTACGGCATGTATTCGGAGGTGAACAACCACAACGTGGGCATCGCCCGGATGCCGGTCGCCTGCGCCAAGCCTGGCACCAAGCTGACCGTCCGCAACGGCGACGGCACCGAGATTGCCGCCACCGCCGAAGAGATGCCCTTCTACGACAAGGACAAATCGATCCGCACCGCAAAGGGCTGATCCGGATCCCGGGCGTCCCCATCCCGGGGGGCGCCCGCTTTCGTTCACCCGGACTGCAGGAAAAGCGACCCACATGTCTAAGACCGAATTCCCCCCTTCTATCAAAAGCCGCCCTGTATACGGCGAGCTGGAGGCCCGCTCCGGCAGCGGCCACCTGATGATCGCCGATGCCGAAGGCGCCGAGGCGATCCTCGATCTGGCCAAATCCACGGACGAGGATTTCTGGGCCAAGGCCCATATCATCTACATCCCCAAGAAAACCGGCACCAAATACAGCAGCCAGCTGGAAGAACTGGGTGCCGGCCAGTTCTACGCAGGCCCTTCCTATGAAGCCTCGCAAAGCCGGATCCGCCGCGCCCTGCAGGACTGCCACATGGGCACTCAGGTCTACCTGACCGGCACCGAGAGCCTGATGGGCCAGGCCATGGCCGAGGCCACCGCGGCTGGCATCCCGCATACCGCGATCCAGACCGAACACCGCGGCTCCACCGCGCGGCGCATGCAATGCGTGCACTGCAAGGGCATCACCGAGGACGTCACCACCGACCCGTTCGAATGCAGCCACTGCGGCCTCAGCCTGTTCGTGCGCGATCACTATTCGCGCCGCCTCGCGGCCTTCCAGGGCGTGCGGGTGGATGCCGAGGATCCGGGCAACATCCCCGAGAAAGTGGAGCTGTTCAAATGAGTGCTGGCACCGCAAAACTGAATGTCACCGTGGCCGAGGTCAAACCGATCAACGACCTGGTCACCCGGTTCAAATTCGTCCGCACCGGCGGCGGCAGCCTGCCCACCTTCTCGGGCGGGGCGCATACCGTGGTCGAAATGCAGGACGGCGATATCACCCGGCTCAACGCCTATTCCCTGATGTCCAACCCGGCCGACCGCGGTGCCTATACCATCTCGGTGCGGCGCGACGACCAGGGCCGCGGCGGCTCCAAGTTCATGCACACCCAGGTGAAAGAGGGCATGGAGATGGTGATCTCCAATCCGGTGAACCTGTTCTCCCTGGACCTGCGCGCCAAGAAGCACCTGATGCTGGCCGGCGGCATCGGCATCACCCCCTTCATGGCGCAGATGCATCAGCTTTCCATGATGGGCGGCCATTTCGAGCTGCACTACTCGGTCCGCACCGCCTCGCTCGGCACCTATGCCAAGGAACTGACCGAACACTACCCGGGCAGGGTGCACGTCTACCATGACGACCAGAAAGAGGCGATCGACCTCAAAACCCTGCTCGCCAACCAGCCGCTAGGCACCCACGTCTACGTTTGCGGCCCAAAGGGCATGATCAACTGGGTGCACGGCACTGCGGAGGAAATGGGCTGGCCGCGCGAGGCGGTGCATTCCGAGGAATTCCTGGCACCGGCCTCCGGGAAGCCGTTCGAGGTGAAATGCGCGGTCTCCAACAAGATCGTCCAGGTCGGCGAGCATCAGTCGCTGCTGGAAGCGCTGGAAGCGGCCGGCATCGACGCCCCCTACCTCTGCCGCGGTGGCGCCTGCGGCCAGTGCGAGACCAATGTCATCGGTTATGACGGCAAGTTCCTGCACTACGACCACTGGCTGACGGATGAACAAAAGGCCGGCGGCAAGCACATCATGCCCTGCGTGTCGCGCTTTGAAGGCAAGACACTGGTTCTGGACCGCTGAGGGAGAGAAAGATGACCATTCAATTCAACGACGAAACCTTCTACGGCGACTTCACCTTCAAGAACTCGGACTGGGCAATCAAACGCTTCCCTTTCCCGTTCCACGAAGACAGCTACATGTACTCGGTGAACATGGAGCCGCACAAATCCTACCGCCCCGGCTCGGTGTTCGAACGCACTTTTGACGTGGACGAGCACTATGTCTCGGAAATGAAGGACCGCGCCCGGGTGCTGGCCAATGATCCGCTGCGCTGCCAGTCGCTGCCGCATATGACGCTGGCGGGCTGGGACTTGGTCGAGCTGATCATGGAGGCCAAGGCGGCCGAATATCCGGACCTGTTCGAACTGCACAAGGACGGCAACCGCTGGCGCTGGATCAACAAGCCGCTGGGCATCGACGACACCTTCACCTTCCTCGATGAAAGCACCCTGCCCTACGGCCCGATGGAATACATCACCCGTCAGACCCAGGGCGACTTTGCGGTGCTGGACCAGCGCGACGACAACCTGTGGATGGATGCCGGCATGGTCACCACCCAGGCCGACTGGTCGCTGGATTTCGACATCGGCATGAACTTCTTCGAATGGCACGCGCCGGTGCCGAAGGCGCATGAGATGGGCATCTTCGTGCGCGCCCTGAAGTTCCTGCTGAACATCCAGCAGGGCCAGCCCGCCCGCCGCCTGAACTGGACGATGACAGTCAACCCGCTGCTCGATACCTCCCCCGAGAACTACCACAAATGGGGCGTGATGAAGCAGGGGCTGACGATGGAGAACATCGGCGAGAAACAGCACCTGCGGGTCGAACTGCAGACCTTCTTCCGCCTGCCGCGCTCCAACGCGCTGGTGTTCCCGATCCGCTGCTACCTGATCAGCTTCAACGATCTGGTGACAGTGCCGAAATGGGCGCGCCGCCTGCACCGGGTGATCCGCGACCTGCCGGAGGAGCTGGCAACCTACAAGGGCTTCATCGACAACCGCCCGCTGATGGTGGAATGGCTGTCGCAGTTTGACGATGGCAGCCCGACCTCGGATGGCATCTGGCCCGACGACGATTGATCCCGAGCGGACTCGCGGGCCGTCCCTACCCCCTGTCACTTAGGCCCGCTTCACTGACTGCCGTTGCCCCTGGCTCCGGCAGTTTCTTTTTTTTTGCGCTGGCTGCAAACCGCCCCCCTTCAGGCCGCAGGCGCTGCCTGCCTCTGCGCAGCCTTGCGCGCTGCGCGCTGCGGGCGGCAGACGGCAAAAGCGCACAGCTCAACGCAACAGCGCCGCGCATCGCGCGGCGCCACGCCCAACGGTGCAGGGGCATCTTCAGATGCCGCGGAACCAGCGGGAGCACTCCCGCCGCGCGTCAGCTCGATTGCGGGTAGGAAATGATCGACAGGTAGCGCGCTGGCAGTTTGACCAGGCTTTCCGGCCCGTGCGGCGCATCGGCATCAAAGAACAGCGTATCCCCCGGCTTCAGCGGATAAACCGTGTCGCCATGGCGGTAATCCACCTCGCCTTCCAGCATGTAAAGCATTTCCACCCCGTCGTGCTGGAAGGTCGGAAAAACATCCGACTCCTCGGTCAGGGTGATCATGTAAGGCTCCACCATCACGCCGGACGCATTGGCGCCAAGATGCCCCAGCAGCTGGTACTGGTGGCCTGCCCGCGTGCCCGCGCGCTCAGTCTCAGCACCTTCGCCGGACTTGGTATGCACCGCCTCGCGGCTTTCCTCGAACCGCCGGAAAAAAGACGTGATCGGCACGCTCAGCGCATTGGCCAGCAGCTGCAGCGTCGTCAGCGACGGCGAGGTATTGCCGTTCTCGATCTTCGACAGCATGCCGATCGACAGCCCCGTCAGATTGGCGAGATCCGCCACCGTGATTCCCTGCTGCCGCCGGAACGACCGCACCTCGCGGCCGATCGCCACTTCCAGAACTTTTTCTGCACCGTCGCGGACCCGGTGCGGGTCTTGGGAGAGGTTATTTGCCACTGCGTCACTATCATCTTTGAGTTTAGCCACTGTGTTATCTTCCTTATGGATGGCCTCTGACAAGCGCGCAGCAGCCGATATGTAAAAACTTTCCCGGACGCGAGGAATGGTGCGAATATTATTTTACTGTCATTACTCATTTTTCCCAACCCCTTACCGCCTGAGGAAAGAAAAATGTTACCGCGGCGCTGCGCCCCGCCCGCGTGCAGGCGGCAGCGCGCCCTGCGGCCCGCTTCCAGTGCCGGCGCGACACGCAGATCAGCCCAGCCGGAACACGCCGGCGCCGCCAACGGACACCCGGCCCGGGCATACGCTTGCCACCTCTGGACCAAAAAGGCACCAATTTCAGGAGCCGCCACGGCAAGCACCGGCGAGAAAGCTTAAAATGGCGCAAAAACAGGGAGCTACGGCGAACCTCCAGAACACGCGCAATCACCGCGGCATAGAACCAATTTGCGCACCCGTCCTTGCTGACCGGCACTGGAACCGCTAGTCTGAGGGTCAGTCACCGCTGTGAAGGGCACCTGCAAAGCCGCCGCCAGAACCGGCAAATGCAGCCTTGCCACAGCACTCAGGAGCAGGGTTTCCCGCTCATACGGCCCGGAAAAAGACAGACCATGAGCTCAGCGGAAGAAACCACCTCGCAGATCCTGACCACCCATTCCGTCGGCGCCACCGTGCAGGTGGTGATCGACACGCTGTTTGCCCGGATCAAATCCGGCACCTACCCGGTGGACACCCGTCTGCCCTCGGAACGCACGCTGGCGTCCGAGCTCGGGGTCGCCCGCAACACCGTGCGCGAAGCGCTGGACGTGCTGGCCGGCCAGAACGTGATCCAGCGCCGCGCAGGGTCCGGCAGCTTTGTGAAATTCCGCTCCGGCCCCAAGCCGGAAACCTCCTCCTACAGCTCGCTGGCCAATGAGGTTTCTCCGCTCGACCACCTGGTGGTGCGCGGCATTCTGGAGCCGGAACTGGTGCGCCTGGCGGTGATCAACATGACCCCGCGCCAGATCGAGGAGCTGGACCAGATCCTGTCCCGGGTGGAGGCCGTGCGCACCGACCCCGTCGAATTCATCGAGGCCGAGGAGGATCTCTACCGCAAGATCGCCGAGGGCACCGGCAACCCGCTGCTGCACTCCTGCTACGAGCTGACGATCGAGGCCTGCCGCCTGTCCTACCGCACTGCGCTGCGCCGCCGCCACCTGACGCCGCAGCGGATTCAGGACTACCAGAAGCGCTACAACACGCTGTTCAACGCCATCGCCTCGCGCGATGTGGAATCCGCGGTCGAGTTCATCAAGCTGCATCTGATCGACGAGCAGAAACTGCTGCTGCAGGAGGTCTGAGCCGCCTCAGCCCTCCACCGCGCGCGAGCTGACCTCGCTGCCCGGCGCGCCGCTCTCCAGCCGCTGATGCCACAGCTGCCCCAGCGTTTCCATTTCCGATTTCAGCAGGCCGGAATGCTGCGCCAGCCAGGCCGGAATCGACTTGAACGCAGCGATCCGCGCCTTGCCTTCCCGGATCGTCACCACCGGCCAGTCGCCGACCAAGGCATTGGAAATGCCGAAGATATCCTCACCCCACCATTCCGCGTGGCCGAAGGCATGGGTGACATGGCCCAGCTGCTTCATCGCCGCCAGCACCGATGGCGGCGCAACCGACCCCGCCTTCTCCACCGCGCTGTGCCAGATGTCCAGGATCGCCACATACTCCCAGCTCACCGCCGACCAGCTGCCCGGGAAACGGCGGTTGTATTCCTCATAGAACTCATGCGGGCGGTTAAAGAAAAACGCCTTCTCCCGCAGCAGCGGGTCATCGAAATCGGGGAACTGGAACACCACCCCTTCCATGAATTCGGGGGATGTCCGCTCCACCAGCCGGTCATAGCCGTCCATGGTGCAGCTGATGATCTGCCCTGTGAAGCCCTTTGTGTGGGCATATTCGGTCATCGCATGCACCATCGGCGCATAAGACGAGCACCAGCACAGGATATCGGCGCCGCTTTCCAGCATCGGATCCACCACCGGCGCCGGGTCGCTGGCGCCGGGATCATACTGCACTTCCCGCAGGATCTGCTTGTCCGCCGCCTTGAACGCCGCCCGGTAGACCGCTTGTGCGGGCAGCCCCAGCAGATCGGCCTGGCTGCACAGGGCGACGGTTTTCAGCTCCGGCCGGGTTTCCGCCAGCCAGGCCACCCCGGTCACGTTCTGGATCGGGTGCGCCTCGCTGGGCGCGATCAGATAGGGCGTGTCCGGCGACAGGTCGGTCGGCAGCAGGGTCGACGTCAGCACCTTGTTGCGCATCAGGAAATCGCGCACCGGCGCAAACGTGTCCCCGCCCAGCATCAGCATCAGCTTGACGTTGTGCTGCTGAACCAGTTCAACCGCGCCCTCCAGCGCGCGTTCCGGGTCGTAGCCGCAATCGTATGAGTGGATCCGGATCGGGTAGCGGCGGCCGCCGATCAGCACCCCGCCGGCCTGGTTCAGCCCGTCCTCCCAGATCCGGCAGCCGTTCAATCCGGGCAGCCCCCAGCTCTCCACCCGGCCCGAAAGCGGGCCGAGGAATCCGATATTCACTGATTCTGCCATCCCCACGGACAGCCGGGGCAACGCCGCGCGGGCGGTCAACTGGTGCACAAAACTGGTCGTCTTCATGTTTGGAATCCTACCAGTAAAACAACGCGCTTCCAGTCCAATTGCGCCCAAAAACATTCCGCATGTGAAAAAATGTTGACTTATTGGCGCAAGTTTGGACCTAATTGGACCAGACCAAATGATCCAAATTAGAATATTGGTCCGAACCAACGGGAGAACCAGATGACCAAGAAACGTATTGCCATCATCGGCGCAGGCCCCTCCGGCCTGGCCCAGCTGCGCGCCTTCCAGTCCGCGGCCCAAAAGGGCGAGGAGATCCCGGAAATCGTCTGCTTCGAAAAGCAGGACGACTGGGGCGGCCTGTGGAATTACACTTGGCGCACCGGCCTGGACGAAAACGGCGAACCGGTGCACTGCTCGATGTACCGCTACCTGTGGTCGAACGGACCCAAGGAGGGCCTGGAGTTCGCCGACTACTCGTTCGAGGAGCATTTCGGCAAGCAGATCGCCTCCTACCCGCCGCGCGCCGTGCTGTTCGACTACATCGAGGGCCGGGTGAAGAAGGCAGATGTGCGCAAGTGGATCCGCTTCAACTCCCCGATCCGCTGGGTCGAATACAACGAGGACAAGGGCAACTTCACCGTCACCGTGCATGACCACACCCAGGACAGCACCTACAAGGAAGACTTCGACCACGTGATCTGCGCCTCGGGCCACTTCTCGACCCCGAACGTGCCCTATTACCCGGGTTTCGACACCTTCAACGGCCGCGTGCTGCACGCCCATGACTTCCGCGATGCCCGCGAATTTGCCGGCAAGGACATCCTGCTTCTCGGCTCCTCCTACTCGGCCGAAGACATCGGCTCCCAATGCTGGAAATACGGCGCCAAGTCGATCACCACCTCCTACCGCTCGGCACCTATGGGCTTCAAATGGCCGGACAACTGGGACGAGGTTCCGGCGCTGGAATCGGTCACCGGCAATACCGCCACCTTCGTGGACGGCACCCAGAAAGAGGTCGACGCGATCATCCTCTGCACCGGCTACAAGCACTTCTTCAACTTCCTGCCGGACGACCTGCGCCTGAAGACCGCCAACCGCCTGGCCACCGCCGACCTCTACAAGGGCGTGGTCTACGCGCATAACCCCAAGATGTTCTACCTGGGCATGCAGGACCAGTGGTTCACCTTCAACATGTTCGACGCCCAGGCCTGGTGGGTCCGCGACGCGATCATGGGCAAGATCGAGATCCCGGCGGACAAGGAGGCCCTTCTGGCCGACGTGAAGGAGCGCGAAGCGCGCGAGGAAGCCTCGGACGACGTCAAATACGCGATCAAGTACCAGGGCGACTACGTGCTGGAACTGATCGAGGAGACCGACTACCCGACCTTCGACGTGGCCGGTGCCTGCCAGGCCTTTTATGAATGGAAGGGGCACAAGGCCAAGGACATCATGGCCTTCCGTAACAACTCCTACAAATCAGTGATCACCGGCACCATGGCCCCTGTGCACCACACCCCGTGGAAGGACGCACTGGACGACTCGCTGGAAGCATATCTGCAGAACTAAGCAGATACGCCTGCGCCGTTTTCCCCTTCCTGTACGGCGCAGGCACCCCTTCGCCGCTGTGCGAATCTCTCTTCGCAAGCTATAATTCACCCCATGCAGCGCGATAACACCATGACACTCGGCTTTCTGATTTTTCCCGGCTTTCCAATGGCCTGCCTGACCTCGGCCATCGAACCCCTGCGCGCGGCAAATGAAATTGCCGGCTCTGAAACTTTCCGATGGAAACTGGTGTCCGAGACCGGCAACAGCGTCAACGCCTCCGCCAATGTGGCGTTCCAGCCCGACTGCGCCCTGGATGAGGCCGACGGCATCGACACCCTGTTCCTGCTGTCCAGCCCGCAGGGCAAATTCGACGACCCCAAGGCCTCCAACGGCAAGCTGCGCCATCTGGCCCGGCACGGCACCACCATGGGCGCGGTCTCCGGCGGCGTGTTCCCGCTGGCCCGCTCCGGCCTGCTGGACGGGCACAGCTGCTCGGTCCACTGGTGCTACAAGGCTGCCTTCACTGCAGAATTCCCGTCCCTCGCCACCGTCGACGACGTGATCGTGCTGGACCGCCGCCGGTTCACCGCCAGCGGCGCCGCGGCGATGTTCGACCTGTCACTGAAATTGATCGAGCGCGCCATGGGCGACGCCGTGATGACAGAGGTCGCCTGCTGGTTCCAGCACCCGATGGTCCGGGCCGAGGGCGTGCGCCAGAAGACCCCGGCGTTCAAGACCGACAGCACCGCCGACAGCCTGCCGCCGCCGGTGGCCAAGGCGGTGGAGCTGTTTGCCGACAACCTGGAACATCCGGTGTCGATCCGCGATGCGGCCAGCGAGATCGGCGTCTCGCCGCGCCAGCTGGAGCGCAGCTTCAAGGCCGCCACCGGCCAGAGCCCGGCAATCTATTACCGCACCCTGCGGATGAACGCAGCGCGCCAGCTGGTGATGTATTCGCGCGACTCGATCACCTCGATCGCCAATGCGGTGGGCTACGCCACTTCCTCCACCTTGTCGCAGCACTACCGCGAAAGCTTCGGCGTCACCCCGCAGGAGGAACGCCGCAAGGTGAACCTGTTCCGGGTTCAGGACAACCGGCCGATCCCGTCGGCCTGACCCGCCCAGACAGGAAAGACCAGGCACAAAAAGGCCGGTGGTTTTCTCAGAAACCACCGGCCCTTTTCTGTTCAGATCACCGATTTCGCCGCCGCCACCAGCGCATGATGCAGCGAGCCGGCAGAGGACCGCGGGCCAATGATCGAATATCCTTGCCCGGGGGTCTGGCACAGCAGGAACACACCCAGATGCTCCATCGAGGTCCGGGTGGCATCGCCCCCCTTGCCCGCACGGACATTGGCGTTGCACAGCCGCTCCAGCACGTCAAAGCAGCGCGGCCCTTCCATGTCGAAGCGGCACCAGCCGTCGGTCTGCTCCACCACGGAGCCCGCGTCGCCCACGGCCTGCTTCAGATCCGCCGCCATCAGTTCGTGGCTGTCATGCGGGGCAGAGACCATCCACAGGTCCGGCCCCATCCACCAGGCAGCAAACACACCGTGCTCAGTCCAGCTTGCAGCCTCCGGCAACGCTCCGCCCAGATAAGACGCAGCCGCAGATTTCACCGCATCTTCGCTGCCTTGGCGTGCCGCCAGAGAGGCCAGCGCCCGGTCGGTGACTTCACGGATCTGGAGACCTGTGAAGACATCCACCCGCGGCTCTTGCCCACCCAGCGGAGAGATGGCTTTGAGCCCATGATTATCAAACTTACCCACGGAGAAGCTCCCCTTCCGGATCCACAAAATGCGCGCTGACAACTTCGACCTGGATTTCCTTGCCCTCCAGCGGGTTGACCGCGCGGATCACCTCACCCTTGCGGCTGTCGCCGCGCTTCAGGAAGCCGATCCCGATCGAACAGCCCAGCACCGGCGAATAGGCGGCAGAAGTGATATAGCCCTGATCGGTGGCCGCGCTGACTTCGCCCGTAGCGTTCATCAGATGCGCCCCGGCCTGCACCGGATCGGCGGCATTCACCGGCTTGAAGCCAACCAGCTTCAGTGCATCCTCCTGGTTCAGCCCCTCGCGCTCGCTCAGGGTATTGCCGATGCAGTCCTTCTTCTTGCTGACCATCCGGCCCATGCCGAGGTTCAGCGCTGAAGTGGTGCCGTTCAGCTCATTGCCCGCGGCATGGCCCTTCTCGATCCGCATGACGCCCAGCGCCTCGGTGCCGTAAGGCACCGCGCCGAACTCCTCGCCCGCCTCCATCAGCTTGCGGATCATTGCATCGCCGTAACGGGTCGGCACCGCGATCTCATAGGCCAGCTCGCCCGAGAAGGAGATCCGGAACAGCCGCGCCCGGCAGCCGCCCGCCACGGTCACTTCCCCGCAGGCCATGAAGGGAAACGCCTCATTCGAGATGTCGAACTCAGGGTCCACGACCTTCTGCAGCAGCTTGCGGGCATTCGGACCCGCCACCGCGAACTGTGCCCAGGCCTCGGTGGTCGAGATCAGCTGCACATCCATGTCAGGGAACAGGCACTGGCGCGCAAATTCCATGTTGCGGTAAACCAGAACTGCGTTGGCGGTGGTGGTGGTCACCACGAAATGATCCTCGGCAAAGCGTGCGGCGGTGCCGTCGTCATAGGCAATGCCGTCCTCGCGCAGCATCAGGCCATAGCGGACCTTGCCCACCGGAAGCTTGGCAAAGGCATTGGCATACATCTTGTTCAGGAACTCGGCTGCGTCCTTGCCCTGCACGTCGATCTTGCCCAGCGTGGTCACGTCGCAGACGCCGACCGAGTTGCGGGTTTGCAGCACTTCGCGGTCCACCGACTGGCGCCAATGGGTTTCGCCCGCCTTGGGGAACCACTGCGCCCGCAGCCATTGGCCCACCTCGACAAACACTGCGCCCTGCTCCTCAGCCCATTTGTGGCTGGGAGTCTTGCGGGTGGGGCGGAACTCTTCGCCGACCGAGCGGCCTGCCATCACACCGAACGAAACCGGCGTATAGGGCGGGCGGAACATGGTGGTGCCGACCTCGGGGATCTGCTTACCCGCCAGTTCGGCCATGATCGCCAAGCCGCCCATGTTGGAGGTCTTGCCCTGATCGGTCGCCATGCCAAGGGTGGTGTAGCGCTTCAGATGCTCGACAGAGCGGAAGTTCTCCTGGTGCGCCAGCTTCACGTCCTTGACGGTGACGTCGTTCTGCTGATCCAGCCAGGCGCGTCCCTTGCCTTCCTTCACGTACCAGAAGGGGGTCACATTGACCGGCGCATCCTCGGCCTCGGGCAGATCACCCGCCTTGGCCTCAATACCCAGCTCCGACAGCGCGGCCACCGCGCCCTCGGCACCGGCCCGCAGCGCGGCAGCGGTGGAGAAATCGCCATTGGCGGCACCGGCCACGGACATGTTCTGCGGCAGCTCGCCCGCGGGAACAAAGGCCGCAATGTCCGCGCGCCAGGCCGGACGGCCGCGCTGGTGGCAGGTCAGATGCACGTTCGGGTTCCAGCCGCCGGAGACCGCCAGCGCGCCGCAAGGCACGTCGCGGGTGGTGCCGTTGGCCAGGCGCACGCGCGCCCACTCCAGACCCAGCCGCCCCTTGGTGTCGATCACCTGGGCACCGGCAAACAGCTCGGCGCCTTCAACCTTGGGCGCATCGGCGCGGGTGTCGATCACCGCCGTCACCTTCACCCCCTTGGCGATCAGGTCGGCGGCAGTGCGGTGGCCGTCGTCGTTGTTGGTGAAGACCGCAACGGTCTGATCCGGCGTCACCGCCCAACGGTTGGCATAGGCGCGCACCGCACCCGCCAGCATCACGCCCGGGCGATCGTTGTTCTCAAACGCGATGGGGCGTTCAGTGGCACCCGCCGCCAGCATCGCCCGCTTGGAATAGATCCGCCACAGGATCTGCCGCGGCTTGCCCGCTTCCGGCGCCAGCACATGGTCGGCAGTCCGCTCCACCGCACCATAGATACCGTGGTCAAAGGCGCCGATGATGGTGGTGCGCGGCATTACCCGCACGTTCGGCATCGACACCAGCTCCGCCTGAACCTGCGCAACCCAGGCCGCGCCGGCCAGATCGCCAATGCCAAAGGTTTCCGCATTGAGGCGCCCGCCCAGCAGAAAATCCTCATCGGCAATGATCACCTGCGCCCCGGCCCGGCCCGCGGTCAGCGCCGCCATCAGGCCGGTGGGGCCGGCACCGATCACCAGCAGGTCGCAATGCAGGAAGCCCTTGTCATAGGCATCCGGGTCCGCCTCGAAACTGATGCTGCCCAGACCCGCCGCCTTGCGGATGATCGGCTCGTACAGTTTCTCCCAGAACGCAGCCGGCCACATGAAGGTCTTGTAATAGAAACCCGCGGTCAGGAAGTTCGAGAACCGGTCATTGATCGCCATGAAGTCATGCTGCAGCGACGGCCAGCGGTTCTGCGAATTCGCCTCCAGCCCATCATACAGCTCCGCCACGGTGGCGCGGGTGTTCGGCTCCTGCCGCCCGCCGCTGCGCAGCTCGACCAGCGCGTTGGGCTCTTCCGAGCCAGAGGTCAGCACGCCCCGCGGACGGTGGTATTTGAACGACCGGCCCATCAGCCGCACGCCGTTTGCCAGCAGGGCCGAGGCCAGCGTGTCGCCCTCGAACCCCTTGTAGCTCTTGCCATCAAAGGTGAAGCTCAGCGCCTTGCTGCCCTTGATCAGCCCGCCATCCAGGCGGTTCACCTGCACCCCCTTGCGGGCGCCGGTGCTGCCATCGGCCTGAAAGGCCACGCGGCCGGCATTCATCACTGCGTCAGTCATTTGCTGCGCCCCCTTGCCCGGGCCACATCACGGGCCAGTTCGACATTCAGGATTTCATGGGTCACGGTGTTGCGGGTCACCACCAGCCAGGACCGGTCGCCCTGCTCGTGGAACCACAGCTCGCGGTGCTCGCCCGCCGGGTTGTCGCGCAGGTACAGGTAGTCGTGAAACTGATCCGCCGCGCCTTCGGCCTGCCAGTCCGGCCGGTCGATCAGCGCCGCATCCCCCAGATAGGTGAACTCCTGGCTGTCCCGCGGCCCGAGGATCGGATGGTTGATAATCATCGCTGCTGTCCTTTCCTCAGTGCAGGTTCGGCTGGGCGCCTTGGCCCTTTTCGTCGATCATGCAGCCGCGGCGGAACCGGTCGAGCCGGTAGGCCGTGGCCACCTTGTGCGGCGTGTCCGTCGCCAGCAGATGCGCATAGCACCAGCCCGAGGCCGGGGTCGCCTTGAACCCGCCGTAGCACCAGCCGCCGTTGAAATAGAGGCCGTCGATATGGGTCTTGTCGATGAAGGGGGAGCCGTCCATCGACATGTCCATGATACCGCCCCAGCTGCGCAGCATCCGCACCCGGCCCAGCGCCGGGATCAGTGCCATGCCGCCTTCCATCACGTCCTCGACCACCGGCAGGTTGCCGCGCTGCGCATAGGAATTGTACATGTCCAGGTCGCCGCCAAAGACCAGCCCGCCCTTGTCCGACTGGCTGCAATAGAAGTGGCCCGCGCCAAAGGTGATGACCCCGTCCAGCACCGGCTTCAGACCCTCGGACACGAATGCCTGCAGCACATGGCTTTCGATCGGCAGGCGCATCCCCGCCTTCTCCATCACCCGGCTCGACGACCCGGCAACGCAGCTCGCCACCTTGTTGGCGCCGATGAAGCCCTTGGTGGTTTCCACGCCCAGGCATTTGCCGTTCTCGATCTTGAAGCCGGTGACTTCGCAGTTCTGGATGATATCGACACCGCGCAGGTCCGCACCGCGGGCATAGCCCCAGGCCACCGCATCGTGGCGCACGGTGCCGCCGCGGCGGTGCAGCAGCCCGCCCTTGATCGGGAAACGCGCGTCATTGAAATTCAGGAACGGGTACATCGACCGCACGCCATCGGTATCCAGCAGCTCCGCGTCGGAGCCGTTCAGGATCATCGCATTGCCCCGCCGCCGCGCCGCATCACGCTGCGCATCGGTATGCACCAGGTTCAGAATGCCGCGCTGGCTGACCATGGCGTTGTAGTTGAAGTCCTGCTCCAGCCCTTCCCACAGCTGCAGCGACAGCTCATAGAACGGCTCGTTGCCGTCCAGCAGGTAGTTGGAGCGGATGATGGTGGTGTTGCGGCCCACGTTGCCGCCGCCAATCCAGCCCTTCTCGATCACCGCGACATTGGTGATGTTGTGGTTCTTGGCAAGGTAATAGGCCGTCGCCAGCCCGTGCCCGCCGCCGCCGATGATCACCACATCGTAGCTTTTCTTGGGTTCCGGATCGCGCCAGGTCGGGCGCCATCCCTTGTGGCCCGTCAGGGCCTCCTTGATCACTTTCAGGCCAGAGTACCGCATGATGTCCTCATCAACTGTCCCCGGCAGAATCGTTGAGAAATGCGTCATTTCACAGGGGGATTTCGGACATCGGCAGCGCCATTTGCGTCACAGGCGGGAAATCACCAATGCAGTTGCAGCATGACCGGCCACAACCACACGGACGCATTACCGAGATAAGATCATATTATTAATAGATAAAATAAATCACCGCCGCGCACAGCAGCGAAAATCGCGCTCGGGCCGGTTTGCGTCACGCACCTCTCCATCCGCGCCAAATGCGGCAAACCCGACTCAGTCAGTCAGCTCAATCTGATCCAGCTCATTCAGCAGATCCAGCAGCGCCTCATAGCGTTTCGCCCCCATCTTCCGGCGGGTCCGTTCCATCAGCTCCAGGCTGGCTTCCAGGTTGTCGGCAATGATCTTCTCCCCAGCCGGGGAGATCTGTACCACCTGGCGGCGGCGATCCTCTTTGTCGCGCTCCCGGCTGATCAGCTGCTTTTCCTCCAGCTTCTGCAGGATCCGCGTCAAGCTCGGCAGCAGCAGGCAGGCCTTGTCGGCAATCTGGGTCGGATCGATCGGTCCGCTCTCCTGCACCACCCGCAGAACGCGCCATTGCTGTTCGGTCAGCCCAGCGCCGCTCAGCAGCGCACGGATCGGACCCATCACGCGCTCCCGCGCCCTCAAAAGGGCAATGGGCAGCGAACGGTCGGTGGAGGGCATCATCCTGGTCATGCGCGATTATCACCCCGCTTCCGGCTAAACGCAATTGCCGCTTGGGTTTCTTCTGCTTGACTCATCACCGCATAATTGCTAAACATGTTAAGTAATTCAGGAGAGGTACTGCACATGCCGCACATCACGCTGGACTACTCGGCCAATATGGAGGCGCGCACCGATATCGCCGCCCTTTGCCGCCACCTGCGGCAGGCCGCAGCGGCGACCGGCGTGTTCCCCCTGGCAGGCATCCGGGTGCGCGCCTTTGCGGCCAATCACACCTCCATTGCCGACGGCGACCCGAAGCACGGCTATATCGATATCTCCATCCGGCTGCGCGCGGGCCGCGACCTGGACACCCGCAAACGCGCCGCCCAGGCGGTGTTCGACGCAGCGCAAACCTTCCTTGAACCGGCCCTGCAGAAGCATTCCATCGCCCTGTCGCTGGAGATGCGCGACATCGACCCGGAGCTTTCCCCGAAATGCGGCACCATCCGCGACCACATGCAAAAGGCGGACCAGTGATGAGCGATCTGACCACCAACATCGAAACGCTGAACAGCCACCTGACCCGTTTCCGCGAGACCGGCATTCTGAACCTGATCGGCGGCGAAAGCCGCCCCGCCGCCTCCAGAGCCACGTTTGAAACATCGTCCCCGGTGGATGAAAGCGTGATCTGCTCCGTCGCCAAGAGCGGCGCAGCGGACGTAGATGCAGCAGCAGCAGCAGCAAAGGCCGCCTTCCCCGCCTGGCGCGACATGCCTGCGCTGGAGCGCAAGAAGATCCTCAACCGCATCGCCGGCCTGATCGTCGAACGCGCCGAGGAAATCGCCCTGTGCGAATGCTGGGACACCGGGCAAGCCTTACGCTTCATGTCCAAGGCCGCCCTGCGCGGCGCAGAAAACGTCCGCTTCTTCGCGGACAAGGCCGCCTCGGCCCGCGACGGCCAGCAGTTGCAATCGCCGACGCTGATGAATGTGACCACCCGGGTGCCGATCGGCCCGGTCGGCGTCATCACCCCCTGGAACACCCCCTTCATGCTGTCCACCTGGAAGATCGCCCCCGCGCTGGCGGCCGGCTGCACCGTGGTCCACAAACCGGCCGAGTTCTCCCCCCTCACCGCCCGCATCCTGGCTGAGATCGCCCACGAGGCGGGCCTCCCCGCCGGCGTCTGGAACCTCGTGAACGGCTTTGGCGAGGACGCAGGCAAGGCCCTCACAGAACATCCCGATATCAAGGCCATTGCCTTTGTCGGCGAAAGCAAGACCGGCTCGATGATCATGAAACAGGGCGCCGACACCCTGAAACGGGTGCACTTCGAACTGGGCGGCAAAAACCCGGTGGTGGTCTTCGACGACGCCGACCTCGACCGCGCGCTCGATGCCGCGATCTTCATGATCTACTCGCTGAACGGCGAGCGCTGCACTTCCTCCTCGCGCTTGCTGGTGCAGGAGAGCATCGCGGCGGAATTCGAGGCCAAGCTGATCGAGCGCGTCAACAACATCAAGGTCGGCCACCCGCTGGACCCGGCCACCGAGGTCGGCCCGCTGATCCACAAGGTGCATTTCGACAAGGTCACCTCCTACTTCGAATCCGCCAAACAGGACGGCGCCACCATCGCGGCTGGTGGCACCCGCGCTGGCGATCAAGGCTGGTTCGTCCGCCCGACACTGTTCACAAATGCCACCAACGAAATGACCATCGCGCAGGAGGAAATCTTCGGCCCGGTCCTTACCGCGATCCGCTTCAAGGACGAGGATGAGGCTCTAACATTGGCCAATGACACGCAATACGGGTTGACCGGCTATGTCTGGACCAACGACCTCACCCGCGCCCTGCGCTTCACAAACGCGCTGGAGGCCGGAATGATCTGGGTGAACTCGGAAAACGTCCGCCACCTGCCCACCCCCTTTGGCGGGGTCAAGGCCAGCGGCATCGGCCGCGACGGCGGCGACTGGTCTTTCGAGTTCTACATGGAACAGAAACACATCGGCTTTGCCCTGGGCCAGCACAAGATCCCGCGCCTCGGCGCCTGACCTCAAGGAAACGCGCAACCAGTCTTTGAGGAGAAGACCATGGGAGAAATCGTTCTCGCCGCCAAATGCACCCATGTGCCCACCATGCTGATGTCGGAACAGCCCGGCCGGCTGGAGGGCGCCCGCAAGCCCGCCATCGACGGCCACCGGGAAATCGCCCGCCGCGCGAAGGCGCTCGGCGCCGACACCATCGTGATCTGCGACACCCACTGGGTGATCAACGCAGGCTACCACATCAACGCCAACAGCCGGTTCAAGGGCCTGTTCACCTCCAACGAGTTCCCGCAGTTCATCCAGAACCTGCCCTATGAGTACGAGGGCAACCCGGCCCTGGGCGATGCCATCGCGGCAGCGGCGTCGGACAAGGGCGTCTACACCCTGTCGCACCAGCTCGACTCGCTGGAACTGGAATACGGCACCCTGGTGCCGATGCGCTTCATGAGCCGCGAGGGGGATTTCAAGGTGGTCTCCATCGCCGCCTGGTGCACCGTCCACGATCACGACGAAAGCCGGGTGATCGGCGAGGCCATCCGCGAAGCGGTCGAGGCTTCGGACAGCAAGGTGCTGCTGGTCGCCTCCGGCTCGCTCAGCCACAAGATCTGGGCGAACAAGGACTATGCCGCCAACAACGGCACCTTCACCATCAGCTCCGAGTTCAACCGCCAGATGGACCTGCGGGTGCTGGAGCTGTGGCAGAAGGGCGACCATGCCACTTTCCTCAAAATGCTGGGCGAATACGCCGAGTTCTGCTGCGGCGAGGGGTCCATGCACGACACCGCCATGCTCTACGGCGCGCTCGGCTGGGACAGCTATGATGCCCCGTGCGAAGTGATCACCGAGTATTTCCCCAGTTCCGGCACCGGCCAGACCAACGTGATCTTCCCGGTTCAGTAAAAGGAGACCCCCAATGCCCGTCCCCGCCCCGAACCTCTATCCGCCTTTCAACATCGTGCGGCTTTCCCATGTGGAATACGCCGTCACCGACCTCGCCGCCTCCCGCGCCTTCTATGTAGATACCCTCGGCCTGCAGGTGACGCACGAAGACAGCGAGCGCATCTACTTGCGCGCGATGGAGGAACGCGGCCACCATTGCATCGTGCTGGTGAAGTCGGACACCGCATCGGTCGGCGTTCTGGGCTTCAAGCTCTATGATGAGCCGGACCTGGAAAAGGCAGCGGAGTTCTTCGCCTCCAGGGACCTGCCCGTCGAATGGGTGGACCGCCCCCATATGGGCAAAACCTTACGCACCCGCGACCCCTGGGGCATCCCGCTGGAGTTCTACGTCAAGATGGAGCGGCTGGAGCCGATCCTCCAGAAATACAGGCTCTATAATGGGGTAAAACCGCTGCGCATCGACCATTTCAACATGTTCAGCGCGGATGTGGACGGCGCGGTCGCCTTCTATAACGAGATGGGCTTCCGGACCACCGAGTTCACCGAGGATGACGAGAGCGGCAAGGTCTGGGCCGCCTGGATGCACCGCAAGGGCGGCGTGCATGACGTGGCCTTCACCAACGGGCTTGGCCCGCGCCTGCACCACACTGCCTTCTGGGTGCCGAACCCGATGAACATCATCGACCTGCTCGATCTGATGTCGACCACCGGCTATGTCGGCAACATCGAGCGCGGCCCCGGCCGCCACGGCATTTCCAACGCCTTCTTCCTCTATGTGCGCGACCCCGACGGCCACCGGATTGAGATCTATTGCTCCGACTACCAGACCGTCGACCCCGATCTGGAGCCGATCAAGTGGTCGCTCACCGACCCGCAGCGCCAGACCCTTTGGGGCGCCCCGGCACCGCTCAGCTGGTTCGAGGAAGGCTCGGTGTTCGAAGGCACCGCCCCGAAACCCAGCGCCTTGAACGCGCAGCCGATTATTGCACCCTAGCGAAACACAAGGACGGCGCCCTCCCCATGGGGTCGGTCCGGGCGCTGTCCGTGCCTCCGGCACAGACTTAAGGAATACGAGATGAAATGGGATGAATTCTCCGAATGGGGCCGCCGGGTCGCGGATTGGACCCAGGACTACCACCTGACCGTCGGCGACCGCCCCGTGCGCGCCAAAACCGAACCCGGCGAGGTACTGAACGCCCTGCCCCAAACCCCGCCCGAGAACGGCGAGGGGATGGAGGCCATCTTCCGCGATTTCGAGGACATCGTGATGCCCGGCATCACCCATTGGCAGCACCCGCGCTTCTTTGCCTATTTCACCTCCAACGCCGCCGCGCCCTCGGTGCTGGCGGAATTCCTGACCGCCGCCATCGCGCCGCAATGCATGCTGTGGCAGACCTCGCCGGCGGCGACGGAGATGGAGACCCGGATGATGGACTGGCTGCGCCAGGCGCTGGACCTGCCGGACCAGTTCCAGGGTGTCATTCAGGATAGCGCCTCCTCCGCCACCCTCGCCGCAGTCCTGACCATGCGGGAGAAAGCGCTGAACTGGCAGGGCAATCAACAGGGCCTGTTCGGTCAGAATGCCTTGCGCATCTACTGCTCGTCGGAGGTCCACACCTCCATCGACCGCGCCATCTGGGTTGCAGGCATCGGCCAGCAGAACCTGATCCGCATCCCCATCAAGGGCGACTGGCGCGGCATGGACCCCGACGCGCTGGAGGCTGCCATCCAGGCTGACCTCGCGGCAGGCCACCAGCCCGCGGGCGTCATCCTTTGCGTCGGCGGCACCGGCGTTGGCGCCACGGACCCGGTGGACAAGGTGCTGGACGTGGCCGAAAAATACGGTCTCTACACCCATGTGGACGCCGCCTGGGCAGGCTCCGCGATGATCTGCCCGGAATACCGCCACTACTGGCCCGGCGTCGAACGCGCCGACAGCATCGTCTTCAACCCGCACAAATGGCTGGGCGTGCAGTTCGACTGCTCCGCCCATTTCCTGAAGAACCCGGATGATCTGGTCCAAACCCTCGCCATCAGCCCGGAATATCTCAAGACTCACGGCCATGACGGCATCATCAACTATTCCGAATGGTCGGTGCCGCTGGGCCGCCGCTTCCGCGCGCTGAAAATCTGGTTCCTGATCCGCACCTACGGGCTGGAGGGCCTGCGCCAGCGCCTCAGAAACCACATCACGTGGTCGAAACAATTGCACGAAAAGCTCAAGTTAGAGCCTGATTTTCAGATCACTTCCGCGCCGATGTGGTCGCTCTGGTCCTTCCGCTATGCGCCCGAGGGCGCCACGGATCTGGACGATCTGAACCTAGCGTTGGTCAATGCGATCAACGGCGACGGCCGCATTTACCTGACCCAGACCCGCCTCGACGGCCAGCTGGTGATCCGCTTCCAGGCAGGCCAGTTCGAGACTACGGAAGCAGACGTGATGATGGCCTTCGGCGTCATCACCGAAATCGCAAGGAGCCTGCAATGACGCGCTTTGCCACCTACACCGCCGATGGCGAGGTCTTCTATGGCGCGGTGACCGATGCGGGCATGATCGCCCTCTCGCCGCAGTTCCCGGACTGGCCCACCCTGCGCGACGTGATTGCGGCGGACGGCCTGCTTGCACTGGCTCAGGCCGCAGAGGGCAAGCCCGTGACCCAAACGGATTTCACTTATGAGATCCCCATCCCCAACCCGGAAAAGATCCTCTGCGTTGGCGTCAACTTCCCGGACCGCAACGCGGAGTACAAGGACGGCTCTGCCCAGCCCAAGCACATGTCCCTGTTCCCCCGCTTCCCGCGCTCCTTCACCGGGGCGGAGCGCCCGCTGATCCGCCCGCCGGAAAACCACACGCTGGACTACGAAGGCGAAGTCGCCGTGGTGATCGGCAAGGCAGGCCGCCGGATCAAACCGGAGGACGCCTACGATCACATTGCAGCTCTAACACTGGCGAATGAGGGCACCATCCGCGACTGGGTCCGCCACGCCAAGTTCAACGTGACACAGGGCAAGAACTGGGACAATTCCGGTTCCATCGGCCCGTGGCTGGTGCCCTTCACCGACGCCGCGCAGCTGGATGAGGCGCGCATTGTCACCCGTGTGAACGGAGAGATCCGCCAGGACGACACCCTCAACCGGATGATGTTCCCGATCCGCGAGGAGATCGCCTATATCTCCACCTTCACAACCCTGCAGCCCGGCGACGTGATCATCACCGGCACCCCCACCGGGGCAGGCGCAAGGTTTGACCCTCCGAAGTACCTGGTCCCCGGCGACGTCGTGGAGGTCGAGGTCGAGGGCATCGGCATCCTGCGCAACACGGTTGAGGATGAGACATGACCCCGGAGCAGCACCAGGAAGCCGCCGAGACCCTGTTGAAAGCCGAGCAAACCGGCCAGCAATGCGGCCTGCTCTCGCTGGCCTATGCCGGCATGACGCTGGACGATGCCTATGCAGTGCAACAGGCTCTAATAAGGCAAAAATTGGCCTCCGGCCGCAGGAAAATCGGCTGGAAAATCGGCCTCACCAGCCGCGCCATGCAGCAGGCGCTGAACATCACCACCCCCGACAGCGGCGTGCTGCTGGACGACATGCTGTTTGAAAACGGCGCCACCGTCCCCGAAGGCCGCTTCATCCAGCCGCGGGTGGAGGCAGAAATCGCTTTTGTCATGAGATCCCCGCTCGCAGGCGCCGAGTGCACCCGCGAGGACGTGCTGTCCGCAACGGACTACTTAGCGCCGTCGCTGGAGATTCTCGACACCCGCATCCTGCGTGCGGACCCGGAAACCGGCCAGGCTCGCATTATCACCGACACCATCAGCGACAACGCCGCCAACGCGGGCGTTGTGCTGGGGGCGGAACGCCATGCGGTGGACGCCCACGACCTGCGCTGGGTCGGTGCCATCGTGGCCCGGGGCGGCACGGTCGAGGAAACCGGCCTCGGCGCGGGCGTCCTGAACGATCCTGTCACCTCGGTCCTTTGGCTTGCACGCCGGATGGCGGAATATGGACAACAGATCGAGGCCGGGGATATCGTGCTCTCGGGCTCTTTCATCCGCCCCATCGAATGCCCGCCGGGCACAGAGATCGCCGCTGATTTCGGCCCCTTCGGCTCCGTATCCATCAATTTCGCCTGACAGGAGGCCCCATGCCCGCGCCCAAGAACCCCTTCAAACAGGCTCTAACACAGGGCAAACGCCAGATCGGCTGCTGGATGAGCTTTGCCGACGGCCAGCTCGCCGAGATCATGGGCACCTGCGGTTTCGACTGGCTGGTGATCGACGGTGAGCATGCGCCCAACGACATCCGCTCGATCCGCGACCAGCTGATCGCGCTGGCGGCTTCCCCCAGCCACCCGGTGGTGCGGGTGCCGGTGGGCGAAACCTGGATGATCAAGCAGGTGCTGGATGCCGGCGCCCAGACGGTGCTGGTGCCGATTGTGGAAAGCGCCGATCAGGCCCGCGAGCTGGTCCGCGCCTGCCACTACCCGCCCAAGGGCCTGCGCGGCGTCGGCGCCACGGCGGCCCGCGCCACCATGTTCGGAACAGTCAGCGAATACATCCAGACCGCCGATCAGGAGGTCTGCCTGCTGGTGCAGGTGGAAAACCGCGCCGGCATGGCTGCGCTGGACGAAATCCTGCAGGTGGAGGGCATCGACGGCGTCTTTATCGGACCGGCGGACCTGTCCACCGACATGGGCCACCAGGGCAACTCCGCCCATCCGGAGGTGCGCGCGGCCATTGCCGATGCCATCACCCGCATCAAGGCGGCAGGCCTCGCCCCCGGCATCCTCGGCACCACCGATGAGGCCACCCAGGCCTACGCGGATATGGGCGCGCAGTTC
Source organism: Leisingera sp. ANG59 (assembly GCF_013317235.1). Lineage (GTDB taxonomy): Bacteria > Pseudomonadota > Alphaproteobacteria > Rhodobacterales > Rhodobacteraceae > Leisingera. Next base: position 20,708 of record NZ_WLCM01000031.1, on the reverse strand, counting down.
CTGGCGGTTGGCATCGACGTTATGGTGCTGGCCAAAAACGCCCGCGATCTGGCCGCCAAGTGGAAGACTGACTAGACACGCACCGCTAACCGCACAGGAAGCCCCCCGCGCCATGCGCGGTGCCGCGCCAACGGGAGGAAGGTATTTCAATGCCGGACGACGGGCGGGAGAACTCCACCTGCTATCAGACACCAAGCCTGCGTCAGCGCAGCAGCATACCCTCGGGCCAGCTAAGCGTGGTGTCCAATTGGATGGTCTCGCTCTCGCCCGCCGCCAGCTTCAGATCCCAGGCCAGAATGCCGCGCTGTTTCTCCACGTTTTCCTCCGTGGGCCGCGGTGCGGCGCTCCATTCGATCTCCAGGTCGTCCTGCTGCGAATAGGGCACCCGGTCCAGCACCCGCACCGCCCAGTCCTGCGCGGTCAGGTTCTCCACCGTGATCTCCACCTTCTGCACCTGCGCGTTGCTGCGCGAGATCAGCCCCTGCTCGCCCTCGCTCTGCCCCAGCACGTCGCGGCGCAGCTGCAAGCCTTCGATGGGGCCGAAACCGGCGTCCATCTCCGCCCCTGGTGCCAGCCCGGCGAACTCCTCCACCGTGACCAGCTTGCCATCGACGAACCGCGGCACCTCGTCCGAGGCCAGCAACTGCTCGCCGAAGGTGTTGGTGAAAGAGGCCACCCGGTAGGCGGTCCCGTCCTGCAACGGCACGGCCACCGCCCGCACCTCTGCCTTGGCGGTAAGGCTGTCCATTTCCAGCCGCAGCAGATCAGCACCGGATGCGATTGAGACCGGCAGGCCGAACCGGTAGGTCGCCGCCGCACCGCCCAGATCGGCGCCCCAGCCGCTCCGGGCCTCCTCCGCAAAAACAGGCGCAGCGGCCGGTTCCGCCAGCGCAGACAATTCCGCCGCATCCTGCCCCATGGACTTCAGCGCCCGCGGCGGCTGCGGTTCTTCGATCCGGCGCAGCCAGGGGTGCAGCGCAGAGGGGCTGCCCTGGTCACCCGGCACCGCCGTCGACAGTGTCAGCGCCACATCCTGCCAGTTCTCGCCGGTGTCCTGCACCAGCATCACCGCCCGCTTCAGGATCACCTGCTGCTCGGTCACGGTATTCAGGTGCATCTCGTAGGACGGCTGCCAGCCGATATTGCCCTCACCCGCGGTGTAGTAGCTCACCTTGACGGCACCCTCGCCCGCCTGCTCCGCCTCGATGTCCACCGCGATGTACAGCCGGTCCTCATCCTCCAGCGTGATCGCCGCCAGCGCTGCCTGCGCTTCTGCCAGCTCCTCTTCCAAGTCCTCCAGCTGCAGCTCGATCCGGCGCGCCTCAGCCTCTGCCGCCACCGCCGCCTGGCTGGCCCCCGCCGCTTCCGCGGAGATCATCCGGGCAATTTCACTCAGCGCAGCGGCATCCGCCTGTACCAACCCCTCGTTTGCCCCCAGCTGCTGCAGGAACCCAATCGAGGCCTCTGCCGCCCGCACGCCAGAGCGTGCCCGTGCTGCCTCGTCCCGAACCGCGGCAATCCGCGCCTCCACCTCGCGCACCCGCGCCTCGGCGGCCTCCGCCTCGGGATCATCCGCATTGCGCGGCGGCACGTAGTCCTCGCGCAGCAGGGTGGCGACGCGGCGGGCGCCGGCGATCTCCACCTGCAGCGTTTCCAGCGCCGCCGTTCTGGGCACGTTCTGCAGGATCAGCCGGTGGCGGCCTTCCGGCAGCGCCAGCGCGGCGCTGCGGGTGACTTCCGCCAGCCCGGGATACAGCGTCACCTCCGACACCGCGCTGCTGACGGGGATCGTGTCTGCGCCTGCGGCTGCCGCGGCAAATGAGGATAAGGCAAAGGCCATCAAGGAAAATCGCATTGGCATCTCTCGAACAAATATCCGCGGGGCAAACCTGCCCGCCCGCTGCCAAGCCTAGCCGCCGCCCCGCCCCGAAGCCATGCAAAAGAAAAGGGCCGCTTCCTGCGAAGCGGCCCCCTGATCAGACGAGCGAAAGGCTCAGCCCTTCTTCAGGACCTCACGGCCCAGCAGCTCGGCAATCTGCACCGCGTTCAGCGCCGCGCCCTTGCGCAGGTTGTCGCTGACGCACCACAGGTTCAGGCCGTTCTCGATGGTCGAATCCTGGCGGATGCGGCTGATGAAAGTGGCGAAATCGCCGACGCATTCCACCGGGGTCACGTAGCCCCCCGCTTCCCGCTTGTCGATCACCATGATGCCCGGCGCCTCGCGCAGGATGTCGCGCGCCTCGTCCTCGTCCAGGAAGTCCTCAAACTCGATGTTCACGGATTCGGAGTGGCCGACGAACACCGGCACCCGGACGCAGGTCGCGGTGACCTTGATCGACGGATCGACGATCTTCTTGGTCTCGGCGACCATCTTCCACTCTTCCTTGGTCGATCCATCGTCCAGGAAGACATCGATGTGCGGAATGACATTGAAGGCGATCTGCTTGGGATACACCTTCGGCGGCACGTCTTGCGTGGGGTTGTAGACCGCCTTGGTCTGATCCCACAGCTCGTCAATCGCGTCCTTGCCGGAGCCGGACACCGACTGGTAGGTCGACACCACGACGCGCTTGATCTTGGCGCGGTCGTGCAGCGGTTTCAGCGCCACAACCATCTGCGCAGTGGAGCAGTTCGGGTTGGCGATGATGTTCTTGTTCTTGTAGCCGTGAACCGCCTGCGGGTTCACTTCCGGCACGATCAGCGGGATCTCCGGGTCGTAGCGGTAGAGCGACGAGTTGTCGATCACCACGCAGCCGGCCTCGGCCGCCTTGGGGGCGTATTTCTTGGTCGCGTCGGAACCGATGGCGAACAGCGCCATGTCCCAGCCGGCAAAATCGAAGGTGTCCAGATCCTTGGTAGTGAGTGTCTTATCGCCAAAGCTGACTTCGGTGCCGAGAGATTTGCGGCTTGCCAGCGCAGCGATCTCATCCACAGGGAACTGGCGCTCGGCCAGGATGTTCAGCATTTCGCGGCCCACGTTGCCAGTGGCGCCAACGACGACGATGCGGTAACCCATTTGTCTGTTTCTCCAATATTGCCCGGCCCCATGGCCGGCGCGGGAGTGATAATGGTTCCGCGGCCAAGTTTAAAGGCCTGTATCAGTCCATGCTGTCGCGGCTGAACAGATAAATTGCGCATCCCAGCCCCAGAAGCACCAAAAAGAAGCTGAAAATGCCGATATAGGGTAAGGAAAGGTCCGAACCGGCCATTTCCGCGTGGATGCGCCCGGTGGCAAACTGCATGATTCCCACTCCGCCGATGCCAAACAGGTTCAGCAGCGTGACCCCCCGCCCGGCCAGATGCGGCGGCACGAAGGCGCGCCCGTGCGCCATGATCACCGGAAAAGACGCCCCGAAGAAACCCACCGCCGCCATCATCACAACCGGCATCCAGACCGGCGCGCCGGTAGCCAGGATCAGCCCGCCCAGCGCCGCGCAGGCTAGCAGGTTGCCGCCCAGGATCACCCATTTGCGGGTGCCCAGCATCCGGTCCAGCGGCCCATAGGCAAAGGTACCGGCGATCATCGCCGCCCCCATCACCGTGGCCGCCAAACCGACCTGCTGGGTGCTGAGCCCGTAGACATCGTTCAGAAATGGCCCGATCCACAGGCCTCTGATCGCCCCGGACGGCGCATAGGCCACCAGCATCAGCGGGAAGATCGCCCACATCACAGGCATTTTCAGCAGATCCAGCACCGATCCCTTGTGCCCGCCCGCGGGCTTGTCCGGGTCGCTCACGGTCAGGAAAATTCCTGCCGCCACTGAAACTGAGATTGCCGCCAGCCCAGCCAGCGTGCCGCGCCAGCCGACCAGATCCACCGCCAGCGCCGTCGGATAGGAGGCCACCAGATTGCCGGCCGACCCCACCCCCAGCATGACCGCAGCGAGTGTCGCGAACCGCGCGGGCGAATACTGGCGGGCAAAGATGTAATAGGAGGCCATCAGAACCGGCGAGCAGCCAATGCCGATCAGGAACATGGCCGCGCCGACATGCCAGGGCCCGGTGGCCGCCGCGAACAGCGCTGCACCGCCGCCGCCGCCCAGCAACAGCAGCAGTGACGCCGTCTTGCGCGGCCCGACGTGGTCCAGCGCCCAGCCCACCGGCAGCTGCATGGCGGCAAAGGACAGGAACCACAGGCTGGATGCATTGGCCAGATCATCCGGTGCCGCGCCGATGTCCTGCCCCAGCACCCCCGTCAGAACCCCCAGGAAAGCGCGGAAAAACTGGCTCAGCACATAGGCCAGGCACAATAAGATCAACCCTGCCTGCATTTTCCCTCCCCCGCGTTTTTCGTTGCTGCCGCACAGCTTGCATGTTTGGCGCGGGCGCACAATTTGTTTAGACAGAAACGGCAGGTCACGGGATCACGCCACAGGGGGAAGATGCATATGACGACGGATAGCTTCTATGCCAGCCTCCCCAAGGTCCGCGAGTTCGGCGATCTCTCCGACCCGTCCGTCTTTGCGCCGCTGCCCGCGGACTGGCACCTGTGCTGCACTGATATCGTGAATTCCACCGGGCTGGTGAAGGCGGGCCGCTACAAAACCGTGAACATGGTCGGTGCCGCGGTGATCGCCGCGATGCGCAACGCGCTGGAGGGCGAGGCGTTTCCCTATGTCTTCGGCGGCGACGGCGCCTCCTTCGCGGTGCCGCCCCGCCATCAGGCCACGGCGCAGCGCGTTCTGGGATCCTTGCGCAGCTGGACCGAGGCGGAATACGGCATCGCCCTGCGCGCCGCGGTTCTGCCGGCCGCCGCGATCCGCGCCGAGGGGCTGGACGTGCAGCTCGCCCGCTACGCGGTGTCTGACCACGCCGATTTCGCCATGTTCAGCGGCGGCGGCCTGGCCTGGGCCGAAGCGCAGATGAAGGCCGGCGCCTTCGCGGTTGCACCCGCGCCGCAGGCGGAGCCGCCCGACCTGGCTGGCCTCTCCTGCCGCTGGAGCAACACGCCTGCCCGTCACGGCATCATCCTGTCGGTGGTGGCCCAGCCCGCCCCCGGCGCCAGCCCGCAGGCCTTTGCCCGGCTCGCGGCAGAGGTTCTGGATCTCGCAGCAGAGCTGGAGGACAGTGGCCACCCGGTCCCCGTAACCGGCCCCAAATTGCAATTCCCGCCCGCCGGGCTGGCTCTCGAAGCCCGGGCCTCACGCGGCAGGGCGCCGCTGTTTCTCCGGAAAGTGTCCCTGTTTTTCCACAGCGCTTTGGCCGGACTGATCTTTCTCACCCGGCGCCCTGTCGGCAGATTCGATCCGGTGCATTACCTGTCAGTGCTGCGGGCGCACTCCGATTTCCGCAAATTCGACGACGGCCTCAAAATGACGCTGGACTGCACGCCCGAAATCCGCAGCCGCATCCGCCAGCATCTGGAACAGGCCGCCGATGCGGGGCTGGTTCACTTCGGCCTGCACGAACAGGACGCCGCCATGGTCACCTGCATCGTGCCCTCGCCAGTGGAGGACGACCACATCCACTTCGTCGACGGCGCTGCGGGCGGCTATACGCAAGCAGCCGCCAACCTGGCGGCTGCTTTCGGGATCAGCAAGAAAACGGCCTGACCTCAGACCGGGGCGAAGGTGCCCGCCTTGGGGTCGTAGCATTCCAGCCCGCCCTCGCCGATGTCGGTCCACAGCCCGTGCAGGCTCAGCTCGCCTGCCTTGACCGCCGATTCGATGAACGGGAAGGTCATCAGGTTCTCCAGCGACGCGACAACCGCCTGGCGCTCGAACTGGCGGGCCTGCTCCACCGGATCCTCGATATCCTCGACACCGCCGAACTTGGGCTTCAGGATATCCATCCAGCGCCCGACAAAGCTGGTCTTTTCCTCCAGCTGCGGCGCGTTGCCCTTGCACATGTCGATGCAGCCCTGCACGCCGCCGCACTGCGAATGGCCCAGCACGATCAGATGCGACACCTTCAGCGCGGTGACCGCATATTCCACCGCTGCCGAGGTGCCGTGGTGGTCGCCATCGGGCGCAAACGGCGGCACCAGGTTGGCGATATTGCGGTGAATGAAAAATTCGCCCTGGTCGGCGCCGAAGATCGAGGTCACATGCACCCGGCTGTCGCAGCAGGAAATCACCATCGCCCGCGGCCGCTGGCCTTCGGTTGCCAGGCGGCGGTACCAGCCCTGGTTCTCCTCATATGATGTTGCCTTCCAGCCGTGATAGCGGGTCACCAGATAGCTCGGGAGAGGCTTGGCAAATTCCATTGTCGAATCCTCGGTTCATTACGCGTTGACGGCGGTATTAGCCTGCATTGTCTCAAAATTCGAGGGATTTGATCAGCCCGCGGAAACCTTTTGAAAACCTATGGCTTCCAAATTGGGCAGCGTGCCGTGGGGGCATGATGAATTGGGTGAATGTGGTGGCCAATATACTTACAGTGATGCACTCCGAGACAGTGCGATTAGATCCAGACAAACTTTCCGCACTCTATGAACAGCTCGGCGAAGCCGGAGCCGAGGACGTCGTGTGCCGTGCGATTGAGGAAATGGCGGTCCGCCTGACGCATTGCGAGCGTCTGTGGCGGCAGAACGATATGATGAACCTGCGCAAGAGCGCCCGGTCGCTGATTGCCATGGCCGAACAGATCGGCATGACCGCGTTGGCTTCCATCGCCAGCGACGTGACCCGGGCCATCGATGCCGAGGACGCGCCGGCCGTGGCCGCCATCCTGTTCCGGCTGATGCGGGTGGGCGAACGCTCGCTGACCGCGGTCTGGGACCAGCAGGATATGACGATCTGACATTTCCGCAGCCCGCAGGGCTTGCAGGCCGCGCCGCGGCGGCTACTCTGGCGCATCAGAAGTGATTGCAACCGGAGTTTTTCAATGCCGCCAGTCTTTGCCGCCCCCGGCCCGGACGCCTGCCCTGTGCATGTTATTGCAAGCGATGAATTTGACAGCTGGCTTGCAGGCCAGCCGCAGCGCGTTCAGGCCTGGGCCAAGGCGCAGGGCTTCTCCGGCGCCTGCGGCCAGGCCCTGACGGTGCCGGACGCCGATGGCGGGATCGCAATGGCCCTGGCGGGCTACGGCAGCGCCGCCCAGCGCACGCGCCGCCGCTTTGTGCTGGCCGAAGCCGCACAGAAACTGCCCGCGGGAACCTACCGCATCGCCTCCGGCCTGCCGAATGAAGACGCCGCCAGCGAGTCGCTCGGCTGGCTGCTCACCGCCTACCGGTTCGACCGCTACAAGGATGCCAACGGCGTCACCGCCGCGCTGCAGGCGCCTGAAGGGGTGGAGGCCGCCGCCGTTGAATCGCTGGCCGCTGCCGAATGCCTGACCCGCGACCTCATCAACACCCCCGCCGCCGACATGGGCCCGGCAGAGCTGCAGGCCGCTGCCGAATCCCTGGCCCGGGAGTTCGGTGCCGAAGCCTCGGTCGTCCTGGGCGAGGACCTCTTGGCCCGGAATTTCCCGCTGATCCACACCGTCGGCCGCGCCTCGGACCGGGCGCCGCGGCTCATTGACCTGCGCTGGGGCAGCAGCGGCCCGAAACTCACCCTGGTGGGCAAGGGCGTCTGCTTCGACACAGGCGGGCTGAACCTGAAGCCCGGCAACAGCATGGCGCTGATGAAAAAGGACATGGGCGGTGCCGCCAATGTGCTGGGCCTCGCCCGCATGATCATGGCTGCCGGGCTGAAGCTGCAGCTGCGGGTGCTGATCCCCGCGGTGGAAAATGCCGTCTCCGGCGCCGCCTTCCGGCCCGGCGATGTGCTGATGTCGCGCAAGGGGCTGACGGTGGAGAACAACAACACCGACGCCGAGGGCCGCCTGGTGCTGGCCGACGCCCTGGCGCTGGCGGCGGAGGACGCGCCGGACCTGCTGATCTCCATGGCCACCCTCACCGGCGCAGCGCGGGTCGCCGTCGGCCCCGACCTGTCGCCCTTCTATACCGATCACGACGGCGACGCCGCCGCGCTTGCGGCCAGCGCCGCCCGCACCGCCGACCCGGTCTGGCGGATGCCCTTCCACGATCCTTACGAGACGATGATCGAGCCCGGCATCGCCGATCTGGACAACGCGCCGGCGGGCGGTTTTGCCGGTTCGATCACCGCGGCCCTGTTCCTGCGCCGCTTTGCCGGAGAGACCCGCTACATGCATTTCGACATCTACGGCTGGACCCCCAGCGACGCGCCCGGCCGCCCCAAGGGCGGCGCCCTGCAGGGCGCCCGCGCGCTGTTTGCCGCGCTGCCGGAGCTGCTGGGGCTGTGACCGGGATGTCAGACCGCCGCCGCACGCCGGCGAACACCCGCGTTGCCGCGGCCCATTTGCACGATGCGCCGGAGGGTTTGCAGCGCGTTGAAGGCAGCGCCGCCCGCGTCGGCGTGCCGGTTGCGGACCTGTTGCGCGCACCGGATGGCGCCCGCGACCGCCAGCTTGTCTACGGCGAGCCGGTCACGGTCTATGAGGACCGCGGCGGCTGGTCCTTCCTGCAAGCGGCCAAGGATGCCTATGTCGGCTATGTGCCCAGCGCCAGCCTGACGGCCCCTTTCGAGGCAACCCACTGGGTCAGCGCCGCCGCCACCCATGCCTATACAGCGGATGACTTCAAATCCCCCGAAACACTGTCCCTCAGCCACGGCAGCCGGGTGCAGGTGCTGGGCGGCAGCGGCCGGTTCCTTGAAACCAACCTGGGCTTCCTCCCGGCCCGCCACCTGTCTCTGCTCGGCAGCCATGCCAGCGACGCAGCAGCAATTGCCGGACTGTTCCTCGGCACGCCGTACCTCTGGGGCGGCAACAGCCGCTTTGGGATCGATTGTTCCGGCCTCGTGCAGGCGGCACTGCTGGCCTGCGGCATCCCCTGCCCTGGCGACAGCGACATGCAGGAGGCTGAGCTGGGAGATCCCGCCCCCTCCGGAGATTATCAGCGCGGCGATCTGCTGTTCTGGAAGGGCCACGTGGCCCTGGTGCGGGATGCTCAGACGCTGATCCACGCCAATGCCCACGACATGGCGGTGGCCATTGAGCCCATCGGCGCGGCAATCGAGCGGATCGAAACCCAGGGCGACGGCCCGGTCACCGCGCACAAAAGGCTGGGGTGACACCCGCCCGCCGCCGCAGGCGGTAAAAAAATCTTACGACGATTTTTGGCCGGAAAATTTGAATTTTCCGGTCCCCGCTCCGCCGCAAACCTTGCGGCTACTCCACGGAGCGGATCAGCTTGCGCTCCAGCACCCTCAGCACGGTCTTCAGATCCGTGCCGCGCTTCAGGATATGCCCGTCCATGCCGACCACCGAATACTGCCCCTGGCGGTTGCGCAGCTTGGGGCGCTTCTCGATCCGGTAGAGCGGATGCTCTGCCGTGCGCCGGAAGACGGAGAAAACTGCCAGATCGCGCAAGGAAGAAATCCCGTAATCGCGCCATTCCCCGGCTGCCACCATCCGTCCGTACAACGAAAGAATGACCGACAGTTCCCGCCGGTCAAATGCGACTTGCTGAGGGTAGGGAGATCCGGGAAAAGGCTGCACCTGATCAAAGCTCATAGATAAAAGGTTGCGCCGTTTCCGCGGCAAATCAAGGCTTTTAACGGTCGAATTTTCGTGTGGTGCAGTATCCGCACAGGTGCGGAAAGCGTGTTTCCTCCTGTATCAGAGCCTGTTTCAGCCCTGTTCAGGCCGCCGCCAGCGCGCCGCACTGCACCCCCAGGATCTGCTCCAGCGCCACCCGTCCGGGCGCGCTCAGCAGCAGCCCGCGCTTGTGCCGGTGCCGCTTCACCCAGCCGCTGTCCAGCGCGTGATCCAGGATCTGCCGCCCCATCGGCCCCGCCACATGCAGCTTGCGCTCGGTCCAGTCCAGGCAGGGCCGGGCAAAGGGCTGGCGGCCTGTCTTTTCCGGCAGCACCACCCCCAGTTTCAGCCACTCCCCGGCCGGAACGGTGCGGAAGGCGCCCTGCTCCTCCACCAGCATGCCGCGGTCCAGGAAGGCGCGGGTCATCGCCACCGCCAGCGGGCCCGCCAGGTGGTCGTAACAGCTGCGCAGCTGCGCCAGCCCGCCCGCCTTGCGCTGCTGGGCGCGGTGCAGGCTGTCGGCCGGCGCAATTGCTGCCAGCTGCTCCAGCGCATGGGCCACCTCTGCGCCGGCCAGCCGGTGATAGACACAGCGGCCGCGCTTTTCCGCCACCACCAGCCCTGCGTCCTGCAGCAGCCGCAGATGGGCCGAGGCGGTCTGCGGCGTCACCCCCGCAGCCGCCGCCAGCTCCTTGTTGGTATAGGCGCGCCCCTCCATCAGCTCGCACAGCATCTGCGTGCGGCTGGCGTCGCTGATGGCCTGGCCCAGAATGTCGAAACGCGGTGTGATCATGCCCCTACCTTATGCGGTTTGCACAGGGACACCCAAGCAAAACCCTTCGCCGCGCGCCGAACTTTCCGCCGTCACGCCAGTCGGCCTCCCGGCCCGCTCATGCAAACGACCCGTGGCAGAACCAGCCCGGCGACAGCGCGCCGCCATGGGCAAAGAACAGCCACAGCCGCGTGCCGCAGTCCGTCACCACCACCCAGTAATCGCGCACGCCGCTGCGCCACTCCGGGTCCTCCAGCCACCATTCCGGCGCAATCCGCTCCGGCCCCTCCGCCTCTGCCAGCGCCCAGTCCCGGCCGCGCCAGCGGAAGCGTTCCGGCACCTGCGGCACATCCGGCGCATGCACCAGCTCGGGCCGCCACAGCAGCAGCGGCCGCGGCCGCGGCGGCCGCGGCCAGTCGCCAGCGGCAGGCTCCGACCAGGCCGCCGCCTGCACGGTAAAGGTTTTCTCCGGGATATGGCTCTCTGCCGGGTGACAGCGGGTGATGGCCTCCATCCCCAGCCGCGCGCCAAGCCGGCCGATCAGATCTTCCAGCGCCGCGCCATCCTCCTGCCGCGCCCGCGCCGCGGCGCCCGCCTGCAGGTGGCCCGCCGGGGTGCGGGCGTGCATGGCCTCCGCCTGCAAGACCTCCAGCCGCAGCATGTCGATGCCGTAGCCCGCGTCGATCTGCTCCAGCTTCATCTCCAACAGCGGCCGGATGCGGGCGGGATCGCGGCTGGCACGGGCCAGGCCCAGGCTCACCGCCTCCATTTCCTGATCGCAGCGGTGCGCCTCCAGCCGCAAAACCCGCGCCCCCTTGCCGCGCGCCTCCAGCCGGGCACACAGCCGCGGCAGCATCCGGTCGATGCCTGCCAGCAGGTCCTCCATCAGCCCGATCGGCTCCGGCAGGGTCAGCCGCACCGCAAAACGGTCCGGGCTGCGCGCGGGCGAGACTGGCTCCGGCGCGCTGCCCATCGCCTGGTCCAGCCGCAGCACCAACCCCTGGCCGAAGCGGCGCGCCAGACTGGCCCGCGGCTGACCCAGCAGGTCGCCGATCCGCCGAAGGCCCAGCCGGTTCAGCTGCGCCACCGTGGCGCTGTCCAGCCGCAAGGCCGCCACCGGCAAGGGCGCCAGCGCGCCATAGGCCTGGCCGGCTTCGGCAATCCGGCCCAGCTGCGGCACCGCCGCCTGCAGCTGCGGCGCCGCGCCGCCGCGGGTCCAATGGCGCCGCTTGACGCTCTGGCGTTTCTGCGCCCGGGCGCGGGTCGCGCGCGCCTCCTGGTCGATGGCATCGCCCGACCGCTCCGGCGCCGCCTCCTCGCCCGCGTAGCGCGCCAGCGCCCAGGCCGCGCCCAGGGTGTCGGCCAGCCCCATCCGCACGCTCAGGCCCATCTCCGCGCAATCCTGCCCCGCGGTCTCCATCAGCGCCGCCTCGCTGCCGAACAGATGCGCGCAGCCTGTGAGGTCGATGGTCAGCCCGTCCTCCCCGGCCTCTGCCACCCAGGGGCTGAACTTGCCCGCCCAGCGCCTGAGCGCCGCCAGGAACGCCATCTCCGCCGCGCGGCTGCGCGGCCGCACCACCAGGCCCGCGCACATCGCATGGGCATCGCGCAAGGGCTGGCCAGCCTGCAGCCCTTCTGCCGAGGCGGCCATGTTTAACGCGGAAATAACCTGCGTGTTGGACACTTCCTCGGCAACGGCCAGCGGCCCGGCAATGCCGCCGCGCTCCGCCCGCAAAATGCGTTCGGCGCCAAGGCGCGGAAACCACAGCGACAGAATGCGGCGATGGGGCATGGGCAGATCGGGCAGCAGGGGCCGCCAGGCGGCAGGTTACAGGAGACTCACGGCAGATGTTCCCATTTTGTTCTCAATATGCGATTCGGTCAATCCGCAGGGGCGCTGCGCAATGACCCTGCGCCTGCTCAAACCTCTTGCCTGTCTTGCCCTGCTTGCGGCCCTGGCCGCCGGCCCCTCGGCCCCGGTCACAGCGGATAGCGGCCTCAGCAAGCATGTGACCCGCCGCATCGCCCTGATGACCGGGCAGAAGGCAGCGATGGATGTGCTCACCGGCATGATGTCCGGGCGCATCGTTTTCGACCGGGACAAGGCGCGCACCGCCCGTCGGCAGCTGATCAAATCCACCAGCAGCATCCGCAAGCATTTCCGCAAGCACCGGATGGACCCGCGCAGCCACGCCCGGCCCCAGATCTGGATATCCTGGGATGATTTCGAAGCCCGGGCCAAATCAGCCGAAATTGCGGCCAGAGCCCTCAGCACCCGCTCCCTGCCCGCCCTGCGCCGCACCCTGCCAGGGCTGATGCAAGGCTGTCTCAGCTGCCACGAGACCTACCGCAGGACCCCCAACAGCTTCACAACCCACTGACCGGACAGCGGCCCCTGCCGCCAGGCACTTCAGGCGCCGAACCGCGCCATGAAGGTGTCAATCGCACCGCTGATCACCCGCTCGCGCTCGGCCTCGGTGAACTCGGTATCGATCTTGAACAGGAACCGCAGGAAGATATCCGCTTTGCACAACTCGATGAACTGCGCGGCGGCCAGGTCGGCGTCTTCGATCTTCAGCTCGCCCCGCGCTGCAGCGGTTTCGATATAGTCGCGGATCTCCCCGTGCAGCACCATCGGGCCGCTTTCATAGAACATCGGCCCCAGCTCCGGAAATCGGTCGGCCTCCGCCACGAAGATGCGGAACAGCTGCAGGCTGAAGCCGCCCAGCAGCACCCCGTGCACCCGCTCCGCCGCTGCCCGCAGAACATCCCGCGGCCCGCAGCTGCCGGGTGCCAGATCCAGTGATTCATCCGCCTGCTGCACGCAGGCAGAGCGCACCACCTCCATGAACAGCACCCGCTTGTCAGGGAAATAGCTGTAGAGCGTCGCCTTGGAGACCCCCGCCGCCTTGGCGATCTTGTCGACGCTCGCGCCCTCGAACCCGTCCGCCAGGAACACCTCGCGTGCGCCGTCCAGGACCTGATCGAATTTCCGGCCGGTGCGCAGGACGCTGGCTTGCTGGTTCATGCGGGCTCCGTAGGCTGCGTAGGGGTCTGGGCCTAATGTAGCTTGCGCCGTCCCATTGCAACAGGTTAAGCCGCATCATCTTGCGCTCCCTCGCGGAACCGTTATGTTTAGAATTATTCTAAGCTGAGGGGCGGCAGATGCGATTTTTCACCCAGCGCAAGCACTTTGCGGATTTGACCGGCCAGGAAATCCTCGCCCTTGCAATCTCCTCCGAGGAGGACGATGCGCGCATCTACCGCGGCTACGCCGAGCGGCTGCGCGCCGAATATCCCGCCTCCGCAGCGATGTTTGACGGCATGGCGGCGGAGGAAGACGACCACCGCGCCCAGCTGATTGCCCTGCACGAAGCGCGGTTCGGCCCCGCCATCCCGCTGATCCGGCGCGAGCATGTGGCGGGCTACTATGCCCGCCGCCCCATCTGGCTGATGGAGAACCTCAGCCTGGACCGCATCCGCGACGAGGCCCGCGCAATGGAGCGCGACGCCGAACGCTTCTACACCGCCGCCGCCGCCCGCACCCGGGACGCGGCGACCCGCAAACTGCTGGGCGATCTGGCCGCCGCCGAGGCCGGCCATCAGGCCCGCGCCGGCGAGCTGCAAGAGGCGCATCTGGACGACGGCACCCGCGCGGACGAGGACCGCGCCGCCCACCGCCAGTTCGTGCTGACCTGGGTGCAGCCGGGGCTGGCCGGGCTGATGGACGGCTCAGTCTCCACCCTGGCGCCGATCTTTGCCACCGCCTTTGCCACCCAGGACACCTGGACCACCTTCCTGGTCGGCATGGCGGCCTCGGTCGGGGCCGGCATCTCGATGGGCTTCACCGAGGCGGCCTCCGACGACGGCGAGCTGTCGGGCCGCGGCTCCCCCGTCAAACGCGGGCTGGCCTCCGGCATCATGACCACCGTCGGCGGCCTCGGCCATGCCCTGCCCTACCTGATCCCGGATTTCTGGACCGCCACCACGCTGGCGCTGCTGATCGTCTTTGTGGAGCTTTGGGCCATTGCCTGGATCCAGAACAAGTTCATGGAAACCCCGTTCTGGCGCGCCACTATGCAGGTGGTTCTGGGCGGTGCCCTGGTGCTCGGCGCCGGCGCGCTGATCGGCAGCGGCTAGAGCCGCCAGCGGGGTACTCCCGCCCGTTCCGGAGCAGCCAAAGGCTGCCCCTCCCCGGTTGGGCCCGGCAGCGCTGACGCGCTGCGGGTGCTGCACTTGTCCAAGGCAGGGTCAAGGGCGGCACAGCCGCCGCGCGCCAGCGCGGTTTACCCTTGAGGCTGTCTTGGACGATATCACAATTGACCAGGCGCTCTCAGGGCAGACCTGCCCTGTGCGCAGCACAGTTGGGAGCACGCCCGGTCCCGCCCAAGACAGCCCTTGCCAATTGGTCAGCTCTTGTTACCAATTACTCATGGCCGAGATCTTCTTCCGCACCCTGCCCTTCTTCGCAATCATCGGCCTTGGCTACTGGGCCGGGCGCAGCCGGTTTTTCACCGAGGAAGCCACCGCCTATCTCACCCGCTTCGTGTTCTACTTCCCGCTGTCGGCGATGATCTTCGGCTTCGCCGCCAACCTGTCCTTTGCCGAGGTCTTCGACCCAACCCTGATCCTCGGCTACCTGGCGGGCACGCTGGCGGTCTACCTGCTGGTGACAGCTGTCGCCATGGCCCGCGGCCTGGACGTGCCCACCGCAGCGGTGGAGGCGCAATGCGCCGCGATCGGCAATGTGGGTTTCCTGGGGCTGCCAATGATGGCGATCCTGTTCGGCCCGGCCTCCGCGGCGCCGATGATGGTGGTGCTCAGCGTTGATCTGGTGGTGTTTTCCTCGCTGATCGTGATTCTGATCAACGCAGGCCGAGGCCAGGGGCTTGGTCTTGCCACACTCCGGCTGGTCGGGCTGGGCCTCATGAAAAACCCGATGATCCTGTCCATCACCGCAGGCCTTGCCTGGTCGGCCTCCGCCCTGCCGATCCCGGAGCCCGCAAACGACTTCCTCACCATCCTCGGCGGTGCCGCCACCCCCGGCGCGCTGTTTGCCATCGGCGCGTCGCTGGCCTCGAAATCGGCAGAACGGGTGCATATCTCCGGCTGGCTCAGCTTTGCCAAACTGGTGCTGCACCCGGCCTGCGTTGCTGTCGCGGTGCTGTGGCTGATCCCGGCGGCGCCGTTCTCCGCCGCCGTTGCCATCGCCGCCGCATCGCTGCCGGTGGCGGGCAATGTCTACATGCTGGCGCAGCACTACGGCGTGGCCCCGCACCGGGCCTCCGCCGCCATCTTCATCTCCACCGTGGTGTCGATCGTCACCGTGCCGGCGGTGATCGCCTGGGTTTCCTAAAGCCGGATCACGTAATCCTTGCGGGTGGTCTCGATCACCTCCCAGGTTCCGCTGAAACCGGGCCGCAGGATGAAACTGTCGCCTGCCGCCAGCGGATATTCCGTGCCGTCATCGCTGGTGATCACCGAACGCCCCTCTAGGATCCGGCAGTATTCCCACTCGTCATAGGAAATCCGCCACTTGCCCGGTGTCGACTGCCAGATGCCGCAGTACAAACCGTTCCGCTCTTCCGCATTCCACGTGGTGAAGACCGGATCGCCTACCAGCACCTTCTCCGGTGCCGGGCGCTCCACCTCCGCCTCCGCAGCCTCCGGTGTCAGTCTCAGAAAATCGCTCATGGCCCTGTGCCTCCCTCTTGCCTTGGCGGCGGACTGTCCCGGTTTTCGCATCGGCTGTCCAGCACCCTCTGCGCAAATGCGGCATCCTCCCGTCGGCCAAAGCCCCGATTGTTTGCGTTTCCGCAAGCCTCATGCCGCAAAAACCGGCATTGCTGCCGCCCATCCGCTGGACCCTGAGGCCAACTGCGGATAGCGATAGGGCTAACAGATTTTGAGGAGCCTCACCCATGGAAACCGTTTCCGAGAACCGCGCCTTTGGCGGCACCCAGGGCGTCTACAAACACGCCAGCTCCGCCACTGGCGGCGACATGACCTTTGGCCTGTTCCTGCCGGAGGAGGCCAAGGACGGCCCGGTACCGGTGCTGTGGTATCTGTCGGGCCTCACCTGCACCCACGAGAACGCCATGACCAAGGCCGGCGCCCAGGCCTGGTGCGCCGAGCAGGGCATCGCCATCGTCTTCCCCGACACCTCCCCCCGCGGCGAAGGCGTGGCGGATGATGACGCCTATGACCTGGGCCAGGGCGCGGGCTTCTACGTGAACGCCACGCAACAGCCCTGGGCGCCGCATTTCCGCATGTGGGACTATGTGGCCGAGGAACTGCCTGCGCTGCTGGGCGACAAGTTCGCCGTCGACCTGGACCGTCAGGCGGTCACTGGCCACTCCATGGGCGGCCACGGCGCGCTGACGCTGGCGATGAACTTGCCGGGCCGCTACAAGTCGGTCTCCGCCTTTGCGCCGATCTCCAACCCGACCCAGTCGGACTGGGGCCGCAAGCAGCTGAGCGCCTATCTGGGCGACGATGAAGCCGCCTGGGCCAAGCATGACGCCACCCTCCTGATGCGCGAGAAAGGCTTTGACGGCCCGATCCTGATCGACACCGGCACCTCCGACCAGTTCATCGACCTCCTGAAGCCCGAGGCGCTGGCCCACGCCGTCGCCGAACGCCGCCAGCAGGCCACCCTGCGGATGCAGCCGGGCTATGACCACAGCTATTTCTTCGTGTCGACCTTCATGGAGGAGCATGTCTCCTTCCACGCCGACGCGCTGTACCAGAACTAAGACCAAAGGACGCGGCCATGAGTGAAGACTTTGATTATGACCTGATCATCATCGGCTCCGGCCCCTCGGGCCGCGCCGCTGCCATCCAGGCGGGCAAGCTGCACCGCCGGGTGCTGGTGATCGACCGCAAGGACCGCCTCGGCGGCGTGTCGGTGCACACCGGCACCATCCCGTCTAAGACCCTGCGCGAAACCGTGCTGAACCTCTCCGGCTGGCGCGAGCGGTCATTCTACGGCCGCTCCTACCGCGTGAAGGACCAGATCGAAGCCAACGACCTGAAGGCGCGCCTGCACATGACCCTCGATTACGAGGTCGACGTGCTGGAGCACCAGTTCAACCGCAATCACGTGGACACGCTGCTGGGGCTGGCGAAATTCATCGGCCCGAATGAGGTCGAGGTGGCCACCGAGGCGGGCGAAACCACCCGGCTGACGGCAGAGAAATTCCTCATTTCCACCGGCACCAAGACCTACCGCCCGGAGTATGTGCCCTTCAACGGCAAGACCGTTGTGGACGGTGACGAGTTCCTGGAGATGGCCGAAATCCCACGCTCCCTCACCGTGATCGGCGCCGGCGTGATCGGGGTGGAATACGCCACCATGTTCTCCGCCCTCGACGTGCGCGTCACCCTGATCGAGCCGCGCGAGACCTTCCTCGACTTCATCGACAAGACCCTGATCCAGGACTTCACCCACCAGATCCGCGAAAACGGCGTTGACCTGCGGCTCGGCTCCGCCGTCGAAAGCATCGAGGACCGCGGCGAGCATGTTGAGGTGATCCTCGACAACGGCCGCCACGTGCGCTCTGAAATGCTGCTGTTTGCGGCTGGCCGGATGGGCGCCACCTCCGCCCTGAACCTCGAGGCTGTTGGCCTCAAGACCGACCACCGCGGCCGCCTCAGCGTGGACCGCAAGACCTACCAGACCGAAGTGCCCCATATCTATGCCGCGGGCGATGTGATCGGCCACCCGTCGCTCGCCTCCACCTCGCTGCAGCAGGGCCGCGTCGCCGCCTGCCACGCGCTGGAAACCCCGACCCTGCCTGAAAGCCCCTGGTACCCCTACGGCATCTACTCAGTGCCGGAAATGTCCACCTGCGGCATGTCCGAGGAAGAGCTGAAAGAGCGCGGCATCCCCTATGAGGTCGGCGTCGCCCGCTTCCGCGAGACCTCCCGCGGCCACATCATGGGGCTGGAGCATGGCATGCTCAAAATGCTGTTCTCGCTGAAGACCCGCCGGGTGCTGGGCGTGCAGATCGTCGGTGAAGGCGCAACAGAGCTCATTCACATCGCCCAGGCGGTGCTGAACCTCAAGGGCACGGTGGACTACTTCGTGCAGAACACCTTCAACTACCCGACCCTGGCCGAGGCCTATAAAATCGCCGGTCTCGACGCCTTCAACCGGATGCCGATCCCGGAAGAGTTCAAGGTCAAGAAACCCGCCCGCAAGGCCAAGCCCGCCCCCAAGGCAGAGGCGAAACCGGAGAAGCAACCCGAAGCAGAGAAGAAGGCGGCAGAGTGACCGCCCTCTACATCGACGCCGACGCCTGCCCTGTGAAGCAGGAGGCCGAGCGGGTCGCCACCCGCCACGGCCTGCGCATGTTCGTGGTCTCCAACGGCGGGCTGCGCCCCTCGCAGAACCCGCTGGTGGAAACCGTGATCGTGGCCGAGGGCGCCGATGTGGCCGACATGTGGATCGCGGACCGCTGCGGGCCCGGCGACGTGGTGGTGACAGGCGACATCCCGCTGGCCGCCAAATGCATCGAGGCCGGCGCCCGCGTGCTGCGCCACAACGGCGAGCGCTTTACCCAGGCCAACATCGGCCAGCAGCTGGCGATGCGCGACCTGATGGCCGACCTGCGCGCCGCCAACCCCTTGGGCATGCAGGGCGGCGGCAAGGGTTTCACCAAGGCCGACCGCTCGCGGTTTCTGGATGCGCTGGAGCGCGAGCTCAGAGCCGCCAAGGCGGGCCGCTAGGACATCGCTGCCTTCAGCGGCGCAAGGTCGCCCTCCAGAACAGGACGCAAGAAGGTCCGGTCATAGCGCCGGACGATGCCGTTCTCCCGGGCGAACCGGAACGCCGCCAGGCAGTCCGCATCCTCAAAGCTTTTTGCGCGGTACTCCTCATAGGCGGCCAGAGACGGGAAGGAAAACAGCGCAACCGCCAGATCATTGGCGCTTTCATGCGGCAGGAAATAGCCGTGATGGGTGCCGCCGAAACGCTCCACCAGCGGGATCCAGGCCTTGGCGTAGACCTCAAAGGCCTCAACCTTGTCCGGGTGAATTTCATACGTGATATAACATGTGATCATGGCCACCTCATGTGCTGGTTTAGGGCCAAACCTAAGCGCCGCTGCCCGCCTTGCCCAATGACATTGCGTGATCTCCCTGTTCGCAAACGCAAATGTGCGCCCCCGCAGGCCTGCTCCCGGGTCAAGGCTCCGCGCCAGCGGACCCTGCGTAGCACGGCTTGGCCTTGACGCGGGATCAGGCCGCTCCACACTCAGTCAGGCGCGTTCAGGGGCATACCTGCCCCTGAACCGCTTCTCAGCAAGAAATCCACCCTTTCCCCGGCCCCGAACCTCCATGTTCTGCGCCCCAAAATTCCGCCCCGGAATTTTGCCCGGAAAAATTGCATTTTTCCGCCCCGGCCCATTGCCCGGCCAGACCAAATCCGCCACTGATCAAGGGCAGGAGACGGGAGGGCAACGGCATGAGCGCAGAGGTGAAGATCAGCGTCCCCGGCCTCTTTGCCGCGGCCGGTGCCGGCATTGCCTTCTCCGTCATCGACATGATCTTCAAGTTCCTGTCGGGCGACTACCCGCTTTATGAAATGGTGCTGTTCCGCTCCGTCATCGCGGTGGCCGTCATGCTCGCCATCATCATGCCGCTGGAGGGCGGCTACCACCTCTTGCGCACCCACCAGCCGAAACTGCACCTGCTGCGCTGCCTGGTGGTGTTCTTTGCCAACATCTGCTTCTTCACCGGCCTCACCCTGCTACCGCTGGCCGAGGCGGTGGCGATCGCCTTTGCCACGCCCCTCATCGTCACCACCCTGTCAGCCCTGTTCCTCGGCGAACGCCCCGGCCCCTGGCGCTGGGGCGCGGTGGTGGCCGGGTTCCTCGGCGTGCTGATCATCATGCGCCCCGGTGCCGGCACCTTCCAGCCCGCTGCCATCCTGCCGTTCCTCGGCGCCTGCGGCTATGCCACCCTGCACGTGCTGACCCGCCGCGCAGGCGGGTCCGAGGCCGGAGCGACGCTGGCCTTCTACCCGATGCTGGGCTTCCTGATCCTCAGCGCGCTGGCCGGGCTGGTCTTCGGCGACGGGCGGTTTGCCACCGGCGACAGCCCCGCCTTCGACTTCATCCTGCGCGCCTGGATCTGGCCCGCACCGCAGGACTGGCCCTATCTGATCGGTGTCGGCCTCGCAGGCTCGGCCGGCGGCTATCTGGTCAGCCAGGCCTACCGCATGAACGAGGCCGCGCTGGCGGCGCCTTTCGAATACATCGCGATGCCGATGTCGGTCCTGTGGGGCGTGCTGATCTTCAACGAATGGCCCGATCTGCAGGTCTGGCTCGGCAGCGCCCTGATCATCGCCTCCGGCCTGGTCTCGGTCTGGCGCGAGACCCGCAAGAACCGCCCCGCCCCGCGGCCCCGCCCGCGAGCAGAAGGATAAGAC
>NZ_WLCM01000030.1 GCF_013317235.1 Leisingera sp. ANG59 | reverse complement strand
CTCTCATCCTTCAGATACTTCTTGATCGTGTTCCGCGATAATCCCGTCGCCCGCGCAACAGACCGGATGCTGCGTCCCTCAACCAATACCCATCGTCGGATCTTCGACACGCTTTCCATCAGTAACACCTGCTCTTTCCTCCGCACTTTTAGTGCGGATGTTAACGAAAACAGGTGGGTCAATTTTACTCGCTCATAACCCACCAAAGTGGGTCAATTTTGCACGCCGATTCACATTAAAGACGCCTCGCTGTTGATCGCAGGGGGAAGTCCTCGATTGGATTGCGTCTTGGCGAGCTGCGATGTAGGTTTCAGAGGTTCAGGAAGGGACCTGTAGCGACCACGAAAAACCGTGGCTTCGAAAGCTATATATTGACAACGCACCCCTTCAAACACCAATATCGTGTAGCTTCGGTTCTTCCGATTCCCGTCGGAAGCTAAGAGGGAAGCCGGTGGAAATCCGGCACTGCCCCCGCAACTGTAAGCGGTGAGCTAGGCTGACTACGCCACTGAAAGCGAGCTTTCGGGAAGGCCGGCCCAAGCATTGATCCGCGAGTCAGGAGACCTGCCGCAGCGCGAATGATGATGACCGCGAACGGAGGGTTCGGGGGCGTGCTTTGGGCGGTATCCGTCCATTGCGTCCTCGGCTTTGAACAAGAGAGACAGAGGACAGATGAGCATTACCGTGTATTCCAAACCCGCCTGTGTGCAATGCACCGCCACCACCCGTGCGCTGGATGCCAAGGGCATCAGCTATGACGTTGTGGATCTGACCGAGGACAATGCCGCGCTCTCCCATGTGACCGAGCTGGGCTACCGCCAGGCTCCGGTGGTTGTCGCCGGTGCCGACCACTGGTCCGGTTTCCGCCCCGACATGATCGCCCGTCTGGCGTCCTAAGTGACCGGCGGGCTGCCGGGGCTCGTCTACTTCTCTTCGAAATCGGGAAACACGCAGCGTTTCGTGGCACGCCTTGGTGCGGATGCATCGCGCATTCCTGTTGAAGAGGGCGCAGGGTTTCCCGTGCCGGATAAGCCATTCGTCCTGATCTGCCCGACCTATGCCGATGGCGAAGGCCGCGGCGCAGTGCCGAAACAGGTGATCCACTTCCTGAATGACCCGGCCCGCCGCGCCCGGCTGACCGGGGTGATCGGAACCGGCAACCGCAACTTTGGTGCGACCTATGCCCTGGCCGGCCGCATCATTTCGCAAAAATGCAAGGTGCCGCTGCTGTATACATTTGAGCTGGCTGGCACCGAAACAGATATTGCCCGCGTGCGGGCTGGGCTGGAAACCCTGGGGAGAAAGACATGCTCGACAGTTCCTTGAATGAACTGGACTACCACGCGCTGAACGCGATGCTGAACCTGTATGATGCAGACGGCAACATCCGCTTTGACGCCGACCGCATGGCGGCGCGCCAGTATTTTCTGCAGCATGTGAACCAGAATACTGTCTTCTTCCACTCGCTGGATGAAAAGCTCGGCTATCTTGTGGCCGAAGGGTATTATGAAGAAGCGGTTCTGGATCAGTACACCAAGAACTTCATGCGCGAAATCTGGGACGCAGCCTACGCCAGGAAGTTCCGCTTCCCAACCTTCCTGGGCGCTTTCAAATACTACACGTCCTACACGCTCAAGACCCGCGACGGGCAGCGCTACCTGGAACGCTACGAGGACCGCGTGGTGATGACCGCCCTGGCGCTGGCGCGCGGGGATGAGGCGCTGGCAATGTCCTTCATGGAGGAAATGCTGGCAGGCCGCTTCCAGCCCGCCACTCCCACTTTCCTCAATGCCGGTAAGCAATCCCGTGGCGAGCTGATCTCCTGCTTCCTGCTGCGGCTCGAAGACAACATGGAAAGCATCGGCCGCGGCATCAACTCCGCTCTGCAACTGTCCAAACGCGGCGGCGGCGTGGCGCTGCTGCTGACCAACATCCGGGAACACGGCGCGCCGATCAAAGGCATTGAAAACCAGTCCTCCGGCGTCATCCCGGTGATGAAGCTGCTGGAGGACAGTTTCTCCTACGCCAACCAGCTGGGAGCGCGGCAAGGCGCCGGGGCGGTCTATCTGAACGCCCACCATCCAGACATCATGCGGTTCCTTGACACCAAGCGCGAAAACGCCGACGAGAAAATCCGCATCAAGACCCTCTCCTTGGGCGTGGTGATCCCCGACATCACCTTTGAGCTCGCCAAGAAAAACGCCGACATGTATCTGTTCTCGCCGCATGACGTCGAGAAGATCTACGGCGTGCCGTTCTCGGAAATCCCGGTCACCGAAAAGTACGCCGAGATGGTCGACGACAAGCGCATCCGCAAGTCCAAGGTCAACGCGCGCGAGTTCTTCCAGACCATTGCCGAGATCCAATTTGAATCCGGCTACCCCTACGTGATGTTCGAGGACACGGTGAACCGGATGAACCCGATTGACGGGCGCATCAACATGTCGAACCTGTGCTCCGAGATCCTGCAGGTCAACGAGGCATCGGAGTTCAACCATGATCTGAGCTACAGCCATTTGGGCACTGACATCTCCTGCAACCTCGGCTCGCTCAACATCGCCAGGACCATGGACGGCAAGGATCTTGGCCGCACCGTCGGAGCTGCCATCCGGGCACTGACTGCGGTGTCGGAATTGTCGGCCATCGACTCGGTGCCGTCCGTGCGCCGCGGCAATGACGAAAGCCACGCCATCGGTCTCGGCCAGATGAACCTGCACGGCTTCCTGGCCCGCGAGCATATTCACTATGGCAGTCCTGAGGGTGTCGAATTCACCTCGGTCTACTTCGCCGCCGTGGCCTACCACGCGATCCGCACCTCCTGCGATCTGGCGCAGGAGCGCAAGGCCACCTTCAAAGGCTTTGAGGCGTCAGGCTATGCCTCCGGCACGTTCTTTGACAAATACACTGACCGCGACTGGCTGCCGGAAAGCGAGCGCGTGCAGGCACTGTTTGACGGCATCTCCCTGCCCACCCGCGACGACTGGTTAGCGCTGAAAGCGGATGTGATGAAACACGGCATGTTCAACCGGAACCTGCAGGCGGTGCCGCCGACCGGCTCGATCTCCTATATCAACAACTCGACCTCTTCGATCCACCCGATTGTATCCAAGATCGAGATCCGCAAGGAAGGCAAGATCGGCCGCGTCTACTACCCGGCCGCCTTCATGAACAATGAGAACCTGGAATACTACCGCGACGCCTATGAAATCGGCGCCGAGGCGCTGATCGACACCTATGCTGCTGCCACCGAACATGTGGACCAGGGCCTGTCGCTGACCCTGTTCTTCCCGGCAGATGCCACCACCCGCGACATCAACCGCGCCCAGATCTACGCCTGGAAAAAAGGCATCAAGACCATCTACTACGTGCGGCTGCGCCAGGAGGCCCTGGAGGGCACCGAGGTTCAGGGCTGCGTATCCTGCACGCTGTGAGCGGAGAAAGACGATGAAAGACATGACCGCAACCCGCATCCCGCGCGCCATCAACTGGAACCGGCTGGAGGACGACAAGGACCTGGAGGTCTGGAACCGCCTGACGGTGAACTTCTGGCTGCCCGAGAAAGTCCCGCTGTCCAATGACATCCAAAGCTGGGCCACCCTGACCGGTCCCGAAAAGCAGCTGACCATCCGCGTCTTCACCGGGCTGACCCTGCTGGACACCATCCAGAACACGGTCGGCGCGCCGGCGCTGATGCCCGATGCCATCACCCCGCACGAAGAGGCGGTGCTGACCAACATCGCCTTCATGGAGGCGGTGCATGCGCGCAGCTATTCCTCGATCTTCTCGACGCTGTGCTCGACCAGGGAGATCGACGAGGCGTTCCGCTGGTCCGAGGAAAACCCGCATCTGCAGGCCAAGGCCAAGGCGGTCCTGGACACCTACGCGCCCGGCAACGACCCGCTGAAGCGCAAGATCGCATCGGTGTTCCTGGAAAGCTTCCTGTTCTACTCCGGCTTCTACCTGCCGATGTACTGGTCCAGCCGCGCCAAGCTGACCAACACCGCCGATCTGATCCGCCTGATCATCCGCGACGAGGCGGTGCATGGCTATTACATCGGCTACAAGTTCCAGCGCGGTTACGAGCAGCTTGACGAGGCCCGCCGGCAGGAGCTGAAAGATTATGCCTTCGGCCTGATGTTCGAGCTTTACGGCATCGAAAATCAGTACACCGAAGAGTTGTATGACGAAATCGGCCTGACCGAGGACGTGAAGGTCTTTCTGCATTACAACGCCAACAAGGCGCTGCAGAACCTCGGGTTTGAAGCCCTGTTTCCGCCCGAGGTCTCAGAGGTGAACCCGGCCATCCTCGCCGCTCTCAGCCCCGACAGCGAAAACCACGACTTTTTTTCCGGCTCCGGCTCTTCTTATGTGATCGGCAAGGCGGTTGCGACCGAGGATGAAGACTGGGATTTTTAACCTTCTGCTGTTCTGCAGATCATCAAATTGAGACAGGCATCATGACTATGGCAGCAGACTGGAAAGGAGCGTTTGCGAAAGAGTGTGGAATCCTACGCTAAGCTGGGAGTGGTCGTTCAGCCGGTGCCGGTTTCCTCAGCCAGCGGCACGCCGGTAGACAAAGCCGCCGCTGTCGCCGGTGCTTCCCGCCTCAAGCAGGTCAAGCACGGCTTGGTGCCGGGGCGACTTGCGGCACACGGGGTCGGCTGCGCTTGCGTCCCCGGCCAGAGCCAGCGCCTGGCAGCGGCAGCCGCCGAAATCACTTTCCTTGCGGTCGCAGCTGCGGCAAGGCTGCGGCAGCCAACCTGTGCCCCTATAGGCATTGAATGCCGCGCCCTCGTACCAGATCGTCGCCAGTGGTTTGCTGCGGACGTTGTCAAAGTCCAGGTGCGGGATGGTCTGGGCCGCGTGGCAGGGCAGCACGGTGCCGTCCGGCGCGATGTTCAGCCCGGCCGTGCCCCAGCCGCCCATGCAGGCCTTGGGATAATCCGCATAATAGTCCGGCGGCACGAAGTCGAAGGCCAGCACACCGCGCAGCCGCTGCTCTGCCTCTGCGACGATGCGTTTGGCGGCCTCTGTCTGCGCGTGCGTTGGCAGCAGCTGGGCCCGGTTGCGGGACGCCCAGCCGTGGAACTGCACGCAGGCCACTTCGAGCCGCCGGGCGCCCATTTCGACAGCCATTTCGATGGTGCATTCCAGATCGTCCAGATTGTGCCGGTGCATGACGGCGTTCAGCGTCAGGGGAATTCCCCGGGCCTTGATCTCCGCCGCGATCTTCACCTTGCGGTCAAATCCGCCCTTGTAGCCGCCGATCCAATCGGCAAGCCCGGCGCTCGTGCCCTGCAGGGACAGCTGGATATGGTCCAGCCCCGCTGCCTCCAGGGCATCCAGCCGCCTGGGCGTCAGGCCGATACCGCTGGTGATCAGATTGGTATACAGGCCGCAGCCCTGTGCCGCCGCGGTGAGCTCTGCCAGATCCGGGCGCGCGGCGGGCTCGCCGCCGGACAGGTGCAATTGCAGGACGCCCAGCTCCGCAGCCTGGCGGAAGGCATCCGCCCATTCGCCGGTTGTCATCTCCGCCTCGCGGCCCAGCAGGTCCTGCGGGTTGGAGCAATAGGGGCAGGCCAGCGGGCAGCGGTGCGTCAGCTCGGCCAGCATCGCGATTGGCGGAGGCACGGTCATGGCCGCACCGCCAGATACATCCGCGCCCGCAGGCCAGCCAGAAAGCGCTGCACATCCCCGGCGATCTGCTCTGCCGGCGCATCGTAGGCTGCCGCCAGACCGGCAACAATCTCCTTGAACGATGTGCTGCCATCCACCCGCGACAGGATCGCCTCGCCTATGGCGTCCAGCGCAATGGCCTTTTCCGGGCACAGCAGCACCGTGCCGCCCCGCACCTTGTCCGCCGCCAGGCGCACGCCGCGCGGCAGAAAGGGACGGTCGGAGGGGGCCAGCGCCAGCTTCATGCCATTCCCTCCCCCGGCTGCCATGCGCCCGGCGGGATCCGCCCCGGCTCCACATAGGCGCCCCAAAGCGCATCCAGCTGCGCCCACAGAACATCGGTCTTGAAGATCAGCGCCGCGCAGGCGGCGTCTTCTTTTTCGGGGGTGTCTGCGTTTTCCAGAACCCAGGCCAGGCCGAATTTCACATCCTTCGGCGCTTCGGTCAGCCGTTTGCGGAAATAGGACAGGCTGGCAGTGTTGGCAAAGTCGTAGTGCTGCAGCAGGCCTTCGATCCGCTGTTCGTGGATGGCAGGCGCAAACAGTTCCGTCAGCGACGAGGCCACCGCCTGCAGCAGCGGCATGTCGCGCACATAGCGGATATAGGCATCGACAGCGAACCGGGTGGCCGGCAGAACCCCGCGGCCAGAGGCCACGTAGTCCGGGTCAAGCCCGACCGCTTCGGCCAGCCGCAGCCAGCGGCGGATGCCGCCGCCCTCGCTGATGCCGCCGTCATGGTCCTCGATCCGGCTGCGCCAGACCCTGCGCATGGCGGGATCAGCGCAGCGGGACAGAAAGGCAGCATCCTTCATCGGGATCGCCGCCTGGTAGGCCCAGCGGTTGATCACCCAGGCGCGGACCTGATCGGGCGAGCATTCGCCGCCGTGCAACCTGTGATGGAACGGATGTTTGTCGTGGTAACGGGCGACGCCGATGGCGCGCAGACGGGCCTCCAGGGGCCCGCTCGCAGACGTATTCCGGGTGTGTGCATTCATAGCGCGATCTCCATTCCATCCTCTGCAATTGTCCACCCGGCGGCCAGCACCTGCGCGCGCTCGGCGCTGCCAGGCTGCCAGACGGGGTTGGTGTTGTTGATGTGAATGAACGTCTTGGCGGCATCCACGGCCTGCAAACCGGCGATCGAGCCCTCGGTGCCGCTGATGGAGATATGCCCCATCCGCTGGCCGGTCTTGCTGCCCGTCCCGCTCTGGATCATCTCCTCGTCGTGCCAGAGCGTGCCGTCAAAGAAGATCTGATCGGCATCCGACAGCATCTCCAGCAGGCCGCCCGACACACCGGAGCAGCCGGGGATGTAATAGGCGGTTTTCGCACCGTCGCTCAGCCGGACGCCAACCGTCTGTTCCCCCATCACATCCGTCTGCACCTGCCCGTCCTCCATGAACAGCGGCACCTTGCCCGGCACCGGAAAAACCGTTGCCTGCAGCCCCGGAAGCAGCTCGAAACCTTCGCTCAGCCGCACCGGATGGCGGCCGACAGCCGTAGGAAGCGCGTTGAACACCGGGTTCGCCGCCAGCAATTCCAGCAGCCCCGCCGTGGCGAACAGGCTGAAAGGCGACTGTTCCCGCAAGGACAGCAAACCCGCGATGTGGTCAATGTCGCCATTGGTCAGCAGCACCGCGCGCAGTGGGCTGTGGCGCAGCGATTGCGGGTGCATGGGCGGGCAGTTCTGCAGCTGAACACGGATATCGGGAGAGGTGTTCAAAACCGCCCAGTTCTGCCCGTCCAGTGTCACGGCCAATGAGGACTGGGTGGCGGAAGCGATCCTGCCGAGACGCGCGTCCCGGCAATTCCGGCAGCCGCAATTCCATTGCGGCAGGCCGCCGCCCGCTGCCGCACCAAGAACCAGAAACCGCATGGCCGTTTTCCTGTTTCGCGATCAGAACAGATCGGGTTCGTATTCGCGGCCCTCGTCCTCGGACGGGGAGTACATGTTGATTTCCATGCCGCAGTTGATTTCTTTCAGTTTCGGGGCAGACCAGGCCATTTCATCCTCCTTTGCTGGCTCTAATCCCGTCAGCCTAGCCCCCCGTCCCCGGCCCCGGTATTGGCCTTTGGTCGTAGGGACAGGGTCATTGCGCGGCCTCAGACTTTGGTCCAATGGCACGCTGGCGCTGCCCCCGGCAGACTTCCGAACATGCGCGCGCTCCTATCCATACTTCTGATTCAGGCCTGGCTGCTTGCGGCTGGTGCGTTGTCAGCGTCACCCTTGCCGCGCGAGGAGATCAGCGCCCTGATCATGCCGCCGTTCTCCCTGGGGGAGCCGGTGAACGGCAAGGGCGTCTACACGCTGCTCAACTCCGGCGGGGCGGAGGCAGGCTATGCCTTTGAAACCGAACCCCTGGCCCCGCTGCCCGGGTTTTCGGGGGCGCCGGTCAACATGCTGGTGCTCATGGAACTGAACGGCAAATTTCTGGATGTCCGGCTGATCAACCATAACGAGCCGGTCTTTGTCTCCGGGCTTGGCCCTGCCCCGTTCCACAAGTTCTTCGAGCAGTACCCCGGCCTGTCGGTCTTTTCGGCGATCACCGTCGGCACCCCCTACGGAGAGACCGGTTCCGGCTCATCCCTGGTCTATCTCGACGGGGTCAGCAAGGCGACCGCGTCAGTACGGATCGCGCATGACTCGGTGATGGCGGCAGCGCTGGCGGTCGCGCGCGAGAAGATGCACGGCGTCATCACCACGCCCCCGGCCCGGCCTGACCCGGACCACAGCGAGCCGCTGGACTGGGTGGCCTTGGCGGATCAGGGACTGGCCGCCCGCGCCACTGTCTCCAACGCGGAGGTTGATGCGGCCTTTGCCGGCACCCTGTGGGCGGATGACGATCCGGAGGGGCAGCAACACCCTGAGGCGCCCTATCTGGATCTCTGGATTATCGACCTCGGCCCGCCTTCAATTGCGCAGGCGGTCCTCTCTCGCGACGGTTACAATGAGCTGCAGGATTTCCTGGCGATCTCCCCCGATGATGAGCCGCTGTTGCTGGTCGAGACCGGCCGCCACGGGCTGGTTAGCCCGGAATTCATCCGCAACACCGCGCCGGACCGGGTGTTTGCCACCCAGAACGGCCTGCCGGTGGCGCTGCGGGACAGCGACCTGCTGGTGGATCTGTCGCCGGATCTGCCCGGCCCGTTGCACGAAGGCACGGCGATGATCCTGCGGGCCGACCGCCGCCTCGGCTTTGATCCAGCGCGGGAGTGGACCCTGCACGCCCAGGCGGTGCGCGCGCACGGCATGTTCCAGCCCGAGACAGGCACCGTGGAATTTCCTGTCACGCACCGGACCCCCGAACGGTTTTTCCTGCGCGACGAGGCCCCGGCACCGATGCCGCCCTGGCTGGAGGCGCTGCGCAGCCGCAGCACCGACCTGACCCTGCTGGCGCTGCTACTGACCACGCTGACCGCCGCGCTGCTGCTGCGCCAAGGCCGGATCGCCGCCCGCGAGGCCCTGACCCCGCTGCGGCTCGCAGTGCTGGCAGCTGTCACCCTGTTTGCCGGCTGGTGGGGCCAGGGCCAGCTGTCCATCGTCACCGTTCTGGGCGTTTTGCGCGCCGCGGCCGAGGGCGGCAGCTTTGCCTTTCTTGCCTATGACCCGTTTTCGCTGCTGCTCTGGGGCTTTGCCATCCTCGGGCTTGTCCTGTGGGGGCGGGCCCTGTTCTGCGGCTGGCTGTGCCCGTTCGGCGCGCTGCAGGAATTCGCGCACCATCTTGGCCGCAGGCTGGGTCTGCCGCGGACCGCCCTTCCGCCGGCCTGGGACGGGCGGCTCAGATACCTCAAGTACGGGGTGCTGGCCGGGCTGGTATCGCTGGTTTTCCTGGCGCCGGAACATGTGGACACCGCGGCCGAGGTCGAACCCTTCAAGACCGCGATCACCACCTACTTCCTGCGCGAGTGGTATTTCACCGCCTATGCGGTCTTCTGGCTGGCGGCGGGTCTGGTGCTGTTCAAGCCCTTTTGCCGCTATCTGTGCCCGCTGGGCGCGGCCATGGCGGCTGGCGGGCTGCTGCGACAGCGCAACTGGATTGCCCGGCGCGCCGCCTGCGGCAGCCCCTGCCAGCTGTGCCGGGTGAAATGCGCCTATGGCGCGATCGGGCCATCCGGCGTGGTCCGCTATGACGAATGCTTCGGCTGCCTCGACTGCGTGTCAATCCACGACGATCCAGCCCGCTGCGTGCCGCTGATCCTGGCGGCGCGCCGGAAACAACATCTGGAGGCCGCGGAATGAGCGCACAACTGACCCGCCGCCGGTTCCTGGCAATCTCTGCTGCCGCGCTTGGCGCAGCGGCGCCGGCGGCGCGGGCCGCGCCCGTTACCTGGCGCGGGTCTGCCTTCGGCGCGGAGGCGCGCCTGACCATCTACGCGCCGCCGCGCCTGGCAGACCGGGCAATTGCTGCCGCGCTGTCGCAGCTGCGGCAGGCCGAACAACTGTTCAGCCTTTATGATCCGGCGTCTGCCCTGTCCCGGCTGAACCGGACCGGGTTTCTGAAAAACCCGCCGCCGCCGTTTTTGCATCTGGCCCGGCTCTGCACCCTGGTGCACGCTGCAACGGCAGGCGTATTCGACCCCACAGTGCAGCCGCTGTGGCAGGCCCTTGCGCGCGGAGACGGCATCAGCAGGGCTGCCCGCCTCACCGGCTGGCACAAGTTGTCCGTGACAGAACAGGCGATCCGGCTGGCACCGGGCCAGGCGCTGACCTTCAATGGCATTGCCCAGGGCTTTGCCACCGACATGGTCCGCGCAGCACTTAACCGCCTGGGGCTGGATCGGGTTCTGGTCAATGCCGGGGAGTTTGCGGCACTTGGCGGCCCGTTCCGTATCGGCCTGGCCGACCCGGAGCGAGGCGTCTTTGCCGCCCGCAGCCTGACCGGTGGCGCCATCGCCACCTCCAGCCCCGGTGCCCTGCAGCTGCGGGGTGCCGCGCATATCCTGCACCCCGCCCTCGACCGCCGGCCGCAGTGGGCCACCGTCAGCACCGAGGCCGCCAGCGCCGCGCTGGCCGATGCGGCCTCCACCGCCTTCTGCCTGATGAATGAAGAGGAAATCACCGCCGCGCTGGCGCGCTTTCCGGGCGGCGCCAGTGCCACCCTGCTGGCGCCGGATGGCAGCGTGAAAACACTGGGGTAGACAGGATCAGCGCAGCTGCGGCGGCCGGTGGCTCAGGCCGTGGGCCGCAAAGATGGCAGCAATCCGGCCGTCCTGCAGCGCGGCGGCAATGGCGTCCTCCACCGCATAAGCAAGCGGGCGATAGGAAAAATGAACCGCCACACCGGCGGTCCAGGTGCCTGCGGAAAACCCGGGCAGCGGCGGCGTGTGAACGGCTGTCTGCGCGGTCAGCCCGGCCTCTAGCTGCGCCAGCGGCCCCATCGCCGCCTTGGTCTCGGCCCGGTCCAGGCCCGCCATGGCCGCTGCCGCCGTCGGATAGCGGCGGATATTGCCGCTCAGCTGGCCGCCCGGAAAGGACGAGAGGTAGAAATCGGCAATCGAGTCGTTCTCCACCGCGACGCTGTCGAAGCGGAAATAGGCCGGCACCGGCGGGTCTTCGGGATAGGCGTCCCGGCGGTAGGCGATGGCCACCTCCTCGACATGGTACTGGCCGGTGAACACCACCTGTTCGACCCGGCAGGCAAATTCGCTGTAATAGGGCACATGCAGCATGACGTTGGCCACGCTGCCGCCCACGACCGGCCCCTTCCAGATCCAGTTGCGCAGGTCCGCATCCAGCGTCTCGCCCGCCGCAACCAGCGTGAACCGGGCCTCGGCCCCCAGCTCCGCCGCAATCAGCCGGGCCAGGTCGATGTCGGCGCCTTTGATGCGGCCCGCCTCCTGATAGGACCAGGGGGGAAAATCCTCATAGGCCGCAAAGGTGATGAAACCGCGTTCGAGGATAGTCTCAAGATCCTGACCGACGATATCGCGCGAGGCGTTCTGCGGCTTGGGCTGCGGCACATGATCCGCACAGCGGGCCTGCCCCGCCTGCGCCCAGCCGCAGGCCAGCGCGGCAATCGCAAGAAGCCCGGCCAGCTGCTGTCTCATATGCCGCGCCCCTCCGTGTCAGTGCGCCGCCGAAAGGCCGACGGTCAGGGCCTCCGCGGCACCGGCGAAGTCCGGCTGCGCGCCGCCGATCAGGCTGGCCGCCCGGTAGGCCGCGCTGTCGGCTACCGGCGCGCCGGACCCGGTTTCAACCGCTTGCGCAATCTGCGACAGCTCCGCCTGCAGCGCCGCCGCATCCCCGCCGCTGCCGCCGGCCAGCGCGGCCAGCTCATCGCGGATTTCCAGCAACCGGCCGGTGGCCTCGTCCAGAGCGCCGTCATCGGGCCGGGTTTCCAAATAGGTGCGGATGGCCCAGGCGGCCTTCTGGCCCAGCAGTTCCCCGAAGGCGGGCATCTTGGTGATGCCGTTCTGGGTGTAGCCGGTGCGGAACCGTTCCACGAACCATTCGTCGCCCATTTCCTCTGCCTCCAGGTAGCGCAGATCGGGGGCCAGCCCGCCGGAGACGCCGCCGAGCCCGTGGCAGCGGGCGCAGTTCTGATTGTAGCCGCTGCCGCCGATGTCGATCGCCGCCTGCCAGACTTCCGCCTCCTGGCCGCGATAGGGGTTTTCGGTCAGCCATTCTTCGCCCACTTCGGGCAGGGCATCGGTATTCACAGGCTGCGGCGCGACGTCTCCGTGGGCCTGCGCCGTTGTGGCAAGAGCCGCGAGCCCGAGGGCCGCAAGAGGCAATTTGAACATGAGTTCCTCCCGTAAGTTTGAGCTTGCCGCAACCATAGCCAGCCCAGGCCCTGCCCCGATACGCGACTTAAGTCGGCCTCCGGCCCCGGCGGCCTACGACCTTGGTCCAATGGCCGCGGGGCTGCGGGCGGCAGTACGCTCGGCCCATGCAGCCAGAACCGGGTACCCCGATGCGCTTTCTGATCACACTCCTGATGGCCCTCTGCCCCGCCGCCTTTGCCGCGGCCGCCGGGCTCGAGGTGCCGGTCATCTACCTGAAACAGCAGGAGCAGCAGCCCCCCACCCTCTCCAATCTCGACCCGCCGCCTGCGGACCTGGGCGAGACCGGCGCCCGGCTGGGGCTGGCAGACAACCGGACCACCGGCAGCTTCCTTGGCCACAGCTACAGCCTGGAGACGGTGGCAGTGCCGCCTGGCGGCGATTTTGCCGCTGCGGCGCGGGCGGCGCTGGCACGCAGCGCGCTGCTGATTCTGGATGCGCCCAAACCGGCGCTGCTGGCCGCCGCCGCCCTGCCGGAGGCGCAGGAGGCGCTGCTGTTCAACACCGCCAGCCCGGACACCGGCCTGCGCAGCGGCGACTGCCGCCGCAACCTGTTGCACACCCTGCCCTCGGACCTAATGCGCAGCGATGCGCTGATGCAGTTTGCGCTGTCCAAGCGCTGGACCGGGCTGGCGCTGATCACCGGCAAGAACCCGCAGGACCAGGCCTTTGCCGGTGCCTTGCGCCAGAGCGCCGCCAAGTTCGGGCTGGAAATCGCCGCCGAACGGACCTGGGACTATGGCGCCGACATGCGCCGCAACGCCGCCCAGGAGGTGCCGCTGATGTCACAGGGCCTGGGCCGCCACGATCTGCTGCTGGTCGCCGACGAGCTGCAGGATTTCGCCCGCTACCTGCCCTACAACACCTGGCTGCCGCGGCCGGTCGCCGGCTCCGAAGGCCTGGTCCCCGCCGCCTGGGCGCCGGTGGTCGAGCAATGGGGCGCCGCGCAGCTGCAGTCGCGGTTCCAGGAGCTTGCCGGGCGCAAGATGCTGGCGCGGGATTACGCCGCCTGGGCCGCGG
Organism: Leisingera sp. ANG59; assembly: GCF_013317235.1. Classification (GTDB taxonomy): domain Bacteria; phylum Pseudomonadota; class Alphaproteobacteria; order Rhodobacterales; family Rhodobacteraceae; genus Leisingera. The sequence goes on along the minus strand of NZ_WLCM01000030.1, from coordinate 40,355 downwards.
TACGCAGCATCGGCGAGGCGGTGACCCGCACCGGCTCGTCCGACGCGGGCGTCCTGCGCCGCTACCTGCTGTCGGACGCATTCGAGCTGGCCGGCTTCAAGGGCCGCCCGCTCAGCTACCGCAGCTGGAACGGCCAGCTGCGCCAACCGATCCCGCTTGCCACTCCCCGCGCGCTGGCGGCGCAGGCGCCCCTGCCCGGCTTCCTGCACCAGCACAGCGAACTCGACACTCTGGGCCTTGATGCGCCCGAAAGCCGCTGCGGAGCCTTCCAATGACATTTGCTGCAAAATCCCTTGCCGCCCTCGCCCTCTCGGCGCTGCTGGCCCCGGCGCCGCCCCTAGGCGCCGCGGAAATCTGGGTGACCAATGAAAAGGACGACACCATCAGCGTGATCGACATCGCCACGCTTGAGGTGGTCCGCACCATCGCAACGGGGGAGCGGCCGCGCGGCATCACCTTCTCCAAGGATTTCTCGCGGGTCTATGTCTGCGCCTCCGACAGCGACACGGTCCAGGTTCTGGATGCCGCCACCGGCGAGATCCTGCACGACCTGCCTTCCGGCGAGGATCCCGAGCAATTCGTGCTGCATCCCAACGACCGGCATCTCTACATCGCCAACGAGGACGACGCCGTGACCACGGTGGTGGATACGGAAACCCGCAAGGTGGTTGCCCAGATCAATGTCGGGATCGAGCCCGAGGGCATGGCGGTCTCGCCCGATGGCCGGATCGCAATCACCACCTCCGAGACCACCAACATGGCGCATTGGATCGACACGCAGACGCAACAGCTGTTTGCCAACACTCTGGTCGACGCCCGCCCCCGTCACGCTGAATTCACCGCCGGCGGCAGCGCGCTGTGGGTCTCCTCCGAGATCGGCGGCACCATCACCGTCTTCGACACCGCCACCCAGGCCGAGACAGGCAAGATAACCTTTGATGTCAAGGGCGTGCACCCCGACCGGGTGCAGCCAGTCGGGTTTGCCTTCACCAATGATGAACAGACCGCCTTTGTGGCGCTGGGGCCTTCCAACCATGTGGCGGTGGTCAATGCTGAGACGCTGGAGGTGGAGGATTACATCCTGGTCGGCCGCCGGGTCTGGCACATGGCGTTTTCGCCCGACAAGTCGCTGCTGTTCACCACCAACGGCGTGTCCGGAGATGTCACCGTGATCGACACCGCCCGGCGCCAGGCGCTGAAGTCGATCAAGGTCGGCCGTTTTCCCTGGGGCGCAGCACTGCGCCCCTGAGACTTGCTGCGCCCCGGCGGCGCGGCGCATCCTGACAGGAGGATCCCCGATGCTGAACTCCCGCCTTTTCGCCGCGGCGCTGTGCCTTGCGCTGCCGGCCGCCGCCCTGGCCGCTGACGGTGATGATCCGGGCAAGGCCGGCTTTGGCCTTGCCGGGCTGCTGTCCGCTGCCAACAAGGAGGACCTGCCGCCCATCACCCTGTCGGCGGGAATGCCGCTGGCCGATGCACCCTGGGTGCTGAACTCCGGCACATATTACGAGTTCGAGATCCAGGGCGACGGCAGCCAGGAACTGGCGCTAACGGGGGCGGAGTTCTTCCGCGCAATCTGGATCGACGAGATCGTAGTGGAGGGCCTCGAGATCCGCCCGCTGGGGCTCGACAGCATCGAGTTCGACGAGGCCGGCGAGATGGAGATCGGCTTCATCGCGCTGAAGCCTGGGAATTACCACCTCAAGGTGCCCGGCTCCACCGGCGACACCCAGCGGTTGGAGATCACCATCCGATGACCGGGCTGCGGGTGGAAAACCTGAGCTATGCCTACGGCGCCCGGCAGGCGCTGGACGCAGTCAGCTTCCGGGTTGAACCCGGCACCTTCTGCGCCCTGCTCGGCCCCAACGGCGCAGGCAAGTCGACGCTGTTTGCGCTGCTCACCCGGCTGTTCACCGCGCCGCAGGGCAGGATCGAGATCGACGGCCACGACATGGCCCGCGCCCCGCGCAAGGCGCTGCGCCGGATGGGGGTGTTGTTCCAACAGCCAACGCTGGACCTGGACCTGACGGTGCAGCGCAATCTCAGCTATTTCGCCGCCCTGCACGGTCTGCGCGGCGCTAGGGCACAGGCCCGGATCGAGGCCGCGCTGGAGCGGCTGGAGATGCCCGGCCGGCTGGGTGAGCGGGTGCGCGACCTCAATGGCGGACACCGCCGCCGGCTGGAGATTGCCCGCAGCCTGATCCACCATCCCAAGGTGCTGCTGCTGGACGAGCCGACAGTGGGGCTGGACGCGGCAACCCGGCACGCGATCACCGCCCATGTGCACGACTTGTCGCGGCGCAAGGGGCTGACGGTGCTCTGGGCCACCCATCTCACCGACGAGATCGAAGACGCCGACCAGCTGCTGATCCTGCACCGCGGCAAGCTGGCGCAAGACGGCACGGCCCGCCAGCTGCGCGGCGGGCTCGGGCTGGCCGATCACTTTCTCAGGCTGACAGGAGAGGCGGTATGACCGCCTGGCTCGCAGCCCTGGCGGCAATCACGCAGCGCGAGGCGCTGCGGTTCATTGGCCAGCGCAGCCGCTTCGTCGCGGCGCTGGTGCGGCCGATGCTGTGGCTGGTGGTCTTTGCCGCGGGCTTTCGCGCCGCGCTTGGCCTGTCGATCACCCCGCCCTACGCCACCTACACCACCTACGAAGTCTATATCGTTCCAGGCCTGTGCGGCATGATCCTTCTGTTCAACGGCATGCAAAGCTCGCTGTCGATGGTCTATGACCGGGAAATGGGCTCGATGCGGCTGCTGCTGACCAGTCCGCTGCCGCGCTGGTGGCTGCTGGTCTGCCGCCTGCTCGCCAGCACCGCGATCTCTATCCTGCAGGTTTATGTGTTCCTGGCGCTGGCGGCGATTTTCGGCATCCGCTTCGGCTGGGTCGGCTATGCCGCGCTGCTGCCCGCCCTGGTCCCGGCGGGGCTGATGCTGGGGGCGCTGGGGCTGGCGCTGTCCTCGGTGATCCGCCAGCTGGAGAATTTCGCCGGAGTGATGAATTTCGTGATCTTCCCGATATTCTTCCTGTCCACCGCGCTCTACCCGTTGTGGAAAATGGCCGAAAGCTCGGCGCTGCTGCGCGATATCTGCGCCGTGAACCCCTTCAGCCAGGCGGTCGAGCTGATCCGCTTTGCGCTTTATCAGCAGCTGAACGCCGCCGCGCTGGCCTGGGTGCTGCTTTCCGGGCTGGTCTGGCTGGGACTGGCGGTCTGGGGCTACGACCCGGCGCGCGGGCTGATCCGAAAGGCCGCGAAATAAGGCTGAACCGCCCCGCTCCGCGCCGCAGGCTGACGCAGCGCGGGGCCTGCACCGCAAACCCGGGCCGCAAGGCGCCGGGCGCTGCCGTGCCGGGCCCTCCCCCCTGCCCCTGCCGCCCTCCGCTTACGACCATTGTGCAATACCGCTCTTCCGGCGCGCCTTGGATACTGTGGCAGGCCGGCAGCCCGCACCGGGCAGTGGCTGTTGATGATCCAATGAAAGGGAGGAGCCCAATGAACCGCTTCATCACGGCGGTCGCCGCAGGGACCATGATGGCGGGCGTCAGCCACGCCGGGGTCACCGAGGACGACCTCAGGAACGACCAGACAACCACCACCCAGGTGGTGACCAACGGGATGGGGCGCCACCTGCAGCGCTACAGCCCGCTGGACACGCTGAATAGGGACAACGTCGCAAACCTTGTGCCCGCCTGGGCCTTCAGCCTCGGCGGCGAAAAGCAGCGCGGTCAGGAGACCCAGCCGCTGATCTATGACGGCATCATGTATATCACCGGCTCCTACAGCCGGGTCTATGCCATCGACGTCGAGACCGGCCGCGAAATCTGGCAGTACGACGCCCGGCTGCCCGAAGGCATCCTGCCCTGCTGCGACGTGGTGAACCGCGGCGGCGCGATCTATGGCGACACCTTCTATTTCGGCACGCTGGACGCCCGCATCGTGGCGCTGGACCTCAAGACCGGCGACGTGAAGTGGCGCAAGAAGGTGGCCGACTACAAGGCCGGCTATTCGCTGACCGCGGCGCCGCTGATCGTCAACGGGCTGGTGATCACCGGCAACTCCGGCGGCGAGTTCGGCATTGTCGGCGAGGTGCAGGCGCGCGACGCTGAAACCGGCGAGCTGGTCTGGACCCGGCCGGTGATTGAGGGCCACATGGGCACCTTCAAGGGTGAGGAAAGCACCATGACCGGCACCCTGAACGCCACCTGGCCGGGCGACATGTGGAAGACTGGCGGCGGCGCCACCTGGCTCGGCGGCTCCTATGATGCGGAGACCGACACGCTGGTCTTCGGCGCCGGCAACCCGGCGCCCTGGAACAGCCACCTGCGCAACGCCGGCACCCCGGTGGAGGGCAATACCGGCGACAACCTCTATGCCGCCAGCCGCATCGGCATCGACCCTTCCAACGGCGAGATCAAGTGGCACTTCCAGACTACTCCGCGCGAGGGCTGGGACTATGACGGCGTCAACGAGGTGGTCGCCTATTCCGACCGCAGCGGCAACAAGCGCTTCGCCACCGCCGACCGCAATGGCTTTTTCTATGTCCTGAACCGCGAGGACGGCAAATTCGTCAGCGCAACGCCCTTCGTCAAGGACATCACCTGGGCCGAGCGCATCGACGACACCGGCCGCCCGGTCTTTGTCGAGGAAAACCGCCCCGGAAACCCGGCGGACGCAGCCGATGGCAACAAGGGGGAGGTGATCTTTGCCTCGCCGTCGTTCCTGGGCGGCAAGAACTGGATGCCGATGGCGTTCTCGCAAAACACCGGTAATTTCTATGTGCCCTCGAACGAATGGGGTATGGACATCTGGAACGAGCCGATCAGCTACAAGAAGGGCGCCGCCTACCTGGGTGCGGGCTTCACCATCAAGCCGAACTACGAGGACCATATCGGCAGCCTCAAGGCGATCGACCCGGACACCGGCGAGATCAAGTGGGAATACAAGAACGACGCGCCGCTCTGGGCCGGGGTGATGACCACCGCGGGCGGGCTGGTGTTCACCGGCACTCCCGAGGGCCGCTTCATCGCCTTTGACGACGAGACCGGCGAGGAGCTGTGGTCGTTCCAGACCGGCTCCGGCATCGTCGGCCAGCCCGTCACCTGGGAACAGGACGGCGTGCAGTATGTCTCTGTCGTGTCCGGCTGGGGCGGCGCGGTGCCGCTGTGGGGCGGCGAGGTCGCCAAGAAGGTCAACTATCTGAACCAGGGCGGCATGGTCTGGACGTTCCGCCTGCCCCGCCAGCTGGCGCAGGCGGACTGACCCCGCCCCGGCTGCGGGCCGCAGGCAACAAACCCGGGCGCGCCTCCTGCGGGGGGGCGCCCTCCATATGCGACTTTAGGCGTATACCGCTGCTGCCGCCCGCTTGCTAAGCTGGCAGGAAAACAACAGCTCTGGTGCAGATATGCCGACACACACGGACACGCCGACCACCCCAGGGTTCCACGCGGCGCTGCTGGTGGATGACCACCCGCTGTTCTGCGACGCCCTGGCGATGACACTGCAGGCGGTCACCGCAATTAGCAGCATGCACACCGCGCCGGCCCTGCAGGCCGCGCTCGACATGATCGCCGAAGGCATCCGCATCGACCTGGTGGTGCTGGACCTGAACCTGCCCGACGTCAACGGGCTGGACGGGCTGCTGCGGCTGCGCAAGGTGACGGACTGCCCGATCCTGGTGGTCTCCTCTATGGCCGACAACCGCATCGTCAGCTCGGTGATCCATGCCGGCGCCAACGGTTTCATTCCCAAGCACAGCCAGCGCGACGTGTTCCAGAAGGCGGTGGAAGCAATCAATCAGGGCAAGGTGTTCCTGCCCGACGGCTGCGTGCTGCTCGATGACAATGCCGACAGCAGCGACGACGTGCTGCAGCGGCTGTCGCAGCTGACCAATCAGCAGGCCCGGATCCTGCAACTGATCTGCGAAGGCAAGCTGAACAAGCAGATCGCCTACGAGCTGTCGATCGCCGAGACCACGGTCAAGGCCCATATTACCGCCATCATGCGCAAGCTGGGGGTGCAAAGCCGCACCCAGGCGGTGCTGGCCGCCAAGCAGGCGAGCTTTGCAAACGTCTTGCAAGACGCGCCGCCGCCCGCCTAGTCTGACGGGCGGAATTTGGGGAGGAGAAAGAGGATGGACCCTGTCGATGGCCCGTCAGGCGCGCCCGTGGCGGAGCCGCAGGTTGTCCGGTCCGGCTCGGTCGACTGCCGGGCGCCGGACGCCGTCGAACAGCTGGCCCAGGCGCTGAACCCGAACGGCCTGTCGCTGGTGGTGCTGTTCCTGTCGCCGGACACCGACGTTGACCGGCTGATCGGCGAGGCGCAACGGCGGTTCGCCCCGGCGCAGGTTGTCGGCTGCACCACCGCGGGGGAGATTTCGGCAGCCGGCTATGTCGAGGGCGAAATCGTCGCCATCGGCTTTGCACAGTCGCATTTCCAGACCCGCACCATCCTGATTGAGGATCTCGGCAGCTTCGATCCGCACAGCGTGATCGAGCGGATGATCCGAAACCGCAGCCACATGGCGCAGGAGGCCGGCGGCTGGATCTCCGACTTCACCTTCCTGCTGGTCGACGGGCTCTCCACCAAGGAGGACGCGCTGACCTCGCAGCTGGCGGTAGGGCTGGGGCCGGTGGCCTTTTTCGGCGGCTCGGCGGGCGACGGCACCAACTTCGGCAAGACCTATGTGCTGCATGGCGGCCAGGCCCATTCCAACGCCGCCATTCTGATCCAGGTCCGCAGCCGCTGCCCGATCAAGGTGTTCAAGACTGACCACCTGATCCCGTCGCAAAAGCGCATGGTGGTGACCGGGGCCGATCCCGCCCGCCGGGTGGTGCATGAGATCAATGCCGAACCCGCCGCCCGCGAATACGCCCGGGTGCTGGGCAAGGACCCGGAGCAGCTGACCGCCTTCACCTTTGCCGCGCATCCCGTCGCGGTGCAATTCGGCGACCAGCACCATGTGCGCGCCATCCAGCGGGTCGCCGACAATGACGAGCTGGTGTTCTTCTCCGCCATCGACGAGGGCGTGGTGCTGACCCTGGCCGAGCCGGAGGACATGGTGACCCATCTGGAGCGCGAGATGGCCGCGCTCAGCGCCAAGCGCCGCCCCGAGATCATCCTGGCCTGCGACTGCATCCTGCGGCGGCTGGAAGCGCAGCAGAAGCAGGTCTCGCAGGACATTTCCCGCATCCTGCGCGACAACAGGGTGGTCGGCTTTTCGACCTATGGCGAGCAGATCAACTCGATGCATGTCAACCAGACCCTGACCGGGGTGGCGATCTACCCGCCGGACGAGGGCTGAGCGATGGTGCATGAGTTGATTGACCCCCGCGACCCGCCGGAGCGGCAGAACCAGAAGCTGCTGAAGATCGTCGAGACCCTGATGCGCCGGGCCGAGCAGAGCTCGGAAGCCTCCGGCGAGGCCTACGCCCAGTTCCAGCGCGCGGTGATGCTGGAGGAGGAGGTGCGCCTGCGCACCCGCGAGCTGGAGCACGCGCTGGACCTGCTCAACGAGTCGAACGCCCGGCTGGCGCTGGCCAATGCCGAGACCGAGGCCGCCCGCGCCAACTTGGCCAATGCGATCGAGACGGTGCAGGAAGGCTTTGCGCTGTTTGACGCACAGGACGTGCTGGTCATGTGCAACACCCGGTTCGGCAAGCACATGGCCGATATCTACCATCTGCTGAGGCCGGGGCTGAAATTCGCCGATTACGTGAACCTGGTGGCAACCAGCGCCCATCTGGCGCTGCCGGAGGGGGAGACCGCCGCCGACTGGGAGGCCTACCGGATCGCCCGCCACAAGGACGATCACGCGGTGTTCAACGTGATGATGGCCGGCAACAGCTGGCTGCAGGTCAGCGAGCACCGCACCCCGGACGGCGGCACCGTAATCCTGCAGACCGACATCACCGACATGATGCGGCTGGAGCGGCAGGAGCGCGAGCGGCTGCTCGACGACCAGTCGCGGGTGATCAAGGCAACGCTGGAGCATCTCGACCAGGGGGTCTGCATCTTCGACGCCCAGAACCGCCTGGTCGGCTGGAACCGCCGCGCCGGAGAGCTCTTGTCAATGCCTGCGGGCAAGTTCCAGCTGGGCATGTATTTCGCCACCCTCTACCGCCAGGCCGGGGACAGCATCCGCCTGCTCGGCGGCACCCGGCCGGAAGAGGTCGAGGCCTGGGTGGCCAGCACCGCCAAGCGGGCGCCCCTGTCGTTCGAGATCGGACTGGGCCGCGACCGAATCCTGGCGGTCTTTGCGCAGCAGATGCCGGACAAGGGCTTTGTCATCAGCTTTACCGATGTCACCGCTGAACGCGCCGCGGTCCGCACCATTTCCCAGGTCAACGAAACGCTGGAGCAGCGGGTGGCCGAACGGACGCTGGAGCTGGAGGACGCGCTGTCGGAGGCGGAGCGCGCCAATGCCTCCAAGTCGCGGTTCGTCGCCGCCGCCAGCCACGACCTGCTGCAGCCGCTGTCCGCCGCCAAGCTCTATGTCGGCTCGCTGGAGGACAACCTGCAGGATGCGGGCTTCAGGGACCGGGCGGCCAAGGCCGGCAACGCACTGGTCGCGGTCGAGCGCATCCTTGGCGCCCTGTTGGACATTTCCAAGCTCGACTCCGGCCTGGCGGCAATCGACCGGACCGCCATCAGCCTGGGTGGCATGCTGGACCAGCTGAAGGACGAACTGGAACCTGTCGCCCGGCTCAAGGGGCTGGAATTCCGGGTCGTGCGCAGCGGCGCGATGGTGGAAAGCGACGCCGCCTACCTGCGCCGAATCTTGCAGAATCTCGCCTCCAACGCGGTGCGCTACACCACCAGCGGCAAGGTGCTGATCGGGGTGCGGCAACGCCGCGGCCGGGTGCTGCTCGAAGTCCGCGACACCGGCCCCGGCATCCCGCCGGAGCATCAGGACAGGGTGTTCCAGGAGTTTCAGCGGCTCAACGCCAAGGCCAGCCCGTCGGACGGCATGGGGCTGGGTCTCGCCATTGTCGAGCGGGCCTGCCGGCTGCTGGAACATCCGCTGAACCTCACCTCGGAGGTCGGCCGCGGCACCTGCTTTTCGGTGGAGCTGCCGCTGAGCACGGTTACGCGCGCGCCATCGCCGCTGCCCGGCCGCGGCACCGGCGCCGCGGTCCCGTTCGAAAACCGGATCGTGGTGCTGATCGAGAACGACGCCGGCCTCAGGGCAGCGCTGGAGATCACGCTCGACAGCTGGGGGCTGAACGTGCTGCCCTGCGCCAGCTGCGCCGACGCCCTTGCGCTGCTGCAGGAAATCGACATCGGCCCGGACGCGATCATCGCCGATTACCAGCTGGACGACGGTGCGCTGGGAACCGATGCGATTGCTGCGCTCCGGGCGCAGCACGGCCCGGTTCCAGCCTGCCTGGTGACCGCCAACCGCTCACCGGATCTGGCGGCGGCCTGCGCCGGGCTGAACGCGGCGCTGCTGCACAAGCCGATCGACACCGGCGAGCTGCGCGGCTTCCTGGAGCGCGCGCTGTCCTGACCAAGGCGCGGCGCGCCTCAGCGCAGGCACACGTCGGAGCGGGTCAGGAACCGCTTGCCGCTGCCGTTTTCCAGCGAGAACATTCCGCCGATGCCGTCGATCGCGTCGATCACAAGATTGGTGTGCTGCCAGCGCGCGTGCTGATCGGCATTCATGTAAAACGGCACCCCGCCGATCTCCCCCACCAGCACATCGCTGCCGCCGACGATGTAGTCTCCCTGCTGAAAGCACATCGGCGCGGACCCGTCGCAGCAGCCGCCGGATTGGTGAAACAGCAGATCCGGCCCGAAGCGCGCCTTCAGCTCGCCGATCAGTTGCAGCGCCGCTTCTGTGGCCTTCACGGTCATGCCTGTTGCACCGGTCATTGCACACTCCCCCGGCTGAATGAAAAAGAAACGGCCCCGGAAACCCGGGGCCGCCCGTCACACGGCTGTTCAGAAGAACCCCAGCGCATTGGGGCTGTAGCTGACCAGCAGGTTCTTGGTCTGCCGGTAGTGATCCAGCATCATTTTGTGGGTTTCCCGCCCGATGCCCGACTGCTTGTAGCCGCCAAAGGCCGCATGGGCCGGATAGGCGTGATAGCAGTTGGTCCAGACCCGGCCCGCCTGAATGTCGCGGCCAAAGCGGAACGCGCGGTTGGTGTCGCGGGTCCACACGCCGGCGCCCAGCCCGTAAAGCGTGTCATTGGCGATCTCAAGCGCCTCGGCATCGTCCTTGAAGGTGGTCACGGACAGCACAGGGCCAAAGATCTCCTCCTGGAAAATCCGCATCTTGTTGTGGCCCTTGAACACCGTCGGCTCGATATAGTTACCGCCTTCCAGCCCTTCCAGGGCAGAGACATTGCCGCCGGTCAGCAGCTCGGCGCCCTCATCCTTGCCCAGCTGCAGGTAGGAGGCGATCTTCTCCTTCTGCTCGGTCGAGGCCTGAGCGCCGATCATCGTGTCCATCGACAGCGGGTTGCCCTGCTTCACAGCCTTCACCCGTTCGATGGCGCGGGCCATGAAGTCGTCGTAGATCGACTCCTGGATCAGCGCCCGGCTGGGGCAGGTGCAGACCTCGCCCTGGTTCAGGGCAAACATGGTGAAGCCTTCCAGGCATTTGTCGAAATAGGCGTCATCGGCGGCCATCACATCCTCGAAGAAGATGTTCGGAGACTTGCCGCCCAGCTCCAGCGTCACCGGAATCAGGTTCTGGCTGGCATACTGCATGATCAGCCGCCCGGTGGTGGTCTCACCAGTAAAGGCGATCTTGGCGATCCGGTTCGACGAGGCCAGCGGCTTGCCCGCCTCCAGCCCGAAGCCGTTGACGATGTTCAGGACGCCTGCCGGCAGCACCCCGGCGATCAGCTCCGCCAGCACCATGATCGAGGCCGGGGTCTGCTCCGCCGGTTTCAGCACCACGCAGTTGCCAGCCGCCAGCGCCGGCGCCAGCTTCCACACCGCCATCAGCAGCGGGAAATTCCACGGGATGATCTGCCCGACCACGCCCAGCGGTTCCGGAATGTGATAGGCATAGGTGTCGGCGTCAATTTCGGAGATATGGCCTTCCTCGGCGCGGATGCAGCCCGCGAAATAGCGCCAGTGATCCACACAGAGCGCGAGGTCGGCGTGGATCGACTCGCGGATCGGCTTGCCGTTGTCCAGCGTCTCTGCCGCCGCCAGCAGCTGGGTGTTTTCCTCCATGATATCGGCGATCTTCAGCAGCATGTTGGCGCGCTCGGTGGTCGAGGTCTTGCCCCAGGCCGGAAACGCCGCATGGGCCGCGTCCAGGGCTGCCTCGACATCCTCCGCGTTGGACCGGGCAATCTCGCAGATCACATCGCCGGTGATCGGAGTGGTGTTTTCGAAATACTGGCCCGAGCGAGGCTCGGTGAATTCGCCGTTGATAAAGTTGCCATAACGCGGCTTGAACGGAAAATCGACGCCCAGATGCGCCGTGTCCAGTGCCGCGTTGGCCAGCCCGTTCGTGTGGATGTTCATGCCATTCCTCCCAAGAATTGATCCAAGAAATGCAGCGGAACTGGCGGCCATGCACCTTCGATTGCAGGCACTCGGTCCGGTGCTGCCTAAAGGTTTATCCCATCGGCAGAAGCCGCGGTATTCGACCAAAGTCCTTGCTCAAGGGCACGCATGCCCTGAGATCAAGGTTAGACTAACCGCTTTCCTAGGCTGGTTCTTTAATAGCTGTCGTCTTGCTTTTACATCCGAGAAAGGCTGCGTGTCTGACATCAGCACCTGTGGGGCCGATTGAGAGATTTGCATAACGGAAGGTTTCTGGCTCATCTGAACCGTCAATGAGTTAAGATGAGACGGAAAGCTAGAACCAACGGCCGCTCGGGTTGTGAAGGACATCCACCTTAAGACGCGCAAGCACCATGCGGCGGAGGAAAAGATCTGCATTGCGCTGGAGGGTTTGCGTGGAGAGGAGAATGTCGCTGCGTTGTGTCGGCGCGAAAGGACTGCCACGAGCCTGTACTATTCCAGCTCGAAAGAGTTCCTTGAGGCCAAAAGAAGCTGCTCGCAGGCGACACGGCCAGGCAAGCGGCAAGTCCCTAAGTGAAAGATCTGCGGGCCGAGGCGTCGCCCCTGAAGGAGGCCGTTGCTGACCTCACCCTGGGAAACCTCTTTCTAAAAAATATTGCCAATCCCGTCTGTAAGGGCTTCTTGTTGACGCTGATTGCGGACTGAAAAAACGTGTGCGGCATGTCGACACAAAAGTCGCCGCCAAGATGGAGATCCGCCCCTTCCGCTCCTCATAAGCATGTGGGCTTCAAATGAGCCGCATTCTTTGGCCAGGATTGCAGAATGCCGGTCCAAAGTCAGGCCATCTTCAACTCCTGTCGTGAGATTGGGCCGGGCCATGGAACGTTCGACCAAACTTGCCCTGTACGCGGTCAGGGTCTGCATCTGCCTACCCATCTTCATCTGTCAGGTCCTAGCCCAGGCTGGCGAGGTGCTGGGGGTCCTGTGACTGCCCGGTGTCATCCTCAAATACTATTCCGGTCATAGCTCCGAAATCTTTGGTCACCCCCCCGCATTGTTCTGTGCTTTCGCACTCCCTCGACCTCTGAAACCATTCCGATGGATGACAGGCCGCTGTTGCACAAACAATCAATTCGGAGAGGCCAGATGAGGTAATTTTTTTTCAGCGCTTCGTCGGGCCATCCACAATCATCATCGGACAGCCCTTCGAACAATGCTCGACCCGGCTGTCAATGCCATACAGGCTGCGGATCAGGCCGGGCGTCAGGACCTCTAGAGTAGGGCCGCAGGCGAGGATGCGTCCACCTTCCAGCGCCATTGTTGTGAGGCAGCTGCGCATCACCTGATTGAGGTCATGCAGAGCCAAAAGGATCACCGCCCCAGTCTCCTCAGCGTAGCCGCGCAGCGCCTCCAAGACTTCATATTGGCGGTAGAGGTCGAGAGCCGAGGTCGGTTCATCCATAAGCACCACGCGGGGACGCGTCACCAAGGTTTGCGCGATAGAGACCGCTTGCCGCTGCCCGCCGGAAAGCTCAGGCAACTGCCGCTCCGCCAGATGAGTGATCCCGAATCGTGTGATCATGCTGTCTACAGCCGCAAGTTCCTCACTCGAGAGCCGCCAGCCGCCTGCACCCTGTTTAAGGGCGAGAATAATGGACTCGTAAACCGTGAGTGACGCATTCATCGCAGTATCCTGAGGCATGTAGCGCAGTTCGTCCCGGGACGTTCCAGTTAAATGCACCGCCCCGGTGCCGCCGAGCTGACCCGCGATTCGGCGGAACAGGGTCGATTTGCCGGCCGCATTCGCCCCCACTAGCGCCGTCAAGCTGCCGCCGGGGATCGGCGGGGTGGAGGCTTCCATCAGGATCTCACGGCGGCCATAGCGGGCTGAGATCTGCTCGAGCGCGAGGCTTACCATGATTTGCGTCCTTTCGTGAGGATCAGCGCTGCAAAGAAGGGCACGCCGACAAGGGCGGTGATGATGCCGATGGGCAGAACGGCGCCGGGAAGGATCGCCTTCGACAGCACCGATGTCGCCGACAGGATCACCGCACCCGCCAGCATCGCGCCGGGAAGGAAAAAGCGCTGGTCTTCGCCCAAGAGCAGCCGCGCCACATGCGGACCAACGATGCCAATAAACCCGATGGTGCCTACGAAGGACACCGGCACGGCGGCGAGCAGCGAAACCAGAACCAGCGCCTCCAGCCGCAAGCGCTTCACCGGCACTCCCATGGCGGCAGCGCGGGTCTCGCCGAGCCGGATCGCGGTCAGCGCCCAGGCGCGTCGCGCGAAGAGCGGGGTGCAGATCAGAAGGATCACAGCCGTCGCCGCTACCTTGCCCCAGGTCGCCTTAGTCAGGCTGCCCATGGTCCAGAACACTACCGCCGAGAGCGCCTGTTCCGAGGCGAAATATTGTAGCAGCGCAAGGGCAGCGTTGAAGCTAAATACCAGCGCGATCCCGAGGAGGACGATGGTCTCCACTGTCACACCGCGAAGGGTGGAAAGGCCAAAGATCAGAAGTGACGCGGCCATCGCCATGGCAAAGGCATTGATCGGCACCATCAGCGCAAGGGCAGTCGGAAAAAGCGCGACGCCGAGAACCATCGCCAGCGCCGCCCCAAAGCTCGCCGCTGCGGAAAGGCCGAGGGTGAAGGGGCTCGCCAAAGGATTCGCCAGAATGGTCTGCATCTGAGCACCCGCCAGCGACAGGCTCGCCCCCACGGTGACCGCCAGCACCGCCATCGGCATGCGGATATCCCAGATCACCACGCGCATCTGCAGTTCGGCGCGGCCCGGCAGGAAGAGGGTACTCAGCACATCGCCGAGACTGTAGCGCGCCGGCCCCAGCGCCACATCCACAGCGACAGAAAGGACAAGAAGCGCGGCGAGCGATGCAAGTGCGGCGATACGCCGAGCCACCAGCCCGCGATAAGCGAGCGCGGTGGCAGGAGTACCGGTAAACGTAACAGCCATATGTGCCACCAAAGGAGATCAGTCGAGGGAGATCCAGTAACCGGGGTGATAATCCACCGGCAGAAAGCGTTCGTGCAACTCCTTCAGCGTCGTCTCTGGTTCGAGATCGTCAAAGAGTTCCGGGTGCAGCCAGGTTGCCAGCCGCTGCACGGCAACAAAACTATAGGGGCTGTTGTAGAACTGGTGCCAGATCGCATGGACCTTGCCCTCCTCAACCGCCGTGACTCCGGTAAATGCGGGGCGCTCCATCAGCGCGGCGAGCTTTTTGGTGGCTTGCTGCACGTCCGAACCCGGGCCGACGCCGATCCATTTCCCACCGGGCACATAGGCGTCCCAGTTGCCACCAGTCACCACGATCTGATCCGGGTTGGAGGCGATCACCTGCTCCGCATTCACGGTGCCAAAGGTGCCAGGGATGAACTCACTGGCCATATTGATTCCGCCTGCCAGTTCGACAAAGCGACCGAAGTTGCCATTGCCGAAAGACATACAGCAATCCTCCGAGTAACCACCGGCACGTTCGACAAAGACCAGCGGTTTTTCCAGATCGGCCTGTGCCGCTATTACCTCGGTAACCCGGGCAACCTGCGCCCGATAGAATTCGTTGAATTCCGCCGCCCGCTCGTCCTTTCCAAAGAGGGTGCCGATGATCGCCATCGATTGTGCGGTATGCTCAAATGGCTTCTCGCGGAAATCCACATAGACGATCGGGATGCCGACCTTTGCCAGCTTTTCTTCATAGCCCGCCTCGTCGGTGGCGGCCTTGGCCTCAAGGTTCATGATCATCACATCGGGTTGAAGTGAGACCGCCTGCTCGATGTCAAAGGTGCCGTCTTTGAAACCGCCAAAGGTCGGGATATCCTCCAGTTCGGGGAACTTCTCCGCATAGATGGCATAGGTTTCGGGCGAGGCCTGAAGTAAATCGTCCCGCCAGCCGACCACACGCTCAAACGGGTTCTCCCCGTCCAGCACGGCGGTAAAGAAAATCTGCCGCCCTTCGCCCAGAATTACGCGGTCCGCGGGCGCATCGACTGTGATTTCGCGACCGGCAATATCAGTCAACGTGATGGTATCAGCTTGCACGAGGCTGGCGGCGAAAAAGCTCAGCGCCGCAGCGCCGTAAAGAGGGCGAAGGGTCATGATGTGATCCTTGGACTAAAGACGCCGCAGCTCTATTAATTCTGAGTAATTTAGTCAACCATAAATCTTGATAAAAGACCTCAGGAAGGCCCAGGTGACTGATGCAAAAAGGGTCCGTTGCATTAACGGCAGAGGGCTGTGTATGTCGTCGGCTTTGCTCGCCTATCATGCCGCCTCCTGAAACAGTTTGGCGATGAAGGCGATCTCGTTGATCACCCCGATTTCACAATTCTCGAATTGGCCTTTTCGAATGGTGCGGAAGGTTTCGATACCTGCGAGCGCGGCCTTGGCTCCGGCCAGCGTCTGGAACCCGCGCATGGGACGCAATCGCTGCTTCAGTGCGGCATGATCGCTCTCGATCCGATTGTTCAAATACTTGCGGTCAACGTGGCGGATAGCATTATCGGGCCCGAGTCGGCCGTTGATCTCGCCGATCACCTTTGTATAGCTGTGCGCCTTGTCGGTGACGATTGTAAGCGGCTGATAACATCGCACGGTGTTTCGCGCCTGGCGCAGAAATGCCCTTGCTGCCTTGGCATCCCGCCGCGCCGTCAGACGAAATTCGATCAACTGGCCGAACTTGTCCACGGCCCGCCAAAGGTAACGCCAGCGCCCGCCCACACGAAGGTAGGTCTCATCGACATGCCATTGCAGTCCACGGCAGGAGCGGTGCCGGGCTTGGGCCCGCTTCCGGATTTCGGGACCAAACTTTCGCACCCAGCGGTGAACCGTCGAAGCATCAACAGCAACGCCCCGCTCAGCGAGCATATCTCGTACGTCCCGGCACGAAAGCGGGTAGCGGCAGTACCAGCGCACCGCCAGCAGGATGACCTCGCGCGGAAACCGGTGCCGCTTGAACGGATTGCGCTGGGACATCGCGCACTCCTCAGCTTGGGGCAACGATATCTCTGACATCTCGACGGTTAATGCAACGGACCCGGACCAGCTCCGGGAAAGACGCCAGCGGCACGCCGGTGATCGGAAAATTCTCCAGTGCCCGGGCGGTGTGAACGCCCCACAGAGCCTCGCGCGGGATCTGCCTGGGCCCGAGCGAGTCCTCTTCGATTCTATTTTTGGTCATGGACGAAAATTCCTGCTGTCGGGTTCCCGGCAGGGGCGGACCCGTCGCCGTGACGAATCGTGACCGCCGGGGAGGCGGTGTGAAACAGAATGGTAAGGACGGCGCGTAGCCGCGCGGGATCATGCGCCAGGATCATGACAACCTGCCGACCGTGGTGCCGCCGACGGCGGCGAGATCAAGGTTTTTCGCAGTTCCGTAGGCTGATGCGATGTAGGTCCCGAAATACTCTTCAAGGACGGGCAGCGCCGCGACGATCCGTTGAAAGTCCGCGGCCCCGACGACGAGAACGACGGTGTCTTCCAGTGCCCGCACGGTTCCGGTACGCAGGCCCTCACCCAAAAGTACGCGGTCGCCGAAATGCCCCTTCGCGCCGATCGTTCGGGTCACGTTCTCCTTCTCCCCTATACCAGGGATCGTCAGCTCCACCTTCCCCTCGATCACGATGTAGAATCCGTCGGCCCGGTTACCGGCTTCAAACACGCGGTCACCCTTGCGATAGCGGACGTACCGGGTTGCGGATCCCGTTTGGGCGGCTGTCTGCACGATACTTCGGCCAAGAATCGCGTCGAGAGCCCAGTTCGTTGCAACTCGCACCTTGGTCGTGAAGCCCGGAACGAAGGAAAGATAATAGAGCCGCCACAGGAGCCACGCCTTGCGCCCCGAAAGCCGAAAACCAAACACTTCGGCCACTCCGCGATGCGCGCCGAGTGACGCCATCGTGCCCTTTGACTTGTAGGTGAAGTCCGCTGGGTTCCGGCCCTCTATGACCGCCTCGATATTCTGCGCCAGCCTCCGTGCCTCGCGCACGGCAAATTGTGCGGTCGGCGGCGCCCAATGGTGGCGCTCGCTTGGATCGACCCGCAACGGGATCAACGCTGCATCGCCAAGCGCCCATAGGTTCGCTGTTCCTTGGACCCGCATCTTGCGGTCGGTCCTGATGCGACCATGGGCGATGGGCAGTTCCATACTGCGAACGAGTTCGGAAGGCCCGTTGCCGATAGTCGCAACGACCGTCCGGGTTCCGATCACCTCACCGCCGGTGGTCAGGATCTGCGTTCCGGTGGCTTCGGCCACGCCCGTACCCAGCATGACCTCGATCCCCTGGCGTTCAAAGAACTGCTGCGCGTAACCGCTCAGGGATGGCGACAGTTCAGACAGGATCCGATCCGCAAATTCGATCAGCAGGATGCGGACCTCGGAAGGTTCGATCCGGGGATAGTATTTCAACGACTTGGTGATCAGATCGCGCATTTCTCCGGCGGTTTCGACACCGGAGAACCCGCCGCCGATCACCGTGAAGGTCAGAAGCTCGCGCTTCACCTCGGGAATGGCGGTGATGTCGGCGTGTTCGAGCTTGTCGATCACATGGTTTCGCAGCCTGTGCGCATCGCTGAGCGACTTTATGGTCAAGGCATGGGCCTTGAGCCCGGGAAAGCGGGACAGATCCTCCGCTTGCCCAAGCGCGATCACCAGATGGTCATATGTAACTTCCGTAAAGCGGCGCTGCACGCCCTGAAAGATGGTGACGACCTGCCGATTTTGGTCGATATCGAAAATGCGCGCCTGCCGTACCTTCACGCCGGGCAGCAGCTGACGCAGGGGCGACACGGCATCGCGCGTCGAAATTGCGCCAGCGGCAACCTCGGGCAGAAGCGGTTGAAAAACGAAGTAATTGACTTCGTTTATCAACTCGATGTCGGCGCGGTTGCCGAATCTGCGCTGCATTTCGCGTGCAGCAAACATCCCCGCAAAGCCGCCACCGAGAACCAGGACTCTTTGTCTTGGTACCGCTGCCATGATAGTGCTCCTAACTCAGGCCGCCGACATGCAGGGCCTTGGTTTCGAGATATTCTTCGATCCCGAGTTGAGACCCTTCCCGGCCCAGTCCCGATTGCTTGACGCCGCCGAACGGCGCGACCTCGGTCGAGATCAGGCCGGTATTCAGCCCGATCATTCCGAACTCCAGCGCCTCGGCCACTCGCCATGACCGTTTGAGATTTTCTGTGAAGAAATAGGCGGCAAGTCCAAAGGGAGTACCGTTGGCAATGGCCAGTGCCTCGTCCTCGGTCTCGAAGCGGAACAGCGGCGCGACTGGGCCAAAAGTCTCTTCGGAGGCCAGCACCATATCGGTTGTTGCGTCCGTCAGCACCACCGGGCGGGCATATTGGCATCCTTCCGGCATGGTCTCGCTCTGGGCAACAATCCGGGCCCCCTTGGCCTGCGCGTCGGCGATGTGGCTTTCGATCTTGACGATTGCGGCGTCGTTGATCATCGGGCCGATATCGGTGCTTTTGTCGGTTCCTTGCCCAACCTTCAGCTGTGCCACGCGTCGGCCCAGTTTTTCGGCGAAGGCATCGTAGATGGCGGCATGCACCAGGATCCGATTGGCACAGACGCAGGTCTGGCCGCCATTGCGGAATTTCGAGGCGATGACCCCCTCGACGGCGATGTCCAAATCGGCATCGTCAAACACGATGAAGGGCGCATTGCCGCCGAGCTCTAGGCTCAACCGCTTGATGCTGTCAGCCGCGCCGCGCATCAGAAGCGCACCGACGCGGGTCGAGCCGGTGAAAGAGATCTTGCGTACGGTCTCATTCGCCATCAGTTCGTTGCCAATCTCGGTCGGCATGCCGGTAACGATATTGATCACTCCGGCGGGGATGCCGGCGCGTTCCGCCAGAACGCCAAGTGCCAGGGCTGAGAAGGGTGTGAATTCCGACGGTTTGATGACTACGGTGCAGCCAGCGGCCAGCGCCGGGGCGACCTTGCGGGTGATCATCGCATTGGGGAAGTTCCAGGGCGTGATGATGGCGCAGACGCCGACGGCCTCCTTCAGCACCAGGATGCGGCGGTCAGCGGTGGGCGAGGGGATAGTGGCGCCGCCGATGCGGCGGGCTTCTTCCGCAAACCATTTGACGAAGGAGGCACCATAACGGATCTCGCCGCGCGATTCCGCCAGCGGCTTGCCCTGCTCCAGCGTCAGGAGCAGGGCCAGATCCTCCAGGTTGTCGATCATCAGATCGTGCCAGCGTTCCAGCGCCTCGGCGCGCTCAGCATGGGTGCGGGCCTTCCAGCCCTTGAACGCGGCTTCCGCCGCCTCGATCGCGGCGCGTGTCTCCGCCCCACCCATGTCGGGAACGGTGCCAAGCACCGCCTGGCTGGCAGGGTCAATGACATCGACGGTCTTGGCGCTCTCGGCATCCTTCCAGACGCCGCCGATCAGGGCCTGCTGGCGTAGCAGTCCGGCATCGTTGAAACCGCCGATTTTCATGATCGCGTTCATGAGTGTTTCCTTTCTGATTGGGGCCGTCTTCAAGGCAGACGTAATCGATCTAACTCGGGCGAGGATCGTTCACAGATCGATGAAAGCGCTCTTGATATTGAGGTTAGCAAGAACTCTATAACTTCATTGGGCACCCGAATTGTGCGGCTACGCATCATCGGCAGGATAGCCGTGACGTGGTAGAGTTCGCTGCGGAATGGCGCTGAAGTTTGGCAGAAGATTCGGAAGATTTGCCCACATGCAGCAAATTCTGCTGGCTCCCTGGTTTCAATATGTTTCAGAAGGTGATCACATTGGCTTTCGGCGAAAATCCGGTGTGCCACAGGGGATTCTTTGGCGCCCCGCTCATTGATGAAGGAGTTTTCATGGCTAAGTCTGTTCGCGTGAAGTCCTTTGATCTGGTCGCGCAGGACATTTCCGAGGTTGACGTTGATTTGCTGCATGCACTGTCGATCGGTGTCGGTTGGCCGCACCGGCCTGCGGATTGGGACTTCCTGCGGCGCGCCGGGCAAGGCATCGTGGCCGTTGACGGGATTGGCCGGGTCTTCGGCAGCGCGATGTGGTTTCCGCATGGCGAGGATTTCGCAACTGTCGGGCTGGTCATCACGACCCCCCGCGCCCAGGCACAAGGTGCCGGTCGCTGGCTGATGGATCAGGTGTTGGAACAATGCGAAGGCCGTAACCTGAGCCTGAATGCGACGAAGGCCGCCTTTCCGCTATACGTTTCGCTCAAATTCCAGACCGAAGCAGAGGTCTTCCTGCACCGTGGAACGGTGACGAAACTGCCCGACCTTGGCCCTGTCGATGGCAATCTGGCCGAGATGCCAGCCGCCGAGATCGATACGATATACGCCATCGACGGGCCTGCCTTCGGCACCGACCGCTCTCGCCTGCTTGCGCTCCTGGCCGAAGTTTCGGTCTCCTGCGTCCTGAAACGGAATGGCGAAATCGTTGGCTATGCTATGCGCCATGATTTTGGTCGGGGCCAGGTGATCGGTCCGATTGTCGCCCGAAATGACGAGGATGCAATTCAACTCGCCGCCTGGCACCTGCAGGCGCTGGAGGGTCGTCACGCGCGGATCGACACGCGCGAAGAAGACGGGCCCTTTGCGCAGTTCATCCAGCAATGCGGCCTCCCGGTCTCGGAAAAGGTCACAACCATGTCCAGGGGGCGCCGGTTTCTCAACCGGAGTGTGGATGCACCGTGGGTCTATGGCCTCGCAGGTCATGCGCTAAGCTGACTTCGTTTCATGTGCCGCAGCCCCGCCCGGTAGTCTACTCGCGCGGCATCCATACCCTGTTCCGATCCGCGACATCGGAATTGCCATTCGGCCTCCGCTCCGACCCAGATACAGCAAAAGATTTTGCGAAAGCCTGCGAGGACAGCGCGAACCCTCTTTCACGGGAGGATGATTGGCAGGATTTGCGGCCGCTCCGGCGCCAAGATGGGCCGAGACTGAAATGATGGGCCGCTAGGTCCGGCCGCAGAAAAAAGGAATCCGAAATGCTGGCCAATTCACTTGTCGAACTCGACCGTGCGCACCTTGTGCATCCACTGGCATCCTATCGCGGTCATGAGGCGGCCGGTGTGCGGGTACTTTCCTCGGCTCGGGGGGCAACCGTCACCGATGCCGAGGGTCGTGAACTGCTCGACGGCTTTGCGGGCCTCTGGTGCGTCAATGCCGGTTACGGCCAGCAAAGTCTGATCGACGCAGCCACAAAGCAATTGCAGCAACTGCCCTATGCGACCGGTTATTTCGGCCTGGGCTCGGAACCCGCGATCCGCCTTGCGGCCCGGCTCGCGGACCATGCGCCGGGGGATCTGAACCACGTTTATTTCTCGCTCGGCGGATCCGATGCGGTCGACAGCACCATCCGCTTCATCCGCTACTACCATCACGCCATCGGCAAGCCGCAGAAGGACCAATTCATCTCGGTCGAGAACGGGTATCACGGATCATTGGTATCCTCGGCGGGGCTGACGGCGCTGCCGATCTTCCATACCGGCTTCGGCGCGCCGCATGACTGGCAACACAAGATCCCATCGCATTACGCGTATCGCAATCCGGTCGGCAGCGACGGCGAGGCGATCATCGCCGCTTCGGTGGCTGCGCTACGCGCCAAGATCGCCGAACTGGGCGCCGAACGTGTCGCCGCCTTCTATGCCGAGCCGATCCAGGGTTCGGGCGGCGTGCTGGTGCCGCCGGCAGGCTGGATGAAGGCGATGCAGGAGGTCTGCAAGCAACATGACATCCTGTTCGTGGCCGATGAAGTCATCACCGGCTTTGGCCGCACTGGGCCGCTGTTTGCCTGCGCGGAGGACGGGATCGTTCCGGACCTTCTCACTGTCGCCAAGGGCATGACCTCGGGCTATGTGCCGATGGGCGCGGTGTTCCTGTCCGACCGCGTTTACAACGCCATCGCCGACGGCGCCGGGGCCGCGCCGGTGGGCCATGGCCAGACCTATTCCGCCCATCCGGTGAGTGCCGCGGTAGGACTCGCCTGCCTCGATCTTTACGAAAACGGCCTGCTGGAGAATGGCTGCAAGGCAGGTGCGAGGCTGATGGAAGGGCTGCAGGCGCTGGCCGATCACCCGCTGGTGGGCGATGTGCGCGGGCGCGGCATGCTGGCGGCGATAGAACTGGTCACCGACAAGGCGCGCAAGACCCCCCTTCCCGTCGAAGCGGATGCCGGGCGTCGCATTTTCGACCGGGCCTGGCAGAACGGGCTGATCATCCGCGCCTTCAATCAGGGCGTCCTGGGCTATGCGCCACCGCTCAGCTGCACCGAGGCCGAAATTGACGCCATTGTCGAGCGCACGAGGCTGACGTTGGATCAGACGCTGGAAGACAAGGAAGTGCGTCGCGCGCTCAAGGGCTAAGAAACCCCCGGGGACTGCCAGTGGCGTCGGTCCCCGGCTTCAATCCTCTTCGACAATCGAGTCCAAAGGAAAATGCGCCTTCACGATGGGCGATTTGAGGATGACATAACTGAAATACTTGTCGATCCCGATTTCCATCTCGATGAGACGTTCCATGATCGCCTGGTATTCGGCGATTCCCGCCGTCATGAATTTCAGTAAGTAATCGTATCCCCCCGACACCAGGTGGCATTCGACCACTGAATCAATCTTTTTCACAGTTGAAACAAACCGCGCAAAGTCTATCTGCCGATGGTTTTTCAACGTTACCTCGGTGAAGACAGTCAGGCTTCGGCCCAGTTTTGCAATGTTGATCTGCGCTGAGTAACCTGAGATATAGCCTTCGGCCTGAAGTTTCTTAACACGCATCAGGCAGGGACTCGGCGACAAGTGCACCAATTCAGCCAGTTCGACATTGGTGATACGCCCGTTCTTCTGCAACTCTGACAGAATTCTTATGTCTATCTTGTCAAGCTTCATGCCCGCCACCCAGTCGTTGTTCCAACCATGAATACTATCGCAGGTATCATCCGTCACTGAATTCATGGCCGCGCAAGCATTCAGGCCCGCGCGTTGCCTGTTTAAAAATCCGCAACTTTGCCCCATGCGGAGCGATTCAACCGTTCGGGGGCGTAGGGTCGCGGGTCGACAATGGGTTCATCACCAATCACCAAGTCGGCGATCAGATGACCCGCACCCGGGCCAATCCCAAAGCCGTGCCCGCTGAATCCGGCAGCTAGGATGAAACCCGGCACGCTTTCGACCTCGCCGATGGCCGGAACGCCGTCCGGTGTACTGTCTATGTAACCTGCCCAAGCGTCCGAAATCTTGCAGCGTGCCAGGTCGGGCAGCAATGTGCCGGCCCGCTTGTAGGTCAATCGGATCTGTCCGCTATCAGGTTTCGGGTCGAGGATGCGGTTGCGCTCCATCGGGGTGATGTCGTCCAGCGCCCATTTCTTCAGCGTTTCATGGCCCAGCCGCCATCCCTGCGTGCCGCCGGGTGCGAGCGAGCGCCAGCGGCGGGCGAACATCGGCAGGAATTCGCGGCCGAAGCGGATCTGTTGCGGCGAGGGATCAACGCGGGCCCGCCCGCTGATCGCCAGCGTGTAGCCGCCATTCAGGCGGCGGGTGAGCGACACCTCGGCCGTATGCAGTGCCTCGGGCAGCCCTTCGGCCCCCGGTGACACGGCCAGGATGGAGGACCGAACCGAGGCCTGCGGGAACCGGATACCCAGTTGGTGGCAGAAAGATGACGCCCAGGCACCACCGGCCATCACCACCGTTTTAGTGCGGATGGTGCCCGCTTCTGTTACCACTCCGCTCACTCGGCCGGCCGAAAGCTCGAGCCCGCGCGCCGCGCAATTCTGATGCACGAAGCCACCGAGTTTCAGGATCGCGGCTGCAACCTGCGGCACAGCGACAGAGGGATCGGCTGTCCCATCGCTGGGAGAAAACACGCCCCCTTTCCACCGGCGCCCTGTGGCCCGGCCCCGCTCGCTGGCTTCCGCGGCACTCAGCACATGGGTGGTCACGCCCACGGTCCGGGCAAAGTCACGCCATTTCGCCCAGCCCGCGATCTCGCTTTCGTCCTGCGACAAATACAGCAACCCGCAGCGGCGGAACCCGACGTCGGCACCGACCTCGCCGGCCAGCGCATCCCAGAGCGCAAGGCTCTTGGTGGCCATCGGCAATTCGCGCGCATCGCGGTTCTGCTGGCGGCACCAGCCCCAGTTGCGGCTGGATTGCTCGGCTGCGACGCGCCCTTTCTCCACCAAGGCCACCTTTATCCCACGTCTCGCGAGGTAGTAGGCCGTAAAAACGCCCACGACTCCACCGCCGATGACGACGACATCGGCCTTGGGCGGCAGCGAGGGGCTCGAATTGATATGCATGAGCGGTGCGGGCATCGTATTCCTCCGGTCTTTGCTCAATCCTAGGCGACAGCGCGCACCACCATGCAAGGGAGTTTGCCTGGCGGCAGTACATCCTGCGGTCTTTTAGCCAAAATTCAGGCGATTGTTTTGTCGACTGAAGTTGGATTGGAGATCTGGACGCCAGTAAACGAGTCACCCTCAAAGCCAGTCCAACGGGCGAGCGACAAGCTAGGAAGGGCGAGCGACCGTGGCATTTGAATTCTATCGGCGCAAGAGGCCGACCCGCCAGATCTGCAGATTGAGGCAGGAATAGAATAAAATGCCTTTACGGTTAGAGACAGCAGATGATCGTGCGGGGCGGACACCAGATTTGAACGACTCTTCTGTCCGGCACAGGTCAAAATTAGCGAAACATAGCGCGATTCCGGTTTTCCGAAACGGCGCACAAGGGAGGAATTACAATGA
The DNA here is from genome assembly GCF_013317235.1 of Leisingera sp. ANG59. Taxonomy (GTDB): domain Bacteria; phylum Pseudomonadota; class Alphaproteobacteria; order Rhodobacterales; family Rhodobacteraceae; genus Leisingera. Next base: position 15,127 of record NZ_WLCM01000030.1, on the reverse strand, counting down.
CCGCAAACATCCACACGGTAGACACGCCCGATGTGGCGCTTTCAGTGCGCGATCTGACTGTGAGCCTGCCAAAGGGCATGGAGCGTGCCCATGCGGTCGAAAATATCTCCTTTGACTTACGTCGTGGTCAGATCTTGTGCGTTATCGGCGAATCAGGTTCAGGAAAATCGGTCACCGCCAATACGATTATGGGACTACTTCCAAAAGTGATCGGTGTTACCGCTGGGTCGATCCAACTTGAGGGACGCGACATCGTTGGCATGGGCCCCGAGGCGCTGCGCAGCCTCCGCGGGCGGGTAGTGTCAATGATCTTTCAGGATCCGCTTTCGGCCCTCAACCCCCTTATGACGGTCGGCGAGCAAATCGACGAGGCGATGCAAGCCCACGGCGCCGGCACCCCAACGTCGCGCCGCGAAAGAGCCATCGAACTGCTGACCGAAGTCGGCCTGCCTGATCCGGAACTGATGTATCATCAATACCCGTTCCGTCTATCGGGAGGGCAGCGGCAACGGGTGATGATCGCCATGGCACTGGCGCTTGAGCCCACGATCCTGATTGCCGACGAACCGACCACCGCGCTCGATGTGACCACTCAGGCACAAATTCTGAAACTGATCCGCGATATCCAGCGCCGCAAGGGTATGAGCGTGATGTTTATCACCCATGATTTCGGCGTCGTTGCCGAAATTGCCGACAGCGTCGTTGTGATGGAAAAAGGTCATGTCGTCGAGCATGGCAGTGCAAAAAAGGTTCTACATACTCCCGAACATCCTTATACACAGCGGCTGATCGCCGCCGTCCCGCACCTGACCGGCGAAGATCGCGCGGCATCGCAAACAGATAAGGCCGAGCCGATTCTAAAGGTCCAGAACCTGGAAAAGACCTATCGCAGTGGCAGCAAGATCTTTCGCACCCAACGGATTGTTCCCGCAGTGAGGAATGTCTCCTTTGAGCTGGCTCCTGGGCAAACACTCGGCATCGTGGGCGAAAGCGGGTCGGGCAAGTCATCGCTAGGGCGGTTGCTGGTCAAGCTTATGGAAACCGATGGTGGAAAAATTCTGTTCAACGGCACAGATATCGCGCCCCTTCATGAAGCGGAATTCCGGCCGCTGCGTCAGAAAATTCAGATGATCTTTCAGGACCCCTTCGCTTCGCTTAACCCGCGTATGACGATTGGGCGGATCCTGACCGTCGGGCCAGTGGCCCATGGAATGGATATTGCAAGTGCGCGCGAAGAAGCACGTGCGCTTCTCGGCCTTGTTGGTCTCGACGCCGGGGCGTTCGACCGCTACCCGCATGAGTTTTCGGGAGGCCAGCGCCAGCGTATCGGAATTGCCCGGGCACTGATGTTCAAGCCAAAGCTGCTGATTGCCGACGAAGCGGTTTCGGCACTCGACGTATCGATACAGGCTCAAATTCTGGAGCTTCTGGACCGGATCCAACGCGAGACCGGGGTGTCAATGGTTTTCATCACCCACGATCTGCGCGTAGCCAGCCAAATCTGTGATCGCATTGCGGTGATGCAGAAAGGGCAGATCGTTGAGGAGGGCCCACCGAGCCAGATCTTCCTCGATCCGCAATCTGCCTACACCCGTGAACTGGTGGCCGCCATTCCGGGCGAACGCCCCGCCGGGCACCGTCCGGTGGCCGCCGAGATTTAAAACCAAAATCAGAACCAACCAAGGGAGACGACCAATGACCAAGCAAGACAAACCCAACTCCAGCTATACGCGTCGCGCTGCGCTGCGGATGATGGCCGCGGGCGGAGCAGCGGGGCTGATCGCGCCCAACCTTCTGGGCGGGCCCGCTTTTGCCCAGACCCCGCCGGAAACACCAACCGGCCGCATCGTTGTCGGTCTGTCGCAGGAACCGACCGTGTTCAACCCGCTGATGCCGCATATCGAGGTCGATGACGGGGTGAACTTCTCGGTTTTCGACGCGCTGTTCCGTGTCAATGTGGATGGTGTCATCGTACCGAACCTCGCGACCGAGGTCCCCAGTGTGGAGAACGGCGGCCTTTCCGAAGACGGGCTGAACTGGCGCATCCGCCTGCGCGATGACGTGACATGGCACGATGGCACGCCTTTCACCGCCGAGGACGTCAAGTTCACGCTCGAACTGATCGTCAATCCCGATTTCCGCGCCTGGCGCACCACCGGCCATGATCTGGTCCGCGACATCACCGTGGTCTCGCCGACCGAACTGACCTGGCGCATGGAAGAGGCCTTCGCGCCCTACATGTCCTTCCTGACCGAGACCTTCATGGTGCCCAAGCACATCCTGGAGGCCGAGGCCGACCCGAACGAGGCCGCCTTCAACCAGGCACCCATCGGCACCGGCGCCTTCAAATGGGGCCAGCGTCTGGCCGGCGACCGGCTCGAACTGGTGGCCAACCCGGATTATTTCGGCGAAGGCCCCTATATCGAGCAGCTGGTGTTCAAATACATCCCCGACATGACGGTGCTCTACGCCCAGTTCAAGAGCGGCGATATCGACCTGGTCGGCCAGGCCTATATCACGCCCGACAATTACGCAGAGGCCAAGAACCTGCCGGATCGGGTGGTGACGCCGGAGCCCAAAGGGTCGGTGGAATCGATCTATCTCAACCAGGAACTCCCGGTGTTCAAGGAACAGGCCGTGCGCGAGGCGCTGTACCTGGCGATGGATCGCCCGGCGATCATCGACGCGCTCTATTACGGCGTGCCGAGCCCGGCCGAGACCTTCATGCCGCCGCAATCCTACTACTACAATCCGGACCTGCCGAAGCAGGAGTTCAACCTCGACCGCGCGCGCCAGATTCTGGACGAGGCCGGCTGGGTTCCGGGTGCCGACGGCATCCGCGAAAAGGACGGGGTGCGCCTGTCCTTCAAGAACTCGACCACGGTCGGTAACCACCTGCGCGAGCAGACCCAGCAGTTCCTGCAGCAGACCTTCGCCGAAATCGGTGCCGAGATGACAATCGAGAACCTGCCTCCCGCTGTCATGTGGGGCGATTTCTGGGGTCAATCACAATTCGACTCGGTTATGGTCGGCATCACCTATCTAGTCGGCGGCGATCCGGACGTGACCTATCGCTTCCACACCGATGCCATCGCGGCCAAGGGCGGCAGCGGGTCGAACAACGCGCAGTATTCCAACCCCGAGGTTGACGCGCTGCTTGTGGAAGGCAGCCGGACTTTCGACCCCGAAAAGCGCCGCGAGATCTATTTCCGCATTCAGGAGATCATCCGGCACGACCTGCCCTTCCTGCCGCTGTTCGCCTACACGAACGTCTACGGCCACAAGGCCGGTATCGAGGGCTTCGAGGTCAATACCAACACGCGGACCGAATCCTGGCACGCTGCAGCCTGGTACTGGGCCTAAACTGACTTCCGCTGCCCGGGGCGATTGCCCCGGGCGGTGGGCACTATTCCACGCTGCCTGTCTCGGAAGGAGGAGAACATGCCCGCATTCCTACTCAAACGCCTCATTCAGAGTATCGTATTGCTGGTGATCGTCTCGATCATTGGTTTTACCGTGCTCAACCTCATTCCGGGCGGGCCGATGGCTCAATATGCGCTCGATCCGGGGATGACCGAAGCCGACAAGGCGCGGCTCGCCGAGCAGCTTGGTCTGAACCGCCCGCTGTTGGTGCAATATTTCGACTGGGCCTGGCGGCTCCTGCAGGGTGACTGGGGGACATCGTTCCGCGACGGCAATCCGGTGCTGGCGGTAATCGGCCGGCATATCTTCGCCACATTCCTGCTGATGGGATCCTCAACCGTAATCGCAATCGCGATCGGCACGTGGATCGGCATTCGCGGCGCCACCCACCGCTACTCGCTCTTCGACTATGCTGCGACTGTCGGTGCCATGGTCGCCCTGTCGATCCCGACCTTCTGGTTCGGCCTGATCGGCATCTACGTCTTCTCGCTGAAACTGGGTTGGCTGCCGGCAGGCAACATGTACACGATCGGCGACGCGTCGGTGCTGGATTACCTGCACCACCTGATCATGCCCTCGGTGGTGCTGGCACTGGTCCATATCGCGATCTGGAGCCGCTACATGCGCACTGCAACCCTGGACGCGATCAGCCAGGAATTCGTCAAGACTGCCCGTGCAAAGGGGGTGAGCGAACGCCGGGTGCTGATGAAGCACGTGGTCGGCAACGCACTTCTGCCGATGATCACCCTCGCCGGCGTGCAGCTGCCCTCGATCCTGACCGGGGCGCTGGTAACGGAAACCGTCTTCACCTGGCCGGGCATGGGACGGCTGTTCCTCGATAGCCTCGGCTACAGCGACTACCCGGTTGTGATGGGACTGCTGATGTTCTCGGCCATCCTCACGATCGCAGGAAATCTCATTGCCGACATCGTCGTCGCCGTCGTCGATCCCCGCATTCGTCTGGCCTGACGCCAGCCCCGAAGAAACAAGAGGCCACCGAAATGACTACACTCGCCGCAACTCAATCCCCCAGCCGCTGGTGGCAAAGCCGCGTAATGCGGCGCTTCCTGAGCCATCGTCTGGCGCTCCTTGGCTTGCTGATGATCAGCTTGCTGACGCTTGCCTGCGTTGTCGGGCCTTATCTGCTGCCCTATGACTCGCTCTATATCGACCTGCGAGCGAGGTTCTCGCCGCCCTTATCGGGCGATCATTACCTGGGCACCGACCCGCTGGGGCGGGACATTGCCGCCCGGCTCTTGATGGCCGGACGGATCTCGCTTCTGGTCGGGTTCTTCGCCATGGTGCTGTCGATCCTGGTCGGCACGCTGGTCGGCGTGATCGCCGGTTATCGCGGCGGCTGGATCAGCGCCGTGCTGATGCGGACCGTCGACGGGTTCCTGTCCTACCCGACGATCTTCCTGCTTCTGGCCCTGGCGGCGGCTCTGAAACCGAGCCCGGTGATGATCACTGTCATCATAGCCGTGACAAGCTGGATGGAGGTTGCACGGATCGTCGAGGCCGAAGTCCGTTCGCTCAAAGAGCGGGAATTCGTACTCGCCGGGCGCATGCTGGGGCTAGGCCGGTCACATATTATGTTCCGCGAGATCCTGCCTAATGCCATGGGGCCAATCATCGTCGCCGCCACCCTGACCGTAGCCCGTGCAATCCTGCTGGAAGCCTATATCAGCTTCCTCGGTTTTGGTATTCAGCCGCCGCTGCCCAGTTGGGGCAACATGCTGAACGGGGCTCAGCAGTACTTGGCAACCGCTCCCTGGCTGGCGATCATCCCCGGCGCCGCGATCACCATCGCCGTATCCAGCTTCAACTTCATCGGCGACGGCCTCCGCGACGCTCTCGACGTGCGCAACGATAATATTTAAGGCGCCACTTGGCTTGATCATTCCTGCCGCAACCTCAGCCGGGGTCATGACCTCTAGTAGGATCATGGCCCCGGCACGGAAAGGCACAAACTCAATTGTTCCGCGCAATTGAAGCGCCGTTTTGGAGCGTGATTTTCCCCGTCTCGGCTTCATCCCCTACGCCATTCCAGCCCGTAAAAAGGCAGAGGAATGGTTCCTCGCCTGAAACGAGAAATTTTTGTTGCATTCGTTATGTTATAAAGTATCACATCAGCCCGATGACCGTTGGAGGAGCAGGCCCTCTCGCTTACCAGACATTGCTACCTCGCCCCTGAAGGCAGCACCACGCAACGGCACGACGAAACTTTTTGAACGGAGACACCAATGTTCCGCACTCTCACCCTTTCGCTATTGATGGCCGGCACCGCACTGCCGGCTATGGCCAATGATGGCGTGCTTGACGTTGTCGCCCCCTTCGAGCTCACGGGCGCGGATCCGGTGACTTCCGGTCATGTTTTCCTCAAGATGGACGTGACCGAAACACTGGTCGATGCTGACGCCGAGGGCAGGCTTGTCCCCGGTCTGGCCACTGAATGGAAATCGTCCGCTGACGGGCTGGACTGGATCTTTACCTTGCGCGACAACGTCTCCTTCCATGACGGCAGCGCCATGGATGGCGCCGCTGCCGCCAAGGCGCTGGACTGGTTGCGGGCCAATGGCGGCCTGCTGGCCAAGGCGCCGGTCGCGGCGATCTCGAGCGAAGACCAGACTGTGACGATCACGCTGACCGAACCCTTCGCCATGCTGCCCGCCATGCTGGCGGAGCACCGTTCCGCGATTATCGCACCCTCTTCCTTCGCTGGCGGGCCGGTGACCGAAGTCATCGGCACCGGTCCTTATCGGGTGACCGAATTCTCCCCACCCAACAAGATGACCGTCGAAGCCTTCGGCGACTACTGGGGCGATGCGGCGGCTATTGATCGGGCTGTCTACCATGGTGTCGGCCGCTCCGAGACCCGCGCTCTGATGGCCGAGAGCGGAGATGCGGATATCACTCTCTCGCTCGATCCGGCGTCCTTCACCCGCCTCAAGGGCGCGGAGGGTCTGCAGGTGCGGTCCGCGCCGATCCCGCGTGTCCTGATGCTCAAGGTCAATAGCGAAATTTTCGACCAGGCCACCCGCAAGGCGCTTTCGCTCGCCATTGATCGCGCAGGCATCGCCAAGGCCGTGCTGCGCTACGAAACCGGCGCGACCCAGATGTTCCCCCCGGGCATGGCAGGATGGCACGACACGACGCTGGCACCGCTCGCTTACGATCCCGAGGCCGCGAAGGCGGCGCTGGCCGAGGCGGGCTGGCTGCCGAACGCAGAGGGCATCCTCGAAAAGGACGGCAAGCCAATGGAAATCGAGCTGCTGACCTATCCCGACCGCCCGGAGCTGCCGCTTGTGGCCGCCGTGCTGGAGCAGCAATTTGCCGCCCTGGGCGCAAAGCCGGTGATCAACTCGACGAATTTCTCCGAAATCCCCGCCAAGCATAACGACGGAACGCTTTCCACCGCGCTTTTTGCCCGCAATTTTGCACTGGTTCCCGATCCGGTCGGCACCCTGTTGCAGGATTATGCACCGGGCGGCGACTGGGGCGCGATGGGCTGGTCGAACGGTGATTTCACCAAAGGCGTCAAAGCCATGGCCGCGGGTACCGCGCCGGAGGGCACCCGCGAGGATCTCGTCGCCACGCTGCACGAGGAAATGCCGGTCCTGCCCATCGCCTGGTACGAGCTCAACATGGCAGTCTCGGACGAGGTCTCCGGCGTGGTCATCGACCCGTTCGAGCGCACCCTCGGTCTCGCCTCCGTCACCTGGGCCGAATAATGCTTCTCTCGATTGGCCGCTCTCTGGGCTGGCGCCTGGCGCAGGCGGGGCTGGTTGCCATCCTCGTCGGCGTGCTGAGTTTCGCCATGATGCGCGCGCTGCCGGGGGACATGATCTTTCGCATCGCCGCCGCGCGTTTCGGCTATGACAACGTGACCGCCGAGAACGCCGAACTGGTGCGCAGCCAGATCGGCGACCCGGCGGGCATCTCCGCCTTCTTGGGGTGGATCGCGGGCCTGTTTCGCGGTGATCTCGGGACCTCGCTGGTGACGGGGGAAACCGTCCTGGCCGAAATCGCGCATCAGTTCGGCGCCACGGCGGAGCTGGCGGGCGTGGCGATCCTCCTGTCGCTGCTGATCGGCCCGCCGCTGGGTCTCTGGGCGGGGCTGCACCCCGGCGGATGGTTCGACCGGGCCACGGTGCTCCTGGCCTCCGTCTTTAAGGCCACGCCGCAGTTCCTTCTGGGGCTGGTGCTGATCGTTGTGGTCGCAATCGGCATGGGGCTCTTGCCCGCTGCCGGCCATGGCGAGGCGCGGCACCTGATCTTGCCCGGCCTGACACTGGCGCTCGGTCTCGCCGCCAACACCACCCGCATCACCCGCGAGGCGGTTGTGCAGGCGCGCGACTCCGATTGGTGGCGCTTTGCGCGCTGGAAAGGCCTGTCCGAACGACAGGTCGTCCTGCGTCACGGGTTACGCCACGTGGCGGTGCCCGTGCTGACGCTGATCGCCGCGCAATTCGTGGCGCTGATGGAAGGGGTCGTGGTTGTGGAAACCATCTTCGGCTGGCCGGGGATCGGCCATGCGCTCGTCCATGCAGTGTTCCACCGCGATGTGCCCATGGTGCAGGGGACGGCGCTGATCATGGGTCTTGCCTTTGTCCTGATCAATGCGCTTGCGGATATCGCCGCGCGTGTGCTCGACCCGAGAGAGGCAGCGCAATGATGCCCAGATGCCTTGGCCTGGCGATCCTCGCCGCCGTTCTGCTCTTCGCCTTCGGCCTGCCGCTGGTAAACGAGACCGACCCCACCGCCCAAAGCCTCCTGAATGCGCTGCAACCGCCCTCCGCCGAAACGCCCTTCGGCTTCGATCACCTCGGCCGCTCCATGTCCGCGCGCCTTGCCGCGGCGCTTCGGTTGTCGCTGACGATCGCCTTCGTGACGCTGGTGACCACTGCGGCGATTGGCGTGGCGCTCGGTGCGCTGGCAAGCTGGCGCGGCGGTTGGGTGGATCGTGCGCTGGTGCTCTTCGCCGATTCCATTGTGGCACTGCCCGCGCTTCTGATCGTGCTCATCGCCGGGCTGATCCTGCCGAACCAGCCGCTGGCCTTCTGGGCCGGCCTGTCCGCGACGCTCTGGGTCGAGATCTTTCGCCTCACGCGCGCCGCCATCCGTGCGCAGATTGCCGCGCCGGCGGTCGAGGCCGCCAGACTTCTCGGCTTCGGCCCGATCTATATCTTCCGCACGCATCTTTGGCCGGAACTGGCCCCGGTCTTGCGCGCCACCTTCGCGCTGACCTTCGCCGCAGTCGTCATGGGGATTGCCGCGCTCGGCTTCGTGTCGGTAGGCGTGCGCGCACCGACGCCGGAACTGGGGCTGATGATGGTCGAACTGCTGCCCTATTGGCGCGAGGCGCCCTGGGCGCTGTTGCAACCGGTCATCGCCACAATGGCAACCCTGCTCGCCCTGACACTCATCGCTGGAGGCCCCAAGGTATGACGCTTCTGAATGCTGACCTGACCGTCAAGGGCAGCCAAGCCGCGATGGTCGAACGGATCGCTCTGCGTGTCGCAGCGGGGCAGTCCGTCACCCTGATCGGCGAGACCGGCTCTGGCAAGAGCCTCTTTGCCCAGGCCATCCTCGGGACATTGCCACCGGGCTTGCACGCTCAGGGGACTTTGCACATCGAGGGTGCGCCTGTCGCTCTCGACGATCCCAAGGCGCTTGCCTCCCTCTGGGGGCACGCCATCTCTGTGCTGCCGCAGGAGCCGTGGCGCGCGCTGGACCCGCTGATGCGCGCCAGGCAACAGGTCGCGGAGGTCCACAGGCTGGTGGCCGGCAAGACCAATGCCGCCGCCGCCGCCAGCGAAGACCTCGCCGCGCTTGGTCTCGGCCAGGCCGCCGAGCGCTACCCTTTCGAGCTGTCGGGCGGTATGGCGCAACGTCTTGCCATCGCCGCCGCCCGCGCCGGAGGGGGGCGGATCGTCGTCGCCGACGAGCCGACCAAGGGGCTTGATTTCGCCCGCCGCGACGAGGTTGCACTGCGCCTGAGACGGGTGACAGACGACGGCGGTGCGCTGCTGACGATCACCCATGACCTTGAGCTGGCAGAGGCCCTAGGTGGCGAGATCCTGGTGCTGCGCAAGGGACAGCTGATCGAACGCGGCCCGGCTGAACAGGTGCTCAAGACCCCGACCGATCCCTATACAGCGGAACTCATCGCTGCGGAGCCGCGGCATTGGCAAAAGAGCCCCTCCGCCCGGAGGGGAACGCCTGTTCTGTCGGCGCAGGGGGTCACCGTTGAACGCGGTGGGCGTCAACTGTTTGAGAGCCTGGATCTTGTGCTGCATGCCGGTGAGGTGGTGGGGCTTTGCGGTCCTTCCGGTGTGGGGAAATCCTCGCTGGGCGATACGCTCCTGGGGATCACGGCGCCCGCCACCGGCAGGGTGACGCGCAGCGACGGGCAGGCCCGCATGCGCTTCCAGAAACTCTGGCAGGATCCGCCCGCCTCCTTTGCGCCGCACCCGGCCTTGGGAAAGGGCCTGGAGGATCTCATGGCGCTGCACGGCATCCCGCGCGACCGTCTGCCGCCCTTGCTGGAACGGCTCCGCCTTGAGAAAGGCCTTCTCGCACGCAAGCCGGACGCGGTTTCCGGCGGCGAGTTGCAACGCCTCTCCATAGCGCGCGCTCTGCTGCTGGACCCGGTGTTCCTTTTTGCGGACGAACCCACCTCGCGTCTCGACCCATTGACCCAAAAGGAGGTTATTCAGCTCTTGACGGGCCTTGCGCGCGATCAAGGCATCGCCCTGCTTCTGGTGAGCCATGACCCGGACCTCATCGCCAGTGCAACAGACCGCCAGATCGCCTTGTCGCCAATGCTTTCATCCAAATGAGATGATGATGCGCTTCTGCGGGATAGCGGCTCTCTCCCCCCCCCCGCGTCTGGATCTGGGATTTTTCACCTTTAAACAAACGATAGACCGATTTGGCAGCGACACCTAGCGGCCAGGCAGGTCCTGCACCTTGCCCGCGCAAACAGGTCAGTGGACAGGGTGCAGGTTGCCGGGCGGTGCCGCGGCAGCCCATGCCAGGAGTTTCCGACAAGACCCGCAGCGGCTGGATTGACCCTCCCTCAGATCCGGTCCACCACTTTCTCCAGGCACCAAACCTTGGCCACGATCTGCCATCCGTTTTCGCCTTTCAGCAGCGACAGGTGATCCTGATACACATTCTTGCGCGCGCGAAAGCGGATCTTCGCGACCGCGCTGACCGGCGACAGGTAGTCCACCATCAGGATCTCCGCATCCGGCTCCTGGCCCAGGGCATGGGGCGAGTTGGCCGCATTGCCGCCCACGTCAGCGTTGAAACTCGCAACCGGCTCGGCAAAAATCACACCTTTCTCCGCGTCAAACAGACTCGCCGCAGGGTGAAACACGACGTCCAGCTTGTCCTTGTCGCAGAAAAACAAACCGTCAAAATATGTCTGCAATGCCTCAAAAAGCTCCGCGTGGTTTTCCATGTGATGACCGCTTTCCAATTATGAATATTATTCTGTGACTTTGGTTTAGGGGCTGATGCCTCACCTGCCAAATGAAGAGATTTGGGCGGGCGCATTCGCGATCGTGATGCTTTCCAAGAAACTCATCAAAGCCCAATGTGGATATTACCCACCCTTTGAACAGAAATCTTTGGTCCTCGATCGCGATTCAGGTCTCGCATGCCGTCATTTCGGCTGATGAAGCGCAGGTTCACTGCACAGAAGGACCTTTGTTATGCTCAAGACCTCTTTCACCGCCAGCGCGTGCTTGATTTGCGTGACCGCCTCCGCACAAGCCGAAGCGACCGGTTTTCGCCATTTCGGTATCGATGGAGAAGGCACTCGTCCGCTGAATGTCGCACTCTGGTATCCGGCCGAAGACAACGCCCCACCTCAACCAATCGGCGAAAATCCGGCGTTCATCGGCATCAGTGCCATTCCCGGAGCAACGCCGGAACCAGGGCCGCATCCCCTCATCGTGTTGTCGCACGGGTTCGGCGGCAACTGGCGGAACCTCAACTGGCTGGCCGGAGAACTGGCAGGACAGGGTTATGCAGTTGCCGCCCCGGATCATCCCGGAACGACCACCTTTGACCGGAATCCCATTCAGGCTGAGATGCTTTGGGAGCGGCCGCGCGATCTGAGCCGCACCATCGATGGCGTTCTGGCAGATCCGGCACTGGCTGGAGAGATCGATCCAAGCCGCATCGCCGCTATCGGCCATTCGCTGGGCGGCTGGACGGTGACAGCTGTTGCGGGTGGCCGGTTCGACCCGGTGCGGTTCGCGCGGGATTGTGAGGTCAACGCCAATCTCCGGGCCTGTTCCCTTTCCGGAGAACTCGGGCTGGCTGATGCCGCCCTCGGTCAGGATTTTCGTGACCCGCGTGTGAATAGCTTTGTCTCCCTGGACCTTGGCCTGGCTCGGGGTTTCACACCGGAAAGCCTCGCTGCGCTGCCTGTTCCTGCCCTCATACTTGGCGCGGGCATTGATGTCGGCGATATGCCGGCGGAACTGGAATCCGGTTGGCTTAGCGAACATTTGCCCGCCGGAAGTACCCGCAAGGTGACAATCCCGGATGCAATCCACTTCAGCTTCATGCAGCGATGCAAGCCAGGGGGAGAAGCATTGATCGAGGCGGAAGTGCCGGGAGAGGGAATTATCTGCCGGGATGGCGGCAGCCGTGGCCGCGCAGAGATCCATGCGGAAATCTCCGCGGCAATCATCAGCTTTCTGGAGGAAACGCTTCCACCGCGCTGACCGAAGCGATTGTGCCGGACCTGGCCTGGCGGCGCCAGCCGCTGGGCGAGGTGCCGGCAACGCGCCGGAACTCCCGATTGAAATTCGACTTCGTCTGGAAACCACAGTCGAACATAATCTCTGTCACCGGGCGGTCTGTTTCCACCAGCAGTTCCATTGCGTCGCGGATGCGCCATCCATTAATGGCCTGCGACACATTCTGGCCCAGCTTGCGGTTGATAGCTCTGGAGACCTGCCGGGCGGGAATGCCCAAACGGCGCGAAAGCCGGTCCAGTGTCAGGTCCGGATCCCGGTAAAGCCTGCGCTCGGCCAGAATCCGGTCTACCTCTGCCATGACTTGGTTGTCGGCGGGTGCCGGGAGGCCTTGCCAAGCCGGGTCCTCGGAATTCCCGGCCACAGGTGCCGATTCGGGCTGCGGCACGCAGCGCACCATCACGATCACCGCCCAGGCAATCGGCGGCAGAACCAGAAGGTTTGCAGCGCTGACGATCCCCCGGACGTGGCCGCCACCGCCGAGCCCGAAATCCATGGCGATGGCCAGATCGACCATCCCGGAAAACAACAGTAGTCCGCCCGCACAGGCAGCCGCCCGGCCGGATTGCGGGGCATCGCTCAGCCGGGCTCCGGTTAGAAGGTCCGCTCCTGCGAGGCCACGCCGCATCAGCGTTGCACCGTAGCCGAGGAACAGCGCGGCCAGCAGGGCGTCAATAGGAGGATAAACCCATGGCCACAGCGCCGAAAGCACAAACACTATTCCCGTTGGCACGAAATGGTGCCAGGCTGGGCCTTTCGCCAGCCCGTTCAGACCAGAGAAGCACAGCCACGCGGCAGGTGGCAGAAATGCCGCGGTCACCGGTTGCAGGAACCGGAAAACCGGGGCCTCGTAGCTCCACCGCAGTCCGACAACCACGAGCAGCGTGATACAGGCACTCAGAAAGACTATGGCAGGTCTGTAGCCGCTTTCCCTCTGTGTCATGATGAGACATAGCAAAAAGGTCAGAACAAGCGCGACAATGAAGGGCAGCGGCACGGAAATCATGCGGACACTATTACCTCAGAATACGTGAAGGGGAATGCCAGGAATGGCGCCTGAAGCGGGAGCTCGCGGGGTTTGGAACAAGCAACAAGAGGGAACGATAGCTGATGCTCTCGCACCGTGCTTGTGCGAAAGCCTGTCAGGGCAAAAATAAAAGCCGCAATCTGGTTTCTGGTGTTCGTTCCTATTGGGCGTAATTGATCTTGAACCGGCGCCGGTACTCTCCGGCACTCAGGCCGGTCACCGACTTGAACAGGCGGTTGAACGCCGACAAATCATGATAACCAACGCGCCAGCAAATTTCGCTCACTGTCATTTCCGTGAGTTCGAGCATTCCCTTTGCTTTTTCCACTCTCAGTTCCTGCACATACTGATTGACCGAAAGGCCGGTGTTGCTGGTGAATCTTCGTTGCAAGGTACGCATGGATAAATTCGCGCGGCCCGCCAGCGCTTTGACGGAGAGATCGCTGTCCGCATTGCCTTCCATCCAAAGCTGCAATGCGCGAACGGGCTGATCATTGTGCGACAGGCCGGGACGGAACGAACGGTAGTTGCGCTGTTCCCTCCCGGTTGGGTCTATAAGCATCTGGCGGCAGATGCGGGAAACAACGGATGGCCCCATCCAGCGGCCAACAAGTTGAACTCCAAGATCGACCCAAGCCATCACACCTCCCGCAGTTATGATGTCGTTGTCATCAAGCAGGATACGTTCCGGCCGAAGATGCACCTTGGGAAACGTCGACCTGAAATCCTTCTCCAGAGCCCAATGTGTGGTGGCCGGCCGTCCGTCCAGAATCCCCGCATACGCCAGCCAGTAAGCTCCGGCACAGGCAGAGCAGACAACGGCTCCTCGGGAATGCATGTCTCTGATCCAACGATGCAGCTTCTTGTCGCTAGCCCCTCTCGCGCCCGTCAGGGTTGGCGGCAGAATGACCGCATCGAAATTTCCTTGGCTGTTCAACGATGCGGGTTCGAGGACTTCATGGAAGAGACGTGGCCCGGGTTCGCCGTCGGCCATACGGTTCGCCGTCTCAAAAATTTCGCCCAATCCAAACAACGCGGACTGTTGGGCACCTTCATATTTGATGATGGCCGCTTTTGGCATATCTGGCACAAAATCCGTCATTTCTGCCAATCGTAATCAGGGTCCGCGAGCACGTAAAGACGAGACAGCCCCAGTTGCACCAAATGAACGAGGACAAAATGAAAAAATCCGCCCTGCTGCTGGTCGATATTCAAAACGACTATTTCCCAAGTTTCGGTGGAAGCAAGATGCCCTTGCCGAACATGGATGCTGCCGCGTCAAATGCGGCGCGTTTACTCGCAACCGCCCGGGAAACCGGCATGTTGATTATCCATGTCCAGCATTTGATGCCGTCAAATTCCGCGCCGTTCTTCCGGCCTGGAACACCCGGCAGCGCGATTCATGTCAGCGTGGAGCCAACCGGGACAGAGAAAGTCATCACAAAAGCCAGGCCGAACAGTTTCGTCGGCACCGATCTGGAGGACATATTGCGCGGCGCGCAGATAGAAGGAGTTACGATATGCGGTGCAATGACCCAGATGTGCATAGACGCCACTGTTCGCGCTGCGGCCGACAAGGGTTTCAAGGTCACCCTGGCGCATGACGCCTGTGCAGCAGCAAATGTTCAGCACAATGGTGTCTGTCAACGCCGTTTCAATTTTCCCCAAAAGTGCCGAAGTAAAATTCCCCACTTGCTCGGTCCCGGTGATCAGCCGGCGTTAGTGATCAGCGGCTCCATTCCTTGTCTTTGGCGGTCGCCCGCGGCGCTTCGGCGGAGGCGGGGGAGCGATCGGGGCGTTGGCGCGGACATGCTCGGGTATGAGGTCGGCATGGCTGCGCAGGCGGTAGCTGGCACCTTCGATCTGTATGACCACAGCGTGGTGCAGGGCGTGGTGCAGG